>JBBQBI010000010.1:0-143443 GCA_038363005.1 Rhodospirillales bacterium
GTTCATGCCGGCGGCGACGGCCTTGGAGCCCTCGCGCACGATGGCCTGGGCCAGCACGGTCGCCGTGGTGGTGCCGTCACCGGCCACGTCGTTGGTCTTCGAGGCCACCTCGCGCACCATCTGCGCGCCCATGTTCTCGAAGCGATCCGCCAGCTCGATTTCCTTGGCGACGGTCACGCCGTCCTTGGTGGTGCGCGGGGCACCGAAGGCCTTCTCGATCACCACGTTGCGGCCCTTGGGGCCCAGCGTGATCTTGACCGCATCAGCCAGGATGTCGACGCCGCGCAGCATCCGTGCGCGGGCGTCGCCACCGAATCTCACGTCCTTGGCAGCCATATTCACTTAATCCTTCCTTGATCGATCCCGGCGCGCTGTGCGGCGCCAGGGACGAGGCTCACTTGGCCTCGATGATTCCCATGATGTCGCTCTCGCGCATGATCAGCAGGGTCTTGCCGTCCAGCTTGACCTCAGTGCCCGACCACTTGCCGTAGAGGATCTTGTCGCCCTTCTTGACGTCGAGCGGGGTGACCTTGCCGTCCTCGCCGCGGGCGCCCGGGCCCACCGCGATCACCTTGCCCTGCATGGGCTTTTCCTTGGCGGTATCGGGAATGATGATGCCGCCCTTTGTCTTCTCTTCGCCTTCCAGCGCCTCGACCACAACGCGGTCGTGCAGCGGCCTGAACTTCATGGGGAGTATCTCCTTGAATTGCTTGGTAGTTTGACCTGGGTGCCGAACCGGTCGGCCAGGCTGCTAGCACTCACCCCAGGCGAGTGCCAAGCGTGGCCGGTATTTAGGCAGCGCGGCGTGCCAGGTCAAGCGATTAGGTGTTGTTTCAGCGCCTTTTCAGGCGATGGTCGAGCTTTTCCGCCGCCGCGGCGGTCAGGCGGACGGTCAAATGGGCGGTCTCTCCCTCGTCGCGCCGCTGCAGCACCTGGCCGTTGGCATAGAGCCAAGCCTGGGTGGCGCCGTCGGCCAGGGGGATAGCCAGTTCACGCTCCACCTCGCCAGCGCCGAGGCGTTCCTCAAGGCGTTGAAACAGCAGCTCGATCCCCTCCCCCGTGGCGGCGGAGATCACCAGGACGCCGGGGTCGCGGCGGGCCTGCTCCAGCAGCTTCTCGTGTGCCTCGGGAGGCAGCAGGTCGACCTTGTTCAACACCTCGATGACGCCCTGGTCCTGTTGGGCATCGACGCCCAGCTCGCCAAGAACGTGCAGCACGTCCTCGCGCTGGGCCTGGCTGTCGGGATGGGCGACGTCGCGCACGTGTAGGATCAGGTCGGCCTCCAGCACCTCCTCCAGGGTGGCGCGAAAGGCGGCAACCAGCTGGGTTGGCAGGTCGGAGATGAAGCCGACGGTATCCGACAGCACGATGCTGCGCCCGCTCGGCAGCTTCACCTGCCGCATGGTGGGGTCCAGCGTGGCGAACAGCAGGTTCTCGGCGAAGACGCCGGCCTGGGTCAGGCGGTTGAACAGCGTCGACTTGCCGGCGTTGGTGTAGCCGACCAGGGCCACCACCGCCTGGTCGCGGCCCTTGCGCTGTTCGTGGCGGGTGCGCTTGACGCGCTCCAGCTCCTGGTCGATGCGGTCGATACGCTCGGCGATCAGCCGGCGGTCGATTTCCAACTGGCTTTCGCCGGGGCCGCCGAGGAAGCCGAAGCCACCGCGCTGCCGCTCCAGGTGGGTCCAGGAGCGCACCAGGCGCGAGCGCTGATAGCTCAAGGCGGCGCGCTCCACCTGCATCTGGCCCTCGCGGGTGCGGGCGCGACGGCCAAAGATCTCCAGGATCATGCCGGTGCGGTCGATCACCTTGCAGCCCCAGGCCCGTTCCAGGTTGCGCTGCTGCACTGGTGAAAGCGCGGCGTCGACCACCGCCAGGCCAATGTTGCGTTCCTCCACCAGGCCCTTCAGCCGCTCGACCTGGCCGGAGCCGATGAAGGTCGCCGGGGTCGGGCGGTCGAGGCGCACCACTTCGGCAGCGGCGATCTCCAGCTCGATCGCTTCGGCCAAGCCGATAGCCTCCGCCAGCCGCGCCTCGGCCGAACGGAGGGCGCCGGGCAGGCGGCGGTCCGGGTGCAGTACCAGCGTCCGCATCGGCGGACGGCGCAGATCGAGCGGCTCACCCTTGCGCCGGCGTTCGGCGGGCGGGGCCTTGTCCTCGTCCGGCTCGGCGGGAGACTTAGGCGTCGCCGCCCTCCTCGTCCTTCGTGCCTTCGAAGAGCGAAACCGGGGTCGCCGGCATGACGGTCGAGATGGCGTGCTTGTAGACCAGCTGCGAATGCGCATCCCGGCGCAGCAGCACAGAGAAGTTGTCGAACCAGGTGATGATGCCCTGCAGCTTGACGCCGTTCACCAGGAAGATCGTCACCGGCACCTTGTTCTTGCGAATCGTGTTCAGGAACACGTCCTGCACGTTCTGCGGTTTCTCGGCTGCCATTGCTGGGCCCCTTCTTCTTATTGGCTGTTCGTTTGTCTTCTTGCTTGTGGGGGTCAAACCGCACCCAAACACCATCCGCCGTGAAGCGGCTGGCGCGAGCCCGGTCCCTCTGGGTTGACTTTAGACGCCCAGGCGCTCAGCCGACAAGCAACTCGGCAAGCGCGCGGCAGTCCGGCACATGCAGATGTGGCATGCAGCCGGGAAAATCCGCCGCCGTCGGGGGCTCTGCCCGCAGCAGTACCGGCCGGCAGCCGGCGTTGACGGCGCAGAGCATGTCGATGTCGGTATCGCCGACGAACCAGACACTGTCGTCGGGCATGCCGCCGCCCTCGGCCGACAGCGCCAGGTGGACCGGATCGGGCGAAGGCTTGTCGCGCGCCGCGTCGGTGGCGCCGACCAGGCGGCGGAAGTGCCCGGCCCAGCCGATATGGGCCGCCTCCTTGCGCAGCGTGGTGCCGCGCTTGTTGGAGACCACGCCCAGATAGGTCCCCTGCCCGGCTAGCCCCGTCAGCAGGTCGGCCGCCCCCGGCAAAGCACGCAGCAGCTCCAGGTGGGTGGCCTCGAAATGCTGATAGAACAGCTGGGTCGCCTCGTCAGTACGCGCGCCGAAGAGTTTGGGGAACTCGTCGCGGGCCGAGCCGCGCACGCGCTGGCGGCAGTCCTCCAGCGACCAGGGCGCCATGCCCATGGCCTCGAAGGTCGGCACCAGGGCGGCATGGATGACCGTCCAGGTATCGACCAGCGTATTGTCCCAGTCGAACAGGACAGCGCGCGGCCGCGTTGCCGTCGGCATTAGCGCACCCCGCCGTCGGGCGCGAAGCTGGCGATGTAAGCGCGGCGCAGCTTGCCGGTGATCTCGCCCGGATGGCCGTTGCCCACCGATTGCTCGTCGATCCGGGTGATCGGCATGACGAAGTTGGTCGAGGAGGTCAGGAAGGCCTCGCGCGCCTCATAGGCCTCCGGCACGGTGAAGGGGCGCTCCTCCAAGGTCAGGCCCTCCTCGGCGATGACCTTGAGCAGCACCTGGCGGGTGATGCCGTTGAGGATCTCGTGCGTCGCCTTGCGGGTCACCACCCGTCCATCGCGGGTGATGATCCAAGCGTTGGTCGAGCTGCCTTCGGTCACGTTGCCGTCCTCGTCCACCAGCCAGGCCTCGGCGGCGCCGGCCTCGTAGGCCTGCTGCTTGGCCAGGCAGTTGGGCAGCAGCGAGGTCGACTTGATGTCGCGCCGCTTCCAGCGGATGTCCGGCACGGTGATGACCTTGATGCCCTCGGCCAGGGAGCGCTCGCTCGCCGGTTTCATCTGCCGCGTGGTCATCACCAGGGCCGGCTTGGCATCCTTGGGGAACTTGTGGTCGCGCGGCGCCACGCCGCGCGTCACCTGCATGTAGACGAAGCCGTAGCTCAGGCCGTTGCGGCGCGCCAGTTCGTGCGACACCAGCTTCAGCGTCTGGCGCTTCATCGGCATGGCGATGCGCAGTTCACGCAGCGAACGCTCCAGCCGGTCGAGATGCAGTTCCTCGTCGACTAGGGCGCCGTGTGCCACCGGCACCACCTCGTAGACGCCATCGGCGAACTGGTAGCCGCGATCCTCGATATGCACCTGGGCGCCGCGATGCGGCAGGTAGCGTCCATTCACATAGGCCAGGCGCGGCATCAGAAGAACTCCAGTTTCACGGCAAAGAGCTTCTCGATCTTCTTCACCGCGCCGGTGGCGGCGAAGATGATCACCAGGTCGCCGGCGCGGATCACCGTGTCGCCACGCGGCATGATCACCTGGTTCTGTCGCACCAGCGCGCCGATGTGGGCGTCGTCCGGCAGCTTGGCATCGCGGATCGGGACGCCGATCAGGCTGGAGGTCTCCAGCGCCTCGGCCTCGATCACCTCGCCGAAGCCTTCGGAGATGGAGTGCACCGAGCGGATGCGGCCGCGCCGCACGTGCTGCAGGATCTTCGACACCGTGATGGCGCGTGGGCTGACCACGGCGTCGATGCCCAGCGTGCCGACCAGCGGGCCATAGGTGGTCTTGTTGATCAGCGTCACGGCGCGCTGGCAGCCCTGCCGCTTGGCCAGCAGCGAGGCCAGGATGTTGGTCTCGTCGTCGTCGGTGACGGCGACCACGGTCTCCGCCGTCTCGACCATGACCTCCTCGAGGATCTCCTGATCGAGTGCCGAGCCGTTGATCACCACCGAGCGTTCCAGGTTCTGCGCCACGTAGGCGGCGCGCTCCTTGTTCATCTCGACGATCTTCAGCGCCACGTGCGGCGAATTCTTCTCCACCGTCTTGGCCAGGTAGAGGCCGATATTGCCGCCGCCCAACACCACCACGCGCCGTGCCTCGCGCTCCTCGTGGCCGAAGGCGGCCATGGCGCGCGCCATGTGCGCGGTGTCGACCAGGATGTAGACGTCGTCGCCTTCATAGAGCCGCTCGTCAGAGGCCGGCACGATGCCGTTGTTCTGCCGCCAGATGCCGACGATGGTCAGCGACAGGTCGGGGAACAGCTCGGTCAGCTGCCACAGCGGGGTGTTGAGAATTGGCGTCTCGGCGGTGCAGCGCACCCCCAGCAGGGTCACCAGCCCGCCGGCCATGGCAACGGCGTCGAAGGCGCCGGGCACCGCCAGCCGCCGGGCGACCGCCTGGGCCACCTCGATCTCCGGCGAGATGATGACGTCGATCGGCAGGTTGCCGCTGCCGTAGAGGTCGCTCCACAGCGGGTCGAGGTAGCTCTGGTTGCGCACGCGGGCGACCTTGGTCGGCACGTCGAACAGCGAGGCGGCGACCTGGCAGGCCACCATATTGACCTCGTCGGTCTGGGTGACAGCGATCAGCATGTCGGCCTTCTTGGCGCCGGCGCGCGACAGCACGTCGGGATAGGCCGCGTGGCCGACAATGCCCTGCACATCCAACGTGTCGGTCGCCTTCTGGATGATCTCAGACGAGGTGTCGATGATGGTAATGTCGTTGTCTTCCGCAGCCAGGTAGCGCGCGATATTGAAGCCAACCTGGCCGGCACCGCAGATGATGACTTTCATCGCTCAGCGGTCCGAAGAGATGCCGAGCATCCTGAGCTTGCGGTGCAGCGCCGAGCGCTCCATGCCGACAAAGCTCGCGGTGCGCGAGATGTTGGAGCCGAAGCGCAGCAGCTGCGCCTCCAGGTACTGGCGCTCGAAGACCTCGCGCGCCTCGCGCAGCGGCAGCGCCATCAGGTCGGCGGAGCCGTCGCCGCGCAGCGCGGTCGGCGCGATGGAGCCGAGTTCCGGCGGCAGCTGCTCGGCGCTGACGGCGTCGGCCACGGTGCCCGGCGCCATGATTAGCACCCAGTCGATAACGTTGCGCAGCTGGCGCACGTTGCCCGGCCACTCGTAGGCCTGTAGCGCGGTCAGCGCATCGGCCGAGAAGCGCCGTGCTGGAAGGCCGGCGGTTTCCGCCGCCCGGGTCATCAGGAAGTCGACCAGCTGCGGGATGTCCTCGCGCCGCTCGCGCAGCGGCGGAATGCGCAGCGGCACGACGTTCAGGCGGTAGTACAGGTCCTCGCGAAAGCGGCCCTCCTGGATCTGCCGGGTCAGGTCGCGGTTGGTCGAGGCGATGACGCGCACGTCGACCTCCACCCGCCGCTTGCCGCCCACACGCTCGAAGGTCTGGTCCTGCAGCACGCGCACGATGCGGCCCTGGGTCTCCAGCGGCATGTCCGCCACCTCGTCGAGCAGCAGCGTGCCGCCGTGCGCCCGCTCGAAGGTACCGATCTTGTGCGCGCCGGAGCCGTTGCCCTCGCTTTCGGTGCCGAACATCTCGATTTCCAGCCGGTCGGGCTGCATGGCGGCGCAGTTCAGCACCACGAAGGGTCCACGCGAGCGGCGCGACAGCTGGTGCAGCAGCCGCGCCGCCACTTCCTTGCCGGCGCCGGCCGGGCCGGTGATCAGCACGCGGCTGCCGGTCGGCGCCACGCGCTGGATCGCCTGGCGCACCGTGGAGACAGCGCCGGAGTGGCCGATCAAGTCGGCCTGGTTGCCGGCGCGCAGCCGCAGCTCCTCGTTCTCGGTGCGCAGCCGCGCTGCCTCGATGGCGCGATCGACGCAGAGCAGCAGGCGGTCCGCCTTGAAGGGCTTTTCGATGAAGTCGTAGGCGCCGTCCTTGATCGCCTGCACCGCCATCTCGATGGTGCCGTGGCCGGAAATCATCACCACCGGCACGCCGGGATACTCGCGATTGATGACCTTCAGCAGCTCCAGGCCGTCGAGCCGCGAGTTCTGCAGCCAGATGTCCAACACC
The DNA here is from genome assembly GCA_038363005.1 of Rhodospirillales bacterium. Classification (GTDB taxonomy): domain Bacteria; phylum Pseudomonadota; class Alphaproteobacteria; order Kiloniellales; family JACOMY01; genus JAKOWB01. The sequence goes on from JBBQBI010000010.1 coordinate 6,703, forward strand.
ACCAGGTGCGGGCGCCGCGTCGACATGGCATCCATCGCCTGGTCGGCGTCGGCGGCATCACGCGTGGCAAAGCCTTCGTCCGCCAGGATGCCGGTCAGCAGCAGGCGGATGTCGGCTTCGTCATCGACGATCAGGATGTCCTGTGCCATTTAAACCTGCTCCTGGTCGGCAGCTTCACGTATCGCGGTTCGCTCGGCGGAGCGCAAGCGACTGCCGGGGAAGAAGAGGCGCACTCTTGCCCCTCCCCCCTCGCGATCGTCAAGCGTGACCTCGCCGCCATGCTCTTCCATGATCTTCTTGACGATCGCCAGGCCCAGGCCGGTACCGCGCGGGCGCGTCGTCACATAGGGCTCCGTCAAGCGATGGCGCTCGGCCTTCGGCAGGCCGCGGCCATTGTCGGCCACCTCGATCACCAGCTGGCGCGCCTCGCGGAATACCGAGATCTCGACCTTGCCCGGCGGCAGCACGTCGCCATCAAGCGCGACCCGGCCTTCGATGGCGTCAGAGGCATTCTGCAGCAGATTGGTCAGCGCGCGGCCGACCTGCTGGGAATCGCAGGTCAGGATCAGCGGACCGGCCGGCAGATCGGCGGTGAAGCTGGTGCCGGGATGTGCGCTCTGCTGCAGGAAGATCGCCTGCTGGATCAGCTCGCGCAGGTTCTGGTCGCTCATCACCGGCGACGGCATGCGGGCGAAGGAGGAGAACTCGTCGACCATGCGGCCGATGTCACCGACCTGGCGGACAATGGTATCGGTGCAGATGGCGAAGGTCTCCGGGTCGTCGGTGATCTGCTTCAGGTACTTGCGCTTCAGCCGCTCGGCCGAGAGCTGGATCGGTGTTAACGGATTCTTGATCTCGTGCGCGATGCGCCGCGCGATGTCGGCCCAGGCCGCCTTGCGCTGGGCGGAGAGCAGCTCGGTAATGTCGTCGAAGGTGCAGACCATGCCGCTGATACCGCCGGTATCGGCCTCCTCGGTGTCGGACTGCGCGACGATGCGGGCGAAGACCGTGCGTTGCTGGCCGTCGGCCCGTGCCACGGTGATCTGCCGGTCGGCGGCCCGGCCCGGGCGCAGCCGGGCGGCGCGGATCAGCACCTCGGCCTCGCCCACCACCTCGCCCAGCGGCTTGCCGCGCAGCTCGTCGCTGCTGGCCCCCAGCAGTTCCTGCGCGGCGCGGTTGACCAGAGTCACGTGCCCGCCGGGGTCGAGGCCGATCACCGCCGAGGTGACACCGCCCAGCACGGTCTCGATGAAGCGGCGGCGGTCCTCGACCGTGCGATTGGCCTCGATCAGCTCGTTCTGCTGGCGCGACAGCTCGCCTGTCATGTTGTTGAAGGCCTGCGACAAGGAGGCGATCTCGTCGCCGCTGCGCTGCACCGGGACGCGGGCGGACAGATCGCCCTTGGCAACCCGCTCGGCGGCGGAGATCAGCGCGCCGATCGGCCGCGTCAGGCCGTTGGCAAAGACCAGGCCGACCCAGACAGCGACCAGCAGCAGCAGCGCCGCCACCATCAGGAAGACCAGGGCGAAGGTGATCTGCAGGTCGTAGCGCTGGCCCTCCAGCTCCTCGTAGAGGCGCACCGCATCGCGCGACTGGTCCAGCTGGCCCAGGATGGTGGGGTCCACCAGGCGGGCGATGTAGAGGAAGCTGTCGGCCGCATCCAGGCGTACCAGGGCGCCGATGCGTGCCTCTTCCTGCTGCGGCAGCAACACCACCTCGCCGGAATTGGCCTGGTCCAGCATCCAGTCCTGCGCCGTGCGGGCGTCGAATTCGGCCCAGATCGAATAGCCACCGCGCGCCAGCTCGGTCCGGCTGCGGTCGAAGATCAAGGCCTCGGCCAGCGCCCGGCCGGCCACCTGCTGCGCCAGGACCTGCTGCAGGGTCGTCGGATCGATCAGCGAGGTCGGGCCCAGGCTGTTGATCTGTCGCGCCATGGCCAGCGCCTCGCCTGAGATCGTCTGCTGGTGCTCCTCCAGGTACAGCTCGGCGACGTTCAGCGAGTTCCGCACCACGGTCGAGACCCGGTCAGAGAACCAGACCCGGAGCCCGAAATCGAACAGGATGGCGGAGAACACCGCGACGATGATGGCCGGCGTCACCGCCACCAGGCTGAACAGCCCGACCAGCCGGGCATGCAGCCGGGCGCCGGCCAAGCCGCGCCGCCGCTCCATCCAGATCAGCACCAGGCGACGCGCCACGATGCCGCAAAGCGCCAGCATCAGCACCAGGTCGGCCAGCAGCAGGACGAACAGCGTGCCCGAGCTGGTGCTGGTGCCGCCCGGCAGATGCCCGGTGGTGGCGGCAAAGGTGGTGATGCCGCAGCCCACTGCCGCAACTAGCAGGAAGATGGTCAGCTTGCGCTCCAGGCGCACGCGCCTGGCCCAGTCCACGCAGCGCTGGAACCAGCTGCGGGGCGGGGGCGCCGTGGGACTTGGAAGAGCGGCCTGGCCTGACAGGTCCATGCGGCCGATTTGCCTCAATACCTGTTGCAGATTCGCCACAGCTATTTAACTGGCTTCGCCACCTGGATGTCTAGCTCTTTGATTTTCTTGCGCAGAGTGTTGCGGTTAAGCCCCAGCAGCGAGGCCGCTTTGAGCTGGTTGCCGCGGGTCGCCGCCAGGCTGACCTCGATCAGGGGGCGTTCCAGTTCGCGTAGCACGCGGTCGTAGAGACCGGCCGCCGGCAGGCCCGTCTCGTGGGCGCCGAAATAGTCCCTGAGGTGGCGCTCGATGGCGGCGGAGAGCGATTCCCCGGCCGGCACACTGTTGGATTCGGCCGGTGGCTCGGCCAGTTCGGCCTCGATCACGTCGACGCCCAGTGATTCCTGGCTGTAGAGGGCGGAGAGCCGCCGTACCAGGTTCTCCAGCTCGCGCACGTTGCCCGGCCAGCGGTAGAGTTTCAGGCGCTCCACCGCCTCTGGAACCAAGCGCTTCACCGGCAGCCCCTGGGCCTGGCAGAGCTTGAGGAAGTGGCGGGTCAGCTCGGGGATGTCCTCGCTGCGCTCGCGCAGCGCCGGCAGGCGGATCGGCACCACGTTCAGGCGGTAGAACAGGTCTTCGCGGAACAGGCCCTGGCGTACCATCTGCCGCAGGTCGCGGTGCGTCGCGGCAACGATGCGGACATCGGCCTCGAGCGGCGTGCGGCCGCCAACTGTGGTGTAGGTGCCATCCTGCAGCACGCGCAGGAGGCGGGTTTGCGCCTCCAGCGGCATGTCGCCGATTTCGTCCAGGAACAGCGTGCCGCCGGCGGCCTGCTCGAAACGCCCCTCGAAGCGCGCGGTGGCGCCGGTGAAGGCGCCTTTCTCGTGGCCGAACAGCTCGCTTTCGATCAGTTCGCGCGGGATCGCTGCCATGTTGACCGGCACGAAGGGGCCGTTACGTCGCTTGCCGTAGTTGTGCAGCGCGTGCGCCACCAGCTCCTTGCCGGTGCCCGACTCGCCATAGATCATCACCGTCAGGTCGGTGCCCATCAGGCGCGCCAGGACGCGAGAGATCTCCTGCATCGCCGGCGAGCGGCCGATCAGCGGCAGGCTCTCCTCCTCCGCCACCTGGGGCTGCTGCGAACCGTCGGGCGGGGTCGAGAGGGCGCGGTTGACCAGTGACACCAGCTCGCGCAGGTCGAAGGGCTTCGGCAGGTAGTCGAAGGCGCCGCGCTCCGTTGCCTTGACCGCCGTCAGCAGCGTGTTCTGCGCGCTCATGACGATGATGCGCAAGCCCGGTCGCTGCTTGCGGATGCGTGGCAGCAGGTCGAGGCCGGAGCCATCGGGCATCACCACATCGGTGATGACGACGTCGCCCTGCCCGTCCTCCACCCATTGCCAAAGCTGCGCCGCGGTGCCGGTGGCACGCACGGCGTGGCCCTCGCGCGCCAGGGCCTGGGTCAGCACGGTGCGAATGGCGCGGTCGTCGTCGGCGATCAGAATCTGCGCCATACTCAAATGTCCTCCGTCCCGTCGGACGCGTCGGGGGCGGGCTCGCTGGCCATCGGCAGCAGCAGGCGGAACAGCGTGCGGCCCGGCTCGCTGTCGAATTCGATGACCCCGCCATGATCGCCGACGGTCTTGGCGACCAGCGCCAGGCCCAGGCCCTTGCCATTCGGCTTGGTGGTGACGAAGGGGTCGAACAGGTGCGCGCGCAGGTCTTCAGGGATGCCGGTGCCGTTGTCCTGGATCGAAATCATCAGCGGCAGGTCGATGCGCGTGCCGCTGCCATGCACCGCCAGCCGCACACCCTGCTGATAGCGCGTGGTCAGGACGATCTCGCCGCCCACCGCGGGCACCGCCTCGGCGGCGTTCTTCAGCAGGTTCAGCAGTGCCTGGACCAGCAGGTTGCGATTGCCCAGTACCGGCGGCAACGAGGGGTCGTAGCGCTCAACCACGCGGATCTGTTTGGTAAAGCCGGCCAGAGTCAGGCGGCGCACATGCTCCAGCACCTCGTGGATATTCACCGGCTGGCGCTGCAACGGCCGGCCATCGGCGAACATCTCCATGCGGTCGACCAGGGCGACGATGCGATCGGCCTCGTCGCAGATCAGCTTGGTTAGCTCGCGATCCTGCGCGGCGACGCCGGATTCCAGCAGCTGCGCGGCGCCGCGGATGCCGGACAGCGGGTTCTTCACCTCGTGCGCCAGCATGGCGGCCATAGCGGTGACCGAGCGCGCCGCGTTGCGATGCGTCAGTTGCCGGTCGATCTTGCGGGCGATCGAGCGTTCCTGCACCGCGATCACCACGCCACCGGCGCTTTCCTGCAGCGGCGCCAGGTCGAGCGACACGAAGTGGCTGCCGAAGCGCATGCCCTCCAGGGTCACGCCGAATTCCGAGACGCTGTGCCCGCGCCGGCGCACCTGCTGCAGCAGCGCGATCAAGGGGCTGTCGGCCGGCATGATGTCGCTCAGGCGCCGCCCGGTCAGGCTGGCCGAGGAGCTGTCGAAGAAGTGCTCCGCCGCCAGGTTCAGATAGGTGAAGCAGTCGTCCTGGTCGACGACGAAGATTGGCTCCGGCAGCGCCGCCAGGATGGCCGAGGCGTCGATCACCGGCAGCGCCCGCAGGCGCGCCCGCGACTTGGCGCCCATCAGGCGGCCTCCGGCAGGGCGTCCAGCCTGAAGGCCTGCAGCAGCAGGGCCAGCACGCGCTCGGCATCCTCTTCCCGCAGCAGCAGCGGCCGCCAGCGCGCGCCGTCCGGCAGGTGCTGCAGGTACCAGCCCAGGTGCTTGCGGGCCAGGGTGGTGCCGAGGCGCCGGCCATAGTGCGTCAGCAGCCCCTCGTAGTGCTCAATGGCAATGGCGGCACGCGCGGCCAGTGGCGGCGCCTCGGGCACCGGCCGGCCGGTCAGGGCGGCGGCCAGCTGTCCCAGGAACCAGGGCCGGCCACAGGCGCCGCGGCCGATCATCACGCCGTCGGCGCCACTTTCCGCCAGCGCATGGCGCGCCTGCTCGATCGAGACGATGTCACCGTTCACCAGCAGCGGCAGGCGCGTGGCCTCGCGCACGGCACGAATGCCGCGCCAGTCGGCGGTACCGCCGTAACCCTGGTCTCGAGTGCGACCATGCACCGTCACCAGGCTGATACCGCTGTCTTCGGCGATGCGGGCGATGGTCGGGGCGTTGCGCTGGTCCCGGCGCCAGCCGAGCCGCATCTTCACCGTCACCGGCACGCCCACCGCGGCGACTGTCGCCGCCATGATGCGGCCGGCCACCACCTCGTCGGCCATCAGCGCGGAGCCGGCATACTGGTTCACCACCTTCTTCGCCGGGCAGCCGAAATTGATGTCGATCAGGCGCGCCCCGGCACCCTCGGCGACGCGCGCGGCCTCGGCCATCAGCGCCGGGTCGCAGCCGGCAAGCTGGATCGCCACAGGCGCCTCGGCGACGTGGTCGGCCGCCATCTTGCGCCGTTCCTTGAGCTGCTGGCGGGTCTCCTGCAACACGGCGTGGCTGGCGATCATCTCCGACACCACCAGCGCCGCGCCTTCGCGCCGGGCAATCCGGCGGAAGGGCGCATCTGTGATGCCAGAGAGCGGCGCCAGCACGACAGGGCTCTCAAGCTGCAGTGGACCGATGGAAATGCCCATTGATGAGGCAGGCCTTCAAGTTGCTTAAACGATAAGCAATTTAGGACAATAAGGCTGCCACGTCCATCGACTTACGCGAGCAATTAGCTACCCAGCAGAATCTCGCTGACGAACTTCACGCCGGTATAGGCCAGTGTCAGCAGCAGCCAGGCCGCCAGCACCACACGGGCGGCCCGCCGGCCGCGCAGACCGCGCTGGGCGGCCAGCAGCAGGATCAGGCCGATCACCCCGAAGGCGGCCAACGACAGCAGCGTCTTGTGGTCGCCGATCAGCAGGCGGCCTGTCTCGCCCCACTCCAGGGCCATGCCGCTGGCGATGCCCGCGCCCAGCACGCCGAAGGCCCAGGCCAGCAGGCGGAACTCCAACCGCTCGCCATCGGCCACGGTGGGCAGGCGCGCCGCGACGCCGTCCGGCCGCCGCCGCTTCAAGGCCAGCTCCTGCAGCAAGACGCCCAACCCAGCCACCGCGGCCAGGGTGGCCAGGGCATAGGTCGCCAGGCCGGCGATGATATGCACCCAGAACCACGTCCAGGTGGCCGGTGCCACCGGCACTTCGCCTGCGCTGGCGTCCCACACCACGGCCAGCACCGCCAACAGCAGCAGATAGGGCAGCAGCAGCGGCGTCAGGCGCAGCGCCGGGCGGCTTACCAGCACCAGCAGGCCATGCAACAGCAACGTGACGGCGATCGACAGCCATAGAGCCACGGCGAAGCCGCCGTTCCAGCCCTGCCCCAGCTTGACCGAGAGCACCGCGCCGCAGCCGGCGAAGGCAACCGCCAGAGTGGCCCAGAAGACCACGCCGGCCCGCGCCGTCGGGTGACGCCAGGCCACCAGCGTCGCCGGCACCAGGGCCATCAGCCCGGTGACGCTCAGGATCAGGGTGGGATCGACCATGCGCTGGCTTATAGCGCCCGGGCGCGCGAGCGGCTAGCCGCCCTCGAAACTGGCGCTCAAGGCGGCCAGCAGCGTCGTCACGAGGCTGTTCAGCGGTGTGGGCACGCCATGCCGGAGACCGGCCCGCACGACTGCGCCATTGCGGGCGTCATACTCCAGTGGCCGCCGCGCCAAGACGTCCTGCACGATCGAGGAACGGGCATTGGGTGCGCTTCCCGTCAGGCGCCGCAGAATTGCCTGTGCCAGTCCCGGTTCCAGGCGTGCTCCCGCGGCGCGACCCACGGCAATCGCTTCCTCGACCAGGCCGAGCGCCAGCGCCGCGATGTCGGGGCGGGCCAGGACGCTCCAGGGCGAGGCAGCCAGGGCAGCAATGCCGCCGACCGCGTTGACGCAAAGCTTGGTCCAGGCGGCGGTCAGGAAATCCTCGCTGCAGGCGACCGTGGCCTCGGCATCGGCGAACAGCGCCTGGAACCTGTGACCGAGAGCGTCGGCCCGTACGGTCAGGTCGATACGCGCGCGCAATTTCGCCCGCCCGGGTCCCAGCCGCTCGGCCGGACAGTCGACGATCACCGGCAGCACGGCAGCCTCACCGACATAGGGACGTACAACCGCCTCCTGTTCGACGCCGTTCTGCGCCACCGCGACGCTTGCCCCGCGGGCCGCGAACGCCCGCAGCCACGGAGCGGCATCGGCGGTCTGTTGCGCCTTGGTGGCGACCAGCAGCCAGTCGACCGACGCATCGCCCAGGTCCGCCGGCCTGGTCACCACGGGCAGGCGCTGGCGGAAGGTGCCGCTTGGCCCCTCGACGACAAGTTCGTCGAAGGTCTGGCGCGCGCAGAGGATCAGGGAATGGCGCCCGGGCGCCGCCAGGCAGGCGGCGAGCGATGCACCAATCGCGCCGACGCCGATGATCGCGATCCTGGACAGGGGCCTCTCCTTCCTTCATTCGGGCAGCAGCGCCCCGAAACTGAAAGTCAGCGGCGCCAGGCGTGTGGCGCCGCGTTGCCAAGGCAGCGTGGCCTGCCCCAGGTTGTGGAAGCGCAGACCGGTAGCCTGCCGCAGGCCCTCGATCCACGCGGTTGGGTCCTGGTCCGCCGGCCAGACCAGCAACAAACCCGCATATGACAGGGCGGAGGGCTGGATCCAATAGCTCTTCGCGAGGTCGCCGTCGATCACCACCAGCGCTTCGCGCGCCTTATAGAAGGCGACGTTGCCCGCTTCCCAGACCGGGCCGGCGACGAAGGCCAGCGGGCGCCCGCCAGCGCCGCGCTGCCAGGCCTCCACGGCGGCCGCGGCAAGCTGTGGCCCCGGAAAATCGACGCGCGCCACGCGGCCCGTGAGGGCGGGATAGACCAGGTAGCCGAGATAGAAGACTAGGCTGCCCAGACCGACAGCACCGACCACCAGCAGGGCGCGCGCCAGGCCGAGCAGGCTGATCCCACGCGGCCAAGTGGCCAGGACGCCAAGCGGCAGGAAGATCCAGAGCGGCATGCCCCACAGTGGGCGGAACCCGGCACCCAGCAGCAGCGTGGTCAGCAGCACCAGGAAGAAGGGCACCACCGCCAGCCACACCAGATAGCGACGCGCCAGGCTGTCCGGCGCCTCGACCGACAGCGTCTCGCCGCCGCGCGGCAGCAGCCAGCGTGCGAGCAGCGCGCCGGCGACTCCCAGCGCCTGCGACAGGACGAAGTCGAGCGGGAACCAGAGGCGTTGCCACAGGCCCTCGGCGGGCGTGGTGTGCTCCAGCGCGTAGTGCAAGGGCAGGAAGTCGAGGCGCCAGAGCGCCAGCAGGTGGGGCAATAGCAGAAGAAGGGCAACCATGCCCGCCAGATATGGGCCGGGTCGCCGCCAGCAGCGGCGCGCCGCCGGCTCGAAAAGCAGGAAGAGGACGAGCGCCAGCAGCAGTAAGCCGGCGAAGTACTTGCCATAGAGCGCCAGCGCCGCCCAGAGCCCGAGCAGGGCCCAGTCGCGCAGGCGATCGCGCGTCATGGCCTGCCACAGGGCCAGCGCGACCAGGGCCCACAGCGGCACCTGCACCGTGTTGTGGTTGAACTCCGCCGCCTGGAAGGAAAAGAAAGTCACGCCCTCGAGCAGCAGCAGCGCGACGAGGGACCGCGCGGGCGAAAGCAGCCGGCAGCCGAGCCGCCAGACCGCCCAGAAGGCCAAGGCCAACGCCAGCGGCGACAGCAGCTGGATCGCCGCAGGACTGCCGCCGGAGATCCAGTCGGCACCAGCCAGCAACCAGGCCGGCAGGGGTGGATGCTTGTGATAGAGCCACTGCGGATCGCGCGCCCAGGCGAGCTGTTCGATCACATCCAGCGGCAGGTTGGCCTGCGCCAGATGCGGCACCAGCCACCAGAGGCCGACGTGCAGGGCGATGAAGTAGCCCGCGGTGCGTCCGGGGCGGGCCAGACAGAGCCTGACAATGGCAGCGCGGCTCATGGCCTTGTCGGCGGCAACACCGCGAAGCGCACCACCATCGGTGCCGGCCCTTTGCCCCACAGGCGCCAGGGCAAAGCCACCGATGGGCCCAGCAGCGGCGCCGGCTGCTTTTCCCGACGCACCAGCACGGCCAACCAGTCGGGCGGTGCCGCGCCTGCGTTCTCCTGGTCACTGACACGCCAGACCACCAAAGCGCCGTCACGCCGCAGCTGCTGCAGGTCGACCCAGGGACTGTTCGGCAGCAGTGCATTCACGAAGAGCGCGCGGCCCGGCGTGGTGAGCTGCAGCGCCAGGCGCCACACCGCCCAGGCCATGACGCACCAAGCCAGCGGTGCCTGTAACTGGACGATCGGCTGCCAGCCGAAGCCCGCGTGATCGAACAGCCAGAACAGCCAGACCACCTGTGGCGCCTGCTTGTGCGTTGCCCAACCAGGGTTCTGCGACCAGGCGAAGATCTCCATCACATCGAGCGGCAGGTTCAGCTGCGACAGCACGCTCACCAGCCACCAGAGCAGCAGGTGCAACGCGACCAGCCAGGCAAAGCCGCGGGCCGGCCGCGCCAGGAGCCAAAGCGCCAGCGCACCGAAGCGGCGGTCGATCCAGGCGAGGACTCGGTGACTGGCCATGGGACCTTGGTAGCAGTCCGCCAAGGGCTGGAAAACGGGCAGCCGGCCTGCCCGCGCCTCTTGACGCGCCGGCCGGCCTTCGCGCTACTGCCTGCCGACCATGTCCACCATCGCCCTCATCGTCGCCGCCGGGCGCGGCCAGCGTTTCGGCGGCGCGCTGCCGAAGCAGTATCAGTTGCTGGCGGGCCGGCCGATCCTGGCCTGGACCCTGGCGGCCTTCGACCGCCATCCGCAGGTCACCGGCGTGCGCACGGTGATCCATCCCGACGACCGCGATCTCTATGACCAGGCCGCCGCCGGTCTCGCGCTGCTGGAGCCGGTGGCCGGTGGGCGCGAGCGACAGGACTCCGTGCTGAACGGCCTGCAGAGCCTGGCCGAACTGAGCCCGGCCAAGGTGCTGATCCATGACGGCGCCCGCCCCTTCCCGCCCGCCGGCCTCATCGCCGGGGTGATCGACGCGCTGGACGCGCAACCCGGCGCCATCCCTGCCCTACCGGTGACCGATACCCTGAAGCGCGGTGGTGCCGGGCTGATCGGGACCACTGTGCCGCGCGACGGCCTGTGGCGGGCGCAGACGCCGCAGGGCTTCCGCTTCTTGGATATTCTGGCGGCGCATCGTGCCGCCGCCGGCCAGGCGCTGACCGACGACGCCGCGGTGGCGGAGGCCGCGGGACTGGCGGTCGCGCTGGTGCCGGGCCACGAGGAGAACGTCAAGGTGACCACGCAGGAGGACCTGCGCCAGGCTGAGCTGCGGCTGGCGGCGCAGACCGAGACACGTGTCGGCAACGGCTTCGACGTGCACCGCTTCGGCCCCGGCGATCACGTCTGGCTCTGCGGCCTTGCCGTGCCGCATGAACAGGGACTGCTGGGGCATTCCGACGCCGACGTCGGCATTCATGCCCTGGTCGACGCCATCCTGGGCGCGCTCGGCCAGGGCGACATCGGCCAGCACTTCCCGCCCAGCGACCCCAAGTGGCGCGGTGCCGCCTCGCACCTGTTCCTGCGCCATGCCTGCGACCTGGCGGCGGCGGCCGGCGCGCGCCTCGTGCATCTCGACGTCACCCTGATCTGCGAGCGCCCCAAGGTCGGCCCGCGCCGCGAGGCCATGCGCGCCCGCCTGGCAGAGATTTGCGGCCTGCCGCTGGCCCGCGTCTCGGTCAAGGCCACCACCACCGAAGGCCTGGGCTTCACCGGACGGCGCGAGGGCATTGCCGCGCAGGCCACGGCGACCCTGGCGGTCCCGGCGCCATGACCCCGGCCAGCCTGCTCGCCACCTGGTTCGGCTGCGGCAAGCTGAAGCCGGCGCCCGGCACCTGGGGTTCGCTCGGCGCCATCCCGCCGGGCCTTGGCTTGGCCTACCTCGGCGGCTGGCCGGCGCTGCTGGGCGGCAGCCTGGTCGTCTTCCTGATTGGCATTTGGGCCGGGCAGCGCCATGCCGCCACGCTGGGCCGCGACGACCCCGGCGAGGTGGTGATCGACGAGGTCGCCGGCCTGTGGCTGACGCTGGTGCCTCTGGCGCTGGATTGGCGGCTCTGGACCCTCGGCTTCCTGCTGTTCCGCCTGGCCGACATCACCAAGCCCTGGCCGGCCTCCTGGTGCGACCGTCGGCTGCACGGCGGCTTCGGCATCATGGCGGACGACATGGTGGCCGGGCTTTACGCCGGCGCCGCGACCGCCGCGCTAGGCTGGTGGATCTGGGGATTGCCATGCTTCCCGCTGACGTGATCCTGGCCGCCACGACGCTGCTGGAGCGCTGCAAGGCCAAGGGCCTGATGCTGGCGACCGCGGAGTCCTGCACGGGCGGGCTGATCGTCGGCGCACTGACCGAAATTGCCGGTTCCTCCGCCGTGGTCGATCGCGGTTTCGTCACCTATTCCAACGAGGCCAAGCACGAGATGCTGGGCGTCCCGACCGCGACGATCGCCACGCAGGGCGCGGTCAGCGCTGAGGTCGCCCTTGGCATGGTCGAGGGCGCGCTGTTCCATTCAAGCGCCAACCTCGCCGTCGCTGTCACCGGCATCGCCGGTCCCGGCGGCGCCACAGCGGGCAAGCCGGTCGGCCTGGTCTATCTTGCGGTGGCGCGGCGCGGCGCGGCGGCGCGGGTCGAGCGCCAGGTTTTCCCCGGCAACCGGACGGCCATCCGCAAGGCGACGGTGCTGCGCGCCTTCGCGCTGCTGGATTCCTTGATCGACGACGGAGACTAAGATGGCCTGGATGATCGTCAGCGAGGATGGCGAGCGCGGCGCGGAAATCCGCCGCGACCGCGCCGTGATGGACGCGCACTGGGCCTACGAACAGTCGATCCAGGCGAAGATTCTGGCCGCCGGCAGCCTGCGCGACGATGACGGCGTGACGCCGCGTGGCAGCCTGCTGATTCTCGACGTCGCTACCCGCGCGGAAGCCCTGGCGCTGCTGGAGGCCGATCCGGCGACCCGCGCCGGCCTGCGTGCCAAGGTGACGATCACGCGCTGGAACGTGGCGATCCTGGATCGCCGCGTCGTCGACTGACGCCGGTGCGCCTCGTCGGCATCGACCTCAGCGCCGCCGCCGATGCCGGCCGCGCGCTGTGGATCGCCGAGGGGCGCCTGACCCGCCAGGGTACCACGCTCGACCGCTTGCGCCCGGCGCGCGACCTGCCGGGCGGTGCGCTGGATCGCGAAGCGACCTTCGCTGCCCTGCGCGGATTCCTCGCGAGCCTTGGCCCCGCCCTGGTCGGCATCGACGCTCCCAACTCCCTGCCGCGCGCCTTGGTGGCGACGCCCTGGTCAGACTGGCTCGCCGGCTTCGCCGCCTCGCATCCGACGCCGGAGGTTTTCCGCGCCGCCTGCCGCCAACGCACTGGCGGACGCGAGCTGCGCCGCGCCAGCGACGTGACGGCCAGGACACCCTTCGCGCCTTGGAACCTGCGGCTCTACCGCCAGACCTGGCATGCGGTGGCGGCGCTCTATGCGCCGCTGGTCGCCGCCGGGGCGGTGACCGTGGCGCCCTTCCAGCCGCCGGATCCCGGCAGGCCCCGGCTGGCGGAGATCTGCCCGGCCTCCACCCTGAAGCACCTTGGGCTCTACCGGCCCTACAAAGGCCGCGGCGCGACCCTGGCGACCGCCCGGCAGGAGATCCTGGCGGCGATGGTCGCAGCGACGCCACTCAAATTGCCGGCCGCCCTGGCGGCGTGCGCCATGGCCAATCCCGGCGGCGACGCGCTGGACGCCATCATTGCCTTGGCCGCCGCCGCGCGCTGCCAGCGCGCCGGGCTGTTCGAACCGCACGATGCGGGGCACGAGGGCGCGGTCTACGTCTGGGCGTGACCCGAAGGATCGCTGCAGCCTAAGCCTCGACCGGTGCCGGCGGCGTTGCCTGACCGGGGCCGTAGAGCTTCCGCGCCCGGGTCTCGAAGGCGCTTACCATCTTCTTCACCACCTCGGTGAAGAGCGCCGAGATGATCCCCTGCAGCAGGCGCGAGCGGAATTCGAAGTCGACGTAGAAGTCGACGCAGCAGCCCTCGGGGTGCGGCAGGAAGGACCAGCGGCTCTCCATCTGCTTGAAGGGACCATCGGTATAGGTGGTGACGATGCTGTGCGTCTTGGCGTCGTATTCGACGCGACTGGTGAAACGCTCGCGGATCAGCTTGAAGCCGATCACCAGGTCGGCCACCAGCAGTCCCGGCTCGCGCCTGCGGATGCGCGCCGCCAGGCACCAGGGCAGGAATTCCGGATAGCGTTCGACCCCGATGACCAGGTCGAAGAGCTGGTCGGGCGTATAGGGCAGGACGCGCTGTTCTTTGTGGATGGGCACTCAGGAATCCGCTGTCGTGTGGCCACTGGACACTAGCAGTACCTGGGGCGCTGGACAGGCCGGAAAAGGGCGACGCTAGGCCGCATCAAGCGGCGCCACCAGCTGCTGGCCCGGCACCTGGATGCCGCCGCGCCGCTGGCCGACGCGGATCTCGCCATAGCGCTCGGCGAAGACCGGCGGCAGCTCCCGCCCCTGCCGTGCCGAGAGCCAGAGCCGCAGCAGGTGGCGGCGGCGCTCCGGCTCCGGCCAGTCCTCGTAAGCGCTGCGGGCGTGCAGGATCTGGTGGTTGTGCAGGAACTGCAGGTCGCCGGGGCGGAAATCCATGTCGAGCCGCAGCTCAGGGCTGGCGGCCAAGCTGTCGACCAGGTCCATGGCCTCGAGCTGCGCCGGGGTCAGGCGCGGCACCTCGGGGAAGCGCTGCGCCGCCTCGATGAAGTCGCGGGCATAGATCGTGGTCACCTGCCCGCCGTGCAGGTGGGTGATGGCCATCTCGTAGGTGCGATCCTTGCCGGCCGGAATCTCGCCCTTGCGATCGATGGTGAAGGGCTGCCGCAGCACCTCGGCCAGGTCCGGGCGCCGCCGTTCGATCTCGCGGAAGATGGTGACCGAGGAAACCAGCGCGGAACGCCCGCCCTGCTTCGCTGGTTGCTGGCAGAGCAGCCCGACGACATCGCAGGAATCGGTGTGGAAGAGGTGGCGGTGGCTGGTCTGGTAGATGCGGGTCTGCGGGTTCCTGGGATCCTTGCCCAGGTCCTTCACGTGGCCCAGCAGGTGCCCGGCGGCGTTCTGCGGCACGGGATCGCCCAGGTGCAGTCCCAGGCCGTAGTAGGCCCAGGCGCAGCGCTGCCGCCCCCAGGCCTCGACCGGCAGGCCGCGCAGCAGCACGAAGCCGCGGCCCCAGACGATCTCCCGCGCCAGGTCGGCCAGGCGCGGCGCCAGGGTCGGCAAAGGGAAGTCATCTTGCGTCACAGTCAGCAGGTCGTCATGCCCTGCCTGGGCGGCGGTCACGGCGGCGTCGATCTCCGCCAGGTCGGCCGGCGACAGCAGCTCGATCCAGTCGCCTTTGGCGGCAAGCTCCGGGCCGTACCACTGGCCGGGATCGCGCATGGCTACTGGGCGGCCGCCAGGCTGGCTAGGCGCGCCGCCTTCAGCCGCAGGAAGTCGGCGTCGGCGTGATAGGAGCTGCGGGTCAGGGGCGAGGCCGAACAAAGGAGAAAGCCCTTGGCCTTGGCCAGGCGGGCGTAGCTCTGGAACTCGTCCGGCGTGACGAAGCGGTCGACGCGGTGGTGCTTGGGCGAGGGCTGCAGGTACTGGCCGATGGTCAGGAAATCCACATCGGCCGAGCGCAGGTCGTCCATCACCTGCGCCACCTCCTCCTTGGTCTCGCCCAGGCCGACTATGATGCCGGACTTGGTGAAGAGCGTCGGGTCCTGCCGCTTCACGTCGGACAGCAGGCGCAGCGAGTGGAAGTAGCGCGCGCCCGGCCGCACCTCGGGATAGAGGCGTGGCACGGTTTCCAGGTTGTGGTTGAAGACGTCGGGCCGGGCGACCACGACCTGCTCCAGCGCGCCGTCCTTGCGCAGGAAGTCCGGCGTCAGCACCTCGACCGTGGTGTCGGGGCAGTTGGCGCGCAGCTGCCGGATGACCTCGGCGAAGTGGCCGGCGCCGCCATCGTCCAGGTCGTCGCGGTCGACCGAGGTGATGACGACGTGCTTGAGGCCCAGCTTGGCCACCGCCAGGGCGACGTTCAGCGGCTCGTGCGGGTTGACCGCGCCGGGCTTTCCGGTGGCGACGTTGCAGAAGCTGCAGGCCCGCGTGCAGGTGTCGCCCAGAATCATCATGGTGGCGTGGCGCTGCTTCCAGCATTCGCCGATGTTGGGGCAGGCCGCCTCCTCGCAGACCGTGGCCAGCTTGTGCTCGCGCACGATGGCCTTGGTCGCCAGGTATTCGGGCGAGGTCGGTGCCTTGACGCGCAGCCAGTCCGGCTTGCCGCGCTGCACCGGCTGGTCCGGGCGGTGGGCCTTTTCCGGGTGGCGGAGCTTGGGCTCGGCGGCTGTCTCGGTGGGTAGCGTGATGTCGTTTGCCATGGTCACCAGCATATGGGCACAGAAGGTTGCCCGATCCAGCAGAGGATAGCACTTCTGCCCGCTCCCTCCCTCGCGCGAAGCGTGGGGGAGGGTTGGGGAGGGGGTCCTGACGAAGCAGCTCGCCCGTCGACACCCCCTCCCCAACCCCTCCCCCATCTGCGATGGGATAGGGGCTTTGGCGGCCCCTAGGTGTGAATCACCCGGCCATAAGCGTCCAACACCGATTCGTGCATCGTTTCCGACAGCGTCGGGTGCGGGAAGACCGTGTGGAACAGCTCTTCTTCCGTGGTCTCAAGGCCCATGGCGATGACGAAGCCCTGGATCAGCTCGGTCACCTCGGCGCCGACCAGGTGGGCGCCGAGCAGCTGCCCGGTCTTCTTGTCGAAGATGGTCTTCACCAAACCCTGGTCCTCGCCCAGCGCGATGGCCTTGCCGTTGCCGACGAAGGGGAAGCGACCGACGCGAATGTCCCTGCCCAGCTCCTTGGCCTTCTTCTCGGTCAGCCCGACGGAGGCGATCTGCGGGCTGCAGTAGGTGCAGCCGGGGATCTGCAGCTTGTCCATCGGATGCGGGTGCTTGTCCGCGATGCCCTCGATGCAGATGACGCCCTCATGCTCGGCCTTGTGCGCCAGCATGGGCGGGCCGGCGACGTCACCGATGGCATAGAGGCCCTTCACGTTGGTGCGGCCCAGGCCATCGACCTTGATGGTGCCGCGCTCGGTGGCGGCGCCCAGCGCCTCCAGCCCCAGGTTCTCGATGTTGCCGACCACGCCGACGGCGGAGATCACCCGGTCGACCGTCAGCTCGCTCTTGCCGCCCTTGGCGTCCTCGATAGTCGCAGTGACGCTGTCACTGCCCTTCTTCAGGCTCAGCACCTTGGCGCCGGTCAGGATCTTCATGCCCTGCTTCTCGAACTGCTTGCGGGCGAAGGCGGCGATCTCCTCGTCCTCCACCGGCAGGATCTGCGGCAGCACCTCGACCACCGTCACCTCGGCGCCCATGGTGCGGTAGAAGCTGGCGAACTCGATGCCAATAGCGCCGGAGCCGACGACCAGCAGCGACTTCGGCATGGCCTCGGGCACCATGGCCTCGAAATAGGTCCAGACCAGCTTCTTGTCCGGCTCCAGCCCCGGCAGCACGCGCGGCCGCGCGCCGGTGGCGATGATGATGTGCTTGGCGCTGAACTCGCCCACCGCCTTGCCGTCCTTGGCGACGGCGACCTTGGAAGCCGACAGCAGCTTGGCCTCGCCGTCGATCACCGTGATCTTGTTCTTCTTCATCAGGAAGCCGACGCCGCCGTTCAGCCGCTTGGCGACACCGCGCGAGCGCTCGACGATCTTCTTGATATCGAAGCCGACCTTCTCCGCCGTCAGGCCATAGGCCTGCGGGTGCGTCATGTAGTGATAGACCTCCGCCGAACGCAGCAGCGCTTTGGTCGGGATGCAGCCCCAGTTCAGGCAGATGCCACCCAGGTAGGCGCGCTCCACCACCGCCGTCTTGAGGCCCAGCTGCGCCGAACGGATCGCCGCGACGTAGCCGCCCGGCCCGCCGCCGATGATGAGAACGTCGAAGGAAGTATCGGCCATGGGTTCTCGCTTTCCGCTTGCTAGCTCCGCCTTACCCGTCATGCCCGGGCTTGACCCGGGCATCCAGGTCTTCGTCGGCTGGATGGCCGGGTCAAGCTCGGCCATGACGAAACAAAGAAACGCATCAAGACCCTATTCCACCGCCTTGTATCTCCAGCTCCCCTGTACCAGGTCGCGGCACTGGTGCGCGATCTCGATGGAGGGTGTGTTCAGCTTGCTGCGGTCGGCGTCGAAGTCGAGCGGCAACAGCACGTTCTTGTAGGCCACCATGGCCTGCGCCAGGGCCGAGTTCTCCACGATGGCCAGCGGGCCGTAGTAGAGCTTCAGGAAGGTTTCGCGGTTCTCCTCGTAGGTGTCCTCGACCTGGGTCACGGCGATCAGCGCCGCGGCGCTCGAGGCCTCAATGCAGAAGGCCAGTTGCTTCTCCAGGAAGGGCTTGCGGGCGTCGATGGCGAACTCGGCGCCGAACTTCCAGATGGCCCAGACCGCGACGACGAACAGCGCCCCGATCTTGATGAGCTTCTCGCCGATCTCGACCTTGTCCTTCAGGGTCATGGCTCACCCTCCGCGCGCCTGGCGCGCCTGGTCGCTCACAGCAGCATGGTCAGCGGGTCTTCGATCAGCTTCTTGAAGGCGGCGAGATATTCGGCCCCCACCGCGCCGTCGACCACGCGGTGGTCGACCGAGAGCGTGGCGCACATCACCGTGGCGATGGCGAGCGCGCCGGCCTTCACCACCGGGCGCTGCTCGCCGGCGCCGATCGCCAGGATGCAGCCCTGCGGCGGGTTGATCACCGCCTCGAACTGCTTCACCCCGAACATGCCGAGGTTGGAGATCGAGAAGGTGCCGCCCTGGTACTCCTCGGGCTTCAGCTTGTTGTCGCGGGCGCGCGCCGCCAGGTCCTTCATCTCCACCGCGATGCTGGCCAGGCCCTTGCCCTCGGCCGCCTTGACGATGGGGGTGATGAGGCCGCCCGGGGTCGCCACCGCGACCGAGACGTCGGCGTGTTCGTAGAACAGGATGCCCGAGGGATCGTAGGAGGCGTTGGCCGCCGGCACCTTCTTCAATGCCAGGGCGACGGCGCGGATGACGAAGTCGTTGACCGAGATCTTGGTCGTGGATTTCTGCGCCTCCAGCTTGGCGTTGAGTTCGCTGCGCACCTTCAGCAGCGCGTCGATCTCGCAATCCATCGTCAGGTAGAAGTGCGGCACCGTCTGCTTGGACTCGGTCAGGCGCTGGGCGATGACCTTGCGCATGCCGCTGAGCGGCTCCTGCCGGTAGGGCATCTTCAGCAGGTCGGCAAGCTGCTTGGCGCCGGGGCCGGCAGCCTTGGGCGCCGTCGCCGGCACGCCCGCGGGCGCTGCCGCCGGGGCCGCCGCGGCCTTCGGTGCCTTGCCGCCGGACAGCGCGGCCTCGACGTCGGATTTCACCACGCGGCCGTTCGGGCCGCTGCCCTGGATCGCCTTGAGGTCGAGGCCCGACTGTTCCGCCATGCGACGGGCCAGAGGCGAGGCGAAGGTGCGGTCGCCATCACCGCTTGGCGCCGGAGCCGGAGCCGGAGCCGGCGCGGGGGCCGCGGCGGGTGCCGGCGCAGCGGCGGGGGCCGGTGCAGGAGCCTCTGCCTTGGCGGCCGGCGCGGGTGCTGGCGCCGGGGCGGCGGCTGGCTTGGCGCCGGCGCCGACCGTCTTGGCGTCCTCGCCCTCCTCCGCCAGCACGGCGATGGGGGCATTGACGGCGACGCCCTCGGTGCCGGCAGCCACCAGGATCTTCGCCAAGGTGCCCTCGTCGACCGCTTCGACCTCCATGGTCGCCTTGTCGGTCTCGATCTCGCAGAGCACGTCGCCGGCCTTGACCTTGTCGCCCTCGGCCTTGAGCCACTTGGCCAGTTTGCCCTCGGTCATGGTGGGCGACAGCGCCGGCATCAGGATATTGATCGACATGGAACTCGGAGCCCCTCTTGGAAACTTGCGGTCAGCGGTAAAGCACGGCCTTGGCGCCCTGGACGATGTCGGCCACCTGCGGCAGCGCGAGCTTCTCCAGGTTGGCGGCATAGGGCAGCGGCACGTCGGCGCCATGGACGCGCTTGACCGGCGCGTCGAGCCAGTCGAAGGCCGCTTCCATCATCAGCGCCGCCAGCTCTGACCCAATGCCGGCGAAGGGCCAGCCTTCCTCGCAGGAGACCAGGCGGTTGGTCTTCTTCACCGAGGCGACGATGGTCTCGGTATCCAGCGGGCGCAGGCTGCGCAGGTCGATGACCTCGGCCTCGATGCCCTCCTTCGCCAACTCCTCGGCGGCGGCCAGCGCCTTGCCGACCATGATCGAGAAGGCGGTGATGGTGACGTCCTTGCCCGGCCGCACGATGCGCGCCTTGCCGATCGGCACCGTCCAGTCGTCGCTCTTCGGCACCGGGAAGGACTGGCCGTAGAGGATCTCGTTCTCCAGGAAGATGACCGGGTTGGGATTGCGGATCGCGCTCTTCAGCAGGCCCTTGGCGTCGGCGGCGGAGTAAGGCGCCAGCACGATCAGCCCCGGCACGTGGGCATACCACGAGGCATAGCACTGCGAGTGCTGGGCGCCGACGCGCGCCGCCGCGCCATTCGGCCCGCGGAACACGATGGGGCTGCTGATCTGGCCGCCCGACATGTAGTGCGTCTTGGCGGCCGAATTGATGATGTGGTCCATCGCCTGCATGGCGAAGTTGAAGGTCATGAACTCGACGATGGGCTTCAGGCCGTACATGGCCGCGCCAGTGCCAAGGCCGGCGAAGCCCATCTCGGTAATCGGCGTGTCGATGATGCGCTTGGGGCCGAACTCGTCGAGCAGTCCTTGGCTGACCTTATAGGCGCCCTGGTACTGCGCCACCTCCTCGCCCAGCAGCAGCACCTTGGAGTCCCGCCGCATCTCCTCGGCCATGGCGTCGCGCAAAGCCTCGCGCACCGTCTGGGTCTGGGTTTCGCCGCTCCACTCCTGCTCGGCCGGGATCGGGGTCGCAGCCGGTGCGTGGGCCGGTGCGGCGGCGGGTGCCGGCGCCTCGGCCTTGGGTGCCGCGGCCGGCGCAGGCGCTGGCGCGGCTGCCTTGAGGTCCTCGCCTTCGGCCTGCAGCTGGGCGATGACGGCATTCACCGCGACGTTCTCGGTGCCGGCGGGCACCAGGATCTTCACCAGCGTGCCCTCGTCGAC
The DNA here is from genome assembly GCA_038363005.1 of Rhodospirillales bacterium. Classification (GTDB taxonomy): domain Bacteria; phylum Pseudomonadota; class Alphaproteobacteria; order Kiloniellales; family JACOMY01; genus JAKOWB01. Next base: position 27,377 of record JBBQBI010000010.1, read on the forward strand.
CGCCTCGACCTCCATAGTCGCCTTGTCGGTCTCGATTTCGCAGAGCACGTCGCCAGCCTTGACCTTGTCGCCTTCGGCCTTGAGCCACTTGGCCAGCTTGCCCTCGGTCATGGTGGGGGACAGGGCGGGCATCAGGATGTCGGTCATGTGTTCTGCCCTTCCCTATTCAGCCGCCACCAGGACCTCGGTCCAGAGCTCGGCCGGATCGGGCTCTGGCGAGGACTGGGCGAAATCGGCGGCGTCGGTGACGATCTCCTTGATCTCGCGATCCAGCTCCTTGAGCTTGGCCTCGTCGATGATCCCGGATGCCAGCATCTGGGTCTTCAGGTTGTCGATGGGATCGTGTTCGGAGCGGTACTTCTGCACCTCCTCCTTGGAGCGGTACTTGGCCGGATCGGACATCGAGTGGCCGCGATAGCGGTAGGTCTGCATCTCCATGATGTAGGGACCCTTGCCGCCCTTCACGTAGTCGACGACCTTCTTGCCGGCCTCCATCACCTCGATCACGTCCATGCCGTCGACCTGGACGCCGGGAATCCCGTAGGCCTGGCCGCGGTGATAGAGCTCGGTCGACTTGGCCGAAGAGCGCTCAATGGCGGTGCCCATGCCGTACTTGTTGTTCTCGATCACCACCACCTGCGGCAGCTTCCACAGCGCCGCCATGTTAAAGGTCTCGTAGACTTGGCCCTGGTTCAGCGCGCCGTCACCCAGGTAGGTGAGGCAGCAGGCGTTCTCTTCCAGGTATTTCTGCGCGAAGGCGACGCCAGCGCCGATCGGCACCTGGGCGCCGACGATGCCGTGGCCGCCGAAGAATTTCTGTTCGCGGCTGAACATGTGCATCGAGCCGCCCTTGCCCTTGGAATAGCCGCCGCGCCGGCCGGTCAGCTCCGCCATCACGCCGCGCGGATCCATGCCGCAGGCCAGCATGTGGCCATGGTCGCGATAGGAGGTGACCACCGAGTCCTTGCCGGTCTCGATGCAGGCCTGCAGGCCCACCACCACGGCCTCCTGACCGATGTAGAGGTGGCAGAAGCCGCCGATCAGGCCCATGCCGTACATCTGGCCCGCCTTCTCCTCGAAGCGGCGGATCAGCAGCATATCCCGATAGAGCTTGGCGACGAGCTTGGGATCGTTGCCGGCGAAAGCCTTGCCCTTGGCGGCTTTCTTCGGGCCTTCGGTCTTGCTGGCCATGCGTTTCCCCTGATGGCGAAGCCACGCTGGCCCTTCGACGGACCAGCTTTGAGGCAGAGGATAATGCGCAACGGGCCGAGGGGCAAGTTTTCGGCGACATTCCACTAAACTATTAAAAATTAACGGTTAAATGAAGATTAATGCAAAATTAGTTAATCTGCACAATTCTCCCTCACTAAAAATGCCCATCGGACAGCCGGCTGGGCCCAGTGGGCTGCCAGATTGGGGCGAAAATGAATGGGAACTATATACTTGACTCCCTTACCTCGAAACGGTAATGTTTCCCTACGCTTTTGGGGGTTCGTGCCATGTCTAGATCGACCATTTCCCTTTACCAGCTGTCCAAGCTCTACCCGAATGAGGAAACGGCCAGAGCATACATGGAGTCGCGCCGCTGGCCGAACGGGACGGTCTGCCCTCAATGTGACGAAGCAAAGAGAATCACGCCGCGCCCCAAGGGCTTCTATCGCTGCAACGCCTGCAAGAAAGACTTCACGGTTCGCACCGGGACCATCTTCGAGCGGTCGCACATCACCCTCGATAAATGGATTTTGGGGATGTACCTGCTTATGACGGCCCGTAAGGGCGTCTCCAGCTTGCAACTCGGCAAAGAGATCGGCGTCACCCAGAAATCGGCTTGGTTCATGTTGGGCCGCATCCGCGAGGCATGCGGCAATGATCCTACCGTGCTGTCAGGCATCGTCGAGATTGACGAGACCTACGTTGGCGGCAAGGAGAAGAACAAGCATCAGAACAAGAAGCTCAATCGCGGTCGAGGCGCGGTTGGGAAGGTGGCCGTTATCGGCATGCGCGAGCGCGGTGGCCGCGTGAAGGCGCGTCCGGTCGGTGGGACCGATAGTCTCAATCTGCAATCCCAAATCCGCGAAGCCGTTTCGCCGGGATCAATGATCCACACCGACGACCACGGTGCTTATCGCGGGCTGGCCCCTGACTACGGCCATGAGACGGTCGATCACAACGCGAAAGAGTATGTCCGCAACGACGTGACCACGAACGGCATTGAAAGCGTTTGGGCCGTTATGAAGCGCGGCTTGCATGGCGTTTATCACCATGCCAGCCCGAAGCATTTGCATCGTTATGTCGATGAATTTACCTTCCGCTTGAACGATGGCGATGTGAAGCGCCACACTACGGAACGCCTCGCGAGTCTCGTTTCGGCTTCGTTTGGACCGCGCCTGACGTACAAGGATTTGACCTCATGCACGGCGGACCCGAAGAATTAGACGCGATCACTGATCGCATATTTGCGTTCCGCCCTGTCCCCAAGAAGAAGAACTCGGCGCCGTTCCGTTCAACGCTGCTTTCATCCGAAAAAGGGATTGTTGCGCTCGCGCTCGCGCTTGGGGCCGACGCCGTTGGAACGCTGACACCCGCTGAAGCGGCGCTCGTGAAGTCGCTTCCTTCTGTTCCCGCCGCTGACGTGAACGCATTGAGGAGCAAAATTCGCGACGGCGGCGATCCGCTCGGCGAAGCATTCTGTGACGTTCGCGGTCAAGATGTTCGCCGTGAGAGTGGGGCCGTCTACACGCCGTACAAGATAGTCGAAGCGATGCTGGGATGGGCGGCAACAATTGGTGTTCCCGACAGAATTGTCGATCCCGGAGCCGGGTCCGGTCGGTTCCTGATTGAGGCAGGCCGCCAATTCAAGAAAGCGTCTCTAGTTGCTGTCGAGATCGATCCGCTCGCCGCGCTGATGACGCGCGCGAACTTGGCAGCGGTCGGTATGGCGGATCGCTCCTGCGTCTTGCTGAAAGACTTTCGCGTTGCGGCGCTTGAACAGATCGAAGGCAAGACGCTCTACATTGGCAACCCGCCCTATGTTCGCCATCACCTCATCGATAGCGATTGGAAAAAATGGCTTAAGGAACAGTCAGCACACCTGACTCTCAAGGCTAGTTCACTTGCGGGCCTTCACGTCTATTTCTTCCTTGCCATCGCGCGATGGGCGAAGGCTGGCGACTACGGCGCGCTTATCACCGCATCCGAATGGCTGGACGTGAACTACGGCCAGCTTGTGCGCGACCTCTTCCTCAATCGGCTTGGCGGGCAAGCGGTATATGTCATCGAGCCGGAAGCCGAACCGTTTCCGGGAACGCAAAGTACCGCCGCCGTTACGACGTTCAAGGTCAACGGCACGCTACCGTCCGCGCGCTTCGCTCGCATCAACAAGTTGGATGACCTCGACCATCTATCAGGCGGTCGCCGCGTCAGTCGTGAGCGCCTGATCGCAGAACCGCGCTGGTCTCATTTCACGCGCAAGCCGCGCGAGATTCAAAGCGGCTATGTCGAGCTAGGCGAGTTGTGTCGCGTGCATCGTGGCCAAGTGACGGGCGCCAATCGCGTGTGGATCGCCGGCAAGCACAGCGAAGGACTTACAGAGGACGTGCTGTTTCCGGCGATCACCAAGGCGATGGAGTTGTTCCGCGCGGGGCAGGTGCTTAAGGATGGCGCGTCCCTGCGGCGCGTGATTGACCTTCCTGTAGACCTCTCCGAACTCCCGAGGAAAGAACTCGCTGTCGTTAAAGCATTTCTGGAACGTGCCGAGGCAATGGGCGCGAAGGACAACTTCACCTCGCAGAATCGCAAAGCGTGGTGGTCGGTCGGCCTACGCGAGCCGGCACCGATACTCGCGACCTATATGGCGCGGCGTCCGCCTGCGTTTGTGTTGAACAGAGCTGCCGCTCGCCACCTCAACATCGCACACGGCCTCTACCCCCGCGAACCGTTGACCGACAAACTGCTGTGCGGACTAGTGAAGTATCTCAGCGGCGCACCGATGATGGATCGTGGGCGCGTATACGCTGGCGGGCTCACGAAGTTCGAGCCGCGCGAGATGGAGAGAATCCCCGTTCCTGGTCCCGCGGTCCTTGAGCAGATGGCAACGTGAGCCAGCCGCCTGTCTGGACGAATGATCAACTAGATGCCGATCGAGCAGCGGCGGAAGAACATTTTCGCGAGGGGCGGCACACTGAACCGCTGGAGGTCTACCTCGACCTTTTCGACAAATATCAAACCATCGTCGAAGAGGTAATGGAGGAAACAGTAGACCTGACGCAATTGGGAGAGAAAGCTCTCGATATTCTGTCGGATGATCGTAAGCGCGAGGTGTTCCGCTACCTGACGGGCCCTCCAGTCTCGGAAGATGATCTCAAGGTCCTGATGAAAGCAAAATCGCTCGCGCCGGTACGGCTCAAGGAAGATCCAGAGCTTCTTGCGCGCGTGGTCTTGTTTATGCGCGACTGGCACGACCGGCGGCGCTTTCCATGGGTTAGCGGCCAATGGCCGCCGAGCGAGCTAGACCAAAAGGCGGCGGTGCTAGCGACGACGGCAATGCTGGCGATGCGTCGTGTGGAGACCTTGCGGCGGAGCGAAGGCCGGAGCCTCCAAGAAGAGCGAGTCGAATTGCAGCTTCTTGGTAGCGATTACAAGAAGGTCGGTACCCGCCGTATCAAGACGTTAAGCGACGCACCAAAGCCGGGAGAGTTCTGTCGCGAGTCGCACCTCGGAGACCGCAAGGCGGACTTCGTGATCGGGCTGTGGGACGGCCGCACCCTCGCGCTGGAGTGCAAAGTCTCGAACTCGTCCACAAACTCGGTAAAACGCCTGAACAACGATGCGGCCGTGAAGGCCGAGACATGGCGGAAGGACTTCGGAACGTTACAGGTCGTCCCTGCGGCCGTGCTGACTGGGGTATTTGCCATGGTCAGTCTGGAAAATGCTCAGAGCCGTGGGTTGTCCCTGTTCTGGGCTCACGATCTACCGGCAATGACGGCATGGATTGCCGGGACGAAGCCTTGAAAGGGAGTTAAGTATATAATTCCCAAATGAATGTGGGGTCGGTGACGCGGCGGCGCACCAAGTGCGCCCGGGCTCAGCGATCCAGGAAGATCACGTAGTCGCCGGGCCGGAAGTAGCTGATCACGCCCTGCGCCTGCTCCTCCAGCCGATCGAGATCGAGCGACCCGGAAGACAGCTGCGCCACCTGCGCCTTGGCCTCGGCCACCTGGGCGGACAGCTGGGCGGAGGTGGCATGCGCTTCGGCCAGCTCGTCCTGCAGCAGCAGGTAGGTGCGCAGGCCGCGGTCGCCCTGCACCAGGTGGAAACAGAAGTAGGTCACCAGGCCAAGCCCGAAGAGCTGGGGAAGTACCCAGCGGGCGCGGCGGCGAACTTCGGTGACGAGCGATGCCATGGGCATCAAGGAATCACGCCGAGTCGCGCCGGGTCAAGCGCCGAGTCGCACCAGTGAATCCACGGAGTCGCGGCGAATCACCCGAACGGCAGAACGACCCCCATCGACTCGGCGATCCGCGCCATGTCGACGGCGCCGATCGGCAGCAGGCCGAAGCGCAGGCGATAGCCCCAATTGCCGCCCGCGGCGGTGAGGTCGAGGCGCGCCAGCAGCGGCCGGATCGAGACCTCCTGTGCCGCCAGCCAGGCGACCCGGCGCCGCCAGGGCTGGAAGCCCGGCGCCATCACGACCTGGACGACGGCGCCTTCTGCCACCAGCCCGATGGCGGTGAAGGCCTGCAGACCGTCGCGCTGCCCTGGCTGTTCACTCGGCGAGTAGTAGGCGATCCGGTCGCCCGGCTTCAGGCGCCGCAGCGGCGCGGCCTTGCCGTGGCAGACCTGCATGAAGCCGCCGGCGCGGCCGCGGCGCACATGCGCCGCCGCGGCCACCGCCAGCCAGTTGCCGGGCCCCGCCGCGCTCATGACGTCGTCACCGCCAGCACGCGCAGGCGATGGCCATCCGGGTCGCGGGCCACGAAGCTGCGGCCAAAGTCGAGGTCGGTCGGCGGCTGCAGGATCTCCAGGCCCAGTTCGACCCACTTGGCGTGGCGCTGATCCACCGCGGCGGCGTCGGGCAGGCCGAGTGCCAGTTCACCCCCGCCGCCCCCGGCCGCTGCCGGCGGCTGCACCGTGTGGCGCGACCAGAGGCCGAGGAGCAGGCCGGGCTGCAGGAGGAAGAGCGCGAAGGTCGGGCTCTGCTCCAGCGGCTCGCGGCCGAGCAGGCGCTGGTAGAAGGCGGCGCTGGCCGCCGGCTGGTCGACGTAGAGGATGTGATAGACGCTCTGGGACATGATGCCTGCCTCCCTTGGTGAGGCCGTCATCCTGAAGCTACCCACCGCCAGATTCTGTCAGCAGTCTTTGATACCCTCGCGTGCCCGCCATTCCTTCAGCAGAGCCTGGCGCCGGCGCGGATAGCGCTTGGCGGTAACCGCTAGGTGGCGGATGCGGTCGGTGCGGAAATGGCGATAGTCCTGGCGCAGTTCGCACCAGGCCACCACCACGCGACAGCGCTCGAAGAAGCCCAGTGCGAAGGGCCAGACCGTGCGGCGGCTCTCCGCCCCTTCGACGTCCTGGTAGCGGATCGCCAGCTTGCGTTCCTGGCGGATCGCCTGGCGGATGGCCGGCAGCTCGCTGTCGCCGGCGCTGGCCGCGGCCGGGCCGATCAGCAGCGCGGAGTCCTCGGCGCCGACCCTGAGATCGGCCGGCAGCACGGCCGCCACCTTGCCCAGCGCGCGGCGTGCCGCCTGTCCCAGGGGATGATCGGCGCGCTGTGCCACCCAGCGGGTGCCCAGCACCAGCGCCTCGATCTCCTCCTCCGTCAGCATCAGCGGCGGCAGCAGGAAACCGGGGCGCAGCAGGTACCCGACGCCCGGCTCGCCATCGATGGTGGCACCTTCGGCCTGCAAGGTGGCAATGTCGCGATAGAGCGTGCGCAGGCTGATACCCAGCGCCTCGGCCAGCACCGCGCCGCTCACCGGATGGCGATGCTGGCGCAGCAGCTGGATCAGTTCGAGCAGGCGGGGAGCGCGGGCCATGGCGGTCAGCTTAGCATGGATGGTGCCAAAAGCTGGCAGTAGTGCCTACTGACGCTTCACGAACTCGAACTCCGTCGTGTGGCTGGCGTCGTTCAGCAGCCGGGTCATGGGCTCGCGATGCCAACCGGCCCGGGCATAGAGCCGGTGCGCGGCATCGAAGCGGCTGTCAGTCCAGAGATGCAGGCGGCGCCAGCCGCGCGTCGCCATCTCGGTCTCGGCGAAGGCCAGCAGCCGGGCGCCAAGTCCCTGCCCCTGAGTCAGGCGATTAACGTAGAGCTTGCGCAGCTCGCCCCAGCCGGGACGATAGGCGGAGGGCCGCAGGGCGACGCTGGCGACCACTGCCCCGCCCTGCTCCACCACCCACCAGCCGCCGGCGGGGGCATAGGCGGCGGCGGGCGTGCGCAGCTCCGGCTCCTCCTCATCCACCAGCAGCACGCAACCCGGATAGTCGCGGTAGAGCGCGTCGACCAGGGCGATCAGCGCCGGGCCATCGCGGTCCTCGGCCGGCCGCAGGACGAATCCGTCGGGCAGCAAGTTCAGCCCTTCAGCACGGTCCGCCCGGCATAGAGCGCGGCCTCGCCCAGCTCCTCCTCGATGCGCAGGAGCTGGTTGTACTTGGCCAGGCGGTCGGAGCGGCTGAGCGAGCCGGTCTTGATCTGCCCGCAGTTGGTCGCCACCGCCAGGTCGGCGATGGTGGCGTCCTCGGTCTCGCCGGAACGGTGCGACATGACACAGCGGAAAGCATTGCTGTGCGCCAGCGCCACGGTCTCCAGCGTCTCCGACAGGCTGCCGATCTGGTTGACCTTGATCAGGATGGCGTTGGCGCTGGCCTCCTTGATGCCGCGCGCCAGGCGGGTCGGGTTGGTGACGAAAAGGTCGTCGCCGACCAGCTGGATCGTCTTGCCAAGGGTCGCCGTCAGGTGCTGCCAGCCGGCCCAGTCGTCTTCGGCCAGGCCGTCCTCGATGGAGACGATGGGGAAACGGCCGCAGAGCTCGCCCAGGTAGGCCGTCATGCCGGCGGCGTCGAGCTTGCGCCCCTCGCCCTCCAGGTCATAGACGCCGTTCTTGAAGAACTCCGTCGCGGCGCAGTCCAGCGCCAGGTAGACGTCCTCGCCAGGGCGGTATCCGGCGGCCTCGATGGCCTTGGTGATGAAGCCCAGCGCCTCGTCCGGGCTCTTCAGATTGGGGGCGAAGCCGCCCTCGTCGCCGACGTTGGTGGCGTGGCCGGCATCCTTCAGCTGCTTCTTCAGCGCGTGGAACACCTCGGCGCCCCAGCGCAGGCCCTCGGCGAAAGTCGGCGCGCCGGCCGGGACGATCATGAACTCCTGGAAGTCGATCGGGTTGTCGGCATGCGCGCCGCCGTTGACGATGTTCATCAAGGGCACCGGCAGGGTGCGGGCATAGGTGCCGCCGACATAGCGATAGAGCGGCAGCCCGGCCTCGGCCGCCGCCGCCTTGGCGATGGCCAGCGAGGCGCCAAGGATGGCGTTGGCGCCGAGCAGCGACTTGTTCGGCGTGTTGTCCAGCGCGATCATCGCCGCGTCGAGCGCCACCTGGTCGTCGGCCTCGCGGCCCGACAGCAGCTCAAAGATGTCGTGGTTGACGGCATCCACCGCCTTCCGCACGCCCTTGCCGCCATAGCGCTTCTTGTCGCCGTCGCGCAGCTCCACGGCCTCGTGCGCGCCGGTAGAGGCGCCCGAGGGCACGGCAGCGCGGCCGAAGGCGCCGCTCTCCAAGGTCACGTCGACCTCGACAGTCGGGTTACCGCGCGAGTCGAGGATCTCGCGGGCTCGGATTTCCAGGATGGCGCTCATCAGGCGGGTTCCCTCTGCGAAACGGCGCCGTGAGCCCTAGCGAAGTTCCCCCGGCGAGGCAACACTTGCTCTGCCGCAGCCGGAGGTTCGCCATGCTCGATCACGTCTCCATCGCCGTCGCCGATCTCAAGCGGGCCGCGGTCTTCTATGACGCCGTGATGGCAGCGCTGGGGGTGGAGAAGGTCGGCAGCGACGATGCCTGGATCGGCTATGGCCGCCGCTGCGACGCCAGCCGGCCGCATCTCACATACCTGGCGATCCAGAAGGGCACACTCCCGGCTGGCGACCGGGCCCGGCACTGGTGCTTCAAGGCGCCAAGCCGTGCCGCGGTGGAGGACTTCCACCGCGCCGGCCTGGCCCAGGGTGGCCAGGATGACGGCCGGCCGGGCCTGCGGCCGGAGTATCACCCGCACTACTACGCCGCCTTCCTGCAGGACCCCGAGGGCAACCGCATCGAGGCGGTCTGCCATCTGGCCCCCTAGTCAGATTTCGCCCAGGAAGCGCTGGCGCACGGTCTCGTCATAGGGGGCGTCGGGACCCAGGCCCAGGACGTCGGGTTGCCGGGTGGGATCGGCGCGGAACAGGCCCAGGGCCCGCTGGCGCCGCGCGGTGCCCGCCGGCCCGGGGGTGGTGAAGAGCTCCGCCTGCATGGCCTCCAGCAGGCGCAGCCGGCGGCAGAAGGCCAGGTGCGCAGTGGCAAAGGCCTCGGCCGCCAGGTTCCAATCCGTCTGTTCCTGCAGGAGATCGCGCAGCAGCCGCACGTCACGCAGCGTGCGCGATAGGCCGTTGCCCCAGGCTGGGTCGCTGGAGCCCGCGGCGTCGCCGATCAGCACGACACCCGGGCCGAAGGGCCGTGACACCCAGCGCCAGGCGCCGTCGAAACTGGCCAGCGGACTGCCAGGCGACGGGCCGGCCAGCCAGTCGGCCGGCACGCCAGCGATGCCCAACAGTCGCAGCGCCTCTGCCCGGTCGCTATCGCCGGACAGGCGGCGCGGCATCAGGCTGGCGTGGTGCATCAGGTAGACGCGGCAGCGCTCCGGCGTCGTGCGCACCAAGATGGACGACAAGGCACTTTCCGGATCCAGGAAGTAGTTGACGCTGCCGCCAGTGTCGAAAGCGCCCGCCAGCTCCAGCCCTACGGTGATCACTGCCGTCGGGTCGCGCTGCGGCAGCGCCCCGATCGACTGTGCGACGACGCCGCTCCGCCCCTCGGCCCCTACCAGCAGCCGCGCGCTGACCCGTCGTGTGGCGCCGTCGGCGGTGGTGAAGGCGATGCGCGCCGGGCTGCTCGGCGTTACGCTCTGCGGCAGGATACCGCGCAGCACCTCGGCACCCGCCGTCGCGGCGCACCGCAGTAGCACCTCCTGCAGCCGCGGGTGCGGGCTGGCCAGGAAGCCCTGTTCGCCATCGGCGCCAGCGTAGTCCAGCGGCGGTGTCGCCTGGCCGGCGATCCAGGTGGTCCAGCGCGGCGTCGCCAGCCCACCGCCATCGCGCAGCGCCTGATAGACCCCCAGGCGTCTTGCCTCGGCGCTGCCCCAGGGCATCATCACCTCGCCGCGGATGCGGTCGCGAAATTGCGTCTCGCGCTCGAGCAGCAGGACGCTGTGGCCAAGCCCGGCCATGGCGGCGGCAAGACTGGAGCCGCCGATGCCGCCACCGACGACGACGAGGTCGTAGTCGGTCTTCGCGGTCATCGCCCCAGCGCCCGCTGCGGCGCCGGCCCGCCTTGCCCGCCCCCTTCGACGCCATGGAAGAAGGTCGTCAGGGTGAAGCGCCGGCCGCGTGTCACCGGCAGCGCCTCGTGTAGCAGCGAGCAGGAGAAGACGCAGGCGCCACCGGCCGGTGGGCGATAGAGCTGATTGCTGTATTCGGGAAAGCGCAGCCAGCCGCCGTCGTAGTCGTCATTCAGGTTAAGCGACATAGCGAAGCGGCGCGGATGCTCCGGCAGATAGCGGTCGCGGTGCCGGCCGAAGAAATCCTGCCGTTCAACCTGGTAGCCCAGCACGATGAAGGACTCGAAGCGGTAGGCCTGGGTGTAGTTGAAGACCTTGGCCAGCTCCGGCCCGATGCGGCGCGAGACAAAGCGCAGCACCTGCTGCGACAGCACCGGGTCGGTAACCACATGCTCGCGGTTCTTCTTGCGATCGGCCGAATAGAAATTCTCGTTCGAGCCGGCGGAGACGCGACCTTCCTGGTTGCCGTCTTCCCACAGCTGGATCAGCGCGCTGCAGAGTTCCGGCGGAATCACCCGCGGCAACACCAGCACCGGCGCACCGATGCCGGCGGGCGCGCTGTCGCCGATGGCCAGACGCCAGGCCAAGACCGCGGCCACGGCGGCCTCCAGCTGCGCCAGCGGATTGGCCACCGGAAGGACCGAGAGGGCCCGCTGGTTGGGATCGAGCGCCAGCAGTCGCGCCGGCAAGCCGCCAAGCAGCAGCCGGGTCAGGCGCTGTTCGCCGTCGCGCACCACTAGCGAGGGCACGCCGTCGGGCGGCGTCAGTCCGGCCAGCACCGTCGGCGTATCGCCGCCGATGGCGAAGAGCTCGATGCCCGCCGCGGCCAGTCGCGCCGCCTGCGCGCCCAGCAGGGACCAGAGCGTAGCCCCGGCCCCTTCGCCCAGCCGCTCGGCCAGCAGCAGCAGCGCCGGACGGCCGGTGACCTCGGCATGGAAATCGCGGATCAGGCCGCTGGCGTCGGGCAGCTTGAAGTTGGGCAGGCGGTCGCCGATGCCGAAGGCCGGTGGCGGTACCTGCGGGACGGCGGGCTTCGGCCCGGCGACTGTGGCCTGTGAATCGGACATGCGCCGATAGGCTTAGACCCTTGCCGGCTCTCCCGGCAAGCCGCGACGCTCAGCCAGGGCCTGCTCCTCGACCCGGATGCGCCACCAGAGCACCAGGGCCTGCAGCGGGCCGAACAGCGCTGCCACCCACCAGGCGCCGACAACCAGTGGCAGCACCACCACCTCGGCCAGCACCACGACATAGTTGGGGTGCTTCAGGAAGCGATAAGGCCCGCGACGCACCAGCGGCACCTCGGCCAGATGATAGACCCGCGTGGTCCAATAGCGGCCCAGCGTAGCGATCACCCAGATGCGGCCCATCTGCAGCAGCAGGAAGAGCCCCAGCCACCAGGTCGACAGCGCGGCATTCGGCGGCACCGCCAGGCCGATGCAGAGCAGCCAGGCGACCTGCAGCCCGACGATCAGCGGATAGTGCCCGGCGCCGATCTCCACCGCGCCGGCGGCGCGCAGGCGGCGGCCGTTGGCAGCGGCCAGCGCCAGCTCGGCCAGGCGCTGCGCTCCGACCAGCAGCGCCAGGATCAGGGGCCAGCCCATGGCCACACTCTAGGCGACGCCGTCGGCGGCACGCAGCAGCACTTGGGCGCAGGTGAACCCAGGCCCCAATGCCAGGGCTAGGCAGCGGCGGAAGCCGCGGTCGAGCTGGCGGCGCAGGACGAAGAGCAGCGTGGCGGAGGACATGTTGCCGTACTTTGCCAGCACGCCACGCGCCGGCGCCAGTGCCGCCTCATCCAACCCCAGGCCGGTGCTGTAGGCCTCCAACACCTTGGCGCCGCCGGGATGCAGCGCAAAGGCGTCGACATCGGCCAGGCGCAGGTTTTGCCCGGCCAGGAAACGCTGGGTCAGGGCAGGAATCTCCCGCTCCACCAGGCGCGGGATGTTGCGCGAGAAGAGCACGCCGAAGCCGTCGGCCTCCATGCGCCACCCCATGACCGACAGCGAGCGCGGGAAGGTCCACTCGGTGCTGGCAGTGACCTCGGCGCCGGCCGGCTCGTCGGGATCGGCGCGCAGCAGCACAGCAGCGGCGCCGTCGCCGAACAGCGCGGCGGCGATGACGTTGGACTTGGTAGGATCGCCGTTGCGGAAGGTCAGGCTGCAGAGTTCGACCACCAGCAGCAGGACGCGGCGGCCCGGATAGGCCCGCGCCATGTCGGCGGCCCGGGCCAGGCCCAGCGCGCCGCCGGCGCAGCCGAGGCCGAAGATCGGCAGGCGGATGACATCGCGGCGGAAGGGCATCTCCTCCAGCAGCAGCGCGTCGAGGCTGGGCGTCGCCACACCGGTGGAGGATACCACCACCAGGGCGTCGACCTCCTCGGGGTTCATCGCCGCCTCGTCAAGCGCCCGCTCGGCGGCCTGCTTCAGCAGCGCCACGGCGTGGCGCCGATAGAGTCGGCTGCGCTCCGCCCAACCGTGCGGCTCGGCCAGCCACTCCAACGGCACGCAGATGTAGCGCTGCTCGATGCCGGCGTTGGCATAGGCCGGCAGCAAGGCCTCCAGGCTCTCGCGCGATCGGCGGGGAAACAGCTTGGGGGCGAAGGCCGTCATCTCATCCTGCGGCAGGACATGCGCCGGTACCGCGGTGGCCAGAGCGAGGATCGTCGGATCGAACTGCATGCTCGTGATTTGAGCCTCCGCTGGAACAGAAGAAAGCCGCGCGTCCTGACGCAGCCCCTCAAGTTCGCGTGACCCAAGGGCGGTGCCAGACGTGATGACAGGGGATCGGCAAGAAGCCTGTAGGGCCTCGGCATAGCGCGAGCTGCCGGGCAGGACAGCAAGGTCCCAGGCTCGCAACGCACCAACTGCGAAAGTGGGCCCATCACAATCGACGGGCCGGCGATCAGAGGCTGGGCAGCGGGTCCGTCTTGGCCAGGCGGTCGAATGCCAGAAGGGATGCCAGAAGCGCCGGCAACTCCTTGATCTTGATCATGTTGGGGCCATCGGATGGCGCCTTGTCGGGGTCCTGGTGGGTTTCCATGAAGACCGCGGCGACGCCGATCGACAGCGCGGCACGGGCCAGCACCGGGACGAACTCCCGCTGGCCGCCGCTGCTGGTGCCCTGCCCGCCTGGCTGCTGCACCGAATGCGTGGCATCGAACACCACCGGGTAGCCGTTGGCCGCCATGATCGGCAGCGCCCGCATGTCGCTGACCAGGGTGTTGTAGCCGAAGGAGGCACCGCGCTCGCACTGCAGCACCTTGTGATTGCCGGTGGAGGCCACCTTGGCGACCACGTTCTTCATGTCCCAGGGGGCGAGGAACTGGCCCTTCTTGACGTTGACCGCCTTGCCGGTCTCACCGGCGGCCAGAAGCAGATCGGTCTGGCGGCAGAGGTAGGCCGGGATCTGCAGCACGTCCACGACCTCGCCGACCGGGGCGCACTGGCCGGGCTCGTGCACGTCGGTCAGCACCGGCAGACCCGTTGTCTCGCGCACCTCGGCCAGGATCGGCAGGCCCAGCTCCATGCCCAGGCCGCGCGGCGCGTTGGCGCTAGTGCGGTTGGCCTTGTCATAGCTTGTCTTGTAGATCAGCCCGATCCCCAGCTTGCCGCAGATCTCCTTCAGCGCCTGGCTCATCTCCAGCGCATGCGCCCGGCTCTCCATGGCGCAGGGCCCGGCGATCAAGGTGAAGGGCCGGTCGTTGGCGATGGTCAGCTTGCCGACCTGGACAGCGATGGGGGCGGTCATGGGCTTCGAGCCTCAATTGTCATCCCGGCTGGAGCGCCGGGATCCAGGTTTTCACAGGCGCGCTGCTGCGCAACAAGTCTGCGACTTCCTACTCGCCATCGGTGTTCCTGACAACCTGGACCCCGGCTCTCCGGCCGGGGTGACAGCGAGAGGGTGTCGAGCAGGGCGCGTCAGACCAACCGTGCCTTCTCCACCGCCGCCTTGATGAAGGCGGTGAACAGCGGATGCGGCAGGAAGGGCTTGGACTTCAGTTCCGGGTGGAACTGCACGCCGACGAACCAGGGGTGGTCGGGGATCTCGACGATCTCCGGCAGCTCGCCGTCGGGCGACAGGCCGGAGAAACGCAGGCCCTTGGCCTCCAGCATCGCGCGGTAGTTGATGTTGACCTCGTAGCGGTGGCGGTGGCGCTCGTAGATCAGCTCCTCGCCATAGATCTCGCCGACCCGGCTGTCCTTGGCCAGTACGCAGGGATAGGCGCCCAGCCGCATGGTGCCGCCCAGGTCGCCGGCGACGTTGCGCCGCTCCACCTGGTTGCCGCGGGTCCACTCGGTCATCAGGCCGACCACGGGGTCCTCGCAGGGGCCGAACTCGGTGGAATCGGCGCCGGCCAGGCCACCCAGGCTGCGCGCCGCCTCGATCACCGCCATCTGCATGCCGAAGCAGATGCCGAAATAGGGTACCTGGCGCAGGCGGGCGAAGCCGGCGGCCTTGATCTTGCCCTCGCTGCCACGCTCGCCGAAGCCGCCGGGGACCAGGATGCCATTGACCTCCTCAAGGTGGTGGAGCGCCTCCTCCTCCTTCTCGAAGATCTCGCTGTCCAGCCAGTTGATCTTGACCTTGACGTTGTTGGCGATGCCGCCGTGCGCCAGCGCCTCGGCCAGCGACTTGTAGGCGTCCAACAGGCTGGTGTACTTGCCGACCACGCCGATGGTGACGGCGCCGTCGGGCTGGCGCACGCGGCGCACGATCTCGTCCCACGAGGCCAGGTCGGGCTCGCGCCCCTCCAGCTTGAAGTGGCGCAGCACCTCGTTGTCTAGGCCCTCGAGGTGATAGGCGCGCGGCACGGCGTAGATCGAATCGACGTCCAGCGCCGGGATCACCGCCTCGGCCCGCACGTTGCAGAACTGCGCGATCTTGCGGCGGTCGGACGCCTCGATCGGATACTCCGAGCGGCAGACCAGGATGTCGGGCTTGATGCCCATGCCCTGCAGCTCCTTGACCGAGTGCTGCGTCGGCTTGGTCTTCAGCTCGCCGGCGGCCTTGATGTAGGGCACCAGGGTGACGTGCAGGAACAGCGTGCGCTCGGGCCCCAGCTCATTGCCCATCTGGCGGATGGCCTCCAGGAAGGGCAGGCCCTCGATGTCACCCACCGTGCCGCCGATCTCGCAGACCACGAAGTCCTCGTCGGTCAGGTCGCCGGTGATGAATTCCTTGATCGCGTCGGTGACGTGGGGAATCACCTGCACCGTAGCGCCCAGGTAGTCGCCGCGCCGCTCGCGCGTCAGCACCTTGGAATAGATCTGCCCGGTGGTGACGTTATCGCTCTTGCGCGAGGCGACGCCGGTGAAGCGCTCGTAGTGCCCCAGGTCCAGGTCGGTCTCGGCCCCGTCATCGGTGACGTAGACCTCGCCGTGCTGATAGGGGCTCATGGTGCCCGGGTCGACGTTGAGATAGGGGTCGAGCTTGCGCAGGCGGACCTTGAAGCCGCGATTCTGCAGCAGCGCGCCAAGTGCCGCGGAACAGAGACCCTTGCCAAGCGAGGAGACCACGCCGCCGGTAATGAAGATGAACCGCGTCATGGGCGCTCACTATGGTTTGAAGGCCGGGTTTGAACAAGCGCTAGGGAAGGCTCGCAGGGCTGACCTGCGCCAAAGCCGCCAGGATACTGGACCGGCGGAATCGAAAATTTTGCTGAACCTGGCCCGGCGAAGCGCCGGATAGTCGCGACTCGGGAGCGCGGCTGGCTATTCGACCTTGGGGGCCGGTTCGCTGGGCGCTGGTGTGCCGCCGGCCGGCGCGGTGCCGTCGGTGCTGCTTTCGCCGGTAATCCCCGGTGTGCCGCTGCCGCGCAGCTGGTCGACCAACGAGCCACCGCCCGCGGTGTCGCGGCTGTTCATCATGATGGTCAGCACCATCGAGGTGAGCATGAAGCCGGCCGCCAGTATCGCCGTCAGGCGGGTCAGGAAATTGGCCGCGCTGCGCCCGGTCATGAAGCCGGACATGCCGCCACCACCACCGCCGCCGATGCCAAGCCCACCGCCCTCGTTGCGCTGCACCAGCACCACGCCGATCAGCGCCAGCGCGATGAGGATATGGACGACCAGAAGAACATTGCTCATGAGGGCCGGGTTCCGTATTGGCAAGGACTGGCGCCCCGGCAACCACCGCCGCCCGGGGACGCGGCTCTATAGACCGTTAGATGGGAAAAGGCCAGAGAAGCGCAATGCCCACCGTTGCGCGGCGGGACGGCGCCCCGGCCCGGCGTCCTAGCGGCAGGCCTGCGCGATGGCCCAGAAGTCGCCCCCCTTCAGGCTGGCGCCGCCGACCAGGGCGCCGTCGACGTTGGGCTGCGCCATCAGCTCCACCGCATTGTCCGGCTTGACCGAGCCGCCATAGAGCAGCGGCACCGCCGGCACCTGGGGCCCCAGGTTGCCGGCCAGCGCGCGTAGCTCGGCATGCATGGCGCGCACGTCCGCCGGCGTCGCCGTCTTGCCGGTGCCGATCGCCCAGACCGGCTCGTAGGCGATGACCACCATTTGCTGGCGGGCGCCGTCGGGCAGGCTACCCGCGACCTGGCGCCGCACGACCTCGACGGCCTGCCCGGCCTCACGCTCGGCCAGGGTCTCGCCAACGCAGATGATGGGGATCAGGCCGACCGCCAGCGCGCGTTCGGCCTTGGCACGCACCAGGGCATCGCTCTCGCCATGCCGGGCGCGGCGTTCGGAGTGCCCGACGATGACATAGTCGCAGCCGGCATCGCGCAGCATGGCGGCCGACAGCTCGCCGGTGAAGGCGCCGGGCCCGGCCTCGGCGGAGCAGTCCTGCGCGCCCACCAGCAGCCGCTGGCCGGCCGCGGCGGCGGCCACCTGCGGCAGCAGGTAGGCCGGCGGGCAGAGCGCCACGGCGCAGGCCGCGCGCCCGGCCCGCTGGCGCGTTGCCAGGTCGGCCACCAGGGCGGCCGCCATGGCGCTGTCGCCGTTCATCTTCCAGTTTCCCGCCACCAGCTTCATGGACCGCTCCACCCGTCTGTGCCTGTGCCCAGCCGCCTTAGCATGGCGGCAAGCCGCTTTCCAGGCGGCCGGCTTTATCGTTGCTGCCCCCTGCCCCCGCCCCTAATATGCCGCGCCCTTGCCGAGCCGGAGTCACCGGTTTCGGTCGGCGAGGCGTTCCGATTAGACGGCAAGAGAACCAGACCCCTTATGGCGCAGCATAACTCCAAGTTGGTCCGCTTCGGGACATTCGTCCTCTTCGGCTTCCTCGTGCTGTCCTTCGGACTGTGGGGCATCGGCGACATCTTCCGCGGCGGCGGCCAGACCCAGGTGGTCGCCTCGGTCGGCGACCAGGAGATCACCCGGCAAAGCTACGAGCGTGCGCTGGAGCGCGAGATCCGCTCGACCCAGGACAGCGTCGGCTCGCGCCTGACGCGCGAACAGCTGATCGCCCTCAACGTGCCGCAGCGCGCCCTGGCGCCGTTGATCCAGCAGGCGCTGCTGACTCAGTTGGCCGCCGATCGTGGCCTGGTGGTGTCAGAGGAGCAGATGCTGAAGCAGATCGCCCGCGAACCCTCGTTCCAGGTCAACGGCACCTTCAGCAAGGAGGCCTATCAGGTCGCCCTGCGCAACGCGAACATGAACGAGCCGCAGTTCCTCGCCCTGCTGTCGCTCGACGTGGCGCGCGAGAACCTGTTCGATCCGCTGACCGAGGCGGTGGCCGTGCCCGACGCTACCGCGCGCCTGCTGTTCGGCTATCTGGCGGAGACCCGCACGGCGCAGTACGTCGTGGTCGACAGCGCCGCCATGACCGAGCTGCCGACGCCCAGCGAGGAAGATCTGAAGCAGACCTACGAGGACTATGCCGCGAAGTTCCAGGCGCCGGAGTATCGCGCCGTCACGTTGCTGCAGCTGCGGCCCAAGGATTTTTACGGCGAGATCGACGTCACCGAAACCGAGGCGCGCGAGCGCTACGAGGCGACCAAGGACAGCTTCGACAAGCCGGAGAAGCGCGCGCTGCGCCAGGTGGTCTATGACGACCAGGCCAGTGCCGAGGCCGCGCTGGCCGAGCTGGCAACCGGCAAGACGCTGGACGAGGTTGCCGCCGAGAAGGGCACCAGCGTTGCCGAGCTGGCGGCGCAGAGCAAGAAGCAGCTGGGCGCGGTACTGCCCGGCCTGGCCGAGGCCGCCTTCGGCCTGCCGGCCGATGAGCGCTTCGGCGTCGCCGAGACGCTGCTGGGCTGGCACCTCTTCGAGGTCGCTGCCATCGAGCCGCCGCAGGCAACCAGCTTCGAGGAGGTGAAGGACAAGGTCACCCAGCAGCTGCGCGACGAGCGCGCTGGCGAGGCACTGTCCTCCATCGCGGCGCAGATGAGCGAGGAGTTCAACACCGGCGCCACCCTGGACGAGGTATCGCAGAAGCTCTCCTTCCCGCTGGTCACCATTGCCGCCATCGACCGCGACGGCAAGGACCGCGACGGCAACTACGTCGACGACATTCCCAGCCCGCCGCAGCTCCTGCCGCTGATCTTCGAGGGCAATGACACCGGCATCGACAGCCTGCTGAACCAGGCCAAAGACGGTAGTTTCTTCGCCTATCGCGTCGACAGCATCACGCCGCCGGCGACCCGCCCCTATGCTGAGGTCGCCGACCAGGTGCTGGAGCTGTGGCAGCGCCTGAACCGCGACCGCCTGGCCAAGGAGAAGGCCGAGGCCCTGGCGGCGGAGCTGACGGCCAAGAGCAAGACGCTGGACACGGTGGCCACCGACAACGGCTGGACGCTGGAGACCAGCAAGCCGATGACCCGCTTCGAGGCCGATCCCGATGCCGCGCCGTCGCCCGCCCTGCCGGCCAAGCTGTTCGCCGCCAAGGTCGGCGAGGCGGTGACCGCGCCGACCGATGGCGGCACCATCCTGGCGGTGCTGACCGAGGTGACTAGCCTGACCGCCGACGCCGACCCGGAGCGCTTCGCCAACCTGCAGGCGTCCTATAAGCGGGCGCTGGCCGCGGAGCTGGGGCAGCAGATGACCCTGGCGCTGCAGCAGGAGTATCCGGTCGAGATCAACCAGCAGCTGCTCGAACAGTCGCTGGCGGGCTACTGAGGCACGGGAGCGGCAGCATGCAGGTCGAGCCCGACGTCGCCGCCTTCGAGGCCACCTATCGCGCCGGCCAAGGCCAGGTGGTCTGGACCCGGCTGATCGCCGACTTGGAAACGCCAGTCTCGGCCTTCCTCAAGCTGGCCGACGGGCGGCCCTTCAGTGGTCTCTTCGAGTCGGTGGAAGGCGGCGCCACCATCGGCCGCTACTCCTTCATCTTCATGAAGCCGGATCTGATCTGGCGCTGCAAAGGCGAGCGGGCGGAGATCAACCGCCAGGCGCGCCACGACACCGAGCGCTTCGAGCCCTTGCCGGGCAAGCCGCTGGACAGCCTGCGGGCGCTGATCGCGGAGTGCCGCTTCGCCATGCCGGCGCACCTGCCGCCCATGGCCTCGGCGCTGATCGGCTACATGGGCTACGACACGGTGCGGCTGATGGAGACGCTGCCGGACCAGAACCCCGACCTGCTGGGCGTGCCGGACGGCCTGTTCCTGCGGCCCACGGTGGTTGCCATCTTCGACCGCGTCGAGGACGTGGTCACCGTCTTCACGCCGGTCTGGCCGCAGGAGGGCGTCACCGCCCGCGCCGCCTACAACCAGGCGCTGGAGCGCCTGTCCGACGTGGTCGCCGACTTCGAGCGCTCGCTGCCGCAGCGGCGCGACCCGGGTGACCTGCTGGCCGAGCTGCCGCCGCCCACCGCCAACATGCCTCCCGAGGCCTACAAGGAAATGGTGCGCCGGGCGCAGGAATACGTGCTGGCCGGCGACGTCTTCCAGGTGGTGCTGTCGCAGCGTTTCCAGGTGCCCTTCCAGCTGCCGCCCTTCGCGCTCTATCGCGCCTTGAGGCGGCTCAACCCCTCGCCCTTCCTGGTCTATGCCGACTTCGGCGGCTATGCCGTGGTGGCCTCCAGCCCGGAGATCCTGGTCCGCCTGCGCGGCGACAAAGTGACGATCCGGCCGCTCGCCGGCACCCGCAAGCGCGGCAAGGATGCCGCCGAGGATCGCCAGCTGATGGACGAGCTGCTGGCCGACCCGAAGGAGCGCGCCGAGCACCTGATGCTGCTCGACCTTGGCCGCAACGACGTCGGCCGCGTCGCCGAGATCGGTAGCGTCAAGGTGACCGAGCAGTACGCCATCGAGCTCTACAGCCACGTCATGCACATCGTCTCCAACGTCGATGGTCGGCTCGACCCAAAGTACGACGCGCTCTCGGCCCTGATCGCCGGCTTCCCGGCCGGCACGGTCTCCGGCGCGCCCAAGGTGCGCGCCATGGAGATCATCGAGGAGCTGGAGCCCGACCGCCGCGGCATCTACGGCGGCTGCATCGGCTATTTCGGCGCCAACGGCGACATGGATACCTGCATCGCGCTGCGCACCGCCGTGGTGAAGGACGGCACCATGTACGTCCAGGCCGGCGCCGGCGTGGTGGCGGACTCGGTGCCGGAGAGCGAGCACCAAGAATGCCAGAACAAGGCGCGCGCCCTGATTCGCGCGGCGGAAGAGGCGGTGCGCTTCGCCGCGCGGCGCGGCAACTAGGAGCGCCACCCCAATGCTCTTCTTGGTGATCGAGAGCTTCCGTGACCAGGATATGGTCCCGGTCTACCAGCGCGTCCGCCAGTCGGGCCGGTCGCTGCCCGATGGCCTGCGCTACCTCGATTCCTGGGTGGAGCCCAACTTTGCCCGCTGCTTCCAGCTCATGGAGACCGACGACCTGACCCTGCTGCAGCAGTGGATCCTGCAGTGGCGCGGCCTGGGCGTCAGCTTCGAGATCGTGCCGGTGGTGCCCAGCAAGGACACCCGCGCGGTGGTGGAGCCGCTGCTGGCGTAGGGCTGCTGTCGCGCCCTACCGCAGCTCGCCGCCCTGCCCGCTGGCCTGTACCAGGTGCCCCGCCGTCGGGTCGGTTTCCACCAGCGCGCTGATCGGCACCAGGACGAAGCCCCTGGCCTGTACCTCGGGCAGCCACTGCGCTAGGGCCGCCAGGGTTGCCGGGTGCGGATGGCCGATGGCGATGGCGCTGCCGCGCTTCAGGGCCAGCCGCTCGACCACGCGGAGCTGCGCCCAGATCGCCGCCGGATCCTCATATTCGTTGTCCAGGAAGATGTCGCGACCGGCCGCTGGCACGCCATAGGCGAGCGCCATGCTCTCGGCTCGGGAGTTGCCGATGGTGCGGCTGTCGAGGAACAGCAGCCCCTTCTCGTGCAGATCCTGCATGACCACCGCCAGCCCCGGCTCCCAGGTCGAGAAGGCGCTGCCCATGTGGTTGTTGATGCCGACATAGCCGTCGAAGCGGCCCAGCGCCCAGTCGAGGCGCTGACGCACCTCGTCGGTCGTCAGCGTGGTCAGCAGCGCTTGCGGGCCGGGATTGTTGTGCCGCAGGTCGATCGGCTCCATCGGCAGATGGATCATCAACTCGTGGCCATTCGCCCGCGCCTTGCCGGTCAGGTTCGGCAGGTCCCCGGCATAAGGCAGGAACGCGAGGGTCAAGGGTCCGGGCAACGCGATGGCCTTCAAGGTTGGCCCGTGCGTCGGACCCAGGTCATCGATCACGATGGCGATCATGGGCTGGCCGGGCGCGAGGCTGACCGGCACGGCGTTGGCACGCCACGGCGGCTGCGCCAGCGCGACCGGTGGAACCTCGGCGGCCAGGGCCGCGGCGGGCTGCGCCGGTTCAGGTGGCAAGCCGGCGGTCACGGGCGTGACCGTGTCGCGTGGTGCGCTCGGCAGCGGCGGTGCCGCCGGTGCAGGCGGGATGGCGGCCAGCGGCTGGACGGCATCGGGCAAGGCCGGAACGGCACTGCTGGTGACCGCGCGCGGCAGGGCCTGGTCGGTCGTGGCCAGCGACAGTCCGCGCCCCGGCTCTTCGGCGTGACGCGGCACCAGGCGCGGCCGGCCGTCGGGTGAGGTTCGCGGCTGCTCCAGGGCGACGGCAATCGGCGCGCGCGGTGCCGGCGGTAC
The DNA here is from genome assembly GCA_038363005.1 of Rhodospirillales bacterium. Lineage (GTDB taxonomy): Bacteria > Pseudomonadota > Alphaproteobacteria > Kiloniellales > JACOMY01 > JAKOWB01. The sequence goes on from JBBQBI010000010.1 coordinate 49,966, forward strand.
GCTCAGGTGCCAGATGGCCCAGGTCGCGCCGGCCACCATCAGCACCAGCGCCAGTGTACCCAGCAGCGCCGCACGGTTGCGCTGCGTCAGGGCACGCCGCGCCAACGTCGCGGACCACCGCGCCGCCGTCGCGCCGGCATCCTGTGCCGCACGTCCTAGCTCTGCCTGCCAGCGCACTCTTTGCTCCCTTGAGCGTCCCGCCGCGACGCTAGCATGGCGCTTGCGACGGGAGCCAGCCGGTGGCCTGGGGTATTCGCCGCGCGGCCGCCGACGGCGTCGCGCTGCCTTGGTTCGCCCGTGCTCTTGCTGCTATAAGGGCGCCCGCCGCCCGATGCCTGGTCCGGGGCGGCCAACAGGGGTCCGCGCCATGTTCCTGCTGATCGATAACTACGACAGCTTCACCTACAACCTCTATCACTTCCTCGGCGAGCTCGGGGCGACGATGGAGGTTTGGCGTAACGACCAGATCAGCGTCCAGGCCGCCATGGCCAAGCATCCGCAAGGCATCGTCCTATCGCCCGGCCCCTGCGACCCCGACAAGGCCGGCATCTGCCTGGAGCTGATCGCCGCCGCCGCCGCGTCGCGCACGCCGCTGTTCGGCGTCTGCCTGGGCCACCAGGCCATCGGCCAGGCCTTCGGCGGCAAGGTGGTGCGCGCGCCGGCGCCGATGCACGGCAAGATCTCCGAGATCGAGCACCAGGGTGGCTCGGTCTTCGCCGGGCTGCCCTCGCCGTTCCACGCCACCCGCTATCACTCGCTGACCATCGAACCGGTGGGCTTCCCCGCCGCGCTGGCGGTCACCGCGAAGAGCAGCGACGGCGTGATCATGGGACTGCAGCATCGCGAGCTGCCGATCCACGGCGTGCAGTTCCATCCGGAATCGATCGCCACCGAGCATGGCCACCAGCTGCTGCGCAACTTCCTGACCTTCGCCGGGCAGAACGCCCCCAGCGGCCGGGCCGCCGCATGAGCGACATGACCGACTTGAAGACGCTGCTGGCGCGGGTCGCCGACGGCACCGCGCTGAGCACCGCCGAGGCCGAACAGGCCTTCGACATCATCATGTCGGGCAATGCCACACCGGCGCAGATGGGCGCCTTCCTGATGGCGCTGAGGGTCCGTGGCGAGACGGTGCCGGAGATCACCGGCGCCGCCAATGTGATGCGGGCCAAGATGCTGGCGCTGACCGCGCCGCCCGGTGCCATCGACGTTGCCGGCACCGGGGGCGATGCCAAGGGCACGGTGAACGTTTCCAGCGCCACCGCCTTCGTGGTCGCGGCCTGCGGAGTCACTGTCGCCAAGCACGGCAATCGGGCGATCTCCTCCAAGTCCGGTACCGCCGACGTGCTGACCGCGCTGGGCGTCAATATCGACGCCGACATGCGGCTGGTGCAGCGGTCGATCGACGAGATCGGCATCGCCTTTATGATGGCGCCGCGGCATCACAGCGCCATGCGCCACGTCGGCCCGACCCGGGTCGAGCTTGGCATCCGCACGCTTTTCAACCTGCTGGGCCCGCTGTCCAATCCCTGCCGGGTCAAGCGCCAGCTGCTTGGCGTCTTCGCCGCGCAGTGGGTCGAGCCGCTGGCCCAGGTACTGCGGGACCTGGGGCACGAGACGGCCTGGGTCGTCCATGGTGCCGGCGGGCTGGACGAGCTCTCGACGCTGGGGGCCTCGCAAGTGGCCGAACTGAAGGACGGCCGGATCACGACCTTCATGGTCTCGCCGGAAGACGTCGGCCTGAAGCGCGCCACCTTGGACGACCTGCTGGGCGGCGACAGCCAGGAGAACGCGCGTAGCCTGCGGGCCGTGCTCGCAGGCGACGCCGGTCCCTTCCGTGACATCGTGCTGCTGTCCAGCGCCGCCGCGCTGCTGGTCGCCGGCAAGGTCGCGAAGCTCGCCGACGGGCTGCCACTGGCCGCCGCCGCGATCGACAGCGGCGCCGCGCGCGGCAAGCTAGACGACCTGGTGCGCCTGACCAACGAGGCGATCGCCCCCACATGAGCAACGTGCTGACCAAGATCTGCGCCGATACCTTGGCCGAAGTGGCGCGCCGCAAGGCCATCCGTCCGCTCGCCGCCGTCGAGGCAGCGGCCCAAGCAGCCGGCCCGCCGCGCGGCTTCCGCCAGGCGCTGGAAGCCAAGGCCGCGGCAGATGGCTGGGGCCTGATCTGCGAGATCAAGAAGGCTTCGCCCTCCAAGGGTCTGATCCGCGCAGACTTCGATCCGCCGGCGCTGGCACGCGATTACCAGCGCGGCGGCGCCAGCTGCCTCTCGATCCTGACCGACCAGCCCTACTTCCAGGGCCGCGACGAATACCTGGTGCTGGCCCGCGCTGCCGTCACCCTGCCCTGCCTGCGTAAGGACTTCATGCTGGAGCCCTGGCAGATCTTCGAATCGCGCGCGCTGGGCGCCGACTGCGTGCTGCTGATCCTGGCGGCGCTGTCCGACGACCAGATCGCCGAGATGGAAGACCTGGCCCTGGGGCTCGGCATGGACGTGCTGCTGGAGGTGCACGACGACGCCGAGCTGGAGCGCGCGCTGCGCCTGCGCTCGCCGCTGCTCGGCATCAACAACCGCAACCTCAAGACCCTGGAGGTGACGCTGGAGACCACGCGGCGCCTGGCCGCCCAGGTCCCGGCCGATCGCCTGCTGGTGGCCGAGAGCGGCCTCAACAGCCGCGAGGACCTGGAGGGCATGGCCGCCATCGGCGCCCGCGCCTTCTTGATCGGTGAATCGCTGATGCGCCAGGCCGACGTCGCCGCCGCCACGCGAAAGCTCGCCGCGTGAGCAAGCTGACGCACTTCGATGCCAGCGGCCAGGCCGCCATGGTCGACGTCACCGCCAAGGCTGAGACCGAGCGCAGCGCCACGGCGCGCGGCGCGGTCTACCTGTCGCCCGCCGCCTATGCGCTGGTGGCCGAGGGCCGCATCGGCAAGGGCGACGTGCTGGGCGTCGCGCGCCTCGCCGGTATCATGGCGGCGAAGCAGACCAGCGCGCTGATCCCGCTCTGCCATCCGCTGATGCTGACCTCGGTGAAGGTCGAGCTGTCTCTCAACGACGAGCTGAAAACCGTTGAAATCGTGGCGACTTGCCGCCTCAAGGGCCAGACCGGCGTGGAGATGGAGGCCTTGACCGCCGTGTCGGTCGCCGCCCTCACCGTCTATGACATGGTCAAGGCGGCGGACAAGACCATGCGCATCTCCGACATCCGCCTGGTCGAGAAATCCGGCGGCAAGTCCGGCCCCTTCCAGGCCGCCTGATGCTCACCGTCGTCGAGGCCCGCGAGCGCATCCTGGCCACCGCGCGCCTGCTGCCGGCGGAGCTGATTCCGGTCGCCCAGGGCCTGGGCCGCGTGCTGGCCGAGGATCTGACCTCGCGGGTGACGCAGCCGCCGGTCGCGGTCTCCGCCATGGACGGCTATGCCGTGCGCGGCGCCGATGTGGCCAGCGCGCCGGTGACCCTCAGGGTCGTGGGATCGGTGCCGGCCGGCGCCCGCCACGAGGGCACGCTGGGCGCTGGCGACTGTGTGCGCATCTTCACCGGCGCGCCGCTGCCGGCCGGCGCCGACACCATCGTGATCCAGGAGAACACCCGGCCCGGCCAGGGAGCAGTTGAGATCCTCGAGGCCACGCCGGCCAACCGCTACGTCCGTCCGGCCGGGCTGGATTTCACCGCCGGCCAGGTCGGCCTGCCAGCCAACCGGCGCCTCAGCGCGCGTGACGTCGGCCTGGCGGCGGCGATGAACCGCCCCTGGCTCAGCGTGCGCCGCCGGCCGCGCGTCGCCGTGCTGGCGACCGGCGACGAGGTGGTGATGCCGGGCGATCCCGTCGGCCCCAGCCAGATCGTCTCTTCCAATGCCCTGGCGCTGATGGCCTTCCTGGCCTGCGAGGGGGTCGAGGCGGTGAACCTCGGCATCGCGCCGGACCGCAGCGAGGCGCTGCAGGCCATGGCGGCGGGCGCCGCCGGCATGGACCTGTTGCTGACCACCGGCGGCGCCTCGGTCGGCGAGCACGATCTCGTCCAGTCCGCCCTGGGCGCGACGGGCCTGGCGCTGGACTTCTGGAAGATCGCTATGCGCCCGGGCAAGCCGCTGATGTTCGGCCAGATGGGCGGCACGGCGCTGCTCGGCCTGCCAGGCAATCCGGTCTCCACCCTGGTCTGCGCGCTGCTGTTCGTGCGGCCCTACTTGCGGGCGCTGCAGGGGCTGTCGCCGGCGATCGAGACGGTGACGGCACTGACCGCCCATGACCTGCCGGAGAACGACAACCGCGAGGACTACCTGCGTGCGCGCCTCAGCAAGGATGCGCAGGGCCGCCTTTGGGTCGAGGCCTTCGGCAAGCAGGATAGCTCCATGCTGGCCCTGATGGCCGGGGCTGACGCCCTGGCGATCCGCCCGGTGCGCGCGCCGGCCCTGGCCAAGGGCAGCGAGATCCAAGTGATCCGCATCGAGGGCAGCGCTTTCGGTCCCTGAGAAATTCTACACAGTCGCTTGACGAATCATCCGGAACTTTTATAGAACAAGCCAGAGGTGTTTTGGCTTTGTTCCGTTGCCGGCTCTTGCCGGGCCAGCGGGGGGATCGGGGAGGAATTCGGGCGCATGTTGACCCGCAAGCAGCACGAACTGGTGCTCTATCTGCACCGTTACCTGGGCGAACAGGGCGTTTCGCCCTCCTTCGACGAGATGAAGGAGGCGCTGGGCCTCAAGTCCAAATCGGGCATTCACCGGCTTATCACCGGGCTGGAGGAGCGCGGTTTCATCCGCCGCCTGCAGCATCGCGCCCGCGCCATCGAGGTGGTGCGCCTGCCGGAGAACATGAACGGCAACGGCGAACGCCAGAAGGGCTTCGCGCCGCGGATCATCAAGGGCTCCTTCGGCGAGAGCAACCTGGCCGGCGCCACCACGCCGCAGGGTGCCAATGCCGCTGCCCTGCCGCTCTACGGCAAGATCGCCGCCGGCACACCGATCGAGGCACTGCGCGATACCTCCAACTACGTCGACGTCCCGGCCGATCTGCTGGGCCGCGGCGAACACTACGCGCTGGAGGTCGAGGGCGATTCCATGGTCGACGCTGGCATCCTGGACGGCGATACCGTGATCATCGAGCGCAGCGAGACCGCCGACAACGGCGCCATCGTGGTGGCGCTGATCGACAACCAGGAGGCCACCTTGAAGCGCCTGCGCCGCAAGGGCGGCGCCATCGCCCTGGAGCCGGCCAACAAGGCCTACGAGACCCGCATCTTCCCGCCTGAGCGGGTGAAGATCCAAGGCAAGCTGATCGGCCTGATGCGGCGGTACTGAGAGCTAGCTCGAGCTTCTGCTCCCTCCCCCGTGAAGGGGGAAGGCCGCGGCGCACAGGGGCAGCTATTGCGCTGGAGTGGTTTAGCTCCAACTTGAATCGCGCTTGGTGGCAGATCCTTCGAGACGCGGCGCTGGCGCGCCGCTCCTCAGGATGAGGTTTATACAAATGTTGCCAAATACTTAGACCTCATCCTGAGGAGGCCGCAAAGCGACCGTCTCGAAGGATGTGCCACAAGCGCCAATCAAGTCGATCAGGACCTACCCCTACTCCTCCGCCGCTTCCGGCAGCGCCACGGTCTCGCCGGTTCGCCGGGGGCTCCAGGGGCGTTGGCCGCGCCACTGCGCGACGCTTTCGACGCGCACGCCGCCTGCTTCCACCCAGACCGCCAGCGCCCCTTCGCGCCACAGGTCGAAGCGGTCGCGGGCGACCGTGCCCTTGGGGCAGGCGCGGCGGATCGGCAGCAGTGAGACCAGCAGGTCATTGCCCCAGCAGTCCTCCAGCAAGGCGTTGCCGTTGAACACCAGGGCCACCCGACGCCCGTCGCGGCGATAGAGACAGCCCAGGGTGTCGCAGCTCAGCCAGGCCGCCACTGCGGCCTCGTCGCGCCACCACACCGCCGCCTCGTCCTGACCGCGCCGTTCCAGCCACTCGTCGCTGCTGAAGCGCCCGGCGCGACCGCTGGAAAGCCAGAGGCGGCCCTCCGGATCGGCCAGGCCGATCACCTTGGCATCGCCACTGACCAAAATGTCGGGCGGCCGCACCAGCCAGGGGCTCGCCAGCCCGGCCAGCAGCAGGGCAATGCCGGCCAGACGCCAGGATCGCGACCAGAGGCAGAGCCAGAGGCCGCCGAACGCCACCAGCAGCAGTCCCCACACCGGCATGGCAGGCAGCGACAGCGCGGCGCCTGGCCAGGAGGCGACCTCCAGCGCCACGGCGTTGATCACCTCGACGCCCCAGCCAAGCGGCACCAGGGCCAGGGCCTCCAGCCCGAAGGGCATGAGGGCGTAGGTCAGCAGCGCCAGCGGCATGATGCAGAAGGCGGTCACCGGCACCGCCGCCAAGTTGGCGGCCAGACCGAAGAGCGACAGCCGATCGAAGTGGAAGGCGGCGAAGGGTGCCGTCGCCGTGCTGGCGATCAGCGACGACAGCAGCACGCCACCGAGATAGGACAGGATACGCCAGAACCAAGTGCGCTCGGCACGCGCCACCGCCCGCCGGCTCCAGATCTCGTAGCCGGCGATCAGCGCGGTGACCGCGCCGAAGGACATCTGGAAGGACGGCGTCAACAGCGCCTCGGGCGCCAGGGCCAGCACCAGGACGGCGGCCCAGGCGACCAGACGCAGACTGATGGCGCGGCGGTCGAGCAGCACCGCCAGCAGCACCAGCAGCACCATCAGGCAGGCACGCTGGGTCGGGATCGAGGCGCCGACCAGCCAGAGGTAGGGCGGCATGGCCAGCATCGCGGCGCCGGCGGCCCACTTCTTGATCGGCCAGCGCAGCGCCACCGGCGGGATCAGCGCCAGCACGCCGCGCAGTCCGACAAAGATCAGGCCGGCCAGCAGGCCGACATGCAGGCCGGAGATCGCCAGCAGGTGCGCCAGCCCGCTGTCGCGATAGGCCTGCTCCAGCCGGCTCGACAGCCCGCCCCGCTCGCCGGTCACCAGGGCGTCGGCCACCGCGCCGTCGTCTCCCGGCAGGACGGCGCGCAGGCGCCGGCTCCAGTCCTGCCGCAGGCCGGACCACCAGAGGTTCCAGCCGACGGCGGCCGGCGCCGCGGCTTCCACCGTGCCGGCACGGAAGGCATAGCCAACAGCCCCCAGGCCGCGATACCAGGCGTCACGGGCGAAGTCGTAGCCACCGGGCAGTGCCGGTCCGGGCGGTGGCAGCAGGGTCGCCGTCAGACTGAAGACAGCGCCGGGACGGGCGTCGTCGGGCAACAAGCCCGGCATCCGCACGCGGACCCGCCGCGGCAGCGCCGCCGCCTCCAGACCAGCGATGGCGAGCGGCCTGAGAGTGATCCGTGTGGTCTTGCCGTCGGGCTCCAGTCGCTCGATCACGCCGCGCACCAGGGCCGGCCCGTGCCGCTCCAGCAGCACCGGGGCCGCGACCGCGCCGGTGCGCAGCTGCGCCGTGGCCAGTCCGGCGGTCAGCGCCAGCAGTCCCAGCAGCAACAACCGGGGCAACGGTCGTCGCTTGACCGCAAGCAGGGCGAGGAAGATCAGCAGGACGGCGCCGGGACCCAGCCAGCGCGGCGGCTCGACCGGCAGCGCGAAGTAGCTACCGATGCCGGCGCCGAAGGCGACCGGCAGCCACAGCGCCCAGCGCTCGCGCTCCAGCGCCAGCGTGGCGCCAAGCCACTGCCATGCCGCCCGCAGCACTCCGGCTTTCCCCCCAAAGCTCAACGGCGCGACTGTCACACGCGCTGCGTGCGGCCTGCAAGGCGACCGTCTAGGGGCGGCGCGCGGCGCTTTGCTCTACCCAGTGCGCCACAGTGGCCGCCAGCACCTGGTCGATGCTCTCGCCGACTTCGTCCGTCGGTGGCTGCCGGGCTGCCGCCACAAGGCGGGCGATGGCGGCCTGTTCCAGTGCGCTGGCTCCGTCGCGCTGCGCCAGCATGCTGGGCGGCAGGCAGGCGCCAATTGCCTCGTCGCCAAACAGCGTGCCGCAGATCCGCGCGAAATATGGAAAGAAGCCCGGCCAGTTCACGGGTGTCGGCGCCAGGGGGTTGCGGCAGGGCTGCTCGCCCCACAGGGCGAAATCCTGCAGCACCCGCAGGCTTTGTGCCCGCCGCACATCCTGCAGCCGGCGCCAGGTGTTGCCTGGGTGGACGCGATAGGTGAGCAGGCGTTCTGGCAACAGCCGCGGCTCGACCCAGCGTTGCGCCTCGACGGAGAAGTCCCAGTCCTGGGTCAGCGTCAGGCTGGTGTCGAAGCCACCGACCAGATCGAACAGCTCGCGCGAGAAGAAGAAGTTGCTCGAGGTGATGATGATGTTCGAGGTCAGCAACGCGAAACCGCAGGTCGGCACCTGGCGGCCATAGACCACCTTGCTGCGATACCAGTCCTCGAACAGTGCGAAGTCGTCGGTCATGCCCTCCTGCAGGAAATGCAGTCCGGAGAAGCCGAAGAACAACTCCTGCCCGGCCGCCAGTTCGGCGAAGGCACGCAGGCGGCCGGGGTGGTAGAGGTCGTCGGAATTGAGGATCGCGACATAGTCGGCGTCGACGCGCTCGATCAGGCGGTTCAGCGTCCGCGCAGAGCCCTGGTTCTCCTGCCGCTCGATCCGGCAGGGCACCCGGCTCTGCCCGGCCACTGCACGCTCGGCAGCACCGGCGGTGTCGTCGGCCGAGCCATCGTCCAACACCTGCAGCTCGAGGTCCGGCCAGTCCTGCGCCAGCACAGAGGCGATCGCCGGCCCGATGAAGGCGGCGTGGTTGTAGCCGGGAATCACCACGGCGATCTTGCGTCCGGTCATGATCGCCCCATTGCCTCTTCCAAACGCCGCCGCCCTACGCTTTGCCAGCCGATCCAGTGACCATGGCGACGCCGCGCCCGGTCCTTCAGCAGCCCGATCTTGCCGAGCGCCTGGCCGAAGAGGCCACGGCGTGGCGCATAGTCCAGATGCCGCCGGATGCGGGCAAGCTGCAGGCGGTCCAGCACCCGTGTGCGGCCAGCCAGCGGCGGGCGCACCTCCATCAGCACCTCCGCCAGGTGGCGGAAGTTGCCGAAGACGACAGCGTTTCCGGCCAGGGTCTCGGCGGCCAGTTGCCAGTCCGCCGCCGGCCAGGCCACCGCGTACTCGGCGAACTCCAGCAGATAGCGCGGATTGAACCAGGCGGCGCCGAAGCCACGGTCGGACACCTGGGCATGGATCACGTTGCCGGCGATGCGGCAGGCCCGCGACGGCAGCAGCAGGCGGGCGCCCTCCAGCGTCAGCGGCCGCGCCTCGGCAAAGTAGAGCCGAGTCATGGCGGCGTCGGCGGTGATGAAAGGCCGACGGTGTACCTCGACCTCCAGCCCGCTCGCCGGATCCTGCAGCGCCGGCCAATGGTGGTAGCGGGCTTCGGCGCGCGGTCGGGCGACCTTGCCGACCGGGCGGAATCCGGCCTGCAGCAGGCAGTCCTGGCAGGCAGCGCTATCGGCGGCGAGGAAGTCCAGATCGTGCAGGTAGCGCCGGGCGGCGTTGCCCAGCGGCGGATCGAACAGATAGGCGCCGCCCTTTAGCAACAGCGGCGTCTGGCCGGCGGCATTCAGCCGACGCGCAATGCCAAGGATCTGGTCCTTCAGCAGCCGATTGCGGCGGACTGCCTCGCCATAGGCTTGGCGCAACCCCTCGGCCAGCGACGGCGGCACTTCTGCGAGCAAGGGGTCGTCCTTCAGCCGCAGCCAGAGCGCCGCGGTGACGTGCGACTGCCGCGCCAGCAGGTCCAACGCCGGCCAGTCCGACGGCGCGATCGCGACCGGCAGCCGCTGGCCCGGCGCGATCAGCCGCAGCAGCAACTCCAGTGTCCGGCGCAGCGGCGCGGCACTCACAAGGCAGCCTCGAGGATGGCGTCGAGCGCCGCTTCCTGGGCGCCCTCGCCGACCGACAGGCCGAGGTGGCGCTGCGCCAGCAGCTGGCGCGCGGCGCGATGCGCGCAGGCCAGCGGCGGCGTCGACCAGTCACGCGCCCAGTCGAGCAGCGAGGCCAGGGCGGCGAAGCGCTCCGGCTGGAAGAGCTCGACCCCGGGGCCGGGATGCCGCCGCAGGAAGATCGAGCAGCGCACTGGCAGCCGCCGGGTCGGCGGCCAGACCCCCGCTGTCGCACGCGGGCGCAGTACTGAGGGCTCGCCATCCAGCATGCCATAGAGCGGCCGGCCAGGTTCCAGCGGCCCGGCCTGGTTGGCCAACAACTCCTCACGTCCGATGCGACGCTTCAGCGGCCGCGGCACGGCCTCGGCCAGGCCGGTTTCCGGATCCAGGTGGATCACGTCGTCCCCCAGGATCTCGATGCCGCGCGCCAGCGCCAGGTTCGCCAGGGTCGACTTGCCGGCAAAGGGCGGGCCGAAGACCAGCACCGCCTCTCCCTGCACGACGAAACAGGCGGCATGCAGCAGGAAGGCCCCGCGCTTTTCCGCCAGCACGTCAGTCGTGGTCAGGGCCAGCCAGATCAGCAGGTCGTTCAGACAGGCGAAGCTGACGTCGTCGGCGAAGGAGTGGATCAGCCGATCCGACAGCACGGTGATTTCGCCGGCCGCGTCGCTCGCCGCCACGTCCTGTGCTGTCAGGCCTAGCAGGTCGTCGAGGCGGGCGAACCAGACAGCGCCAGGCAGACTGAGGCGCAGGCGCGCGCCAAGCCACTGGTAGTCGCCTTGCAGCCGCTGCCCGCTGTCAGCCATGCGCCGGCGCCCCCACCCGCACGGCATTCCATTGCGCCGCGGCGTCGGCCAGCAGCGCCTCCGTCGGCCGTTCGAGGTTCGCCGGCCGCTGCCGCGCCGCCAGGATCAAGCTGCGCAACGCTGCCTCCTCAAGGGCCGCACCGACGCCGGGTGAGGCGCCACCGCCCTGCAGCGACGGCGGCAGGAACTGCCCCACCGGCTCCACGCTGAATGCCGGCGCGCAGCTGCCCGCGAACATGGGGAAGAAGCGCGGCCAACGCGCCGGTGTCGGGGCGACCTTGTTGTCGGCCTCCCCCGCCGCCCAGGCGATGAAGGCGTCCAGGGCCTGTTGGCTCTGCTCGATGCGGACGTCGACCAGGCGCCGGAAGGAATTGGTAGCATGGGCGCGATAGTACAGCAGGCGTTGCGCCAACAGGTGCGGCTCGGTCCACCGCAAGGTCTTCAGCAGGAACTCCCAGTCCTGGGTCAACGGCAAGGCCGGGTTGAAACCGCCAACGCGGTCGAAGAGAGCTCTGGAGAACAGGAAGTTGCTGGAGGAAATCGCCAGGTTGGCGGTCACCAGGGCAAAGCCGCAGGTCGGCAGGCTCAGGGCATAGGCCAGCTTGCCGCGATACCAGTTTTCGAAGCTGTTGGACGGGCCGACCATGGCCTCGGGATCGAAGGCGACGCCGGTGAAGCCGATGAAGTCCCGTCCTGGTTCGGCCAGCCCCGCCAGCGCGGCCAGGCGGCCCGGCAGGTAATGATCGTCGGAATTGAGGATCGCCACCAGGTCGCTGTCGCAGCCGGCGATCAGTCGATTCAGCGTGACGGCAGAGCCGGCATTGGCCTGGTTGGACAGACTGCAGCGCCGCTTGCCGGCCTGGTCCAGGGCCCTGCCGGCGGCGGCAAGGGTATCGTCTGTCGAGCCGTCGTCCAGCACATGCAGCTCAAGCTCCGCCCCCTCCTGCTCAAGCACCGAGGCAATGGCCTGCTCCACATAGGCAGCGTGGTTGTAGGCCGGGATGACCACGGCGATACGCGGCAGACGTGCGGCGGACTTGCCCATGGCCGCGGCTCAGCCGCCGGCCTCGCTCACCAGGCCAAGGTTCAGCAGCTGATCGAGAAAGCCCTCGACCAGGCTCTCGACCGCCTCCGCCGACTTGCTCGGCCAGGCCTCGGCCACCAGCTCCTGCAGCGTCACACTGTCGGAAAACTGCTCCAGCGCCTCCCACAGCAGCGCACCTGATTCGTTGAACAGATGTACCTTGCGATTGCCGCGGGACAGCACGATCAGCTCACTGCCCACCAGTTCAGCCACCAGATTGGGTATCTTGCGGACGCGGCGGTTGCGCCGACCGGCGAGCAGGCCGTGGCGCACAAGATTGTCGAGGAATTGGCGGACCTCATCACGGGCAGCCAAGGCCCCCAGGTCAGGCCGCGCCTCGACCAGCAGCGCCTCCAGTTCCTCGGCCTGCGCGAAGTGATCCAGCGCTTCCCAAAGGACGGCGCCGGAGTCGCTGAGCGTGAAGGCCTCAGCTTGATCCAGGCACAGCAGGACGTACTCTTCGCCGACACGATCCAGGCTGGCGGGCACGATCTTGCAGTAGTGCGTCGTCACAGTACCTGCCTGTCAGTGGATCAAGACGTCATCCGCATTCCAGTTCGGTCAAACGCGGTCGCCAGACTGGACGACGCTGAATAACCCGGTACTATCACCTCAGGCAACGGGGAATCGGGGAGAGAGTCGTGCCAAACGAAGCAGCGCCGTCGGCCGGAGTTGGCGTAGATCCTGGCTCGGACAAGTTGGCCGGCGATACGCGCCGTAGCTTCATCGAGCGTTTGGCGATCACCACTGCGCTGCCGATGATTTTGCCGTTGATGCTCGCGCGACCGCGCCCTGCGGTGGCCGCCTACTAGCCCTCTGGCTGCGTCACGCCTTGCCGCCGCGGCCTTCCACCGCCTGATTTCAACCAGTCACAGAAATCGGAGACATTCCCATGAGCGACCAGAAGCCCCAGCCTCCCGCCCTTGCGCAGCCCACTCGCGATGAGCACGGCCTGCCGATCGACACCCGCCGTGCTTTCGTCGAGCGCCTGGCGAAGACCGCGGCCCTGCCGGTGGTGCTACCACTGATGCTGTCGATGTCGACCGCGGCACTAGCCTCCTAGTCGAGCTCGGCAAGCCGCCGCCGCAGAGCCGGCAGGAAGCGTTCGACGCTGCGGTCGCGCACCTCGTTGCGATCAAATTCCTCGAAGTAGTTGTCGTGGTGCCAACGGCGCCCCTCTAGCGGCATCTCCGGCCTGCCACGTGCGCGCTTAACATCGAAGTCCTCGCGCGAGCGGATGATGTAGTGGTGCAGGCTGAGCTCCTGGTAGCGCGGTGGCACCACCTGGCCTGCCAAGGGAAAGACTTCTTCCAGGCCTGCGGACAGCTGTCGACCGACACCGAGGAATTGGTGCGATGTCACCGCCAGGAAGGCTCGTGCCGGCCGCACGATCGATTTCACATGGCAATTGGGCGCGAAGTCGTCGCGTGCCCTTCGTTGATAGTTGGCAAGGCCCAGGCCCTTGGGTCGCCGGCGATGCCCACTGGAGCCGAAGATGCGCCAATTGGCCGTCACCGCTGCGACGTCGTCGGGCACACGACGCAGCAGGATTCGCAGGTCCGTATCGTGGGTGGGCACCAGGAACTCGTCAGCATCGATGCAGGCCACCCACTCGGTGGTCTCGCCCCGGGTCTCCAGGAAGTCGTCAAAGGCCATCACGTTTGCCGGTTGGCGCAGCCAGGGGACGATCTCGATGTCGTAGTGCCGGCGCAGGCGCTCAAGCATCGCCGGGGTGTCATCGCTGGATTGATTCTCGTAGAGGCAGAAGCGCTCGACCCCCAAGGCCGCGTGATAGGCGATCCACTCCGACAGATGCGTGGCTTCGTTGCGTAGGGCAGTGCAGAGCGTGAGGTAGACCCGCGGCGGGGCGGCAGCTACCGGTGCGGCTGGCAGGGCGCGCCGCAGCAATAGCGCGGACAGGGCCCCGGCCTCTCGCGAAGCCGTGGGGCAGGCCGGATCACCTATGCATCGCCGCAGCTGATCCAGGGCCTCGGCCATACGTCCACTCCGCAGCAACAGGCGGCTGGCGACGACGCGCTCCGCGGCCGTGGCGTCACTGGCTGTCAGCGCCGCCAGCATGGCCACCGCCGCCGCAATGTCGCTGGCCCGCAGGTGGCGCAGGCAGGTCAAGGCGCGCTGCGACCCGGCGGAAAGCTGCCGGCTGCGTTCCGGCTCGTCCAGCAACCTTACCAGCAGGCTCGCATCGCCATGGAACGCGATCAGCAGCAGGCGCTGGAAACAGCGGTCGGCGCGCAGCGGGTCGCCGTCGTCGGTGCCAAGGCGCTGTAGCACATCCAGCAACACCGCCAAGGCCTCGTGCGTCGCCGCCACCGGCCGGTTCAACAGCTCTTCCAGGCGGTCCTGCGGATGGACAGCCATGCGGTCGCTCAGGGTCACGCTGCACCTCGTCTGGGTCTGGCGCAGCATAGGGGGCGCCGGCTCGCGCGTGGAAGTGGCCTTGGCCGGCCGCGCCGTGCTAGGGGATCGCCCGCAGTCCTGATTGGAAGAGCCATGCCGAGCAGTTCCGTCGTCACCCGCTTCGCCCCCTCGCCCACCGGCTACCTGCACATCGGCGGGGCGCGCACGGCGCTGTTCAACTACCTCTTCGCCCGGCATTGCGGCGGCCAGTTCCTGCTGCGCATCGAGGACACCGACCGCGCCCGCTCCACCCCCGCCGCCATCGAGGCGATCATCGACGGCCTGCGCTGGCTGGGCCTCGGCTGGGATGGCGAGATCACCTTTCAGTTTGCCCGCGCCCAGCGCCATGCCGAAGTTGCGCTGGGCCTGCTGGCTGAGGGCAAGGCCTATCACTGCTACAGCTCGCCCGAAGAGCTGACGGCGATGCGCGAGAAGGCCAAGGCCGAGGGCCGGCCGCCGCGCTACGACGGCACCTGGCGCGACCGCGACCCCAGCGAGGCGCCGGCCGGCGTCAAGCCGGTGGTACGCTTCAAGGCACCGCAGACCGGCGAACAGGTGATCGACGACCTGGTGCAGGGCGAGGTGCGGGTGGCCAACGAGCAGCTCGACGACATGGTGCTGCTGCGCTCCGACGGCACGCCGACCTACATGCTCTCCGTCGTGGTCGACGATCACGACATGGGCGTCACCCACGTGATCCGCGGCGACGACCACCTGACCAACGCCTTTCGCCAGCGCCAGCTCTACCAGGCCAGCGACTGGAGCGTGCCGGTCTTCGCCCACATTCCACTGATCCACGGCCCCGACGGCGCCAAGCTGTCGAAGCGCCACGGCGCGCTCGGGATCGAGGCCTACCGCGACATGGGCTACCTGCCCGAGGCGCTGCGCAACTACCTGCTGCGGCTGGGCTGGGGGCATGGCGACGCCGAGGTGATCTCCGATGCCAAGGCCATCGAGTGGTTCGACATCGTCAATGTCGGCCGCAACCCGGCACGCTTGGACTTCGCCAAGCTGGGCAGCGTCAACGCGCACTATCTGCGCGAGGCGGCCGACGCCACGCTGGTCGCGCTGATTGTGCCGCGGCTGGAACAGCTCCTGGGCCATCCGGTCACCGAGGCCGCGGCGATCCGTCTGGCGCAGGGCATGGCGAGCCTCAAGGTCCGCGCCAAGACGCTGGTCGAGTTAACCGAGGCAGCGCAGGTCTATGTCACCGAGCGGCCGATCCGGCCCGACGCCGAAGCCGGCAAGCTGCTGGCTGGCGCCGGCCGCGCGCACCTCGCCGCGCTGGCGCCGCTGCTGCGGCAGCTTGGTGACTGGAACCAGGCGGCCTTGGAGTCTGCGGTGCGCGGCTATGCCGAAACCGCCGTGCCGGCGGTCAAGCTGGGCCAGGTGGCGCAGCCGCTGCGCGCCGCCATCACGGGAACCAAGGTGTCGCCGCCGATCTTCGAGGTGATGGAGATTCTGGGGCGTGATGAAAGCCTCGCCCGCCTGGCCGAGAGTCTCGCCACTGACATCCCATCGTAGCGCCGGCTCGATTGCGCGGGGCTTGGCGAGTCACTATGCTGCGGCGCACACTAGATAGGCCATAAGCACGAAGAACAAGGAGCCCGGGAACATGGACAAGCCCGCCGACAAGGCCCCCGCGAGCAAGGCGACGCTGACGCTCATCGACAACGAGAACGGCCAGCGCTGGGAGCTGCCGAAACTGCACGGCACCATCGGCCCGCAGGCGCTGGACGTGCGCAAGCTCTACGCTGAAACCGGGCTCTTCACCTACGACCCTGGCTTCGGCTCGACCGCCTCCTGCACCTCGAAGATCACCTACATCGACGGCGACGAAGGCATCCTGCTGCACCGCGGCTACAAGATCGAGGACCTGGCGGAGCACAGCGACTTCATGGAGGTCTGCTACCTGCTGCTCGAAGGCGAGCTGCCGGACGCCAAGGAGAAGGCCGAGTTCGAGCGCGCCATCACCTATCACACGATGCTGCACGAGCAGATCGCCTACTTCTACCGCGGCTTCCGTCGCGACGCGCACCCCATGGCGGTGATGGTGGGCGTGGTCGGCGCGCTGTCGGCCTTCTATCACGACTCCACCGACATTCGGGATCCGCAGCAGCGGATGATCGCTTCGCACCGGCTGATCGCGAAGATGCCGACGATCGCCGCCTGGGCCTACAAGTACTCGGTCGGCCAGCCCTTCATGTACCCGAAGAACGACCTGACCTATGCCGAGAACTTCCTGAACATGACCTTCGCCGTGCCGGCAGAGGACTACCGGGTCAACCCGGTGCTGGCGCGCGCCATGGACCGCATCTTCATCCTGCACGCCGACCACGAGCAGAACGCCTCGACTTCCACGGTGCGCAACGCTGGTTCCTCGGGCGCCAATCCCTTCGCCTGCATCGCCGCTGGCATCGCCTCGCTTTGGGGCCCGGCGCACGGCGGCGCCAACGAGGCGGTGCTGAAGATGCTGGGCGAGATCGGCCACAAGGACCGCATCCCCGAGTTCATCAAGCGCGCCAAGGACAAGGACGATCCCTTCCGCCTGATGGGCTTCGGTCACCGCGTCTACAAGAACTACGACCCGCGCGCCAAAGTGATGAAGAAGTCCTGCGACGAGGTGCTGGGCGAGCTTGGCGTCAACGACCCGCTGCTCGAGCTGGCGATGGAGCTGGAAAAGATCGCGCTGGAGGACGAGTACTTCGTCGAGCGCAAGCTCTATCCCAACGTCGACTTCTATTCCGGCATCATCCTGCGCGCCATGGGATTCCCCACCTCGATGTTCACCAGCCTCTTCGCGCTGGCCCGCACCGTAGGCTGGATCGCGCAGTGGAAGGAGATGATCGAGGATCCCGACCAGCGCATCAGCCGCCCGCGGCAGATCTACGATGGCGAGACCGCACGCGAATTCGTCCCGATGAGCATCCGCAAGTAACTGGATCCGTCATCCCGGTGGCGCCGCCACCGGGATGAGATCTGTGCTAGCGGACGGTGCGCGAGCTTTCCTGGATAAGCTCGATCTTGTGACCGTCGGGGTCCTCGACGAAGGCGATGACGCTGCCGCCATGCTTCATCGGGCCTGGTGGGCGCGGCACCTTCACGCCCTCGGCCGCCAGGCGCTCGCAGAGGCCATAGATGTCCTCGACGCCGATCGCCAGGTGGCCCCAGGAATCGCCCATGGTGTAGGGCTCCTTCTGCGGCCAGTTGTAGGTCAGCTCGATCACCGTGCCCTCGCTCTCCTCGCCATAGCCGACGAAGGCGAGGGTGAACTCGCCGCCGGGGTAGTCCTTCTTCCACAGCAGCCGCATGCCGAGCTGGCGGGTGTAGAAGTCGAGCGACTTCTCCAGGTCCAGTACGCGGATCATGGTGTGCAGGAAACGCATCTTGGGCGCTGCTTGGGCCTTGCTGTCGCTGGCTGCCTGATTGCCGTCCATCGGTCCCTCCTCGCGGGTTTCGCTAACTATGGGGATGGCAGGGCCGGCGTGCCAGGGCGGATCATCGACAGCACCAGCTGCGCGGCGCGGCGGCTCGGCGCCTCGCCATCCTGGCCCAGCAGCCGGGCGGCGGCCTGTCCCTCCGCCACTACGCGACGGCGCTCGGGCGTGTCGCTCATCAACGGGCCGACAGTGCGCGCGATGGTCGCCGGCTGGCAGTCCTGCTGGATGCATTCCGGCTGCACCAGGCGGTCCAGCACCAGGCTGGCGATCGATACCCAGCGGATCTTCAGCGCCCGGCGGGCGATCCAGGCGGACAGGCCGCTGACCCGGTAAGCCATGACCGCCGGCAGACCGGCGACCGCGAGTTCCAGCCCGACGGTACCGGAGGCGGCGATAGCGGCGTCGGCGGCGGCGAAGGCGTCGTACTTCGCCATCTGCCCTTCCACCACGGTGGCCGGCACCGGCCAATCAGCCACCGCCGCCCGCACCTGCGCGGCGACGTTGGGCACGGTCGGCACGATCGCCGTCAGCCCGGGATGGCTCTGCCGCAGCAATCCCAAGGTCTGGCCGAAGATCGGCGCCAGGCGGCGTACTTCGGAGCGACGACTGCCCGGCAGCACCGCCAGCAGCGGCTGCCCGGGCTCCAGGCCCAGGCGTGCGCGCAGCCCGGCCGGGTCGGTCGGCAGAGCCGCCGCCTCGACCGCCGGGTGACCGACAAAGGTCGCCGCCAGGCCGTGCTTCTCGAAAAAGGGCGGCTCGAAGGGCAGCAGCGTCATCAGGTGGTCGAGGAACTTGGCGACATGCTTGGCGCGCCAGGCCTTCCAGGCCCAGACCGAGGGCGCGACGTAGTGCACCAGCGGAAAGCCCCGACCCTTCAAGCGCTGGCTCACCTCCAGCGAGAAGGAAGGCGAGTCGATGGAGACGAAGACGTCGGGCCGGGCGGCCAGCGCGGCGGCCGTGGTCTGGCGAATGCGGCGCAGGATGCGCGGGATCTCGCTGATCACCTCGACGATGCCCATGACCGCCAGTTCGGCGGTGTCGAACAGGCTGTCCAACCCCTCGGCCTGCATCAGCGGGCCGCCGAGGCCGGCGAAGCGCACCTGGCCACCGGTCTCCGCCTTCAGCGCCGCCATCAGCCGTGCACCCAGCAGGTCGCCCGAGGGCTCGCCGGCAATGAGATAGACCAGCGGGCCCGACGGCGTCACGTCGGCAACGCCAGGCCGGTCACGAAAAGACCAGCCTTGTCCGCCTCTTCCACCAATTTCGTGCGATCGAGAACGAGGCTACCGCCGGCGTGGACGGCAATGCCGCGCAGCCCGGCTTCCCGGGCGCGGTGGACCGTGGTCAGGCCGATGGTCGGCAGGTCCGAGCGACGATCCTGCTGCGGCTTCCTCAGCTTCACCAGCACGCCGCCCGGTCCAGCGCGATGCAGCGGGCCGACCCGGGCCAGCAGCTGGTCGGTACCCTCGATGGCCTCGACGCCCAGCACCAGGCCCTGCTGCACCACCACCGCCTGCCCGACGTCGACCTGGCCGAGCGCCAACGCCACCTCGATGCCGCGGGCGATGTCGGTTTCGGCCTGCGCGTCGGGGCGGTGCGCACCCATGATGCCGACCGGCGCCAGCAAACTGGACAACACATCATCCGGCCCGATGATGCGGAAGCCCTCGTCCTCGAAAGCCTTGACCACGGCGCGCAGCAGGCCGTCGTCGCCCAGCGCCTTCATGCCGACCTTGGCGATGAAGCGGGCGGCCTGCCAGTCGGGCTTCAGTTCGCGCCAGCTGGGTCGCCGGATGCGACCCGCCATGACAATTTCGCTGATACCCTCGCTGCGCAGGCGCGAGATGATGGCGCCAATCGACCCCATGCCCACGTGCATGGAGGGCGCGGCGGCCAGCGTTTCCGCATCGGTCTGATCGTGGAAGCCAACGACGAAGACCTCACGCCCCTCCTGCCGGGCGGCGTCGATCAGCAGCCGCGGCAGGTCGCCGGCACCGGCGAACAGGGCCAGTCGGCTGGTCATGTCCGCCGGCTAGTCATTTCCGCGCGGCTGCATGATGCCGTGCGCCGAATCCGCCCGCACGAAATCCACCAGCTCGCGGATCAGGGGGTTGTCGAGCGCCTGCGCCTCGATCCGGCCGGCGCGCTCCAGCAGCGTCGCTTCCTGCTGCTGGAACAGCTGCTGATAGGCCTGTTGCAGGCCCAGGATCTGTTCGCGCGGCACCTCGGCACGCTTCAACCCCACCAGGTTGAGGCCGCCAAGAGTGGCGGACGCGCCGACCGCCAGGCCAAAGGGGATGACGTCCTGGCGGATCGCCGATACGCCGCCGATCATGGCGTGATGGCCGATGCGGGTGAACTGCAGCACCGCCGCCAGTCCCCCTAGGATCGCGCGGTCGCCGACCGTCACGTGGCCGGCCAGCGAGGCCTGATTTGCCATGATCACATGGTCGCCGACGCGGCAATCGTGCGCGACGTGCGATGCGACCATCAGCAGACAGTGGCTGCCCACGCTGGTCAGCATGCCGCCATGGGTGGTGCCCGGGTGCATGGTGACGTACTCGCGGATCTGCGTGTCGGTCCCGACCACCAGCTCCGAGGGCTCGCCCTTGAACTTCAGGTCCTGCGGCTTATGGCCCAGGCAGGCAAAGGGAAAGACCTCGCAGCGCGCGCCGATCGTGGTGCGCCCGGCGATGGTGACGTTGTTGTGCAGCACGACCCCGTCGCCCAGCTCGACCTGGTCGCCGACAACCGAAAAGGGGCCGATCTTGACGCCAGCCCCCAGCTTGGCGCCCGCGGCCACGATCGCGGTCGGGTGGATCGCAGACATCACGCCTCGACGACCATCGCCGAATAGACAGCCTCGGCAACCACCAGGCCATCGACCTTCGCCTCGCCGGCGAACTTCCAGACCGGGCCGCGGTTGCGTTGCTTCTTGACGTGGATTTCCAGCCGGTCGCCGGGGTGCACCGGGCGGCGGAAGCGGGCGTTGTCGATGGTCATGAAGTAGACGATCTTGTTGGCCGTCGGGTCCTTCATCGAGTTGACCACCAGCACGCCGGCGGTCTGCGCCATGGCCTCGATGATCAACACACCAGGCATCACCGGGCGTTGCGGGAAATGGCCCTGGAAAAAGGGCTCGTTGATGGTGACGTTCTTGATGCCGATGCCGCTTTCCCCATCGACGATGTCGATCACCTTGTCGATCAGCAGGAAGGGATAGCGGTGCGGAATCCGCGCCATGATGTCGTTGATGTCCAAGGTCCCCAGGGCCTGCTTGGCGGGGGCCGGCTGGCTCTTGATCTCTGCGTCACTCATCCCGATCGCTCTTTTCCTGCAACTGACGCTGCCACGAGACGACGAGGCGGAAGAAATCGCGCAGCGGTATGGCTGGAATACCGCCGACGGTCTCGCCCGCCTTCACGTCGCGCATGACACCGGATTTCGCCGCCACCTTGGCGCCCGTCTCCAAGGTCAGATGGCCGGCGATGCCCGCCTGGGCGGCCACTGTCACGTAGTCGAGGAGCCGGGTACTGCCCGCGATGCCGCACTGGGCGATCAGGATACAGTTCCGGCCCACCTGGACGTTGTGCCCCAGCTGAACCAGATTATCAATCCTCGTGCCGTCGCCGATCATGGTGTCCGGTGCCGCGCCGCGGTCGATGGTGCTGTTGGCACCGATCTCCACGCCGTCGGCGACCAGAACCCGGCCGACCTGCGGCACATCGAGAAAACCTTCCGGATCAAGCGTGAAGCCAAAGCCCCGGGTGCCGATCCGCACCCCGGCGTGGATCTGGCAGCGCTGGCCGATCAGGCAGTATTCCAGGCTGACGTGCGGGCCGATCACCGTGTTGTCGCCGACCGACACGCCCCGGCCGATCACCGTGTGCGGACCGATGCGACAGCGCGCACCTATATCCGCCGCGGCCTCGATCACCACGTAGGGACCGATCTCGGCGCTGTCGGAAACCTGTGCGCTCGGATGGATGACCGCGGTCGGGTGGATGCCGGCCTCGACCGCCGGACGGGGATAGAACATCTGGGCCACCAGGGCATAGCCGCGATAGGGCTTGCGGGTCAGCAGCAGGGCCATGCCCGGCGGTGCCCGGTCGGCGTAGGGTGGCTCGACCATGCAGGCCGCGGCGCGGCTGGTCTTCAGCTTCGGCAGATAGCGCTTGTTGTCGAGGAAGGAGATCTGCTGTTCGTCGGCGGTGTCCAGGGGCGCGATATCGTGGATCAGGCGGTCCGGATCGGCGCCCTGCGACAGCTCGGCCTTGGCGACGTCAGCCAGCTGGCCCAGACGGAAGGGGCCGGCGCGGTGGAAGAACTTGGGATCGGCCATGCACCTAGCCCCGCTTCAGTTCGACGGCATCACCGTCACGGCCGGCAGGGCGGCGTCGAGCCGCTCCAGCGCCGCATCGGTGATCTCGAGTTCGGGTCGGACGAGGACGACGGAGGTCTTGGACAGCACCATGTCGGCGTGCTGCTGCTCGGCCAAGGACTGCACGATGGGCAGCAAGGCACCCTGCACCTGCCGCATTCCCTCGGTCATGGCCTGATCCAGCTGCTTGCGCCGTTCCTGCACGGTCTGCTGCAGGGTGGTCAGCTCCTCGGCCAGCTTTTGCCGGCGCTCGGCATAGACCTCCGGCGGCAGGTTGGGCCGATCGCGCGCCAGCTCCTGGTCACGCTGCCGCAGGGTTTCCTCGCTCTGCCGGATTTCGGCCTGGAAGGCCTCGCGCGCGGTGCCCACCTGGCGCTGTAGCGCCTGCACCGCCTGCGCCTCGCGCAGGATGCGTTGCAGGTCGATCACGATGATGACAACGCTACCGTCGGATCCCGCTGTCGGAGTGCTGCCACTGTCTTGCGCGCGCGCGGACGCTAGCGGCGCCAATCCCAGCAACAGGGCCAGGATGCCGGCCAGGACCGCGCGCACCATGTGCTGCCGACCGTCGGCGTCAGAACTTGGTGCCGAAGCTAAAGCGGAACACCTCGGTCTCGTCAAAGTCCTCCTTCAGCAGGGCATAGCCTAGATCGACCTGGATCGGTCCGAAGGGCGAGTCCCAGGAAACGCCTGCGCCGACTGACGCGCGCAAGGCACGCGAGTCCGCGACCGTGGAGAAGTTCGATTCACCGTCAATGCCCCAGGCGGCGCCGATATCGGTGAAGATTCGCCCGCGGATGGCGAATTCGTCCGGTAGCCCCAGCGGGAACACCAGCTCCGCCGTGCCGGTGTAGTAGTACTTGGCGCCCAAGGCATCGTTGGTCCCAGTGTCACGGGCGCCGACGCCGCCCACCGCGAAGCCGCGCAGGCTGGGTCCGCCAATGAAGAAGCGATCCGACACGCGGGTATCAGTGATCGAGTAGATCGCGCCAATCTCGCCGCCGAACTTCAAGGTCACCTGCTCGAGCACCGGGATGTAGTAGGCCCCGCCCAGTGTCGACTTGACGAAGTAGGAGTCGCCGCCAAGACCGGCGAATTCGTTGTCCAGGTTGATGATGAAGCCGCTGGTCGGATCGAAGCGACTGTCGCGGGAGTCATAGGTCAGCGTCTGGCCCAGCGCCGACTTGATGCGAGTGCCCTCGTCGTCGGCGATCACCGCCGAGGCGTTGCTGTCGACCTCGGTGATGGTCTTACGTTCCAGCACGTAACGGACGACCTGGCGAAGGCTCTCGTCCCAGGAGAAGCCAGCGCGCAGACCGAAGCCGATGCGCTCTTCCTTGAAGTCCGATGTCGTTTGCGTGCGCGTTGTGCGATAGAGGTCGAAGCCGGCCGACAGATTCTTGCCGAGGAAATAGGGCTCGGTAAAGGAGAGATCGATCTGCGACGACACGCCCGACAGCGTGAAGTTCAACCGCAGGTCCTGGCCGCGGCCCAGCAGGTTGCGCTCGCGCACACCGATGTTGCCCAAGGGGCCTGAATCGGTGGAGAAGCCGGCGCCGAAAGTGAAGTCGCCGGTCGACTGCTCCTCGACCGTGACCTTGACGATGGTCTTGTCCGGCTGGCTGCCCTGCACGTTATCGACCTGCACGGTGCGGAAGTAGCCGAGGTTCTGGATGCGCTGGCGCGAGCGGCGCAACTTGGTGGCGTTGAAGGCGTCGCCCTCGACCAGCCGGAACTCGCGCCGGATCACCTCGTCCAGCGTACGCACGTTACCCTCGATGTCGATGCGCTCGACATATACCTTCGGGCCCTCGTTGATCTCGTAGGTGATGCCGACGAGGCGGTTGGTCGGGTCGCGGTCGACCTTGGGACTGATATCGACGAAGGCGTAACCCAGGTTGCCGACCGTCTCGGTCAGGTTCGCCACCGTGGCCTCCACCGCGGAGGCGTCATAGGTGTCGCCCTCGATCGTGGTGACCTTGTCCTGCAGCGTCGTGGGATCGAGATTCTTCAGCGACGACACGACGTCGATCTTGCCGAAGGTGTACTGCTCGCCTTCATCGACCGTGAAGGTGATGATGAAGCCCTCGCGGTCGGTCGACAGCTCGGCGACTACCGATTGCACCCGGAAGTCGGCATAGCCCTCCGACAGATAGAAGCGCCGCAGCAGTTCGCGGTCGAAGTTCAGGCGGTCGGGGTCGTAGGTATCGGTGCTCGACAGGATGCGCCAGAAGGCGGACTCCGCGGTGGTGATCTCGCCCCGCAGCGTACCGTCGGAGAAGGCCCGGTTACCGATGAAGTTGATCGACTTGATGCCGCTCGATTCGCCCTCGTCGATCTCGAACACCAGGTCGACGCGGTTCTGCGGCAGCTCGATGATCTTCGGCTCGACGGTCGCCGCGTAGCGGCCGGAGCGGCGATAAAGTTCGAGGATGCGCTGCGCATCGGACTGCACGCGGGTGCGGGTGTAGACCACGCGCGGCCGCGATTGGATCTCCGCCTGCAGCGTGTCGTCGTCCAGGCGCTCGTTGCCCTCGAAGACTACCTGGTTGAGAATCGGGTTCTCCACAACCGTCACCACCAGCACATTGCCTTCGCGCTTCAGCACGGCGTCGGCGAAGAGGCCGGTGGCGAAGAGTGCTTGCAGCGACTTGTCGAGGCGGACCGGGTCGAAGGGGTCGCCCGGCTGCAGGCCAAGATAGGTCAAGGTCGTCTGCGGCTCGATGCGCTGCGAACCCTCGATGCGGATCTCGGAGATGTTGCCGCCCGCCAGCAGCGACTGCGCCGCGGCGGGGCCGGTCAGCGACAGGCCGGTGGAGAGGACACCAGCGATCAACAGAGCAAGGACCGCGACGAGGGCCCGGACGCGCCTAACCACGCTCACTACTCCCCCTTCTCTGCCGTCCCCTCGACCCTGTTGCCGACGATTTTCCCGCATCTTCGGCACCAGTTTCACCCCTCGCCCGACAGCCGAACGACACTCACGCCGCGCAGCTGCCAATACGTACTAAGTCATTGATCGTAGCGAATATCATCAAGCTCAATACCAGAGCGATGCCGATCTTGAAACCGTAATCTTGGGCCCGCGCGCCGAGCGGTCGGCCACGCGCGCCCTCGATCGCATAGAACAGCAGATGCCCACCATCGAGCACGGGAATCGGGAAGAGATTGATCAGCCCGAGGTTCACGGAAATCACCGCCATGAACCAAATTATTGAAACCAAACCGAATTTAGCGACCTGACCGGAGATCTCGGCAATGCGCACCGGTCCGCCCAGTTCGTCGGTGCTGCGCTCGCCGGTGATGATCTGCCAGATGCCGGCCAGGGTGTCGCGCGCGATGCCCCAGGTCTCGCTGGCCGCCACGCCGATGGCTTCCAGTGGACCGAATTCCACCAGTTCCGCGCCCTCCGCCGAGACGCCGAGTCGGGCTATCTTCATCGGGCAGCCACCGGCGTCGTCGATCTCGACAATCTTCGGCTGCGCGGTCAGCGGCACCGACTGGCCGTCGCGCTCCACCACCATCTCGATCGGCTGCTCGAGGTTCAGCTGGATGAAGCGCTGCAGCTCCTCGAAGCGGACGATCTGCTGGCCGTTGACGCTGACGATGCGGTCGCCCGGTAGCAGTCCGGCCTCGGCTGCGGCGCTGCCCTCGACCACGCCGGTGATGACCGCCGGGGTGCGGGTCTGGCCGTCGAAGATGAAAAGGCCGCAGAGCAGCAGGAAGGCGAAGAGGAAATTGGCCAGCGGCCCGCCGGCGACGATCCAGGCGCGGGCGCCCAGTGGCTTCATCGGGAAGGCGACCGAGCGCTCCTCGGCCGTCATGGCGGCAAACTTCTCGTCGTCCGGCCGGCTGCTGGCGTCCATGTCGCCGAACATCTTCACGTAGCCGCCCAGCGGCAGCAGGCTGATCTTCCAGCGTGTGCCGGACTTCGCCGTCCAGCCGACCAGTTCGGGACCGAAGCCGATGGAGAAGATCTCCACCTTCACGCCCTTGCGGCGGGCGATCCAGTAGTGCCCCAGCTCGTGCACGAAGACGAGAATGGTCAGCACCACCAGGAAGGGGAGGATGTATTCCGCCTTGTGCGTCAGCCAGTCGATCACGAAACAGATCCCTTCCCGGCCCGGGCGACCGATGGCGGCGGCGCGGACTGCTTGTGGCTAGTATGGGCCCGCGTGGCCAGGAAACCGTGGCTCAGGCGCGACCTGCGACCACCCGTCGCTCCGCCGCGCGCCGCGCCGCCTGATCGGCCGCCAGCACCTCGTCCAGGTCATTGGCCGGCCCCAGCGGCTCCTCGCCCAACACGGCCTCGACGATGGCAGCGATGTCCAGGAAGCCGATGCGACGCGCCAGGAAGGCGGCCACCGCCACCTCGTTGGCAGCATTCAGCACCAGCGGCGCCTTGCCGCCGGCAGCCAGCACCTCGCGCGCCAGGCGCAGCGATGGGAAGCGCTCCAGGTCCGGTGGCTCGAAGGTAAGCTGGCCGATCTTCACGAAGTCGAGTTCCGCCACCGGCGCCGGCATGCGGGCCGGCCAGGCCAGGGTATGGGCGATCGGCGTGCGCATGTCGGGCGTGCCGAGCTGTGCCAGCACCGAGCCATCCAGGTAGGCCACCATGGAGTGGATCACCGACTGCGGGTGCACCAGCACCTCGATCCGCTCCGACGGCAGGCCGAAGAGGTAGTGCGCCTCGATCACCTCCAGGCACTTGTTCATCATGGTGGCGCTGTCGACCGAGATCTTGGCGCCCATGTCCCAGTTGGGATGCGCCACCGCCTGTTCCGGTGTCTTGCCCGACATCTCCTGCCGCGTGAGCTGGCGGAAGGGGCCGCCGGAGGCGGTGAGGATGATCTTCGACACGCCTTCCGGCCGCTCGCTGTCGAGCACCTGGAAGATGGCGTTGTGCTCGCTGTCGACTGGCAGCAGGCGGGCGCCATGCCGGGCGACCTCTTCCAGCACCAGCCGGCCACCGCAGACCAGGGTCTCTTTGTTGGCGAAGGCCACCAGGCCGCCGCGGCGGATGGCCGCCAGGGTCGGCTCCAGCCCGGCGGCGCCGACGATGGCCGACATGGTCCAGTCAGCCGGTCGCGCCGCGGCATCCGCCACAGCCTGGGCACCGGCCGCGGCCTCGACTCCGCTGCCTGCCAGGCCCTGCTTCAAGTCCTCGTAGAGGCGCTCGTCGGCAATGACCGCGACGTCGGGGCGCAGCAGGCGGGCCTGCTCCACCAGCGCCTTGACCCGGGTGCCGGCGGTCAGCGCGACCAGTGAAAAGGCCTCGCGCTGGCGCAACACCAGGTCGAGCGTCGACTGCCCGACCGAGCCGGTCGAGCCCAGGATGGTGATCCGTCGCTGCCCGGCGGCCGGCAGTGGATTCAAGGTCTTGGGAGCCTGCGCGGCGGTCAGCAGGTTGGGCTTGTCCATCTGGGCGGTCCTCAGTGTTGCGCTAGCCATAGCGCGATGGCGAGGGCCAGGGAAGCCGCCAGCAGCCCGTCCACCCGGTCGAGCAGCCCGCCGTGCCCGGGAATCAGGTGACCGGCGTCTTTGGCGCCGAAGTGTCGCTTGACCGCGCTTTCCAGCAGGTCGCCGCCTTGCGCCACCAGGGCAAGAAGGGCCCCTGCCACGGCCAGCAGCCAGACCGGCCAGCCATCGAGCCACCAGCCGCCGGCGGCGCCGACCAGGGCCGCGGCGGCGACAGCGCCCAGCAGGCCCGACCAGGTCTTCTTCGGGCTGACCGCGGGCCAGAGCTTCGGACCGCCCACCGTCTTGCCGACCACATAGGCGAAGATATCCACCGCCCAGACCACTGCCAGCAGCCAGCAGATCACCGCGAGCCCGTCCAACCGGTGGCGCAGCGCCAGGAAGGCCAGGATCGGCGGCGCCAGGTAGAGCAGGCCCAGCGGGTACCAAGCGGCCGTCGGGCGCGGCGCCAGCAGCAGGCAACCCAGCGCGGTCAAGCCGAGCGGCAGCAGGGTCCAGGTCCACAGGTCGCAGCCGCCCAGCACCGTGGCGGCGACCAGGCCGGCGACGAACAGCAGCGAGGCCGGCGTGGCCAGGCGGCCGCTCGACAGCATGGCCCACTCGCTGGCCAGCACCGCGGTCGCCAGGGCCACCAGCAGGTCGCTCCAGGGCGCGCCGAACCACACCGCGGCCAGCACCGGTGGAATCATCACCAGCGCCGACACGACGCGCTTGAGCAGTGCCTTATCCAGAAGAGGCTGTGGCGCCATAGCGGCGATCACGCTGCATGAATTCCGCCACCGCGGCCGCCAGGTCTTCTTTGCCGAAGTCCGGCCAGAGCTTGTCGACGAACACCAGCTCGCTATAGGCGCTCTGCCACAGCAGGAAGTTGGAGATGCGCTGCTCGCCCGAGGTGCGGATCACCAGGTCGGGGTCGGGAATGCCGGCGGTGAAGAGCTGCCGCTCGAACAGCCGCTCGTCGATCGTCGCTGGATCCAGCCGTCCGGCCGCCGCCTCGGCGGCCAGCCGCCGCGCCGCGTTGAGGATCTCCTGCCGGCCGCCATAGGACAGCGCCATCATCAGGTGCAGCCGGACGTTGGCGCGGGTCTGCGCTTCGGCCTCCTCCACCAGCTCCTGGATGTCGCGAGGCAGGCGGTCACGCTCGCCGATCACCGACAGCCGCACGCCATTCTTGTGCAGCTGGGCGATCTCGCTCTTCAGGTAGCGGCGCAGCAGCCCCATGAGGTCCAGCACCTCGGTCTGCGGCCGCTTCCAATTCTCCGACGAAAAGCTGAACAGCGTCAGGTGGCGGATGCCCAGGTCGCAGGCGGCTTCGACCGCCTTGCGCGCCGCCTCGGCGCCCTGCTTGTGCCCGGCCGCGCGTGGCAGGCCCCGGCGCGTCGCCCAACGGCCATTGCCATCCATGATGATGGCGACGTGGGCGGGCGGCAGCGACGCGGCAAAACCGGGCATGATGCGTGTCAGACCTGCATGATCTCGACGTCTTTCTGCGCCAGCAGCTCGTCGACCATCTTGATGTGGCGATCGGTCAGCTCCTGGATCTCGTCGGCCCAGAGGCGATGCTCGTCCTCCGACATCTCGCCGTCCTTCTCCATCTTCTTCAGCAGCTCCATGCCGTCGCGGCGCACGTTGCGCACGGCGACCCGGGCATGCTCGGCGTACTTGTGCGCTACCTTTGTTAGCTCGGTGCGGCGCTCGCTCGACAGCGGCGGAATGGGAATGCGCAGCAGCTGCCCGGCCACCACCGGATTGATGCCCAGGCCAGAGTCGCGAATCGCCTTGTCGACCGCTGAGACCAGGCCGCGGTCCCAGATCTGCACCGTGATCATTCGCGGCTCGGGCACCGAGATGGAGCTGACCTGATTCAACGGCATCTGCGCGCCATAGGCGTCCACGGAGATGGGGTCCAGCAGGTGGATCGAGGCGCGACCGGTCCGCAGGCCGCCAAGCTCCTTCTTCAGCACCTCCAGCGTCTGGTCCATGCGCTTTTGCTGGTCGCTCAGGTCGGGATCTGCCATCGCCGCTACTCCTTTTACTCCTTGTCGGTCACCAGGGTGAAACGCCCCTCGCCTTTCAGCACCCGGGCGAAGGCCCCGGCTTCGTAGATCGAGAAGACAAGTATGGGAATCTGGTTCTCGCGCGCCAGTGAAATGGCGGCCGCGTCCATAACCCCGAGGTCGCGCGCCAGCACGTCGAGATAGGTCAGGCGGTCATAGCGCTTGGCGCCCGGCACCTTGACCGGATCGGCATCGTAGACGCCGTCGACCTTGGTGCCCTTGAGGATCAGGTCGCAGCCCATCTCCGTCGCCCGCAGCGCCGCCGCGGTGTCGGTGGTGAAGAAGGGGTTGCCGGTGCCGGCGGCGAAGATCACCACCCGCCCCTTTTCCATGTGCCGCACGGCGCGCCGGCGGATATAGGGCTCGGCCACCGTGGTAATGGGCAGCGCCGACTGCACCCGCGTCGGTACGCCAATGCGCTCCAGCGCGTTCTGCAGCGACAGCGAGTTCATCACCGTCGCCAGCATGCCGATGTAGTCGGCAGTGGCGCGGTCCAGCCCCTGCGCCGCGCCCTGGATGCCACGAAAGATGTTGCCGCCACCGACCACCAGGCAGACCTCGACGCCCAGCGCGTGGACGTCACGCACCTCGTCGGCGATACGCTCCAGGGTGGGGCGGTCCAGGCCATAGTCGCGGTCGCCCATCAGGGCCTCGCCGGAAATCTTCAGCAGGACCCGCTGGTATGCCGGCTTATCCCCCATGTCGTCCTCGACCTCGCCTTGCCGTTCGCACCGTCTCACCGCCGGCCGGGAAAGGTCGGCGGGGGGCAGCGGCTGCTGTTGTACCAGGCGGGGCATCGAGGCCCCGGCTGCCGGTCGGAACGCCCGGCAGCCCCTGCCTAGGCGCGCTTTATGACAGGTTTGCGGCCGCCACGCGAGACTCGCAAGGCGGCCGCAATATCGTCCCGTCCAGACGGTTAGGCGTCTAGGCCTTGACGCCCGCGGCGGCGGCGACTTCCGCGGCGAAGTCGTCTTCCTTCTTGTCGATGCCTTCGCCCAGCTGAAAGCGCACGAAGCCGGCGATCGTCACCGGCGCGCCGGCGTCCTTGCCGGCGGCGGCCAGCGCCGCCTTCACGCGGCTCTCACCGTCGATGACATAGATCTGCTCCAGCAGGCAGACCTCCTCGTAGTACTTGCGCAGGCGGCCCTCGACCATCTTGGCGATGATCTCCGGCGCCTTGCCGCTGGCCTTGGCCTGCTCGGCCAGCACCGCGCGCTCGCGATCCAGTGCCGAGGTGTCGACGTCCTTGGGCTCCAGCGCCTGCGGGTTGGCGGCGGCGATATGCATCGCCAGCTGCTTGCCGAAGGCGGCGAGCTTGGCCTTGTCGCCGCTCGACTCCAGCGCCACCAGGACGCTGATCTTGCCGAGGCCGGGCGCTGCCTGGTTATGCATGTAGGCAGCGACCACGCCGTCCGTAACCGCCAGCTGGGCGGTGCGGCGCAGCACCATGTTCTCGCCGATGGTGGCGATCAACTTGGTCAGCTCCTCAGCGACGCTGTGGCCGGCACCCGGATAGCCGGCGGCCTTCAGCTTCTCGACGTCGCCGCCGGTGCCCAGCGCCAGGCCGGCAACGGCCGAGACTAGGCCCTGGAACTTGTCGTTGCGGGCGACGAAATCGGTCTCGGAATTGACCTCGACGGCGGCGCCGCGGGTACCCTCGACGGCGATGCCGACCAGGCCCTCGGAGGCGACGCGGCCGGACTTCTTGGCGGCCGAAGCCAACCCCTTCTTGCGCAGCCAGTCGATGGCCTGCTCGATCTCGCCGGCGTTCTCCGTCAGCGCCTTCTTGCAGTCCATCATGCCGGCGCCGGTCATCTCACGCAGCTCCTTGACGAGCGCGGCGGAAATATCAGCCATGGCACTTTCCTTTCATCTCGTAGGTGTATCGTCCGCCCATGACAGGCCTGCGGCGCTCCGGGGCCAAAGGTCCCGCAGCGCCGCGCCCATCCACAGGCAGCGCGTCAATGCGACGCCCGCGCGGCTCAGGCCTCGGCGGGCACCGTGGCGTCCGCGGCGGGGGCTTCCGCGGCGGGGGCTTCGGCAGCCGGGGTCTCGGCAACCGGGGGCTCCTCGACCGGCAGCGCCTCGACCGGGGCCTCAGCCTGCGCGCCGATGTCGGCGCCGGACTTCACCATCTCTTCGGTGATGCCATCCAGCACGGCGTCGGCCAGCAGGTCGCAGTAGATGCCGATGGCACGCACCGCGTCGTCATTGCCCGGCACCGGGTGGGTGATGCCCTTGGGGTCGCTGTTGGAGTCCAGGATGCCGATAACCGGGATGTTCAGGCGCCCGGCCTCCTCGATCGCCAGGTGCTCCTTGTTGGTGTCGATCACCACCAGCAGGTCGGGCAGGCCGCCCATCTCCTTGATGCCGCCCAGCGCGCGCTCCAGCTTGTCGCGCTCGCGGGTCATGTTGAGCTGCTCCTTCTTGGTGAAGCCCTGGACTTCGCCGGTCAGCTTGCCATCGATCTCCTTCAGCCGCTTGATCGACTGGTTGATGGTCTTCCAGTTGGTCAGCATGCCGCCGAGCCAGCGGTGGTTGACGTAGTACTGGCCGCAGCGCGCGGCGGCCTCGGCCACCTTTTCGCTGGCCTGGCGCTTGGTGCCGACGAAGAGCACGCGGCCACCGCCGGCGACCACGCCGCGCGCGGCGACCAGCGCCTGGTGCAGCAGCGGTACGGTCTGCTCAAGGTCGAGGATGTGCACCCCGTTGCGCTCGCCGAAGATGAAGGGCGCCATGCGGGGGTTCCACCGACGGGTGGTGTGGCCGAAGTGCACGCCAGCTTCGAGCAGCTGACGCATAGTGAAATGCGGGATCGCCATGGGAATCGTTCCTTTTTCCGGTTGGTCCGCCGCGGGTCTTTGCACCAGGAGGTCCCGGCACCGGAGCGACCGCTGGGGATGTCTCCCGCCAGCAGCCACGAAACCCGCGTGAGGTTTCAAGCGGGCGGGATATAGGGGATAGCAGGTCCAAACGCAAGGTCCTGGCGCTTGCCATGGCGGGATACGAGTTGCCGGCGGCTAGGCCCTGCATTACGCCCACTACAGCGACGTAGCGGACAGGGCGGGCCCATGACAGCCATCGCGGTATTGGAAATCGAGCGCCTGACAGCACAGGCGCTGGCGCGCGCTGGCGCCCGGCCGCCGGCCGCCACCTCGGTCGCGCGCGCCCTGGCCCGGGCAGAGGCCGAAGGCGTGCCGGTATGCGGCCTCTTCTACCTGCCACTCTTCTGCGAACATCTGGCGCTCGGCAAGATCCGGGGCGACGCCGAGCCGCAATTGCTGGAACGCCGCCCCGCCGGCCTGCTGCTCGATGCCGGCAACGGCTTCGCACAGCCGGCATTGGACCTTGCGATCCCGCTGCTCATCGAAACCGCGCGCCAGGCTGGGGTGGCCGCAGTGGCAATCCGCCATTCCTCCAACGCCCTGGCGCTTGGCCACCCGGTGGAAGCCCTGGCGCAGGCCGGTCTGGTCGCCTTCGCCTGCGCCAATTCACCGGCGGCGGTGGCGCCGCCGGGCTCCAGCGTGCGCCTCTTTGGCACCAATCCATTGGCTTTCGCCGTGCCAATCCCCGGTGGCGATCCGCTGGTGGTCGACCAGAGCAGCAGTGCGGTGACCAAGACCGAGATCCGCCGTCGCCTGGAGGCAGGCCAGGCGATGCCCGAAGGCTGGGCGCAGGATAGCGCCGGCCATCCCACCACCGACCCGGCCGCTGGGTTGGCGGGCTCAATGCTGCCTAGCGGTGGGCAGAAGGGCGCGAACATCGCCTTGCTGGTGGAGATCCTGGCCGCCGCCCTGCCAGGCGCGACCCTCAGCCCCATGGCCGGGGCCTTCAGCAGCAACGAGGGTGGTCCACCAGATACCGGCCAGTTCCTGCTGGCACTCGATCCCGCCAGCTTCGGTGGCGCGCTGACCGCGGAGCGGATCGCGGCCCTGGCTGGCAGCTACCTTGACGCCGGCCTGCGACTTCCCGGTGCCCGCCGCCAAGCGCTGCGGCGCGCGGCGGCGCGGCAGGGCGTCGAGCTTTCGCCGGTGGTCCTGGACAACTTGTACCGCCTGGCCGGCGTGCCCGCCCCGTGACGACCTAAAGGTCCTGCACAACCAGCCCCGGCAAGCCTTTGATCGCCTTGCGGCCGTCCGCGGTCAGCTTGTAGGTCTCCGGCAGCTCGAACTCCAGTTCCTCGCCGGGGCCGAGGTCGAGCACCACGGCGACGCGGCCGCGCCCCCTGCCCTCGCGCTGTAGCACATTCTTCAGGCTTTCCAGCGGGCTGGTGTCGGTGGCGTAGACCTTGAGGCCTTGGGCTGCCTGGGCGGCGGCGGCCTCCAGCGGCTCGAAGTTCTGCGCCATGAGCTTGAGCTCGTCACCCTCCACGCGGGCATCGAGTGAGACCAGTAAAGGTTGGCCGGAATCAAGCAGATCGCGGCATTTGCTCAGAACCTCTGCGAAGACGATGGCCTCCAGCGCGCCGGTCTGGTCGGAGAGCTGGACGAAGGCGAAGCGGTTGCCCGACTTGGCGGTGCGCTCCTGCTTGCCGATCACGATGGCGGCGATCTTGCGCCGGCCCGGGTCGATCCGGGCGATGGCCAGCAGCTCGGCCGCCTTGACCACGCCCAGGCGCTTCAGGCTTTGGCCATAGCCGTCCAGCGGATGCGCCGAGAGGTAGAAGCCGACGGCGTCGAACTCGTGCTGCAGCTTCTCCAGCGGGCTCCAGTCGGCGGCCTGCGGCAGGGCCAGGCGGGGCGCTGCCGACTGGTCGCCGCCGAACAGGCTGGCCTGGTTGGAGGTGCGGCTCTCCGCCGCCGCCGCGGCATGGCGAACGATCAGCTCGGCGGCCTCGAAGACCTGGCGGCGGTTGGGCGTCAGGCTGTCGAAGGCGCCGGCGGCGGCCAGGCTCTCCACGGTGCGCTTGTTCACCGCCTTGGGATCGACCCGGTTGGCCAGGTCGGCCAGCGACTTGAAGGCGCCGCCGCTCTCGCGCTCGCCGACCAGGGCACGCATGGCGGCGGCGCCGACGCCCTTCAGCGCCGCCAGGGCATAGCGGATGGCGCTGTCCTCGCCCTTGACCGCCGCCACGGTGAAGGCGGCTGAGGAGCCGTTGACGTCGGGTGGCAGCAGCCTGATGCCCAGACGGTCGAGCTCCTGCCTGAACTCGTTCAGCTTGTCGGTGTTGCCCAGTTCCAGGGTCATGGACGCGGCCATGAACTCGACCGGGTGGTTGGCCTTCAGGTAGGCCGTTTGATAGGCCACCAGGGCATAGGCGGCGGCGTGGCTCTTGTTGAAGCCGTAACCGGCGAACTTCTCCACCTGGTCGAAGATCTGCTCGGCCTTGCCGGCCGGCACGCCGCGCGCCGTGGCGCCGTCGATGAAGTTGCGCTTCTGCGCATCCATCTCGCTCTTGATCTTCTTGCCCATGGCGCGGCGCAGCAGGTCGGCGGAACCCAGGCTGTAGCCCGAGAGCTCCTGGGCGATCTGCATGACCTGCTCCTGGTAGATCATGATGCCGAAGGTCTCCTTCAGGATCCCTTCGAGTGTCGGATAGAGGTAGTCGGGCTTCTCGCGCCCGTGCTTGCGGTTGATGTAGGCCGGGATGTTGGCCATGGGGCCCGGGCGATAGAGCGCCACCAGGGCGATGATGTCCTCCAGCCGGTCGGGCTTCAGGTCGCGCACCGCCTGGCGCATGCCCGACGATTCCAGCTGGAACACGCCGACGGTTTCCGCCCGGCTCAGCATCTCGTAGGTGCGGCGGTCGTCCAGCGGGATCAGCGCCATGTCGAAGCCAGGCTCGCGCCGGCGAATCTGCCGCTCGGCCTCGGCCAGCACCGTCAGGGTCTTCAGGCCCAGGAAGTCGAACTTCACCAGCCCAGCGTCCTCGACGTACTTCATCGAGAACTGCGTCACCCGCATGTCGGAGCGCGGGTCGCGGTAAAGCGGGATCAGCTCGTCCAGCGAGCGGTCGCCGATCACCACGCCAGCGGCGTGGGTCGAGGCGTGGCGATAGAGCCCCTCCAGCTTCAGCGCCATGTCCATCAGCCGGGCGATGGTCTCGTCGCTGTCGCGATAGACCTGCAGCTGCGGCTCGCCGGCGATGGCCTCCTGCAAAGTGACCGGGCTAGCCGGGTTGTTCGGCACCAGCTTGCAGAGCTTGTCGACGTAGCCATAGGGGATCTGCAGCACCCGGCCGACGTCGCGCAGCACGGCGCGCGCCTGCAGCTTGCCGAAGGTGATGATCTGCGCCACGCGGTCGGCGCCGTACTTGGCCTGGACGTAGCGGATCACCTCGTCGCGGCGGTCCTGGCAGAAGTCGATGTCGAAGTCCGGCATCGACACGCGCTCGGGGTTCAGGAAGCGCTCGAACAGCAGGCCCCAGCGCAGCGGATCCAGGTCGGTGATGGTTAGCGCCCAGGCCACCACCGAGCCGGCGCCCGAGCCACGGCCCGGTCCTACCGGAATGCCCTGCCCTTTCGCCCACTGGATGAAGTCGGCGACGATCAGGAAGTAACCGGGGAAGCCCATCTTCACGATGACTTCAAGCTCGAAGGCGAGGCGGTCGCGATAGGGCAAGGCAGCGGCGTCGCGTGCCGCCGGGTCCATCTCCGGCCGGAAGACCAGCTTCTCCAGCCGGGCTTCCAGCCCAGCCGCCGACTGCGCCGCCAGCTCCTCGGCCTCGCTGCGTCCCTCGACCGTCGGGAAGGCCGGCAGGATCGGTGCGCGCTTCTGCGGGAAGTAGCTGCAGCGTTGCGCCACCACCAAAGTGTTGTCGCAGGCCTCCGGCAGGTCGGCGAAGAGGCGCCGCATCTCCGCCGCGCTCTTGAAGCGGTGCTCGGCTGTCAGGCGCCGGCGCTCCTCCGCCGCCAGGGTCACGCCGCCGGCGATGCAGAGCAGCGCGTCGTGTGCCTCATAGAGCTCGGCGGTGGCAAAGAAGGCATCGTTGGTCGCCAGCAGCGGAAGGTCGAGGCGAAAGGCGCGCTCAAGCAGCGCCGCCTCGACGGCCGCCTCGGCGGGCAGGCCGTGACGTTGCAGCTCGACATAGAGGCGCTTGGGAAAGGCGGCCCGCAGGCTGTCGAGCCACAGGTCGGCTGCCGCCGCCTGGCCCTCACCCAACAGGCGGTCCAGCGCGCCGCTCGGCCCACCGGTCAGCGCGATCAGTCCCTCGGCCAGCGCGGCCACGCGCTGGAAGGGCAGCTGCGGCGGCAGCTGCGGGTCGCCCTCCAGGTAGGCGGCGCTCACCAGTTTCATCAGGTTGCCGTAGCCAGTCTCGTCCTGCACCAGCAGCGGCAGCAGGTCGGGCGGCGGCGCCACGCCACCACGGCCCTGCCCCTGGCCCTCGGCGCGGGTGATCGGCAGCAGGCAGCCGATCACCGGCTGCACGCCGGCTTCCTTGGCGGCGGTGGCGAATTCCAGTGCGCCAAACAGGTTGGCGGTATCGGTGACCGCCACCGCCGGCATCTGCTCATTGCGACAGAGCTCGACCAGCTTCTTCGGCTGGATCGCGCCCTCGGACAGGGAATAGGCGGAATGCACCCGCAGGTGCACAAAATCGGCATGGCTCATGGCGGACAGCATTCCACGTCCGCCCGAGTCAGGTCAGCCTTGCGAGTCAGAGCAGGCGTGAATGACGGGGATAAGCCCGTCAGGCGGCCTTGATCATGTAGTAGAGCGTCTGCGGCCAGAGCAGCGCCGGCTTGATCGCCGCCTGGAAGTCGACCTTATCCACGAAGATCAGGTAGAGCAGCATCAAGACGATGCCGAGCACGTAGATCTGCAGCAGGTTCTTCAGTGCGCGCATGGTGGGGCTTCTCCGGTGGGCCGACGGTCACCATAGCACGCCCGTCGCGGACGCACCCCTGCCGTCTCTGCCGCAGGATAACGTCAGACTACCCTGCCCTGTTCCAGTCGCAGCACCCGATCCATGCGATGCGCCAGCTCGATGTTGTGGGTGGCGATCAGCGCAGCGACGCGGCTTTGCCGCACCAGGGCGGTCAGCATGTCGAAGACATGCGCCGCAGTCTCCGGATCCAGGTTGCCAGTCGGCTCGTCGGCCAGCAACACCACCGGATGGTTCGCCAGGGCGCGACCGATGGCGACGCGCTGCTGCTCGCCGCCGGACAGGCGCGCCGGACGATGGTCCAGGCGCTCGGCCAGGCCGACATGGGTCAGGAGCTCCTGCGCGCGCTCCTTGGCGGCACGCCGCCCGATGCCGGCGATCATCTGCGGCACCACCACGTTCTCCAGCGCCGAGAACTCCGGCAGCAGGTGATGGTACTGGTAGACGAAGCCCAGCGACCGGCGGCGCAGCTTGGAGCGTTCGGCGTCGCCCAGCTTGCCGACCGCCTGGCCGGCGATGCGGACCTCGCCGCTGTCCGGGCGTTCCAGCAAGCCGGCGATGTGCAGCAGGGTCGACTTGCCGGAACCCGAGGGGCCGACCAGGGCCACCATCTCGCCCGGCTCGACGTCGAAGTCGACGCCGCGCAGCACCTGCAGGTCGCGGCCGGCCTGGTGAAAGGTCTTCACCACGCCAGTGAGGACGAGGCCATCACTCATAGCGCAGGGCCTCCACCGGATCGAGGCGCGCCGCCCGCCAGGCGGGCAGCAGCGGTGCCAGGAAGGACAGCACCAGCGACATGGCGATGACCTGACTGACTTCGGTCCAGTCCAGCTTGGCCGGCAGCTTGGAGAGGAAATAGACCGTCGGGTCGAAGACCTTGGTACCGGCCATTTCCTCCACCCAGCCCTGGATGGTGGCGATGTTCTCGGCGAAGAGCACGCCGCCGATCACGCCAAGGATGGTGCCGACGATGCCGATCGAGGCGCCGGACAGGAAGAAGATGCGCAGCACCATGCCCTTGGTCGCCCCCATGGTGCGCAGGATGGCGATGTCGCGCCCCTTGCCCTTGACCAGCATGTACTGGCCCGAGGTGATGTTGAAGGCGGCCACCAAGATGATCAGCGACAGGATCAGGAACATGACGTTGCGTTCGACATTGATGGCGTTGAAGAAGCCGGAGTTGGCCTCCTGCCAATCAAGCGTGCGGTACTCGATGCCCGCCGCCTCGCGGATCTTGGCGCGGATCTGGAAGATGCGGTCGGGCTGGTTGACGAAAACCTCGATGGCGTTGACCTGGTCCTTCAGGCGGAAGAATAGCTGCCCGGCTTCCAGCGGCATGTAGAGGAAGGTCGAGTCGTACTCGTACATGCCGATCTCGAAGATCGCCACCACCTGGTAGGTCTTGATGCGCGGCATGGAGCCGATCGTCGTCACGGTGAACTGCGGCGAGATCAGCGTCAGCGTGCCGCCGACCTTCAGATTGAACTGCTCGGCCATGCGCGCGCCGATCGCCACGGTGCTGTCACCGGTCAGGTTGTCCAGCGAGCCCTCGACGATGTGGTCGGCGATCCGCTTGCGGTCCTTCAGGTCGTCGAGCCGGATGGCGTGCACCAGGCCGCCGGCCGAACGATCGTTGGCGGTGACCATCACCTGGCCCTGCGCCTGCGGCACCGCCTCGGTCACGCCGGGCACCGTCATGATGCGCTTCACCACGGCATCGAAGTCGTCGATCGGCGCGGTGATGCCATAGACCGCGAGGTGCCCGTTCACGCCCAGAATCTGCGACAGCAGCTCCTGGCGGAAGCCGTTCATCACGCTCATCACCACGATCAGGGTGCCGACGCCCAGGAAGATGCCGAGCAGCGAGAAGACGGCGATGACCGAGATGAAGCCCTCCTTGCGCCGCGCCCGGAGGTAGCGGAAGGCAAGCAGCCGCTCGAAGGGACCGAAGGCCATCAGGCGCAGACCTTGGCCAATGCCGCATCGAGCGAAAGCTCGTGCTTCTCGCCGCTGGCACGGCGCTTCAGCTCCACCGTGCCGGCCTTGACGCCGCGCGGCCCGACCACGAGCTGCCAGGGCAGGCCGATCAGGTCCATCTCGGCGAACTTGGCGCCGGCGCTCTCGGCGGTGTCGTCATAGAGCACCTCGACACCGGCGGCGTTGAGCTTGGCGTAGATGTCGTCGCAGGCCGCGCTGCAGGCCGCGTCGGCGGCGCGCAGGTTGATCAGCCCGACCTTGAAGGGGGCCACCGCGTCCGGCCAGATGATGCCGGCATCGTCATGGCTGGCCTCGATGATGGCACCCACCAGGCGCGACACCCCGATGCCGTAGCTGCCCATGTGCACCGCGGTGTCGCTGCCATCCGGCTTGACCACGCGGGCACCCAGCGGCTCGGAGTACTTGGTGCCGAAGTAGAAGATATGGCCGACCTCGATGCCGCGGCCGACATAGCGCCGCTCCGCCGGCACCGCCGCCTCGAAGGCCGCCTGGTCGTGCTTCTCGTCGGTGCGGGCATAGAGGCTGGTGAAGTGCTTGACCACGCCGGCGACCGCCACGGCGTCATCGAAGTCGGGCGGATTGGCCAGCACGTCCTGCGCCAGGAAATCCTGGTCGCAGAACACCTGGCTCTCGCCGGTATCCGCCAGGATGATGAACTCGTGGCTCAGGTCGCCGCCGATCGGGCCAGTATCGGCCTCCATCGGAATGGCCTTCAGCCCCATGCGCGCATAGGTGCGCAGATAGGCGATGAACATCTTGTTGTAGGCGATGCGCGCAGACTCGTAGTCCAGGTCGAAGGAATAGGCGTCTTTCATCAGGAACTCGCGGCCGCGCATCACGCCGAAGCGGGGGCGCACCTCGTCCCGGAACTTCCACTGGATGTGATAGAGGTTGCGCGGCAGGTCGCGGTAGCTCTTCACCGCGCCGGCGAAGATCTCGGTGATCTGCTCTTCGTTGGTCGGACCATAGAGCATGTCGCGCTCGTGCCGGTCGATGATGCGCAGCATCTCCTTGCCATAGCCGTCGTAGCGGCCCGACTTGCGCCACAGGTCGGCCGACTGGATGGTTGGCATCAGCACTTCCTGCGCGCCGGAACGGTCCTGCTCCTCGCGCACAATCTGTTCGATGCGCTGCAGCACCTTGAAGCCCATCGGCAACCAGGAATAGATGCCGGCCGAAGCCTGGCGCACCATGCCGGCGCGCAGCATGTAGCGGTGCGAGACGATCTGCGCCTCGCTGGGGTTTTCCTTCAGCGTGGGCAGGAAGTAACGGGAACGGCGCATGCGACGGGCACTCTCGTGGTGGGGCTTTCGGAGGCGGCAGGACACTAGGCCAGGGTTGTGGCGAGGTAAAGGCTGGTACGGTCTCGGCTTGCCGGGCCTGCGGGCCCGGTCGCAGCATGGATGCTCGCTGACCTGGAGGTCCGCATGACCGGCCGCGCCACCGACGACGCCTTCAGCGCCGCCGCCGCCTACGAAGGCTATATGGGCCGCTGGAGCCGGCAGCTCGCGCCCCGGTTCCTCGATTGGCTGCGGCCCCCCGCCGACGCCGACTGGCTGGAAGTGGGATGCGGCACCGGTGCGCTCTCCGCCGCCATCCTGGCCCAGGCCGCGCCGCGTAGCCTGCTGGCGATCGATCCGGCTGCCGGCTTCGTCGCCCAAGCGCGCGCCCAGCTCGGCGGTCCGCGCGCCCGATTCGAGGTGGCCGACGGCGCGGCGTTGCCAGCCACCGATGCCAGCCGCGACGTCGTCGCCTCGGGCCTGGTGCTGAACTTCATCCCAGACCGCCTGGCCGCCCTGGCGGAGATCCGCCGCGTGCTGCGGCCGGGAGGCCTGTTCGGCTTCTACGTCTGGGACTATCCGGGCGGCGGCATGGGCTTCATCGCCGCCTTCTGGGCAGCAGCGACGCTGTTGGACCCAGCGGCCGCGGCGGTCGAGCAAGGGGCCCGCTTCGCCTTCTGTACGCCCGTGGGACTGACAGCACTCTGTCGTGACGCGGGATTGCCGGCGCCGACGGTGGAACCGCTGGAGATGACAACGCGCTTCGCCGACTTCGAGGCCTTCTGGCAACCCTTCACGCTTGGCGCCGGCCCAGCCGGTGGATACCTGGCCAAGCAGCCGCCGGAGCGGCAGTCGGCGATCCGAGACAAGCTGGCTGAACGCTTCGCCGGGTCCAGTCCGATCGAGCTGCCGGCCCGGGCCTGGGCGGCCCGACTGCGGCTGCCCTAGGGCTTTCTTGACTCCGGCCCGGCACCTCCCCTGACATTGCTGCATCGGGGCGCGCGGAGTCGCCGGCGTGGGGCCTGGCCAGCGCGCGGGGAGAGGGGCAATGGACGGCTTCTTCAAGCTCAGCGAGAACGGCACCTCGGTCAGGACAGAGATCCTCGCGGGTCTCACCACCTTCTTGACCATGGCCTACATCATCTTCGTCAATCCGCAGATCCTGTCCACCACCGGGATGGACCAGGGCGCGGTCTTCGTCGCCACCTGCCTGGCCGCGGCGCTGGGCACCATGGCCATGGGGCTCTACGCCAACTATCCCATCGCCCTGGCACCGGGCATGGGGCTGAACGCCTACTTCGCCTTCGCCGTGGTCGGCGGCATGGGCTACTCCTGGCAGGTGGCGCTGGGCGCGGTGTTCCTGTCGGGCTGCATCTTCCTGGTCATTTCCGTGCTGCCGATTCGTGAGTGGATCGTGAATTCGATCCCGCGTTCGCTGAAGATGGCGATCTCGGCCGGCATCGGCTTCTTCCTCGGCATCATCGCACTGGAGGAGTCGGGCATCGTGGTCGACCACCCGGCGACCTTGGTGACCCTGGGCGACGTAACCTCCGCCCCGGTGCTGCTGGCGATCGGCGGCTTCGTGCTGATCCTGGCGCTGGACGCGCTGAAGGTCACCGGCGCT
Source organism: Rhodospirillales bacterium (assembly GCA_038363005.1). GTDB lineage: Bacteria > Pseudomonadota > Alphaproteobacteria > Kiloniellales > JACOMY01 > JAKOWB01. Next base: position 92,230 of record JBBQBI010000010.1, read on the forward strand.
GTGATCCTGGGCATCCTGGCCACCACCGTCGTCGGCATCCTGCTTGGCGTCAGCACCTTCAACGGGGTCTTCGACACGCCGCCGGACCCCATGCCGGTGCTGGGGCAGCTCGACATCGGCGGGGCGCTGAACGCCGGGCTGATCGCCATCATCTTCGTCTTCTTCATGGTCGACCTGTTCGACAACACCGGCACCTTGATCGGCGTGCTGCACCGCGCCGGCATGCTGACGCCGGAGGGCAAGCTGCCGCGTATCGGCAAGGCGCTAGTGGTCGACTCCACCGCCGCCATGGCGGGCGCCGTGCTCGGCACCTCGACGACGACCAGCTATATCGAGAGCGCGGCCGGCATCAAGGCGGGCGGCCGCACCGGCCTGACCGCCGTGACCGTCGGCGTGCTGTTCCTGCTGTCACTTTTCCTGGCACCGCTGGCGACCTCGGTGCCGGCCTATGCCACGGCCCCGGCGCTGCTCTATGTCGCCTGCCTGATGGCGCGCGGCCTGATCGAGATGGATTGGGAAGACGTGACCGAGTACGCGCCGGGCGTGGTCATGGCGCTGGTCATGCCGCTGACCTACTCCATCGCCACCGGCATTGGCGTCGGCTTCATCGTCTATGCTCTCGGCAAGCTGCTGTCGGGCAAGTTCAGCCAACTGCATCCCGTCGTGCTGCTGATCGCCGCGCTCTTCGTGGTGAAGTTCGCCTTCGTGTAAGGCTTGCGGGTATCCCGTCACTCCTGGACCAGTCCGCGGGTGACGGGATCGTAGCGCGGTGAACCAGTTTAGTAGGTGGTTTATCAAGTTTTTCTACTGAACCGGTGCAGTTCTCTAATGACGGGCAGCGCCTTTTGCGTTAAGACCTGTGCCCAACAAGATCCGATCCGGCTTCGGCCCTGAGATCGGGGAGGAAACGCGAGGACAAGGGGATCGGGGTTCGCTCCGGTCCCCTCGCCGCTTCTAGGCGGGAAAACAAGAACAACGCCCACTGGGGCAGGTCCACCTAGGTGCGCCTGCCCTTTTCCTTTTTGGCGGTCTTGGCCGATGGCGCGTCCGGCACCGCCATCCAGGCTGGCTTGAGCTTCTGCAGCCGCCGGGCCACCGGGCAGTCGGCGCGATGCGCCCCCGGCAGATAGCCGATCGACATCAGGAACTCGCCAACGATTTCGCCGCCGGTGAAGCGGAAAGTCTGCTTGAACAGCTTGACCCAGCCGGCCTTGTCCAGCGGATGATGCGCCGCGATCCACTGTGCGAAGCCGCCATGGCTGGTGCGCAGCGCCTGGATCCGCTTGGCGTTCTCGATCGCCGCATCGACCTTCAGGCGATTGCGGATGATGCCGGCATCGGCCAGCAGGCGGGCGCGGTCGGCGGCGCCGAAAGCCGCCACCCAGTCGACCTCGAAACCGGCATAGGCGGCGCGAAAGGCCTCGCGCTTCTTCAGGATGGTCAGCCACGACAGGCCAGCCTGGTTGATCTCCAGCACCAGGCGTTCGAACAGCCCAGCCTCGTCGGCCAAGGGAAAACCGTACTCGCTCTCGTGATAGGGGCCGTGAAAGGGATGCCCCGGCGCGATGTCGCAATAGCCCGACATGACTGGCCTCTGTTCGTTATCCGTTCCGCACGCTGCCAGAGGCGGTGCCAGCCGGCAAGCGGTCAGAGCGGCTGCGTCGGACGCAGCGAAAGCAGGTCACTGTTGATCAGCCAGTAGGCCAGTCCCCAGAGTACGCAGGTGATGAGCGTGGTGATCGCCACCTTGCGCCACAGCATGGGACGCAGCGGTGCCGAGGTGGCATGCCCGGTCTCCACCTTGTCCGGCGTGCGCACCCCCCAGGGCAGCACGGCGAAGATCACCACCCACCAGATGATCAGGAAGACGACGACGCCCGTGAACCAGGTCATGTTCTGCCCCGCCTCGTCAGACCTGCTCGAGCTCGACCAGCGTGCCGACGAAGTCCTTGGGATGCAGGAAGAGCACCGGCTTCTTGTGCGCGCCGATCCGCGGTTCGCCGTCGCCCAGCACGCGAGCGCCCTTGGCCTTCAGCTGCTCGCGCGCCGCGATGATGTCCTCGACCTCGTAGCAGACGTGGTGCATGCCGCCCGAGGGATTCTTGTCCAGAAAACCCTGGATCGGCGAGTTGGCGCCCAGCGGGTGCAGCAGCTCGATCTTGGTGTTGGGCAGCTCGACGAAGACCACGGTGACACCGTGGTCCGGCTCCGGCACCGGCGCCGAGACCTTGGCCCCCAGCGTGTCGCGATAGAGCGCCGCGGCCTTCTCCAGGTCCGGCACGGCGATGGCGACATGGTTCAGGCGACCGATCATCGGCAGGCTCTCCGCTGTTGCACCTGCGAAGGTGGAACGACGGGGCCGGGCTGGCAAGAGTCGGAACGACGCAGCGGAAAACGTCTAAAAGGGTTCGGCACCTGCCGTAAGCTGGCAATCCCAACCCGTAAATCGTGCGTTCACTCAGTTATCGCACCCCAATCTATAAATACAATCACTTCATTTGAAAATATGGCATAAGCATTCTTCAGGCTGTTCGTACAATATTTTGCGGATTGCATTGCTGGAATAGTAAAAGAAGATAAATAGTATGCGTATGATATTTTTAGGCAACTACGCGCCGCATGCGGTCAAGGGACTCCTCGCCGGTTCGGATCGGAGGCGGCTGTCAAGTCTCTGCTCAGCAGCGCAGGTGGAACGCTCGTCAGCATGATGTTCACGCGCGGCGAATATGACATCGCGGTAGTTGCCGAAGTGCCCGACCAGAACGCTGGCATGGGCCTCGCCATGGCGATCCAGGCGAGCGGCGCCTTCACCAAGGTCTCTGTGTTTGAAGAGCTGAATATGCCCGCAGTGCTGGCGGCGGCGCAGAAGGCGGCCAAGGTCTACAAGCCGGCTGCCTGACACCCGCTATTGTCGCCGACCTGGTTGGTGACTAGCGGACCTCGCCGCTGCTTGCCCGTCGCCCAGTCGGCGGCGGGCTGGGGCGAGGGATCGGCCTCACTTCAGACTCGCACCACGTGAACGTCCGCCAGCGGCTTCTTGCCGGTGTGGCGGTCGAGTGCTCGGCGTAGCGCAATGCGCACGGTCTCGCGCACCTTCTCGTCGTCGTGACGGTCTTGGCGCGACAGGCCCTCGATAGCCTTGCGCAGCTCGGCGGCGGCCCAGCTCATGTCCTCGTCGGCCTCGACCAGGCCTTGCACCGAGACCTTGGGGTCGGCCAGCAGCACGCCCTTGGCATCCAGCACGATGGTTGCCAGCGCAGCCCCGGCGAAGGCCAGCTTGTTGCGCGCCTTCAGTGCCTTGGACTGAACCGAGACTAGCCGGCGCCCATCCAGCGCCAGGCGGCCGGAGGGCACCTGGGCGATGATCTCGCCACCGTGGGGCGCCAGGCGGATCAGGTCGCCGTTCGAGGCCACCAGGGTCTGCGGCACCTGGCATTCGGCCGCCAGCGCGGCGTGCGCCGTCAGGTGGCGCGGTTCGCCATGCACCGGGATCGCCAGCTTCGGGCGCACCCACTGATACATCTGGATCAGCTCGTCACGGGCCGGATGGCCCGAGACATGGACGAAGTGGTCGCTGTCGGTGACGATCTTCAGGCCCTTGTGCAGCAGGCTTTCCTGCAGGCGCGAGATGGCGCGCTCGTTGCCGGGGATCATGCGCGACGAGAAGATCACGGTGTCGCCGCGCTCCAGCGTGATGTGGCGGTGGCCGCCCTGGGCGATGCGGGTCAGCGCGGCGCGTGGCTCGCCCTGGCTGCCGGTGACCAGCAGCAGTACCTCCTCGCGCGGCAGGTAGCCGACATCCTCCTCGTCGATCATCGACGGGATGTGCTTCAGATAGCCGGTGTCGCAAGCCGCCTCGAAGATGCGCTTCATCGAGCGGCCGAGCAGGCAGACCCGCCGGCCCGACGCGGCCGCCGCTGCCAGCACCGAATCCAGGCGCGCGACGTTGCTGGCGAAGCAGGCCACCACCACGCGATCGCGGCACTCGCCGACCAGCTCGATCAGCGCCTCGCGCACGTCGGCTTCCGAGCCGCTGTGACCCTCGACCAGGGCATTGGTGCTGTCGCCGATCAGCGCCAACACGCCCTCGTCGGCCAGCGCCTTCAGCGCTTCGTCGTCATAGTCCAGGCCGACCACCGGATCGGGATCCAGCTTCCAGTCGCCGGTGTGCAGCACCGTGCCGTGGCGCGTGCGGATGGCGATGGCGCTGGGCTCGGGGATCGAGTGGGTGAGACTGATCAGCTCCAGCTCAAAGGGGCCAACGGTGAAGCGCCCGGCCAGCGGTACCTCGTAGAGGTCGACCTCGTGTAGTAACCCGGCTTCCTGCAGCTTGCGGCGCACCAGGTTGGCGGTGAAGGGCGTGGCATAGATCGGGCATTGCAGCTGTGACCAGAGGTAGGGCACGGCGCCGATGTGGTCCTCGTGCCCATGCGTCAGCACCAGGCCGGCCAGATACTTCTTGCGGGCGACGATCCAGGCCGGGTCGGGCATCAGTACCTCGATGCCGGGATGCTCGCCCTCCTCCGGGAAGGTGACGCCCAGGTCGACCATCAGCCACTTGCCGGCATGGCCGTAGAGATTGAGGTTCATGCCGATCTCGCCGGTGCCGCCGAGCGGCAGGAACCACAGCTCGTCGGCGCCTGGCGCCATCATCTCGGCGAAGTCGGTCACGCCTTGGCGCCCTCGAACAGCAGCACTAGGCCGTCCAGCGTCAGGTCCGGCTCATGGTGGTCGATGGCCGTGGTCTCCTGCATGAAAAGGACGCCCAGGCCGCCGGTGGCGATCACCGTCATGGGCTGGCCGTACTCCGCCTTGATGCGCTGGATCAGCCCCTCGGTCAGGCCGACATAGCCCCAGAAGACGCCGGACTGCATGGCCTGGACCGTTGACTTGCCGATCACCCGCTCCGGCCGTTCGATGGCGATGCGCGGCAAGCGGGCTGCGGCAAGATATAGTGCCTCGATCGAAGTATTGGGGCCGGGGCAGATCACGCCGCCTTCGTAGCCACCATCGACGCCGACGATGTCAAAGGTGGTGGCGGTGCCGAAGTCGGCGACGATCAGCGCGCCGGGGTACTTGGCATGCGCCGCCACCGCGTTGACCACACGGTCGGCGCCGACCTGTTCCGGCCGGTCGATGCGTATCGGCACGCCCAGGCTAGACCAGGCTTCCTCGGCCAACCGCGGCTCGCACTCGCAGTAGCGCCGGATGAAGTTGACCAGGCCATAGGTGGCGGCCGGCACGACGTTGGAGATGATGGCGCCGGTGACGCCCTTCAGCGCGTAGCCCTGCAGCGCCATCAGCTGCGCCAGCCAGACGGCGTATTCGTCCGGCGTGCGCCGTGGGTCGGTGGAGGCCCGCCACTTGCCGCGCATGGCGCGGCCCTCGTAGAGGGCGAAAACCACGTTGGTGTTGCCGGAGTCGACGACGAGCAGCATCTGTCCCCTCCCCTAGCCGAAGAACACGTCGGCGGCGGTGATGCGCTGGCGCTGCCCGCCCGGCGCCTCGAGGATCAGGGCGCCATCCTGGTCGAGATCCCAGAACAGGCCGCTGACGCTGCTCTGCGGCAACCGCGCGGTCATGGCCCCGCCCAGGCCGGCAGCCCGCGCCAGCCAGGCCTGGCGCAGTGGCGCGAAGCCCTCGGTGGCCAGCAGCTGGCGCCAATGATCGAAGCGCGCCAGCAGGATCGGCAGCACCGCTTCCGGCGGCACCACGCGGCCGGCGGCGACGGCCAGACTGGTGGCGCGATAGGGCGTCTCGCCCGGCGCCGGCGCGGCGGCCAGGTTGACCCCCATGCCGAGCAGCAGCCACTCCACGCCGCTGCCGTTGGAGCGCGACTCCAGCAACATCCCGGCGGCCTTGGCGCCGTCGACCAGCAGGTCGTTGGGCCACTTGAGCGTCACCTGGCCAGGCGGCAGTAGCGGCGCCAGGCTCTCCGCCAGCGCCAGGCCGGCGGCGAAACCGAGCTGCGCGGCGGCCAGGGCCGGGCCGCTCGGACGCAACAGCATCGTCAGGTAAAGATTGCCGCGCGGGCTGCTCCAGCCACGCCCCTGGCGGCCACGCCCGGCGGTCTGCTCGCGCGCCCAGACCACAGTGCCGTCTGGCGCGCCCTGCACGGCCAGTCGCCGCGCTTCGTCCATCGTCGAGCCGACCGAGTCCAAGGCCTCCAGGTAGAAGCCCGGCGGCAGGGCCGGCGCTACCGCGGTCGCCGCCGCGGGCGCCGTCGTCACGGACTGACCAGCGAGGCCGCGGCAGCCGCGGCGCCGTCGAATAGCGGGCTCGGCACAATGGCAAAGAGAGCGATCAGCAGGCCGGCGACGGTCAGCACCAGGCCGACCTCGCGCGACAGCGGGCGGTCGAACTTCTCCTCCGGCTCGTCGAAGTACATGATCTTGACGATGCGCAGGTAGTAGTAGGCACCCACCACGCTGGACAGCACGCCGATCACCGCCAGCACGTAGAGGCCCGATTGCACGGCCGCCAGGAAGACGTAGAACTTGCCGAAGAAGCCGGCCAGCGGCGGGATGCCGGCCATGGAGAACATGAAGACCGCCAGCGCCAAAGCCATCATGGGATGGGTCTTGGCCAGGCCCTTCAGGTCATCGATGCCTTCCAGCAGCCGCCCCTTCTGCCGCATCGACAGGATGCAAGCAAAGGTGCCGATGGTCATGACCAGATAGATGGCCAGGTAGATCATCACGGCTTCCGCGCCCTTGGCGGTACCCGACGCCAGGCCGACCAGCGCATAGCCGACATTGCCGATGGAGCTGTAGGCCATCAGGCGTTTGATGTTGCTCTGCCCGATGGCGGCGAAGGCGCCCAGCACCATCGAGGCGGCGGAGACCGCCCAGATGATCTGCTGCCACTGCGCCAGCAATTCGCCGAAGGGGCCCAGCAGGACGCGCATCAGCAGGGCGATGGCGGCGACCTTGGGCGCCGCGGCGAAGAAGGCGGTGACCGCGGTGGGCGCGCCCTCGTAGACATCTGGCGTCCACATGTGGAAGGGCACGGCCGAGCACTTGAAGCAGAGGCCGGCCAGCAGGAAGACCAGCCCCACCACCACGCCAACCGAGGCCGGCTGGCCGTCGCCGAAGTGCGCCGCCAGGCCCGCGAAGCTTGTGGTACCGGTGAAGCCGTAGATCATCGAGGCGCCGTACAGCAGCATGCCAGACGACAGCGCGCCCAGGACGAAGTACTTCAGCCCGGCCTCCGACGAGCGCAGCGAATCGCGGCGGAAGGCGGCGACCACGTAGAGCGACAGGCTCTGCAGCTCCAGGCCCATGTAGAGGCTGATCAGGTCGTTGGCCGACACCATCATCAGCATGCCCAGCGTGGCGAAGAGCAGCAGCACCGGGAACTCGAACTGCCCCATCTCCTCGCGGCTGATGAAGTGCAGCGACAACGCCATGGTGAGCGCCGCGCCCAGCAGCACCAGCAACTTCATGAAGTCGCCGAAAGGCTCCACTACGAAGAGGCCGCCAAAGGCGACACCAGCGCCGCGCTCGGTCAGCAGGATGGCAGCGGCGGCGGCGACAAGCGCCAGCACGGCCAACCAGAGGATCAGCGCCACGCGCTCGCGCCCGGCGAAGGCGCCGACCATCAGCAGCACGATGGCGGCGCCGGCGACGATCAGTTCCGGCAGGACGAGCAGCAGGTCGTTCATGAGACTGGGCATGGGGCCTACTCCAGCGCGGCCGTGGTGGCGGCGGCGGAGCCGTCCACCAGCGCTTCACGGTAGTCGGCGATCAGCTTCTCCACCGAGGGCGCCATGATGTCGAGGAAGCTGGCGGGATAGAGCCCCATCCAGAAGACCAGGACGAGGAGCGGCGCGAAGATCAGCTTCTCGCGCCAATTCATGTCGAGCAGCTGCTTCAAGTCGAGCTTGGTGATCACACCGAAGATCACCCGGCGATAGAGCCACAGCATATAGGCGGCACCCAGCACCATGCCGCTGGCGGCCAGCAGCGCCACCCAGGTGTTGACCTGGAAGACACCGACGATGACCAGGAACTCGCCGACGAAGCCCGAAGTGCCGGGCAGCCCGACCGAGGCCAGCATGAAGATCATGAAGGTCAGCGCGTAGTTCGGCATCTGCGTCGCCAGGCCTTCGTAGCGGGCGATCTCGCGCGTGTGCAGGCGGTCGTAGATGACGCCGACGCAGAGGAACAGCGCGGCCGAGACCACACCGTGCGACAGCATCTGGAAGATCGCCCCCTCGATGCCCTGCTGCGTCGCGCTGAAGGTGCCCAGCGTGACGAAGCCCATGTGGGCGACCGAGGAATAGGCGATCAGCTTCTTCATGTCGGTCTGCGCCAGCGCCACCAGCGAGGTGTAGATCACCGCGATGACCGACAGCGTGTATATCAGCGGCGTGAAGAACACCGAGGCGTCGGGAAAGAAGCCCAGCGAGAAGCGGATGAAGCCGTAACCGCCCATTTTCAAGAGCACGCCGGCCAGGATGACGGAGCCGGCGGTCGGCGCCTCGACGTGGGCGTCGGGCAGCCAGGTGTGCACTGGCCACATCGGCACCTTCACCGCGAAGGAAGCGAAGAAGGCCAGCCACAGCCAGAGCTGGGTTTCCTTTGGCAGCGACAGCGTTTCCAGCAGCACCGGGATCGAGGTCGTGCCGCTCTCGAAGAAGATCACCAGCAGGGCGATCAGCATCAACACCGAGCCGGCCAACGTGAAGAGGAAGAACTTGAAGGCGGCATAGACCCGCCGCTGGCCGCCCCACACGCCGATGATCAGGAACATCGGGATCAGCACGCCCTCGAAGAAGATGTAGAAGACCAGCAGGTCGAGCGCGCAAAACATGCCGACCATCAGGGTCTCGAGGACCAGGAAGGCGATCATGTACTCCTTGACGCGGAGCCTGATCGACTCCCAGCTCGCCAGCACGCAGATCGGCGTCAGCAGGGTGGAGAGCAGCACGAAGGGCATGGAGATGCCGTCCACGCCCATGCGGTAGCCGATGCCCAGCGCCGGGATCCACTCGACATCCTCGACGAACTGGAAGTCCGCCGTGCCGCGCTGGAAATCGAACCAGATGAACAGCGACAGCGCAAAGGTGATCAGCGAGGTCCACAGCGCCACATAGCGGGCATTGCGCGCCACCACGGCGGCGTCGCCACGGATCAGGAAAATGAACAGCGCACCCACCAGAGGCAGGAAGGTGACCAGGGAGAGTAGCGGCCAGCTCATGATGCTTGTCGTTCCCTTGCCTCAGGCCGCGGTAAAGAGATACCAGCTGACCAGCAGCACGACGCCGATCAGCATGGCGAAGGCATAGTGGTAGACGTAGCCCGACTGCATGCGGCCGAAGCGCCGCGCGATGTCGCGCGTCGCCGCCGCCAGGCCGTCGGGACCGACGCCGTCGATGACATCCTGGTCGCCGGCCTTCCACAGGCCGCGACCGAGATAGAGCGCCGGCTGCACGAAGATCCGGTCATAGAGCTCGTCGAAGTACCACTTGTTCAGCAGGAAGAGATAGAGCGGGCGCAGCCGGGTCGCCAACCAGTGCGGCAGCCCGGTGCGCCAGAGGTACATGACGCAGGCCACGCCGATGCCCAGCACCCCGGCCACCAGCGGCAGCCAGCCGACCCAGGCCGGGGCATGGTGCGCCGCCTCGATCGGGTCGTGCAGTACCTTGATCGACTCGCCCCAGAAGGCCTCGCGATCCTCGCCGACGAAGTAGGGATAGCCCAGCAGGCCGGCGAAGATGGCGCCCAGCGCCAGGATCCACAGTGGCCACAGCATGATGCGCGGCGCGTCGTGCGCATGCTTCGCCACCGCCGGCATCTTCGGCTTCCCGTGGAAAGTCATGAACAGCAGGCGCCAGGAATAGAACGCGGTCATCACCGCGGCGCCGATGCCCAGCCAATAGGCCAGCAGCCCCTGGCTGCTGTGCGCGCCATAGGCGGCCTCCAGGATCATGTCCTTGGAGTAGAAGCCGGCGAAGCCGAAGACCCCCGGGATGCCGACGCCGGCCAGCGCCAGCGAGCCGATCCACATGAAGAGGTAGGTGACCTTGATGCGGCCAGCCAGCCCGCCCATGCGGCGCATGTCCTGCTCGTGGTGCATGGCGTGGATCACGCAGCCAGCGCCAAGGAACAGCAGCGCCTTGAAGAAGGCGTGCGTCATCAGGTGGAACATGGCGGCGGAATAGGCCGAGCAGCCGGCGGCGAAGAACATGTAGCCCAGCTGCGAGCAGGTCGAATAGGCGATCACCCGCTTGATGTCGTTCTGCACCAGGCCGATGGTCGCGGCGAAGAAGGCGGTGAAGGCACCGACATAGGTCACCAGCTCCAGCGCGGTCGGCGCGAACTCGAAGATCGGCGACAGGCGGCAGACCATGAAGACGCCGGCGGTGACCATGGTGGCGGCGTGGATCAGCGCGGAGACCGGGGTCGGGCCCTCCATGGCGTCGGGCAGCCAAGTGTGCAGGCCTAGCTGCGCCGACTTCCCCATCGCGCCGATGAACAGCAGGATGCAGAGGATGGTCAGGGCGTGCCCCTCGACGCCGAAGACGCTGACCATCTTGTCGGCCATGCCGGGCGCTGCGGCGAAAATCTCGTCCAGGTTGACGGTGCCGAACAGCAGGAAGATACCGGCGATACCGAGCGCGAAGCCGACGTCGCCGACACGGTTGACCAGGAAGGCCTTGATCGCCGCGGCGTTGGCCGCCGGCCGGTCGAACCAGAAGCCGATCAGCAGGTAGGAGGCCAGGCCGACGCCCTCCCAGCCGAAGAACATCTGCACCAGGTTGTCGCTGGTCACCAGCATCAGCATGAAGAAAGTGAAGAGCGACAGGTAGGCCATGAAGCGCGGCTTCGACTTGTCGTCGCTCATGTAGCCGACCGAATAGAGGTGGACCACCGAGGAGACTACGGTCACCACCACCAGCATGACGGCGGTCAAGGTGTCGACTCGCAGCGCCCAGGAAAGCCGCAGGTTGCCCGAGGCGATCCAGGTGAACATCTCGGTGGTACGCGGCGCGTGGCCCAGCGCCACCTGAGAAAAGGCGAAGCAGGCCAGCACGGCGGCCAGCAGCAGCGCACCGCAGGTGACGAACTGCGCGCCGCGGTCGCCCAGCTGGCGACCGAAGAAGCCGGCAAGGAAAGCGCCGACGAGCGGCAGGAAGACGATGGCGACGTCCATCCGCTCAGCCCTTCATCAGATTGATGTCTTCCACCGCGATGGAACCGCGGTTGCGGAAGTAGACCACCAGGATGGCCAGGCCGATGGCGGCTTCGGCCGCCGCCACGGTCAGCACGAACATGGCAAAGACCTGCCCGACCAGATCGCCCAGGTAGCTGGAAAAGGCGACCAGGTTGATGTTGACGGCCAGCAGCATCAGCTCGATCGACATCAGGATGATGATGACGTTCTTGCGGTTCAGGAAGATGCCGAAGATCCCCAAGGTGAAGAGGATCGCCGCCACCGTCAGGTAGTGTGCGAGCGTGATGACCATGGCTTAGACCCCGCTGCCGGGCGTGACGTCCTTGACCTCGATGGTCTCGGACACGCGACGTGACACCTGGCGCTGGATATTCTGGCGCCGCACCCCGTCACGGTGGCGCAGGGTCAGCACGATGGCGCCGATCATGGCCACCAGCAGCACCATGCCGGCGGCCTGGAACAGATAGGCGTACTTGGTATAGAGGATCAGCCCCAGCGCCTTGGTGTTGTGCAGCTCGCTCACCGCGGTCTGCGCCTGTGCCACGGCGGCGGCTTCCTGCGCCGGTGCCAGCGCCCAGGTGCCGACCACGAAGATGATCTCGACCAGCAGAATCAAGCCGACCAGCAGGCCGATCGGCAGGTATTGCAGGAAGCCCTGGCGCAGCTCGGCGAAGTTCACGTCCAGCATCATCACGACGAAGAGGAACAGCACCGCCACCGCGCCGACGTAGACCACCACCAGGATCATCGCCAGGAACTCAGCCCCAAGCAGCACGAAGAGGCCGGCAGCGTTGAAGAAGGCCAGGATCAGGAACAGCACCGAGTGCACCGGGTTGCGCGCCGAAATGACCATGATGGCCGAGGCCACGGTCATCGCCGCGAAGAGATAGAACGCGATCGCCTGGACGATCATCGCCGTCCCCTTCCGCGCGCGCTGCTGCCGTTCGTCATCGCCAACCCCTCTCCACCCCCCGCCTCAGCGGTAGGGCGCGTCCTTTGCCAGGTTCTGCTGGATCTCGTATTCCCAGCGGTCGCCGTTATCCAGCAAGCGCTGCTTGTCGTACAGCAGCTCCTCGTGCGTCTCGGTGGCGAACTCGAAGTTCGGCCCCTCGACGATGGCATCGACCGGGCAGGCCTCCTGGCAGTAGCCGCAGTAGATGCACTTGGTCATGTCAATGTCGTAGCGCGTGGTGCGGCGCGAGCCGTCGGCCCTGGGCTCCGCCTCGATGGTGATGGCCTGCGCCGGGCAGATCGCCTCGCACAGCTTGCAGGCGATGCAGCGCTCCTCGCCGTTGGCGTAGCGGCGCAGCGCGTGCTCGCCGCGAAAACGCGGACTCAGCGGGCCCTTCTCGTAGGGATAGTTCAGCGTGACCTTGGGCTTGAAGAAGTAACGCAGGGTCAGGGCCATGCCCGAGACGAGCTCGCCCAGGAACAGGCTTTTCAGGTTGCGGGCGATGGCGGACATCGTCGTCTCCCCTGCCCTACTTCGGCAGCCAGTCGAACAGCACGAGGGCACCGGCGGTCAGCACCAACCAGCCCAGCGAGATCGGCAGGAAGACCTTCCAGCCCAGCCGCATCAGCTGGTCGTAGCGATAGCGCGGGAAGGTCGCGCGCACCCACAGGAAGCAGAACAGCACGGCGCAGATCTTCAGCGCGAACCAGACGATGCCGGGCAGCCAATTGAAGGGCGCGATGTCCAGCGGCGGCAGCCAGCCGCCGAGGAACAGGATCGAGGTCATGGCGCTCATCAGGATCATGTTGGCGTATTCGCCAAGGAAGAAGAGCGCGAAGGTCATAGCGGAGTATTCGAGGAAGAACCCGGCCACCAGCTCCGACTCGCCTTCCGGCAGGTCGAAGGGCGAACGGTTGGTCTCCGCCAGGGTGGAGATGAAGAAGATCACGAACATCGGCAGCAGCGGAATGGCGAACCATAGGTCGCGCTGCGCGTTGACGATGTCGGTGATGTTCAGGCTGCCGACACAGAGGATCACGGTGACGATGACGAAGCCCATGGAGACTTCGTAGCTCACCATCTGCGCGGCCGAGCGCAGGGCGCCCAGGAAGGGGTACTTCGAGTTCGACGCCCAGCCGGCCATGATGACGCCGTAGACGCCGAGCGAGGAGATGGCGAAGAGGTAGAGGATGCCGACGTTGATGTCGGCGATCACCCAGCCCTCCTGCAGCGGGATCACCGCCCAGGCCACCATGGCCAGGGTGAAGGTGACCATCGGCGCCAGGATGAAGACCACCCGGTTGGCGCCCGCTGGCAGGATCGTCTCCTTCAGCATCAGCTTCAGGCCGTCGGCGAAGGCTTGCAGCAGGCCGAAGGGACCTACCACGTTCGGCCCCTTGCGCATGTGCATGGCGGCCAGCACCTTGCGCTCGGCATAGGTCAGCATGGCGACCGCCAGCAGCAGCGGCACGACCAGCGCCAGGATGTAGGCGACGGTCAGCAAAGTCGGCCAGACGTAGGTGTCCCAGAACATGCGTCAGGCCCCCGTGCCGGTGGCCGCCAGCGGCAGCACCAGGGCGGCGGTGCAGGCCACCATGGTGGCCGAGGCACGACTGATCGGATCGGTCATGTAGTAGTTGGCGATCGGCGAGCGGAAGGGCTCACTGCCCAGCGGACCGGCGGCGCCGAACTCACCCCAGGCGCCGGGTGTCGCCTCGTCGAGGCGGGCAAAGCGCGGATTGGCAGCGATCAGCTGGGCGCGCAGCTGGCCCAGGTTGTCATAGGGCAGGCGCTGACCCAGCACCTCCGACAGGGCGCGGATGATGGTCCAGTCCTCGCGCGCCTCGCCAGGCGGGAAGGCCGCCAAGCGGCCGAGCTGCACGCGGCCCTCGGTATTGACCCAGGTGCCGTTCTTCTCGGTAAAAGCAGCGCCCGGCAGCACGACATCGGCGCGCGCCGCGCCGGCATCGCCGTGGTGCCCCTGGTAGATCACGAAGGCCTTGCCCAGGCGACCGGCCGGCAGCTCGTCGGCACCCAGCAGGTAGACCAGCTTGATCGCCCCGCTCTCGGCGCCGGCCAGGATGCCATCGCGGTCCAGCCCGCCGGCGCCGGGCAGGAAGCCCAGCAGCAGGCCGCCGACCCGCGCGGCCGCCATGTGCAGCACGTTGAAGCCATTCCAATCGTCACGCACCAGGCCCAGGTTCTCGGCCACCTGCCGCGCCAGGGCCAGCACGGCAGCGCCGTCGGGGCGCGCCAGGGCGCCCTGGCCGACGATGACGACCGGCCGCTTGGCGTCCTTCAGCACGGCACCGAAGCCCTCGCCCCGGGCCACGGCTTGCAGCGCCTCGGTCCCCTCGCCCAGGTGCTCGTAGGGGAAGGTCAGGTCAGGCTTGGGCCCAATGACCGCGATCTTCAGGCCACCCTTGAGGAAGCGCTTGCGCAGCCGCGCGTTGATCAGCGGTGCTTCCCAGCGCGGGTTGCTGCCGACCAGCAGCACGGCATCGGCCTGCTCCAGCCCGGCAATCGAGCTGTTGAACAGGAAGCCGGCCTCGGCCCCCTGCCCCAGCTTCGCGCCGTCCTGCCGGCAGTCCAGGTTGGCCGAACCCAGCGCGGTCATCAGCTGCTTCAACGCCAGCATGGACTCGGCGTCGCAGAGGTCGCCGGCCAGCGCCGCCATCTCGGCACCCTGCAGGCCCGCCACCCGATCGGCGATAGCCTTGAAGGCCTCGTCCCAGCGGGCCGGGTGCAGGCGACCGTCGGCGCCGCGCACATAGGGTTTGTCGAGGCGTCGGCGGGTCAGGCCGTCGACGGCATAGCGCGACTTGTCGGCCAGCCACTCCTCGTTCACCGCCTCGTTGATGCGCGGCAGCACGCGCAGCACCTCGCGCCCGCGGGCGTCGACCCGGATGCTGCTGCCGACGGCGTCGAAGACGTCGACCGAATCGGTCTTGCGCAGCTCCCAGGGGCGCGCGGTGAAGGCATAGGGCCGCGCGGTCAGCGCGCCGACCGGGCAGACATCGACCAGGTTGCCCGACAGCTCGCTGGCGACGGCACGCTCCAGGGTGGAGATCTCGGCGTGCTCGCCGCGATTCATCAGGCCGATCTCCTCGACCCCGGCGATCTCGGTGGCGAAGCGGACGCAGCGCGTGCATTGGATGCAGCGCGTCATCACCGTCTTGATCAGCGGGCCCATTTCCTTCTCGGTCACCGCGCGCTTGTTCTCGTCGTAGCGGCTGGCGTCGCGGCCATAGGCCATGGCCTGGTCCTGCAGGTCGCACTCGCCGCCCTGGTCGCAGATCGGGCAGTCCAGCGGGTGGTTGATCAGCAGGAATTCCATGACGCCCTTGCGGGCCTTCTGCACCACCGGCGTGTCGGTCTTGATCACCATGCCTTCCATCACCGGCATGGCGCAGGACGCGATGGGCTTCGGCGCCTTTTCCTGCTCCACCAGGCACATGCGGCAGTTGCCGGCGATCGACAGGCGCTCGTGGTAGCAGAAGCGCGGGATCTCGACGCCGGCGAGCTCGCAGGCCTGCAGCACGGTGATGCCGGCCGGCACCTCGATCTCGCGTCCGTCGATGGTCATCTTCGGCATGACGGTCTGGTCTCTCTATTCGGCCGCGGCGCGCGCGCGGTAGGCGTCGATGCGGCGTTCCATCTCGGGGCGGAAGTGGCGGATCAGGCCCTGGATCGGCCAGGCCGCCGCGTCGCCCAGCGCGCAGATGGTATGGCCCTCGACCTGGTAGGTGACGTCGAGCAGCAGGTCGATCTCCGGCCTGGTCGCCTCGCCCGTCACCATGCGGTTCATCACGCGGTACATCCAGCCGGTGCCCTCGCGGCAGGGCGTGCACTGGCCGCAGGACTCGTGCATGTAGAAATGCGACAGCCGGGCGATGGCCTCGATGATGTCGGTCGACTTGTCCATCACGATCACCGCCGCCGTGCCCAGGCCCGACTTCACCTCGCGCAGCGCGTCGAAATCCATCAGCACCGTGTCGCAGATGTCGCCCGGCAGGCAGGGCACCGAGGAGCCGCCGGGAATGATCGCCAGCAGGTTGTTCCAGCCACCACGCACACCGCCGGCATGCTTCTCGATCAGCTCCTTGAGCGGGATCGACATGGCCTCTTCGACATTGCAGGGCTTCTCGACGTGGCCGGAGATGGAGAAGATCTTGGTGCCGCTGTTGCGCGGCCGGCCGAACTGCTTCCACCAGGTGATGCCACGCCGCAGGATCTCCGGCGCCACCGCGATGGTCTCGACGTTGTTGATCGTGGTCGGGCAGCCATAGAGCCCCTGCGCCGCCGGGAAGGGCGGCTTCAGGCGCGGCTGGCCCTTCTTGCCCTCCAGGCTCTCCATCAGCGCCGATTCCTCGCCGCAGATGTAGGCGCCGGCGCCGCGGTGCAGGTAAACGTTCAGGTCCCAGCCAGTGCCCGCAGCGTTCTTGCCCAGCAGGCCCGCCGCATAGGCTTCGTCGATGGCGATCTGCGTGTTGGCCGCCTCGCCGTAGTACTCGCCACGCACGTAGATGTAGGCGGTCTGGCAGCCCATGGCGACGCAGGCGACCAGGATGCCTTCCAGCAGGCGATGCGGGTCGTTGCGCAGGATCTCGCGATCCTTGCAGGAGCCGGGCTCGGACTCGTCGGCGTTGATGATCAGGTAGCGCGGCCGCTCGTCGCGCTTCGGCCACATGAAGGACCACTTCATGCCAGTCGGGAAGCCGGCGCCGCCACGGCCGCGCAGGTCCGACTGCTTCATGGTGTCGATGATCTTCTCCGGCCCCAGCGCGGCGATGGTCTTCATCTCGCTCCAGATGCCACGCTTGCGCGCGCCCTCCAGGCGGAA
Organism: Rhodospirillales bacterium; assembly: GCA_038363005.1. Classification (GTDB taxonomy): domain Bacteria; phylum Pseudomonadota; class Alphaproteobacteria; order Kiloniellales; family JACOMY01; genus JAKOWB01. Next base: position 109,203 of record JBBQBI010000010.1, read on the forward strand.
GTCATGCTGGCCGTAGAGATTGGTGAAGATGCGGTCTTTGTCCTGCAGCATGGGGCGCCTCAGCTCTTCGCTGGCTCGGCCGGCGGCGCGGGGGGCGCCGGCGGCGGGTCATTGCGCAGGATGCCCTCGGGATAGGCGCCCTCGGGCAGGTGATTGAGCGTGTGCGGGCCATCGGCGCGGGCCGAGCCGACGCGGCCGGTCTGCGAGCCCTTCTGCACCGCCTTGCCGTCCTTCAGGTCCTGCAGCAGGCGCGTCATGGACTCCGCCGTCAGGTCCTCGAAGTAGTCGTCGTTGATCTGCAGCATCGGTGCATTGCAGCAGGCGCCCATGCACTCGACCTCGACCAGGGTGAAAAGGCCATCGGCCGAGGTCTCGCCCTTGCCGATGTGGGCGAAGTCCTTGATCGCCTGGGTGACCTGGTCGCTGCCGCGCAGCCAGCAGGGCGTGGTGCGGCAGACCTGCAGCAGGTACTTCCCGACCGGCTGCTTGTTGAACATGGTGTAGAAGCTGGCCACCTCGTAGACCCGGATCGGCGGCATGCCCAGGAAGGCGGCGACGCACTCGATCACCGCCGGCGAGCAGAAGTTCGCGTTCTGCCGTTGGCCCAGGTCGAGCAGCGGGATCACCGCGCTCTGCTGCTTGTCAGCCGGATAGCGCGCCACGATGCGCTTGGCCAAGGCCTCGTTCTCCGGCGTGAAGGCGAAGCCGTGGGGATCGGGTGCGCGATAGGTGGTAGGTCTCATCGGTCGATCTCGCCGAACACGACGTCCATGGAACCAAGGATCGCCACGCTGTCCGCCAGCATGTGGCCCTTGCAGAGGTAGTCCATCGCCGCCAGATGCGCAAAACCCGGGGCGCGGATGTGGCAGCGATAGGGTTTGTTGCTGCCGTCGGCCACCAGGTAGACGGCGAACTCGCCCTTCGGCGCCTCGACCGCGGTGTAGGTCTCGCCCGCCGGCACGTGATAGCCCTCGGTATAGAGCTTGAAGTGATGGATCAGCGCTTCCATCGAGCGCTTCATCTCCGCCCGCTTTGGCGGTGTCACCTTGTGGTTCGGCGTGGAGACCGGTCCCTCGGGCAGCTTGGCCAGAGCCTGCTGCACGATCTTGTTCGACTGCCGCATCTCCTCGATACGGATCAGGTAGCGGTCGAAGCAGTCGCCGTTCTTGCCGATCGGGATGCCGAAGTCATAGGTCTCGTAGCCATCGTAGGGCTGTGCCTTGCGCAGGTCCCAGGCCACGCCCGAGGCACGCAGCATCGGCCCGGTGAAGGCCCAGTCCATGGCCTCCTCGGCGCTGGCGATGCCGATATCCACGGTGCGCTGGCGGAAGATGCGGTTCTCGGTCAGCAGGCCTTCCAGGTCGTCGACGAACTTGGGGAAGGATTCGCTGAAGCGCTGGATGTCATCGGTCAGCCCGGCCGGCAGGTCCAGGTGCACGCCGCCCGGCCGGAAGTAGGCCGAATGCAGGCGCGCGCCGCAGACCCGCTCATAGAATTCCATGATCTTCTCGCGCTGCTCGAAGGCCCACAGCGAGGGCGCCATGGCACCGACGTCGAGCGCGAAGGTGGTGATGTTCAGCAGATGGTTGGTGATGCGCGACAGCTCGCCGAACAGCACGCGGATGCACTGGCCACGCGGCGGCGCCTGGATGCCCAGCAACTTCTCCACGGCCAGCGCGAAGGCGTGCTCCTGGTTCATCGGCGCGACGTAGTCCAGGCGGTCGAAATAGGGCACCGCCTGCAGGTAGGTCTTGTACTCGATCAGCTTCTCGGTGCCGCGATGCAGCAGGCCGATGTGCGGGTCGGCGCGCTCCACCGTCTCGCCGTCCATCTCCATCACCAGGCGCAGCACACCGTGCGCGGCCGGGTGCTGCGGGCCGAAATTCAGCGTCAGCGGCTTGATATGGGCTTCGCTCATGCCTTGTCCTTCGTCGCCTTCTCGTCACCCGGCAGCGGCGAAGGCGGCTGCAACATGCCCTCCCACGGCGACATGAAGTCGAATGTGCGGAACTCCTGCGTCAACTTCACCGGCTCGTAGACCACGCGCTTCTGCGCCTCGTCGTAGCGCACCTCGACATAGCCGGTCAGCGGGAAGTCCTTGCGCAGCGGATGCCCCTCGAAGCCGTAGTCGGTCAGGATGCGGCGCAGGTCGGGGTGCTCGCTGAAGAACACGCCGTAGAGGTCCCAGATTTCGCGCTCGAACCAGTTGGCGGCGTTGAACAGGCCGCAGGCCGAGGGCACCGGCGTTTCCTCGTCGGTGGTCAGCTTCACGCGCACCCGCTGGTTATGCCGCAGCGACAGCATGTTGTAGACGATGACGAAGCGCTCGGGCTCGTCCGGCAGGTCGACGGCGGTGATATCGACCAGCTGCTTGAACTGGCTGTTCTGGTCGTCGCGCAGAAAGGTCAGCAGCTTCAGGATCTGCCCGCGCGAAGACTCCAGCATCAGCTCGCCCAGCTTTACCTCAACGCCGGTCACGGCGTCGGGCAGCGCGGCGGCGATCTGGTCGCCCAGTTCCTTCAAGGCCTCGCTCATCCTGGACCTGTCCCCTTGCCCAGCCGGATCAACGGCTGAGGCCGCCCTCGCGGCGGATCTTCTTCTGCAGCTGCAGGATGCCGTAGAGCAGCGCCTCGGCGGTCGGCGGGCAGCCCGGGACATAGATATCCACCGGCACCACGCGGTCGCAGCCACGCACCACGGCGTAGGAATAGTGATAGTAGCCACCGCCGTTGGCGCAGGAGCCCATGGAGATGACCCAGCGCGGCTCTGGCATCTGGTCGTAGACCTTGCGGAGCGCCGGGGCCATCTTGTTGGTCAAGGTGCCGGCGACGATCATCACGTCGGATTGCCGCGGGCTGGCGCGCGGCACCACGCCAAAGCGGTCGAGGTCGTAGCGCGCCATGTAAGCGTGGATCATCTCCACCGCGCAGCAGGCCAAACCGAAGGTCATGGGCCACAGCGAGCCAGTGCGCGCCCAGGCCACCAGCTTGTCCAGCTTGGCGACGACGAAACCCTTGTCGCTGATCTCGTCGGTCACCTGCTTCAGCGCGCTGTCCTGCTGCGCGCCGGGCGGCAGCGGCGCGGGTACCTGGGTCACTCCCATTCGAGCGCCCCCTTCTTCCATTCATAGACGAAGCCGATGGTCAGCAGACCGAGGAAGGCCATCATGGACCAGAAGCCGAACTGCCCGATCTCGGCCAGGCCAACGGCCCAGGGGAACAGGAAGGCAACCTCGAGGTCGAAGATGATGAAGAGGATGGCAACTAGGTAGAAGCGCACGTCAAACTTGCCGCGTGCGTCGTCAAAGGCCTCGAAGCCGCATTCGTAGGCCGAGACCTTCTCCGAGTCGGGCTTCTGCTTGGCCAACAGGTAGGACGCCAGGACCATAACGCCGGACAGTCCCCCGGCGATGCCCAGGAACAGCAGGATCGGCAGATAATCGCTCAGAATGCCGTCGGGCATCGGGGCTCCCCTTCCTCGACCGCGCGACGCCTCTTGTGGTGCCTACGTGCTGCGCTGCACGCAGGGCGTCGGGCCCAGCGCGGTCGCGGCGGACTATAGTGCGGCGCACCCAAGCTGCAAAGGCGATTTGGCGCCGCAGCGGATGCCCCTGCCTTAGACCGGACCGGCAGTCCTTGCAAGGCTTCCAGGGCGGCCGGTTCAGGCCGGCAGAACCTCATAGGCCACGTCCTGCGGCCGGCAGTCGGGGCCATTCAGCGGCAGCATGTCGATCGGGCAGGCCGAGAGGGCGACAATGCAGTCCAATTCGGCGCGCAGCGTCACCTGGTCGCCCGGCCGGCTGACCGGCGGCAGGATACGGAAGCTGCCGTCCGGCGCGACCGGCACGTTCATGAAGAGGTTGATCGCCGAGGGCACGGTCGCCGGCGGGGTGATGCCGAGACTACTCAGCGCCTCACGCCAATTGTCGGCACAGTTGCGGTGATAGCCGGCGACGCCGAGCTGGTTGTAACGGCGTGCATCGCAGCAGGGGAACAGCGTGTCGTGGATGCCGGGCGAGCTGTCCTCCACCAGGGTCAGGATCGGCCGGCGCAGCTGGGTCCAGAACTGGTCACCCTGGCGCGGATGCAGCCGGTACCAGACGTTGCGCGAATGCTGGATCGACAGGCATTCACCCAAGTCTTCGGCGTTGTGCGCGAAGAGATCCACCACCTGGCTGCCGTAGGTATTGATGACGCGCAGGCTGTCGCCCTGGCGCAATCGAAGTCCGGCGCCCTCGCTTCCCTTGACGACTGGCATCTCCACCCCCCCCCCCTCTCCTGACCGGGCCCCAGGCTCGGCTGGAGAGGCGCAGGGGGTCAAGGGCGATGGCGGATCATGGGGTGGGGAGCGTGCCGAAGTTGCGCCCGGCCCAATCGTCGAAGGCGGGCAGCGGCGCTTCGCTCGCAGCGGCGCCGGCCCGGCAGGTCGCACGCAGCAGGTCGCCCCGCGTGGAGCGAAACAGGGTAATGCCGAGGCAACGGAGCAAGCGATCCATAATGCGATCAATCCTGGTTTCAGGCCGTGGTACGACAACTACCAGCAGGCAGCCCCGGCGGATGCGGCGCATGGCGCATTCGCGCGGGTTGCATGGATCGGCCAGGGCGCGGACTTGCGCCCTGCAGCACAATCCTCAAGCTGGTCGGACAGCCAGCGGCGAAGGAGCGATCCATGGCAAGCGATGACCTGATCCGGCTGACGGCCAGCCGGGCCGTGGCTCTGTTGCGCAAGGGCGAGGTTTCCCCACTGGAGCTGGTCGAGGCCGCCGCGCGGCGGATCGAGGCCGTCGAACCCCAGGTCAACGCCCTGCCCCATCGCTTCCTGGACCAGGCACGCGACACGGCCAGGGCCTTCGACCCGCGCCGGACCGACGAGGCGCTGCGCCAGCACCCGGGTTGGCTGGCTGGCCTGCCCATCGCGGTCAAGGACTACAACGATGTCGGCGGCCAGCCGACGACCTATGGCTCGCCGCTCTTCGCCGCCAACGTGCCCGCGCGTTCCGACCTTACGGTGCGGCGGCTGGTGTCGCGCGGCGCCCTGCCGATCGCCAAGTCGAACGTGCCGGAATTCGCCGGCGCCAACACCTTCAACCGGGTCTACGGCGCCACCCGCAATCCCTGGGACCTGTCGCGCACGGCCGGCGGCTCCTCCGGCGGTTCGGCGGCTGCGCTGGCCTGCGGCAGCGTCTGGCTGGCCACCGGCAACGACCTGGGCGGCAGCCTGCGGATTCCGGCCAGCTACTGCGGCATTGTCGGGCTACGGCCCAGCGTCGGCCGGGTGCCGCGCCCGGCCGGCTGCCTGCCCTTTGACCCGCTTTGGGTCGAGGGGCCCATGGCAAGAAATGTCGCCGACCTTGCCCTGATGCTGGATGCCGAGGCCGGCGCCACGCCGGAGGACCCGCTGGCCCTGCCTGCCCCCAATCAATCCTTCACGGCCGCCGCCGCGGCCCGCCAGGCGCCGAAGCGCATCGGCTTCAGCGTCGACCTGGGCCAGGGCCGCGCTGTCGACCACGAGGTCGCGGCACTCTGCCGCAGCGCCACGACGAGCTTCGAGGCGCTGGGCGCCCGGGTAGAGGAGGCTTGCCCCGACCTGACCGACGGCATCGACTGCTTCCAAGTGCTGCGCGCCCAGATGTTCGCTGCCGTGCGCGGCGGGCTGCTGCCCCGCCATCGCGACGAGATCGCCCCGGAAATCGTCTGGAACCTGGAGAAGGGCCTGGGCCTGAGCGGCGAGGAGATCCAGCGCGCCGAACGGGTGCGGCAGCGGCTGTATCATGCCGTGGCCGCCTGGTTCGGCGACTACGACTTGCTGGCCTGCCCCGTGGTGGCGCTGCCGCCTTTTCCGGTCGAACAGCGCTATCCAACGGAAATCAATGGCGAACCGCTGACGACCTACATCGACTGGATGTTCCTGACCTTCGTCCTGACACTGACCGGCTGCCCGGCCATTTCGATCCCCTGCGGCTTCACCGCCGGCGGCTTGCCGGTGGGCCTGCAGCTGGTCGGCCCGCCGCAGGGCGACGCCGCGCTGCTGGGGGCGGCCGGATCCCTGGAAGAGGTATTGGACTTGGCAGGGCGCGTGCCGCTGGCGCTGGTTGGCTAGGCATCGTCAAAAACAACAACACCGGTATGCTTTATGAGTGCTTGATAGAGATCAATGCCCGCTCCAGATGTACGGGGTATGTAGAGAAGAGATATACATCTCTTTCACAAGGACCCCGCCCATGTACCCCGATATGGACCCCCAGCAGCGCCGCCGTGCCGGCACGCCTGGTTCCGAAGCCGTTTCACACCAGAGCGAGAGCCTGCTGTTTGGCATTGCCCGCCACGATACCGGGGCAGACCAAATCGTCCAGTCGTTGAGCATTACCGGTGGCCAGGGTCGCAGCGCGGTCGAGTGCGTGATGGCGCGCGCCGACGTCGAGATGCTTACCAGCGGCGTGCCGGCCCTGGACCTGTTGTCTGCCTATCGGCGGATCGAGGAACAGGCACATCGCTGCTTCATGGCGAAGTTCTCCCGCGCGCAGTTTGTCGAGACTGCCTTCCCCAGGCTCCAGCTACAGGCCAGCAGCCAGGAGATAGCACCGCTCGCCGCCCTGTCGAATGTCATCGCACTTGAAAGCCGCCCGCAGCCGTCGGCCGAGCTGCCTATAGACGAAATGCCCTGGCGCAAGGCCTTGCCGGCCAACTGGCGCTACCTGCGCGCGGGCTAGGCTGGCCGTGTTGCTGGCCGTGTTGCTGGCCGCGGAGTGTGCCGACCCTCTGGCCCTGTCCGCCAAGCGGGCCAACAGAAACGCGAGTACCACCGACAGCTGACGATTTGAGAAAATGGCGCGAGTGACGGGGCTCGAACCCGCGACCTCCGGCGTGACAGGCCGGCGCTCTAACCAACTGAGCTACACCCGCGCAGGGCTTTCGACGAGGCACCCCCCGCGAAGCGAAGCGGTGGTCTACACGAGCGCTTTCCGCACTGTCAAGCAATGGTCATGCCTGCGGCACGCGTGGCTGACGTGAGCATTGAAGCGTGCGGCCCCGGGACAGGCACGGTAGCTTTTGCGCCTCGTCAGCAGGAGCTCCGCCCTTGGCCTTCAGCAATCCGATCACCGCCGATATCGACCTGGCCGCGCCGGGCAAGCGCCTGGGTTACCTGCGCTTGCCGCATTCGGTGCACCGCTCGGCCTATGGATTCATCCCGATGCCGATCGGCGTCATCGCCAACGGCGCCGGCCCGCGGGTCGTGGTCATGGCCGGCAACCATGGCGATGAGTACGAGGGGCAGGTGATCTGCTCCACGCTGCTGCGCACCTTGGAGCCGAAGCACATCACCGGGACGCTGATCGTGCTGCCGATGGCGAACTTCCCGGCGGCGGAGGCTGGTACCCGCACCTCGCCACTCGACCAGGGCAACCTCAACCGCGCCTTCACCGAGGACTATCCGGCCGGGCCGACGCGCACCATCGCGCACTATCTGGAGCACAGCCTGTTCCAGGGCATCGATCTGCTGCTCGACCTGCATTCCGGTGGCTCCTCGCTGGTCTACCTGCCGTCGGCGCTGGGCGCTTGGCCGGAAGAACCGGCACCGCGGGCGCTGATGGAGCGCGTGATCGCCGCCATGGCAATGCCCTACAGCTTGATCTTCACCTCCGACCGGGCCGGCACCTATGCCACCTCGGCGGCGCAGCGCAACGGCGGCCTGGCCCTGACCCTGGAAATCGCCGGCGGCGGCACCATCAGCCCCGGCGCACTGCGCGCGGCCGAGGCCGGCGTGCTGCGCACCCTGCAGACGATGGGGCTCTACCAGGGGCCGACCACGCCGGCCGAGCAGCCCACCAGTATGATGACGCTGCACGACAGCCACTATCTCTACGCCGACGAGCCCGGGCTCTTCGAGCCGACCGTGGCGCTGGGCGCATTGGTAAAGGCCGGCGCCCTGGCCGGCCGCATCCATCGACCGGAGACACCGGGCCGCGCGCCGCTGGAGGTGACCTTCCCCGCCGATGGCCGACTTCTCTGCCTGCGCGTGCCCGCGCGGGTGATCCGCGGCGACTGCCTGTTGCACCTGGCGGCGCCGGCTTGAGATGGCAGCGGAGTCGCGACAGGTCGGCATCCTGCCCGCCGGCGATGCCGGCAACGGCTGGCTCGCCCCCCTGCCCCAGCGGTCGCCGCGCCCGCCGCTGGCCGGGGCGCAGCGCGCCGACTGGCTGGTGATCGGCGCCGGCTTCGCCGGCCTGGCGGCGGCGCAGCGTCTGGCGGAGAACCGGCCGCAGGACCAAGTGCTTCTGCTGGAGGCCGAGCGCGTCGGCGACGGCGCCTCGGGCCGCAACTCCGGCTTTGTGCTCGACCTGCCGCTGGGGCCGGGCTTCACCGGCTTCAATCCGGCGATGGCGCGCGACCACGTCACCCTGAGCCGCGCCGCCATCGATCATCTGGACGAACAGGTGCGGCGCCAAGCCATCGCCTGCGACTGGAGCCGCAAGGGCCGCTGGTACGCCGCCCGCAGCCCGCGCGTCGTGGAAGCCGACCTCGTCCCCTATCAGCGCGAAATGGCAGCAATCGGCGAGGACTTGCGCTGGGCCGAGGCCGACGAGTTGAAGGCCAAGCTGGGCACCAGCTTCTTCAGCCGCGCGCTGTTCCAGCCGGGTGGCGCGCTGATGAATCCGGCGGCACTGGTGCGCGGCCTGGCCGACTCGCTGCCGGACAACGTGACGCTGTGCGAGAACACGCCGGTGACCGCGCTGGCCTGGGACAACGGCCTCCTGGTCACCACGCCGGGCGGCACGGCACGCGCGCCAAGGCTGGTCCTGGCGGTCAACGGCTTCGCCCGCGAATTCGGCTTCTTTCGCCGCAACCTGGTGCTGACGGCGATTTCCGCCAGCGTGACGCGACCGCTGACGGCGGCCGAACAGGCCACGCTGGGCAGCGATACCGACTGGGGCGTCCTGCCGGCGCGCGGCCTGGCTGGCGCCACGCTGCGCTATACCCAGGACCGCCGCATCGTCCACCGCAACCGCATCACCTTCAACGCCAGCTTCCGCCAGAGCCCGGCGGAGATGGCGCGCATCGAGCGGCTGCACCGCGCCGGATTCCAGCGCCGTTTCCCGCAGCTGGCGACAGTGCCCTTCACCCACAGCTGGACCGGCCACGTCGCCCTGGCGCGCAACCAAGCACCAGGCTTCGGCGCCATCGCGCCTGGGGTCTGGGCCGCGGTCTGCCAGAACGGGCCTGGTGTCACCAACGGCACCATCTCCGGCCTGCTGGCGGCCGACCTGGCGAGCGGCCAGGACAACCCGCTGATCGCTGTGATGCAGCGACGCGGCACGCCGTCCCAGGTGCCGCCCCGCCCGTTCTACGACGTCGGCGTCAAGGCCCGCTGGCTGAAGGAGATGTGGCGCGGCCGCAGCGAGCGCTAGGCGGTTCCGCCGCTAGTCGTCGAGGTCGTTGTCCTCGCGGCTGGCGCAGGGCCAGCTGTCCGGCGGCACCAGCCCGTCCGGCAGGCGCGTGGTGTCGTCACCGCAGGTGCCGGCCAGCTGCGCCTGCTCCAGACCCTGGACCTTCGCCAGGTCGGCGCCGCGCAGATCAGCGCGATTGAGATCCGCGCCGGTCAGGACTGCGTCGCCGAACTGGGCGCCGCGCAGGTCGGCACGCGCCATGTAGGCACCGTTCAGCTTGGCCCCGGCGAAGTCGACGTCGCGCAGCAGCGCGCGGCCGAGTTCGGCCTTCTCCAGGTTGCTGCCGGCCAGTGTAGCCCCGGTCAGGTCGGCGCGCAGCAGCTCAGTCTTCACCAGGATCGCGCCGCGCAGATTGGCATGGGTCAGGTCGGCGCGGCTCATCATCGCCTTGGTCAGGTCGGCGCTCGCCAAAATGGCATCAACCAAAAGGCTGCGGATCAGGTAGGCGCCGGTCAGATTGGCACCGGTGAAATCCGATCGCGACAGGTCGCTGTTGGTGAAGTTGGTTCCAGCCAGCACCGCACCGCGGAAGTTGTTGCCCGACAGCTTCTTGTTCAGCAGCGGGCAGTTCGTCCAATCCACGCCGGCCTTCGGGCGATCGCTGCAGTCGGCCACGGCCGGGGTGGCGACGGCGACGACCAGCAGCAGCGCGGTCAAAAGCGCCTTCACGTGATGGGGCAACGCCACGCCTCCCTTGGGACCTTGTCCGCTGCGGTCGCGCCGCCGCGTTGAACGGCAGGATACATCACCCAGCGTCCAGCGCGGCGGGAAATGCCGAACCGCAGCATGCAGCGCGTTACTGCCCGGCGAACTTCACAACACCGCTATCGCCGACCAGCAGTTTCCAGCCCTCCGCCTGGGTACCTTCCAGGTTCAGGTGGCCGGCTAGGAAGTAGAGCCGGTCACGATCGGTTCCCTCGGCAGTGCAGAAGCGATCCTGCAGGAAGAAGGGCGGCGTCGCCTGGTAGTAGAGCCGGGCTCGCACCCCGACCGGCGCGCCCTTCAGATCCGCCAACGGCACGGCATAGGTCAGGCTGTCCTTGCCGTCGCCCAGCGGCCGGTAGTCCGGGTCGTCGCCGACCGCGGTCGAGCCGACGTCGACCGCCAGGTCCTTGTCGGCCCCCAACGCCTTGGCGATGGCCTGGCGCTGCTTGAGCGGCAGAAAGCCCTTGGGTAGCAGGCGGTTGTCCTTCACCTCGGCACAGATCGACAGGAAGGAGGTGGTCAGGTGCCCGGCCGGCGCCGCCTCGGCACCGCACATCGCCGGTCCCTCCTCGGGCGGCGTCGACACCAGCTCCTGATAGATCTGCGCCTCAGTCTCCGCTGTGATGGTCTGGTAGTGCGGCTGGTGCAGGCGCTTGTCGGGCTCGATCCGCGCCGAACAGTCCGCCTTCCACCACAGCTCGCCCGGCAGCGTCTGGCCGGCGGCGTCGACCAGGCGACCGGTGGCATCGGTGCGGCCCGAAGCCCAGAGGACGTTGCCCAGGGAATCCAGCACCTCGAAGGTCAGGAAGGCGCGGCGGAAGCCCACCCCCGAAGGGAACTTGTGGCCGGTCAGGTTTTCCAGCGTCACCGTGGCCTGGAGCGCGCTACCGGCCCGCGCCACCGGGCCGACCGTCAGCTTGACCGACTGCGTCGCCGCCTGTTCCAGCATCTGCTGCTCGGTATAGAGCAGCGGGTCGACGCCCTTGGAGACCAGCATGGGATCCTGCGTGCGGATGCCCAGGACCTCGGGGAACTGCTGGGCAATCTTGATCAGGAAGACGTTGAGGCCAACCAGTGTGTGACGGGCGAAGCCCTCGCGCACCGGCAGGTCGATCTCCGCCGGCGGCTTGGTGAACTCCGCCTGCGGGAAGTTGCTGTACTCCTGGATCGAGGCGATCTTGGACAGCGTCGGCGTGCCGTCGGCCTCAGTCGAGGGCATGTGGCAGCCCTGGCAGCTCTCGGCCAGGTCGCCCGGTCCCTCGGGCAGCGGACCGTCCGGCGAGGTGCCGGTGCGATAGGCGCTGAAGGCCCATTCCGGATAAGTCGTCTGCTCATAGATGTGCGCCACGGTATCGCCCTTGAACAGCACCGGCAGGTGCACCGTGTGGCAGGTGCCGCAGACCTCGGATTCGAGCATCACGCCGCTGTGTTGCGGAATGATGCCCAGCGCCGTCTCCATCGGCGCCGTCAGGGGCTTCTCGAAGGGACCGTAGAGTTCGTCGGCTGGCCCCACCAGGAAGCTGCCGGTGAAGGTCTTGGCGAAACCCGTCTCGTCGGGATTGAGCAGGGCCTGACGCTGCAGGACGCAGGTGTTGCGTGGGTCGTCGGCATTGGCCGCCGTCGCCGCCTCGCCCAGCACCATGTGGTGGCAGGCGGCGCAGGAGATGCCGTCGCGCGCCAAGGCGCCGTAGTTGGCCGCCTTGTCGTCCGTGCCGTGGCCCGGAATCGCCTCCACCTCGTCACGGGTGAAGGGCCGGCAGTCGCCGGTTGCCGCCACGCTGTCGATGTCGGCCTGGCGTTCGCCCAGGATGCCGTGGCAGCCGAAGCAGGTGTCCTGCACCAGGTCGGCCTGGTCGGGGTGGAAGCTCTGCACCTCGCTGGCGAGCTGCGCGAAGAAGAAGGGGTCACGCCCGGCCAGGCCCATGGGCGAGGTGCGCCAGGTGGCAAAAGGCGAATGGTTCCACAGCTTGCCGCTCGCCGGATCGAAGGCGGTCATGTCGAAGTGCAGCCCGGTGGAACCGGCGTCATGGCACCCCAGGCACTGGTCGGCGGTGACGTACTGGTCGTGCCCGGCCGGCCGGCCAGCACCCATCCAGACGTTGTCATAGGTCTCCGACGGCATGGGCGCGACCGAATCCCAGGTCGGCTTGCCGGTCAGGTAGGTCACCATGTAGGCGGCCAGGAAGGCGGTGTCGTAGCGGTCGTGCGGCTGGCCCAGGCGCAGGCCGTCGGCATCGGGCAGCACCACCTCGGCATGGTGTGGCACCGCCGGCGCGGCGACCGGCTCGTTCTGCGACAGGAAGACCAGCGGCGTGCCGGGTTCGCCTTCAAGATTGCGCGCCGAGGAGAAGGTCAGGTTATCGCGCGCCGAGGCGTGGCAGTTCACGCAGTACTGGCCAAAGCCCATGTAGGGCAGGCGATTCTCAGAAGCCGCCGCCGGCCAGTCCGGATCCCAGCCGCTCCAGCCGAACCAACCCCAGAACCAGCCGTCATGCGAGGCACCGGTATCGCGCACCATGACGGCGGCGCCGCTGGTCGGCAGCAGATGCGTCGGCTCCACCGCGGCGCAGCGCTCGGCCGGCGCCGGGTACATCTCCTTCACGATGATGGCGCCATCGGGCATCGGCTCTGTATCGGCGTCACCGGCGACGTCCTCGGCACCGCGGTGCGCGCGTATCCAGTCCGCAGCCTCCGGCGAATACCAGATCACCACCGGCGCATGGGTGCCGTGGTAGCTGCCGCTCCAACCGCTGGCGGTCAGGGTCGAGGTATAGGGGCCGGTGTCGCGCACCGTCTTGTCGCGCACCCAGCCGCTGGCCTCGTCACGGTGACAAAAGGCCCGCAGGTAGTCGCCAAGCTTGCTCTCGTAGTCGCCGAGCGGCAGCGCGCCGGGATGGCGCACGATGGGTGCCAGGGCGGCGCAGAGCGCCGGGTCCTGCGGCGTCAGGGGACGCCCCATGTCGGCCGGACAGTCGGCCCGGACGGCCTGCGTCGCCAGCATTGCCAGCAGGCCGGCAATGATCGAAAGTCCTCTCGTCGACGTGGCCATGGTGGCCCCTCCCTAACCTGCCGCCTCTCTGGCCGCCGCCATCGGTTGCGCGTTGGAATCCTGCCGAATGATCATCCAGAGCCCGAACATCACCAGTGCCAGGCCGCACAGATGTTCCAGGGTCAAGGCCTCGCCCAGGATCACCACGCCCACCAGCACGCCCAGGGGCGGCACCAGAAAGGCATAGAGCGCGGTGAAATTGGGGCCGGCCCGACCGATCAGTATGAAGTAGCCGAGGTAGGCCAGCGCCATGGACACCAGGCCGGAGGCGGCGATGGACCCCAGCGCCGCCGAGGTGGGCGTGGTCAAGCCATCGGCTTCGATCAGCAACGCGGGGACAGCCAGCATCACCGCGCCGAATGCCATCACCCAGACGGTCAGCGGCGCCTTGTCGAGGTCGGCCGCCACCTTGGCGGTGTAGAGGCCGCTGAAGACGAAGGACACGCCGCCCGACATCATCATCAGCATGCCGCCGAAGGTCGTCTCGCCAGGCGCATCGCTCTGGCCGTCCTCCAGGCCGACAAAAACCACCAGGCCGATCAGCGCCACCAGCACGCCCAGCATGCGCCGCCTGGAAAAAGCCGTCTGGTGGGTGATGAAGATCGTCACCAGCAGGGTCAGGATCGGCACTGTGGTGCCGGTCAGCGCGGCGATGTCAGGGGTAATGGATTCTTCGGCATAGACGACGCTGAGGCGGGGCCAGGCCACCGCCGTGGCACCCAGGACGATCGGCACCAGGGGTTGCGCACGCAGTACCGGCAGTAGCGGTCGCCGCAAGCCAAAGCGCACCACGAGGGTCAGCATCACGGCGGCAACCGCCGCCATGCCGGCGCCGATGGTGATGGGCGGCAGTGTCTGGTCGGCCCAGCCGATAAACAGATAGTCGCTGGCCCAGGCCAGCGAGATGGCAAGTAGCAGGAGAAAGTTCGCCGGCATGCCGTTGCTGCGCCCTCCCCGTCAGCGCGTCCTGAACAACGCCATACTGCAGGCTGTCGGCGCCCACGGCCAGCAAAGATGCATTCGCCGGGAAAAACCGGCGGCGGTTGGCGCTACAGCAGCCCCAGCTTGCTGGCCACGAACTCCGCCGTCATGAGGTCGAGGTGGCCGCCGCCGACGTTCTTGAACACCGTGATCTCCGTCGCGGTGCGGCGTCGCAGATCCTGGCCGCAGATGTCATAGAGGTCACCCTCGATGCTGGCCTCGCTGGCGCGGCCGGCAACGAAGGCATCGACCAGCTCGCCGCAGCCGCCGATCGCCGCGTCGCGGTTGTCGACGAAGAGCCTGCCGGCGGTGACCGCGTCGCTGTCGGCCTCGCGCATCGTCGGCAGGTAGGCGCCTACCAGGTCCAGGTGCGTGCCCGGCTTCAGCCAGGCGCCCTTAATCAGCGGCTCTTCCGACAGGGTCGCGGTGGAGATCACATCGGCGGCGCGCGCCGCCTGCTCCAGGCTGTCGGCAATGCTGGCCCGGATGCCATGGCCGGCCAGAATCTGCACCAGTGACTCGGCACGAGCGCGGCCGCGGTTGAAGATCACCACCTCGGTCAGGCTGGGCCGGACGGCGACATGGGCGCGTACCAGATAGGGCGCCAGCGTGCCGGCGCCGACCATCAGCAGGCATTTGGCATCGGCGCGGCTGAGCTGGCGTTGCGCCAGCGCCGAGTCGGCCGCGGTCTTCCAGTTGGTGATCGGGTGGCCGTCGATCACTGCTACAGGCTGGCCGGTCGCGCCCTCGAACAACGCCACCATGGTGGTGACGGTCGGCAGGCCCTTGGCAGCGTTGGCCGGCATGACCGGGCCGTACTTGATGCCCAGCGCCTTGCCCGAGCGCCAGGCGGCACGGCACAGGAAGCTGGCGCCGCTGCCGCCCTGCGGATCCAGCAGCAGGATGTCGCCGGCGGCGGCGCGCGCCTCGCGGTGGCAGGCGGCGAAGTGGTCCACCAGGGCGACGGGTTCCAGCACGGCTTCGGCAGTGGCGCGGTCGATCATCCGCATGGATCGGAACTCCCTCTAAAGAATGTACCAGAGCAGCAGCGGCAGCGTGGCGAAGGACAGCACGGTGGAAATCAGCACCACGCCGGCCACCCCCGGCGCATCGCGACCATAGCGCTCGGCGAAGAGATAGTTGAAGACCGCTGTCGGCATGGTCGACTGCAGCAGCACCACGCCGCGCGCCGGGTCCTGCAGATCGAAGACCCAGCAGATCGCCAGGCCAATGCCGAAGCCGCCCGCCAGGCGGACCAGCGACAGGAACAGCGCCTTGGGCAGGCTGCGCGCACGCAGCCGCGACAGCGAGACGCCCAGCGCCACCAGCATCAGAGGCACGGTCAGCCCTGCCAGCAGGTGCGTGGTGTTCTGGAACCAGACTGGCAGCTGCAGGTCGGTGGTGGTGATGATCAGCGCCAGAATGACCGAATAGATGATCGGCATGCGCAGCAGGGCGCGCGGGTCCATGGTGCCGGCGGCGATCGAGGTGCCGATGGTGAAGTTGCCGATAGCGCTGATGGCAAAGAGCACGATGGCCAGGGTCAGGCCCTGGTCGCCGAAGGCGAAGAGCGATAGCGGCAACCCCATGTTGCCCATGTTGGGAAACATCAGCGCCCCCAGGTAGTCGCGGATCGGCAGGCGCGACAGCTTGAGGACCAGAAGGCCCAGCAGGGCATAGCCAACGAAAAGACTGGCGCCGGCCGCCAGCATCTCGGCAAAGGCGCCCGGTGTGGGCTTGACCCGGGCGAAGGTGTCAAGCACCAGGCAGGGCGTGCCCAGCATCATCACCAGCGAGGTGATCATGCCGGTGTCGAACTTGGCGCCGGATCGCGCCCAGATGAAACCGATCAGGGCGACCAGCAGCACCGGCGTGACGATGGTGGCAATCTCGGAGACCAAGGGCTGGGTCCATCGGGGGTGAAGGGCGCGGCACTCTAGGAGCGGTGGCCAGCGGCGCCAAGGCCCACCGGCGCCGGGCGCCATGCGCCCAACGGAGGGCCTACTCCGCCCGGCGAAGCGGCGTCAGACCACGGCGAGGTAACGCGGCAACCGCCCGGCGTCTTGCGGACTCGTGGGAGCCATCGAACAGGGCAACTTGCCCGTCGCCAGCACCCGCGCCAACACGCCCTCAAGGATGACCAACTGCGGTTCGAAATAGTCGGACTCGCGCATCTGGGCGGCCAGCGCCCCCATGCCGCGCAAGGCACTGATGATGAACTGCAGAAGCGCCAGGCGCGACGCCGGGGCCAGGGGCGAGTCCGCCAGCACCAGATTCCAGGAAGCCTGGTAGGCGCGGGTCAGGACATCGCGCACCCGCATCACCGGCCGGTCGGCGCCGGGATCCATCCGGGTGCCCATCAGAATCTCGCTGGCGGCCAGGAAGCGTGCGCTGCTGTAGAACTCCCAGAGGGTCCGCACGATGCGTTCTGCGCGGTCCGGTCCCTGGCCGCCGGTCCGGCCCAGGTCGCTCAGGCGGGCAACGACCTCCTGGAAGATCTCCGTCAGCGTCTCGATCAGCAGGGCCTGCTTGTTGGGGAAGTGATACTGCACCGCGCCAACCGACGTCGCCGCCTGGGCCGAAACCGACCGCATTGTGGTGTTGGTGAAGCCGCGAGCGACCAGGACGGCAACTGTCGCGTCGATAATCCGCTGCCGCGTCAATTGCGAGCGCGCCATGCCTTCAACCATAACACACCATAGCGTCTGTAACCGTCCTCTGCTTCTGTGATGAGATCACAGATGACATTACGGACGTATGGCGCGTCGTCAAGCGTCCCGCGCGCGGGACCGGGTGTCAGGTGTGCATACTGGAAGAAATGACCGTCGCGACCGGCCGGGGTGGTGGGCGGTGAGGGGATCGAACCCCCGACCCTCTCGGTGTAAACGAGATGCTCTACCGCTGAGCTAACCGCCCTGCTCCGATGCGCCGTCTGGCCGCACTCTAGGCAGACGACGGCCTGCCGCCAAGCGTGTCGCGCCTAGCGACCGTGCGCCTTGAGGAAGGAGGCGACGCAGTAGTCGATGCGGCGCTCGACCTCGTCCGGCGTGATCATCACGTCCTCGCAGAACATCAGGCGGGTGTGCAGGTTGCCCTTCAGCATGCCCATGAAGTGTTCGGCCGCCAGCAGAGGGTCGCTGACCGCCAGGCGGCCGCGCTTGGTCTCGGCCTCCAGGTAGCTGGCCAGGCGCAACATCGTCTTGGCCGGGCCGGCCTCGTAAAAGGACTTGGCCAGCTTCGGGAAGCGCTGGGCGCAGGCGATCACCGCGCGCTGGAACTGCACCGACTCGGGCGACAGGATGGCGTCGCCAAAGCGGCGCCCCAGCTCGGTCAGCACGGCATTGGGTCCGACCGCGTCGGACGCGGTGGCCAAGGGCGCGGTCAGCTGCTCGGCCCGGTTGGCCAACACGGCGACGAAGAGCTCGTCCTTGCCGCCATAGAGGTTGTAGATGGTCTGGCGCGACACCTGCGCATCGGCCGCCACCGCCTCCAGGCTGGCGTCGTAGCCAAGCGCCAGGAACTGGCGGCGCGCCGCCTCCAGGATCGCCTCGCGCTTCTTCGGGTCGGGCGGGCGGCCGCGCTGCGGGCGGGGACGGAAATCGGCTACCAGGGCGTCCATCAGTGGCCTCCTCCAGCCGCGGCGCGGGCGCGACGCGGCTTGCGTACGAAGGGAATAATGCAGGCCGCGCCGACGAACATCCAGGTCAGCACGGTAAAGGCATCGGCGTAGCTCATGACGTTCGACTGGGTCTGCACCTGGTGCGCGACCAGCCGCAGAGCGCCGCCCGCGGGGTCGGCGATGCCCTGGTCTTCCAGGCGCTGGGCGATGCCGTCGAGCATGGCCTGCACCCCCGGTCGCGCCGGATTGACCTGCTCGGCCAGATGGCCCCAGTGCAGCGCCTCGCGGTCGCTCAGCAGCGTATTGAGCGCCGCCAGGCCGACCGCGCCGCCCAGGTTGCGCATCAGGTTGTAGAGGCCCGAGGCGCTCTTCAGCTTGTCCGGCGGCAGGGTGCCCAGGGCCAGCGCGTTGACCGGGATCATGGCGATCATGACCCCGGCGCCACGCAGCATCTGCGGCACCATGAGTTCGTGGAAGTCCCAGTCGGCGGTCAGGTGGCTGAGCATCCAGGTTGAGACCGCCATCATGGCAAAGCCGATGGCCAGCGGGATGCGCGGGTCGAGCTTGCGGCCCAGCGTGCCGGCGATCGGCGCGGTCAGGAACTGCGTCGCCCCGGTGACGAAAAGGATCTCGCCGATCTGCAGCGAGTTCAGGCCGCGCACCGTGCCGAGGTAGAGCGGCAGCAGGTAGACCATGCCGTAGAGCCCGATGCCGACGCTGAAGGAAAACACCGAGCCGCTGGCGAAGTTGCGGTCAGCGAAGGCCGAAAGGTCGACGATGGGGTTGCGATAGGTCAGCGAGCGCCAGAAGAAGATGCCGGCGCCCAGCAGCGAAGCCACCGCCAGCAAGCTGATGGTGCCGCTGTCGAACCAGTCGTCGCCCGGCCCCTCCTCCAGCACGTATTCCAGGGCGCCGAGGAAGACCGCCATGGCGGCCAGGCCGATCACATCCAGGCCCTTCAGCAGGCTGCGGTTCGGCTTGTCGATCGCCGGCGAGGCCCAGACCGCGAAGCCGACAATGATGCCCGGCACCACGTTGATCAGGAACAGCCAGTGCCAGGAGAATACCTGTGTCAGGTAGCCACCCAGGGTCGGGCCGATGGTCGGCGCCATGGTGGCCACCAGGCCGATCACCACGCTCATCACGTTGCGCTTGTTGGGCGGGAAGATAGTGTAGGCGGCGGCGAAGGTGGTGGGGATCATGGCGCCGCCCAGGAAGCCCTGCAGCGCGCGCAGGATGATCATGGCGTCGATCGAGGTCGCCATGGCGCAGCCGGCGCTGGCCAGCGTGAAGGTCGAGACCGAGATGACGTAAAGCACGCGTGTCGAGAGCACCCGCGACAGGAAGCCCGACAGCGGGATCATCACCACCTCGGCGATGAGGTAGGAGGTCTGCACCCAAGAAATCTCGTCGACGCTGGCTGACAGGCCGGCGCGGATCTCGGCGATCGAGGAGGAGACGATCTGAATGTCCAGGATCGCCATGAACATGCCGAAAACCATGGCGAGGAAGCCCAACGCCTCGCCGCGCGTCGCCGGGCGGGTACCCAGCGGTCCCAGCGGCACGGTGGCTGCTTTAGGGTCATTGGCCGGCGCCGGCGGATCGGCGCGCAGCCGTGCGTCCGGCACCGCCCCCGGCGCTGCCGTCACCGTGTCGTCACCGCGGACGACAGCGCTCATTTGGCCTCCGCAGCCTGGGTGACTTCCGCCGCCTGGGCGCTCTTGAACAGTGAAATCTCAGCCAGACTCTGGGTCTGGTCACCGGTGCGGGTGTCGACCGCCGCTTCGACCGACAGGCCGGGCATGAGCTGGTGCGCCAGCTCCGGCGGCAGGGTCAGCGAAATGCGGATCGGCAGGCGCTGCACGATCTTGGTGAAGTTGCCGGTGGCGTTCTCCGGCGGCAGCAGGCTGAACATCGAGCCCGAGGCCGGGG
This sequence comes from Rhodospirillales bacterium, assembly GCA_038363005.1. Classification (GTDB taxonomy): domain Bacteria; phylum Pseudomonadota; class Alphaproteobacteria; order Kiloniellales; family JACOMY01; genus JAKOWB01. The sequence goes on from JBBQBI010000010.1 coordinate 128,934, forward strand.
CAAAGGACTCGACGCGGCCCCGCAGCTCCAGGCCGGGATAGGCATCGACCGTGATGGTGACGCTCTGGCCCGGCCGGATCTCGGCGATCTGCGTCTCCTTGAAGTTGGCGACGACGTATACCGCGCTCAGCGGCACCACCACCATGGCCTGCGAGCCGGCGCGCAGATAGGCGCCGACCTCGGCGCTACGGTTGCCGACCACACCGTCGACCGGCGCGCGGATCACGGTGTTGTCGAGGTCCAGCTTGGCGGCGTCCAGGTCGGCCTGGGCCGACTGCACCTCGGCGTCGGCTTGCAGCTTGCTGGCCTTCAGCACGCTGAGCTGTGCCTGACCGCTCTGCAGGCTGGCCTGGGACTGGGCCAGCGCGGCCTCGGCCTTGCGCTGGTCGGACAGCGCCTGCTCGTAGCGCTGCTTGGAAGCCGCCTGATCGGCCATCAGCTTCTCGTAGCGGGCGAGGTCGGCGGCGGCGCGGTCGCGCTCCGCCTCGGCGCTGGTCACCGCGGCCTCGAGCTCGTGCAGCGAGGCCGCTTGCTGGACGATGGCGGCTTCGCGCTCGGCCACGGCGGCCTGCTTGGCCGCCAGGCCGGCGGCGGCGGCGGCCACCGCGGCGCGGAAGTCGGCATCGTCGAGGGTCAGGATGACCTCGCCCTTGGCGACGCTCTGGTTCTCCGCCACCGGCAGCGTGGCGATGTAACCGGCGACCTTGGGGGCGATCACGGTGATGTCGCTGTCGATGGCGGCATTGTCCGTGCTCTCGATGAAGCGCCCCTCGCTCCACCAGTTCCAACCGAACCAGCCGCCGGCCGCCAGGGCCAGGACGGCAACGCCGGTCAGGATGCGCTTGCGCATGGAGAAGCCTTTCTGCACGTATATGGACGAAAAAGTCCATTAAATCGGGTCAAGAATGCCGGACACCCAAAAGGCCCGGCTGAACGCTTAATGGACATTAAAGTCCAGAAAGCGCTTGTGCAAGTGCGAAGTGATGGCGCGACGGGTCACGGGAGCTATGATCTCAAGGCAGGGGCACCCTTGTGCGCTGTCATTTATTGGCTGATACTATACATTGCATCTTCACTATTTTTTCTACTGGGAGTTACCCCATGGCTCAGTATGGTGCGGCTGCGACAATGATGGCGGCTGGCGACTCGCTCTATCAAGGCGTCCGTTCTCTGACCATCACCCGCGAGTTGGCCCAATTCTCTCCGCCAGCAATCATCGCAGACGCCCTGGGACTTCCATTCGACCTGGCCCTGATGCGCAGGCCGGTGGGGTTCGACCTGGAAGCGCTACTGCGAAAGGCCAATCTGCTCTCGCTGCTCGGCGCCTTGCGCAAGAGCTCCGCTTCGAACGGCCAGACCTGGCTGGCCGAGTCCAATTGGTCCACACTGGAGGCCTTCGACAACCTGGCTTTTGGCGGGGCCACCATCAGCGATCTGACAACCTGCACCTACGAAACGTCGCTGCCCCTAGCTCAGAGAGCGCTCGCCATCCTCATGGACAAGAGCGTCAGCGACCGCGCCGCTGTTCCGGCGATCTACGATCTTTGGTTCAACCTCAACGTCTGCTTTGTCCTCAATCCCCGCCGACGGGCGGGCGAACAGGCCAAGGCCACGGCTGTCGATCAGATCGCCAAACGACGCCCCAAGCTTCTCTTTGTCAACATCGGCAGTAACGAGGGACTCTTCCGCCTGGGTATCGGCGGTCGTCTGGACGAAAAAGTTGAAGCCGGTCTGAAAGGCATTCCTAGCCTGATGCGGACGCTGTTCGGCAAGTTGCGGACGGCGCTGCCGGCGGGCAGTTGCAAAATCTATGTGAACTCTCTCCTTTGCCCGAGCTTCGTACCAAATCTGATGCCGCCGGCTTCGGACAAGCAGGGCAAGGACGGCGATTACTTCCCGCGCTACGAGGCAAGGATCGGTGGCGGACATGATCTCATGTCGAAGGCAGAAATGCGACAGGCTGACAAGTTGACGCTGGCAATCAACAACGAGGTCAAGGCCAGTCTTGCCGAGCTTCTCGCTGATGATGCCCGCTTCGTGGATCTCTTCGTGGGATCGCAGGCGTTCGACGGCAAGCATTGGCCTGACCGGTTCGTGCAGGTCTCGACGAAGCGCAGACTACGCAATACCCCGCTGGACAAGGCACCGATATTCGATGGCTTGAACTCAGGCGGCCTCACCGGCCTCGACAATATGCATCCGACAGTGCCCGGCTATGCGCTCATCGCTAAGATGGTGCTCGACACAATGGGCGAGCCGCTAAAGCTCAAACTTTCCGATGCCTACAAGGCAGACAGCCTGCTGCAGGATCTCCCGGGCGACCTGACGAACTTCCAGGCAGCGATCGGCCTGCTGGGCAGGCTTGGGCTCTTCAAGATGTGAGCTACAGCCCCAGCTGCTCCTTCAGCAGCTTGTTGACCATCCCCGGATTGGCTTTACCCTGGCTGGCCTTCATCACCTGGCCGACCAGCCAGCCGACGACCTTGGGGTTGCCGTCCTTCATCTGCTGCGCCTGGTCGGGATTCTCGGCCAGCACCTTGGCGACGATGGCGCCGATGGCGCCGGCGTCGCTGACCTGCTTCAGGCCCTTGCGCTCGACTACCTGGGGCGCCGTCTCGCCGGTGGTCCACATCTCCTCGTGGACTTCCTTGGCCAGCCGGCCGGAGAGCGTGCCGTCGGCCAGCAGGTCGAGCAGCCCACCCAGCTTGGCGGCGTCGACCTTGGCATCGCCCAGCGTGCCGCCCGACTTGTTGAGGAAGGCGAAGTAGTCGCCCATCACCCAGCCGGCGGCGATCTTGCCGTCGCGGCCCTTGGCCACGGACTCGAAGAACACGCCGGTCTCCTGGTCGGCGACCAACACCGCGGCCTCGTAGGGCGTCAGCTTGTACTGCTCGACGAAGCGGGCACGCTTCTCGTCCGGCAGTTCAGGCAGGTGCGTCGCCAGCTCGTCCACCCAGGCCTGCTCCAGCTCCAGCGGCAGCAGGTCGGGGTCGGGGAAGTAGCGATAGTCGTGCGCCTCCTCCTTGGAACGCAGCGAGCGCGAGTGACCGGTGGTGCCGTCGAACAGCCGCGTCTCCTGGCTGATGCTGCCGCCAGACTCCAGGATCTCGAGCTGGCGCTTGGCCTCGGACTCGATGGCCATCTGCACGAAGCGGATGGAGTTGACGTTCTTGGTCTCGGTCCGCGTGCCCAGCGGCGCGCCGGGGCGGCGCAGCGACAGGTTGACGTCGGCGCGCATGGAGCCCTCCTCCATGTTGCCGTCGCAGGTGCCGAGGTAGCGCAGGATGGCGCGCAGCTTGCGCAGATAGGCGCCGGCCTCCTCCGCCGATCCCAGGTCGGGCTTGGAGACGATTTCCATCAGCGCCACACCGGCGCGGTTCAGGTCGATGAAGGTCGCCGTCGGGCTCTGGTCGTGCAGCGACTTGCCGGCATCCTGTTCCAGGTGCAGGCGCTCGATACCGATCTCGCGGCTGGTGCCGTCGGCCAGGTCGATGGTGATGACGCCCTCGCCGACGATGGGTTCCTTGAACTGGCTGATCTGATAGCCGGCCGGCAGGTCGGGGTAGAAGTAGTTCTTGCGCTCGAACACCGAGCGCAGATTGATCTTCGCCTTCAGCCCCAGGCCGGTGCGCACCGCCTGCGCCACGCAGACCTCGTTCAGTACCGGCAGCATGCCAGGCATGGCGGCGTCGACCAGCGAGACCTGGCTGTTGGGCTCGGCCCCGAAGGTGGTCGAGGCGCCGGAGAAGAGCTTGGCGTTCGACACCACCTGGGCATGGACTTCCAGCCCGATGACCATTTCCCAGGGACCGGTCTTGCCTTCGATCAAAGCCATGGAATGCGCATCCGTCCGTCACGGTGAATCCGGCGCTGGTTAAAGCACGGGCGGCCGGCGGCGCCAAGTCCAGGCCCCTGGCTCCGCCAGCCGAAGCGGGGCAGCATGGGCCGCCGCCATTGGGGGAGCTACCGACCGTGCCCGAGATTACGGATTACCACGCCCACGTCTATTTCGACGCCACCACCCTGGAGCAGGCCCGCGCCCTCTGCGAGGCCGTGCGTGACCGCTTCGCCATCCCGATGGGACGGATGCACGAGCGCCCGGTCGGCCCGCACCCGCGCTGGAGCTGCCAGCTGACGGTGCCCAAGGCGCTGTTCGGCGAGGTGATCCCCTGGATCGCCCTGCACCGCAGCGGCCTGACCATCTTCACCCACCCCAACACCGGGCAGGACCTGGAAGACCACCGCGACCGGGCGATCTGGATGGGCGAGCTACTGCCGCTCAACCTGGAAATGTTCAAGCCCAAGCCCTAGGCCGGGCGCCGCCGCTCGACAGCGCCGACAGGCTGACGCAGACTCCAGGGACGCCTGGATTGGGGGAGTCTGCCGCATGCCGGTGTTTCCGCGCCTGGTCGCGCTGTACGAGAAGCGCGGCTACGAGATCGCCACCGGCCTGTTCCCGCCGCACTTCGGCAACTGGCGCGACGTGGCCTTCACCTGGCTGCTGCGCGACGGCCGGTCGACCACGCACAACCTTGGCATTGCGCAGCAGGAGCTCTACTTCCTGGAATGCCTGCTGGCCGGCTGGCGGCCGCCCAACATCTTCGTCATCGGCAACTCCTTCGGCTGGTCGACCCTGGCGCTGGCACTTATGAGCCCGCGCAGCCGCGTGGTGGCACTGGACGCCTGCTTCACCCCCGACACCAATGCCGGCATGGTGCTGACCAACCTGATCGCGCAGGAGGAACGCCTGAACGCCCGCGCGCTGCGTGGCGTGTCGCCGCGCGACGTGCCGCAGGTGGTCAGCGAGCAACTCGGCGGCGCCATCGACCTGGCCTTCATCGACGGCAACCACACCAACGACTCGGCGGTGGCAGACTTCGAGGCGGTGCGCCCCTACCTGCGACCCGGCGCCATGGTGCTGTTCCACGACGTGCAGACCTTCAACCTGTTCGACGCCATGAAGCGGGTTGTGGCGCTGAGCGGCTGGACCGGGCAGCTGCTGCTCGGCACGCCCTCCGGCATGGTGGCGCTGTTCGACCGCAAGGCGCTGCCGCCGGGCGCGCAGGAGACCCTGAAGGCCTATGCCCCGACCAGCGGCGCCATCAAGGCGCTGCAGGCCGAGCTGACGCGGCGCAAGGCGGAGACGGCGGCGCGCGCCGCCAAGTCGGCCGGCGGCTAGCCGGCCAAGCGCTGCGCCACGCGCCACTGCCAGGCGCAGACCAGCGGCACCACCAGCAGCTCCATCGCCAGGCCAGCCAGCATGGACGCCGAGGGCGCATCGCCCAGCAGCAGGCCATAGGCCCGCCCCAGGCCGCCCACCACCACGATCATGGTCAACAGCCGGATCCGCCCGGTCACCTTCTCGATCACCGGCACGCAGGTCCAGAAACCGATCCCGACGCCCAGCAGCAGGCCGGAGAGGTAGCGCCAGTGGCTGTCGCCGTCGCCGCCCAGCAGCGTGCCGTCGCTCAGCATGGCGCCGCCCCGCAGCAGACCGCTAAGTCCGGCATAGACAGGCAGCAGGGCACAGAGCGCGATCACGCCCTGCAGCAGGCGACGTTCGAGGCGTGGTGTCATGCCACAGTCTCGCCAATTCGGACGGCGCGAGCCAGCGTGCTGGCAGGGACCGAGCCAAGACCAGGCCTCGGGCCATCTTTAGAGCCCTGCGAGGAACCCTCGTCAGACGCAGGCCGAATGAAGCCTCCAAAGAATGCTAGGGTGCACCCCGCACCGCGCAACAACGACCCGCCTCATGCCCTTCCTGCCGCTCGGCGACGATAACCAGCGACGACGCATCGCAACGCCCTGGATCACCTGGGGCCTGATCTTCGTCAACTTCTGCATCTTCATCTACCAGCAGGGCCTGGACCGCGCCGGAGCCGGCGAGTTTGCCTTCGGCTTCGGCTTCATCCCCTCCGTGCTGCTGGGCGATTCTGAGCTGGCGGACAGCATTCCGCAGCTGCCCTCGTGGCTTACCCTGGTCAGCTACCAGTTCCTGCACGGCAGCTGGGACCATCTGCTCGGCAACATGCTGTTCCTCTGGATTTTCGGCGACAACGTCGAGGACGCCATGGGGCATCTGCGCTTCGTGTTCTTCTACCTGCTGGGCGGCGTCGCCTCCGGCCTGGCGCACGGGTTGTTGGACCCCACCAGCGTCGTGCCGCTGATCGGCGCCTCCGGGGCAATTTCCGCCGTGCTGGGCGCCTATCTGCTGCTGCATCCCTTCGCCCGCATCATCGTGCTGATCTTCGTCATCCCGGTGCGCCTGCCGGCCTGGGTGCTGCTGCTCGTCTGGTTCGGCTTCCAGTTCGTCGCGCTCAGCGACAGCGACAACGATGGCGTCGCCTGGGTGGCGCACATCGGCGGCTTCCTGGTCGGTGCTGCCACCATCGTCTTCTTCAAGGACCGCGACGTGCCGTTGTGGGGTCGCGAGCCGCCGACGCGGGTGATTTCGCTGGGCACCTTGCGCCGCAGGCGCAGCCGCGCTCCCTCGGCCGGGCAGCGCCCACGCGACGAGCGGCGCGGCCCACCAGGACCCTGGGATTGAGCCAGCGCCTCGACGAGGCGCTGCGTGTTGCAGCGCCCTTGGCCTGGAGGCTGTCAGCCGAGCACTGCCAGGGTTGCCGCGCCTATCACGGCCTCTGGCCGTGGCTGCGCCTGGCCGGCCTCAAGCAGGGCCTGCAACGCGACCGCGCGCTGCTGCTGCCGCTGCTGTCCGATCTGCTTGGCAGCGGACGGCGCCGCCTGCTGGTCGCCGGCGCCGCCGACAGCGGCCTGGCCGATCTGGCCTTCGACGCCGCCGCCGGCCGGCCGCTGGAGCTCACGGTTCTCGACCGCTGCGAAACCCCGCTGGCGCTCAGTCGTCACCTCGCCGCCCGCTACGGCCTGCCACTGCAGAGCCAGGTCGCCGATCTGCTGGCACTCGACCATCCGGCCAGCGCCGACATCATCCTGGCGCATTCCGTCTTGGCGCATCTGCCGGCAGCGCGGCAGGGCAACGTGCTGGAACGCCTGGGACAGGCCCTGGCGCCTCAAGGCCGCCTAGTCCTGGTGTTCCGCCTGGCGGGCCGGCGCGATGGCGAAGACGACTTGGCGGCGCGACTGGCGGCCGGTCTGGCACGTCAGGGTATGACGCCGCCAGACGATCCGGCCTTCGCCGACTGTCTGTCCCAACATGCGATCGCGCGTGGACGGCAGGCGCCCTTCCCCACCCTGGCAGCGGCGGAAGCCACCATCGCGGCCGCCGGGCTGCGGATCGAGCGGCTGGTGGAGACCGATACCGCCAGTGGCGGCCGCGCCGGCTACCTGGCGATCCTCTCCACCGGGCAATAGGTCAGGCGACGGCGCGCCGCCCTAGCAGCCACCGCCGGTCTCCGCCCGTGCCAGGCCGCAGTCGAGCAGCGCCTGAAAGCTGGCCGCCGTCGCGGCGTCCGGCCGTGGTATGCCAGCAATCTGCGTCGTCAGCTCAGCACCCGGAGTCACGGCGACGTCGAGGCCGATGGCGGTGGCGGCTGTCTGGAAGCCCGGATCGGCGGCCACGCTCTCCAGCAGACCGCGCAACACGGCGAGCTCCGCTGCCGGCGTCGCCGGCGGGGCGCCCACGAAGCGGCCAAGGTTGGCCTCGGCCTCGATCAGCTGCAGCACCCAGCGGTGCGCCGGGTTCAGTGCCTGGTCACGCAGGGCCGGGGCACTGTCGAAGGGTGCCGGCAGGCGACCCTGACCGACGCGCAGCAACACCTGTCCGCCGGCGCTCTCGATCACCGGGCGCGCCGATTCGAAGGTGTTGAAGACGCCCTCAACCTCGCCGGCGACGGCCGCCAGCTCGATGCCGGCGCCCTTGTAGCCGACGATTGGCAGCAGGCGTGTGCCAAGCAGCGCATTGACCAGCAGCGCGACAATGTAGCGGGTCGAGGTCACGGTATCGACCGCCAGGGTCAAGGGCCGGTCACGCGCCAGCAGCGCCGGCAGGTCGGCAACACCGGACGCCGCGGTCGCCACCAGCACGCGGCTTTCCTGACTGAGGCTGCCGATCCAGGTGAAATCCTGCAGGCTGTAGGGATAGTCGGCCGCGTCCTGCAGCATGCGATAGAAGATGCTGGAGCGCAGGAAGGCGATGGTGCGCCCGTCGGGCGGGGCTTCCCACAGCGTCTTCTCGGCGATGCGGCCGCCGGCCCGGTCGAGGTTCTCCACCACCACCTGGGTGCGCGGCACCAGCCGTGCCAGATGTTCTGCGAAGAGACGCGCGGTCGCGTCATTGCCCGACCCTGGCGAGGAGGCGACGATGATGCGCAGGGTCTCGCCGTTGAGATAGGTGGTGTCGGCCCGGGCCCGTCGCGCCAGCAGCGCCGCACCGCCGACGCCGGCGAGGAAACTTCGCCGGCCTACGATCACGCGCCCTGGAGGTTTTTGCATCGGCCCAGTCTAGGCCAGCACGCCCTGCCCTTGTAGCTCGCGTTCGTAGACCGCCAGCGCCTGTTCCAGGCCCCTGGCGATCTCATCCACCTGTTCGGCCGTGACGATCAGCGGTGGCGAGATCATCAGCCAGTCGCCATAGGCGCCCTGGCTGGTACGACGGCAATAGACCGCCAGCCCCAGCTCCATGGCGATGGCCTGGAAGCGCGCCGGCGCCTGCAGCGCCAGCGGGATCGGCTTCTTGTTGGCCTTGTCCGCCGTCAGCTCGACCGCCAGCAGCAGGCCCTTGCCGCGCACGTCGCCGACGATGGCGCTGCGCTGGCCGATCTCTTCCAGCCGCGCCTTCAGCTCGGCGCCACGCGCCGCCGCGTTGGCGATCAGCCCCTGCTGCACCACCTCCTGCAGCACGGCATGGCCGATGGCGCAGGACAGCGGGTTGGCGAAATATGTGAAGCCGTTCATGAAGCCGCCGCTGTCGGCCACCAGCTTGACCTTGTCGGCCGGCGCCAGCAGGCAGCCCATCGGCGTGTAGCCGGCGGCGATGCCCTTGGCCAGGATCACCAGGTCGGGCCGGCAGTCGGACCAATGGTCGGCGGCCAGGAAGCGGCCGGTGCGCCCTGCGCCGCTCATCACCTCGTCGAAGATCAACAGGATGTCATGGCGCGTGCAGATCTGCCGCACCAGGGTGAAATAGATGTCCTCGGCCACCAGCGCGCCGGTCGCCAGGCCGCCGACCGGCTCCATGATGAAGGCCATGATCGTCCCCGGCCCCTCCTCCAGGATGCGCTGCTCCAGCGCCTGCGCGCAGTGCCGGGCAAAGCTGTCGCGCGTATGGTTCGGCGGCAGGCGATAGGTGAAGGGCGTCGGCACCTTCGGCATGGCGCGCAGCAGCGGGCCGAAGACCGCGTGCTGGTGCTGGTCGCCGGTCACCGCCAGGGCGCCCAGCGTGCCGCCATGGTAGCCCGGCTCGCGGCCGATCACCTTGCAGCGCTTGGGCTCACCCTTGGCGAGCCAGTACTGCCGACAGAACTTGATCGCCGATTCCGTCGCCTCGCTGCCACCGGAGACGAAGAAGGCACGCTCCAGCCCCGGCCCGGCCAACTGGGTCAGCAGGTCGGCCAGTTGTTCGTTGGCCTCGCTCTCGAACTGGCCGGGAAAGGCGAAGGCGACGGCCTCGGCCTGCTGTCGCATCGCCGCCAAGACGCGCTGGTTGCCGCTGCCCAGGTTGTTGGCGACCGGCCCCGAGGAGACGTCGATATAGCGCCGGCCCTGGTCGTCCCACAGGTAGATGCCCTCGCCCCGCGCCACGCGTGGCCGGCGCGGCGTGCCGCTCGGCGCGAAGAAAACCTGGATCGGGCCGCCGCTCGGCTGCTCGCCCAGGGGCAGGCGTGGGCTCTGGCTGTTCATGCTCGACCTCGTCTCAACTGTGCGTGTCCGGGCAGAGGCTCGCGGCTTTGCCGGTCGAGGTCGAGTCCGGATTTCGAAAGCCCGCCTTGCGCCCCGCGCGGATGCTATCCTGCGATCGGACATGTTGGGGGCATGGCGAGTGAGCAGGGGCGCGCGGCGCAGGTGAAACCCATCCTAGTGGTCGGCGCCGGCTTCGCCGGGGCAGTGCACGCCCGTGAGCTGGCCGAGGCGGGCTGGCCGGTCGAGGTGATCGACCGGCGGTCGCACGTCGCCGGCACTGCCCATGACATGGTCGACGAGACCGGGACGCGTCGCCACGTCTTCGGACCGCATCTCTTCCACACCAGCAACGCAAGGGTGGTCGACTGGCTGTCGCGCTTCGGCGATTTCCTGCCCTACGAGCATCGCGTGACCGCGCTGGTGCCGGACAAAGGCTGCCTGCCGCTGCCGATCAACCGCCGGACGGTCAACGCGGTGTTCGGCACCACGCTGACGACAGCGGCGGAAGTCGAAGGCTTCCTGGCCGCGCAGGGGGTGCCGCACCCCATGCCACGCAATGCCGCCGAGCAGCTGCAGGCACAGATCGGAGTCACGCTGACCGACCTGTTCTATCGGCCCTATTCGCGCAAGATGTGGGGGCTGGAACTGGAAGACCTGGACGCCGCCATCGTCGCCCGCATCGCCATCCGCGCGGATGACGAGGACCGCTACTTTCTGAATCAGCGCTACCAGCTGTTGCCGCGCGATGGCTACACAGCGCTGGTGACAAGGATTCTCGATCATCCAGGGATTCGCGTCTCGCTGCGCCAGGACTTCGATCCGGCTCTGCTGGCGGACGTCGGCTTCTGCTTCACCTCCATGGCGATCGACACGTTTTTCGACGAGGTCTACGGCCCCCTAGCCTATCGCTCGCTGCGATTCCACCATCGGCGGGTAACGACCACCTATCGCCTGGGTCCGACCGCGCAGGTCAATCTGACCGACAGCTCACCCTTCACCCGCGAGAGCGACTGGAGCCTGCTGCCCGGGCATCGCTTCGGCGACGGCCCGGACAAGACAGTGACGCGGGAGGAACCCTGCGACTCGCGCGACAACGACGACGAGCGCTTTTATCCGGTGCGCGACGGTGCCGGGCACAACGAGGCGCGCTACCAGCGCTACGTCGCCTTGGCCGAAAAAGATCCACGCGTGCGCTTCATCGGCCGCTGCGGAACCTACCGCTACCTCGACATGGACCAGGTCATCAACCAGTCGATCCAGGGCGCCCGGGCGTGGCTGCGTGCCCATGACTGACACCCAGCAGCCGCGCGGCCTGGTGATCCTGCGCTGCGGCCGCCAGTCGCTGCACCCCGCCTGGCGCGTGGGCGCCGCCGCCGCCGACTGGGACCTGCAGCTCTGCCCCTACGAGGCCGGTGCGGGCGACGATGCCGCGGTGCGGCCGGGGCAAAAGTGGGATGGCCTGCATGCCCAGCTGCTGACTGACCAGAGCTGGCGCCGCTATGACTACATCTGGCTACCTGATGACGACCTGGCGACCACGGCGGAGACCGTAGCCGCGCTCTTCGCCTGGTGCCGCCGCTTCGATGCCGCCATCGCCGCGCCGGCGCTGAGCGAGGATTCGCCCTGGTCATTGGCCATGACCCTGCGCAACCACTCTTTCTCAGCGCGGGCCACGACCTATGTCGAGGTGATGGCGCCCTGCTTCCGCCGCGACGTTCTGGAACAGCTACTGCCCACCTTCACGCTCAGCCTGCACGGCGCTGGCTGGGGCCTCGACATGCTGTGGGCGCATCGGCTGGCCTACCGCGGCCTCTACATCTTCGACGACCTGCCGGTCCAGCACACGCGCCCGGTCGGCGCCCAGCGCGATGCGCAGATGGCACAGGATCTGAATCGCAGCCTCTGGCGCCTGCTGGCGCGTCACCGGGTGCGCCCCTACCTGCGCACCTTGCGCGGCTATGACGCCAATGGCGTGGTGCAGGAGGCCAATCCCGGCAGCTTCCTGCTGCGCTACCTGCAGGGCTACGACTACCTGATCCAGCAGCGGGCCTGGCTGCTGCCCCGGCTGGTCAACGACCAGATCGCTCGCCGGCGCCTGGTGCGGCGACCCTGGAGCCGTCTGCTGCAGAACCTGCACTGGCCGCGGCTGCGCCGGCGCCCCTAGAACCTTGGCGTCAGGACAGCGGGCCACCCGGCATCAGCCGCACCCCCTGCCGCAGGCGCTTGTAGTCCAGCTGCAGGTGATCGACCGGGTTGGGCCCTGGCGCGGCGACCACGATCACCGCGCCGGCGATGGGTTGGAAATGGGCGCGGAAATGCACCGAGGACTTCAGCGCCACGATGGGCCGCTCGCCCGGCTCGACGCCCAGGCAGCGGAACATCTCCTGGTCGGCCGCCTGGGTCTTGCGGCTGGCCACTACCACCTGCACGCCGGCGATCTCCAGCAGCGCCATGGGGCCTAGCTGCATGCGCGCGCCCTCGTAGAAGGGCCCGGTGCAGGTGAAGACGCCATCGCCCAGCTTCACGACCAGCGCGTCGGTGGCAAGGGGTTCGTGCCCCGGCAGGCCCGACTTGGCGCCCAGGCGGAAGGCGCCGGTCTTGCCCTCGCCGACCTGATGCGCCAGCGCCGCGCTCTCCGGGTCGATCAGCAGACCCAGTACCGCGCCATGGGCCCGGCCCTCGACCAGCGCGCGCAGCAGGCCGTTGGTGTCGCCGTTGCCGCCGGCACCGGGATTGTCCTGGGTGTCGGCCATGACGATGGTCTTGCCCAGCAGCGGATACTCCTGCCGGCCATAGGCCACGGCCTCCTCCGGGCTATATATGCGGCTGCCAAAGGCCGGCTCGGCGGCCAGCACGTCGGCTTCCAGCGCGTCGGCGGCGGCGTCGACCGCCGTCTGGTTTGGCCCGTAGGCAACGATCGAGGGGCCGCAGTGATGAATGTCGGCCGGCGAGAAACCGCAGGCGAAGGACAGCTCGCAGCCCTGCGCGCGCTCCAGCTTGCCGAGGTGGTTGTACAGGCTCTTCGCCGGCTCGATCATGGTGCAGCCGGCGGTCAGCGGGATCAAGAAGGGGAGCTGGCGGAAGGCCTTGTGCGTCAGGTCGCCCTGTTCCATCCAACGCTTCAGGAAGCGGAAGGCGCGCGCCCCGGTGGCCGCCATGTCGACATGCGGATAGGTGCGAAAGCCGACCAAGCCGTTCGACAGCGCCACCATTTCCGGCGTGATGTTGGCGTGCAGGTCGAAGGAGACGATGACCGGCAGCGTCTCGCCGACCAGCGCGCGCACGCGGCGCAGCAGCTCGCCCTCGCCGTCCTCCAGGTGCTCGGTCACCATGGCGCCGTGCAGGTCGAGGTAGAGGGCATCCAGGCCCTCGAGCCGCCCCAGGTCCTCGAGCAGCTGGCCGACGATGGTCTCATAGGCCTCCTCGGTCACCACGTTCGACGGCGTGGCGTTGGCCCAGACCAGGGGATAGAGCTGGTGGCCCGCCGCCCGCGCGGCTTCATTGAAACCGGTGATCGGCAGGTTGATGCCGGCGGTCGAGACGAAGAGCTGCTCGCCGCGACAGAGCGCCGGCCAGCCTCCGGCCGTGGTGAAGGCGGTAAGGTCGGCCTTGGAGGGCGCGAAGGTATTGGTTTCGTGATGAAACCCGCCGACGGCGATGTGCAAGGGGCCACTCCTGTCAAACAACCGGCGCCACCTTGGCGAGCGCGCGGCTGGCGTGCAAGGACCAGAGGCCGTTGCCCAGGATGGCGGCGACCACCAGCGCGCCACCCCAAAGCGTCGGGGTGGAAGGCACCTCGCCGGCGCCCAGCCAGGCCCACAGCGGCGCCAGCACGATGGTCATGCGCGCGGTCAGCGCGGTCTCCGCGGCCGGCAACTGCCGCGCCGCCCAGGCCACCAGGATGTACTGCACGGCAAGCTGCAGGCAGCCCAGCGCGGCGCAGACCAGCAGGTCGTGGCGCGTGATCGCCAGGGTCGGCGCGAAGCCGGCGGCGATGCCGGCCACTGCCAGGCAGGCGACAAGGATCGCCGGCACCTGGTCGACCTGCGTGCGCCCGCGCATGGCGACGTACATGGCCGAGGTGGTGAGGCAGCAGGCGAGGGCCAGCAGGTCGCCGGTCATGTGGCCGCTGTCCAGGCTGTGGCCGACCATCACGGCGATGCCGGCGAAGGCGATGAGCATGAAGAGCACGGCGGCGCGGGACACCCGTTCGCCCAGGACTGCCCAGGCCATCAGCGCAGCGACAAAGGGCGTCATGCCGTTGATCAGCACCACCTTGGCCACCGTGGTCTCGATCAGCGCGAAGATGAAGGTGATGGTGGCCAGCACGAAGCTGATCGCCATGATCACCCCGGTCCAACCGGTGCGATAGATCGCCGCCGGCAGCCGCGTCCGATAGCGGCCGGCCAGCCAGACCAGCAGCGTGGCGGCGGCGAAGAGCGCGCGCCAGAACAGCACGGTCCAGCCGTCGGCCTGCTCGATCCAGCGCATCAGCACCCCGGCCGTCGAGGTGAAGAAGGTGGCGGTGAAAAGAGTCAGCAGGGCCAAGCGATGGTGCGGGGAGCGCATGGTGCCTCCCCTCTCCCGCGAAGCGGGGGAGGGTCAGGGAGGGGGTGGCTACCGGTTGATCTCTAACGTCGCCCCCCACCCCCACCCACCCCCCCGAGCGCGGGGGGGGGGGGGAGGGGCCG
>JBBQBI010000011.1:0-136114 GCA_038363005.1 Rhodospirillales bacterium
TGTATCTAAAGGGGGGGGGCGGTCCATTCCCGTCCCGCCCTGGGGGCGCCCCCCCCCCGCGGCTCGGGGGCCCGCCACTTTCCCACCGGCAGCCCCATGCAGCTCTATATCCGCATCGTCTCGACGCTGTCGCGCATCGCCGGCGTCTTTTCCGCGTTCCTGCTGCTGGCCGCGGTGCTGGTGGTCACGCACATGGTCTTCGTGCGCTATGTGCTGAATGGCTCGACCATCTGGCAGACGGAATTCGTCACTTATTCGCTGGTCGCCGCCACCTTCCTGGGCAGCGGCTACGTGCTGCTGCTGAAGGGGCACGTCAACGTCGACATCCTGGTGAAGGCGGCCCGCCCGCGGCTGCGCCTCTGCCTGCAGGTGCTGGCGGTGTTGCTCTGCCTGCTGTTCTGCCTGCTGCTCGGCTGGGCGGGTTGGCGCTTCTTTCACGCCGCCTGGGCCGGCGGCTGGAAGACCGACACGGTCTGGGCCATCCCGCTGTGGATCCCGCTGCTGCCGCTGCCCCTCGGCATGCTGCTGCTGTTCCTGCAGTACCTGGCTGAATTGATGCGGCTGATCGCCGAACGCAGGGAGGCCGTGACATGACACCGAGCCTGTCGGGCCTGCTGCTGCTGGGTGGCCTGCTGGTGCTGATGGCCATCGGCATGCCGATCGCCTTCTCGCTAGGGCTGGTCTCCATCGTGGCACTGGTGCTGACCGAGGGCTTCGGCACGCTGGACCTGGTTGGCGAGCTGGTGTTCGGCAACCTGGCCAGCTTCTCCCTGGTGTCGATCCCCATGTTCATCCTGATGGGCGCGGCGATTTCCGCATCGCCCGCCGGGAAGGATCTCTACGAGGCGCTTGACCGCTGGCTGAACCGCGTGCCCGGCGGCCTGGTGCTGTCCAACCTCGGCGCCTGTTCGCTCTTCGCCGCGCTCTCCGGCTCCTCGCCGGCGACCTGTGCCGCCATCGGCAAGATGGGCATCCCGGAGATGCGCAAGCGCGGCTATCCGGACGAGATCGCCGCTGGCTCCATCGCCGCCGGCGGCACGCTGGGCATCCTGATCCCGCCGTCGATCACCATGATCGTCTACGGCATCGCCACCGAGACCTCGATCGGCCGCCTGTTCCTCGCCGGCGTGCTGCCTGGCGTGATGCTGACCGCGCTCTTCATGATCTGGACCCTGATCGCCTGCCGCCGCCGTGGGCTGGGCCTCGACCAGCTCGGCCGGCGCTTCACCTATCGCGAGCGCATCGCCGCGCTGCCGCGTGTGCTGCCGTTCCTGGCCGTCGTGGTGGCGATCCTCTTCGTGCTCTACGGCGGCGTCGCCACGCCGTCGGAGGCCGCCGGGGTCGGCGCGTTGTTCTGCCTGCTGCTGGTCATCGTCATCTATCGGCTGTTCAGCGTGCGCTCGCTGGCTCGGGTGTTCCGCGACACGCTGAAGGAAAGCGTGATGATCATGCTGATCATCGGCGCCTCGGAGCTCTTTTCCTTCGCGCTCTCCTCGATGTTCGTCACCCAGTCGATCGCCGCCTGGATCGCCGACCTGGATGTGAACCGCTGGGTGCTGATGGCGATCATCAACCTGTTCCTGCTGTTCGCCGGCTTCTTCCTGCCGCCGGTCGCGGTGATCCTGATGACCGCGCCGATCCTGCTGCCGATCATCACCCAGGCCGGCTTCGACCCCTATTGGTTCGCCGTGGTGCTGACCATCAACATGGAGATCGGGCTGATCACGCCGCCGGTGGGGCTCAACCTCTACGTCATCAACGGCATCGCGCCGGACATCTCGCTGCAGTCGATCCTCAAGGGCTCGATCCCCTACGTGCTCTGCATGGTGCTGGCGATTGTCATTCTCTGCCTGGTGCCGGAGATCGCCACCTGGCTGCCGGAAGCGGTGATCCGCTAGCCGTTTCCTACCAGCTTCGCCGCAGCCGCCACAGCGCCAGCAGCCCCAGCAGGCAGCTTGCCGCCATGGCGCCATAGGCCGCGGCGGCGCCGTGGTCCTGGTAGAGCCGCCCGGCCAGCGCCATGGCGAGACTGAGGAAGATGCCGGTCTGGATCGCCGCCAGCAGCGACTGGCCGCTCGACAGCCGGCCTTGCGGCACGACGCGCGCGACCAGCGTCACGGTCGCCAGGTGGACGATGGCGAAGGACAGCGCGTGCAGCGACTGCAGCACCAGCAGCAGCGGCAGGCCGGGACTGGTCGCCATCAGGCCCCAGCGCAGCAGGCCGCCCAGGCCGCCGATGGCCAGCAGCGTTGCCGGCGGGAAGCGCCGCAGCAGGTTGCGGCCGAAAGCCAGCAGCAGGATCTCCGCCAGCACACCCTCGATCCACAGCCAGGCAATTGCCTGGTCGTCATAGCCGTCGCGCCGCCACTCCAGCGAGGAGACCACGTAGTAGGCCGCGTGGCTGGCCTGCAGTAGCGCCGAGACCAGCACCAGCGACAGGAAAGGCTTGTTGCGGAAGAACCTGAGCCAGCGCTCGGTCGGGCCGGGCAAGACCTGGTCGCGCGGCCGGCGCGGCAGCGCCCAGGCGGCGCCGGCGGTGGCCAGCAGCGGCAGCACCACGGCCAGCAGGTACCAATCGTGGTTGGCCCGCGCGATGAGCCAGCCGCCCAGTAGGTTGCCCAGCACGAAGGTGACTGAGCCCCACATCCGCACCCGGCCGTAGTCGATGCCCAGGTCGCGCGTTGCCTGATTGATCTGGCTGTCGCCGATCGGCACGACGGCGCCCAGCACGAAGCCCAGCGCCAGGTGCGCGGCCAGGGCCCAGATGTAGCCCTCGGCGAAGAAGAACAGGCTGTAGCTGCCGGCGCTGGCCAGGGCCAGCAGCATCAGGGTCGGCCGCCCGCGCCCCGGTGGGTCGGCCACCCGGCCCCAGAAAGGTACCCCCAGCAGGCGCATCCAGGAGGAGGCGCCCATGACCACGCCGATCTCGGCCGCGCTCAAGCCCTTGCCGGCCAAGAACACCGGCCAGAACGGCAGGTAGGTGCCGAGCGACAGGAAGAACCAGCCGAGAAAAGTGGAGAGGCGCAGCGCAAGCGTTCGGGCGGCGAGGGGGTTGGACATCTGGACAGGGCCGGAGGGCAGGGCGGCGCAGTCTGCCAGGGCCGCCCTGGTGCCGCCATGGCGTCGCGGCCACGTCGGCAGCAATGCGCCGGGCGCGCTTGCCGCCGCCGGGAACCGCTGGCTACTGTCCGCCGGCGGTTTTTAGCGGCAGGAGCGGGGCAAGGTGGCGGACAGCTATGACGTGGTGATCGCCGGCGGCGCGGTGATCGGTTCCAGCACGGCCTATTGGCTGAAGGCGGGAACGGGGCGCGACCTCAAGGTCCTGGTCGTGGAGAAGGACCCGACCTACCACCTCTGCGCCACCACGCGTTCGGCCGGCTCGATCCGCCAGCAGTTCTCCACGCCGGAGAACATCGCCATTTCATTGTTCGGCATCCAGTTCCTGCGCCAGGTGGCCGACTACCTGACGGTCGAGGGCGAGGTGCCGGCGCTGGGCCTGAAAGAAAAGGGCTACCTGTTCCTGGCCAGCGAGGCCGGCAAGCCGGTGCTGGCAAAGAACCACCAGCTGCAGATCGGCATGGGCGCCGACAATGTGCTGCTGACGCCGGACGGCCTGAAGCAGCGCTTCCCCTGGCTCAATGTCGAGGACCTGGCAGCCGGCTGCCTGGGCCTGTCCATGGAGGGCTGGCTCGACCCGCAGCAGCTCCTGCAAGGCTTCCGTCGCAAGGCGCGGGCGCTGGGCGCCGAATACCGCCACGACGAGGTGGTGGGGCTGGAGCAGGACGGCAACCGCATCGTCGCGGTGCAGCTCAAGCAGGGTGGCCGCGTCGCCTGCGGCGCCTTCGTCAATTCATCGGGCCTGTTCGGCCACGAGACCGCGGCCATGGTCGGCATCGACCTGCCGGTGCGGCCGAAGAAGCGCTGCGTCTTCGTGCTCGACGTGCGCGAGCCGCTGCCCGACTGCCCGCTGGTGATCGACATGACCGGCGCCTATGTGCGGCCGGAGGGTAACTTCTTCGTCTGCGGCATCCAGCCGGACGCGGCCAACGACCCCGACACCCGCGACATCGAGGTCGACCACAGCCTGTTCGAGGAGACGCTCTGGCCGATCCTGGCCGCGCGCATCCCGGCGCTGGAGGCGGTGAAGGTGGTGAATTCCTGGGCCGGCCACTACGACTACAACCTGTTCGACCAGAACGCGATCCTGGGGCCGCACCCGGAGATCGCCAACTTTCACTTCGCCAACGGCTTCTCCGGCCACGGCCTGCAGCAGAGCCCGGCGGTCGGCCGCGCGCTGGCCGAGCTGCTGACCGAAGGCCGCTACGTGACGCTAGACCTGTCCCGTTTCGGCTTCGAGCGCATCGCGCAGAACCGCCCGATCATCGAGGAGAACGTGGTTTAGAGCCCCTCTCCCACGCAGTGGGGGAGGGGTTGGGGAGGGGGTATATCCAGCGGAGCTCTAACGGCGCCACCCCCTCCCTAACCCTCCCCCAGCTTCGCTGAGGAAAGGGACAACGAAAGGCTCTACTCCACCGGATCGACCGCGCGGCCCCAGCGCTCAACGTTGATTCGGCCCTCATCGACGATGCAGGTCACGGCGTTCGCCGGCACTGTGTAGGTGTGGCCGAGCGAGGCGGGATCGCCGAAGCGCAGGTCGCTGGAGGACAGCAGCCAGCGCTGCTTGGATTTGCCGTCGCCCTTGGAGAAGACCACCGAGAGATTCTCCAGCGGCGCCGCCAGGCGCAGGGTCATCGAGACGATGACGCCGCCGCTGGAGTCAACCGTTGAGGAGCGCGCCAGCAGCTCAGGCAGTTCCTTGGGGTTGCCGGCGGCGGGAAAAATCGCGCCATCGACCAAGCGCACAGCCCATTGCTGCGCC
This sequence comes from Rhodospirillales bacterium, assembly GCA_038363005.1. Taxonomy (GTDB): domain Bacteria; phylum Pseudomonadota; class Alphaproteobacteria; order Kiloniellales; family JACOMY01; genus JAKOWB01. The sequence continues at coordinate 4,880 of JBBQBI010000011.1, forward strand.
TGGGCGTCGCGCGGCAGGCAGGCATTGCCATAGCTGAGCCAGGGGCTCTGCCAGATCTCGATGTGGTCGTCGCTGAGCCAGGTCCGGCCACCGGCTGCGACCCTTTGCGTGCGCACCGACACGAAGAGCAGGTTGTGTGCGACCGTCAGCAGCTTCATCCAGCCCTCGTCGGCCGCCGCTGCCGCCGCGTCGCCCCAGATCACGAAGCTGCGGCCGTTCTCCGGCGACAGCGTGGTGGCGCAGGTGCCGGGCGAGACGTCGAGCGTGCCGGCCGGCAGCGCCTGTTCCTCCAGCCGGGGGATCAGCACAGCGCGCTTGATCTCCTCGTCCGGCGGATCGTCGTCCTTTGGGTCGGGGGCGTAGCCGTCGGCCTGGCAGAGCGGCGACCACCACTCCAGGTCGCCCTGGCTCCAGTCGGTCCAGTCCCAGTGGCCGCTCTCGTAGTTCAGGCCGATCGACCAGTAGCCATCCCATGCTTCCTGCAGCACGCGCAGCGGCGAGAGCTGGTAGGTCAGGGTCTGGCCCCAGCGCCACGAGGAGCCGCCGCTCTGGCTGTGCTGCAGGCGATTGTCGCCAATCTCGAAGCTGTCCTCGCCCAGGCCGGCGGCGCCGTAGCCGTCGTTGCAGAGCTGCTGTAGCAGCGTGGTCTCCTGTCCGGCTTCGACATAGAGCTCACGCCAGCCGTCGCGGCAGTCCAGGCCCTCGGCCCAGGTGCCGGCCGGCGCCTGGTCGAAATGCAGCTCGATGACGCGTAGCAGCTGTCGGTTCTTGCCGACCCCGGCCGGCGTCACCGACGCCACGTCGCAACCAGGCCGGCCGGCGCAGAGCGCCTGCGGGTCGCCGGCCCGTGCCGGTTCGGCCGGCAGCAGGACGGCGCCAGTTGCGAGACCTCCCACCAGGACAGCGGCAAGACGGCGGCGCATGGCGGGCCTCGCTACGGAGAGGTCAGGTCAGACGAAGGCTTTGTAGGCCATCATAGTGAAGGTATCGCGGATACCGGGCAGGCGCTGCATCCGGTCGGTCACGAAGTGGCCGATGTCGGCGCCATCGTCCAGGTAGCACTTCACCATCAGGTCGTACTGCCCGGAGATGGAGTGCACCTCGGAGATCTGCTCGATGTCCTGCACGCAGGCGTCGGCCACCTGGTAGGCCTTGCCGAGGTCGCACTTGATGAGGATGAAGATGGTCTGCATGGGGCAAGAGGCTAGCAGGGGGCCCGTCGCCCGTCACCCTCGGCTTGTCTCCCGAGGGTGACGTCTCGCCGGCCGGCCTTATCCCACCGCGCGGGTGGGGCGCAGCAGGAAGGCCGGGGTGTGATCGCCGAAGGACTCAGTCGGGTGATGCGGCTCGCTGGAGGGGCGCCGGTCGCGCTCGTTGCGGTCGAAGCTGCGCTCCTCGTAGGTGCTCTCGCGCTCACGCTCGCGCCGCGGCGAACGGGACCGCTCGGCGCGGGCCGGCTCGGCCCGTGCTGTCTCAGTGCGCGCGGGCTCGGAACGCACGGGCTCGCTCCTCGGGGTTTCCTCCCGGGGGGCTTCGGCCTGGGCCTCGGGCTGGCGCTCGCGACGGGGCTGCCGGCGCGGGCGGGCGGGCACGATCTCGGCCACCAGGCTGTCGCTCACTGGCTCGCTCGGCGCCACGACCTCGGTGGCAGCGGCGACCTGCGTCACGACGTCGGCCGGTGCCTCGTCACGCGGGCGGCGTGCGCCGCGACCACGGCGTTCGCCCCGGCCAGACTCGCCCCGGCCAGACTCGCTCCGGTCAGACTCGCTCCGGCCGGACTCGCTCCGGCCGGACTCGCTCCGCGGCTCGCTGCGGGTACGCCCCCCACGGCCACGGCGCTCTTCGCGCACCGCCGTCTCGCCGGCCTCTGGGGTGGCGATGCCGTCCAAGGTCAGCTCGGGAATCTCCACCTTGGTCAGGTGGCGGATGCCGGCCAGGAACTTGCTGTCGGCACCGGTGGCCAGGGTAAAGGCCTTGCCGCTGCGCCCGGCGCGGCCGGTACGGCCGATGCGGTGGATGTAGTCTTCCGAATGGATCGGCACGTCGAAGTTGAACACGTGGCTGACCGCCGGAATGTCGAGGCCGCGCGCGGCGACGTCGGAGCAGACCAGCAGCTGCACCTTGCCGGCGCGAAAGCTTTCCAGCGTCTCAGTACGGGCCGGCTGTGACATGTCGCCGTGCAGCGCCTTGGCGTTGAAGCCGTGGCGTTCAAGCGACTTGTGCAGCAGCGCCACGTCGCGCTTGCGGTTGCAGAAGATCAGCGCCGAGGTGATCTCCTCGCTGCGCAGCAGGGTGCGCAACGCCTCGCGCTTGGCCTTGGGATCCAGCGAGGTGCGGATCAGGGCCTGGATCACGGTGACCGCGGCGCTGGCCGGCGGATCGACCGAGATGGCCTTGGGATTGGACAGGAACTTGTCGGCCAGGCGCCGGATCTCCGGCGGCATGGTGGCCGAGAAGAACAGGGTCTGGCGCAGCGGCGGCAGGCGGCCGACGATCTTCTCGATGTCGGGAATGAAGCCCATGTCCAGCATGCGGTCGGCTTCGTCGATCACCAGCAGCTTGCAGTCGGCCAGCAGGATCTGGCCGCGGTCGAACAGGTCGAGCAGCCGGCCCGGCGTGGCGATCAGCACGTCGACGCCGCGCGCCAGCACGGCCTTCTGGTCGTCCATCGAGGTGCCGCCGATCAGCAGCGCCATGTTGAGCTTGTGGTGCTTGCCGTACTTCTCGAACGACTCGGCCACTTGCTGGGCCAGTTCGCGCGTCGGCTCCAGGATCAGTGAGCGCGGCATGCGCGCCCGGGCGCGGCCGCCGGCCAGGATATCGATCATCGGCAGGGTGAAGCCGGCCGTCTTGCCGGTGCCGGTCTGCGCGCATCCGAGGACGTCGCGACCCATCAGCACCACGGGAATGGCCTGACGTTGAATTGGCGTGGGGGTGGTGTAGCCAGCGTCCGCTACGGCTTTCAGGAGCTCTGGTGAGAGTCCCAGATCATCAAACGACATGAATACCTTTCGGTCGGATCAGAGTTGTGCGAGGCCGGTGATCAGAAACCGTCGATCCGCAGTGGTCGGTTTCGGGAGATCCGCGGAGGCGTGTCCGGTCTCGACAATGACACCCGACCTTTACAGGTTGGTTGCAGGCGATCCGAATCGGGACGCCGCAAGTCTCTACGCGATGCGCAATATCGTTGCGCGAGGGCGGAAAGTCAATGGCGGGAAGCGATTGGACCGCCTGGGCTGCGACCGCGCGCCTCAGTCCGGTGGCGCGTAGAGCTCGCTGGCGACGCCGACATAGCTGTCCCAGGCGAACCAATAGGCCAAATGGCCCGGCAGTCGCGGCAGCTGCTCGCCGGCTGGACCGACCAGCGCTTCTTCCTCCACCCGCCAGCTGCCACCGTTGGCATCGCGCAGCCGGTCGGGTTCGGCGCCGGCGGTGAAGACCTGGGCCGCGCGGGCAAAGGCCCGCACCTCGTGCAGCTCAGCCTGGCTGACCAGCACTACGGCCTGGCTGCCGACCTGGTCGTTGATCACCTGGCCGCCGCTGAAGACGGCCAGGGGCCAGGCCTTGGCGGCGCCGGTGACGCGCAAGCCGAAGACCACGTCCTTGGGTTCCAGGCGCCGGTCGCGCAGCACCGCCGGGAACATCAAGTCGGGGCTGGCGAAGTAGTCGCCATAGACCACGCCGGAGCCGTAGTCGCGCCGATAGCCGGTCTCCAGCGACAGCACGCTGCTGTCGGGGTGGCGCTGGCGCCACTCCTGCCAGGTGGTCACGGCGATCGGCCGCATGGTCAGCCGGATGCCGCTATCGGCCAGCGGGCCGACCACCGGTTCGCCGGTGAACTGGTTCCACAGGCTTCTGGTTTCCCTGTCGAACATCAGCTTGTTGGAACGGTAGAGCAGCCCGGAGGAGCCGAAGACGAAGGGCTCGGCGCGGCCCGCCACCTGCGTCTCGTAGAGGATGCCGGCACCGCAGAGCGTGCAGTAGGCCAGCGCCACCGGCACGCCGCCCACCAAGTCGTTCATCATCTCGTGCCAGCCCAGGATGCGCAGCGGATAGGCCCGCACATCGCCGTTGATGGCGATGCCGAAGACCAGGTCCTCGGGCAGCAGGTAGTCGGCTGCCTCGGCCGCGATCATCGCCGGCCGGTCGAGCGAGGGGATGCCGGTCAGGGCTGGCACGCCACCCCAGGCGATTTCCTCCAGCCGGATCCGCATGCGGCCGGGTTCGGCCCACGGCGGCACGAAGAAGCCCAGGAACTGCGGATCGGTGTACTCCAGAAACTTCAGCGCCAGGGCGCGGAAGCTGGGATGCGGCTGGATCTCGGGGTGCTGCTCCTGCCACAGCATCCAGTCGTGCCATCGTTCAGCATGATCACCGGTCAACTGCTGCAGCAGGACATTCAGGGCCGGACGGCCGCGGTAGTTGATGCGGATCGCCAGGATGGCGGCGGCGATGACGTCGGGCTTGCCGCGCGCCGCCAGATGGTCGATGCCTGCGGTGAACTCCTCGCCGCTGCCGAACAGCAGCGCCTCACTGGCGAAGGCGACCAGCTCGTCCTCCTGGCCAGCGGCCACCGACGGGCGTGGCAATACGAAGAGGCACAACAGCAGGGCAAGCAGGGCGGCGCGGCACGGTCTGTCCGGCATCGGGGGCTCTCCAGGGGCCAGGCCGGCGGGGCGGCCAGTCGGATGCGGCCAGCCTGGGGCGGGGCGGCGGGAACAACAACGGCCTCGCGGACCTTGCACGCAGGCGTGATGGCGCTTGGCGCTGGCTGGGGCGGCGGATAGGGTCGCGCGCGTCCGCCCATGCCGGCCGCTCCTGGAGGAAACCCGTGTCCGACCCTGTCGCTCTGGCGCTCTGCCCCGGCTTGCTGCTCGACGCTCGTTTCTGGCAGCACCAGGTGCCGGCGCTGGCCGATCTGGCCGCCATCAGCATTCCCGATCTGACCCACGCGGACTCCATGGCAGGCATGGCGCAGGCAGTGCTGCGGATGATGCCGCCGCGCTTCGCCCTGGCCGGGCTGTCGATGGGCGGCTCGGTCGCGCTGGAGGTGGTGCGCCAGGCGCCGGAGCGCGTCACCCACCTGGCCCTGCTCGACACCCGCGCGGTGGTCGACCCGCCTGACCAGGCGGCGCGTCGGCGCGGCCTGGTGGAACTGGCGATGAAGGGCCGCTTCCGCGGCGTCACGCCGAAGCTGCTGCCGCTGCTGCTGCATCCCGACAACCTGAACGACAAGGTCCTGACCGATCTGGTCATGGATATGGCCGCGGCGGTGGGGCGCGATGGCTTCCTGCGGCAGCAGAAGGCGTTGATGACCCGGCCCGATTATCTGCCGCTGCTGCCGCGGATCCGCCAGCCGACCCTGGTGCTCTGTGGCCGCCAGGATGCGCTGACGCCGCTGCACTACCACGAGCAGATGGCCAGCGGCATTCCCGGCAGCCGGCTGGTGGTGATCGAACACGCCGGCCACCTGGCGCCGCTGGAGCAGCCCGGCCCGGTCAACCAGGCGCTGCGGGAATGGCTGCGCGGCTGATGGAAGGTGAGGTTCCCGCCAATCCGCTGATCGTCACCATCGTCGCCGGCCTGGGCTTCGCCTTCCTGCTGGGCCTGATCGCCACCAAGCTGCGCCTGCCGCCGATCGTCGGCTATCTGCTGGCCGGCATCCTGGTGGGGCCGCATACGCCGGGCCTGGTGGCCGATGGCGAACTGGCCGGCGAACTGGCCGAGATCGGCGTCATCTTGCTGATGTTTGGCGTCGGCCTGCACTTTTCCATCGCTGACCTGCTGGCGGTGCGCCGGGTCGCCATCACCGGGGCGGTCGGACAGATCCTGCTGGCCACGCTGGTCGGCATCGTCGTCGGATTCCTGGGTGGCTGGGACCTGGGCGCCGGTCTGGTGCTGGGCCTGTCGCTGTCGGTGGCCAGCACCGTGGTGCTGCTGCGCGCGCTGGACCAGCGCAACGCCCTGGCGACGGTCGATGGGCGCATCGCCGTCGGCTGGCTGATCGTCGAGGACCTGGTGATGGTGCTGACCCTGGTGCTGCTGCCGGCGGTGGCCGGCTGGCTGGGCGGCGAGGGCAAGGTGCTGTCGCTCGGCGACCTGGCCGGCGACCTGGGGCTGACCCTGTTGAAGGTGGTGGCCTTCGTCACCTTCGTGCTGTTGGCGGGGTCGCGCGCAGTGCCCTGGCTGCTGCGCCAGGTGGCGCGCAGCGGTTCACGCGAGCTTTTCACCCTGGCGGTGCTGGGGGTGGCGTTGGGCATCGCCTTCGCCGCCGCCGAGCTGGTCGGCGTGTCCTTCGCGCTGGGTGCCTTCCTGGCCGGCATCGTGCTCAGCAAGTCGGAACTCAGTCACCGCGCCGCTGCCGAGGCGCTGCCGCTGCAGAACGCCTTCGCCGTGCTGTTCTTCGTCTCTATCGGCATGCTGTTCAATCCTGGTGTGCTGCTGAGTGAGCCCTGGGGGCTGGTCGCCGTACTGGCGGTCATCCTGGTCGCCAAGCCGGCCATCGCGGCGCTGATCGTGCTGCTGCTGGGCTATCCGTTGCGCAGCGCGCTGACGGTCGGCGTCAGCCTGGCGCAGATCGGCGAGTTCTCCTTCATCCTGGCCAGCCTCGGCGTCTCGCTGCAGCTCTTCCCGGCCGAGGGCCGCGACTTGGTGCTGGCGGCGGCGCTGATATCGATCACGCTGAACCCGCTGCTCTTCGCCCTGGTGGAGCCGGTGGCCAAGTGGCTGACCAAGCCGGGCCGGCCGCTGGCCAAGCGCGAAGGCCGCGCGCGGCGCCGCATGGGCCGCCTGCGCAAGAAGATCCGGGCCAGCCATCATGAAGCAACGCGCCAGGTCAGCCTGGCGCAGCTGCGCGATCCGGCCGAGCTGGGGCGCCTGTTCCCCATGCTGGCCGACCTGAGCGACGAGCGGCGCGACGAGCTGCTCAGCCTGTTCCTGCCACGCTCGGCCCAGCCCGGCGAGCGGCTGTTCCGTCTCGGCGACCGCGCCGACTCGCTCTACTTCATTGTCGAGGGCGCGGTGGAGGTGGAGCTGCCGAAGGGGCGCGGCGTGCAGCTGGGCGCTGGCGAGGTGTTTGGCGAGATGGCGCTGCTCAGCGGGCGCCGACGGTCGGCCGACGTGGTGGCGCTGGACTACTGCCAGTTCTTCACCCTGACGAGCGAGAATTTCGAAGCCTTCGCCCAGCTGCACCCGGCGCTGCGCGAGCGGCTGCAGGCCGTCGCCAGCAAGCGCGCCGACAGCAACAAGACGGGCTGAGGCCGGCGCGCCGGCGTCCTAGCCGGCCGCGCGGCAGGCGTCTTAGAAGGTCCAGTCGCGCTGGTTCTGCTGTTCCAGGTCGGGATTGCGCAGCGGGAAGAGCTCGCTGCCGATCTGCGAGAACAGCCGGGCCAGCTTGGGATCGTCCGGGCCGCTGATGCCGTCGACCGCGCCGCTGGTCCAGGACAGGCGCCGGTCGCCGTTGCAGGCCGCCGCCGCGACGCGCAGCGCACCGCCCTTGAAGTCGCCGCCCTGCGTCGGCACCGATCCGCAGAGCGCCGCGCCGTTGCCGCCGCCGATCACCACCACCACGCGGTTGTTGGCCGTCGCGGTTTCCGGCGTCTTCGGGGTCAGCAGGAACTCCGCCCTGCTCATGGCGCCCTGGGCGACGCTGTGGGCCGCCACTGCGGCGACCTGTTCCGTCCCAGCGGGACCGAAGGCCGTGCCGACCAGGACCAGCTGGCCATTGCCGATGAACAGCGAGCCGTCGTTCGAGGTGTAGTGATCCAGCGTGGTCGGCCCCACCACAGGGACGCCTAGGCAGCCCGCCAGCAGCGGCAGGGCGAGCAGGGGGAGGAAGCGTCGCATAAGAGAAGATATCGGCCGGAGGCGGGCAGGGGGCAAGAGGGCAGCTACAGCGCGTCGAAGGCGACGTGGTAGCGCACCAGGCCGCGGGGCCAGGGGCTGGCCAGGATAAGGGCCTGGAAGGCCGGCTCGGCCGCCGGCCAGGGGCAAGTCAGGCCGATGTCCTTGGCCGGGCGGAAGCCGAAGCGGCGGTAGTAGGCCGGCTCACCCAGCACCACGACCAGCTTGCCGCCGCCGGCCCGCGCCGCCGCCAGTGCGGCCTCGACCAGGCGCCTGCCGATGCCCTGGCGCTGATGGTCCGGATGCACCGCCAGCGGCGCCATGCCGAGGATGCCCGGCATGAAGGCGCCCTGTACCGAGAGCGATGACAAGGCGACATGGCCGACGATGCCGCCGTCCTGCTCGGCGACCAGTGAGGTATCGAGCGCGCCGGCCCTGCGCAGCGCGGCCACGAGGCGCGCCTCGGCCGGACGGCCAAAGGCGGCTTCGATCACGCCGGCGATGGCGGCGGTGTCGGCCGGACGCTCCGGCCGCGGGGCGTCAGACATCCAGGTCGCGGACCAGGCGGGCGTTTTCCTGGATGAAGGCGAAGCGCAGCTCGGGCTTGCGGCCCATCAGCTCCTCGACGCGCCTGGCCGTGGCCGCCTGGGCGCCGGCCGCATCGGTCTCGTCCTTGCCGACCACCACGACGCGCAGCAGCCGGCGGCGGGCCGGGTTCATCGTGGTTTCCTTGAGCTGTATCGCTGGCATCTCGCCCAGGCCCTTGAAGCGGCTGATCTCGATCTTGCCACGGTTCTTGAAGACGCTGGCCATCAGGCGGTCCTTGTCGGCGTCGTCCATGGCATAGACCGTGTTGGCGCCCTGGGTCAGGCGATAGAGCGGCGGCTGCGCCAGATAGAGGCGCCCGCCCTCGATCAGTCCCGGCATCTCGCGATAGAAGAAGGTCATCAGCAGCGAGGCGATGTGCGCGCCGTCGACGTCGGCGTCGGTCATGATCACCACGCGCTCGTAGCGCAGCTTGTCGAGGTCGAAGCCGCCGCGCGTGCCGCAGCCCAGCGCCAGCACGAGGTCGGCCAGCTCCTGATTGTCCTTCAGCTTGTCGGCCGAGGCCGAGGCGACGTTCAGGATCTTGCCACGCAGCGGCAGGATTGCCTGGGTCTCGCGGTTGCGTGCCTGCTTGGCCGAGCCGCCGGCGCTGTCGCCCTCGACCAGGAAAATCTCGGTGCCGATGGCGGTGGTCGAGCTGCAGTCCGCCAGCTTGCCCGGCAGCCTGAGCTTGCGGGTCGCGGTCTTGCGGCTCTGCTCCTTTTCCATGCGCCGGCGCAGACGGTCCTCGGCGCGCTCCACCACGCGCTCCAGCAGCAGCCGGGCGCGGTCGGGGTGGGCGGTCAGCCAGTGCTCGAAGTGATCCTTCAAGGTGGTCTCGACCAGCTTCTGCGCCTCGGGACTGGACAGCTTGTCCTTGGTCTGACCCTGGAACTGCGGCTCGCGGATGAACAGCGACAGGAAGATCACCGCGCCGCCGATGGCGTCCTCGGCGGTCAGGCTGCCGCCTTTGCGGTTACCGATCAGGTCGGCATAGCCCTTGAAAGCGCGCAGGATACCGCCGCGCAGCCCGGCCTCGTGCGTGCCGCCCTCCGCCGTGGCGATGGTGTTGCAGTAGTAGTGGGTCTCGCTGTCCTCGTCCTGCGGCCAGGTCAGCGCCCACTCGACGCGCCCGCCGGCCTCGGCCAGCGGCGCCTGGCCGGCGAAGGGCTCCGGCGTGATCAGCTTGCGGCCCTCGACCGCGGCGGCCAGGGAATCCTCCAGGCCGTTGGGGAAGTGCAGCCGCTCCTCGGCCGGCACGCCGACGGTCAGCAGCGAGGCATCGCAGGACCAGCGAATCTCCACGCCCTTGAACAGGTAGGCCTTGGAGCGCGCCATGCGGTAGAGCCGCAGCGCCTCGAACTTGGCGCCGGCGCCGAAGATCGACAGGTCGGGCGTGAAGCTGATCGAGGTGCCACGGCGGTTCGGCGTGGCGCCCAGGTTCTTCAGCTTGCCCTGCGGCGCGCCGCGCCGGTAGCTCTGGGTCCACAGCGTGCGCTCGCGCGCCACCTCGACCGTCAGCGTCTCGGCCAGCGCGTTCACCACCGACAGCCCGACGCCGTGCAGGCCGCCCGAGGTGGCGTAGACCTTGCCGCCGAACTTGCCGCCGGAGTGCAGTGTGGTGAGGATCACCTCCAGCGCCGACTTGTTCTTGTACTTCGGGTGCGGGTCGATCGGGATGCCGCGGCCGTTGTCGACGATGGTGACGCGGTTGCCGGGATCGAGGCGCATCTCGATGCGCGTAGCGTGGCCGGCGACGGCCTCGTCCATCGCATTGTCCAGCACCTCGGCCACCAGATGGTGCAGCGCGCGCTCGTCGGTGCCGCCGATGTACATGCCGGGGCGCCGGCGCACGGGCTCCAGGCCCTCGAGCACCTCAATGTCCTTGGCGGTGTAGCCGGCCTCCGCCTTGGCCGAATTCTGAAACAGGTCGGGCATAGGCACTGGGATAGCGGAACTTGATGCTGCGCCGGAAGAGCGTTGGTGCGGCGCCGATGGATGCTGGGGCTTCCGCCGATTATGCAAGACAAGATCGCGAACGTCGCCATAGCTGCGGCTTGCAGCGCATTTCGCCAGGAAGTGAATAGGGGGCGATGCGGAATGCAGTGGCAGTGAAAATATAATATTATGCAATGCGGTACAGCAAATGCCTTATTTATTCATTGACAGTTTGATGATTTGATCAATCACAATGCTTGGCAATTGAAGGAGGTTGAGAGAGGTCTTCTTCAGTTATTTCTGCGAACTTGCGGTCCAGAAAATCTGACCGCCCGGAGCGATGGAGGTTCAAATGAAGGACTCGACAGCTGGTGTTTTGAGCTTTGACGCCTTTCGGGCGTCGCTGGCGTCAAGGGACACGCCGTCCGACATTGCCGCTTTGAGGGCCTTGGCGTTCCGGGCAGCGAAACGAATGAAGGACGGCCTGCTTTTCCGCGAACCCTGGCCCAACTGGGGCCGCGACGCCTAGCGCCCGCCAAGCGCCTGGACAAGGATCCGCCTTGATCCAGGCGCTGGCGGCAGGCAGCGGCATCGAGAATCGGACAAGGGAAGCAAGGCGGCCATGACGCGCGATCTCGCGGCTGTCTTTTTGGCGTTGGCGCCCTTGTCGCAATGGGGCGAAGCAAGCCGTCTCATCCGGGTTGACTTCGCCAATCCAACGAAAAGTCAGTTCTTTGCCTGGGCCGAGCGCGCGACGCAGGCGTTTGGTGGCAGCTTGGCGTGCATCGCGGAAGCCGAGGCGCTGTTCGTCGGGCTCGTCGCCGCGATCAAGCTGGTCGACGACCTGCTGGATGATGAACCTGAAGGTCATCATCAGCGGCTGGGTCCCGGCCGCCTCGCCAATCTGGCCATGGGCATCGCTGCCGGTACGCTGCGATTGACCGAGAATCTGCGTCTCGATGCGGAACGCCGGGCAGCGATTCAATGCGCCCTGCTTGAGGGCCTTCTGGGCACCTGCCAGGGGCAGGAGGAGGACGCGCTGGGTGCACGTGACGAGGCCGGCTATTGGCGGATCGTCGAACAGAAGACCGGGCCGCTGTTTGCCGCCGCGCTCAAGGTAGGCGCTCTCTACGCCAAGGCCAGTCAGGAGCAGATCGAAAATGTCGCCACGCTGGCCGGCAGTGTCGCGCGCCTGATCCAGATCGGCGACGATCTGCATGACGCGCTGGCGGTTCCGGCGGCGAGCGACTGGCAGCGCCCGCACGGCAATCTTCTCCTGCACTTCGCGCTCGCCGCTCAAGCGCCACAGGGGGAGACTTTCGCCCGCCTGGCCATTCGTGTGGCCGCAGGCGACGAGGCTGCCCTGGTCGAGGCGCAGGAGATCCTGGAGCAGGAGGGCGCGGTGGCCTATGGCCTGTATGCCCACCTGCAGACAGCCCGCGCGGGTGCGGCGCGCGCAGCGGCGCTGGCGCTGCCGAATGGATCGCCCCTGGTTGGAGCCTTCGAGGCCGAGGTCGAGCGTGTGCGCCGGGACCTGCGGTCGGTGGGGATCGCATCGCCCTTCTAAACTGCGGGCGCGCGCCCATGCCGGCCGGCGCCATTGCCGGCCAGCGCCAATGCCGGCCAGCGCCAATGCCGGCAGGGCGCGAAGCGGTGGCAAGGACCGCCGGCACCAAATTGGGTAGGCCGCGGTAAGTTCCGACTGTAATGTGCGGAGCGCGACGATGGTGTCTGGGAGGGCTTGATGGGCGGCAGCATGGGCGAGTCGATTCTCTACGGTGCCTTGATCGGCATCGCCGTGGTGGTGATCTTCGCCCTCATCGGCATGACGAAGAAGGCCAATTTCAGCGAGCCGACGCGCCGCAGCAGCAGCTTGAAGACCGACCTGGCGCCGGCCGAGGCCCTGGCCAGGGTCAAGGCCATGGCCGGCAAGGGCTACACCGTGGTTCAGGAGGACGCAGCCAAGGGCATGGTGGTGCTGGCCGACTCGATGAGCCTGATGTCCTTCGGCAACTTCTACCCGGTCTTCGTGCGTCCCGGCGAGGTGGTGGTGGGCATTGCCCCCAAGGTGCCGCAGTACGGCCCGGTGGTCGGTAGCAAGCTGCGCAAGATTACCGAGGCGGTGCAGGCCGCGCTCGGTGGCTGAGACCTCGGCCACGACGGAACCGGCGAAGGTCGAACCAGCGGGCCAGCCGGCGCTGCGTACATTGGCGATGCCGTCGGACGCCAATCCCAACGGTGACATCTTCGGCGGCTGGGTGCTGTCGCAGATGGATCTGGCCGGCGGCGTCACGGCGGGGACCCTTGCGCAGGGCCGGGTCGCCACCGTGGCCGTGGACGCCATGCGCTTCCATCAACCGGTTGGCATCGGCGACCTGGTCTCCTGCTACACCCGGGTCACGCGGACCGGCCGGACCTCGCTGACCATCCACATCGAGACCTGGGCGCGGCGCCATCGCCACGGCCAGGCGGTGCTGGTGACCGAAGGCACCTTCGTCTTCGTCGCCATCGACGACAAGGGCCAGCCGCGACCCTTACCCTCCTAGGCGCTGCCCTCCTAGGCGCTGCCCTCCTAGGCGCTGGCGTCCCCGCGCGCTATCCTCGCGCCCGCACCTGGCGGAAGGGGACAGCGCGATGATCGAGCTTTACACGGCGGCGACCGGCAATGGGCAGCGCCCGGCCCTGATCCTGGAAGAACTCGGGCTGCAATACACCGTGCGCAAGATCGACCTCTCGAAGGGCGAGCAGCGCAGCGCGCAGTTCCTGCGCCTCAACCCGCGCGGCCAGATCCCGGCGGTCGTCGACGACGAGGGGCCGGACGGCGAGCGCCTGGTGCTGAGCCAGTCCTATGCCATCCTGCTGCACTACGCGATGAAGTTCGGTCGCTTCATCCCCAAGGATTCCGGCCAGAAGGCGCTCATGCTGCAGTATCTCATGGCGGTGGCAAGCGACGCGGCGCCGGCCTCTGGCGTGGTCTTCGCGCTGCAGAACTTCGTGCCGGAGAAGATCGAGTCCACGGCCGAGTTCTTCATCGACCGCCTGATGGCCACCTTCCGCTACTTCGACCAGCGCCTGGGCCAGGCTGAGTATCTCGCCGGGCCGGAAATCACAGTTGCCGACTTGGCGCTTTATCCGGTCTTCGCCACCCGCAAGCCGCTGCTCGCCGAGCGTGGCGGCCTGAAGAACTTGGAGCGCTGGGGCGCCGCGCTGGGTGCCCGCCCGGCGATCCAGAAGGGCATGGCGGTGCCGGGATAGGGCGCGTGACACGACAGGTCGGCGCCAGCGTGCTGCGGTGCGCGCTGCTGGCCCTGCTGCTCGGCGTCTGCTCTGTCGGCACAGCTGCGGTCGCCGGCGAGGCCGATGTCTTGGCCGTCGAGGTGACGCGGGCCAGCGACGACACCTACGGCTTCAGTGTCACGGTCCAGCACGCCGACAGCGGCTGGGAGCACTATGCCGACCGCTGGGAGGTGCTGGGACCGGGCGGTGAGATCCTGGCCACCCGCGTGCTCGCGCATCCCCATGTCGAGGAGCAGCCCTTCGTCCGCAGCCTGTCCGGTGTCACGCTGCCGGCTGGGCTGGCCGCGGTCACCCTGCGTGCGCACGACAGCGAGCACGGCTACGGCGGCGCCGAGGTGACGGTGGCGCTGCCCTAGGATCGGCGGCCCCCGGCCACGGCTCGCCGGCCTGCCAGCGTCACTGGAAACCCGGCGAGGTTCGGGCTAGCGTTCGGACCGACACGTCGCGGCGCGTGTTGCCTCCGGAGCGTCGATGACGAAGCAGCCCGACCGAACGCCACCTGCCGCCACGCCCGTCGTGCCGCACGACGAGGACGAGGTTCGCTTCACCTTGCGCGGATCCTTCTATCTCTTCTCGCTGATCGACCGGGCGCGCGGCCGCCGGCCGGGCAAGATTTCGCGCAACACCTGGATCCTGGAAGCCATCACCGAGAAGCTGAAGAAGGAACAGCAGGACTGAACCGCGTCAGCTGTGCAGGCCGAAGCGGGCGCCTAGCGCCTTCAGGCCTTGGTCGATCCGCGTTGCCACATCATGCGACTGGGCCGGCGCGAAGCCGTCGAGCGTAATGTCGAGGCGGTCACGCAGTACGCGGCGGGCTTCCTCGGTATAGAGCACCCGGCCATCGGCCTCGACCGCGGCGATGCCCTCGGCACGCTGGCCGGCCTCGTTGATCGCCACCGCCTCGGCCAGGGTCAGGTTGGCCGGCAGCATCAGCTCGGCGCCGCGTGCGCTGAGCACGGCGGGATAGCCGCCGGGCAGGCCATTGGGCCCGGGAATGTGCGACCGCTCGCCGCTGTCGGTCATGATCGCCAGCAGCACCTTGCACAGCGAACCCGCGGCCAGGGTGCTGGCGCCGGCTGCCGAGGGGATCGAGGAGCTGGCGGCAACGTCGGCGATCAGGGCGGCGCGGTCGAAGCTGCCGGTGACGTCGGTGCCGGCCAGCAGGATCTTCAGATAGAAGTCCTGCCCGAAGGTGGTGCCGCGCGTCAGGATGTTAAACGAGTGATGGTTGTGCGCCACGATGTAGGGCACGACATGGCGCATCGGCGCCTGCAGCTGGCGCGCCGCCACGTGCTGTATGGCAGGCACCAGCAGGTCGATGTTGCCGACGCCGATCGACGGTCCCGGTCCGGTGCGCGACAGCGCGACGTTGACCAGGTCGGGATAGGACACGTTGAGGTACAGCGGCTGGATGCCGCTGACCTCGATGGCGCGCATCAGGTTGAAGGCCGGCGTCATGTGGGCGGCCGACCAGATGCCGGGGCCGACCGCCTGGAACTCCTGCCGGATGCCCGGCGGCAGCAGATCGCGCAGCCACCAGGCGGCGAAGCTTGCCGTGTTGACGACGATGGCCGGCTGCTCCTCACGCAGGATGCGTGCCGTGTGCTGCAGGTCGTCGAGGTCAGCCTGGCGGAAGACGATGTCCGGATAGAGCCCCATGTAGCTGGCGCCGAACAGCGCCGAACGGGTCTTGCGCAGGCCGCGCTC
This sequence comes from Rhodospirillales bacterium, assembly GCA_038363005.1. GTDB lineage: Bacteria > Pseudomonadota > Alphaproteobacteria > Kiloniellales > JACOMY01 > JAKOWB01. Next base: position 20,249 of record JBBQBI010000011.1, read on the forward strand.
GACATCGCGGCTGGCGGTCACGATGCGCCATCCCAGGTGGGGCACGCGGGTCAGGAACTCAGCGACCTGCCCGCCGACATTGCCCAGACCGAAGATCATCAAGGTCGGCTTCACCAAGCCCGCGTCTCCCCAGATCAACGCCATCGGCGCCTCGCGACTATGACTGTTTTGCCGCGCTTTGCCAGTGAAGAAAAGTCCATGACGTCAAAATGACGTCACTCTGATGTCATTGATTTTATTTGATTATTTCTATTCTTCAACTCCATGATGCCGGACGTCGCCAGAAGGCAGCGGCGGCCGGTACGCGGACCCGTGTATCGCGCGACAACGGTCAGCCCGGAGGGACGACACCATGCAGTCCAAGTTCAGCAGGCGCGGCATCCTCGCCAGTGCGCTGGTTATCGGTTCACTGGCCCTGGTCGGGCCGGCAGCGGCGGCCGATAAGATCACCGTCGGCTCGAAGAACTACACCGAGAGCATCGTGATCACCCACATGCTGGCCGACCTGCTCGAAGCCAAGGGCTACGAGGTCGACCGCAAGATCGGCCTGGGCGGCACCTCGGTGATCCACGAGGCGATCGTCAGCGGCGAGATCGATGTCTATCCCGAGTACACCGGCACAGCGCTACTGGTGATCCTGAAGCATGCGGTGGTGAACGATCCCGCCGAGGCCTACAAGATCGTCAAGGAAGGCTACGCCACGCAGTTCGGCCTGACCTGGCTGGAGCCGATCGGCTTCAACGATACCTATGCGCTGGCGATGCGCCGCGCCGATGCCGAGGCCATGGGCATCCACTCGCTCAGCGACCTGGCCGCCCATTCCGGCGAGCTCGTGCTGGGGTCGACCCAGGAGTTCCTGGTGCGCCCCGACGCGCTGCCCGGCCTGGAGAGCACCTATGGCATGAAGTTCAAGGACGGCCGCGGCATGGATCCGGGCCTGGTCTACCAGGCCATCGCCAGCAAGAACGTGGACGTCATCTCGGTCTTCACCACCGACGGGCGGATCAAGGCGAACGACCTGGTGGCGCTGACCGACGACAAGAGCTTCTTCCCGCCCTACTACCTGACGCCGGTGGTGCGCAGCCAGACGCTGGAGCAGCACCCTGACGTGGCCGCGGCCCTGAACGCCCTGGCTGGCAAGATCGACGAGGCGACGATGATCTCGATCAACTCCATGATCGACCAGGATAAGCGTCCAGCCGAAGAGGTCGCCAAGGAATTCCTGCAGAAGGCCGGCCTGCTGCCCTGATCGGGCGGCTGTCTCCTTCTCCCTTGCCAACCCAACGTGACGACGGGGTGCGGGTGAGCCATCACCCGCACCCAGCCGCGCCCCCACCTGATTGGACAGCTCCGCACCCATGACCCTGTCGCGACGGAAAGTCATTGTCTTCGGCGCCGGCGAGCTCGGCGGCATCGTTGCCGAGCTGCTGGTCCGGCACCCCCGGTTTCGTGGCGAGATCATCCTCGCCGATGTCAATCTCGACCTGGCGCTGCGCCGCGCCAATTCGGCCCAGCAAGGTGGCTTGCAGTGGGGCACCGACACGCTGGTGACCGCGCGGGCGGTGGACCTGCGCAACATCGACCAGACCGCGAGCCTGCTGGCGGACCTATCCCCGGACCTCGTGTTCAATGCCACCACGTTGGCCACCTGGTGGCTGCGTGACCTGCTGCCGGATGCGGTGAAGCAGCGCCTGCATGTGGTCGGCGCCGGATCGGGCGTCTGGTCGGCCTCGCATGCCGCGCTGGCCTATAACCTGATGCTGGCCGTGCGTGGGGCCGGCCTCACGGTTCCGGTGATCAATAGCTCCTATCCCGACGCGGTCAATCCGGCCCTGGCCGCGGCTGGGCTGGCGCCCGACCTGGGTATCGGCAATGGCGACCTGCTGGTGCCTGCCTTGCAGCAGGTGATCGGCCGGGCGCAGGCTGTCGAGCCGCACCGTGTCGGCATTGTGCTCGTGGCGCACCACTTCCACGCCTACAACATCCTGATGCACGGCAACGCCCACGGCCTGGCGTTTCCGGTACGAGTTACCGTCGATGGCCGCGAGGTCACCCAGGACATCGACTGGAGCGAGACCTTCGCCAGCGTGCCCGACGTCGCCCGGATTCCGGGTGCCGCCGCCGCCACCTGGATCGTCGCCGCCTCGGCGATCCGTACGCTGATGGCGCTGCTCGAGCCGGCTGGCCAGCTGATCCACGCGCCCGGTCCCCTGGGTCTCGTTGGCGGCTACCCATTGCGGGTCGACGGCAAGGGCATCGCGCTGGCGCTGCCGCCGGGCGTCGACCGTGCCGCAGCGCTGGCCTGCAACTGGACGGCGCAGCGCGCAGAGGGCATCGAGACGATCGAGCCGGATGGCACCATCCGTCTGACTGACGTCGCCGCCGGGACGCTGAAAGAGGTCTTCGGCTACGAGTGCCGCCGCTATCCGCTGGCGGACTGCATGGCCATAGCGAAGGAGCTGACCACCGCGCTACGATCGCTGGGCCAGCGCCACGGCGTTGTGCTGCAGACCCACTAGCGTCACTGGGACACCATGTCGGATGCCCTGCGCCTGGAGGCCGTGACCAAGAGCTACGGCAGCACCGCGGTCGTCAAGGGCGCCAGCTTTGCCGTCAAGACCGGCCAATTCTGCGCCATCGTCGGTCCCTCGGGCTGCGGCAAGACCACAACCTTGAAAATGATCAACCGGATCATCGAGCCGACTTCCGGCCGGATCTTCATTGAGGGCCAGGACGCCGCCGCGATCGATCCGGTGCAGCTGCGCCGGCGCATCGGCTATGTCATCCAGCAGGTCGGCCTGTTCCCCCACATGAGCGTCGAGGACAATGTCGCCGCGGTGCTGCGCATCACCGGGCGACCGCGCGAGGAACGCCGCCGCCTGGCGCACGCCATGCTCGACCTGGTGGGGCTGCCGGCCAGCCAGTACGCCCGGCGTCGCCCCAGCGCGCTGTCCGGCGGGCAGCAGCAGCGGGTCGGCGTGGCCCGGGCGCTGGTGGCCGATCCCGAGCTGATCCTGATGGACGAGCCCTTCGCCGCCGTCGACCCGGTGGTGCGCAAGCAGTTGCAGGACGAGTTGCGGCGCATCCAGGCGGAAACCGGCAAGACCATCGTCTTCGTGACCCACGACCTGCCGGAGGCCTTCAGCCTGGCGAGCCACATCGTCATCTTCAAGGATGGTCAGGTGGTGCAGGCGGGCGGGCCGGAAGAGCTGCTTTTTGCGCCGGCCTCGCCCTTTGTCTCCGATTACCTGGCGGAAAGCCGGGAGCTGCTGGGCCTGCGCTTCATGCAGGCGCGCGGCTTCGCCACACCGGGCGGCGGCGGCGTGCCGGACCTGCCGGGCGATGCCTCGGTGCTCGATGTCGTGCAGGCCCTGGCGCGGCGCACCGTCGGTGACCGCCTCGCGCCGATCCTGCTGGGCGATGCGCAAGGCGCGCAGACTTGGCAGCTGCAGCCGCAGGACCTGGTCCGCGCCATCGTCGGCGCCGTCGCCACGTCAGGCTGACGCAGCGCGATGGACTACATCCTCGGCGCGCCGCAGGTGATCCTGGAGCTGGCCCTGCAGCACCTCGCGGTGTCCGGCGGGGCGGTGTTGATCGCCCTGCTGCTGGGCCTGCCGCTGGGTATCCTGGCGGCCAAGGTGCGCTGGCTCGAACTGCCGGTGCTGACCTTCGCCGGCCTGCTGTACCTGATCCCCAGCCTGGCGCTCTTCGCCTTCCTGATCCCGACCCTCGGCCTGGGTACCCAGACCGCCGTGGTCGGGCTCAGCATCTATTCGCTGCTGGTGATCATGCGCAACGTCGCTATCGGCCTGGGCAGCGTGCCGGAGCCGCTGCGCGAAGCGGCGCGCGGCATCGGCATGACCGCGGGTCAGAGCTTCCGCCTGGTCGAGCTGCCGCTGGCCCTGCCGCTGATCATCGCCGGGGTGCGGATCGCCACGGTGATGACCATCGGCATCGCCAGCCTGGCCGCCTATATCGGCGCCGGGGGTTTCGGCGTGCTGATCTTTCGCGGCATCGCCACCGCCGACAACGACCTGATCGTCGCCGGTGCGCTGCCCACCGCCCTGATGGCCCTGGCCTGCGACGCGCTGCTGCGGCGGCTCGAACGCCGGCTGCGGCGCTAGGCGGCGACATGGACGCGCTGATCACCTTCTTCGCGCAGAATGCCGAGCTGCTCGGCAAGCTGGTCCGCCAGCACCTGGTGCTCAGCGCCGCCGGCACCGGCCTGGGTTTCTGCATTGCATTTCCCATGGCGGTGGCCGGATCGCTGCTGCCGCGCCTGGGGCAGGGCTTCGCCACCGTCGCCAACCTGGCGCAGACGGTACCCAGCTTCGCCGTCCTCGGGCTGGCGATCCCGCTGCTTGGCATCGGGTTCGCGCCGGCCCTTCTGGCGCTGACCCTGCGCGCGCTGCTGCCGATCTTCCTGAATGCCTACGTCGGGCTGCGCGAGCTGGATCCGGCACTGCGCGAGGCGGCCAAGGGCATCGGCATGACGCGGTGGCAGAGCCTGGTGCTGGTCGAGCTGCCGCTGTCGCTGCCGGCGGTGGTCGGCGGCCTGCGCACGGCGGCGGTCGAAAGCATCGGCATCGCCACGCTGGCGGCCTTCATCGGCGGTGGTGGACTGGGCGACCTGATCCTGCAGGGCATCGCACTGCGCGACACCGTGCGCCTGCTGGCCGGCGCCCTGCCGGCGGCGGGGCTGGCGATCCTGGTCGAGCTGACGCTGGCGGCGCTGCAGGCCTACCTGGTGCGCCGCACGCTTCGCGGCAGCGCCGGGACCCCGGCGCCCTAGCGCGCTGCCCTACAGCTCCGCCCTGAGCGTGATCTCGACCCACTGCGCGTCGGCGCCGGTGGTATCGGCCGGCTGGCAGCGGAAGCGATAGGTGACAGCGGCGCCGCGGCGGTAGCGCTGCGACACCATTCCGGCCAGCATGGCCGCCTGCACCCAGCAGCTATCCTCGTCGACGTAGGTCACCGGTGGCGCGATGTATTCGCAGAAGCTCACCACGCAGACCGCAAGCAGCATTTCCATCATCTGTCGGCACCCCCCGACTCTGAATGACAGAAGTGTGACAGCTTTTCAGTTTGCTGGAAAGCGCACCGTGTGCGCTGAGATTGTTGCGCAGGTGGAAAGGGTCGCAGAGAAAAGGGGCCGGTCCCTCGCGGAACCGGCCCCAGGCTTCAACCCGGACTACAACAGGGACTCTCTCTCGGTAAGCCTCGGCTCAGACCGAGTAGTACATCTGGAACTCGATCGGGTGGGGGGTGTGCTCCAGCGCGAAGACCTCCTCCCACTTGAGCTCGATGTAGGACTCGATCTGGTCCTTGGTGAAGACGTCGCCGGCCAGCAGGAACTGGTGGTCGGCCGCCAGGTGCTCCAGCGCCTCGCGCAGCGAGCCGCAAACCTGCGGCACGGACTTCAGCTCCTCCGGCGGCAGGTCATAGAGGTTCTTGTCCATCGGATCGCCGGGATGGATCTTGTTCTTGATGCCATCCAGGCCGGCCATCAGCATCGCGGTATAGGCCAGGTAGGGGTTGGCACCCGGATCGGGGAAGCGGATCTCGACGCGCTTGGCCTTGGCGCCGGCGCCGAAAGGAATGCGGCAGGACGCTGAGCGGTTGCGCGAGGAGTAGGCCAGCAGCACCGGCGCCTCGAACCCGGGGATCAGGCGCTTGTAACTGTTGGTCAGCGGGTTGGTGATCGCGTTCAGCGCCTTGGCATGCTTGATGATGCCGCCGATGTAGTAGAGCGCCATCTCCGACAGCCCGGCGTAGCCTTCGCCGGCGAAGAGGTTCTTGCCGCCCTTCCAGATCGACTGGTGGCAGTGCATGCCCGAGCCGTTGTCGCCCTTGACCGGCTTCGGCATGAAGGTCGCGCTCTTGCCGTAGCTGTGCGCCACGTTGTGCACCACGTACTTGTAGATCTGCATGTTGTCGGCGCACTTCACCAGCGTGTCGAACTTGATGCCGAGCTCGTGCTGGCTGGGGGCGACCTCGTGGTGGTGCTTCTCCACCGGCACGCCCATCTCGGCCATCACGGTCAGCATCTCGGCGCGCAGGTCGGTGCCGGCGTCGATCGGCGGCACCGGGAAGTAGCCGCCCTTGATCGGCGGGCGGTGACCCAGGTTGCCGTCGGCGATCTCGGCGTCAGAATTGTAGGGGCCTTCGTCCGAGGAGAACTGGTGCGAGACCTTGTTCATCGACACCGTGAATCGCACGTCGTCGAACACGAAGAACTCGGCCTCCGGGCCGAAGTAGGCGGTGTCGCCCACGCCGGTCGACTTCATGTACTCCAGCGCCTTCTTGGCGGTCTGCCGCGGGCAGCGGTCATAGGGCTGGCCGGTGACCGGGTCGATGGTGTCGCAGAACAGGATCAGCTGCGGCTGCGCGGCGAAGGGGTCCATCGTCGCGGTCGACAGGTCGGGCTTCAGCTGCATGTCGGACTCGTTGATCGCCTTCCAGCCGGCGATGGAAGAGCCGTCGAACATGATGCCGTCGGTCAGCATCTCCTCGTCGACGGTTACGATGTGCTGCGCCACGTGCTGCCACTTGCCCTTCGGGTCGGTGAAGCGGAAGTCGACGTACTTGACGTCGTTGTCCTTGATCATCTGCAGGACGGTCTTGGGGTCGGACATGATTTCCAGGCCTCGCTCGTTGCTGTTGTTCGTCGGTTTGCGTGTCTTGGTATGGGGGGCGTCAGATGGCTTCCGGGCCGCGTTCGCCGGTGCGGATGCGGATCGCCTCGTCGACCGTGTAGACGAAGATCTTGCCGTCGCCGATGCGTCCGGTGCGGGCCGCCGTCTGGATCGCCTCGACGGCACGCTCGACCAGGCTGTCCTCGATGACGACCTCGATCTTCACCTTCGGCAGGAAATCCACCACGTACTCCGCGCCCCGGTAGAGTTCGGTGTGGCCCTTCTGCCGTCCGAAGCCCTTGGCCTCGGTCACGGTAATCCCCTTGATGCCGACCTCGTGCAGGGCCTCCTTCACTTCGTCGAGCTTGAAGGGCTTGATGATGGCTTCGATTTTCTTCATTGCGTCTCGCTTCACCTGACTGGGCGCGATAGCGCGCCGGCACGCTTATAGAAGCAAGAAGCGTGCCAAATGGCGACCCCCGGTGCTTTGGGCATTCGCCTGCGAAACAGGCAGCCGTTCAAAGTGGAATTGCTCATAAAATAAACATATGAGCAAAAAAGCGGCAAACCGGGCCTGGGCTAGCCGCGACTACTTCACCCGCTTCTCCAGGTAGTCGCCCATGCGGCCCATGGCGGTGCGGATGTTCTCCAGCGAGTTGGCGTAGGAGACCCGCAGGTAGCCCTCGCCGTGCACGCCGAAGGAGGTGCCGGAAATGGTGGCGACGCCGGTCTCGTCCAGCAGGCCGGTTTCCAGCGCCTTCGACTTGATGCCGGTCTTCGAGGTGTTGGGGAAGGCATAGAAGGCACCGGCCGGATTGACGCAGGACACGCCGGGCAGGCCGTTCAGGGCCTGGTGCACATAGCGGCGGCGCTCGTCGAAAGCCTTCATCATCATGGCGACCGCGTCCTGCGGGCCCTCCAGCGCGGCGATGCCGGCAAACTGCGTGGCGGCGTTGACACAGGAGTTGCTGTTGATCGCCAGGCGCGTCGCCTGTTCGGCCAGGCCCTGGGGCCAGACGCCATAGCCCAGGCGCCAGCCGGTCATGGCATAGGTCTTCGACCAGCCGTCCAGCAGGATCAGGCGGTCGCGGATCTCCGGATAGGACAGCAGCGTGGTGTGCTCGCGCCCGTCATAGAGCATCTCGGAATAGATCTCGTCCGACAGGATGGCGACGTTGGGGTGCTTCTCCAGGCCGGCAACCAGGCGGTCGATCTCGGCTTTCGGCGTGACGCCGCCGGTCGGGTTGGCCGGGGTGTTGAGGATGATCAGGCGGGTGCGCGGCGTGATCAGCGACAGCGCGGTGTCGGCCGAGAAGGCGAAGCCCTCGTCCTCGCGCAGCGGCACCGGCACCGGGGTGGCACCGCTGTACTCGATGACCGAGCGGTAGATCGGAAAGCCCGGGTCGGGATAGAGGATCTCTACCCCCGGCTCGCCGAACATCATGATGGCGTAGAACATGGTCACCTTGCCGCCGGGCACGCAGACCACGGCGTTGGGGTCGACCTCGACCCCGAAGCGCTTGGCCAGGTTCTTCACCACTGCCTGGCGCAGCGGCAGGATGCCGTTGGCCGGGGTATAGCCATGATGGCCATCGCGCAGCGCCTTCACCGCGGCCTCGACGATGTGCGGCGGGGTGGGGAAGTCGGGCTGGCCGATCGACAGCGAGATGATCGACTTGCCCTGGGCGGCCAGCGCCTGGGCACGGGCCAGCACTTCGAAGGCACTCTCGGTACCCAGACGCTTCATGGACTGTGCGAGCTGCAGCTTGGCGGTCATCGGCGGTTCCCCTCCCGGATAAGGCGGCGGAGCATGGCGCGGGGCCGACAGCGGCGCCAGAGGCCGGGCGACCGCTGTCGTTCCAACCGCGACGCCGCGGTCGGCCGCCGAGGGGTGTTGACGCGGGCGGGGGCGGGCGCCATAAAGCGCCGCCCGCGCCCGGAAGCGTTCGCGGTGCGACCCGGTGGTGGCTGTAGCTCAGCTGGTTAGAGCATCGGATTGTGATTCCGAGGGTCGGGGGTTCAAGTCCCCTCAGCCACCCCATTCGCCTCATCCGCCAAACGATACACGACGCGCGCCGGAAGCCGTCATCGGCGCCGGGGCAGGGCAAAGCCGGCCTTGGCTTTTGACGGGGCGGAGCTTGGCGCCGCTTGCTCGGCTTCCCGGGTTGTGGATAAGGTCTTCAGGGGAATACGGGTAGACAGCGAGTCGCCACATGAATGCTGACTCACATGGCGGTCGCCCGTTGGTCGTCCCGGCTTGGTGCCGGGGCCGCGCTCTGGCGGGGGCGTTGCTAGCGTTCCTGCTTCTGCTCGGCCCGGCGCACCAGGTGCGCGCGGCGACTTACGACGAAGGCCTGCAGGCCTTCCAGGCGGGACGCTACAAGGACGCTGCCGACATCTGGCTGGTGCTGGCCGATGCTGGCGATGCGCAGGCGCAGTATGCCGTGGGCAAGCTCTATGAGAGCGGCCAGGGCGTGCCGCAGAACTATGCCCGCGCTGCCGAGTGGTATGGCCGCGCCGCCACGCTGGGCCTGGCCTCGGCGGAAAACAACCTGGCACTGCTCTACAACACCGGGCGCGGCGTGCCGCGCGATCCGGCACAGGCGGTGGAGCTCTGGCTGGGCGCGGCCCAGCAGGGCCACGTGCAGGCGCAGTACAATCTGGGCCTGGCCTACTACCTGGGCGAGGGCGTGGCGCTGAACGACAAGGAAGCGGCGCGCTGGTTTCTCGCCGCCGCCGCGGCCGGCCTGCCGGAAGCGCAGTTCGCGGTCGGCCAGATGAACCGCATGGGCGTCGGCATGGCGAAGGACGAGGGCGCCGCGCTGGGCTGGTACCAGCAGGCGGCATCGGAAGGCCATGCCGAGGCCGCGCGCAAGGCCGGCGAACTGCAGGCCGCCGGGGTAACGCCCAAGGCGCCCAAGCTCTCCCCCAACGCGCCGCCGGCGGTGGCCGCCGTGGCGACGCCGCTGCCGGCTACGCTTCCCACGGCGCCGGTCGCCGCGGGTGGGCCGGAGGTGCTGGCCGGTTCGGCCGCCGCCGCCGCCCTGACGCCGCCGGCGCCTGTGGCCCCGCCAATGATCGTGGCCCCACCAGTGATCGTCCAGCCCCAGGTCGCCGAAGTCGTGGTGCCGGACGAGGACGAGGAAGAGCTGCCGCAGGTTGCCGAGGAGGAGGGCACCGCCGCCGCCACCCAGGCGGAGGACAGCGACCCGCCCGCCGCGCCGCAGCCGGCCCTCAGCATCACCGCCGTCGATGGCGCACCGTTGGTCCTGCCGCCGCCGGAGAAGCCCAGCGCGCCGGTACAGTTGGCCGCTGTAGTCGAGCCGCCGGTGACAACGCCGGTCCCAGCGCCAACCCCAACGCCAGTCCCGGCGCCGGCAGCGGCTGTAGTGGTATCGCCGGCAGCGGCACCGCCACCGGCCCCGGTGCAGGTCGCCATGCTGACCGCCGACACCAAGGGCGATAGCCTGCTCTGGTTCGGCACCGGCGGTAGCGAGGCCGAGGCCAAGACGCTGGCGACGCAAATCGCGGCGCGCTTTCCCGAGGTCTTTGCCGAGCGGCCGCCCAAGGTGGTGAAGCGCGAGGAAGCCGGCAAGGCGCGCTGGCGCGTCGAAGCCGGGCCCATCGCCGGGGCCGACGGGGTCGCGCTCTGCGCCGCGCTGCGGGCGGCGGAACCGAACCTCTTCTGCAAGGCCCTGCCGAAGGGCTGACAGCCCTTCGGCGCAGGGCTGCTGGCCTAGCCACCACAGGCGGCCTGCTGCACACTCCCGCGCTGACGCAATCAGTAGCGGAGCTGACCATCATCATGACTGAGTCGTTCAAGGCGCGCCTGGCGCAAGGGCGCGGCGCCGTCGGCATCTGGATCGAAAGCTACGACCCGGTGGCGGCGGAGATCCTGGCCACCGCCGGTTACGACTGCGCCATGATCGACCTGGAGCATGGCCCGGGTTCCTATCGCGATGCCCAGCTGGTGATGCAGGCCATGCGCGGCACCGCCTGCGCGCCGTTGGTGCGCGTACCGGTGAACAGCCGGGTCGAGATCAAGCGCGCGCTCGACATCGGCGCCGTCGGTGTCATGTGCCCCTCGGTCTCCACCGTCGAGGACGCGCGGGAATCGGCCATCGCCTGTCGCTATCCCGGTGCCGGCGGCGTGCGCGGCATGGCGCCGGCCATCGTGCGTGCCGCTGACTATGGGCGTGACGCGCAGGGCTATATCGCGCGCAGCGATCGCGAGGTGCTGACCATCTGCCAGATCGAGACGCGCGCCGGCGTGGAGAACATCGACGCGATCGCCGCGGTCGAGGGCGTGGACCTGCTGTTCATCGGCCCGATGGACCTGTCCGGCGACATGGGGCAGGTCGGCAACCCCGATCATCCCGACGTCCAGGCGGCCATTGCCAAGGTCGAGGCGGCGGTGCGCGCCGCCGGCAAGCTGCTCGGCGCGGTACCGACCGGCGCGCATTCAGCCCGGGAGCTGCTGGCGCGCGGCTACAACATGGTGCTGCCTGACGCCGACACGCTGCTGCTGCGCGACGGCGCCCGCGCCTCGCTGGCGGCACTGCGCAGCTAGCCTATGGCCAAGGTGCCGCGCGAGCTGCTGACCGTTGCCGAAATGGCGGCGGCGGACCGCGCGGCCATCGCCGCCGGCATACCGGGCACACGCCTGATGGAGGCCGCCGGCGCCGCCGTCGCCGCGACCGCGGACGCGCGCCTGCCGCGCGGGGCGCGGGTCCTGGTGCTCTGCGGCCCGGGCAACAACGGTGGTGACGGCTTCGTCGCGGCGCGGCTGCTGCGGCAGGCTGGCCATGCAGTAACCCTGGCGGCCACGCAGCCAGTGACGGCCTATCGTGGTGATGCCGCCACCGCGGCGGCTACCTGGCCCGGCGTGGTCGAACCGCTAGGCTCAGCGCACGGCAACGCGGAGGCGCAGCTGGTAGTCGACGCGCTGTTCGGCGCCGGCCTCAGTCGGCCGCTCGACGGTGTCGTGGCGGCGGTGGTGCGCGGCCTCAATGCCGGCGGCCAGCCGCTGCTGGCGGTCGACGTGCCGAGCGGCCTGATGGGCGACAGCGGTGTCGCGCTGGGTGGCCTGGCGGCACAGGCCAGTGTGACCGTCACTTTCTGCCGCAAGAAGCCCGCGCACCTGCTGCTGCCCGGGCGGACGCTCTGCGGCCAGGTGGTGCTGGCCGACATCGGCATTCCGGACAGCGTGGTGACCGGCCTGGCGAGCAGGCTCAGCGAAACCGGCCCCTGGCTGGCGCAGGGCCTGCCGTCGCGCGGTCCGGCCAGCCACAAGTACGACGCCGGCTACCTGCTGATTCGCGGCGGCGCGACCATGACCGGCGCCGGTCGCCTGGCGGCCCGGGCGGCGCTGCGCGGCGGTGCCGGCCTGGTCGGCCTGGCGGCGCCGGCGGCCAGCCTGCCGGTCTATGCCACGGCGGCGGCCAGCCTGATCCTGCTGCCAGCCGAGACGCCGGACGACTGGATCGCCCTGCTCGGCGACCGGCGGCGCAACGTCCTGTTGGTCGGGCCCGGCAACGGCGTGACCCCCGACACCCGCGCCGCCGCCGAGGCGGCGCTGGCCAGCGGCCGCAGCCTGCTGCTCGACGCCGATGCCATCACGGTCTTCGCCGGCGAGGTCGCGGCGCTGGCGGCGCAAGTGCGTGGGCCGCTGGTCATCACGCCGCACGAGGGCGAGTTCGCGCGGCTGTTCCCGGATCTCGCGGGCGACAAGCTGCACCGGGCGCGCGCCGCTGCCGAGAGGCTGGGCGCGGTGGTCCTGCTGAAGGGCGCCGACACCGTGATCGCCGCGCCCGACGGCCGCGCCGCGATCAATGCCTCGGCACCGCCGGCGCTGGCAGTGGCCGGCAGCGGCGACGTGCTGGCCGGGCTGCTGGGTGCCTTGCTGGCCCAGGGACTGCCGGCCTTCGAGGCGGCTGCGCTGGCCGCCTGGCTGCATGGCAAATGTGCCGAAGGGGCGGGCAGGGGGCTGATCGCCGACGATCTGCCGGAGCGCCTGCCAGCGTTATTCGCGGGGTTGGCGGAGACCTAGTTGCCGCGCCGCAAGCGAGGAACTCCTCTCCAAGTGAAAGGACAGGTCATGGCCAAGAACACGATATGCGTTTGGTACGACAAGGATGCCGAGGCCGCGGCCCGCTTCTATGCCGCGACCTTTCCTGACAGCGCGGTGGGCGCGGTTCACCGCGCACCCAGCGACTATCCCTCCGGCAAGCAGGGCGACGTGCTGACGGTCGAGTTCACGGTCGCCGGCGTCGCCTGCGTCGGGCTCAACGGCGGTCCCGTGTTCAAGCACAGCGAGGCCTTTTCGTTCCAGATCACCACGGACGATCAGCAGGAAACCGATCGGCTGTGGAACGCCATCGTCGGCAATGGTGGCCAGGAGAGCGCGTGCGGTTGGTGCAAGGATAAGTGGGGTGTCTCCTGGCAGATCACGCCGCGCGTGCTGATCGAGGCCATAGCGGCCGGTGGTGCCGAAGCCAAGCGCGCCTTCGACGCGATGATGGACATGGGAAAGATCGACATTGCCACCATCGAGGCGGCGCGACGCGGCTGACCGACGGGTGCCGGCGCGTCGAGTCGGGGCTGCACACGGCGGGACGGAACTCGGCGTGCCACGAGGTCTAGTGGTCCCAGCAGCGACATACCCCCGAATCGTGAGTCCGATCAGGGACTTGGAGTCGCGACGGCAAGACTCTTGAGTCTCAAAGGGCTACAGCCTATCCTGTGAGTCACTTTTGAGGATAACCGAGGAAGCTTCGGACTCCGCCGACTCTTTACTCGCGGGAGGGAAAGAGATCCGGCGCCGGGGACGGTCCCTTGAAGGGCCACTTGCGGGGGGAATCATGCGCAAGGATCGTACGAACGTCTTCGCGCGCCGGGGCTCGGAGATCGAGCTGATCAAGGCCGGCGGCGTGTTCCGTTACCGTGGACCGGAGAACCTGGTGGAGACCGCCCAGGTCCTGGGCATCACCTCGGACGCCACTGGCATTCCACATGTGCGCTATCAGGTGATGATCGAGCGGCCCTATCTCGGCCGTATGATCGATGGGCCGCGCATTCTCAACCTGCGCAGCTTTGTCGAGCGCTTCAGCGAACGGCTTATGCCGGTGGCGGCTCACGCCGCGCATTAGCGGCGCTGGCTGGGGCCCGGCTACCGGCGGCGCTACGCCTATGCCTGCCCGGGCGCGCGTTCGCCCGGTAGGACCGCGGGCGTGTTATTGCCCGGGGCTCATGCAGACCGCGAGCATGTAGTCAGTGATGAACCAGATGAACCAGTCTTTCGTCCCTGCGATCTCCACGTGTTCGACGGTGCATTCGTTGCCGTCCTTGTCCACCAGCAGGACGTCGTAGATACCCGGGGGCACGTTCTTCAGATCGATGCTCTCGCCCGGCTTCACCAATTGTTCGCCCAGCTGGTCTGGCCCCCATTCTTCCTCGGTGGAAGGACTGAGGTAGAGTTGGTGAATGCTCAGGCTGCTCTGGTTGTCCAGGGTGACCGTCACATCCGCCAGAGCCCAACCGGTGGTGCAGAGCATCAGGGCAGCGGTCAGAATAAAGGTGGCGCGCATCGGGACTCCGCGTGGGCTGTCCGGCGAGGCAGTGGCACCGTTTCTCCACCCTAGCAGGTCGCCCAACGGCAACGGCGCGATTTGACACAACCGCCTAAACCCCGCGCGTCCTGCATGGTCCCGTGCCGGCGTTGAGGCTTCTGTCCGGCCGCGCTTTGGGTTAGATCGTTGCGGGCGCCCTTCGCGCCACGCCACGAACTTGCCCGGAGCTTCCCGATGGCCAATGCCCTGATCCAGCCCGCCGGCACCTCCTCGGTCGTCACCGCCGAGCGCCTCGCCCAGCTGCGCGCGCTGGAGCAGAAGATCCTCTGGCTCTCGGCCTGGACGATCCACAACGCCAACCACCTGCGCCCCTCACGCGATGGCCTGAAGGTCGGCGGCCACCAGGCCTCCTCGGCCTCGGTGGTCACGCTGATGACAGCGCTCTACATGGACGTGCTGCGGCCGAACGACCGCATCGCGGTGAAGCCGCACGCCAGCCCGGTGTTCCATGCCATCCAGTACCTGCTGGGCAACCAGACCCGCGACCAGCTCGAGCGCTTCCGCTCGCTCGGCGGCGCGCAGTCCTATCCCTCGCGCACCAAAGACATTGACGACGTGGATTTCTCCACCGGCTCGGTCGGCCTGGGCGTCGCCATGACCTCCTTCGCTTCGCTGGTGCAGGACTACATCAGCCTGAAGAACTGGCTGCCGGAGGGGAAAAAGCCCGGCCGCATGATCGCCCTGGCGGGCGATGCCGAGCTGGACGAAGGCAACATCTACGAATGCATGCTCGAGGGCTGGAAGCACGACGTGCGAAACGTCTGGTGGATCATCGACTACAACCGCCAGAGCCTCGACAACGTGGTGAGCGACCGCCTCTTCGGGCAGATCGACAAGCTCTTCGCCACCATGGGCTGGAAGGTCGAGACGCTGAAGTACGGCAAGCTGCTGCAGGCTGCCTTCGCCCAGTCGGGCGGCGAGGCGCTGCGGCAGTGGATCGACGACTGTCCGAACTCGCTCTATTCGGCGCTGACCTTCAAGGGTAGCGCCGCGTGGCGCCAGCAGCTCCAGGTCGACCTGGGCGGCACCATCGGCATCCGCGCGCTGCTGGACGAGCATGATGACGCGACGCTGGGCCGCCTGATGACCAACCTGGGCGGCCACGACCTGGAGACGGTGCTGGAGGCCTTCCACGCCAACGCCACGGAAGAGACGCCGACCTGCTTCCTGGCCTACACCATCAAGGGCTTCGGCCTGCCCTTCGCCGGCCACAAGGACAACCACGCCGGCCTGATGAACGAGGACCAGATGGCGGTCTTCAAGCAGGCCAACGCGATCCAGGATGGCAGCGAGTGGGACCACTTCGCCGGCCTCGACCTGCCGGCCGGGGAGCTGCGCGCCTTCCTCGACAGCGTGCCGTTCAACGCCGAGGGACGCCGCCGCTTCATTTCGCCGAAGCTGCCGGTGCCGGAGAATTTTCCCCTGCCGGCGAACGAGACCAACGCCACCCAGGCCGGCTTCGGCCAGATCCTGGCCGAGTTGGCGAAGGAGGAGACGCCGCTGGCCGAGCGCCTGGTCACCACCTCGCCCGACGTCACGGTCTCCACCAACCTTGGTGGCTTCGTGAACCGCCGCGGCATCTTCGACCGCCGCCCGCGCGAGGACGTGTTCAGGGAGCAGAAGGTCGTCTCGACGCAGCGCTGGGCCATGTCGCCGCAGGGCCAGCACATCGAGCTCGGCATCGCCGAAAACAACCTCTTCATCCTGCTGGCGGCGCTGGGTCTCTCGCACTCGGTGTTCGGCGCCCGGCTGCTGCCGATCGGCACGCTCTATGACCCCTTCATCGAGCGCGGCCTCGATGCGCTGAACTATGCCTGCTACCAGGATGCCCGCTTCCTGGTGGTGGCGACGCCCAGTGGCATTACCCTGTCGCCGGAGGGCGGCGCGCACCAGTCGGTCGCCACGCCGCTGATCGGCATGGCGCAGGACGGCCTGGCCTACTTCGAGCCGGCCTATGTCGACGAGCTCTCGACCATCATGGCCTGGGCCTTCGATTACCTGCAGCGCGACGGCGACAAGGGCCAGGCCGCCGGCAGCGCCGGCTGGGTGCGCGACCAGGGCGGCGGCTCGGTCTATCTGCGCCTCTCGACCCGCCAGTTGCTGCAGCCCAAGCGCACGCTGAGCGAGGGCCTGAAGCGCGAGATCATCGACGGCGGCTATTGGCTGCGGCCGCCGGCCGAGGGGGCGGAACTCGCGGTCGTCGCCATGGGTGCGGTGATGCCCGAGGCGCTCGCCGCCTGGGAGCAGATCGTCGAGGACGCACCGGGCACCGGCCTGCTGGCGGTGACGTCGGCCGACCGGCTGAATGCCGAGTGGCACAGCGCGCTGAAGGGCCGGCAGCAGGGCAGGGCGGAGGCCACCTGCGAGGTCGAGCGCCTGCTGGCGCCGCTGGCCCGCGACGCCGGCTTGGTGACGGTGCTCGATGGCCACCCGGCCACGCTCTCCTGGCTGGGCGGCGTGCGCGGCCACAAGGTGCAGGCGCTGGGCGTCGAGCACTTCGGCCAGTCGGGCGACCTGCCGGACCTTTATCACAAGTACCGCCTGGACGCGGATGCGATCCTTGATGCCGCCGCCGCGGCGCTGGTCGGGCGGGCGCGGGGGTGATGAGCAACTACCCCTCTCTCTTGGGGAGAGGGTGAGAGCGGAGCGAGCGGGTGAGCGGCGTTGGTTGCGCCCTTGCGAGCGAAGGCGCGCTCGGGTTTCCTGCTTCCCCTCACCCGGCGCCTGCGGCGCCACCCTCTCCCGTCGGGAGAGGGTTAGCTGGAGCCGTCCACATGCCCACCAATGCACTCAGCCAACCGATCGGTTTTCCCATACCGGGCTGGACGCCACGGCCGCGACCGCCCCTGACGCCGATGGTCGGTACCTCCTGCCGCACCGAGCCGCTGGACCCGGCACGCCACGCCGCCGACCTCTGGCAGGCGGTGAGCCTGGACCAGGAGGGGCGCAACTGGACCTACCTGGCCTATGGGCCCTTTGCCAGCGAGGCGGATTATCGCGGTTGGCTGGACGCCATGGCTGGCAAGGAGGATCCGCAGTTCCACGCCGTCCTGGCGGCCGACAGCGGCAAGGCGGTGGGCGTGCTGAGCTTCCTGCGCATCGACCCGCCGGTCGGGGTGATCGAGGTCGGCCACATCCACTACTCGCCGGCACTGCAGCGCACGCCGCTGGCGACCGAGGTCATGTACCTGACGATGTGCCGGGTGTTCGACGAGCTGGGCTACCGCCGCTATGAGTGGAAGTGCGACGCGCTGAACGAGCCCTCGCGCCGCGCCGCGCTGCGCTATGGCTTCCAATACGAGGGCATCTTCCGCCAGGCCACGCTCTACAAGGGGCGCAACCGCGATACCGCCTGGTACGGCATGACCGACCAGGACTGGCCGGCGGTCAAGGCCGGCTTCCAGGCCTGGCTCGATCCGGCGAACTTCGACGCCGCCGGCCAGCAGCGCCGCGGTCTAGCTCAGCTCAGGTCCGGCGCCGCGCGCTGACCGGTCTACGGCGCTGTTGCTGGCAAGCGTTTCTGATAGTCTTCGGGACGACTTCCCCGCGAGGTGCGTGACTGTGCCTGATGACCGGACGCAACGGCAGTTGTCGGCCATTCTGGCAGCGGACATCGCTGGCTACAGCAAGCTGATGGGGGCTGACGAGGAGGGGACGCTGACGCGCCTCCGCGCGCTGCGGCGCGACATGATCGAACCCAAGATCGCCGAACATCGCGGGCGCCTGGTAAAGACGACAGGCGATGGGTTCCTGGCCACTTTTGTCAGCGTCGTAGACGCGCTGCGCTTCGCTATCGAGATGCAGACGGCCGTCGCCAAGCGACAGGCGGCCCTGTCAGCCGATCAACGGCTGATCTATCGGATCGGCATCACGCTGGGCGACATCCTGGTCGAGGACGGCGATATCTATGGCGACGACGTCAACATCGCCGCGCGTATCGAAGCGGTCGCCGAGCCGGGTACCATCTACCTGTCCGAGGACGCGCAGCGGCAGGTGCTAGGCAAGCTGTCGGTCACGCTGGAGGATCGCGGCGAGCAGCGACTGAAGAACATTGCCCGTCCTGTGCGCGTCTATCGGGTGCGCCCGCATACCTCCTCGGGTGTTGCGCTGACCTTGCCCGACAAGCCCTCGATCGCGGTGCTGCCGTTCCAGAACATGAGCGGCGATCCCGAGCAAGACTACTTTGCCGATGGCATCGTCGAGGAGATTACCTCCGCAATCTCGCGCTTCCGCGGGCTGTTCGTGATCTCGCGCAGCTCCAGCTTCACCTACAAGGGTCGCTCGGTCGACGTGCGGCAGATTGGCCGCGAACTCGGTGTCCGCTATGTCCTGGAAGGCAGCGTGCGGAAGGCCGGGAACCGGATACGGATCGCCGGCCAGCTCATCGATGCCACCAACGATGCGCACATCTGGGCGGATCGCTTCGACGCTGCGCTCGAGGACGTTTTCGACCTGCAGGACCAGGTGGCGGCGACGGTCGCCGCGGCGATCGCGCCAAAGGTCGAGCAGGCGGAGATTGAGCGCTCCAAGTTGAAGCCGACCGAAAGTCTCGACGCCTACGACATCTACCTGCGGGGCCTGTCGGCGGTACATCGCTGGACAGAGGAGGCCAACAACGAGGCGATGGGCTACTTCCTGCGCGCCACCGAACTGGACCCCGGGTTCGCGTCCGCCTATGGCATGGCCGCCCGGGCCTATTCGCAACGCAAGTTCGGCGGCTGGATCGAAGATCACGAGCACGATGCCGCCCATTGCCGCACGCTGGCGCGCCAGGCGGCCGTGCTGGGCAAGGACGACGCCCTGGCCCTTTGCACTGCGGGCATCGGCTTGACCTATGTCTCCGGTGAGGTCGCCGAGGGCCGGTTGCTGGTTGAACGGGCGCTGACCCTGAACCCCAACCTGGCTTGGGCCTGGCTCTTCGGCGGCTGGATGTTCGTCTGGGCGGGTGAAAACGATCGGGCGGTGGAGTACCTGGCCAAGGCTATGCGACTGAGCCCGAATGACCCGCAGTTCTTCAACATGCAGTTCGCCACGGCGGCGGCGCACTATAGTGCCGGTCGCTTCGACGAGGCTCTGTCGTGGGTCGAGGCGGGAGCCGCGGCCAAGCCCGACCTGACGTTCGCGCTCTGGGCGGTGATCGCCTGCGCCGGCCAGTGTGGGCGCGCCGACCTGGCGGAACAGGCCTGCAGGCGGTTGCGCGCTGCCGACCCGGCGCTCCGCATCGACCGCTTCCAGCAGTCCTTCGCCGGCAGCGGGAAGCAGGGCTTCGGCTTGTGGGTCGAGGGGCTTCGCAAAGCCGGTTTGGCGGTCTGATCCGGCACCCAGCCGGCCGGCCAATGCGCCCTTTTTCCGCTTGGCAGTAGGTTCCGCCATGCTATACACCGGCCCCTCGCACCGAACCCCGGTCACGGCGGGCGGGCGGGCATGGCGAAATTGGCAGACGCGCCAGATTTAGGTTCTGGTGGGCTTACGCCCGTGGGGGTTCAAGTCCCTCTGCCCGCACCAGTTCGCCGCAGCCCGCCGCGTTGGTCCTGGCTGGGGCGAGAGATGCAACGGATTTATAGAGGACGGGGCCTCCCCCACCATGCAGGTTAACGAAACGCAGACCGACGGCCTCAAGCGGCAGTTCGAGATCGTCATCGCCGCCGCGGATATCGAGAACCGCGTCAACGCGCGGCTGAACGACCTGGCCAAGAAGGTCAAACTGCCCGGCTTCCGCCCCGGCAAGGTGCCGGTGTCGCTGATGAAGCAGCGCTATGGGGCTTCGGTCATGGGCGAGGTGCTGGAGGAGACGGTCAACGACAGCACCAACCAGGCGCTGAACGACCGCGGCCTGCGCCCGGCGATGAAGCCGAAGGTCGAGATCGTCGCCTTCGACCAGGGCAAGGACTTGCAGTACAAGGTCGATGTCGAAATCCTGCCCGAGGTCGAGCCGATGGATTTCGCCGGCCTGGCGCTGGAGCGCCTGACCCTGGCGCCGGCCGAGGCCGATGTCGAAAAGGCGCTGGCCCGCATCGCTGAGAGCAACAAGAAGAGCCAGGAGCCCGCCGAGGCCCGCCCGGCCAAGTCCGGCGACCTGGTGACCATCGACTTCGCCGGCACGGTCGACGGCAAGGAACTTCCTGGGCTGCAGGGCGAGGGCTTCCGCCTGGAACTCGGCGCCGGCCAGTTCATTCCCGGCTTCGAGGAGCAGCTCATCGGCGCCACGGTCGGCGAGGAGCGCGAGGTCAAGGTGACCTTCCCGGCCGACTACCCGGCCGAGGACGTGAAGGGCAAGGATGCCCTCTTCAAGGTTTCGGTGAAGAAGCTGGAGGAGCAGGTCGAGCGCACGCTGGACGATGCCTTCGCCACCGAGATGGGCCTGGAGAGCCTGGAGCAGCTCAAGACCCGCGTGCGCGAGCAGCTGGCCGGCGAGTACGACAACGTCGCCCGCGCCAACCTGAAGCGCCGGGTGCTCGACGCGCTGGCGGCGCAGCACTCCTTCAACGTGCCACCCGGCATGGTCGATATGGAGTTCGACGCCATCTGGCAGCAGATCGAGAAGGACAAGACGGCTGGGCAGCTTGACCCCGAGGACAAGGACAAGTCGGACGACGAGCTGAAGGCGGAGTACCGCGGCATCGCCGAGCGCCGCGTGCGCCTGGGCCTGCTGCTGTCCGAGGTCGGCCGCCGGCAGAACCTCGACGTCAGCCAGGACGAGCTGAACCAGGCGGTGATGGCCGAGGTACGGCGCTTCCCCGGCCAGGAGCAGCAGGTGCTGGAATACTTCCGCAACAACCCCTCGGCGGTGGCCGGGGTGCGGGCCCCGCTGTTCGAGCAGAAGGTCATCGACTGGATCGTCGGCCAGGCCAAGGTCACCGACCGCGCGGTCGACCTGGAGGAATTCAACAAGATCGCCGAGGACGCGCCGAAGACGGCGTAGATCTGGCGGGATTCGCCGTAGGGGGGGGATGACGGCGGGCGTCTGCCCGCCTATCTCTTTGGCGAACCGGGAACGAGGAGTCGGCATGCGCGACCCGCAAGAGATCTATATGAACACGCTGGTGCCCATGGTCATCGAGCAGACCGCGCGGGGCGAGCGTGCCTATGACATCTACTCCAGGCTCCTGAAGGAGCGGATCATCTTCCTGACCGGGCCGATCTTCGACCAGGTCTCCAGCCTGATCTGCGCCCAGCTGCTGTTCCTGGAATCGGAAAACCCCAAGAAGGACATCGCCTTCTACATCAACTCGCCGGGCGGCGTCGTCACGGCCGGCCTGGCGATGTACGACACCATGCAGTACATCCGCTCGGACGTGGCCACCGTCTGCGTGGGCCAGGCAGCCTCCGCCGGGTCGCTGCTGCTGATGGCCGGCGCCAAGGGCAAGCGCTTCGCCCTGCCCAACGCCAAGGTGATGATTCACCAGCCTTCCGGCGGCTTCCAGGGCCAGGCGACCGACATCGAGATCCATGCCCGCGAGATCCTGCAGACCCGGGCACGGCTGAACGAGCTCTATGCCCAGCACACCGGGCAGTCGGTGGCGGTGATCGCCGATGCCATGGAGCGCGACCGCTTCATGACCTCGGAGGAGGCCAAGACCTTCGGCCTGATCGACGAGGTGGTCGACAAGCGGCCAGAGGCCCTTGATCTGACCGCCGGGAGCACTAGCTGAGACCTCGCGGTCTCATAGGTTCGCTCCTGGACCGGCGGAATGGCAGGGAAGCCCTTGAAGCGACGGGGCTTCTTGCCCATCTGGCGGGATCGCGTCGCCATTTTGTCATTGTGTGGCCGCGGACCCCCCGTCTAACATCGAATGACGAGCCCCGTCCTGGGTGCCGGACCGGATAGATATGACCAAAGCCAGCGGCAGCGACTCAAAGAATACCCTCTACTGCTCTTTCTGCGGCAAGAGCCAGCACGAGGTGCGCAAGCTCATCGCCGGGCCGACGGTCTTCATCTGCGACGAGTGCGTCGAGCTCTGCACCGACATCATCCGCGAGGAGCACAAGACCACGCTGGTGAAGTCGCGCGACGGCGTGCCGACCCCGCGCGACATCTGCAACGTGCTGGACGACTACGTCATCGGGCAGAACCACGCCAAGCGCGTGCTCTCGGTCGCCGTGCACAATCACTACAAGCGCCTGGCGCACGGCGCGAAGAACAACGACGTCGAGCTGGCCAAGTCGAACATCCTGCTGGTCGGCCCGACCGGCTGCGGCAAGACCCTGCTGGCGCAGACCCTGGCGCGCATCCTCGACGTGCCCTTCACCATGGCCGATGCCACGACCTTGACCGAGGCCGGCTATGTCGGCGAGGACGTCGAGAACATCATCCTGAAGCTGCTGCAGTCGGCCGACTACAATGTCGAGCGGGCGCAGCGCGGAATCGTCTACATCGACGAGGTCGACAAGATTTCCCGCAAGTCGGACAACCCCTCGATCACCCGCGACGTTTCGGGCGAGGGCGTGCAGCAGGCCCTGCTGAAGATAATGGAAGGCACCATCGCCTCGGTGCCGCCGCAGGGCGGGCGCAAGCATCCACAGCAGGAATTCCTGCAGGTCGACACCACCAACATCCTGTTCATTTGTGGCGGCGCCTTCTCCGGCCTGGAGAAGATCATCGCCTCGCGTCGCAAGGGCTCGTCGATCGGCTTCGGCGCTGAAGTGCGTGCCCCCGACGAGCGCTCGACCGGCCAGATCCTGGCCGACGTGGAGCCCGAGGATCTGCTGAAGTTCGGCCTGATCCCGGAGTTCATCGGCCGCCTGCCGGTGATCGCCACGCTGTCGGACCTGGACGTCAAGGCACTGGTCGCCATCCTGACCGAGCCGAAGAACGCGCTGGTCAAGCAGTACCAGCGGCTGTTCGAGATGGAGAACATCTCGCTGCAGTTCACCGAGGACGCCATGACCTCGGTCGCCGTGAAGGCGATCCAGCGTCGCACCGGCGCGCGGGGCCTGCGCTCGATCATGGAAGACATCCTGCTGGAGCCGATGTTCGACCTGCCGGGCATGACCGGCGTGGAGGAGATCGTGATCAACCGCGAGGTGGTCGAGGGACGCGCCAGCCCGCTGATGATCTATGCCGACCGCCGCGAGGACGTGGGCCAGAGCGCCTGATCCCGGCGACCTACGAAACTTTTTGGGGGCCGGCGGGGCATACCACGCCGGCCCCATTTTATTGTGCGCCGCGCTGACTTGGCCAAGCTCCTGACGTCAAATCCTGCATACGTGAATAAAAAGCTGGGCGCCGTCGACTGCCCGGACGATAGCGGCGATTGACTAAGCCGGGTGCTTGTTTGTACAGACACACGTGGATCGGGAATATGAACAAAGACAATTAGGACAATGGCTATGGGGGCCAATGTCTGTGCTGTTGGGGTTTTGTTATGTTGTCTGGGCTCTCGGTTGGCGTGTATTCGATCCTACCGACCTTGGCTGGCTTGACCATGATCCAGCAACGGCCTTTCTGGGATTTAGCGCCCTGCGGGCCGAAACCGGTTGGCATTTCCCGCCAACCTGGGTGACCGGCCTAGGCACGCCGGTCGGGGCGTCTGCCGCATACTTCGACATCGTGCCGATCCTCGCTCTGCCGCTGTCCTGGCTGAACCAGGTGCTGCCGCGTGACTTCCATATCTTCTGGCTGGTGATCCTGGTGAACGCGGCGCTGCAGGCCTGGTTCGGCCTGCGGCTGGCACACGACCTGTCAGGCGGGCGCACTTGGTCAACGCTGGCCGGTGGTCTGCTGCTGCTGATGGCGCCGGTATTCCTGTTCCGGCTGCACGGTCACTATGCGCTGTCGAGCCAATGGCTGTTGCTGGCGGCCCTGCTGCTCTATCTGCGCGCCGGCGTGTCGGCGCGGCGTCGGCGGCTGGCCGGTTGGGCCCTGCTGCTGCTGTGGGTCGCCGGTGGCGTCAACCCCTACCTGCTGGCCATGGTGGCGCTGGTGCTGCTGGCGGCGCTGGCGCGCGCCGCGCTGTCGGCGTCGTCGCCACCTCTGGGAAACGCACTGTTGCTGCTGGTCTGCGGCGGCTTGGTGGCGATGGCGTCGCTACTGTTCCATGGCTTCGTTGTTCTGCCGTTCGAACTCGGCGACGTCAGCGGCGCCGGCTACGATCTCTACTCGGTTAACTTGTTGACGCTGGTGGATCCCTGGGGGCAGTCGCGCTTCGTTGATCGCTTCGACCTTCCGCCAGGCCTGCTGCAGGGCGAGGGTTCCGCCTATCTTGGCCTTGCGGTCCTAGGGCTGTTGTTTGTCGTGTTTCCCTGCTTGTTGTGCGCCGCGCGGCGGCTGTGGCGCGCCTGGATGCCGCTAGGCCTAGTCATCATGGCGGCCAGCCTTTTCGCTTTCAGCAACCGTGTCACCTTCGGATCGCAGGTCCTGTTCGAGTATCCCTTGCCGGACTGGTTCAAACTGTTTGCCGGCATTTTTCATGCCGGCGGCCGCTTCATTTGGCTGTTGCACTACAGCCTGCTGCTGGCGGTGATCTGGGGCGTGCTGCGTTGGCGGCGACAGGGATTTGCGACGCTTCTGCTGTGCACGGCCTTGCTCTGCCAACTGATCGAGTTCGCCCCGCTGCGCGACGATTTGCGCAGCCTCTATAAGGCGGAAACGGGCAAGGCACTTAACGACCCGCTGTGGCAGTTCATCGGGGTCGATAGCCAGCATCTCGTCGTTCTGCCGGCCGTCGGATGCGGGAGATCGCCGCAGCTGGTCGGGCGCAAGGACGGCTATTGGCTGTTCGGCGACTTGGCCCGGCGCGCCCGCATGACCATCAACAGCGCCTACATGGCGCGTTACAGCGCCGCCTACCGGGATGAGCAGTGTTTCGCACAGCCCGCGTCGTTGTTGCACAATGGCCCACAGCCTGGCACGGCCTATGTGCTGTCGGACGGCATGGCGCGGTCGCTGGCCCTGGCGAGCTTGGACTCGCACTGGTGCCGTCGTGCCAATGGCGTGGTGCTGTGCAGGCGCGCCGACGCCCGCACCGGCCTGGCAGTGCCGCTGCAAAAGGAACTCTTCAGCCGCCTGGCGCTTGGGTCGCCGGTCGCGTTAGCTGGCGGGTCGCCCTTTGTGATCCAGCGTGACGGACCGGCCGGCCTGGCCTTCCGGACTCCGCCGGCGCCGGGCGGCTTGCGCCTGCAGCTGGATTGTCCCCAGGGGGTCCTGCCGGCCAACGCTGCAACGGCCCTGCGGCTGGCAATTGGCTTCGCCGCCGCCCCCCTGGTCGCGACCTTGGCGCCGACGCCCGTCACGGTCCCGGGTCCTGGTGATCGGCTGTCGTTGGCACTGGGCGTGCTGGCCAACGACACGGTGGTCGGCCTGGCACCGACGACAGCCTGGCCGGGATTGGCGCGCTGTCAGCTCAACCTCGCAGAGGAAGGCGCCACCGATTGACTGCGCCGCCACGGTCAAGGTAGGGCGACCTTGCCCATGACCGGCGGATGGCCGACCGTACAGGCTGCGGCGAGGTGCGGCGGGGGACGTTTGTGCGCACACAGCGGGAAGCCTGGCTCTGGCGGCTGGCCGCGTTGGTCTGCGGCCTGGGCTATGCCGCCTGGGCCTGCGGCCCGCGGGTCTTCGACCCGGGCTACCTTGCCTGGCTGACCGGCGATCCGGCGACTGCCTATCTCGGCTGGGGCTTCCTGCGCGCCGAGACCGCCTGGCATTTTCCACCGACCTGGGTGGCCGGCCTCGGTTATCCGAAGGGGCTATCGGCCAGCTTCACCGACCTGGTGCCGATCGTCGCCCTGCCGCTGGCGACGCTGGATCGCTGGCTGCCGCGTGACTTCCAGTACTTCGGCCTGTTGATCGCCCTGCACGCCGTGCTGCAGGCCTGGTTTGGCTTCCGCCTGGCGGGGCAACTCGCCGGGGGGCGGCGCTTGGCAGCGCTGGGTGGTGGGCTACTGCTGCTGCTGGCGCCGGCCTTCTGGCAGCGCTTTGGCGGCCACTTCGCGCTGTCGGCGCACTGGATCCTGCTGGCCGCCCTGTTGATCTACCTGCAGGCCGGGCGGCCGGCCCGCTGGCGCGGCCTGCTGGGTGTCGCCCTGCTGATCTGGGTCGCTGGCGGCTACAACCCCTATCTGCTCGCCATGGCCGCCCTGCTGCTGCTGGCCGCGCTGTGGCGGCAGCGGCTGCTGCGGCTGATGACCTGGCGGCGCCTGGCCGGGCTGCTGCTCCTGGGCCTGCTGCTGGCGCTTGCCTCGCTCCTGGTACACGGCTTTCTGGTATTGCCGCTGGCACCGGGCGATCTGGGCGTCGGTGGCTATCGCACCTTCAGCGCCACGCTGCTGGCCCTGGTCGATCCCATGGGGCAGAGCCGCCTGGTGCCCTGGTCGGGCACCGCGGCCAGCCGTGGGGAGGGTTTCGCCTACCTCGGCCTGGGGGGCGGGCTGCTGCTTGCCCTGGCGCTGCCGCACCTGTGGACCGCGTGGGCCAGCTGGCGCGACTGGCTGCCGCTGGCCCTGCTGGCGCTGGCGGCCTTTGCGTTCGCGCTCTCTGACCGCCTTACCATCGGCCAGCACGTGCTCTTCACGGTCGAGCTGCCGCGCTGGATCGAACCGCTCACGCGGTTCTTCCGGGCCGCCGGCCGCTTCGTCTGGCCGCTGCACTATGCGTTGCTGCTGGCCGGTCTCTGGGGGCTCGGCCGCTGGCGGCGGCGCGACCTGGCGACCGCCCTCATCTGGGGCCTGCTGGCGCTGCAGCTGGTCGAACTGGCGCCGCAGCGCAGCCATCTGGCCGCGCGTTTCGCCCCGCAGCCGGCGACGCCGCTGCAGGCGCCCGATTGGCAGAACCTCGGCGCCGGCCATGCTCATCTGGTCGTGCTGCCACCCTGGCAATGTGAGCCAACGCACCAGCCGGGCGGGCGCCTCGGCTACTGGATCTATGGCGACCTGGCGCTGCGCCAGGGGATGACGATCAACAGCGTCTATGCCGCACGCTACGGCGCCGACTTTCTGGCCGCCCACTGCGAAGCCTTGTCGGCGCGGTTGCTGGACGAGGGCCTGGCGGGCGACACGGCCTATGTCCTGGATGGCGACGCCGCGCGCCTGCTGGCGCTGCTGCCGTCGCCAGGACAGTGGTGCAGCCCAATTGACGGCACGGTGCTCTGCCGCAACAGCGGGACGGGGCAGGGGCTATCGCCGGCGCTGCTGGCGACGCTGTTCGACGTCCTGCCGCTCGACCAATCGGTCGGCCCGCTGGGCGCGACGCGTTTTCTGGCGGTGCCGGCCACGCCGATTGGCCTGGCCTTCCGGGTGCCGGAGGAGGCCACCGCTCCGCTGGTCCTGGAGCTCGCCTGCCCGGGCGGGGCGCTGCCGCCGCCGGGTGTCGTGACGCTGACCGTCGATGGCGTTCGGCAGGCTCCGCCGGTCGCTGTCGCCTTGGCGCCGGGCCGCTGGCGCCTGCCGGTCGGCAGGCTGCCGCCGGGCGGCCTGGCCGGCGTGGCGCTGGCCGGGCTGCCGGGGCGACTCCAGGACTGCGCCGTGACGCTGGCGCTCGACCAGCTGGCCCGCCCCTGAGCTGCGCCTGCCGGGACAGGGACTGCTGCGTGCCGGCGGCATAATCGCGGCGCGGCTTGTCGCAGCGCCGGCCGCGGGGCCACCGGGGACAGTGTCCCGGGGCGTCGGATGCTATAAACCTTGATTTAACGGACATCGCTGCCAACCTTCATGCAGCGGACTGCCCATAGAGTCTCACGGTGGGGCGACGGGGGTCCGGCCTGGGGGTGCCCAATCTCGGGGCCCCGGCAACGGAAATGAGGTAACATGCTCGACCTTTCAAAGGGAAATCTGTTCCCGGTCCTGCCCCTCCGGGACATCGTCGTCTTCCCGCACATGATCGTTCCGCTCTTCGTCGGACGCGAAAAGTCCGTCAAGGCGCTGGAAGACGTCATGCGTGACGACAAGCAGATCCTGCTGGTCACGCAGAAGAATGCGGCGCAAGACGACCCGCAGCCTGGCGATATCTTCTCGGTCGGCACCATCGGCACGGTGCTGCAGCTGCTGAAGCTTCCCGACGGCACCGTGAAGGTGCTGGTCGAGGGCAGCCAGCGCGCGCGCATCACGAAGTTCGCCGACAACGAGAATTTCTTCCAGGCCTATGCCGAGCTGCTCGAGGACAGCAAGACCGAGGAGCGCGAACTGGATGCGCTGATGCGCACCGTGGTCTCGCAGTTCGAGCAGTACATCAAGCTGAACAAGAAGATCCCGCCCGAGGTGCTGGTCTCGGTCAACCAGATCGACGACGCGTCGAAGCTGGTCGACACCGTGGCCTCGCACCTGTCGCTGAAGATTCCTGAGAAGCAGGAGCTGCTCGAGACCGACTCGATCGCCGAGCGGCTGGAGAAGGTCTACGGCTTCATGGAGGGCGAGATCGGCGTCCTGCAGGTGGAGAAGCGCATCCGCAACCGCGTCAAGCGGCAGATGGAGAAGACGCAGCGCGAGTACTACCTGAACGAACAGCTCAAGGCGATCCAGAAGGAGCTGGGCGAGGGCGAGGACGGCAAGGACGAGGTCGCCGAAATCGAGGAGCGGATCAAGAAGACCCGCCTGTCGAAGGAGGCGCGCGACAAGGCCAAGGGCGAAGTGAAGAAGCTTCGCACCATGAGCCCCATGTCGGCCGAGGCGACGGTGGTGCGCAACTATCTGGAATGGATCCTGTCGATCCCCTGGAAGAAGCGCACCAAGGTGAAGAACGACCTCCGCGCCGCGCAGGCCGTGCTGGATGCCGACCACTATGGTCTTGAGAAGGTGAAGGACCGCATCGTCGAGTACCTCGCGGTGCAGCTGCGCCAGAACAAGATCAAGGGCCCGATCCTCTGCCTGGTCGGCCCCCCGGGTGTCGGCAAGACCTCGCTCGGCAAGTCCATTGCCCGGGCCACGGGACGCAACTTCGTGCGCATGTCGCTGGGCGGCGTGCGGGACGAGGCGGAGATCCGCGGCCATCGGCGCACCTACATCGGCTCGATGCCCGGCAAGGTGATCCAGGGCATGAAGAAGGCGAAGAGCTCCAACCCGCTCTTCCTGCTCGACGAGATCGACAAGCTCGGCGCCGACTGGCGCGGGGACCCGAGCTCGGCGCTGCTGGAGGTGCTGGACCCGGAGCAGAATTCGACCTTTGCCGACCACTACCTGGAGGTCGACTACGACCTGTCGGACGTGATGTTCGTGACCACGGCGAACACGCTGCGCATGCCGCAGCCGCTGCTCGACCGCATGGAGATCATCCGGCTGCCCGGCTACACCGAGGACGAGAAGGTGGAGATCGCCAAGCGCCACCTGCTGCCCAAGGTCCTGAAGGACAACGCGCTGAAGGAGGGTGAATGGCAGATTGCCGACGAGGCGATCCACGACCTGATCCGCTACTACACGCGTGAAGCCGGCGTTCGTAACCTGGAGCGCGAGCTCTCGACACTGGCCCGCAAGGCGGTGAAGGAGATCGCCCTGGGCGAGGCCAAGACGGTCAAGGTCACCTCCAAGCTGCTCGACAAGTACGCCGGCGTCCGCAAGTTCCGCTTCGGTGAAGTGGAAGCCGAGGATCTGGTGGGCGTGTCGACCGGATTGGCCTGGACCGAGGTCGGCGGCGAGCTGCTGCAGATCGAAGCCGTGCCGGTGCGTGGCAAGGGCAAGGTCTCGGCCACCGGCAAGCTGGGCGACGTGATGAAGGAGTCGATCCAGGCGGCGGAGTCCTACGTCAAGAGCAAGGCCACGCTCTATGGCATCAAGCCGACCATGTTCGAGAAGAAGGACATCCACGTGCACGTGCCGGAAGGCGCGACGCCCAAGGACGGTCCCTCGGCCGGCATTGCCATGGTCACCGCCATCGTTTCGGCGATGACCGGCATCGCGGTGCGCCGCGACGTCGCCATGACTGGCGAGGTCACGCTGCGCGGCCGGGTGCTGCCGATCGGTGGCTTGAAGGAGAAGCTGCTGGCCGCGCTGCGCGGTGGCCTGAAGACGGTCATCATCCCGCAGGAGAACGAGAAGGACCTGGCCGACATCCCGGACAACGTGAAGAAGGGGATGAAGATCATCCCGGTCTCCACCGCGGACGAGGTGCTGGCGATCGCTCTGGTCGAGCCGCTGGTGGCCATCGACTGGTCGGAGGAGGCGGAGCCACCGCCGCCGGCCAAGTCGGAAGGCGAAGCGGGCCTGCTGACCCACTAAGCCAGGCGGGCTGAACTGAACGGCGAGAGGCCGGTCCCACAAGGGGCCGGCCTCTTTGCTTTGGGCGGCGGTAGCTAAGCGATGCGGTTCGGCGGCTTCCGGCCGGCGAAATAGGCATCCAGGTTGTCCAGGCAGCAGAAGCCCATGGCGTTGCGCGTCTCCACCGTTGCGCTGCCCATGTGTGGCAGCAGATAGGTGTTCGGCAGCGGCAGGTAGCCGGGATGCAGCTTCGGTTCGCCGCGATAAACGTCGAGGCCGGCGGCCGCCAGCTTGCCGGAGGTGAGCGCGGCGATCATCGCCTCGTCATCGACCAGGGTGCCGCGCGCAGTGTTCACCACGATGGCGCCGTCGGGCAGCAGCGCGATGCGGCGCGCGTCGAGGAAGTTCTCGGTCTCGGCCGAGGCTGGCGCGTTGATCGAGAAGAAATCGCTGTCGGCCAGCAGCGCCTCGGGATCGGCGTAGTAGACCGCGCCCTGCTCCAGGTCCGGCGTCAGGCGGCTGCGGTTGTGATAGAGGATCGTCATGCCGAAGGCGCGCGCGCGTTCGGCCACGGCGCGGCCGATCCGGCCCATGCCATAGATGCCGAGCCGCTTGCCGCCCAGGCTCCAGCCCATCAGCTGGCGCGGGTTCCAGCCCTCCCACGCGCCGGCACGCAGCATCGACTGGCCCTCCCAGGCGCGCCGCGCCGCGCCCAGCATGCAGAGCAGCGTGATGTCGGCGGTGGCATCGGTCAGCACGTCGGGCGTGTTGGTGACTATCAGGCTGCGTGCCTTGGCCGCCGCCAGGTCGAGGTGGTCATAGCCGACCGAGAAGGTGGCGATCATCTTCACCCGCGCCGGCAGCTTGCCGATCAGGCCGGCCTGCAGCGGCGCGCCGGGCGCGGTGATGATGGCATCTGCGGCGGCTGCGCCGGCCAGGATCTCGTCCTGGCCCAGGGGCTCGGACTGCTGGTGCAGCCGGGCGTCGTAGTCGCGGCTGGCGCGCGCGGCCACGGCGTCGGGCAGGCAGCGGGTGACGAGCAGGACGGGCTTGGACATGCGGGTTCCTCGGGTAGGCGGAGGGGGGTGACGGCAGGGCGCCAGTCTAGGGGCCGGCTGGCCGGCGACCCGCCTTGGAGCGACCCCGCCCGCTCCGTCAGCGCTATCTGGCCGCAGTTCGACCGTGTCCCCCGGCTTGTGGCAACCCTTGCCAGGGCCTAGCGTTGACACAGCAACTCCAGCCTCCGGCAGTTGAGGAATAATGCGGACCCAGCTCCTGACCCCGATTCTGGCCGCTGCCCTGCTGGCCCCCGCCCTGTCCGTGCCGGCCGCCGCGGCGGCGCAGCTGGTGCCGCATCGCGCGGTCTATAGCCTCAGCCTCACCACCAGCGATCCCGGCAGCAAGATCGGCAACGCGGTGGGCGACCTGGTGTTCGAGGTCGACGACCTCTGCGAGGCCTGGTCCAGCCTGACCGAGATGCGCTTCCAGGTGCTCTATGACGACGGCACCGAGGTGCGTTTCGGCACCTCGATCAAGGCCTGGGAGTCCAAGGACGGCCTGACCTATCGCTTCTACGTGAAGCGCCGCTCAACCTTCGAGGACCCGCAGGATGTCGAGGGCGTGGCGACCTTGGCTGGACCGGGACAGGGCGGTGTCGCCGAGTTCAAGGGCGACAACCCGCACAGCCTGACCCTGCCGGCCGATACGCTGTTTCCCACCAAGCACGGCCTGGTGCTGGCCGATGCCGCCGCCGCCGGGGAGAACCGGGTCTATGCCACGGTGTTCGACGGCACCGAAGAGGCGACGCTCTACGAGGTCAACGCCCTGGTCGCCGGCGCGGTGCCGGAGGGCGTGCAGCCGACCCTGGCCTCGCCGCTGCTGGAGGAGGAGCCCTCCTGGCGCCTGGTGCTGGCCTATTTCGAGGACGGCGACGACAGCGGCGTGGCACAGCACGAGGCGACGCTGCGGCTGTTCGAGAACGGCGTGGTCGACGACCAGCTGTTCGACTTCGGCGACTTCGCGCTGAAGGCCCGGCTGGTGAAGCTGGAGCAGCGGCCCAAGGGCGGTTGCTGACCGCTCTCCTCGTCACCCCTTCTTCATGCCGATGCCCTTGCCGATGGCGCCCTGGCCCAGCTTGCCGCGCACCGCGTCGATCGCGCGCTCCACGCGGGCAGCGCGGTCGCGCGCCGGATCCACCAGATCCGGCGGATCGGCCCGGCTGCCGTCCACCAGGTCGTCGGTGCCGATGCCGATCAGGCGGAAGGCACGACCGTCTGTCTCGCGCTCCAGCAGGGCCAGGCCGGCCTGGAAGATCAGCGCCGCCAGCTGTGTCGGGTCGGGCAGGCGGCGGTGGCGCGAGATCAGCTTGAAGTCACGGGTCTTCAGCTTCAGCACCACCGAGTGACCGGCCAGGTTGGCGCGCTTTAAGCGGCGGGCCACGGTCTCCGCCAAGGGCCAGAGCTCGATCTTCAGGTCTTCCAGCTGCGTCAGGTCGCGGTTGAAGGTGGTTTCCGCCGAGACCGACTTGGTCGGCGAGTCGGGGTCGACGCGACGGTCGTCCTGGCCGCGGGCGAACCGGTAGAGCCGCCGCCCCATGGAGCCGTAGCGCAGCAGCAGTGACTGCTCGTCCAGCGGCAGCAGGTCGCCGATCAGGCGAATGCCATCACCCTCAAGCCGGGCCCGCAACGCCTTGCCGACCCCCCAGATCAGGCCGACCGACTGCTTGGCCAGGAAGTCCAGGGCGTCGGCCTGGCCCAGCACGGCGAAGCCGCGCGGCTTGTCGAGGTCGGAGGCGATCTTGGCCAGCGACTTGTTGTAGCTGAGGCCGATGGAGACGGTGACGCGCTGCTCGCGTTCCACCTTCAGCGCCAGGGCCGCCAGGGTGCGGGCCGGCGGGCCACCGTGCAGCGCCTCGGTCCCGGTGAGGTCGAGGAAGGCCTCGTCGATCGACAGCGGTTCGATCAGCGGCGTGGTCTCCAGCATCAGCTGCCGCACCTCGCGCCCGACGGCGCTGTACTTCGCCATCTCCGGCTTGATCACCACGGCGTGTGGGCAGGCGGCCAGCGCCTTGAACATCGGCATGGCCGAGCGCACGCCATAGAGTCGCGCGACGTAGCAGGCGGCGGAGACGACGCCGCGCTGGCCGCCGCCGACAATCACCGGCTGGTCCTTCAGCTCCGGCCGGTCGCGCTTCTCCACCGAGGCATAGAAGGCGTCGCAGTCGAGATGCGCGATGGAGAGCTTGCCGAGTTCCGGGTGGTTGACCACGCGGCGGCTACCGCAGGCCGGGCAACGCCGCGTCGTCTCGCCATAGAGCGCCAGGCAATCGCGGCAGAGCGCGGTGGCGGTCTCGCTCATGCTGGCGCGGGCGCGCTCTCCTGATCCCCGTTCTCCTGTTCCCCGGGCTTCCACAGCCAGGCGGCACCGCGCACGCCGCTCGCATCGCCGTGCTTCGGCGGTAGGATCGGCGTGGTGCAGACGTCGGAGAAGACCCAGGCCGGCAGCAGCGGCGGCAGGGTGCTGTAGAAGCGCGCCACCTTGGACAGGCCGCCGCCCAGCACGATGGCGTCCGGATCGATCGCGTTGATGATCGAAGCCAGGCTGCGTGCCAGTCGCTCCTCCAGGCGGCACAGGCTGGCTTCGGCGGCGGCATCGCCGGCCTCGGCCGCGGCGACGATGGCCGGCCCGTCCAGCGCCTCGCCGGTGACCGCGCGGTGGTCACGTGCCAGGCCGGTGCCTGACACGAAGGTCTCGATACAGCCGCTCTGCCCGCAGTAGCAGGGCGCGCCCGGCCGCTCGTCATCGCGCGGCCAGGGCAGGGGGTTATGGCCCCATTCCCCGGCGATGGCATTGCGCCCGCCCAGCACGCGGCCGTCGACCACGAAGCCACCACCGGCCCCGGTGCCCAGGATGGCGCCGAACACCACGCCGGCGCCGGCGGCGGCGCCGTCTGTAGCCTCGGACAGGGCAAAGCAGTTGGCGTCGTTCTGCAGTCGCACCGGGCGACCCAGGCGGGCGGTCAGGTCGCGGTCCAGGGCGTGGCCGATCAGCCAGGTCGAGTTGGCATTCTTGATCAGTCCGGTGATCGGCGAGACCGCGCCGGGAATGCCGACGCCGACCGTGCCGCGGCTGCCCAGCGCCGAGTCGGCGGCCTCCACCAGTCCGGCCAGGGCATCCAGCGTGC
Organism: Rhodospirillales bacterium; assembly: GCA_038363005.1. Taxonomy (GTDB): domain Bacteria; phylum Pseudomonadota; class Alphaproteobacteria; order Kiloniellales; family JACOMY01; genus JAKOWB01. Next base: position 54,817 of record JBBQBI010000011.1, read on the forward strand.
GGCCATAGTCGCCCTGCGGCGAGGGAATGCGGCGCCGCCAGGCCTCCTGGCCGTCGGCGGCCAGGGCCAGCAGCTCGATCTTGGTACCGCCGAGGTCGATGCCATAGCGCATGACGGGAGTCTGCCGCTCAGGGGCCGCAACGGCTACCCCCCTCCGCGTGGAAAGCGCGCGGCAGGGCGCCCTGAAAACCAAACGGCCGCCCGGAAGGCGGCCGTCGTGTTGGTTCAAGTAGCTGAAAAGCTTACTTGATCTTGGCTTCCTTGAAGAGCACGTGCTTGCGCGCGACCGGGTCGTACTTCTTCAGCTGCATCTTCTCGGTCTTGGTGCGCGGATTCTTCTTGGCGACATAGAAGAAACCGGTGTCGGCGGAGCTGACCAGACGGATCAGCGTGGTTGCTGGCTTGGCCATGATTTTACTCGCTCAGGCATGAATTCAAGGTCGCGGACAATAGCCGCTCGTCGCGTGAAGTCAAGCCTGGGGCGGGCTTTAGCCGCCGCGCGGGCCCAGGTTGGCCATGATGTCGCGGAGGTCGTGTCGCACTTCGTCGCCGCGGTAGCTGAACAGCGGGGCGACCGGGCCCGGGCCGCGCAGGGCCTGGGCCAGCACGAACTCGGTCACATCGACCATGGCCAGCCCCGGGGTCTCGCGCAGCGGCACCCAGGTGACCTCCTCAAGCTCCTCGTCGCGCACCGCGCCGTGCGCCAGGCCCGTGGCCTCGGCCAGGTAGAAGCGTGTGTGGAAGCGGATCGGCGAGTTGGTCGGGGTGATGGCGCGGGCCAGCAGCCGCGGCACCTCGAAGGCCGGCGCCAGGCCGGCGGCGGCGTAGGCCTGCCAGACATCCGCCGCCAGCGCCGCGCCGGCGGGGCGTCCAGGCCGCCCGAACAGCACGCCGGTCTCCTCGTGGGTTTCGCGGATGGCGGCGCGCAGCAGCGCCTGGCTCTTCGCCCGCGTGGCGCCATCAAGGCCCTGGGGCAGGTCAGCGAAGCGCTCGGCGAAACCTGAGGGCAGGGCGTCGGCCTGCTCCAGCCGGCCGCCGGGAAACACCCAGATGCCGGGCAGGAAGCGGGCAGTCTTGCGGCGGCGGCCGAGCAGCACCTCGCGGTCGCGCTTGCCCTGGCGCACCAGCACCAGGCCGGCCGCGTCGCGCGGCAGGACCGGCCGGATAGGTTGGGCAGGCGTGGACGCCGAGCTCAGGGCGTGGCCTCGGCGGCCTGCACGCCGCTGGCGCGGGCGTAGAGCTGCTTGTCGGCCAGCAGGTCCAGGGCGATCGGCAGGTCCAAGCTGTTCTCGGACTCCGCCGCCGGGCAATTGTTGCGGAAGTTCGCCACCGCGGCTTCGTTGCCGTCGTCGATCACGCTCTGCCGCAGGGCCAGCGGCAAGGGCAGCTGGCCGCGCCTCAGCTTGCGCAGCACCGCGTCCTCGTTGCCGGCGCCGACGGTGCAGATGTCCGGCAGGATGCCGCGCTTGTGGATGGCGTAGCCCGAGGGCGCGTGGAAGCGGGCCCAGGTCAGGGTCAGCTCGCCGTCGTTCGGCAGGCTCAGCACGGTCTGCACCGTGCCCTTGCCATAGCTGGCCGAACCGACGATCACGGCGCGACCGTTGTCCTGCAGCGCCGCGGCGACGATTTCCGAGGCCGAGGCCGAGTGGCCATCCATCAGCAGGATCATCGGCACGCCGGCCAGGATTTCGTCGGAATCGGCGGTGAAGTACTGGTGGCTGTCGGGATGGCGGCCGTGGGTGGTGACGATCTTGCCGTGGTTCAGGAACAGGTCCGAGACCGCGACCGACTGGTCGAGCAGGCCGCCCGGATTGCCGCGCAGGTCAAGCACCAAGCCCTGGACGCCGCCCGGCAGGCCGGAATCTAGCAGCTCGATCTTGTCGCGCAGCATCTCGGCCGTGGAGTGGTTGAAGCCGGAGAGGCGGACCACGGCGATGTTGCCTTGGAGCTCGCCGCTGACCGTCTGCGGCACGATGTGGGCCCGCTTCACCTTGACCAGCAACGACTGGCCGCTGCGGTCGATGCCCAGCGCCACGGTGGTGCCGATGGGCCCGCGCAGCCGCTGGATGACCTCACGCTGGTCAAGCTTGGTGGCATCCTGGCCATCGATACTCAGGATCACGTCGTTGGCCTTGAGGCCGGACTCCTCGGCCGGGGTGTCTTCCATCACCGCCAGCACCTTCACGCCCTCGCTGACGACGTCGATGCGCACACCGATGCCGCCGAAGCCGTCGCGGCTGGCGCGGTTGTCGCGCGCCTCGTCCCGGCTGGAATAGCGCGAGAAGGGGTCGAGCGAATGCACCATGGCGTCGAACATGGTCTCGTAGATCTTCTCGGCGTCGGTCGCGCCCAGCGAGGCTGACTGGTGCTTCAGGGCATCCACCGCTTCGCCGGTGACGCGACCCCAGCCCGCGGCGTCTTCCGGTCCCGGCGCCGGATAGTCGACGCTGGCGGACCCGGTCAGGCCCACCGACAGGTTGCCGCCGTGCCGCTCGACCGTCACCCGCGAGTCGATTTCGCTAAGGCTGGTGACCCCGCGCACGGCCAGGTCACCCAGGTTGATCTTGTTGATATAGATCTCGTCCAGGTCGACGAAGCCAGCGCTCAAGACCCGCTCGGGCGGGACTGAGGCGCCGCTGCTGCCGGTCCGGGTTCCGTCCTGGGCGCAGGAAGCCAGCGCGAGCAGCGTGATGCCGACCACAACTTTCATCGAGCGTGACCGAAAAGAGACAGCCTGTGGCCCGTAGGCCGCAGTGACCTGAACCGACATGGACTCGACGCCTCCAAACCAACTGCCGCACTGCGATAGTAGGGCGGGTACAGCGGGGCGGCCAGGGGATTCGGGGCGCCGCCTGCGCCATTTCGGCACGTCGCCGGCGACACTTCAGCGGCGCCGGCCAGGCTTCCCCGATCGTCCCTTGAAGGCTGTGGTTTTTGGGCGACGCCCGGCACCGCCACCGGGCCGCCCGGCCGGCGCGGCACGGTCGCCGCGGGCCAATGGCGACGGCGTAGCGCCGTCTTCGCCTTCGACGATGTCGAGCGTGAGCGACCCGGTCAGCGGATCGGCCTCGCGAATCCGCACCAGGTAGCCTTCGCCCAGGCGGTACTCCCGGCCCCAGCGGCGGCCAACCAGGGCATGGCGCTTCTCCTCGTGGACGTAATAGTCCTCGGGCAGGCGCGAAATCGGCACCAAGCCATCGGCGCCGCTTTCCTGCAGGCGTACGAAGAGCCCGAAGCGGGTCACCGCGACCACGCGACCAGGCTTCAGCGTGCCGATCTCGCCGGACAGGAACAGCGCGGTGAAGCGGTCGACCGCGTCGCGCTCGGCGGTGGCGGCACGCCGTTCGGTCATGGAAATGGCCTGGCCCCATTCTTCGAAGCGCTCGACATCGCCCTTCTCCAGGCCGCCATCACCCAGGCGCCAGGCCTGGATCAGCGAGCGATGCACCAGCAGGTCGGCATAGCGCCGGATCGGCGAGGTGAAGTGGGCGTAGCGGCTGAGGGCCAGGCCGAAGTGGCCCAGATTTTCCGGCGCATAGCGCGCCTGGCTCTGGCAGCGCAGCACCAGCTCGCTGACCATCGGCGCGGCGTCGGTGCCGGCAACCTTCTCCAGCACGCCCTGGAACAGGCTGGGGCGCAAGGGCGCGCCGCGCGGGAAGGCGAGGTCGAGGCCCTGCAGCACCTCGCGCAGCGCCTCCACCTTCACCGGGTCCGGCGGCTCGTGCACCCGGTACATGCAGGGCGCGCGCTTGGCTTCCAGCGCCTCGGCAGCGGCGACGTTGGCGGTGATCATGAAGGCTTCGATCAGCCGGTGGCTGTCGAGCCTTGGGCGCGGCAGGATTGCCCGCACCGTGCCGTCCTCGTTCAGGTGCACCCGGCGTTCGGGCAGGTCGAGGTCGAGCGTGCCGCGCGCCTTGCGGGCGATCTCCAGCGCGGCGAAGCCGGCGTAGAGCGGGCGGATCACGCTGCCCAGCAGCGGCTGTGTCAGCGCGTCGGTTTCGCCATTGGCAGCCGCCTGTACCTGTTCATAGGTCAGGCGCGCGATGGAGCGCATGAGCGCGCGGTGGAAGCGGTGGCGCAGCAGCTTGCCGCCGCGGTCGATCCACAGCTCCGCCGCCAGGCAGCCGCGATCTTCATTCGGCTTCAGCGAACACCAACCGTTCGACAAGGCTTCCGGCAACATCGGCACGACGCGGTCGGGGAAGTAGGCCGAGTTGCCGCGCTTGCGCGCCTCGCGGTCGAGCGCCGTGCCGGGCATCACGTAGTGCGCCACGTCGGCGATGGCGACCACCAGGCGGAAGCCGCCGGGATTGCCGGCGTCGCTGTCGGGCTCGGCGAAGACCGCGTCGTCGAAGTCGCGCGCATCTTCGCCGTCGATGGTGACCAGCGACAGGCCGCGCAGATCCAGCCGGTCGCCCAAGGTGACGCCCTTGGCCTCCTCGGCCTGCTGCACGGCTTCCGCCGGGAAGACGTCGGGCAGGCCATGCTCGGCGATGGCGATGAGGCTGAGGGCGCGCGGATTGGCGGCGCTGCCCAGGCGCTCGATGACGCGGCCCTCGGCACGGCCGCGACCAGGCGCGTCGCCGCGGCGGTGCATAGCCTTGGGCTCGATCAGCACCAACTCGCCATCCTGGGCGCCGGCGGCATCCTCGCCGCGGATATCGAAGGTCTCCTTCACCTGGCGGTTGGTCGGGCGCACCGTCCCGCCGCGTCCGCTTCGGTGATAAACGCCGACCACGCGGCGCGCCGGGGCGCCCAGGTAGCGGATCGACTGCCCTTCGTAACGGTTTTCCTCGACATGGCTGACGCGGGCCAGCACGCGCTCGCCCACCGCCGGCCGGTGGCCGCGCTTGTCGGGCGCCATGAAGACCACTGGGGTTGCCGGATCCTTGGGGTCGCTGCCGGCCGGGTGGGCCAGCAGCTCGCCGTCCTCGTCGTAGCCGGCGATCTCCAGCACTGACACCTCGGGCAGGCGGTCAGGGGCGGCGACGCGGCGGCCGCGCTGGCCCTCCAGCAGGCCGGCTTCCTTCAGTTCGCCCAGCACCTGTTTCAGCCAGACCCGATCGCCGGCCTGCAGCTGGAAGGCGCGCATCAGCTCGCGCTTGCCCAGCGGCGTTTCGCTCGACCGCAGGTATTCGAGGATCTCGTCCTTGGTCGGCTTGGGGCGCGGCGGGACCGGCCGCCGGCTCACGCGCCAGCCGCCTTGGGCGCCTTCCTGGGCTTGGCAGGTGCCTTGGCTTTCGCGGGAGTCTTGGCCTTGGCGGGGGCCTTGGCTTTCGCTGGGGCCTTGGCCGTCGCTGGAGCCTTGGCGGGCGCCTTGCCCTTGGCCGCCGTCGCCGCCTTGGGCTTCGCCGCGCCCTTGGCCTTGGCACCCTTGGCGGGCGCGCGGGCCGCCAACAGTGGCAGCGCCATCTCCAGGGTGGCGTCGTCCAGCTCAGTGCCGCGCGGCAGGTTGGCCAGCACCTTGCCCCACTGGGCATAGGGTCCGAAGCGGCCCTTCTTCGCCACCACCGGCTTGCCGTCGGCCGGATGGGCGCCGAGCTGCCGGGTGTTGCGCGCCTTCTTCTCGCGGCCTTCCTGCACCAGCGTGACGGCGCGGTTGAGGCCGATGGTTAGCACGTCCTCGCCGCGCGGCAGGTTGACGTAGTCGTTGCCGGCCTTGAGGTAGGGGCCGAAGCGGCCGATGCCGGCGGTGATGGCGTCGCCACTCTCCGGATCGACGCCGACATCGCGCGGCAGCGCCAGAATGGACAGCGCCTGGTCTAGCGTGAAGCTGGAGGCATCGGCGCCCTTCGGCAGCGAGGCGCGCTTGGGCTTGGCGTCGGCGCTGCCCTCGCCCAGCTGCACATAGACGCCGAAAGGACCCTTCTTCAGCTGCACCGGCTCGCCGCTCACCGGATCAGTGCCCAGGATGCGCGGACCGGCCAGGTCGCCGCCCTCGTCGCCCTCGCCGCCGCCGGGCAGCGCCAGCGGGCGGGTGAAGCGGCACTCGGGATAGTTCGAGCAGCCGATGAAGCCGCCGGTCTTGCCCAGGCGCAGGCCCAGCGTGCCGTTGCCGCAGACCGGGCAGGCCCGCGGGTTCTTGCTGGGGTCCTTGGGATCGCCGGGGAAAAAGTGCGGTCCCAGCACCTGGTCGAGGGTGTCGATCACCTCGGTGATGCGCAGGTTCTTGGCTTCGTCGATCGCCGCCTTGAAGGCCTTCCAGAAATCCGCGAGCACCTTGAGGTACTCGATGCGCCCGCCGGAGATGTCGTCGAGCTGCTCTTCCAGGTTGGCGGTGAAGTCGTACTCGACATAGCGCGGGAAAAAGTTCGACAGGAAGGCGGTGACGATGCGGCCGCGATCCTCGGGGATGAAGCGGCGCTTCTCCAGCCGCACGTAGTTGCGGTCCTGCAGCACTTGCAGGATCGAGGTGTAGGTGGAGGGCCGGCCGATGCCGAGCTCCTCCAGCTTCTTGATCAGGCTGGCTTCGCTGTAGCGCGGTGGCGGCTGGGTGAAGTGCTGCTCGGGCAGCACGGCCTCGCGCGTCACCGCCTCGCCCTCGTTCACCTTGGGCAGGCGCCGCTCGGCGTCTTCGTCCTCGCCGCTGTCCTCGCGCGTCTCCTGGTAGAGCTTGAGGAAGCCGTCGAACACCACGACCGAACCGGTGGCATGCAGCATCGCCGCGTCGCCGTCGACCGCGATGTCGATGCCGACCTGGTCGAGCTCGGCGCTGGCCATCTGCGATGCCAGCGTGCGGGTCCAGATCAGCTCGTAAAGCGCGCGGGCATCCGGTTCCAGGTAGCGCGCCACGGCGCGCGGGCGGCGGAACAGGTCGGTCGGGCGGATCGCCTCGTGCGCCTCCTGGGCGTTCTTGGCGCGCGCCTTGTACTGGCGTGGCGCCGGCGGCAGGTAGCGGTCGCCGTGCTCCTCGCCGATCAGGCGGCGCGCGGCGCCCAGCGCCTCGCCGGCCAGGGTCACGCCGTCGGTACGCATGTAGGTGATCAGGCCGACGGTCTCGCCGCCGATGTCGACGCCCTCATAAAGTTTCTGCGCGATGCGCATGGTGCGCGAGGCCGCGAAGCCCAGCTTGCGCGAGGCCTCCTGCTGCAGCGTCGAAGTGGTGAAGGGCGGCAGCGGGTTGCGCTTGACCTGCTTGCGCTCGACCTTGGCGACACGGAAGTCCTTGGCGGCCTCCAGGCGGCGAACCGTGCGCTGGGCGTCCTGCTCGTTGGCCAGATCGAACTTGTCGAGCTTCTTGCCCTCGAAGTAGCTGAGCCGCGCGCGGAAGGTGCCGCCGGCCTGGTTCAGCACGTCGACGTCGACGGTCCAGTATTCCTGGGCGCGGAAGATCTCGATCTCCGCCTCGCGCTCGCAGACCAGCCGCAGCGCGACCGACTGCACGCGGCCGGCCGAGCGACTGCCCGGCAGCTTGCGCCACAGGATCGGCGACAGCGTGAAGCCCACCAGGTAGTCCAGCGCGCGGCGCGCCAGGTAGGCCTCGATCAGGCTCTGATCCAGCGCGCGCGGCTGGCGGAAGGCCTCGTTGACAGCGGACTTGGTGATCTCGTTGAACACCACGCGCTCGACCGGGACCTCGCCCAGCGCGCGGCGGCGCTTCAGCTCCTCGCGGATATGCCACGAGATGGCCTCGCCTTCGCGATCCGGATCGGTGGCGAGGATCAGCTTGCTGGCGCCGCGCACCGCCTCGGCGATCTCGCGCATGCGGCGCTCGGCCTTGGCGTCGACCTCCCACTGCATCTCGAAGTCGTGGTCAGGGTCGACCGACCCGTCCTTGGGCGGCAGGTCGCGCACATGCCCGAAGGACGCCAGGACCTGATAGTCCTTGCCCAGATACTTGTTGATGGTCTTCGCCTTCGCCGGAGATTCGACGACGACGACGTTGCGAACTGCCACGGGTCCTACAATTCCTTTAAGTCCGCCGCGTCGCCGGCGGCGGGAAGCCGGCCAGCTGACCGGCAGGGTCAGATGACCAGCGCGACGCGATTACCTGCCTGACGCTCCAGGCGCCCGGCCAGCTCCAGCTCGAGCAGCACGATCTGCACGAGCGAGGGTGACAATTGGCATCGACGTATCACTTCGTCAACCGCGAGGGGCACCGGCGACAGCAGCTCGAGCACGGCGCGACGGGCCGCGGCAAGGCCAGTATCGTCTCCTTCATCCGCTTGCGCGGCCCCCTTATAGGGGGCCGCGGGCTCGGCCAGCGGGCGCCGCGCGGCCGGCCCCAGGGCCTCCAGAATGTCGGCCACCGACTGCACCAGGGTGGCGCCCTCGCGGATCAGCAGGTTGCATCCCTGGGCGCGCGGATCGAGCGGCGAGCCCGGTACCGCCAGCACCTCGCGGCCCTGCTCGCCGGCGAAGCGCGCGGTGATCAGCGAGCCCGAGCGCGGCGCTGCCTCGACCACCACCACTGCCAGCGACAGGCCGGAGATCAGGCGGTTGCGGCGCGGGAAGTGGCGCGCCTGCGGCTGAGTACCGAGTGGCATCTCGGCCAGCAGTGCACCGGCGTGTACGATACGGCGTGTGAGCGCACCGTGCTCCGGTGGATAGACGATGTCGGCGCCACCGGCCACCACAGCGACGGTGTCGCCGGTGACGGCCAGGGCGCCTTCATGCGCCGCGGCGTCGATGCCGCGCGCCAGGCCGGAGACCACGGTCAGGCCTTCGCGGGCCAAGCCCTGGGCCAGCTGCTCGGCAAAGCGCCGGCCGTTGCCCGAGGCATTGCGCGCGCCGACCAGCGCCACGGCGCGCTGCCGCAGCAGCGCGGCCCGCCCGCGCAGGAAGAGCACCGGTGGGGCATCTTCCAGGCCAGCCAGCAGCGGCGGGTAGGCTGCTTCACCCAGACAGAGGAGCGACACTCCCTGCTGCTCGGCCGCCGCTAGCTCGGCGCGCGCCGCGTCGGCCGTGGCAATGCGCGGCTGGCGGCCGCCACCTCGCCGCGCCAGGTCGGGCAGGGCGGCCAGCGCCTTCTCGGCGCTGCCGAAGCGGGTCAACAGTTGGCGGTAGGTGACCGGCCCGACATGCTCGGTGCGGATCAGTCGCAAGGTCGCCAACCGCTCGCCTTGCGTGAAGGTGCCTGTGGTCATTTCCCCCATGGGTGGCAGCCTGCGGTTCCGGGGCGATCACTGTCAAGGCGACGGTCCGGCGCTTGCGATGCCCAGAAGTTCGGCGTGACCTGGACCGGGGAGTGGTGGACCACGATCCAGAGCCAGATGTCCATCTGCCAGATGTCGACCTGAACGATCCCGGCCGGACTGTCGGTCCGCGCCATCGTTTCAGCGGGGGACGGATTCCGCTGCACAAGGGCCGGCGACCTACCCTATAAGGCTGCAGACGAAGCGTTTTGGCAGCGGAGAGTCATGATCGATATCCGGGACTTCCTGGCCAAGGACCTGACGGCGGAGCGCGAGTTCTCCATCGAGGCCAAGGTCATGATCTGGCTGAACGCTGGCAGCGGCAAAGTGCTGGCGCTGGAACCGGGCTACTTCGCGCTGGAGGGCAAGATCCAGGTGGTTGGCGTGGAACGGCCGCTGGCAGTGCAGCTCTCGCTCGGCCCGGCGGTGTTCGACGCCAGCGGCGTGGTGACCGGGACCTGCACGCTGCGCCTGGGTGGCGAGGCCGATGGCGATGCAGTCTATCGTGTCGAGGGCGAGCGCCTGGTGCTGCTGGGGCAGGTCGACGGCAAGGCGGTGCGGGTCGCGTTCAAGGCCGACGGTCGCTACACGCTGGTCGACCTGGACGGTGATCGCAAGGCAAGCCTGCGGCTTACCGCCGGCTAGGCTCCTTTGGTCAGGCCTGGGCCAGCTAGGCCTGGACCGTTTTCTTCTGCCCGATCTTGCTTTCCTCGCCAGCGATCAGCCGGGCGATGTTCTGGTGATGGCGCATCCAGACCAGGGCCGCCAGCAACGCCGCGGCGCCGACCAGATGCCAGTCTCCAAGGAACAACGCGGCGCCGGGGATCTCGTCCAGCCGCACGCCCCAGGGCAGCAGCCAGGCATAGACCGGCGCCAGGCCCAGGCTGATCAGTCCGGCCAGCGAGGAATAGCGGAACAGCAGCGCCACCAGCAGCCAGGTGAGGCAGCAGAGCAGGCCGACACCGGGTGCCAAGGCCAGCAGGGTCCCCAGGGTGGTGGCGACACCCTTGCCGCCCTTGAAGCGCAGCCAGACTGGATAGAGGTGCCCCAGCACGGCGCAGACGCCGGCCACCAGCGCCAGCTTCGGCCCGGCGCTCCACCAGGCGATCAGCACCGCCGCCGCGCCCTTGCCGCTATCCAGCAGCACGGTCGCCAGCGCCAGGTCCTTGCGGCCAGTGCGCAGCACATTGGTGGCACCGATGCTGCCGGAGCCGATCTTGCGCACGTCGCCCAGCCCGGCGGCCCGCGTCAACATCAGGCCAAACGGCAGCGAGCCCAGCAGGTAGGACAGGGCGGCGACGCCGATGACCCAGGGCCAGGACAGCGATTCCAGCATGTGCGCCATTTCCCCCGGACCGCAGTGCCTTGGCGATCAGGGCGCGCCGCGCAGCAGGGCGCGCACCAGACCGGGATCGAGCTGCCGCGCACCGGGGATGCCGGTCGCCAGCCCGAAGCCTTCGGCATAGTCCCACCAACACCAGGGCAAGGCAAACCGGTCGAACAGCGCCACGCAGTCGGCGGCCCAGGCTTCACGCTCGATCGCCGGCGCGGTGCCGTAGCGGAAGGCGCCGAACTCCGCCACGTAGAGCGGCATGTCGCTGGCAGCCGCCCAGCCGGCGACCTCTGACAGCTCGGCCTCCAGGCGCCAGCGCTGCCAGTCGGAGTCGCGATAGCGCATCCCGGCGTGGCCGGTGACCTCCGCCGCCTCGGCGCCGACCAGCCAGGGCGCCCCGGCGTGCGTCAGCCAGAAAGGCTCGTACCAATGCAGCGCCATGACCAGATTGCGGTCTGGCGGTGGAGTCACCTGCATCAGCGCACGATGGGCGCCCCAGACACCGCTGGCCGGGTCGGGAGTGACCGGCCCCGAAGCGATGAGCAGCGTCTGCGGCAGCCGCGCGCGGGCCAGGCGCACCAGGTTCGTCTGTATCCATGACCAGTCGCCAGGCGTTACCTCACTGGGTTCATTGATCACCGAGAGGACCAGATGCCAGGGATCGCGTCCGACCAGCCAGCTGGCCAACTGGTCCAGCAGTTCGGCATTGTGCTGCTCCCGCGCCGCGCTGGCCTGGTTGTAGGCGCCGAAGGGCGACACCAGGGCCAGCAGCCCGATGCGTTCGATCAGGTCGAGCGCCCCCGCCAGGTGATCCAGCAACGCCAGGTCAGGACCCGCCGGGGGAAACAGGCGCTCGACATCGACCGGCAGGCGGACGTGCCCCAGGCCGAGTCCCACCAGCGCCGCCAGGTCGCGCTGGTCGAGATAGTCCGGCCCGCCGAACGGACGCCCTTCCAGCGGCAGCCAGAACCAGTGCGACAAGCTGACGCCGCGGCGCAGCTTCTGCGCCACCACCGGATCGATGCGGCCCCAAGCGCCGCTGGGTGGCGCCGCGCTGGCGGGTCGCCACAGGGCCAACGCCGCCGCCGTGGCACAGAAGCCGCGCCGGCCCAGCGCTTTCTCTCTGGCAGGGTCTGTCATTGCATTGTGGCGGCCAAGTGCCAACACTCGTGTGAATACGGGAAGATGCAGAATAGATGAGTATCGACCAGCAGCACATCGGTAGTCGACAGCTCAGCAGCCGGGATTCCTGGGCCGAGGACGATCGGCTGCTGGCATTGCAAAGCCTCAATATCCTGGACACGCCGCCCGAGCCGGCCTTCGAGCGGCTGGTAGCCATCACGCGGCGGCTGTTCAAGGTGCCGATGGTGGCCGTCAGCCTGATCGACCGCGACCGCCAGTGGTTCAAGGCACGCTGCGGCATCGATGTGGCGGAGACTGAGCGGTCGATCTCCTTTTGCACCCATGCGATCGTCTCCTCGGATGCCGTCTTCTGCGTGCCCGATGCGACGCGCGATCCGCTGTTCGCCAACAATCCGCTGGTTGCCGGACCGCCCGGCATCCGCTTCTACGCCGGGGCGGTGCTGCGCGCGCCAGGTGGAGCACCGGTCGGCACGCTGTGCATCATCGATACCCAGCCACATGCGGCGCTGAACGAGGACGACCGGCAATCTTTGCAGGATCTGGCCGGACTGGCCAGTGACGAACTGGCGCTGCGCTCCACGGCCCGCGCCTTGGAACGCGAGCTGAAGCAGAACGAGCGTACCCGGGTCCAACTGGAAGCCGCCAACGCCTCGCTGAAGAAGATGAACGAGCGGCATCGCCGCGACCTGAACGTCGCCGCGGCGATCCAGCGCGGCAACCTGCCGTCGCCAACCCTGCAGCTGCCGTCCCTGCGTATCGCCAGCCTGCACGTGCCCTCGCAGGACCTGTCCGGCGACATGTTCGGCTATGGCCGTTTCGACGACCACGCGTCCTATTTCTGGATGGGCGACATTGCAGGCCATGGCACAGAGGCCGCCCTGCGTTCGGTCACGCTCAGCAAGATCATCGCCAACAATATCCAGCCAGGTGGCGGGTACCAGCCGCCGCGCGCCCCGGCGGCCTTTCTGACGCAGATCAACCGCATGATGCTCTGGCCGGAGGAGGCCAGCAGCTATTTCACCCTGATCTATGGGATCGTCGAGGATGGCGCCGAGTGCCTGAACTTGAGCTTCGCCGGGGCGCCGCCGTTGCTGCTGTTGCTGCCGGGCGAGGCGCCGCGGCTGATCGAGGGCAGTGGCCTGCCACTCGGCCTCTTTGCTGACGTCAGCCACGACGAGATCAGCTTGCCGTTTCCGGTTGGTGCCCGGCTGCTGGTGCACTCCGACGGCCTGGTGGACAATCGCGACGAGAGCGGCCGGCCGTTCGACGACCGTCGTGTGGCGGACTGGCTGACGGCGACACGGGACATGAGTCTGGCGCGCGCGCTGGCGGTGCTGGATGCCGCGCTGCTCGACTGGAACGGCGGCCGGTCGCCGGATGACGACATGGCGGCCCTGCTGATGGAGCGGACATGACGAGAGGTGCTGCATGGACCTGACGATACGACGGGTGGGTGACGCGCTGGTGCTGCGGCCCGAACTGACGCGGCTGGACGCCAGTGTCGCCCTGACCTTCAAGGACCGGATCGGCAAGGTAATCAGCGAGGGTGAAAAGCACCTGGTGCTGGACCTGGCGCGGATCGATTTTGTCGACTCCAGCGGACTGGGTGCCTTGGTGGCGCTGCTGAAGCGACTGGGGTCCGATGGCAGCCTGGCCTTGGCGGCCTTGCGGCCGCCTGTGCAGCGGCTGCTGGCCTTGACCCGGCTTGATCGCGTGTTCCGCATCCATGAGACTGTCGAAGGTGCCGAGCGCAGCTTGGCCAGTGACCGCCCCGCGTGAGGGTGGAGCAGGAATGAACATGGGCGACAGCCCGGTTAGCGATGTGGCACCCCTCGCGCTTTCCTTGAGTATTAGCAGCAGCTTGACCCTGGCCTCGGCCACCATGGCGGCGATCGGGCGCCTGCTGACCGAGCTGCTGGGCGACGAGCGCGGCGAGCGCTTCGCCCTGGCCTGCACCGAGGCGGTCAACAACGCGATTATCCATGCTCACGGTCGTGATGCGGAGCAGATCGTCAGCGTGTCGCTGCAAGTGAGCAATAATGAAATCACCGCCAGCATCATCGATCAGGGCGAGGGCTTGGCCCTGAGCGAGCGCCTGGCCGCGTTGCCGGAAAATCCCTACGAGTCGGAGTCCGAGATGCCTGAATCAGGACTTGGCCTCTGGCTGATCCGGCGCGGCGCCGACCGTGTCGAGTACTTGCGTGATGCCACCGGCAATCGTCTGGTGCTGACCCTGCGCCTGCACAGCTAGTGGAGTCCGACCGCCGGCCGAGCAGTTAGTTGCCGACCAGCAGTGGGCCGCGTTCCAGCGTGGTCAGGGCTAGCAGCACGATAGCGGTGTCGAGCGGTGACAACTCCGTCAGGTCGCTGTCGCTCAGCCGCGTGGCCAGGGGCTGGTTGACCTCCGGCGCGGCGAAGTTGCTCCAGCACAGCACGGCGGTGACCAGCGGTGCCTGCTCCAGACCACCGGGCCAACCGGTACAGACGTGCCACAGGAGAATCTTGGCCAGCGGCGAGCGCGGGAAGGTGATGCTGAGCAACCCCAGGCCACGCGACAGATCGGTGACGCGCACCTCGCCCAGGCGGGTCAGGCCATCGGCCGTCTCAAGCACCGGTCGCAGGGAGGCATAGCTGCGGAAGGCGGCGAACTCGTTGCCGGTCAGTGCCGCGCTGCGCGAGATGAACTGCGCCAGCCCATGCAGTCCGCCCAGGCTCCATTCGTCGAGACCGTCGAGCCAGCGCGCCACGACTTGCCAGGCCGGCCTGGGGTCCGGCGCCGCGACGTTGCGTTCGAACAGCGTCAAGGCGACCAGAGCCAGGCTAGGCTGCAGCGGACCCGGCCAAGTGGTCGCCCCCGCGGCCACCTGTTCCAGCGCTTCGGATGCCAGCGGTCGCAGCTGCGTGGCGCAGGGCGCGTCGGCCTTCAGGCAGCTGGCATAGGCCAGCAGGACGACCGACGGATACTGCGTCGGCGACAGCGCTGCGACCTGATCGGCCAGCTTTGGCCGCCACTGTTCGATCAGCGTCCGCGCGCCGGCGTCCAGCACGCGCGCCGTCGGCGGCTGGCGCTGGTCGATCCAGAAGGAGCCGAGCGGATCGTCGGTCGACTCAAAGCGGATCTTTTCCAACCAGAAGATGGCGCCGGAGGCCAGGATCAGGCCGATGAGGAAGGCAAGCTGGCTGCGGCCGGTGATCCAGCCCGAGGTGCGACGGCTCATGCTGTGGCCTCGGTTTCCACTGGGCGCCAGATCGCCGCCCGCAAGTAGTTGCTCATCAACAGGATGGTGTAGAGGCCCCAGAGCACGTTGACGGCGTAGCCTGATTCGTCGGAGCGGCTGCCTAGATAGAACAGCTCGTAGCTGGCCCAGATGATGGACAGCAGGATCACCAGCATAACCAGCAGCTGCCAGCGCACTAGGCGCAGGAAGTTGCCCGACTGCCGTTCCTTGGGGGTGACCGGGAAGCGGATAGGCTTGCCAAGCAGAACGGTCCACAGCGCCCTCAGGCCATAGGGGAAGAAGCCCATGAAGATCGCCCGTCCCTTGCTGTTCGGCACCCCCCAGGCGCCGACCAGCAGGGCGATCTCGTAGCAGATGACGAAGGGCAGGAAGTGCTTGAAGAACTCCAGCGAGAAGGCGGTGATCGGCGGGATGCCGGTGAAGAGGTAGACCGCCGGTGAGACCAGGAACATCCAGTTCCACAGGCTGGAGAGGTACGACCACATGGTGGTCAGGTACATGAGGCGCTGCGACAGCGTCAGCTTGTAGCGGTAAAGCGGACTGTCGTGCACGGCGATGTCCAGCGTGCCGGCGGCATATTTGAAGCGCTGCACGGTCCAGCTGGCCATGTCCTGCGGCGACAGCATCTTCGACAGCACCTCGGGGTGGTAGACCGAGCGCCAGGGTCGATCGGGATCGCCGTGCAGCACGATCGAGGTGTAGATGTCTTCCGAGACATGGAACTTGTAGGGCGTGACGATCTCGTCGACGGCGAATTGGTGGCGCAGCTGCGCCTCGAGCGCCTGGCGGCTCTCCGGGTCGCGCACCTCCTTGACGAAGTCGTCGACCTTGCGGTCAACCGCGGTGGCATAGGCGCGCAGCGCCGACTGCCAGATCGCCTCGCGGCGATGGATCGAGCTGGCGCCGCAGCAGAACGACGCGTTGGCGCCGTTGCGTCGCCGCTGGATCACGTCGAAGAAGAACTGCGGGTTGTTGTCAAAGGGATCACCACCCAGGCGGATCGGGCCAACCAGTTTCTGCAGCCCGCGTGCCAGGCCACGGCCAAGACCGCCCAGTCGCCGGCCCCAGGCGGCTTCCAGCGGCCGGCCTTCGGGCAGGTCGAAGAACCACTGCGGCGTCTGCACCCAGGCGACTGACGGATCGCGGAAGTAGCCCATGGTCTTTTCCAGGATGTCCGGGAAAAGGCGGGTATCGGCGTCGCAGATCACCACGAAATCGCCGTCGGTCAGCTCCAGCGCATTGCGCAGGTTGCCGGCCTTGTAGCCCTCGTTGCTGGGTCGCGTGATGTAGTTGGCACCGCAGTCCTCGGCGACCCGCTGCATTGCCGGGCGGCGACCGTCGTCAAGGCAGTGGACCTTGATCTCGGCGCCGGCGAGATAGGTCACGCGCTTGGCGGCCTCCAGGCCAAGACGCACCAGCTCCGGATCCTCGGAGTAGGTGGTGACGAAGAGGTCGATGCGCGGTGGCCGCTGCTCGTCAATGCCTTCGCACTCGCCGATAGTGGCCGGCGGTGGCTGCGGTGGCGTGTCGGTCACCTGCCACAGATTGAAAATCATCAGCACCAGGCCGATGAACGACAGCGTCTCGGCCACCACCAGCGGTATGGCGAACCACAGCGCGTCCATGTTGAGCGACTGGCTCCAGCGCCAGTACAGGTACCAGGCGCCGACGGCCACCGCGACGGTGGCCAGGATCTGCCAAAGCATCTCGCGCCAGACAACGTGTCGGCTGGCGGCCGGCGGTACGCGCAATTCGAACGCCTCAAAGTACCATCTGGATATGCCGGCCACGTCGTTGCCTCCGGCCCCCGCTCAGTTGAAGCCGAGCAGCAGTGTGAAGTTCACGCCGCCATAGACGCCGTCACCCTTGTCGGTGTGTTCCCAGCCGCCGCCGACGCCGATGCGCGCCCAGTCGGTGACTTCGATCTCCTGCACGGCGAGGCCAACGCGCAGCGACTGGTAGTCCTCGCCGCGCTGCAGCGTCGCCGTCGGACCGGCCTGGAAGGCGGAAAAGCCGTAGAGGTAATCGCCGCGCAGGAAGATCTCGGTCTCCGGCTCCGTGACGCTCCAGAAGAGGTTCAGATGCTGGCGTTCCAGCGGCTCGCCGAAGTAGTCGCCTTGCACACGGAAGCGGACGTAGCTGCCATCATTGGTCTGCGTCGTGTCGCGGCTGTACTGCCGGTTGCCATAGACCACGCCGACACCGATCGAGGCGGTGCCGGCGGGCGCCGGAAAGCTGCGCGAGATGCCCAGGTTGCCGCCATAGACGTGCGCCTTGAGATCGCCGAAGCCGTCGTCGGTGTCGTAGGTCAGGTAGTCGAGCCAGCCGCGCAGCACCCAGTCGTTGCCGGTGAAGCGCCCGGACAGCGTGGTCAACAGGCCGAGGTAGGAATAGCTGGAGCTGGAGCCCTGGTCGGTACCGCCCAGCCCGATGTACTGACGCGGTTGTGCCGGATCATCGGCCTGAGCCGATGCGACAGGAAGCGCGCTGCCCAGCCCCCAGAGGAGCAGCGCGAGAAACCGTCCGTGGCGCACCATGAGTATCTTGCGATCCTCGCTATCCGGGTCCTGCCGGATGTGTGATCGCTCGACCGCCATCGAGCATACGCGGAGATGGTCGGTACAGTGCCGGGTGCTGTCAATGATTTAACGGACCGCTAGAGTAGAATTCAGGCGTCCGCGACAAAGATGCTGCGCCCGTCCACCACGGTGCGGAGCACCTTGCCCTGCACCAGATGCCCCTCGAAGGGCGAGTTCTTGGATTTCGAGCGGAACTCTGCCGGGTCGAGGCGCCAGGGGCGCTCCAGGTCGAACAGCACCAGATCGGCCGGGGCGCCGGGCTGCAGCCGGCCGGCCGGCAGGCGCAGGATTTCCGCCGGCTTGCAGGTCAGGCGCGCCAGCAGGTCGAGCAGCCCGACCTGGCCCTTGTGCACCAGGGCCAGCGACAGCGGCAGCAGCGTCTCCAGCCCCAGGATGCCGAACTCCGCCTGGGCGAAGGGCAGGCGCTTGGAGTCCTGGTCATGCGGGCTGTGGTCGCTGGCGATGGCGTCGATGGTGCCGTCGGCGATGCCTTCGGCAATGGCGGCGCGGTCTTCCTCGCTGCGCAGCGGTGGCATGACTTTGGCGAAGGTGCGGTAGTCGCCGACCGCCAGCTCGTTGAGGGTGAAGTAGTGCGGGGCGGTGTCGCAGGTGACTTTCAGGCCCTTGGCCTTGGCGCGGCGCATCACCGCCAGCGATTCGGCGGTCGACAGCAGGGCAGCGTGATAGCGCCCGTCAGTCATCTCGACCAGGCGCAGGTCGCGCTCCAGCATGATGACCTCGGCCATCGGCGCGATACCGGCAAGGCCAAGACGGGTCGCCAGCTCGCCGTTGTTCATCACCCCGCCGGCCAGCGAGGGTTCGCGCGGCGCCTGCACGATGGTGGCGTCGAAAGCCCGCGCATAGGACAGCGCGCGGCGCATCACGCCGGCATTGGCCACCACGCGGCTGCCGTCGGTGTAGCCGACCGCGCCGTACTCCTGCAGCAGGCCGAATTCGGTCAGCTCGTTGCCTTCGGCGCCCTTGGTCAGCGTGCCGTAGCTGTAGATCTTGACCAGCTTCACCTCGCGCGCGCGGCGCGCCACGAACTCCAGGCCGGCGGTGTCGTCGGCGACCGGGTCGCTGTTCGGCAGGGCGGCCATGGCAGTGACGCCGCCGGCGGCGGCGGCACGGCTGGCGGTCGCGATGGTCTCCTTGTGCTCCTCGCCTGGCTCACGCAGGTTGACGCGCAGGTCGATCAGTCCGGGCGCCAGGCAGTGGCCACCGCAGTCGACCATCTGGATCCCCGGCGGCACGCCCTGCGCGAAGAGGTGCGGGCCCAGGTCGGCGATGCGCCCCTCCACCGTCAGCAGCGCGCCGCGTGCATCCAGCTTGCTCGCCGGGTCCAGCAGGCGGGCGTTGATGTAGGCGGTGGGCGGCGCCGTCAGCGTGGTGGCCATCGGTGCCTCAGCTGTTGCGCGGCAGGTGCCGCGTGAGCGTGTCGAGCACGGCCATGCGCACCGCGACACCCATTTCGACCTGCTCGCGAATGGCGGAGCGGCCGATGTCATCGGCCACCTCGCTGTCGATCTCCACGCCGCGGTTCATCGGGCCGGGATGCATGATCAGCGCATCGGGCTTGGCCACCGACAGCTTCTCGTAGTCCAGCCCGAAGAAGCGGAAGTACTCCCGGATCGAGGGCACGTAGGAGCCCTGCATGCGCTCAGTCTGCAGCCGCAGCATCATGACGATGTCGACGTCCTGCAGCCCTTCACGCATGTGGATGTAGCTGGTGACACCCAGGCGCTCGACCTTGGCCGGCAGCAGGGTGGGTGGCGCGATCACCCGGACCTCGGCACCCATGGTGGTCAGCAGGTGGATGTTCGAGCGTGCCACGCGGCTGTGCAGCACGTCGCCGCAGATGGCGACCTTCAGGCCGGCCAGGCGCCCCTTGCGGCGGCGGATGGTCAGGGCATCGAGCAACGCCTGGGTCGGATGTTCGTGGCTGCCGTCGCCGCCGTTGATCACCGCGCAGTTGACCTTTTCCGACAACAGCTGCACCGCGCCGGATTCGTTGTGTCGCACCGCCAGCACGTCGGGATGCATGGCGTTCAGCGTCACCGCCGTGTCGATCAGCGTCTCGCCTTTTTTCACCGAGGAGACGCCGACCGCCATGTTGATGACGTCGGCGCCCAGACGCTTGGCCGCCAGCTCGAAGGAGGTGAGGGTGCGGGTCGAGTTCTCGAAGAACAGGTTGATAACGGTGCGCCCGGCCAGCAGCTGGCGGCGCCCGCGATCACCCTTGTGGAAGTCGACGTAGCTTTCCGACAGGTCGAGCAGAAATTCGATTTCCCCCGCGCTCAGGCCCTCGATTCCCAGGAGGTGCCTGTGCGGGAAGCCCATCGCAACCGTCTCGGCGGTCGCGCGCGTCTCGTCCTGCGGTGCCATCGAAGCCGTCTTATTACACCGCGCGGGTCGCCGTGCAAGTCATGCTTCCAGCGGGTGCTGGGAAGCCGTTTTACATCCAGCGCGGGTGAACATTATCTGTTAGATCGCGAGACAGGAGAAAGTGCCGCCGCTGTCTGTTGGTTTGGGCGAACACCATCGGAACACGGACCAACCACCACTCGCTTGTCAGGCGCCGTGCCGAAGCCTTCCATCTGGCGGTGATCCTGTCGGCACAGGATCAAACAAAACAGTCAGTTGGGGGGTAGCGTGGCGACATCGCGGCAGTCGGTGCTGGCACTGGTCAGCGCGAAGATGATGACTCACCTGCGCGGTGGCCTGCTGGCCGGCGTGAGTGGTCTGGCCCTGCTGCTCGCCGGGGCGGCTGCGGCGGAGACCTGGCAACCGACGCTGGATGGTTACGGCCGCGCCGGCAGCAGCCAGGGCACCGGGGCGCTCGATCTCATGGTGCCGCTCTATCAGGATGGCAGCACCCTGCTGCTGGGCAATGCGCTGGGTGGGCTGGACAGCGACTCGGCCAAGGCAGCTTCGATCGGCCTGGTGCTGCGGCATCGCTTCGACGCGGGCTTCATCCTGGGCGGCTTTGCTTATGGTGATTTTCAACGTTCGGCCAATGGCGAGGCCTTTCCGCAAGTCGTCGCCGGCCTGGAGTTCAAGACCGCCGACTGGGATTTGCACCTAACCGGCTATGTGCCGCTCGGCGGGCTACGCACCCTGTCGCGGGTCGATCCGGTGGCCGGCGATCCCGGCATGGCTGGGCCGGGGCAGCTGATCATCGACGGCAACCAGCTGCTGATCCAGCACTTGGTGGACTCGGCGCCGGGGCAGGACGGCCTGCTGGTCGAGGAAGCCGCGCTCTATGGCGGCGAGGGCAGCATCGGCTACCGCCTGCCGCTCGACCACGTCTTCGGCCACAACATCGATGCCAACCTCTATCTCGGCGGCTATGCCTTCGCCCGCGACGGCTTTGACACCTTCGCCGGCCCGCAGGCGCGGCTCGAGGTGCAGCTGCACGACCTGGCCTTCATGGGCGACGGCAGCCGGGTAACGGCCAGCCTGGAAACGTCGTGGGACGATCCGCGCGGCCTGCAGGGAGCCGGCCTGCTGCGGGTGCGCATTCCGCTGGGCACGCTGTTCGGCAGCAACGAGCGGCACGAAACCGACCGTCTCGACCGTCGCATGATGGACCCGGTGCAGCGCAACCTGATCGCGCTGACCGATACGCGGCAGGAGGTGCTGGCGGCGCCCGACGTGGTGCCGATGATGGGCTTCACCGAAACGGTGCGCGACAGCGAGACCGACCGCACCATCGCCTTGGTCTACTTCGCCAGCGGCACCGGCGGCACGACGGCCGGCACCGCCGCCGACCCGACCTCGCTGGCCGACGCGGTCGGCAGCAAGGGCATCACCGGCAACGCGGCGACCGACGCCCTGATCGTGGTTTCCGGCGAAGACGGCACCATCACCGGCCACTTCGACCTGGCGGGCAACCAGATCCTGCTCGGCGGCGGCTCGACCCTGCAGGTCACCGGCAACACCTCCAACGAGGTGCTGACCTTCAATCCGACGGCCTTCGACGCCGCCGCCAGCCGCCCGACCATCGCACACGACAACACCCTGGACACCGCAGCGATCGGCGCCACCGGCGTCGACCACGTGAAGCTGGTTGGCCTGGACATCACCATGGCCATGAAGTCGGCCGATTCGAACCTGCACTACTTCGGCGTCGGTCTGACCGACTCCTCGCACGATATCGTGCGCGACGTGACGACCACCGGCGGCGACATTGGCTTCCTGCTGGATGCCGAGATGGCCGCGGTGGACGACTCGCTGCTTGAGGACATTGGCGTGAGCGGCGCGGGTGTCGGTCTCTACGTCTTCAGCGGTGGCGGCGGCGCCAGCCGGGTCAGCAACATGACGGTGAACACCGCCACCTTCGACTCCCTGGTGCTCAATGGCGGCGGGGCGGCGCGCGCCGTCATCGCCGCCGCGAGCGGGATGCAGACCAGCAACACGCTGGCTCTGAACGACATCACCGTGACCAATACCGAGTTTGGCGGTTCCTTCGACAAGGTCGCCGGCCTGACCATCGCCGGCTGGACTGGGACCGGTGCCAACAGTTCGAGCAGCGGCAGCGTCGGCTTGCTGGTCAGCGGCGGCACTGGCCTGCAGCTCAGCGATTTCTCGTTCAGTGGCTATCGCGCGGGTGTATCCATCCAGAACAACGGCATCGGCAATGTCATTGACGGCAGCACGCGCGGCAGCATCTTTGATATCGGTGCCTCGGCTGCGCTGGGGACCACCGGCCTCTTCATCTCGAAGAGTGACGTGACCGTCGAGAACGTCAACATCTCCGGTGTCGGCAGCCTGGGCAGCAACATGGACTTCGCCCTGCAGGTCAACGGCGCCGCCAATGTGAAGCTGAGCTTCATCGCCATCGACGGGCAGAACAGCGGCGGCGACAACGTCACTGACACCGCCGTCTTCCTCAGCGGGACGGTCCCGACCGACGACATCACCATCCAGGCCGGCAGCGACAACAACACCGCGACCAACGTCGGCGGGCTCTGCTTCCAGGTGTTGGGTGGCGCCACGGTCACTGGCAGCATGGCGTTCAGCTTGCCGGCGGCGAGCTGCCCCTAGGAAGGTGGCGGGGAGAGGTTGCGGCTGGCCGCCGCAGCCTCTTGCGTGCGGAACGGAAGATTCGTACATTTCTGTCAGGAGAGAAATAATGATCCTGACACCGTCGCTCGAACGCTACGTGCTGCACTGGGGCGAGATGGGCACGCGCTGGGGCGTCAATCGCTCGCAGGCGCAGATCCATGCGCTGCTCTACCTGGCCGGCAAGCCGATCACCGCCGAGGAGATCGCCGAAACCCTGGACATCGCGCGCTCCAACGTCTCGACCTCGCTGAAAGAACTGCAGGGCTGGGGGCTGGTCAAGCTCGTCCACACGCTGGGCGACCGTCGCGACCACTTCGAGGCGCTGACTGACGTCTGGGAGATGTTCCTGATCATCGTCGAGGAGCGCAAGAAGCGCGAGATCGACCCGACCCTGACGACGCTGCGCCAGTGCGTGCTGGAGGCCGAGCAGGACCGCCAGACTCCGGCGGAAGCGCAGGCGCGCATGGCCGAGATGCTGAAGTTCATGGAGTCGCTGATCGGCTGGTACGGCGAGGTACGCAAGTTGCCGCGCGGCACCCTGATGGGGTTGATGCGCCTGGGCGGCAAGATCGCACGGCTGGTCGGCAAGCTACGCTGATCGGCCGGTCCGCGGGCCAACACTGGGAGGAGTCTGACCATGAATTTCTCGCATGACAGAAAATTCAGAAATTTGGAGCCGGCAGACGACGGACCGCTGTCGGTCGCCGAGGAGGGGCCCTTCCGCGCCCTGCTCGGCGAGGCGGCCTGGGCCCGTCTGGCGCCGGCGGTCCGCGGTCGCTTCGCCACGCAGCCGGCCATCGACCGGCCGCAGCGCTTCGCCGGGCGCTATCGGGTGATCCAGCGTTCAGCCATCGGCTGGTGCTTTGCCCAGGCCTGCAAGTTAGTCGGCGCGCCGCTGCCGGTGCCGGCCGGTCGCAACGTGCCGGCCGTGGTCACCGTGGCACAGGCGCCACAGGGTGGCGGCGTGTTCTGGCGCCGCGCCTACCGCTTTCGCCAGGGCGAGCGGATCTGCACCACGGTGAAACGCCATGACGAGCGCGCGGGCCTGATGGAATGCGTCGGCCGGCATTTCGGCATGGCGCTGCGGCTGAGCGAAGAGGCGGGCGAACTGCACTTTCGCTCAACCCGCTTCTTCTGGCGCCTTGGACGGCACCAGATGACCTGGCCGCTATGGCTGTCCCCCGGGCAGATGCACGTCACCCACGCCGATGTCGGGCAACGGCGCTTCCGCTTCACCCTGGCGGTCCGCCATCCCTGGTTCGGCGAGACCTTCTTTCAGGACGGCATTTTCCAAGCCCTGGAGGGCTGAGCCATGACACCCTTCACACCCGCGATCACGGTTCTGCTGGCGCTGCAGCTGCTGCTGGGCCTGTTCGACATCGTCTATCACCACGAGATGACAGAGCGCCTGACCTGGCGCGTCACGGCGCGGCGCGAACTTGTCCTGCATGCGGTGCGCAATGGCCTCTACGGCGCGATCTTCTTCAGCCTGGCCTGGCTGCAGTGGCAGGGCTTCTGGGCCGTGGCGCTGGTCGCGGTGCTGGCGGCCGAGGTGGTTCTCACGCTGGTCGATTTCGTCGAGGAGGACCGTAGCCGGCTGCTGCCGCCCAGCGAACGCGTCACCCACGCGCTGCTGGCCCTGAACTATGGCGTGCTGCTGGCGCTGTTGGCACCACGGCTCTGGGCCGCTGTCGCCCTGCCGACGACGGTTGTCTGGCAAGGGCAGGGCCTCTTCGCCTGGCTGCTCACCCTGGCCGCCACGGGCTGCCTGTTCTGGGGCTGGCGTGATGCCCGACGCGCCTGGACGCTGCGGCGGCCAGCCACGCCGGCGGCGGGCCTGGCCGACGAGTTTCTGGAGCGCCGGCAGCACTTGCTGGTAACCGGCGGCAGCGGCTTTGTCGGCCGCCGGCTGGTGGCCGCGCTGGTGGCGGCCGGGCACGACGTGACGCTGCTGCTACGCGACCAGCGCAAGGCCGCCTGGCTGCCGACACCGCTGCGCTGCATCGGCAGCTTGGCGGAGCTACATCCGGCGACGCGGCTGGATGCCATCGTCCATCTGGCGGGCGAGCCGGTGGCGGCGCCCTGGACTGCCGGCCGGCGGCGCCGGATCGTCACCAGCCGGGTCGAGCTGACGCGTAGCCTGCTGGCCTGGTGCCGGCGGGCGGAGGTGCCGCCCCGGCTGCTGATCGGCGCCTCCGCGGTCGGCATCTATGGCGACCAGGGTGATGCGGTCTTGGGCGAGAGCACGCCATCCGGCACGGGCTTCGCCGCCGCGGCTTGCCAGGCGATGGAGGCGGCGCTGGCCGAAGCGCCGGCCAGTGGGCTGCAAGCGGTGGCCCTGCGTATCGGCCTGGTGCTGGACGGCGACGGCGGCATGCTGGGCAGCCTGCTGCTGCCGTTCGAGCTGGGCCTCGCCCTAATCTTCGGTGGTGGGCGCCAGTGGCTCTCCTGGATCCACCGCGACGACCTGGTGCGCCTGATCTGCTGGCTGCTGGCGCAGGGTGGAACCAGCGGCGCCTACAATGCCACGGCACCGCATCCTGTACGGCAGCGCGACTTCGCCGGGTTGCTGGCACGGTGCTTCCGGCGCTGGTCGCTCACGCTGCCGGTGCCGCGACTGCTGTTGGCGCGCGGGCTGGGTGCCATGGGACGGGAGCTCTTCCTGGCCAGCCAGCGGGCGCTGCCACGTCGCGCCTTGGCGGGCGGCTTCCGCTTTCGCCATGCCTACCCGGCCGCGGCGTTGGTCAGCATCGTCGGCCGCGGCGCGTTGCCCGACCTGTCGCCGCTGGTTTGCCATGCTGAGCAGCCGAGTCGTGTCGTTACGAAAGGCAAGGCGGTCGATCACCAGCGGCCGGCGGCCTGAGAGCTTCCTTCACAAGAGCGTGAGACACCGCTGCCGGCGGTTTGGCGTCACCTGATCCGCCATCGCGGCGGACCGGGCAGGGCGGCGTCGCGGCCTGCTCGGGCCGCTGCGTTGTTTGGGATCGCACAAATTATGAATAACAGGGCATGAATTTGAGAGAAGGCACATCTTTTATAGTTAAAATCCAAGACATGTTATTCAACTGGTAGGTAATTGCACAATACTATTCAATCGCGCTTCTATCTGACCCCGTCCATGCACGCGTCATGGGCGAGTGCGTGCTCCTTGGGGCGAGGAGGCGCGATCGCAGTGGGCCAGATTGGGGAAAGACCGAGACATGACAACGCATTGCTGCCTGGTTCCTGCCAGTGCCGTGGCGAAGCCGCTTGCTGACATATTGGGGCGCGGTCGCGCTGCCCTGTTGGCCGGGGTCAGCCTGGCCGGATTGCTGCTGCCGGATCCGGTCATGGCGGACAAGTGGTCGCCCTCGCTGGACGCCATCGGTCGGGCGGGCAGCGACCAGGGTGGCGGCGCGCTCGATCTGCTGGTGCCGCTCTATCAGGACGATGACACGCTGCTGTTCGGCAACGCGCTGGGTGGGTTGGACAGCGACAGCTCTACCGGCACCGCGCTGGGCCTCGGCCTGCGCCTGCAGCTCGACGAGAGCGTGATCGTCGGTGGCTATGTCTTCGGCGACTGGCTGAGGACCTCGCACGACAACGCCTTCTTTCAGGTCACCGGCGGGCTCGAGGCCATGACCGAGGACTGGGACCTGCGTGTCACTGGCTACCTGCCGCTGACCAGCGAGCGCCTGGTTGCCGGCCGCTCGGCGGTGGACGGCGTCGATGGCGGCGGCCAACCGGGTGTCGGCCAGGGCACCCTGGCACTCCAGGGCAACGAACTGGGAATCATCTGGCAAGGGCAACCCGGCACACCCGGCGTGAACGGCTTCAAGGACCAGGAAGCGCTGCTGGCCGGCGGCGAAGCGGAGGTCGGCTACAAGCTGCCGCTGGACCACACCCTGGGCAAGAACTGGGAGGTGCGCACCTACCTGGGCGGCTACTACTTCTCGGCCCAGGACTACGACACCTTCGCCGGCCCCCGGGCGCGTATCGAGCTTCGGGCCTACGACCTGGCCTTCCTGGGCGACGGCGCGCGGGTGACCCTGGGGGCCGAGGCAAGCTGGGACGATCCGCGCGGCGTGTCTGGCGCCGGGCTGCTGCGGGTGCGCATTCCGCTCGGCTGGTTCACCGGCGAGCGCAAGGAGCTGACGGCGCTCGACCGCCGCATGGTCGATCCCATCCCGCGTCGCATCACC
Organism: Rhodospirillales bacterium; assembly: GCA_038363005.1. Taxonomy (GTDB): domain Bacteria; phylum Pseudomonadota; class Alphaproteobacteria; order Kiloniellales; family JACOMY01; genus JAKOWB01. The sequence continues at coordinate 81,493 of JBBQBI010000011.1, forward strand.
CCCTTCACCGACCAGCGCCACGAGGTGCTGACCGCGGCGACCGGCGGGATCGGCGGCGACTTCTTCGAGGCGGTGGAGGCCGACGAGACCGGCAATGAAATCACCAGCGTCTACTTCGCCAGCGGCACAGGCGATGGCAACGGCATGGCGGGCGACGCCGGCACGGCCGACGATCCCACCGACCTGGCGGACGCGGTCAGCCGCGCCGGCACCGGTGGCATGGTCGTGGTGCTGGGGGGCGCCGGCAATCTCACCGGCACCGCCAGCCTGCTGCAGAATCAGATCGTCATCGGCGGCGACGTCGATGTGCAGGTCAGCGGCGTCACCAGCGGCGCCGGCTTTACCTTCGATGCGGACGACTACAGCATGCTGGCCTCGCGCCCGACCCTGGTCAGCGACGCGGCCGCCGGCACCGGCACGCTGCGAACCACGCTGGGCAGCGGCGGCACCTGGATCCAGGGCCTGGACCTCGATCTCGGCGCCACCGCCTTGCAGCGCATCGGTGTCTATCACCAGGACAGCAGCGACGACCTGGTGCGCGACGTCGCCGTGATCGGCGGCCTCATCGCGTTCTACGGCGAGAGCCTGAACGGCAACGTCGCCAACCTGCGGTTCGAGGACATCTCGACCGACGGCAGCACGGTCAGCCTGGCGCTGGAACATGGCGACCCGCCGCCCATGGGCATGCTGCCGGCGCACAGCATCGGCAACATCGCGGTGACCGGCGCCAGCTTTCTGAATGCTCCCTCCAACCAGCCGGTCATCCAGATCAACGCCGGGGTCGATGGCCGCGTGACCGACGTTACGCTCACGGACGTGAATGTGCTGAACAGCCGCGGCACGGCGCTTGGCCTGCAGGCGGTCGACCGGGTGACGGTCCGCAACTTCCAAGCCACCAGTGCCGTCGGCTTCGTGCCTGGATCGGCCGGGATCGTCTCGCAGAACTCGACGCAACCCATGCTGCTGAACAGCGACCTGGTGCTGGATAACGTCTTCATCGACGGCTACACGATCGGCCTGCGTCTTCTGGCCGACTCCAACGCGACGGTCACCGACCTTGCCATCCGAAACGCGGTGACGAAGGGCGTGGAGATCAGCAACAGCGACGGCGTCGCCATCGATGGCGCGACGATCTACGGCGTCGGGACGGTCGCCGGCGCCGCCGATCTCGCCGTGCAGATCTTCCGCACGACGAACGTCACCTTCGCGAACGTTGCCATCGACGGCATGACGCATCCCGCCATGGGTCCGGGCGTGCAGGTGACCGAGACGGGTATCTCCGTGACCGATGCGGGAACGCCGGGAAGCATCACCTTCGACAGCGCCGCCAGTATCGGCAACACGACGACCAACATCGCGTTGGACTGCCGGAACACAAATGCGGCGACCGCGGTCGGACACCTGACATACGACGATCTGGACGACATGGCGGGACCGGTGATCTGCGGTTCGCCCTGAACGCTGCTGACGGCAATACAATGATGTACGAACGTTTGAAGTGAGAAATACACACACTGGTAAAATAAAACACTAGAAAAAAATGTAATACAAATACGACAGATAGCGGGAGAAATAATCGCGTTTTCAGCAATTGCAGTTGAATACACTGGCGCGCTTTTGTTGTCTGGGGCGCCGCAGGTCGTTCGGTCATCGCACTGGGCGGCTATTCATGGACTAGACCTGACGCCGTGGGGGACATCATGACATCGCTGCACGCCGGGACCGGCTCGAAGGTCGCGAGGGCAAGGCACGCTCTTCCTGACGTGGTTCGCCGCAATCAGGCGCGCCGCGGCACGCTGCTGGCCGGCGCCAGCCTGGCGTCGCTGCTGCTCTGCGGTCCGGCCCTGGCCGACAAGTGGTCGCCGTCGCTGGACGCCCTCGGCCGCGCTGGCAGCGACCAGGGCGGTGGCGCATTGGACTTGCTGGTGCCGCTCTATCAGGACGACGACACGTTGCTGTTCGGCAACGCGTTAGGCGGCTTGGATAGCGACACTTCGACGGGTACCTCGTTGGGTCTGGGCCTTCGACTGCAGCTCGACGAGAGCGTCATCGTCGGTGGCTATGTCTTCGGTGACTGGCTCAGGACCAGTCACGACAACGCATTTTTCCAGGTCACCGGCGGCCTGGAGGTGATGACCGAGGATTGGGACCTCCGGGTCACCGGCTACCTGCCGCTGACCAGCGAGCGGCTGGTCGCCGGCCGCTCCGCGGTCGACGGCACCACGGGCAGTGGCGGCATCGGCGTCGGCACCGGCACGCTCGAGGTGCATGACGACGAACTCGGCATCCAGTGGGAGGGCATTGATGGCGCCCCCGGCGTCAATGGCTTCAAGGACCAGGAGGCGCTGCTCGCCGGCGGCGAAGCGGAGGTCGGCTACAAGCTGCCGCTGGACCACACCCTCGGCAAGAACTGGGAGGTGCGCACCTATTTCGGCGGTTACTACTTCTCGGCCGAGGACTACGACACCTTTGCCGGACCGAGGGCGCGAGTCGAGCTCAGGGCCTACGACCTGAGCTTCCTGGGCGACGGGGCGCGCGTCACGCTGGGCGCCGAAGCCTCCTGGGACGATCCGCGCGGCGTCACCGGCGCCGGCCTCTTGCGGGTGCGCATCCCGCTTGGCTGGTTTACCGGCGAGCGCAAGGAACTGACGCCGCTGGATCGCCGCATGGTCGATCCCATCCCGCGTCGAATCACCCCCTTCACCGACCAGCGGCACGAGGTCCTGGTCGCCGCGGCGGGCTCCGCCGGCGGCGGTGCTTTCGAGGCGGTGGAGTCGCTGCAGACCGGCAACGACACGATGACGGGGCACGAGATCACCAAGGTCTACTTCGCCAGCGGTACCAGCGGTGGCCAGGGCGCGGCCGGCGACAGCGGCTTCGCCGCCGATCCGACCGATCTGGATAGCGCGGTGACACGTGCCGGGGCCGGCGGCATGGTGGTCGTGCTCGGCGGCGCCGGGACGCTCGAAGCCCCGGTTGCCGGTGTCGAGCTGCAGCAGAACCAGATCGTCATCGGCGGCACCACGATCATCCCGGTCCAGGGTGTCATCAGCAACGCGGCCTTCAGCTTCGATCCGGGCGACTTCAGCGTCCTCGCGACGCGGCCGACGATCAACAGCAACATTGCCGCCGGCACCTTCGGCGTCACGCTTGGCACCGCGATGGCGGCGCATAGTGGCACCTGGGTCCAGGGCCTCGACGTGACCCTGGGCAACGTCGCCGATGTCCGCATCGGCGTATTCCACGAGGACAGCTCGAACCATTTGGTGCGCGACGTCAATGTCACCGGTGGTGTCATTGCCTTTGGCGCCGACACCTCGACCGGCGGCACCGCCAACGTCGACAACATCAGCTTCGACAGCGTCAGCAGTTCAGGCAGCGCCGCTGGCTTGTACATCTTCAACAACGCCGGGGCAGGCGCAGTCAGCAACATATCGCTCACCTCGGCCACCTTTACCAACACATCGCCTGGCGCGGTTGGCGCCAGCATCCTGGTTGCATCGGACAATGCCGAGCATGTCACTGGCCTTACTTTCACCAACGTCATGGTCGTGAACGCCGCCACCAGCGGCATGCAGCTCGCCAACGTGCAGAATGTCACCATCACCAACGTGACTCTCGGGTCCTCGGGCGCCGCGGGCAACGGCCTGATCATCCAGAGCAGCGTCAACGACAACAACCAGAACATCACCGTGGACGGACTCAGTGTCACCGGCTTCGGTGTCGGCATGCAGCTTGGCGAACTCTCCAATGCCAGCTTCAGCAATCTCACGCTGACCGATAATCGGCAGTTCGGCGTCGAGTTGGTCGGCAGCACGGGCGTCACCTTCGATACCGGCACGATCATCGGCACCGGCACCATGGCGGCGATGACGGACGCGGCCTTCCGCATCACCAACAGCACGAACGTCACGGTAACCGACATCGCCATCGACGGGCAGACCGCCGGCGGCACGCAGGTAACCGAGCAGGGCTTCGTGGTGACAGGCACGTTGGGCGTCGGGTCGGTGACGCTGAACAGCGGCGCGAGCACCGGCAACACCACGACCCACATCGCGGCCGACTGCGCGGTGGCCATTCCGGCCAACGTTACCGGCAACCTAACCTACGACGATCTGGACGACGTGGCGCCGGCGGTAACCTGCCCGCCATGAACAGGGCCGCGGGCTAGACCGTTCCCTTGGCTCTCAGCGCGGCGATCTCAGCCGCGCTGAGGCCGGCTTCTTCCAGGATCTCGTCGCTGTGCTGACCCATGCGCGGCGGCGGGCGGCGATAGGCCGGCGGCGTGGCGCTCATCTTCAGCGGATTGCCGATCAGGTCGATGGCGCCCTGCGGACTGTCCGGATAGGGCACCGAGATCTTCATGCCGCGGGCCAGCACCTGCGGGTCCTCGAACACGCCCTTCAGGTCGTTCACCGCGCCGGCCGGTACGCCCAACTTCTCCAGCCCAGCCAGCCATTCGGCCGCGGTCTTACGCTTGGTCACCTCGAACAGCAGCGGATAGAGCGCCGCGCGATTCTCCACCCGGGCGCGGTTGGTGGTGAAGCGCGGGTCGGCCGCCAGCTCCGGCGCGCCGCCCAGCTCGCAGAAGCGCTTGAACTGCGCGTCGTTGCCCACGGCCAGGATGAAGTGGCCGTCGGACGACGGCATGATGCGGTAGGGCACGATGTTGGGATGCTCGGAGCCCTGGCGCTTCGGCACCTTGCCAGAGAGCAGGTAGTTGCAGCCCTCGTTGGTCAGCCAGGCGACCTGGGTGTCGAGCAGCGCCACGTCGATGGCCTGGCCCTCGCCAGTGCGGTCGCGGTGGCGTAGCGCGGCCAGGATCGCGGTGGTCGCATACATGCCGCACATGATGTCGGCGATGCCGACGCCGACCTTGGCCGGCTCGCCGTCCGGCGCGCCGGTCAGGCTCATGATGCCGCCCAGGCCCTGCGCCAGGTAGTCATAGCCGGCGCGCGGCGCGTAGGGGCCGGTCTGCCCGAAGCCGGTGACCGAGCAATAGACGATGTCGGGCTTCACCTGGCGGATGGACTCGTAGTCCAGGTGGAACTTCTTCAGTCCGCCGACCTTGAAGTTCTCGACGAAGATGTCGCAGGTCGCGGCGATGCGCCGCGCCAGGGCCTGGCCCTCGGCGCTGGCGATGTCGATGGTCAGCGAGCGCTTGTTGCGGTTGGAGGAGAGGTAGTAGGCGGCGGTGTCGTCGCCCCCCTCGTCCGTGTGGTGCAGGAAGGGTGGCCCCCACTTCCGCGTATCGTCGCCTTCGCCTGGCCGCTCGATCTTGATAACGTCGGCGCCGAGATCGCCCAGCAACTGGGTGCAGGTCGGCCCGGCCAGGATGCGGGTCAGGTCAAACACCCGGAGTCCGGCCAGCGGGCCGGGCTTGGGTGTCGCGGTGGCGGAGCGGTCGGCGGGTGTGGCGGACATGATGCCTGCGTAGAACAATGGAGACCCCGCCTTATAGCCTCGCCGCCGGCACGGGAGAAGAGAGCCATGGTGTTTCGTCTGCTGCTCTGCGTCGCGTTGCTGGCCGTCGCCACGCCTGCGACGGCCGACACCATCAAGGTCGATGGCCGGGCGCGGGACTATCTGCTGCGCCTGCCGACCAGCGCCTGGCCGGCGCCGCTGCTGATCGTGCTGCATGGCGGCGGCGGGCGGAACTCGCAGATCGAACGCCACAGCGAGCTGACCGAGCCGGCGCTGTCCGCCGGCTATGCCGTGGTCTATCCGCAGGGTTTCGACAAGCACTGGAACGACGGCCGCGGCGACGTCAAAAGCACGGCGGCCAAGGAAGACATCGACGACGTCAAGTTCCTGCTGGCGCTGATCACCCGCCTGGTCAAGGCCGGCCAGGCCGACGCCAAGCGGGTCTATGTCGTCGGCATCTCCAACGGCGCCATGATGAGCCTGCGGCTGGCCTGCGAGGCGGCCGATCGCCTGGCTGGCGTGGTGACCATCGTCGGCAGCCTGGGCGAGGACACGGCGGCGACCTGCCACCCGGCGCGGCCAGTGCCACTGTTGATGCTGAATGGCACCGAGGATCCCCTGGTGCCCTATGACGGCGGCGCCGTCGGTCTGCTGGGCGGCGAGCGTGGTAGCGTCATCGCGGTGGAGGCGACCCTGGCGCTCTTCGCCCAGGCCAACGGCTGCCAGGAGGCCAAGCTGGAGGCCATCGACGACCCGGCGCCGCGCGACGGAATCGGGGTGGAGGAGCTGGCCTACCAGGGCTGCGCAGCGCCGACCACGCTGGTGCGTTATCTCGGCGGCGGGCACGGCTGGCCGGGCGCCGGGCAGTATCTCGGCAAGGCGTTGATCGGCGTGGTGCCGGATGGGCCAGAGGCGAACGAACTGCTGCTCGACTTCTTCGGCGCCCTGCAGCACTAGCCGGTCAGCGCCAGCACCACCGGCAAGGTCGCCATCGACAGCGCGGTTTCCACGGTGATGATGCTGGCCACCAGCGGCGCGTCGCCGCCCAGCTGGCGCGCCAGGATGTAGGCGGCGCCGGCGGTCGGCATACCGGTCAGCAGGATCACCGCCAGTGCCCCGGTGCCCTCCAGCCCGACCAGGCGGCTGAGGCCCCAGGCCAGGGCCGGCATGACCGCGAGCTTCAGCACCGTGGTCAGCAGCACGACGCGGCCGCTGCTGCGCGCCGTGGCGAAGTCCAATCCGGCGCCGACCGCGATGAGGCCCAGGCCCAGCGCCGCATCGCCCAGGATCTTCAGCATCGGCCCGATCACCGGCGGCAGGCCCAGCCCGGTCACGTTCAGCAGGATGCCGCCCAGGATCGACAGGATCAGCGGGTTCTTCGCCACCGCCAGCAGCGTGCGCTTCACCGTGCCGCCTCCGCTTTGCGTGCCGGCGTAGCGCACCAGCATGGTGACGCAGAGCAGGTTGGCGGTCGGCACGAAGATCGCCACCGCCACCGCGGTGGCCTCCACCGCCGGCTGGCCGCCGACCCCGGCAGCCACCGCGAAGGCCAGGTAGGTGTTCATGCGGATCACGCCCTGGTACATCGAGGTGAAGGCCGGCCCGCCGACCCCCAGGTGCGGCCGCAGTAGCAGCATCAGCAACGTCATGATCGCCATGGCGCCAAGGATCGCCGCCGCCATCGGCAGGATCTCCAGCTGGCCCAGCTCGGCGCGCGCCACCGATCCCAGCAGCAGGCAGGGAAACAGCACGAAATAGATCAGCTTCTCGGTCTCGCGCCAGAAGCCCTGGCCGAGGAAGCCACTGCGATAGGTCGCAGTGCCGACAAAGATCAGCAGGAAGATCGGCAGGGTCGCCAGGATGACGTCGCGCATCGCCGGTCCGGTCAGGCCGGCGTGTCGGCGGCGGCGGCGCGGCGGCGCAGCGCGTCCAGCGCACCCTGCAGGATGTAGGCGGCGGCCATCTTGTCGACCACGCGGTCGCGGCGGGCGCGGGTCATGTCGACCTCGCCGATCAGGAAGCGCTCGACCGCGGCGGTGGAGAGCCGCTCATCCCAGAAAGCCACCGGCAGGGCGATGCCCTGCGCCGCCATGTTGCGGGCGAAGGCGCGCACCGACTGGCAGCGCGGGCCTTCGCTGCCGTCCATGTTGATCGGCAGGCCGATCACCAGGCCAACCGCGCCGCGCTGGCCGATCAGGACCTTCAGGGCGGCCGCGTCGGAGGCAATCTTGCTGCGCCGGATGGTGTCCACCGGCGAGGCGATGGCGCGCCCGCTGTCGGAGGCCGCGACGCCAACGGTCTTGTCGCCGACGTCCAGGCCCAGCAGACGTCCGCGCGGCGGCAGGTTGGCTAGCAGGTCTTCGGACATGCGGGGGGCGTCGCTCCAGGGCTGTCCGGCTGCTTATAGGACAGCGCCGCCGCACCCGCCACTGGGCTCTCAGCGCGGCGCCGCGCCTGCCAGCGCCTGCCGATAGAGGCTGTAGTCGATGCCATAGGCGGTCAGGTCCGGCAGCGCGGCAGGATTCGCCGGACTGAAGGGTCGCCCCTTCAAGTTTCGGCCGACGATCAGCGTGCGCACCTGGCCGCCCGGGGCCAGCACGATACTGAGCGAGGGAAGCGGCCAGACCCAGTCGAACTGGGTCGACTGGGCGCCCAGGTGCCGCGTCGCCAGCGGCGTGTCCTCGAAGATGACCACGCCCTGGTTGCTCTCCAGCACGCCGCGGAAGACGCCGAGATAACCCCACCACTGGGTGGTGGCGGCGAGCTGCCAGACCGACTGCAGCGCCAGCAGCGCAGCCGCAACGGTGGCCAGGACGGGGCGTGCCGTGGCGAACCTTTGCGGCCGGCGCTGCGCCAGCAGCAGGGCGGCCAACAGACCCAGGGGCACGGCCATGTTGAGCACGCGGAATCGGTGCTGCAGGTCGGGGTGGACACTGGTCGCCTGGAGCATCGGCCAGAGCGCCCAGGCGAGGCACGCGATGCCCAGCGCCGCGGCGAGCAGCCAGGGCGGCAAGCGGTCCAGCAGGCGCGGGCGCAGATAGAGCAGGACCAGCAGCAGCGCCGCCGCGGCTGACCAGATGACCGGCCCACTGGGGTGCATGAGCAGGTCCCAGACACCGCTCTGGAAGTCGCCGAAATTCCGCTTGGCTTCCGGTGCCATCACGCCACGCAGCCCGACCCAGCCGGCGGCCAGGAGCAGGCCCACGGCGGCCAGCAGCACCCAGCGGCGCCAGCCCGCTTCGCGATGACGCCACAGACGCCAGATCGCCAGGCCGGCCAGGGCTGGACCCAGAAAGAGCGTCGCTTCATAGCTGCGGATCAGCACGGTGGCGCAGGTCACCAGGACCATGGCGGCAAAGGGCGTCAGTGGTCGGCAGAAGAGCAGGGCAAAGGCCACGGGCCAGAAGAAGGCATGGCTGAGGTTGTGCTCGCCAACCGCCATGAAGCCGGCGTTGCCGTAACCCAGCGCCACCGACAGCAGCACCACCCAGAACCAGCGCCGGCTGAGCTGGAAGCAGAACCACAGGCTGCAGAGCCACGGCAGGAAGCAGCCCAGATTGAATAGGAAAAGCAGCGCGTCGAGGTTGCGCAGCCCAAGCTTCATGGCCAGCACCATCGGGGCCTGGAACAGCCGGTGCGCGAAGGCCCGGTTGACCCAAACGTCAACTGTGCCGCCCTGTTCCAGCACCCGCAGGAACATGTAGGCGCCGTCGGCATAGAGCGCGCGGTGCGTCAGCACCGCCCAGGCCAGCGACAGACCGAAGAGCGCGACGGCCAGCGGCGTGGCCATGGCGGCGCGCGCCGGCCAGTCCGCGTCGCGCCGGCGTGGCCTGCTGGTTGTCCCGCTGTCCGCCTGCATGCCGTGTTGTATGTTGCTGATGGAGGGGTCCGCACTTTATAGACCAAGCGGTGCTCGCGCCGCCAATGACAGGCCGCCTGGGCAGTCGCCTTGCGACCGAGGGCGCTGCGCGTTAGGGTCCCGCGCCATTTTCAGAGGGTTGGGATAGCATGGCGGTCGACAAGGATACGGTGGTCAAGATCGCGCGGCTGGCGCGCCTCAAGGTCGAGGCAGCGCAGCAGGAGGCCTTGGTCGGCGAGCTGAACGGCATCCTCGCCTGGATCGAGCAGCTGAAGGAGGTCGACACCACTGGCGTCGAGCCTATGACCTCGGTGGTGGCAACCCGCCTGCCGCTGCGCGCCGATCTGGTGACCGATGGCGGTAAGCCGGAGGTCGTGCTGGCCAACGCGCCTGACGCCACGGCCGGTTTCTTCACCGTGCCCAAGGTCGTGGAGTAGGCCATGAGCACGCTGACTAACCTGACGCTGGCCGAGGCCCGCGACCTGCTGGCCAAGGGCAAGATCTCCGCCGCCGAGCTGACCGAGGCGCACGTCGTCGCCGTCGAATCGATCCGTGATCTCAATGCCTTCGTCGTCGAAACGCCGGACCAGGCCCTGGCCATGGCCAAGGCCTCCGACGCGCGGCGCGCCCGGGGCGAGGTGGGCGCGCTGGAGGGCCTGCCCATCGGCATCAAGGATCTCTTCTGCACCGAGGGTGTGCAGACCACCGCCGGCTCCCACATCCTGGAGGGCTTCAAGTCGACCTATGAATCGACGGTGACCGCCAACCTCTGGAAGGCCGGCGCGGTGATGCTAGGCAAGCTCAACATGGACGAGTTCGCCATGGGCTCCTCCAACATGACCAGCCACTTCGGGCCGGTGACCAATCCCTGGCAGCGCCGTGGCGACAATCGCCCACTGGTGCCGGGCGGCTCCTCTGGCGGCTCGGCCACGGCGGTGGCGGCGCGCGCCGTGCTGGCGGCGACCGGCACCGATACCGGCGGCTCGATCCGCCAGCCGGCCAGCTTCACCGGTATCGTCGGCATCAAGCCGACCTACGGTCGCTGTTCACGCTGGGGCATTGTCGCTTTCGCCTCGTCGCTCGACCAGGCCGGGCCAATGACCCGCTCGGTGCGCGACGCCGCCATGATGCTGGGCGCCATGGCGGGCCACGACCCCAAGGACTCGACCTCGATGGACATGGCGGTACCGGACTTCGAGGCGGCGCTGACCGGCGACATCCGCGGCCTGAAGGTCGGTATTCCCAAGGAGTACCGGGTCGACGGCATGGCCGGCGAGATCGAGGCGCTGTGGCAGCAGGGCATCGACTGGCTGAAGGCGGCGGGCGCGGAAATCCGCGAGATCTCGCTGCCACACACCAAGTATGCGCTGCCGACTTACTACATCGTCGCGCCGGCCGAGGCCTCCTCGAACCTGGCGCGTTACGACGGCGTGCGCTTCGGCCTGCGCGTCAAGGGCAAGACCCTGGACGAGATGTACGAAGCGACCCGCGGCGCAGGCTTCGGCGCCGAGGTGCAGCGCCGCATCCTGATCGGCACCTACGTGCTGTCGGCCGGCTACTACGACGCCTACTACAACAAGGCGCGCCAGGTGCGGCAGCTGATCCTGCGGGACTTCACCGAGGCCTACAAAGACGTCGATGTGATCTTGACGCCAACCGCGCCCTCGGCCGCCTTCGCGGTGGGCGAGAAGATGGACGATCCGGTCGGCATGTACCTGAACGACATCTTCACCGTGCCGGTGAACTTGGCCGGGCTGCCGGGACTCTCGGTGCCGGCGGGGCTTTCGGCCGAGGGCCTGCCGCTGGGCCTGCAGCTCATCGGCCGCGCCTTCGATGAGGCGACGCTATTGAAGGTTGGTCAGGTGTTGGAGACGGCGGCAGACTTCAAGGCCCTGCCGCAGCGTCTGGCGAGCTGAAGGTGGCAGGCTAGAAGCCGAAGTCGCGGCGGCTCTGCAGCAGGGCCTCGCAGGTTTCCTTGACCTTGTCGGTCTCAAGCATCCAGTTCTTCATCTGCGTCCACCAGACGGCCAGGTTGGTGAAGTCCTCCTCGGTGATCTGGCCGGAGTCGCGCGCGGCGACGACCCCCAGCAGCCAGCCTTTGGCGACTTCCACGAAGCCATCCTGCGTCGTGCAGATATAGGGGTCGGGCAGCTCGACCGCGGCGGCGGGCCAGCCGCCGGCAAGGACCCCACCGAGCAGCACGGCAAGCACATAAGTCTTCATCTGACCTGTTCCCCGGGCGCGAAATGACGAGCCCTAGGCTGCGGGGCAGGGCCCACAGCTGTCAATCCGTCCCAGCCAGCGGTTCAGTTGCCGAGGTCACACCAGACGGGGGTGTGGTCGCTGGCGCGCTCGCCCCCGCGTGGACCCTTGTCGATGCCGCTGGCGACCAGACGGTCGGCGGCCTGCGGGGACAGCAGCAGGTGGTCGATGCGGATGCCCAGGTCGTGCTGCCAGGCGCCGCCCTGATAGTCCCAGTAGGAAAAAGCACGGCGGTCCGGGTGCAGGGCGCGGAAGGCATCGGTGAAGCCCAGCGCCTGCAGCTCGCGGAACTTCGCCCGGCTTTCCGGCCGGAACAGCGCGTCGCCGGTCCAGGCCTGCGGATCGTAGCAGTCCAGCGCGGTGGGGATGACGTTGTAGTCGCCGGCCAGCACCAGCGGCCGCTCCTCCAGCAGCAGGGCGCGCGCGTGCGCGATCAGCCGCTCCATCCAGGCCAGCTTGTAGGGGAACTTGTCGCTGGCGACGGGGTTGCCGTTCGGCAGGTAGATGGAGGCCAGCACCAGACCGTGGGTCTCGACCTCCAGATAGCGGGCCTGCTCATCCTCGGGGCTGCCGGGCAGGCGTCGCAGCCGCTCGGTCAGCGGCTGGGTGGAGAGCACGGCGACGCCGTTGTAGGTCTTCTGCCCGACCGTCAGGTAGTCATAGCCGGCGGCCTTGATCTCCAGGCCGGGGAAGGCCTCGTCCTGGCACTTCAGCTCCTGCAGCAGCAAGACATCGGGCTTGGTCGCCGCCAGCCACTCCAGCAGGTTGGGCAGGCGTGCCTTGACCGAATTGACGTTCCAGGCCGCGACCTTGACCAAGGCAGGCGGCCGATCAGATGGCGAAGGAGGTGCCGCAGCCGCAGGACGACTTGGCGTGTGGGTTCTTCACCTGGAAGGCCGCGCCAATCAGGTCCTCGACGAAGTCGATCTCCGAGCCGGCCAGCAGGTCCATCGAGACCTCGTCGACCAGCAGCGTGACGCCGCCCTGCTCGAACACCAGGTCGTCGCCATTCACCGTGTCGTCGAAGGAGAAGCCGTACTGGAAGCCGGAGCAGCCGCCGCCGGAGACCGCGACACGGAACTTGGCGCCCTGGTCGCCCTCGGCCTGGATCAGTTCGGCGATGCGCCGGCTGGCGCTGGGGCTCAGCGTGACCAGCCTGTCGGAGGTCGGGCGCTCGGTGATGGGGTCGCTGCCGTCGGCCATCCTGTGGCTCCTCTTCAGGGACACCATATGTAGGCACGCCCGGTGGCCTGTCAAACAGCGCGCCGGCACAGGTGCTGGACGCAGCAGGACTAGGAGGCGCCAAGAACCGGCAGGCGTCGATAGACGCGCAGCACCTCGCTGTCGTGAATCACCTCGAATCGCGGGTCGGCATCCAGCACGGCGCGCTGTGCCTGGAAGACCTTCGGCAAGTGCAGCGGCGTCTGCAGCACCAGGTCCCCGGGCGCCATCCGGTCGAGCATGCCCTCCCAGCCCTCCCAAGTACCCAGTGCCCAGAAGCGCTCGCGCAGCGCCAGATGCGGCCCCAGGGTGCCGTCCGCGGCGATGGCGATGGGGTCGGGCGTGGCCTGAAAGGGCTGCAGCTCGTGAAAGAGCCTCCACTCCTGTGCCGACGGCCAGGCACGGCGCAGCTCGTCCCAGAGGCCCAGGCTGCCCAGGCAGGCCAGGACACCGGCGGCGGCAAGCGCGGCGAGGGCGGGCAGGCGTGCCCAGTGGCTGGCCAGCCGCGTGCGGCACAGCGCCAACAGACGCCCGGCCCCGTGCGCCGCCGACACCAGCAGGAAAACCGACAGCAGATCGTCGTAGTGGTATTGCGAGGAGAACTGCGGCTGGTACTGGACTGAGAGATTCAGCAGCAGCAGCGGCAGGGCGGCGACCAGCGATCGCCAGTGCAACAGCGGCAGGAAGGCCAGGCCACTCAGCAGATGGAACAGGTAGGTCGCCTTGGCCTCCCAGAGGCTCCAGGGGCCCAGGCGATCGTAGTGGCGCCAGGCTTCGTCTCGAAATAGCGGCATCACCACCAGCAGCAGGGCCACACCGACCAACCCGGCGGCGAGCGCCAGCAGCGCCCCGGCGCGCGGGCGCGACAGCACTAGCAGCGCATAGAGTCCGGCGCCCAGCACGGCTAGCGGCGCGTTCTCCTTGGTCAGGAACAGCAGGCCGACCAGCAGGCCGGCCAGCCAGCCGCGATCCTGCCGCAGCGCCAGCAGCGCGCCGATCAGCAGCGGCACGCCCAGGGTCGAGGGATGGAACTCGAAGCGGATCGCCGAGGACAGGGGAGGGTAGCCGAAGGTCAGCAGGGCGAGGCCGACCGGCAGCGCCCAGGCCGCCCAGCCGCCGCAGCCCCGGAAGAGGCTGCGACCGAAGACGTACATCAGGATGCTGGCGATCCCGCCGGCCAGCCCCTGGACCGCCAGCAGCCAGGTGGCGCTGGGTTCGATCGCATAGAAGGGGACGAACAGGGCGATGATGGGGGAGAAATGCTCCCCCAGGTGGCTCCGCCGCAGGATGTCGGAATAGAAGCTGCCGTCCGTGAACAGGTTGTAGACGACGTTCGCATAGACGCCCGTATCGAAGGTGTAGGCCTCAAAGCTGTAATATTCCAACAGCTTGAGGGCGACGCTTAACAGTATGAAGTAGCCGAACAGGATGCCCAGAAGCAGCCTGCAGGGAGCGGGCGTTCCAGCGGCTGACGCGGCGCCCTGGGACATCTCGGGCTGTGCAGTGGGCATGCAAGACTCCCGACCGCTGGTCCAACGGACCTCAAACAGTCCCCGGCATGGACGATTCGCCGTGCCCTGGCAAGCCAGCGGCGGGCGCCGCGATGGGTGGGCCGATCTGGCGGCTTCTCGCAAAGGCATTCCGGCGGCAAGCTGGGGTCGGCAACCGGGAGAGCACGATGCTGGACCTCTATTTCTGCGCCACACCCAACGGCTTGAAACTGCGCCTCTTCCTGGAGGAGACCGGCCTGCCGCACCGCATCCTGCCGGTCGACATCGGCGCCGGCGAGCAGCATGAGCCCGGGTTCCTGGCGATCTCGCCGAACAACAAGATTCCGGCGCTGGTCGACCAGGCGCCGGCCGATGGTGGACCGCCGCTGGCGCTCTTCGAGTCCGGCGAGCTGCTGACCTATCTGGCGGAGAAGTCCGGCCGCTTCCTGCCGGCCGACACGCGTGGCCGGGCAGAGGTCCTGCAGTGGCTCTTCTGGCAGGTCGGCGGCCTGGGGCCCATGGCCGGGCAGGTCGGCCATTTCCGGGTCTATGCGCCCGAACCGGTGCCCTATGCCCTGCAGCGCTATGGCCAGGAGCTGGCGCGGCTCTATGGGGTGCTGGACCGCCGCTTGGCGGGGCGGGACTTCATCGCCGGCGACTACTCGATCGCCGACATGGCCTGTTTTCCCTGGATCGTGCCGCACCGCGGCCACGGCATGGATCTGGCGGACTATCCCAACATCCGGCGCTGGTTCGAGGCGATCCATGGGCGCCCGGCGACGCAGCGGGCCTACGCCGGGGTCGAGGACAGCTACACCAACGCCAAGCCGCTGACCGGGGCCGAGCGCGCGGCCCTGTTCGGCAAGCGCTAATCGGTGTCACGCCGCCTTGTGCGGCCACCGGCGACGCCGCTAGTGTCCGCCGCATGTCGGCCCCGCAGCCTTATGCCTGCCGCCCCGAGGAGAGCCGCGGCCGCCTGGTAGCGGAGCCGCCCTCCGCCATGCGCTCCGACTTCCAGCGCGACCGCGACCGCATCATCCACGCCAGTGCCTTTCGCCGGCTGCAGTACAAGACCCAGGTCTTCGTGTTCCACGAGGGCGACTACTACCGCACCCGCCTGACCCACTCGATCGAGGTGGCGCAGATCGCCCGCTCCATCGCCCGGGCGCTGGGGCTGAACGAGGACCTGGCGGAGGCCGTGGCGCTGGCGCACGACCTGGGCCACACGCCCTTCGGCCACGCCGGCGAGGAGGCGCTGGACGAAGTGATGCAGCCCTTTGGCGGCTTCGACCACAACGAGCAAGCCTTCCGCATCCTGACCGAGCTGGAGCGCCACTATGCCGCCTTTGACGGGCTGAACCTGACCTGGGAGACGCTGGAAGGCGTCGTGAAGCACAACGGGCCGGTCGAGCGCCCCAGGCCCTCCGTCGTCGCCTTCTGCGCCAGCTTCGACCTGGAGCTCGACACCCACGCCTCGGCCGAGGCGCAGGTGGCGGCGCTGGCCGACGACATTGCCTACAACAATCACGACCTGGCGGATGGGCTGCGCGCCGGCCTGTTCACCGTGGCCGAGCTGGCCAAGCTGCCGCTGGTGGGGCCGACCTTCCAGACCGTCGAGCGCCTGCATCCCGGCCTGGAAAGCGGGCGGCTCCGGCACGAGGCGGTGCGGCGCCTGGTCAACGCCATGGTCGAGGACCTGCTGGGCGAGACCCGCCGCCGCCTGGGCGAGGTGAAGCCGGCCGACGCCGCGGCGCTGCGCCGGGCCGGCCGGCCGGTGGTCGCCTTCTCGGCACCGATGCAGGCCAACGAGAAGGCCATCAAGGCCTTCCTGATGAAGCGCATGTACCGGCACCACCGGGTCAACCGCATGATCGCCAAGGCGCGGCGGGTTGTGCAGGAGCTCTTTGCCGGCTACATGAGCCAGCCCCAGTGCCTGCCGGAAGAGTGGCGCATCCGCGTCGAGCCGGTCTCCGGGGCCGATCGCGCGCGCCTGGTCGCCGACTACATCGCCGGCATGACCGACCGCTACGCGCTTGAGGAACATGCCAAGCTCTTCGACCTTTACGCCAGGACTTAAATGAACATCTTCAAAGATTTCCAGGGCTGGGTTAATAGCCAGCTCGAGGCCATGATGGCGGCTGGCACGCTGCCGGCGGGCCTCGACATCGGCAAGGTGACGGTGGAGCCGCCGCGCGACCCCAGCCATGGCGAACTCTCGACCAACGCCGCGATGGTGCTGGCCAAGCCGGCCGGGCAGCCGCCGCGCGCCCTGGCCGAGCTGCTGGTGGAGCGGCTGCAGCAGCACCCGCTGGTCACCGAGGCCTCGATCGCCGGGCCCGGCTTCGTCAACTGGCGCCTGCAGCCCGAGGTCTGGCGCGGCGTGGTGCCGGCCATCCTGCGCAGCGGCGCGGCCTTCGGCGACAGCGACCTGGGGCAGGGGGTAAAGGTCAACGTCGAGTACGTCTCAGCCAATCCGACCGGGCCGCTGACCGTTGGCCACGCGCGCGGCGCGGTGTTCGGCGACGCGCTGGCGGGCCTGTTGCAAAAGGCCGGCTTCGAGGTGACCAAGGAATACTACATCAACGACGCCGGCGGGCAGGTCGACACCTTGGCGCGCTCCACTTTCCTGCGCTATCGCGAAGCGCTGGGCCTGGGCGCGGCGGAGATTCCCCCCGGCTTCTATCCCGGCGAGTACCTGAAGGACGTCGGCCAGGCGCTAGCCGCGCGCGACGGCGCCAAGTGGGCCGAGCAGCCGGAAGCGACCTGGCTGGCGCCGGTGCGGGCCTTCGCCATCGAAGCCTTGATGGCGGAGGTCAAGACCGACCTGGCGGGCCTCGGCATTCACCAGGACGTCTATACCTCCGAGCGCGCGCTGGTGGAGGCGGGGGCCGTGCTGGAGGTCGAGAAGACCCTGCGGGCCCGCGACCTGATCTATGTCGGCGTGCTGGAGCCGCCCAAGGGCAAGACGCCGGACGACTGGGAGCCGCGGCCGCAGACGCTGTTCCGCGCCACCCGCTTCGGCGACGACGTCGACCGGCCGCTGCAGAAGTCGGACGGCTCCTGGACCTACTTTGCCAACGACATGGCCTATCACCTGGACAAGTTCCGCCGCGGTTTCGGGCAGCAGATCGACGTCTGGGGCGCCGACCACTCCGGCTACATCAAGCGGATGCAGGCGGCGGTCACCGCCCTGTCGGCCGGCGATGCCGTGCTGGACGTGAAGATCTGCCAGCTGGTCAAGCTGACCCGCGGCGGTCAGCCAGTCAAAATGTCCAAGCGTTCCGGTGACTTCGTGACGCTTCGTGAGGTCGTGGATGAGGTCGGCCGCGGGGTCGTGCGCTTCATTATGCTGACCCGCAAGAATGACGCGCCGCTCGATTTCGACCTGGAGAAGGTGATGGAGCAGAGCCGGGACAACCCGGTCTTCTATGTCCAATATGCCCATGCCCGCGCCATGTCAGTGCTGCGCCACGCCGCCGAGGCTTTTCCGGAAATATCAAAAGAACCCGCGGAACTTGCCGCTATCCCTTTGAATCCCTTGACCGACTCCGGCGAGCTTGACGTAATACGCAAACTGGCAGAGTGGCCGCGGGTTGTGGATAGCGCAGCGGAAGCGCACGAGCCGCATCGCATCGCCTTCTACCTCTACGATGTGGCGGCTGCGTTCCATGGCTTGTGGACCCGCGGAAAGGATGAGGCGGAGCTTCGCTTCCTCGTTCCTGGCCGGCCGGAGTTGACGGCCGCGCGTGTCGCCCTGGTGAGGGCGGTCGCCTGTGTCATTGCCTCCGGATTGCAGGTCTTCGGCGTGGAGCCGGTGGAGGAGATGCGCTGATGTCGAACGAAATCCGACCGGAGGATATCCGCCGGATCGCCGCCGCCAAGGAACGGCAGGTCCTGGGCGAGGACGGCATTCGCCGTTTCGCCGATCCATCGCTCGACCTGAGCCGTGGCGAGGCACTGCCGCGCACGCCTTATGGCACCCAGGGTCACAGCGTGGCGCCTGTCGCGCCGCGCCCGCCGGCCGCGCGGGGACCCTATGACCGCAATCCCCGCGCCGCCTTCGATCGCGTGGCCCCGGCGGCGCCACCGCCGCCGACCTATCCGCCGGTCTATGAGCGCGCGCCGCTGGCCGCCGATGAGATGGCCCAGCGCGACGCGGGCGAGCGGTCCGAGCCGGGCGACGAAGACTTCGGCATGCCGGCGGCCTATACCGCGCCGGCCTTTGGCCGCGATGACGAGTACTTCGACGAGGCGCCCAAGCGCCGCCGCCGCACCCTGCCGATGGCGGTCGCCGGTCTGGCGCTGGTCGGCTTCGCCGCGCTGGTCTGGTACGCCTATGACTGGGGCAGCAGCGGCAGTGTCACCGGCCAGGCGCCGGTCATCGCCGCCGCGCCGGGACCTGACAAGGTCAAGCCGGCCGACGAGGGCGGCATCCAGGTGCCGAATCAGGAGGCAACGGTGCTCAACCCCGGCGCCGCCAAGCCCACCACCGAAGTGCTGATGCCGCCGCCGGAAGAGCCGGTGGCGGCGCCGCCGCCCGCGCCACCCGCGCCGGCGGCCGTGACCACGACGCAGCCGGTCGAGCAGCCGGCCGTCGTGCTGTCGCCCGCGCCGGCACCTACGCCGGCCGCGGCCCCGCCCAGTCCGCCCCCGGCGACGGTGACCACCGCCGCCGTGCCGGTCACCGGTGGCGCCACCATCGCCGCCGGCGACTTCCTGATCCAGCTTGCCTCGCTGACCTCGCCGGAAGCGGCGCAGAAGGCCTGGGGCAAGCTGCAGAAGGATCACCCGGGGCTGCTGGGCGACATGGCCCTGTCTATCCAGGAGGCCGACATCACCGGCAAAGGCAAGTACTTCCGGGTCCAGGCTGGCCCGCTGCCCAACCGCGCCACGGCCGACGACATGTGCGCGCAGCTGAAGGCGCAGAAGCAGGACTGCATCGTGGTGAAGCGGTAGCCGCCACGGTGCCGGCCGCCACTCCTCCTCGGCGTGCGGGGACTAGCTTTTTCTACTCCAGCACCAGCCGCATCCTAAGGCGTCGGGCGGCAGTCCGGCATCTTGAAGGATGGGCCAGCAGCACGAAGCCCTGACCCATGCCCGCCGCCATCATAATCGACCCCGTCGGCCCGCAGCTTAGCGACGAGGAGCGCGCCTTCTTCCGCAATCTCGATCCGCTGGGCTTCATCCTCTTCGCCCGCCACATCCAGTCGCCGCAGCAGGTCCGCGACCTGACCGCCGAGCTGCGGGACCTGGTCGGGCGGCCAGATGCGCCGATCATGCTCGACCAGGAGGGCGGCCGGGTACAGCGCCTGAAACCGCCGACCTGGCGTGCCGCGCCGGCGGCCGAACGCTTCGGCGCACTGGCGTCGCGGGACCTGGCCGCAGCGCGTCAGGCGGTCCGGCAGAACCATCGCCTGCTGGCCGGCGAGCTGCTTGACCTGGGCATTGACGTCGACTGCGCGCCGGTGGTCGACCTCCGGCTGCCAGGCGCGCACGACGTGATCGGCAACCGTTCCTTCGGCGCCGACCCGCTGCTGGTCGCCGACCTGGGCCGCGCCGCCATGGAGGGGCTGCTGGCCGGCGGCGTGCAGCCCATCGTCAAGCACATTCCCGGCCACGGCCGCGCGCTGGTCGACAGCCACCACGCCCTGCCGCGCTGCGCCACGCCGCTGGACGAGCTGATCGCCAGCGACTTCCTGCCCTTTCGCTTGCTACGCGACGCGCCCTGGGCGATGACCGCGCATGTGGTCTTCGAGGCCATCGACCCCACCCAATCGGCCACCACCTCGACCAAGGTGATCGGCGAGGTGATTCGCGGCCACATTGGCTTCGACGGGCTGTTGATTTCCGACGACCTGCTGATGCGGGCGATCGCTGATCCCGGCGGCGACAACCGGCGCGATGCCGTGGGTGACAGCGCCCGCGCCGCGCTGGCTGCCGGTTGCGACCTGCTGCTGCACTGCAACGGCACCTTGGAGGAGAAGCGGGCGGTGGCCGGCTGCGCCCCGGCGCTGACCGCCGCGGCCGAGCGCCGCTTCCGCCGGGCCCGGGCGCAGGTGGCGGCGGCCGAACGCACCGCGCTGCCCGACCCGGCGGCGCTTGACGTGCTGCTGGCGAGCGCTTAAAGCCGCCGCTCCCCGGGTGGCCGTTCCTTTGCTAAGGTCTCCGGGGCAGGGAAGGACCCGCACCCGGGATGGTCGACGTCGTAGAGCAGCCGCGCTTCGAGGAGGAGCGCCCCGTACCCGACGAGGCCGAGGCCTTCAGCCTGGCGCTGGAGGGCTATGAGGGGCCGATCGACGTCCTGCTGCAGCTGGCCCGCGACCAGAAGGTCGACATCACCAAGATCTCCATCCTGGCGCTGGCCGACCAGTACCTGGCCTTCATCCAGCAGAGCCGCCACCTGCGGATCGAGATCGCGGCCGACTACCTCGTCATGGCGGCCTGGCTGGCCTACCTGAAATCGCGCCTGCTGATCCCCGAGCCGGAAGAGCTTGAGGGTGGCGAGCCGACCGGCGCCGAGATGGCTGCCGCGCTGGCCTTCCAGCTGCAACGCCTGCAGGCCATGCGCGACGCCGGCGTCAGCATCATGGCACTGCCCCGCCTTGGCATAGACATCTTCGCCCGCGGCGAGACGCAGCAGGTCGAGGTGGTCAGCAAGAACGTCTACGCCGTGTCGCTCTATGACCTGCTGAAGGCCTATGGCGAGGTGAAGGGCCGCAGCAACGTGCCGATGCTGCGCATCCCGCCGCCCGAGCTCTATTCCATCGAAGACGCCATCCACCGCCTGGGCCGCATGCTGGGCGACCTGCCTGGCTGGCGGCAGCTGGGCGCCTTCCTGCCGACCGACCTGGCGCCCAGTGGCCTGAAGTGGCGCTCGGCCGTGGCCTCGACCTTTGGCGCGGCGCTGGAAATGGTGCGCCAGGGCAAGGCCCGGCTGCGCCAGGACGGCACCTTCGGCCCGATCTACCTGCAAGGGATCCGCGATCCGCAATGACCGATCATTTCCAGTTGCTGCGCTCGCTTGAGGCGCTGCTGTTCGCTGCCAGTGAGCCACAGACGCCGGCGCTGCTGGCCCGTTCGCTGCCCGAGGGCGCCGACGTGCCGCAGCTGCTGGAGGAGCTGGCCGGGCTCTACGGCAATCGCGGCGTGGCGCTGACCCGCATTGGCGAGGGCTATGCCTTTCGCACCGCGACCGACCTGGCGCACCTGTTCGCGCGCGAGCAGACGCTGCAGAAGAAGCTGACCCGGGCCGCTGTGGAAAGCCTGGCGATCATCGCCTACCACCAGCCGGTGACCCGGGCCGAGATCGAAGAGATTCGCGGCGTGGCGCTCTCCAAGGGGACGCTCGATACCCTGCTGGAAGCCGGCTGGATCCAGCCGCGCGGTCGCCGCGAAGTGCCGGGCCGGCCGGTCACCTGGGGCAGTACCGACGCCTTCCTCAATCACTTCGGCCTGGAAAGCCTGACGTCCCTGCCAGGGGTCGAGGAGCTGAAGGCCGCTGGTCTGCTCGACACCCGCCCGGCGGTGACCGCCTTGGCCGAACGTGGCCTGCTGACGCCGCTGGCGGGCGGCGACGGTGGGCTGCCGCCGGCGCTGGAGGATGCCGCCGAGGAGACCGAGGAGGAGTTGCTGGCCGAGGACTTCGGCGAGGCACTACTGGAGGGCGACGAAGTAGACGCCACGGCGGAACACGACGCCTCGCCGACTGACGAGTCCACCGCCGACGAAGAGCAGCCAACCGAGGAAACCGACGACGGCGCCACGGACGAGCCCGACGCTGAAGCCGAGGACGACGACGCGGAGCGGCCCAGGCCGGCGCCCGCGTCGGTTGACGAGCGCTAGGCCAGCGGCGCCGGCAACATGAGCGCCGTCAGCGTCGCCCTTGGACTCGACGAGGTCCATCACCGCTTCGACCAGCTGGAGGCCGTCGCCGGGGTCAGCCTGACCGTGGCGCCGGGCGAACTGGTGTGTCTGCTGGGGCCTTCGGGCTGTGGCAAGACCACCGTGCTGCGCCTGGCTGCCGGGCTGGAGCAGCTGCAGCAGGGCCGCATCTCCATCGCCGACACCGTGGTGGCCGGCGCTGGCCGCGACCTGCCGCCCGAGCAGCGCGGCGTCGGGCTGGTGTTCCAGGACTTCGCGCTGTTTCCCCACCTGTCGGTGGCCGAGAACGTCGGCTTCGGACTGCGCGGCCGCGGTCGTGGCGAACGGGCGCGGCAGGTGGCCGCGGTGCTGGCGCAGGTTCGCCTCTCCGACTATGCCGACACCTATCCGCACCAGCTCTCGGGTGGGCAGCAGCAGCGCGTGGCGCTGGCGCGGGCCATGGCCCCGGCGCCCAAGGTCATGCTGCTGGACGAACCCTTTTCCGGCCTCGACGTCAGCCTGCGCCGCGAGGTGCGGGACGAGGCGCTGCATGTGTTGAAATCCACCGGCATCGCCACCCTGATGGTCACCCACGACCCTGAGGAGGCCATGTTCATGGCCGACCGCATCGCGCTGATGCAGGCCGGGCGTTTCGAGCAGGTGGGCTCACCCAGCGAACTCTACTTCCAGCCGGCCAATCGCTTCGTCGCCGGATTCTTCGGCGAGGTGAATGCCCTGCCGGGCGAAGTGCGGAGCGGCAAGGTCGCCACCCCCCTGGGACCAGTCGCCGCACCTGGCCTGGCCGACGGTGCGTCGGTGGAGGTGCTGATCCGCTCCGAAGGGCTGCTGCTGGGGGCTCTGGCCGTGGCCGGGTCGCGCACCCCGGTGGCGCCGGCCAGGGTGCTGGCGGCGCGGATGCTGGGCCGCACCAGCCTGGTGCATCTGGCTACGGCGGACGGGCAGGGCGGCTTGCTGCACCTGCACGCACGCGTGCCTGGCCGCTTCCTGCCGGCCGAGTCCAGCGAGCTGCCGGTGGCGCTGGATCCCAGCCTGGCCTTTGTCTTTGCGGCAGATGGACCCACATAGACTAGGATCGGTGTTGGCTGGGCCTTGGCGCGTTGCAGCAGCGTGGGCTTTGCGCCATAGTCCGGCCCCGATTTCCACGGCCGGGCCCGGTGGGCGCGGCAACCAGCTCCGGCGGCGGCGGCGACCGCGGCCTGAACGGAGAACGGCAACAGGGGTTTGGAGTTCCTTACGATGACCATCATCACCGATACCTCGGCCCCGGCCGAACTGGCCTTCATCGGCTCCATGAGCATCTGGCACTGGATGATCGTGCTGGTCGTGGTGCTGCTGCTGTTCGGCGGCGGCGGCAAGATCCCGCGGCTGATGAAGGACCTCGGCACCGGCGTGAAGTCCTTCAAGAAGGGCATCAAGGAAGACGACAAGCCGGAATCGGCACCGACGTCCACGACCACGGCCGCGTCGCCCGTGATCGAAGGCTCGGCCCAGCCGAGTGGTGAGAGCAAGGACAAGACGGCCGCCAACGGCTGAAAGTCGGGTCGTCGGGCACCGGGCTGGTTTTAGCCCGCCCCGCCCCACGGCCGGAGTGAAGCGATGTTCGATGTTGGCTGGTCCGAAATGGCGGTGATTGCCCTGGTGGCCCTTGTGGTCCTGGGGCCCAAAGAGCTGCCGCAGGCGATGAAGACCTTCGCCTCCTTCACGCGGAAGATGCAGCGCTATGCGCGGGACTTCCGTTCCGGCGTCGACAACATCATCCGCGAGGCTGAACTCGACGACGCCAAGAAGGCGCTCGATGCCGTGCGGGTGAACCCGAAGAGCGCGATGCAGAAGCTAGTCGACCCGACTGGCGAGACGCTGGCCGCGGTGAGCGACGTGGAAAAGGCGGCCCGTGACAAGGGCGACAGCAAGCCCGCCATCGCCACGCCGGTTGACGCCAAGCCTGTGGAGACCAAGCCAGCGGAAGCCAAGACCGATGGGCCGTCCGCCGCGGCCGAGGCGGCGCCCAGCAACGTCATCATACAGCCCACCAACATGGCACCGCCGCATTCGATCCGGCCGCCGGCGCCGCGTGAACCTGTCCCGGTCGCCAAGCGCGAACCGGCGCCGGAACCGGCGCGGGCGAAGGTCGAGGGCGGCGAGCCGCCGGCCGGCGAGACCACATGAAGTCCGACACCGCTGTGGCCGACGACAAGAAGATGCCGCTGCTCGATCACATCATCGAGCTGCGCAATCGCATGCTGTGGTGCATCGGCGGGCTGGTGGTGATCTTCTTGGCCACTTTCCTGCTGGCGGCCACCGACATCTACAATTTCCTGGTCCAGCCGCTGGCCGACATCCTGCTGGCGAAGGGCGCCACCCACCAGGCGCGCATGATCTTCACCGACCTGACGGAGTTCTTCTTCACCAAGGTCAAGGTGTCGTTCTTCTTCGCTGCCTTCATCTGCGCTCCGCTGTTCCTGTCGCAGCTCTGGCTGTTCGTCGCTCCTGGCCTGTATCGCAACGAGAAGAAGGCGCTGCGGCCCTTCCTTTTCGCCACGCCCTTCTTGTTCCTGGGCGGCGCCGCGATGGTCTATTACGCGCTGATGCCGATGGCTTGGCAGTTCTTCCTGTCGTTCGAGCAGACCGGCGAGGCGGCCAAGGGCACCTTGGACATCGTGCTGGAGCCCAAGGTGAACGAGTACCTGGGCCTGGTGATGATGCTGATCTTCGCCTTCGGCCTGGCCTTCCAGCTGCCGGTGGTCCTGGCGCTGCTGGCGCGGGTCGGCATCGCGTCCTCTAAGGGACTGGCGCGCACCCGGCGCTATGCCATCGTCATCGTCTTCGTCTTCGCCGCCATCTTCACGCCGCCGGATCCGATCAGCCAGCTGACGCTCGCGGTGCCGATCATCCTGCTCTACGAAATCTCCATCTGGGTCGCCCGGTCGATCGAAAAGCAGCGCGCCAAGGAAAAGGCCGCGAAGTCGGACGGCGAGGATGATGACGACGACGAGGATGACGAGGACGAGGACTCGGATGACGCCGAGGCAAAGTCGGTCACCGATACCAAGCCCTTGCCGAAGAGCTGAGCCTGCTTCCTGGACGCCGCGCGCGGCAGTGCCTATAACGCGCGCGGTTTCCCTCAGCTGACGGCCTGTCTCATGTTCGACCTCAAGTGGATTCGCGATAACCCGGCGGCCTTCGACCGCGGCTTTGCCCGCCGCGGCCTGCCGCCGCAGTCGCCTGCCGTGCTGGCTCTGGATGAAAGCCGTCGCGCGGCTGTCCTGAACCTTCAAGGTGCTCAAGAGCAGCGCAATGCTCTGTCGAAGCAAATTGGTCAGCACATCAAGTCGGACCCAGCGCGAGCCGAGGAGCTCAAGCACGAGGTCGGCATTCTCAAGACCATTATGGAATCTGCGCAAGAGATTGCGAATTCGAAGGACGCTGAACTAACGGCCCTCTTAGCCAGTTTGCCCAACCTGCCGGCGGACGAGGTGCCGGACGGCAGCGGCGAGGGCGACAACCAGGAGCTGGCGCGCTGGGGCACGCCACGGACCTTCGATTTCGCCCCCAAGCAGCACTTCGAGCTGGGCGAGGGCGCCCAGGGCATGGACTTCGAGCTGGCGGCCCGGCTGTCGGGCGCCCGCTTCGTCGTGCTCAAGGGCAGCTACGCCCGGCTGCACCGCGCCCTGGCGCAGTTCATGCTCGACCTGCACGGCAACGAGCACGGCTATACCGAGGTGATCACCCCTGTGCTGGTGCGCGACCAGGTGCTGTTCGGCACCGGCCAGCTGCCGAAGTTCGCCGAGGACCTGTTCCAGACCACTGCCGGGCACTGGCTGATTCCGACCGCCGAGGTGACGCTGACCAACTTCGCTGCCGAGCGCATCTTCGACGAGAAGGACCTGCCGCTGCGGCTGACCGCGCACACGCTCTGCTTCCGCGCCGAGGCCGGTGCCGCCGGCAAGGACACCCGCGGCATGCTGCGCCAGCACCAGTTCGAGAAGGTCGAGATGGTCTCCATCACCCATCCCGACCAGTCGGAGAACGAGCACCAGCGCATGACGCGCTGTGCCGAGACGGTGCTGGAGAAGCTGGAGCTGCCCTATCGCAAGCTGGTGCTCTGCACTGGCGACATGGGATTCGGCGCGCGCAAGACCTACGACCTGGAGGTCTGGCTGCCGGGGCAGAATACCTACCGCGAGATTTCCAGCTGCTCGAACTGCGGCGACTTCCAGGCGCGGCGCATGCAGGGGCGCTTCAAGGCGGCCGGCGAGAAGGGGACGCGCTTCGTCCACACGCTGAACGGCTCGGGCGTGGCCGTTGGCCGCGCGCTGATCGCCGTGCTGGAGAACTACCAGGAAGCCGATGGCAGCATCCGCGTGCCGGCGGTGCTGCGGCCCTACATGGGCGGATTGGAGAGCATCCCACCCCATGCCTAGCAAGACGTCGCGGCCAGCGCCCAAGGGCGCCGCCGAGCTGCGCATCCTGATTTCCAACGACGACGGCTACGGCGCGCCCGGCATCCGCGCTCTGGAGCGCATCGCCCGCACCCTCAGCAAGGATGTCTGGGTGGTGGCGCCGGAAACCGAGCAGAGCGCCACCAGCCATTCGCTGACGCTGCGGCGGCCGCTGCGGGTGCGCAAGCACAAGCCGCGCCACTTCACGGTCGACGGCACGCCGACCGACTGCGTGCTGGTGGCGGTGCAGTCGATCATCAAGGACCGCAAGCCCGACCTGGTGCTGTCCGGCATCAACATGGGCTCCAACCTGGCCGAGGACGTGACCTATTCGGGTACCGTGGCGGCGGCCATGGAGGGCGCGCTGCTGGGCATCAAGGCTATCGCCTTCAGCCAGACCCGCGATTCCGATGGGCGCCTCGACTTCGACGCGGCCGAGCACTTCGCGCCCGACCTGATCCGCCGGCTGCTCGCGATAAAGTGGCGGCGCGAGACGCTGATGAACGTGAACTTCCCGGCGCTGTCGCCCGAGGCGGTGCGGGGTATCCGTGTATGCCGACAGGGCCGGCGCGACAGCGGCACCAGCGTGGCCGAGGGGCGCGATCCCTCAGGCCGGCCCTACGTCTGGATCGGTCAGTACCTGTCCGACGACAGCGCCGAGCCGGACACCGATTTGAATGCCATGACGGAAGGGTTGATCGCGGTAACGCCGCTCCATCTCGACCTGACGCATTCACCGACCTTGAAAGACCTCGGCGCGGTGTTCTAACGCTTCTCATCGTGAACGCACCCGCCAAGCAAGAGCCGGCCCACTTCGCTGCCCGCAAGATCCGTTTGCTGATCGAGCTGCGGCGCGCGGGTATCAAGGATACCCGTGTGCTCGCTGCGCTGGAGCGCGTGCCGCGCGAGGCCTTCACCCCCGCCAGCTTCCGCGATCAGGCCTATGCCAACAAGGCGCTGCCGATCGGCCATGGCCAGACGCTCAGCCAGCCGCTGGTGGTGGCGCTGATGACCCAGGCCCTGGCGCTGGTCGGTGGCGAGCGGGTGCTGGAGATCGGCACCGGCAGCGGCTACCAGGCCGCCGTGCTGGCCCAGCTAGCCAGCGAGGTCTTCACCATCGAACGTTGGCAAGAATTGCTGGGCGCCGCCGAGCGACGCTTCGCCGAGCTGCGACTGGCCAATATCCACACCGGGCTGGGCGACGGCATGCTGGGCTGGCCGTCGGCCGTGCCCTTCGACGCCATTCTGGTGACCGCGGCGGCCGAGGAAGTACCCGCGGCGCTGCTGGCACAGCTGGCCGAGGGTGGCCGCCTGGTGCTGCCGCTAGGCCCGCACCAGGGCGACCAGGAACTTGTGCGTCTGACCCGCCAGGGCAAGCGCCATCAGGAAGAGCGCCTGGGACCGGTGCGCTTCGTGCCGCTGCTGCCGGGGCTGGCCGCTGGCGGACGTTGAGGCGGCCGCATTTTCGCCCAGCTTGCAGCGCAAAGGCTTGAGCATCGTTCCTGGACAGGCTCGACAGCGATTTGGCATGAGAGGTCGAGCGCTCCGACAGTCAGGATGGAGTCGGGGGATCATGTCACGAGGCAGTTGCAGGCCTGGACTGTTCGCCCTGCTGGCGCTGCTGGCGCTGGCGGGTCTCTCCGGCTGCGTGCATTCCAGCGGCGCCGATCGCTACAGCGCCACTGCCGGCACCAGCGGAACGCAGGGCGGCGGCGGGCAGCAGTTCGCAGCGGCCGGCCCTGGCAGCTACCAGGTGGTCAGCGGTGACACGCTCTATGGCATCTCGCGCCGCTCCGGCGTGCCGCTGCGCGCCATCATCGAGGCCAATGGCCTGCAGCCGCCCTATGACCTGAAGCCCGGACAGGTACTGCGCATCCCGCAGGTGCAGAGCTACACCGTGCAGGCTGGCGATACCGTCTATGGTATCTCGCGCCGCTTCGGGGTCGAGGCCAGCGAACTGGCGCGGCAGAACGACATCGCGCCGCCCTTCACCATCTCGCCCGGCCAGGTGCTGCTGCTGCCACACGGTGCCGCCGGCGGCGGCGGCGGACAGGTGGCGGCGGCACCCACGCCCGCGCCGGCCCCGCTGCCCGCGCCAGCGCCAGTCGGTTCCAATGGCAACTCTGGTGGTGGGGCAGGCGGCGGTGTCACCGCGACGCCGCTGCCGCCGACCGGAGGCCAGCCACAGCCCGCGCCGCAACCAGCCGGCCAGGCCGGCGCGCCGCAGCCCATCACCCCGCCGGTGGCCAGCACGCCGCCGACACCGCAACCCGCGCCGCAGCCCACCCCACAGCCCACTGGCGCCCCGGCCGGTCCGGCGGTGCTGCCCGAGCCGCCGGCGCGCGCCGGGACCAAGTTCATCTGGCCGGTTGACGGTACGGTGGTCTCCTCCTACGGCCCGAAGGCTGGCGGGCTGCACAACGACGGCATCAACATCGCCGCGCCCAAGGGCAGTCCGGTGAAGGCGGCGGAGAACGGTGTCGTGGCCTATACCGGCAGCGAGCTGAAGGGCTTCGGCAACCTGGTGCTGATCAAGCACCAGGGCGACTACGTCACCGCCTATGCGCACAACGACCAGGTGCTGGTGAAGCGCGGCGACATCGTGCGCCGTGGGCAGACCATCGCCCGGGTCGGTTCAACCGGCAGCGTCGACACGCCCCAGCTTCACTTCGAGATCCGCAAGGGCTCGCGCGCCATCGAGCCGACGGCGGAGATGACGACGCCGACGGCGGGGAACTAGCCCCAACCGCGCAGGTCCCTAGAACTTGTAACTAATACCGACCGACAGGCTCTGGCTGGAGAGATCCAGGGTGGCATCGGCGCCGAAGGACTCGCCGGACACCGGATCGAGCGCTCGGAAGCTTTCGCTGCCGTAATCGGCATAGCGGTACTCGGCGCGCACGCTCCAGCCGTCCTCCAGCAGCACCTCGATGCCGGCGCCCACGGTCCAGCCTAGCCAGAGGCTGTCATTGACCTTGCGCTTGGTGCCGGTGCCGGGATTGCAGACCTCGGTATCGAGCGGGCAGGTTGCGGCAATGTCGACCTGCTGCAGCGCCAGACCGGCGGTACCGAACAGCAGGATGTCCGGCGCCACCAGATAACCGCCGCGCAGCCGCAGACTGCCGCCGAACTTGGACGTCACGTTGGTCGTGCTGGCAATTCCATCGCTGCCGCCGCCCGGGACGCCCAGGCCGGGAATGCGGTCGAGCGTTTCCTCGTTGTCGGCGAAGTGAGCGTCGCCCTCGACACCAACCAGCCAATAGCGCGAGACCTGCCAGTCGTAACCGGCAAATGCCGTGACCGTGACGCCGATACTGTCAAACTTGGCTTCTGGATCGGAGAAAAAGGAAGTAGGCAGCAAGGCGGGATCGAAGGCCTGCGTGGTCTGCCAGTCGCCGCTCATCTGCGAGCCGCCGACGCTGGCGCCGAGGTAGGGCCCGGTCCAATCCTGGGTCAGGGCCTGGGCCAGGGCGGCTTGCCCGCCGAGCACCGACAAGGCCGCACCGCAGAGCAACCCCGTCACCTTGCGTCCGAACATGGCACTTGCCCCCAATGGTGTTTCTACCGCCGCGCAGACAAAGCAGAAAATCGGCGGTTCGGCAACTGCTACGGTACTCCAGGTATCCCGCTAGGGCAGGGACTTGCCAAGCCGCCCCGCGAGGTCCTGCACGAACTGCCAGGCGACGCGGCCGGAGCGGCTGCCGCGGGTGACCGACCACTCGCGCGCCTGGGCGCGTAGCTGCTCCTCCGACAGCGCCAGGCCGTAGTGCCGGCAATAGCCCTCGATCATGGCGAAGAAGGTGTCCTGGTCGCAGTTGTGAAAGCCGAGCCAGAGGCCGAAGCGGTCGCTGAGGCTGACTTTCTCTTCGACCGCCTCGCTGGCGTGGATGGCGGTCGAGCGCTCGTTCTCGATCATGTCGCGCGACAGCAGGTGGCGACGGTTCGAGGTGGCGTAGAAGATCACATTCTCGGGCCGCCCCTCGATGCCGCCCTCCAGCACCGCCTTCAGCGACTTGTAGCTGGAATCCTCGCTCTCGAAGGAAAGGTCGTCGCAGAACAGCAGCGTCGGCCGGCCGCTGGCCCGCAGCAGGGTCAGCAGCGCGGGCAGCGAAACGATGTCTTCACGGTGCAGCTCGACCAAGGCGAGGCGCGGTTGGTCGGCCCTCTGCTCGGCGTTCACCGTGGCATGCACCGCCTTGACCAGCGAGGACTTGCCCATGCCGCGCGCGCCCCACAGCAGCGCGTTGTTCGCCGGCAGGCCGCGGGCGAAGCGCCGGGTATTCTCCAGTAGCTGGTCGACCTGGCGCTCCAGGCCCTTCAGCAGCACCAGCTCGACGCGGTTCACCTTGGGCACAGGTTGCAGCCGCAGACTCTCGGCGTGCCAGACGAAGGCGTCGGCCTCGCTCAAGGTGATGGCCGGCGGCGGCGCCGGCGCCAGGCGCTCCAGCGCTGTGGCGATGCGCTCCAGCAGCGGCTGCAGCTCGGTGGCGGGATCGGCCATGGTGCTCCTCGGGCGACAAAGGGTAGGGCGGCGGAGACTAGAGAGGCCAGTGAAACTGCGTCAACCAAGCGCAGCCGCCGGGCCGCCCGCGCGGCTTGCAGGGCCCGGCCGTCGTTGCAATTTGCCGTTTGGCCGCTATAGTCCCGCGGTTCTGAGTTCAGCCCGGAGAAGCCCAATATGTTGATTTCGCCAGCTTTCGCGCAGGAGACTGCGGCCCCGGCAGCCGGTGGCGGCGGTCCTGACCTGATTACGTCGCTCCTGCCGCTGGTCCTGATCTTCGTCGTGTTCTATTTCCTGATGATTCGTCCGCAGCAGAAGAAGATGAAGGAACACCGCGCCATGGTGGCCAACCTGCGCCGTGGCGACCGCGTCGTCACCGGTGGTGGCCTGGTCGGCCTGGTGTCGCGGGTGATCAACGACGGCGAGGTCCAGGTGGAGATCGCCGAGGGCGTGCGGGTGCGCGTGCTGCGCCCCTCCATCACCCAGGTGCTGGGCAAGGGCGAGCCAGTCAAGGGCGAGACCAAGGCCGACAACGCCAACGACAGCGCGAAGAGCTGAACCAACAGGTACCGGGCGCCCTCCATGGTTCAGATTCCGCGTTGGCAGCGTATCCTCATCCTCGCCGTCCTGATCATCGGCGGCCTCTATGCGCTGCCTAACCTGCTGCCGAAGTCGACGGTCGATTCGCTGCCTGGCTGGATTCCAGCGGAACAAGTGAACCTGGGTCTCGACCTGCGCGGCGGCTCCTACATGCTGCTCGAGGTCGACCTCAAGTCGCTTGACGAGGACCAGCTCAAAGACCTCTCGGCCAAGGTCAACTACGCGCTGCGCGGCGCCAAGGTGGGCTTTGCCAACCTGGGCGTTCGCGATGGCCAGCTGGGCTTCACCTTGCGCGATCCCAGCAAGTCGGCCGAGGTGGCGAAGCTGCTGGCCGACGAGCTGGGCATCGACGTCACGGTGACGGATCTGGGCAATGGCGAATTCCGCCTGGTCTATACCGACATCTACCTGGTCAAGCGTCATGACTCGGTAGTCAATCAGGCGATCGAGATCCTGCGCCTGCGTATCGACCCAACCGGCACCAAGGAGCCGTCGCTGCAGCGCCAGGGTGAAGTCCGCATCCTGCTGCAGGTGCCCGGCGAGGAAAATCCGGCGGAGCTGAAGAAGCGTATCGGCACCACGGCGAAGATGACCTTCCGCATGGTGCTGGAGAAGGTGCGGCCGGGCGTCGACCCGCTGCCGGCCGGCGCCTCGATCCTGACCACCAAGCCCGACGTCAACGGCCAGACACAACAGCTGGCGGTGGAAGACCGCGTGATGGTGTCGGGCGAGGACTTGACCGATGCGCAGCTGGCCTTCGACCAGGGCGCGCCGGTGGTGTCCTTCCGCTTCAACGCCGGCGGCGGCAAGGCCTTCTGCGACGCCACGCGCGAGAACGTCGGGCGTTTCTTCGCCATCGTGCTCGACACCGAAGTCATTTCGTACCCGCGCATCAAGGACGCCATCTGCGGCGGTGCCGGCATCATCACCGGCAGCTTTTCTCAGAGCGAGGCCTCCGAGCTGGCGCTGCTGCTGCGCTCCGGCGCCTTGCCGGCGCGCGTCGTCATCATCGAGGAACGCACCGTCGGCCCCGGCCTGGGCGCCGACTCGGTGGAAGCCGGCGAGATCGCCTCGATCATCGGCGTGGTCTTCGTCGTCGTCTTCATGGCGATGATGTACGGCCTCTTCGGCCTCTTCGCCAACGTGGCGCTGCTGGCCAACCTGTTCCTACTGCTGGGCGCGCTGACCGCGCTGCAGGCCACCTTGACGCTACCCGGTATCGCCGGCATCGCGCTGACCATGGGCATGGCCGTGGACGCCAACGTGCTGATCTTCGAGCGCATGCGCGAAGAGGCCCGCAACGGCCGCAATCCGACCCTGGCGATCGACTCCGGTTATCGCCGCGCCATGACGACGATTCTCGATTCCAACCTGACCACGCTGATCGCCGCCCTGCTGCTCTATCAGTTCGGCACCGGGCCGGTGAAGGGCTTCGCCGTGACGCTATCGATCGGCATCATCACCTCCATGTTCACCGCCATCATGGTGACCCGATGGATGGTCGTCGCCTGGCTGCGGCGCAAGAAGCGCGCTGCGCTGCCGATCTGAGGGACCCAGGACATGGCACTGATCCGCTACTTCCCGATCGAGCCCAAGATCGATTTCATGGGTAAGCGCCGCTGGTTCCTGGTGGTCTCGCTGGTGTTGATCTTCGGCTCCCTCGGGCTCTACCTGACCAAGGGGCTGAATTTCGGCGTCGACTTCACCGGCGGCATCGTGATGGAGGTGCAGACCGAGGGACCGGCCGATCTGGATGGCCTGCGCGGCGAGCTGAACGGCCTGGGCCTGGGTGACGTTGGGCTGCAGGGCTTCGGCGCGCCGGACGTGGTGCTGATCAACCTGCCACGGCAGGACGGCGGCGAGGAACAGCAGCAGATCGCCATCCAGAAGGTGCAGACCGCGCTGGGCGACAAGGCCAAGGAGTACCGCCGTGTCGAGGCCGTCGGCCCCAAGGTTGGCGGTGAGCTGCGCAACGCGGCGATCATCGCCACGCTTTTGGCCATGGCCGGCATCTGCATCTATGTCTGGGTGCGCTACGACCTCAGCTTTGCCATCGCGGCGCTGATCTCGCTGTTGCATGACGTGCTGGCGGTGATCGGCTTCTTCTCGCTCACCGGGATCGAATTCAACCTGACCAGCCTGGCCGCGGTGCTGACCGTCGCCGGCTATTCGATCAACGACACCGTGGTGATCTATGACCGCGTGCGCGAGGAGCTGCGCAAGTACAAGCGGGCGCCGATCAACGAGGTCCTGAACCGCGCCATCAACGCCACGCTGTCGCGCACCACGCTGACCAGCTTCACCACGCTGCTGTCGCTGGCCGCCCTGCTGATCTTCGGCGGCAAGGTGCTGGAGGGTTTCTCCGCCGGCATCATGATCGGCATCGCCTTCGGCACCTATTCCTCCTGGGGCGTGGCCGTGCCGCTGCTGTCGCTGACCCGCCTGCGGCCGCATGCCGCCGCCGCCGAGACCGAGGCCAAGGCCGGCACCGCCGGCTAGCCCCGTGGTCGACATCACGCCGTTGCTGCCGAACGGCCGGCAGATCATCGAAAGCTATGGCGAGGGGCGTTTCCGCGTCAGCGGCACGCAGCACCAGGGCTCGATCCTGGTGCTGCCAGACCGCACGCTGGCCTGGCCGGTCAGCGATCCAACTGGGCTGACGCAGGAGAGCCTGGCGCCGATCGTCGAAGCCGAACCGCGGGTCGAGCTGCTGCTGATCGGCTGCGGCCCCCGACTGGTGCTGCTGCCGGCGGCGCTACGCAACGGCTTGCGCCAGCAGGGCATCGTCTGCGAGGCGATGGACAGCGGCGCCGCCTGCCGCACCTACAACGTTCTGCTGGCCGAAGGCCGCGCCGTCGCCGCCGCGCTGATCGCAGTCGGCTAGCGCGGCGGGACCTGGCGGGACCCGGCTACTCCAGGTCCTTCAGCAGCAGCCGAACGCCGGCCTCGACCTGCGGATCCTCGCCCTTGCTGCGCGCGTCGGGCGGCATGGCGACGAGGAGGTCGGGTTCGACCTGCTGGTTCTCCAGCCACTCGCCCTTCAAGTCATAGATGCCGCCCTGCGGGATGCCCCAATAGACCTCGCCATCCTGCTGGTCCTCCCACCACACCCAGGTGCCGGTGCCGGGCACTGGCTCGCCAACCAGCGGCCCCAGCCCCAGTTCCTTGTAGGAGAAGGGGAAGATGTGGCCGTCGGAATAGGCCGCCGGGTTGGTCAGCACCGCCGAGGGCTTGGTCCAGCGGTTGTAGGGATCGGGCGAGGCATAGCCGCGGTCGCCCGGCATCGAGATCAGGTAGGTCTTGCCGCTGAGCAGGGTCAGCAGCTGGTTGGTCAGGTTGCCGCCCTGGTTGAAGCGCACGTCGACCAGCAGCGCATCGGCGAAGGCATAGCGCCCGAAGATGTTGGCATAGGCGACGCGGTAGGAATCCTCGTCCATCGCCCGCAGGTGGATATAGCCGATGCGTCCGCCCGAGGTTTTCTCGACCATCGCGCGGCGCTCGTCGATCCAGGCCCAATAGGCCAACTCCCACTGCGACCAGGCGCCGATCGGCGTCACCACCTGGTCCCAGGTTTCACCGCTGGCGGGATCCAGCAGCGACAGGCGGGTGTCATGGCCGGCGGTGCGGTTGAGGAAGGGCCAGATGTCCTGCTCGGCGCCGATGCTGGCGCCATTGACCGCGGTGATCACCACCCCTGCTTTGATCTCCGAATCGGCGGTATCGGCCGGCCCGTTGTCGAGTACCCGGGCGACCTTCACGCCGGGCCCTTCGTAGTGGCTGTCGTAGAACACGCCGAGCTCGCCGGTGCTGTCGCCGTCGTCGCGGTAGTTCGACCAGCCGGAGCCCATGTGCGAGGCGTTCAGCTCGCCGGCGAACTCCGACAGGAACTCGGCGAAGTCGCGGCCATTGTTGATGTGCGGCAGATAGCGGCCATAGGCGTTGTGCAGGCCGTCCCAGTCGTAGCCGTTCATATCGGAGCGGAAGAACTTCTTCGCCGTCTCGCGCCAGACGTGATCGAAGATGTATTTGCGCTCCGCCCCGGCATCGAGCGGCATCTCCGCGCTGTAGTTGACGTAGTCGACCGTGCCGTCCCAGATCGAAATCTTGTAGAAGCCGTAGTCATTGGACAGCCAGAGATTGGCCTCGTCGGCATCGACCGCGCCGTTGATGTAGCTGACCGGCAGGTCGGAGAAGAGCTGCGTCAGGTTGTTGTCGCGGTGGTGCAGGTTGTAGCCAGTCGCGGTGTAGGAGCCGTCGCCGGCCTGGGCGTAGCTGACGAAGATCAGGTTCTCGCCGTCAGCCGTGAGGTGATAGAAGCCGATGGAGCTGGAGAAGGGCGTGAGGCGGAAGACCCGCCGCTCGGCGCCGTCCAAGTCGAGATCGGTTGCCGCCGCGTCCGTCACCTCGTCGCCGCTGTCGGGTTCGTCGGTGGTGTCCGCGCTGTCGGTGGTCGCTTGCTCCTCGGCCACCAGGCGGTCGTAGTCCTTCTGGCTCAATTTCAGCCGGTCGGCGGCGCGCTGGGTCAAGGCGGCGATCAGCACGTCCGACTGCTCGCTGTTCTGGTCGGTGCGGCGCAGGCCCAGCAGGTCCGACATCCAGACCACCATCTCGCCATCGGCCGACCACTGGGCGGCCCAGTCGTAGAAGCCGTTCTGCACCAGTTCGCGCGGCGGCAGGTTGCCGGTGGTGTCGATGATGCCGACGTCGGCGTTCGACCACTCGCGGGCGAAGCTGGCGGCCAGCCAGCGCCCATCGGGCGACCAGGAGTACCAGAGGTCGCCATCGCTGTAGGAGTAGTTGAAGTCGCGGCTCAACACCTCCTTCGATTCGCCGCTGGTCAGATCGAGCACACGGATGCTGTCGCGATCCTCCAGATAGGCGATGCGGTCGCCGGCCGGATCGTAGAGCGGTTGGAATTCGTCCGCCGGCGTATCCAGCAGGGTACTTTCCTCGATCAGCGTGGCGTCGAAGAAGTCAGGCTCCTCATCCAGCGCGATGCTGCTCTGATAGAGGCCCCAGGAGCCGTCGCGCTCGGCGGCATAGATCAATGCCCGCCCATCGGGACTGAAGGAGACGCTGCGCTCCTGGCTGGGCGTGGTGGTGATGCGGCGGGTGATCTCGCCGTCGGCCGACATGACGAAGACCTCGCCCCGCACCACGAAGGCGACTTCGTGCCCGGTGGGCGAGAGCGCGAACTCAGTGGCGCCGTACTGGAAGGAAACGAAGCGCGGGCCGCTGTCCAGGCCGTCGCGCGGCAGCGTGACCGTCACCTGCTCCGGCTCGCTCGCGCCGGCCGGCAGGCGCCACAGGCCACCGTCCCAGGAATAGACAATATCGCCACCATCGCTGAGCGTCACCGAGCGCACCGGCAGCAGGCTGTGGTGGGTGAGCTGCAGCGGCTCCGCCGCCGGATCGAGGCT
Source organism: Rhodospirillales bacterium (assembly GCA_038363005.1). Classification (GTDB taxonomy): domain Bacteria; phylum Pseudomonadota; class Alphaproteobacteria; order Kiloniellales; family JACOMY01; genus JAKOWB01. The sequence goes on from JBBQBI010000011.1 coordinate 118,590, forward strand.
CTGCCGCCAGACGTTCAAGCTGCCCGAGCGCTCGCTCAGATAGACGATGGCCTGGCCGTCGTGCGTCCAGGCCGGGTCGCGGTCCTCGCCGCCGAAGGCGCTGAGCTTGACGTGCTGGCCGCTGGCCTCGTCATAGATCCAGATGTCGTGCGCCTGGGCCGAGACGTCGTGCTTGCGCCAGACCTGCTCGATCGAGGGCTGGTCCTCATAGGCGATCTTGCCGCCGTCGGGTGACTCCGTGGCTTCGTGCGCCAGGATCGGCAGCACCATGCGCTCGCGCCCGCCGGCCAGCGGCACGGTGTAGAGCTGCTTGTTCAGGCGCGGACTGGGCAGGGTGTAGGTGGCGACCGCGTCGCCCAGGCGGCGTGCCTCGAACAGCACCTTGCCGCCGTCGGCAGTGAAGCCCGTGGGCCACTCGTCGCCGGAATGGAAGGTCAGGCGCTCCGCGGTGCCCCCGGTGGCGGGTATGGCGAAGACGTCGAGGTTGCCGTAGCGGTCGGCGGCGAAGGCGACGGTCTTGCCATCGGGCGACCAGACCGGCCGCGTGGCGAAGACCTCGCTGGTGGTCAGCGCCCGGGCAGCGCCGCCGGCTGCCGGCACGACATAGAGGCGGCCGCCATAGGAGAAGGCGATTTCCGTGCCGTCCGGGGAGACCGCGGGGTAGCGCATCCACTGCGGCGTGGTGGCGGGGGACTCCGCAGCCTGTGGCGCCACGGTGGTGACCAAGGCGGCCGACAGCACCAAACTCAAAGCCAAACCGCGCATGGCTAATCTCCCCGCATGAACCTGCATGCGGGGAGGTTAGCGCAGCTTGTCGCGTCAGGCGACCGCCTTAGCGGTGCCCGACTGTGGGCAGGGTCACGCCGCGGCCTTGGCGCCGACGCTGAGGTTCTGCTCCACGAAGGCCCAGTTCACTAGGTTGTCCAAGAACGAGGCGATGAACTTCGGGCGGGCATTCTGGTAGTCGAGGTAGTAGGCGTGCTCCCAGACGTCGAGCGTCAGCAGCGCGGTCTCGCCGTGCGCCAGCGGCAGGTCGGCGTTGCTGGTGTTGGTCACCGCCAGCTTGCCGTCCTTGCCCTGCACCAGCCAGGTCCAGCCGCTGCCGAAGTTGCCCTTGGCCTTCTCGTCGAAGGCCTTGCGGAAGGCTTCCTCGGAGCCGAAGTCGGCGGTCAGGCGCTTCAGCAGCCCGGCCCCCGGCTTGCCGCCCTTGGGCGACAGGCACTTCCAGAAGAAGCTGTGGTTCCAATGCTGGGCGGCCTGGTTGAACAGGACCTGCTTGCCCTCGGCCTTGGCGGCCTTGATGACCTCCTCGACGCTCTTGTTCTCCAGCGGCGTTCCGGCCAGCAGCTCGTTGGCCTTGGTGATGTAGGCCTGGTGGTGCTTGCCGTGATGGAAGGACAGGGTGCGGGCCGACATATGCGGCTCCAGCGCGTCGGGGGCGAAGGGCAGGTCGGGCAGGGTGAATGCCATGTGGGATCTCCTGAACTGAAAATGGTCGGGCGAGGGTGAAGGCTTCTATGTAGGTGGAAGCCCTGGCGTGGCAAAGCTTTAACGACCCTGGTGCGACCATTGTTCCGACCCGGCGCGCGGCAAAACGAAAGGGCGCGGCGACCGGGGTCGCCGCGCCCTTGGCGCCGTCTCGTCAGGAACGACTAGGCGAGGTTCTGCGCGCCCACCATGCAGAACAGCATCGGTACCGACAGCACCGTGTTGGTGCGCGAGAAGAGCATGGCGGTCCGCGCCGCCTTCTTCTTCTCGTCGGGGGTGGCCTCGACCATGCCCAGGGCCTTCTTCTGGTTTGGCCAGATGATCATCCAGACGTTGAAGGCCATGATGATGCCCATCCACATGCCCAGGCCGATCAGCGTGTACTTGAAGGTGCTGAAGGCGCCGGCGGGGTCGACGATGTCCAGGGTCATGGCCTCGACGATGTACTTGTTCATGCCGGCCAGGATGAGGCCGAAGACCAGGGTGGAGAGCGCCGCCCAGCGGAACCAGAAGAGCGCGCGCGGTGCGATGTGCTTCGATACCGCCGGCTTCTGCTCGTCGGGGATGCCGGGCATGGCGATCATCTGCACGAAGTTGAAGAAATAGAGCAGGCCGATCCACATGACACCGGACAGCACATGCAGCCAGCGCACGATGAACGGCCAGAAGGCCGAACCGTTGAAGCCACTCATGGCCACATAAAGCACGATCAGCAGGATGGCGAGCACGAAGGCCGCTATCACCGCCTTGTTGAGATTCGACAGGATGCCTGCCATTGACCCCTCCTCGGATGATTGTTCTGTCTAGGCGACGAAACCCAGCAGGACTCGGGGTTGCCCCGGTCCTTCCATAAAACCATACAAACACGGTCGGAATTCGCAAGCGTGCCCAGGCCCCAGAATCATCGTCGAAGCGACATGGCGGGGCGCCTGACCCCCTGCGGCGCACTGCTGCGCGATGGCGACCCGGATCGCTATCTGACCGTGCTGGCAGGCGGCGGCGCGCAGGCCGAGGCGCTGTTTGCGCTCTATGCCTTCAACCTGGAGCTTGCACGCACCGCAGAGCTGGTACGCGAGGCCCTTCTGGGCGAGATCCGCCTGCAGTGGTGGCGCGATGCCCTGGCGCCGGGTGCACCGTCCCGGCCGCATCCCGTGGTCGACGCGCTGCGGCCGCTGGTCGACGCCGGCCGGCTGCCCCGGGAGGCGCTGCTGGCTTTGGTCGACGCCCGGGCGCGCGACCTGGACAAGACGCCGCCGGCCGACCACGCAGCTTTCCTGGCCTATTGCGATGCCACCGCCGGGGCGTTGAACGCCTTGGCCGTCGCGCTGTTGGGCGGCGACGAAGCCGAACAAGCCGCCGCGCGCCAGATCGGCATGGCCTGGGCCATGCTGGGTCTGCTGCGCGCGACGCCGCACCTGGCGCAACAGGGCCGGATACTGCTGCCGGAGGCCCTGCTGACCGCCGCCGGCACGACGCCGCGCGCGCTGCTCGACCTGCGGCCAAGCCCGGCGCTGGCCGAGGTGGCACGGCATCTTGACCGCGAGGCGGAACGCCTGCTGTCGGCGGCGCAGCAGGCCTTGCCCCGGCCGCGCCGGGCCATCGTCGCGCCCTTCCTGCTGGCCCGCCTGGCGCCGAGCTATCGCCGGCTGCTGGCGCGCGTTGGCTATGACCTCTTCGATCCACTGCTGGCGGCACGGCCGCCGGGACTGGCGTGGAAACTGGCACTGGCCGGATTGGGGCGCCGATGAGCGACGACTGGATTCCGGCGCGTTGGCAGGGCAAAGCGCGCTGGCGGCTGTGGCGCAACATGCTGTTCCAGGACCATTGCCTGGTGCGCTGGGTGGTGCCCAACGCGCACCGGGTAACCGATCAGCTGTGGCGCGCCGGTCAGCCGCTGCCCTTCCACTTCGCCGGCTGGCGGCGGCGCGGCATCCGCACCGTCATCAACCTGCGCGGACCGATCAAGTTCGCCAGCTGGGTGCTGTCGCGCCAGGCGGCCGAGCGTCAGGGGCTGGCCTACATCAACTACGGTCTGCGTTCGCGCGACTTGCCGACGCGCGAAGAGCTGCTGGGTCTGCTCGACCTGCTGGACAGCGCCACCTATCCGGTGCTGCTGCACTGCAAGTCGGGCAGCGATCGCACCGGCCTGGTCGCCGGCATCTACCTGATCCACCACCTGGGCAAGACCGCGGCCGAAGCACAGCGCCAGCTGACCTTTCGCTATCTGCATCTGCGCAACGGCAAGGCCGGCGTGTTGCGCCTGGTGCTGACCAGCTACGCCACGGCGGTGGCGGCAGCGCCGATCGCCTTCCGCGACTGGGTGGCGACGGCCTACGACCCGGTGCCGCTGAAGGCCGCCTGGGGCGACTGGACCTGGCGCAGCGCCGTCATGGAACGGCTGCTGCGACGGGAGTAACGGCCGAACGCCCTCACCCCAACCCCTCTCCCTCAGGGAGAGGGCAGGGTGAGGGTGTCGGTCAGGCAGCCGCCCGCCCGCCGAGCCAGACCGTCAGGTCCGCCCGCGCCCGTGCCGCATAGAGCGGCTTCAGCGCCTTCCCCTTGAGCGGCTTGCCCTTGGGCTGCAGCGTCGCTTCCAGCGGCAGCGGTGGGAAGAGGCCGAAGTTCACGTTCATCGGCTGGAAGGTCCCGGCGTCGGCGCCGCCGGTGATGTGGCCCAGCAGGGCGCCCAGCGCGGTGGTCGGCGGCGGCGCCTCGGGCGCGTGGCCCAGGCGTTCGGCGGCGGCGAAGCGCCCGGCCAGCAGGCCGATGGCGGCGCTCTCCACATAGCCCTCGACGCCGGTGATCTGCCCGGCGAAACGCAGTGCCGGGCGCGCCTTCATCCGCAGCCAGCCATCCAGCAGCCGTGGCGAGTTGATGAAGGTGTTGCGGTGCAGGCCGCCCAGGCGGGCGAACTCGGCGTTCTGCAGGCCGGGAATCATGCGGAAGACCCGCGCCTGTTCGCCGTGCTTCAGCTTGGTCTGGAAGCCGACGAGGTTGTAGAGCGTGCCGAGCTTGTTGTCCTGGCGCAGCTGCACCACGGCCCAGGGGCGGCGACCGCTGCGCGGATCGGTCAGGCCGACCGGCTTCATCGGTCCGAAGCGCAAGGTGTCGAGGCCGCGCTCGGCCATCACCTCGATCGGCAGGCAGCCCTCGAAGTAGGGGACCTTCTCCCACTCCTTGAAGCTGGTCTTCTCGCCATCGCGCAGCGCCTGGATGAAGGCCTCGTACTGCGGCTTGTCCATCGGGCAGTTGATGTAGTCGGCACCGTCGCCCTCCGGCCCGACCTTGTCATAGCGCGACTGGAACCAGGCGGTCTCCAGGTCGATGGACTCGCGATGCACGATGGGGGCGATGGCATCGAAGAAGGACAGGTACTCCTCGCCGCCCAGCGCCTGGATCGCCGCCGAGAGCGCCGGCGAGGTCAGCGGGCCGGTCGCCAGGATCACGCTGTCCCAGTCTTCCGGCGGCAGGCCCGGCAGCTCTGCGCGGCGAATCTCCACCAGTGGCTCGGCCTCCAGCGCGGCGGTCACCGCGGCGGAAAAGCCGTCGCGGTCAACCGCCAGCGCGCCGCCGGCCGGCACCTTGTGGCGGTCGGCGGCGCCCAGGATCAGCGAGCCGGCGCGCCGCATCTCCTCGTGCAGCAGCCCGACGGCGTTGCTGTCGGCGTCGTCGGAGCGGAAGGAGTTGGAGCAGACCAGCTCCGCCAGGCTGTCGCCCTGGTGCGCGTCGGTCCGGCGCTGCGGTCGCATCTCGTGCAGCACCACCGGCACGCCAGCACGGGCCAGCTGCCAGGCAGCCTCGCTGCCGGCAAGGCCGCCGCCGACGACGTGGACAGGTTTCACCATGACCAGAAACACCCTCACCCTGACCCTCTCCCTGAGGGAGAGGGAAAACCAGATGGCCCCTCTCCCTCTGGGAGAGGGGTTGGGGTGAGGGCGTTTGGTACGACTGGGCCGCGCCGCCCGCAACCCCCGTTGCCAAGCTGGCGCCCAAGTGCTTCCTAGGGCCACTTTTCCTGGGAGTTTCGCGTGGCCCTGCTACTCGGCTTCGATACCGGCGGTACCTACACCGACGCCGTGCTCTTCGATGAAGACAAGGGCGTGGTTGCCAAGGCCAAGGCGCTGACCACCAAGCACGACCTGGCGATCGGCGTCGGCCAGGCGATGGATGCCGTGCTGGCGGCGCACGACTTGACCGGGCGCGAGCGCGAGATTGCCCTGGTGTCGCTCTCCACCACCCTGGCGACCAATGCGCTGGTGGAGAGTCACGGCAATCCCGTCGGCCTGCTGCTGCTGGGCTATCCGCCGCAGGCGCTGGAACGCGCCGGCCTGCGCGAGGCGCTGCGCGGCGATCCCGTGGCCTTCCTGGCCGGTGGCCACACCGCCGGCGGCGAGCCGCAGGCGCCGCTCGACAAGGCCAAGGCTCTGGACGCGGTGCGCGCTATGGCGCCGCAGGTGCAGTCCTTCGCGGTCGCCGGCTTCTTCGCCGTGCGCAATCCGGAGCACGAGCTGGCACTCAGCGACTGGATCCGCGCCGAGACCGGCCTGCCGGTGACCTGCGCACACCTGCTGTCCTCGGCACTCGACGCGCCGCGCCGGGCGCTGACGGCGGTGCTGAACGCCCGCCTGATCCCGCTGATCACCCAGCTTGTCGAAGCAGTGCAGGGCCTGATGCAGGCGCGTGGCCTGTCCTGCCCGCTGACCGTGGTGAAGGGCGATGGCTCCTTGATCAGCGACCGGGTGGCGCTGGCCTCGCCAGTGGAGACCATTCTCTCCGGCCCGGCGGCCAGCGTGGTCGGCGCGCGCGCCCTGGCGGCCGGGCAGGCGGGTGCGGACGACGCCTTCATCTCCGACATCGGCGGCACCACGACGGACATCGCCGTGCTGCACGGCGGTCGCCCGGTGCTGAACCGCGACGGCGCCACCGTCGGCGGCTTCCGCACCATGGTCGAGGCCGTGGCGGTGCATACCCTGGGCTTGGGCGGCGACAGCGAGGTCACCGCCGCGCGCCCCGGGCACAAGGGTCTGGCGCCCCTCGGCGTCGGCCCACGCCGCGCCGTGCCGCTGTCGCTGCTGGCGCACGAGCACCCGGGCATCCTGGACGTCCTGGCGGCGCAGCTGGCCCGGCCGGAGCCGCTGTCGAGTGATGCCCGCTTCGCCTTGCGCCTGCGCCGCCTGGCGGCCAACGCGCCTTTGAAGCCGGCCGAGCGTCAGGTCTGGGACCGCCTGGCCGCGGGCCCACAGCCACTGGAAAGCCTGGCCGCCGACTACCTGGCGCAGAAGTCACTGCAGCGCCTGATCGACCGCGGACTGGCCATCGTCTCCACCGTCACGCCGAGCGACGCCGCGCATCTGCTGGGTCGTCAGGACACCTGGACCCTGGAGGCGGCGCGCCTGGGCTGCGCCCTGCTTGCCCGCTTGTCCGGGCGCGACAGCGCCGAGGCCGTGGCGGCCGAGGTCTTCGATCGCGTCGCCGCGCTGTCGGCCGAGGCGCTGGTCACCGCCGCGCTGGCGGAGGAGGGCGGGCCACCGGCGCTGCCCGATGGCCTGGGGCGCCTGCTGCTCGACCGCGCGCTGCTGTCGGCACAGGGACGGCCGCTGGTCGGCGCCAGCATCACCCTGCAACGGCCGATCATTGCCATCGGCGCGCCGGCGTCGACCTACTATCCCGAGGTGGCGCAGCGCCTGGGCACGCCGCTGCTGTTGCCCTTGCACGCCGAGGTGTGCAACGCCGTCGGCGCCGTGGCCAGCGGCATCGTGCAGCGCGCCCGCCTGGTCATCACCCAGCCGGCCGACGGCAAGTTCCGCGCCCACCTGCCGGACGGCGTGCGCGATTTCCACGACCTCGAGCTGGCCGCCGCCGCCACCCTGGCCGCTGCCGAGGCCCAGGCGCGCGCCCAAGCGCTGGCCGCCGGCGCCGGCGAGCTGCGGCTCGAGGTCACCCGCGACGACACCGTGGTTGAGGGTCCCGGCGGCTTGCGGACCTTCCTGGAGAGCGTCATCGTGGCCACCGCCGCGGGGCGCCCGCGGCTGGCAGAGCATCAGGGCTAGCGCCGTCTCGCTAGGTGAAGTCGATGTCGATGCTGCCCAGCGGCCCGAAGGTCGCGTGCAGCCGCGAGCCGGCCTGTACGGCGACCGAGCGCGTGCTGGAGCCAGTGATGACGATGTCGCCGGCCTGCAGGCTGCCGCCAAGGCCGTCGATCTCCGCCAGCTTGTTGGCAAGCCAGGCGAGCGGCGCGGCCGGGTGGCCCATAACGTCACCGCTGACGCCTTCCTCGGTATGGCCATCGACGGTCATCACCACGGGAATGTCATCCAGGCGCCAGGCGTCGGGCGGAAAGGTCGCGGCCGAGAGCACGACGCGGCCGGCGCCGGCATTGTCGGCGATGGAATCGACGGCTTTGGCGAGGAGCGCGCCGACCCGGCTGTCGATCACCTCGATGCAGGCGCGGACGCAGCGGGTGGCGTCCATGGCCTGCTCCAGCGTCACGCCGGGGCCCTGCAGAGGCCGCGCCAGCTCAAAGGCGATCTCGGCCTCCACCCGGGTGTCGCTGAGTTCCGACACGGCGACTGCGCTTCCCGCCGGGATGAACATGCTGTCCAGCAGCTGGCCGAAATCCGGCCCGCTCATGCCGTACATCGCCTGCATGCGTGGTGAGGTGAAGCCGATCTTGTGGCCCTTGGGGCGCCCGCCGTCGGCGATCAAACAGTCCACCAGCTTGCGCCGGATGCGGTAGGCATCGGCCAGCGTGTAGTCGAGAGTCTCACTGGGCGGCTGGATGCCCTGGCCCAGCTGGATCGCCTGATGCAGCCTTTCGGCCAAGGCCCTATGCTCGGCATCGGTCAGCTTGAGTTCGTCGCTATTTGCCATCGGGATTCTTCCTCGGGCCTGCGTTGCCCGACGAGAGTCCGTGCCGCGGATGGTGGAGTCAATCGAAGCAGCGCCGGCCGGTGGCGGAGCCCTTGTTCCGCCTTGGCACAGGACGGACTGGCGGGAGTTTGGGAGAGTCGAGGATGGTTTTTCGCATGCCGGCCGAATGGGCGCCGCACGCCCGCACCCTGATTGGCTGGCCCTGCCGCCCGACCTCCTGGGGAGACAGCTTGGCGCAGGGCCGCGCGGAGTTCGCCGCCGTGGCCAACGCCATCGCGGGCTTCGAGCCGGTCACCGTGATTTGCGCCAGCGCCGACGATGCCGAGGGCGCGCGGCCCCTGCTGGACGCCGGCGTCGAGATCGCGGAGCTGCCGATGGACGGCTCCTGGCTGCGCGACAACGGCCCGGTCTTCGTCACCGACGGCCGGCGGCGCGAGGCGCGGCACTTCCGCTTCAATGCCTGGGGCGAGCGCCATGCCCACCGCGACCGCGATGCCGCGCTGGGCGCGACCCTGGCACGTCGGCTGGGGGATGCGGTGGTTGCGGTGGACGTCGTCCTGGAAGGCGGTGCCATCGCGGTTGACGGCGCCGGCACGCTGGTGACCACCGAAGGCTGTGTGATGCATCCGCTGCGCAATTGGCGGAAAAGCCGCGACGAGGTCGAGACGCTGCTGCGCGCCGCGCTGGGCGTCGAGCAGGTGATCTGGCTGCCGCAAGGCCTGGAAGAGGATCTGGACCGCGACTACGGCACCGATGGCCACATCGACCTGTTCTTCGATTTCATCGCCCCGCGCCGCTGCCTGCTGCTGGCCGTGCCGCCCGAGGATCCGAACTACGTGCACCTGGCCCGTTCCAAGGCCCTGTTGCAGGCCGCCGGCATCGAAGTAATCGACTTCCCCTACATGGCGCGCTTCCAGGCGGGGGCGCGGAGCGTCATCGCGCCCTATCTCAATTTCTATGCCTGCAACGGCGGCGTTGTCGTACCCGTCGCCGGTGCGGATCGGGCACTGGACGCCGCCGCGCTGGCGGCCATCGGCCGGGCCTTTCCCGGTCGCCAGGTGGTTGGGGTGCCGATGCGCGCGGCGCCGATGCAGGGCGGTGCCGTGCACTGCCTGACCCAGCAGGTACCGGCGGTCTGACTCCGCATCTTGATGGCCCCGCGCCTGCCTTTCGGCTATCCAATCTACCGCCTCAACGAACGAGACGATCATGGACAACCTGCGCATCAACGCCGACCGCCTGTGGAACAGCCTGATGGAGATGGCCCGGATCGGCGCCACCCAGAAGGGCGGTGTCTGCCGCCTGGCTTTGACAGACCTGGATCGCCAGAGCCGCGATCTCTTCACCCGGTGGTGCGAGGCCGTGGGTTGCACCGTGGCGGTCGACGCGGTCGGCAACATGTTCGCCCGCCGGCCCGGGCGCGATCCGGACAAGCCGGCGGTGATGACCGGCAGCCACCTGGACAGCCAGCCGACTGGCGGCAAGTTCGACGGCGCCTATGGCGTGCTGGCAGGCCTTGAGGTGCTGCGCACGCTGCATGACTTGAACATTGAGACCGAGGCACCGGTCGAAGTGGTGGTCTGGACCAACGAGGAGGGCAGCCGCTTCGCCCCGGCGATGATGGGCTCCGGCGCCTATGCCGGCGTCTTCTCGCTGGAAGACACGCTGGCCAAGACGGACGAGGCGGGGCAGAGCTTCGGCAGTGCCCTGCAGGCCATCGGCTACCAGGGCGAGGGGCTGGGCGGGCGGCCCTGTGCCGCCTACTTCGAGGCGCACATCGAGCAGGGGCCGATCCTGGAGGCCAACGAGAAGACCATCGGCGTGGTCACCGGCGCGCAGGGTCAGCGCTGGTACGAGATCACGTTGACCGGGCAGGAGGCGCACGCCGGCCCGACGCCCATGGCGCGGCGCAAGGATGCTCTGGTCGGCGCCGCCAAGGTGGTCACCGCGGTGAACGAGATCGGCCTGGCGCTGCAGCCCGGTGCCTGCGCAACGGTCGGCATGCTGAAGGTGCACCCGGCCAGCCGCAACGTGATCCCGGGTGAATGCTGGCTGACCGTCGACTTCCGCAACCCCGACGACAAGCAGCTCCTCGAAATGGACCGCCGCCTGCGTGCCGCTGTGGACAAGGCGGCGCGGGAGGGCGGCCTCACCTCTAAGGTCGAGCAGATCTGGGAGTTCCCCGCGACACCCTTCACGCCGGAGCTGGTCGATGCTGTGCGGCGCGGCGCGGCGCAGGGCGGCTACAAGCACCAGGACATCATCTCCGGTGCCGGGCACGACGCCATCTACATGGCGCGCGTGGCGCCGACGGCGATGATCTTCGTGCCCTGCGAGGAGGGCATCAGCCACAACGAGATCGAGAACGCCACGCCGGCGGATCTGGCGGCCGGCTGCAATGTGCTGCTGAACGCCATCCTGGATCGCGCCGGGGTGGCCAAGTGAGGGCACTGCTGGTTGGCCTGGCGCTGCTGGCGCTGGGTGCCTGTCAACACGGTGGTAGCCTGCCCAGCGTCGACAAGGCGTTGACCGGCGTCGAGCAGGTCACGCCGGCCAGCTTCGACTTCTGCTCCGACCACGGCTGCAAGGTGCAGCAGCCGGTGCACTTCACCGATGCCGACTGGACCGAGATCACCCTGCCGCTGGCCACCCCCGCCGAGGACGCGGCAGCCGAGCGCCTGGCGGTGGCCGAAGCGGTGGGCCGCTTCGAGACGGCGGCGGCGCGGCAGACCGGTACCGGTGTCGACGACGGCGGCACGCACACCTTCCCGGGACCCCGGCAGCTCGACTGCGTCGACGAGTCGGTGAACACCACGCGCTTCCTGACCATGCTCGACAAGGCCGGACTGCTGCACTTCCACCAGCGCGGCCGGCCGGTGCATCGCGCATTCGCTGGTGGTTTCAGCCACATGACAGCAACGCTGCGCGCGCTGGACGGCAGCGGCTCCTGGGCTATCGATTCCTGGTTCTGGGACAGCGGCCAGCCGGCTGAGGTTGTGCCGCTGGACAGCTGGCTGGCGGGCTGGAACCCGCCAGACTTCCACAACTAGGGCCAGGCCAGCGGGCAGTAAGTCGCGCCGGTCAAGGCCAGCAGCTGCCCGCCCTGGCGCTGCGCCGGGGTCAGCCAGAGTTCCCAGCCGGCGGCGATCGCATCGCGCGGTCGCTGCGCCGCCTGGGTGCCGCGGCTGGGCCAGGTCAGCGCGGCGATATTGCCTGCCGCGTCGACCAGCAGAATTGCATCAGGCGCTGCGCCAGCCTGGTCAGCAGTCCAGCCGACCAAGGCCAGATTGCCGTCCGCTGTCTGCCGGGTCGGCAGCCATCGGGTGGCGAAGGCGCAGGGTTTGGCACTGGGCTGGAACAAGCTACCAAGTGGCTGGCCGATCCAGCCCGCTTCCGGCCAGGCGAAGACGCCACCCTGGCGGTCACGCAGCGCGCCATAGACGCGGTCTGCCAGCTCCAGGTTCGGATGTAGCCGCAGCACCGCCTCGCTGTCGGGGTCGGTGGCGCCCAGCAGCGCGGCGGCGGCCTGCAGCTGCTCGGCATGGTGCGCCTCCGCCATCCGCCAGTAGCGCGGCAAGCCGACGACCAGTGTGACTTGCAGCAGTGCCAGCGCCAGCAACCCGGCAGCCTGCCGCCGCCAGGTCCCACGCCGTGCCAGGTCAAGCAGCAGCAGCAGCAGGCCGATCCAGTAGAGCAGCGCGGTGGAGAAGTAGCGCTCGGCGAAGGCTTGCTGGATGCCGCCGTCGAGCCGCACCAGAGCGGTCACCAGCCCGCTGCCAAGGCCGATCAAGCAGAGCAGCTGCCCTTGTGTCGCCAGCAGCGAGGGGCGCCGCCGCACCAGCCCCCACCATGCACTGGCCAACAGGCCAAAGAAGCCAAGGCCGGTGACGATGCCGGCCCACAGGCCTGTCTGGTAGGCCGGCAGCACTGGCCGCAGCGCCCGCATGGCTGGCGACTGCAGGTAGTTGTAAAGGTATTGCAGGACTGGCAGGGGGTCTCGCCACCAGTCCCAGGCCTCGTGCAGATCCCGCCGATGGGTCTCCGCGCGCAGCAGAAAGAGTGAGACCAGCAGCAGTGCCAGGGCGCCATAGATCAGTGCCAGGCGCCGCCGGGGCAGGCGCAGCGGCAGGAGGACCAGGGCCAGCGCGACGATCGAAACCAGCCCGCTGCCGGAGGTGACGCCGGCCATCGCTAGGAGCAGCAGGGCGGCCAGCAGCACCGGCATTGAGTCCGGGCGCCGGGCCAGCAGCGTCGCCGCCGCCAGGCCAAAAACCGGTGCCATGAAGAAGTGCGCCTGCATCGCCCAGAACAGGTTGAAGCTGCCCGCTACCCACAGCAGCCCGCCGGCGGCGAGTAGGCCGGCCAGCAGTGCGACTGGCCAGCGCGGCGCCGGCTGGTCGCGTGCCGCCCCGCAGGCCACCAGCAATCCCAGCGCCGCGCAGGACAGCGGGATAGCGGCCAGGGCGGCCCATTGCTGCGCGCCCAGCCAGCGCACATCGATCCAGGCGAGCAGCCGTTGGAACGCCAGGATGTGATCAACATGGACGCTGAACAGGTTCGACAGCAGGTCGCCACCCAGCAGATAGACGCCCTGGATGCCGACGAGGTCGCGCATGATGAGCGGCAGATGCAGCCGCTGAAGACCCACCAGCCCACTGACGACAAGCGCCGAAGCACCCAGAAGGCAGGCGATGAAGAGCACCAGGCAGAGGCGCCTGGTCACGGCGCGAAGACCTCGGTCAGGCCGCTGACGCCCTTCAGGGCGTGCTGGCCGCAGGACCGCGTCGGCTGCGGCAGGCGTTCGCAGATCTCGCCGCTCAGCAGGATAGGTTCGCCCAGTCCGGCGGTCAGGCCCTGGATGCGTGCCGCCAGGTTCACCGCCGGGCCGATCACCGTGAAGTCCAGGCGGTCGGCCACCCCGATGTTGCCGTACTGCACCTCGCCGACGCTAAGGGCCACGCCGGCCGCCAGCGCTGGGCGCCCGCTGGCAAGCCGCTTGCCATTCAGCGCAGTCAGGGCGGCCAGGCCGTCGCGCGCCGCGGCCAGGGCGGCGGTCGCCATGGCGCAGCTGTGCGCCGCCGACCGGTCGCAGGGGAAGATCGCCAGCAGCGCATCGCCCATGAACTTCAGGATCTCGCCACCGTGGCGTTCCAAGGCGCCGCCCATGGCGTCGAAGTAGCCGTTCAGCATGGCGATGGTCTCGTGCAGGGGCTGCGCCGCGGCCAGATGGGTGAAGCCGCGCAGGTCGCACAGAAACACGATGGCATAGACGGCCTCGCCCTGGCCGCGCTGGATCGTGCCATCCCACACCCGCTTGCCGGTGCGCGGCCCCAGATAGGTCGACAGCAGCGTGCGGCCGGTGTCGCGCAGCTGCGCCAGCTCCAGCACCGCGGCGAGTGCCGAGAGTGTCTGGTCGACCAGGGCCAGGCCGCTGTCGCTGAAGCCGCCGGCCTGGCGCGTCGCCAGCGTCATGACGTTGTGCTGGCGACCAGAGAAGAACAGCGGCTGGACGCGGTAGTCGCGGTAGCCCTGGGCCTTGAGGGACTCCAGAACGGGGTAGTCCAGCGGGCAGTCGTCGCGCTCCAGGCGGCGGCGCAGCTCCTGCGCCTGGTTGAACACCGTGCGGATCGGGCTTTGCTGGAATTCGGCCATCTCCAGCACGTCGTGGGTGCGCCCGACCTCGGCGGCGCCACCGGAGTCGAGGTCCCAGTGATAGCTGGTGGCGATCAGCCGCGGATGCAGGTGGCGCAGCGACAGCGAGGCACGATCCAGCGGCAGGCCGGCGTCCCGCAGCAGGCGACAATAGTGGTCGAACAGCAGCGTGATGCGGCCGCGCGCCAGGCGCTCGTCGAGCAGACGGGAAATGACATCGGCGGCCGTGAGCATGGCGGGAGGATTGCGCAACCCTTGGTGCGCCGCAATATGGCTGCCTGCCCGGCGCGGTGGGGGAGTGCTAGGCTGACGCCCTCGTCATCCGTCAAGGAGCCGTCCCATGCTGCGCGTCTTCGTCGGTTTCACATTGCTCCTCCTGCTGTCGGTGGCGCCGGCCACGGCGCAGGATTTCGCCAGCGAGAAGGTGGTGAAGGGCTACGTCGCGGCCTGGAACGCGCATGACGCGGCGGCCGCCGCCGCCTTCATGACCGACAACGTCCTCTACTACGACGCCTCGGTCGGCGAGCCGGTCAGCGGCAAGGCCGATGCCCAGGCGCAGATCATCCAGGCCTTCATGACCGCGGTGCCTGATCTGGTTTGGGAGATGCGCGGCCCGCCGATCTCCAGCCCCGGCCACGTCGCCTTCGAATGGGTCTTCTCCGGCACCAACACGGGACCCTGGGCCGACGGTACCGAGGGGTCGGGCGCCAAGTTCCAGATCTTCGGTGTCAGCTACATCAACCTGCAGAACGGCCTGATCGCCTATCAGGGCGACTACTACGACGCCTTGGGCTTCTACCGGCAGCTTGGATACATGGAGTAGCCGTCAGGCCCGCTTGCGCTTTGTCGCTGGCAGGTAGGGCTTGAGGAAATGCGCGGTGTGGCTTTCTGCCACCCGCGCGATGTCCTCCGGCGTGCCGGTGGCGATGATGCGGCCGCCGCCGTCGCCACCTTCTGGCCCCAGGTCGAGAATCCAGTCGGCGGTCTTGATGACCTCCAGGTTGTGCTCGATCACCAGCACGGTGTTGCCCTGGTCGACCAGGGCATGCAGCACCTCCAGCAGCTTGCGCACATCCTCGAAATGCAGGCCGGTGGTGGGCTCGTCCAGAATGTAGATTGTCTTGCCGGTGGAGCGGCGCGACAGCTCCTTGGCCAGCTTCACGCGCTGCGCCTCCCCGCCAGACAGCGTGGTGGCGGCCTGGCCGACCTGGATGTAGCCCAGGCCGACGCGTGCCAGCGTTTCCAGCTTGTTGCGGATCGCCGGCACCGCCTTGAACAGCTTCACGCCTTCCTCGACCGTCATGGCCAGCACGTCGGCGATGGAATGGTCGCGGAACTTCACCTCCAAGGTCTCGCGGTTGTAGCGCTTTCCCTTGCAGACATCGCACTGCACGTAGACGTCGGGCAGGAAGTGCATCTCGATCTTGATGACGCCGTCGCCTTCGCAGGCCTCGCAGCGCCCGCCCTTGACGTTGAAGGAGAAGCGGCCGGCCTTGTAGCCACGCTCCTTGGCTTCGGGCAGGCCGGCGAACCAGTCGCGGATCGGCGTGAAGGCGCCGGTGTAGGTGGCGGGATTGGAGCGCGGCGTGCGGCCGATCGGCGACTGGTCGATGTCGATGATCTTGTCGAGGAACTGCAGGCCGCGGATCTCGTCGTGCTCGGCCGGATGCTCGCGCGCGCCGTTCAGCCGGCGGGCCAGGGCCTTGTAGAGCGTCTCGATGATCAGGGTCGACTTGCCGGAGCCGGAGACGCCGGTGACACAGGTGAAGGTGCCGAGCGGGATCTCCGCGGTCACGTTGTGCAGGTTGTTGCCGCGCGCGCCGACCACGGCCAGCTGCTGCCCCGGGTGGCCCTCGCGGCGCAGCGCCGGCACAGCGATCTGCCGCAGCCCGGTGAGGTACTGCGCGGTCAGGCTGGCCGGATTGGCCAGCACCGCGTCGGGCCGGCCGGCGGCTACGACATGGCCGCCATGGATGCCGGCGCCAGGTCCCATGTCGACGATGTAGTCGGCCGAGCGGATGGCCTCCTCGTCATGCTCCACCACGATCACCGTGTTGCCCAGGTCGCGCAGCCGGCGCAGCGTGCCCAGCAGGCGCTCGTTGTCGCGCTGGTGCAGCCCGATCGAGGGCTCGTCCAGCACGTAGAGCACCCCCACCAGAGACGAGCCGATCTGCGTCGCCAGCCGGATGCGCTGCGCTTCCCCCCCCGACAGCGTCGCCGCCGTCCGGTCCAAAGTCAGGTAGTCCAGCCCCACGTTCACCAGGAAGCCCAGCCGGTCCTGGATCTCCTTCAAGATCCGCTCCGCGATCTCCTTCTGCCGCGGCGTCAGCACCAGCTCCTTGAAGAACTTGTGCGTGTCCCGGATCGCCTTCGCCGTCAGCTCGTGCAGCGCCACGTTGCCGACCTTGACGAAGCGCGCCTCTTTGCGCAGCCGCGTTCCCTGGCAGTCCTCACAGGGCGACTTGTTCATGTAGGGAGAGAACTCTTCGTACGCCGCCTCGAAGCTGTCCCCGCTGCCCTGTCCCGCCGCCCCTTCTTCCCGCCGCCGTCGCTCATACTCCGACAGGCGCCGCTCCAAGTTCTGGATGACACCCTCGAACTCTTTCTTGTAGGTGTGCCGCCGCCCGTTCTTCTCGAACCAGAACTCGATCTCCTCCCCCTTGGAACCCAGGAGGATGATGTCCCGCGTCTCCTGCGGCAGCTGCACCCAGGACTGCGTCATATCGAACTTGAAGTGCGCCGCCAGCGCCTCCAGGATTTGCTGGAAGAAGGGCCCGTTGCGCTTCTCCCAGGGCTCGATCGCCCCCTCTCGCAGCGCCAAGTCTTCGTTGGGCACGATGAGATCGGGGTCGAAGAACATCTTGGCCCCGATCCCGTCACAGGTGGGGCACGCGCCATGGGGGTTGTTGAACGAGAAGAGCCGCGGCGTCACCTCCGGGTAGCTGATCCCGCAGGCGATGCAGGCGAAGCGCTCCGAGAAGACGATGTCCCCGTCCTCGTTGGTGTCACCCTCGATCTCCCCCGAGAGCATCACCGGCGAGACCTTGGCGATACCGTCGGCCAGCTGCAGCGACAGCTCGATGGCCTCCGTCAGGCGCTGCCGGGCGTCCTTCTTCACCACCAGACGGTCCACGTAGACCTCGATGGTGTGCAGCTTGTTCTTGTCGAGCTTGATCTGGTCCTCGGTCAGGTCCACCAGCTCGCCGTCGATGTTGACGCGCTTGAAGCCCTGCCGGCGCAGGTTGTCGAGTTCCTTTTTGTACTCGCCCTTGCGCTCCTGCACGATCGGCGCCAACACCGAGAAGCGCGTCCCCTCCGGCAGGCCCATCACGCGGTCGACCATCTGCTGCACCGTCTGTGCCGCGATCGGCCGTCCACAGTTGTAGCAGTGGACGGTGCCGACGCGGGCGTAGAGCAGGCGCAGGTAGTCGTAGACCTCGGTCACGGTGCCGACGGTCGAGCGCGGGTTCTTGCTGGTGGACTTCTGCTCGATGGAGATGGCCGGCGAGAGGCCC
>JBBQBI010000012.1:0-124857 GCA_038363005.1 Rhodospirillales bacterium
CCTCGACGTCGCACAAGCGGTAGACCACCCGGCCGCCCACCTTGAGGAACTTCCGCCCCTCACCAGTCCAGCGCCAGCGCTCAGGTGTGCGATGGCTGATCCCCCAGCGCACCGCCAGTTCAAGTTGGTTCATGCATGTTGCCTTCATTTTCGTGCCTTTTCGTTCTGGCAAGTTTGACTGCGACACGACGAAGGCGTGGGTGGAAAATACTATCAAGGTAAGACTGGTCGGGGCGCCAAACGCCGGACGAAGTGGCGCGTGGTCATGAAGAGAGAAGTTCTGCGGAGGCGAAGATTCACCTGCGAATACGAGGGCGTACCGGCGGGATGTGGGGCATACTTCGAGCGAGTTTGTGGACGAGTCCTCTCCCTCCGCCAATTCAATAACTTCCGCACACTTGGCGCGTGGCTTGTGCCCGCCGGGCCTGCAGAAATCAAAAATAGACTACAATTATTGATAGAGCAATAATACAGCCAGAATACAACAATCTTTACGCACAGATCGAATATGTGCAGGCTCTGTATATCGGCCGGTCGTTTGGGGCACTTTCGGCGAACGTTTGATTCTTACGAATCCAAACTATGCCCTGTAGGAGAAAGTGGAGATGTTTTGCTCTGAAAGGTTAACTAAAATACTATCATGTACTGTAGTCGCGGCAGGATTATCTGTTGTCGCTCCACTTGATAGCATCGCCTGCACGCGGCATGTCTACAATACCAGTCAGTGCACTTGGTATGTCTACACCAACATGGGCTGCAACGCCGCGGGGGAGGCCAACAATCCCAGCCCGAACTGCGCGCACGACATGGACAACACCGGGCTACAGCTCGTCCCCTCGCAGGGCGGGGTTGCGGGTTACAAGCTGCCCCCCGGTTCCTCGATGGGTATCGACCTCGACTGGACCGACAACGGTGGCGGCGTCATCCTGCTGCGCACCCGGGAACTGGGCGCGGCGTCGTCGGCCAATTCGACTCCCTTCGAATCGGCCTCGGCTTGTTCGCGCGCGGGAGATTGCTCCAACGACAAGCTCAAGAAGATCGTGATGCTGGACTCGACGATCCGGAGCATGGGGTCGAAATACTTGGACAAGTGGCAGGACGGCATGGAGAAGTTCTTCTGGCCGACCTTGGTTTACGATTTCGCCAATGGCGAGTGCCATCTTGAGCACTCGGCGGAAAGCCGCAGCCTGAACGTCCAGTTCAACACGACTCCCAACCATGGGGATGTCGATGGCGACGTCCACATTTCCGGCTGCCCCCTGCCGCAGCCCGGTGGGTCCCACATCGCGCTGAAGGCCAGCAACGGTCAGTTCCTCGTCGCCGAGGGCGGTGGCGGCAGAGAGTTCTATGCCAACCGGGGTGAAATCGGTCCCTGGGAAACCCTGACCGTGGTGCGCCTGGGCGGCAACAAGGTAGCTCTGGCTACTTGGACCGGCCACTACGTGGTCGCAGACGACGGCGGTGGCGGCGCGCTGAACGCAAACCGGACCGAGGTCGGCCCCTGGGAGACCTTCACGATGGTCAGTCTCGGCAGCGGAAAGATCGCGCTTCAAGCCAGCAACGGCCAATACGTGGTCGCCGAAGGCGGTGGCGGCGACGGCGTCTACGCCAACCGGGGCGAAATCGGTCCCTGGGAGACCTTCACTCTGATCAACCTCGACTGACTTCAACGAGGGAAAGGGTGCCCCGGGAAGTCGGCCAGCTTCCCGGGGCGGCCCGACTGGGGCGGCCCGACTGGGGTGGCCCGACTGGGGTGGCCCGACTGGGGCGGCCCGGCTAGGGCGCGTTGGCTGAAACTGGAGAAGCCCAGAGCACTCCTGGACGGAGCACAGCGGAGCCGGACGGCCAGCTTGCCGGGCCGAGGCAACCGCGACGAGGGCTGAATGACCCTGGAACGCCGATCTCTAAGAGTCAAAACCCGCAGATATCGCGCGTGATCGCTATAGTCCCGATCACAGACCCATCCCGCCGCAGATAGACGTGTTCGATCATGGCTCCTGCCTCGATCACAGGACGCAGGGCCTGATAGGTGCAGTTTTGTTGGACAAGTGCCGTGCGCATGGGGATCGAGAGCGCATCGACATCAATTGATACATCGTAGATGTATCGCAACGTCGTGTGGTCGCCTTCGACACGCCGAAGTGTTGTCGCCTCGTCAACGCGCTGACTTGGCACTTCGGCTGCCAACTCACGCAGCGTCGCCTCAAGGCCTTGCCCTCTCAGCAATGCCAAGATGCCCGTCTGCTGCATCGCAGGGTCACTCTCGGCCTCGGCCACCATCTGCGGTGTCTCTACACGTATGAAAACAATCAGTGCTACGGACGCGACAAGGAAGATGGATCCGGTCAGCACGCCCGCACCGCCGGACAAGATCGGCATGGTCGGCGCGCGGTTGGGCGACTCCTCGCTCCTGGATGGTGCTAGCCAGAGCCAAAAGTTTGCCAAGGGAATGAACGCGAGAAAGGCCATGCGCGCGTGACCGTGGGCGTCGCGCGACCTCGCCATAGCGATGACCCCGAGCACATAACCGGTGACAAGACCGACGACCAGATCTACGAGCATAAAGACCCAAAGGTAGCCGCCTCTCACGGCCGGGATCGAACCAAGCCAAACAACTTGGGCTGCCACGCTCAGAAGAAGAAGAATGCAGATGTATGCAAAGTATGGTGCACGGCGCAGCCGGGCGTTGCTTCTATGGAACAGTCCCGCAAATGCCGCGCCTAAGACTGTGACGCAGTAGGCGATCAATCGAAGATTATTTTCGGATTGTCCAATGTATCGGACCGCAAGATCCTCAAGCATTTGACCCTCAGCAATTGAATGCCGCTATGACGAGTGTACAGCGCACAAGCAACAAGTCATGCCGCCAAACGTCCTACATCAGGCGCACCAGGGCGCGCCGGTGCACACCCGGCAACCGCCATGTTCAGGCCGTTGCCTTGAGTCAGCGGCGCCGGGACAATGGCGCGCGGCCATCCTCCGGGAAGGCGCCGGGCGGGAACTGGCTCAACAGGTGGTGGTTGGGGGGACATTTCCATGGGATGGGGGAAGGGCTGCCGGGATTTCTTTCTGCTCGCCGCGTTCGGCGCCGGCGTGTGTCAGGTGCTGTTCACAGCCACCGCGCGCGCCGACGACAGCAGCGCGGCAGCGGTCACCACGCAGCTCGCTGCCTCCGGCCGGATCCTGCTGCAGCCGCAGGACGCCGCCGCCCTGGTCGGCGTCTGGGAGGGCAACTACGTGCTGGACGGCGGTCTGATCGGCGACTGCGTCCTGATCCTCAGCGCGCCCAGCGGCGCGACGCTGCAGGGTGTGTTCGAATACCGGTGGGCCAAGGGCAGCGCCCGCCATCCGCAAAGCGGCACGGTCACCGGCGAGATCGCCGCCGACGGCGCACTGCATTTCGGCGACTGGGAACTGACGCTGTCGCGCGACGGCGGTGCCTATAGCTTCGAGGCCAAGGAGCAGCTGGCGGGTCAGCCGGCAAAGCTGCACTGGCGCCGCGACGGCGTGACCGGCCTTACCGCCGACTGACGGCGATCGCGGCCTGCGCCGGTCGGCGTCCCTAGTGCGTCGCGCCCGCCGGGGCCAGCACGATGGCGCCCTCGGCGACCGGCTGGCCGCGCCGGAAGCGGTCCACCGCGAAGGGGGCGATCAAGGGGTCCGGCCGCTCGGCGGCGATGGAGGTCGCCATCAGCTCGGTCGTGCCGGCGGCACCGGCGATGCCGTAGGACCAGCCGGTGGTCACCCAGACTCCGTCGAGATCGGGATGCGGCCCCAGCAGCGGTCCCCAGTCCGGCGTCGCCAGCAGCATGCCGGCCCAGTGGCGCAGGATGCGTAGCCGCGCGAAGGCGGGAAACATCTCGGCATAGATCTTCGCCGTGGCGGCCATCGCCGGCAGGTCTGTGGCCAGCGTGTCTTGCGGCGTCTCCGCCACCTCGGCGCCGCCAACGATCTCGCCACGCGCCGTCTGGTGCAGGTAGCAGAGGCGGTCGGGCAGGGCGATGGCTGGGCGCAGGACCGGGCGCACCGGCTCCAGCGCCAGGGCCTCGATACGCTGCGGGTAGGCGGCCAGTTCCAGCCCTGCCAGGCCGGCGACCGTGGCCGACTGCGCGCCGGCCGCCAGCACCACCAGGTCGGCGGGCAGGCGCTCGCCGCCGGCGATCACGGCGGTGACCTGCCGCCCGTCCTGTTCGATGGCGGTGACCGGCTTGCCGTAGTCGACGGTGACCCCAAGGCGCCGGGCCGCCTTGAGGAAGCCCTTCATCACCGCGTGGTGCGGCGCCACGCCGCCGTCCTTGAGCAGCACGGCCGAGCGTGCCGTCGCGGTGTCCATGCAGGGTGCCAGGCGCTTCAGCAGCGCCGGGTCGATCACCTCGGACCGCAGGCCGCACGAGCGGTGCAGCGGCACGGCGGCCTCGATCAGCTGCTGCGTCTTCTCGCTCTGCGCCACGATCAGATAGCCGCGCGGCGTGAACATGACGTTCTCGCCCAGGCTTTGCGACAGCGTCAGCCAGCGACGGTTGGAGAAGGCGAAGAGCTGGGTCCACTCGAGCGAGGCGAAGCCGCCGCGCACCAGGGTGCCATTGCGGCCGGAGGCGCCGCCCTGGAAATAGCCGGCGTCGACCACGCGCACCTGGCGGAAGCCGAGGCGGGCCAGGTGGAAGGCGGTGCCCAAGCCATGCACGCCGCCACCGATGACGACGATGCGCCGCCGCAGGCTGGCGTCCGACAGCGTCATGACTGCGGCTCCACCAGGTCGGCCAGGCCAGCGGCCTGGGCCACGGTCAGGGCGCGGCGCGGCGGGCGGTGCGAGGGGCGGTCGTCGCCCAACGCACCCGCCGAGGCCTTGGCCAGCAGGGCGCGCAGCAGCTCCCAGCAAGGCAGGCCCTGGCAGGGCCCCATGCCGCAGCTGGTCTGGCGCTTCAGCTCCTCGACATGGGTCATGCCGCTGGCAACCAGGTCGAGCACCTCGTCGGCCATGACGTCCATGCAGGGACAGACCGCGGCGCCCTTGAGCGCGGCGAGCGCGCCGACATGCACTGCCTCGTCCGGCTCGGCGGCGCTGCCGGCCAGGCGCACCCCGGGCGGCAAGGCACCGGCCAGCAACCGCAGGCGGCCATCGGCGGCGGCCTGGAACGCCAGGTTCGGATCGCCAATCCAGGGGCCGGCATGCACCAGGGTCCGGCAGGCGATCCGCTGGCCGATGTCGACCGCCCGCACCTCACGGCGACCGAGGATGCGCCGCAGCGGCGCGACCGGCGCCACGGCGACGACCTGCTGGCCATGCCGGCCCAGCGTCTCTGCCAGCCGCGCCTCGTCGCCGCTGCCGACGACCACGACAGGGCCCAGGTCCACGCCCTGCGTCGCCAGCTTGAGCGCGGTCGGCGCATCCAGCACTCCGGGCAGGTCATTGCCCGGCACCAGCGGCGGGCAGGAGCGTCGTCCGGTCGCCAGCACCAGGACCGCGGTCTCGACGACCAGGGCGGCGCCGGCTGGGTCGAGCGGCGCGGCGGCGACCAGCCGGCCGGCGCGGTAGACGCCAAAGACCTCGTAACCGGCCAGCAGCTCGACGCCGGGAATCGCCGGCGCGCTGCCCCGGGTGATCAGCAGGACCGTCCGGCCAGCGCCGGCCAGGGCCGCCGCCTCGCGCTGGCCGGCGGGACCGCCGCCGACCACCACGGCGTCGGCGCGCCGCCGGCTGCCGGGGATCACCGGCGTGGCCGGCAGTTCCAGCGACAAGCGGCCCTCGCCGGCCAGGAAGCTCAGCAGCCGCTCCCAGGCGGCGAAGCGCCGGGTGCCGCTGGGCAGCAGGCGCGGATGCTCGAAGCCGCCGCGCACCCAGCGCGCCGGCAGCAGGCGGAACAGCTTCAACAGATCGAACCCAGGCCCGGGCCAGGTATTCTGTCGGACGATCCGCAGGCCGGGCCGGACCGGCAGCTGGTCCAGCCGGACATTCGGCGTGCCGTCGACCTCGGCCAGCACGCCCTGCAGGAAACTGCCGGAATAGCCTAGTGGCCGGTGGCGCTTGCGGGTGGCGGCCAGGGTGCGGATGCCGTGGCGCCACAGCGCCGTCGCGACGCTGTCGCCCTCGCGCGCCTGCAGCCGCCTGCCGTTGTAGAAGATCTCGACCATCAGCCGCCGCGCATCGGTTCCACCGGCTTCCAGGATTCCGGGCCGGGCAGCAGATACTCCAGGCCGGCGCTGTCGCGCACCGTGGCGACAATATCACAGGCGATGGACACCCGCAGGCCATCGCTGCGGTTGGGCGGGATCTCGTGCAGCACCCGCGACGGAAAGATCAGCACGTCGTCCTGCTGCGGCTCCAGATAGATCTTCTGCGCATTGAACTGCTGCACTTCGCGCAGCACGCCGGCCGCCACCATGGTGTTGTTGAACAGGTTGGGGGCGAACTGGTTAGGCGCCTCCTTGTCGATGAAGGAGATGCCGCTCGAATCCGCCGGCTTGGCCAAGTAGTAGACCAGGCTGATGTGCGACTGCAGATGACTGTGGGCCTGGGTCGAGTCGCCGCGCCGGGACAGCGTGCCCCAGGAGCGCGTGAAGTGCAGCCGCATCTTCTGCTGGTCGATGCGGAAGACCTCCAGGTAGTCGTGCAGCGGCTTGGCGAAGCGCGCGAAGAGCCCGGCGAAGCGCGGATCGTTGTGCAGCAGCTCGTGGCCGTTGAGATCGCCGGTCCAGGAGGTGCCGGGGATCTTCTGGCGAATCCGGTCCTGCCCCATGTCGACGATCGCCTGGATCATCGCGGTCCGCTCCGCCGGTTCCGGCGTGACACTGGACTGGAACACGGTCAGCGGGAACAGGTGAAACAGCTTGGTCATGGGCATCCGCCTATCTCGCGATGGGCGCGATGGTGCCGCAAGCGCCGGCATCGGCGCAATGGCGGCCGGCCGGCCAGCCTGATCGCGGCGCGGCGATAGCGATCCGCGGCCAACGCTGGGCTGCCGGGGCAGCCCAGCGCCGTCGCGACCCTCGCGCTATCGGCCCCGGGGGCCGATAGCGCTGAACCCAAGCAGGAGTGCCGGTTACTGCGCGGCCGGCATCACGTTGACGCCGTGGCCATAGACCAGGTCACCACCGTAGTAGGCGGTGCCCAGCACCATCACGACGGCGACCAGCGACAGTGCAACGGCGATCGGCCGGTAGGCGCCGACCGACGGCACCTGGCGCCACCACATCACGACGCGGATCGCGGCGATCACCGCGACCACCGCCGCCGTCATGGTTCCCCAGCCCTCGTGCGTCTCCAGCAGATCGGCCGAGATGCCGCGCTCGACGGCGATATCATAGGCCATGTCGCCGAAGACAAAGGCCAGGATCGCCATCAGGCCGGCCCCCGCGGCGAACAGCATCCCGCTGGCCGACAGCGAATTGCGCAGTCCGCTGCTGCGCCGGCACAGCATGTTGGCGATGTCCGCCAGCAGCGCCAGAACCACCAGCACGATGGGGAAATGCACGATCATGGGATGAATGTGTTCTAGCGGCATGCGCGACCTCCAGGTCCAAGGCAAACGGGCTGGAGGGGCTCCTGCCAGGACCGTTGCACCCAAGACAACGCGCGGTAGCTGACCAGAAGCTGACAGACCCCACGCATGACTGACCTGCGCTGGCACCGGGCCGCAGGAATTGCTAGCGTGAGGATCGTGATCGGAAGGGACTATCCATGGCCAAGACTCTGTACCGCAAGCCTGTGTTGCAGCGCGCTGAAAGGCTTGCAGCCATCGCCGCAGCGCCCGCACCCGCGCCCGCACCCAGCCCCGGACCGCTGTTGAAGCTGTTCAGCGGCCAGGTCAACACGGTCCCCAATTGATCGTCGCAGCGCCGCTGGCACCCTGGCGGCGCCTAGTGAAGGCGTCGACAGGGGCCAGGGCTAACCGGCGCGACGGCCGCTGCTAGGGTCCATAGCTGGCGGTCAGATAGGCGATGATGCCGGCCACATCGTCGGCGGCGATCGGCGCCCCATAGCGTTCAATCATCTTCTTCACCGTGCCCTCCCACTTCTTCTCGTCGAGGAAGGGTGAGTTCATCTGCACATAGTCCAGGCTGTGGCAGGCGGCGCAATTGTTCTCCACCAGCTCCAGGCCGGCGCCGTCTTTCAGCACGATCTCTTCCTCGCCGGCGGCGGCCGGAAGGGCGAACGACAGGATGGCGAGCGCGATCAGGTTTCGCATGGTGTCCTCCCCCTTCAAGCGGACTGCAGGTTCAGCACCTGCACCGCGTTGTGGTGATAGCCGGCGCCGTTGAAGATCGCCTGCAGCGGCTGGCTGGACCCGATGGCGTTGGTGGCCTTGACCATCACGCTCTGTGCGCCGGCCGCTGGCGTGAAGCCGAAGCTCCAGGGCCGGAAGGAGAAGCGGCCCAGATCCTCGCCCAATGTCGCCAGTCGCCAACTCTGACCGCCGTCGGTCGAAACTTCGACGGTCTGGATGCCGCGCCCGCCGTCCCAGGCCAGGCCCTTGACCTCCAGCGCCTTGTCGGCGGCGACTTGGCTGCCGTCCGAGAGATTGGTGACCAGCGAGTTCACCACCATCTCGGTGATCGGGGTGTTGCTGTCAGTCTCCTGCGAGACGAAGCGGTCGACTAGCGGGAACTTGCCCTTCGGCACGCGGTAGGCCGGGTTCATCCAGAAACCGCCAAGCGGCTGGCTGCGCACCTCGAGGGAGGTGATGTGCTTCATCCAGTAGGTGCCGGTCCAGCCAGCGACGACCAGGCGCACGGGAAAGCCGTTCCAGTGCGGCAGCGGCTCGCCGTTCATCTCCCAGGCCAGCAACGTGTTCTCGTCCAGCGCGCGCCAGGCCGGGATGGACTTGATGAAGTCCGGCGTGGCATCGGTGACGCCGCTGTCGGCGCCGTTGTAGGCCACCTCCAGCGCCTCCTTCTTCACCCCGACCTTGTTCAGCACGTCCCTCAGGCGCACGCCCCTCCAGCGGGCGTTGCCCATCGCGCCATAGCCCCATTCGACACCCTGGACATGCGGGTTCGACAGGCCGCGGCGATTGCCTGAGCATTGGTTGACGGCGACCAGTTCGACCTGCTCGAAGCCGGACTGCAGCTCGGCCAGGCTGAACTCCGCCATGCCCTCGGCCGCGTCGCCACCGACCTGAAGGCGCCAGGTCTGCAGGTCGACCTCGGGGATGTAGGAAAGGTGGTAGCGCACGAAGAAGGCGTCGTTCGGCGTCAGCACGCTGTCGAAATAGCTCAGCGGCGTCTCATAGTTCGGCGGCCGGTAGCTCAGCTTGATCAGCGGCTTCTTGCCAGGCAGCGCGTCGAGCACGGCGCTCGCGGCCGTACCAGCCGGCACGCCCGGCGAGACCGGCGCGCCCTCGGCCCAGCTGAGACTGGGTCGCAGCAGGCTGGCGGCCCCCAGCAGCAGCGCGCTGCGGCCGACCCCATCCAGCACCTGTCGTCTGTTGAGCATGGCTGTTCCTCCCTCAGGGTCGGCCCTTTGGGTCCCCGCGACGCGAGGCGCAGTCCGACCATTGAAGAAGAGACGCAGGCGGTGCCGATTTTATTCCCTCGGCCGCGCCGTCGCCGTCAGGTGGAGCAGGGCGCGCCGGTTTGTGTCGTCTGCCGCAGGGCGATGCGGGTCTCGGCATCCTGCTCCTGGCCCTGCCGGGTCATCCGGGCGACGGTCGTGGCCAGCAGCCGCAGCCGATCGGGATCCATGCCGCGCGCCAGTAGGGCAAAGCCGGACTCCCCGACACGCCAGGCATAGCCGGCCACGTCGGTGGCGCCCACCGCGGCCGGCGTCTCGCCCAGGCCGGCCGTCGCCTCGGCGATCCACAAACTGACCCGGCACCCGTGGATGCCGCGATAGCCCAGCTGCAGGCCGTGGCCCTGGCCCCTGCCGGGGACCAGGTTGACATAGACAAGCGTCAGATGGGCTTCCGACAGGTCCGGGATTCCGGCGGTGCCTGTCTGGTCGAGCGCGACCGGCTGCGGTGCGCCGCCGTCCCCCTCCGGCGTGCGCGCCAGCCACTCGAGGTGCGCGGTGACGGCGCTATCCAGCCAGAGCGGCCCCGGTGGCGCGGACGCTGGCCAGAACCAGAGCGCCAGGATGGCCACGGCCGCGAGTGCGGCGGCAGCAAGCGCCAAGCCTTGTCGGGTCGTCGGGGCGCGGCGCGGGGGCAGGGGCGGCGCCGGCGCCGCCAGCGGTGGTTGCAGTTCGTTGGCCACTGCCTTCAGGCGACTGAGCGTGGCGACGCGGGCGGCCAGCTTCGGCTGCCGCGCCATGGCCGCCGCCACCCTGGCGGCCTCGCCTGGCGCCAGTTCACCGTCGACATAGGCATTGAGCGTCTGCCAGTCGATCGTCACGAGGGCCTCCGCCGCGCTGCTTCGAGCAGATGGACATTGCCGCCGATCGCGTCGAGCAGCGCCAAACGCGCCCGGCTCACGCGGCTCATCACCGTGCCGATGGGAATGTCCAGGATCGCGGCGACCTCCCGATAGCGAAAACCGGCGATATCGATAAGCGCGATGATCTCGCGATGCAACGGCTCCAGGCGCTCCACGGCCTCGCGCAGTGTCATCTCGGCGATCAGCCGATCATCGTAGTGCCAGACCTCGGGCTCGTCAGGCGCGATGGCGGCCTGGCCCCTGGCGGTGACGGCCGCGCGCCGGTGCTGGTCGATCCAGGCGTTGCGCAGGATGCGAAACAACCAGGCGCGCAGCGCGCCCGCCTCGTCCGGTTGGTGCCGCGCGGCGAGCGCCTGCAGCGCACCGAGTTGCAGCAGGTCGCGCGCCGCCTCGGCCTCGCCGGTCAGGCTGAGGGCAAAGCCGAACAGGCGCGTCCAGTTCTCTAGCAAGGCCTGCTCGATGCGGTCCCGGGACAACGTGTGGCCCCCCTTGGCTCCCAGGCGCAGGGTTGCGCCCCGGCCAGTCTATGGAGCCTGTCGCGCCAACCTTAGATAGCGTGGCGAAGAGGCGCAATGGCACCGCTCGATAGCCAGCAACTGCTTGATTCTCTTGGCCTGGCCGCCTAGTCTGACGGTCGCTTCCTGCGGGCGATTTCAGTGGACAAACGGGTCTTGCGCTCACCTCGACACAGACTTTGGGCGCAGTTTGCCCCGGCCCTGCTGGTCCTTTCCCTCGCTTGCGGCGGGGCCGGCAATCCGGTCCTGGCAGACGCACTTCCGCCGGCACTCGAATCGTCGCCACCGGCGGTCCTGCCGCCGGGTACCGGCGGCGACGGCGGCGTCCCGGCAGCGCCCCCCGCCATGGCGCCCGTGGCGCTTGGCGACCGCACCCAGGACGGCGTCTATACCATCTATGTCATGGGCGACAGTCTGGCCGAAGGTCTCTGGGGCTCGCTTTATCGCGCGTTGCAGCGCGACCCGCGCTTCGACATCGTCAACGACGCCAAGCGCTCCAGCGGCATCTGCCGGCCGGGCTTCTACGACTGGCCGAAAGAGGTGGAGAGCGTGATCGCGGAGCAGCCGGTCGACGCCGTGGTTTTCGCCGTCGGCATCAACGACCAGCTGCCGATGGAGCGTGCCGATGGCAAGCGCGTCGGCTACGGCTCCGAGGCCTGGAAGGTCGAGTATCAGGCGCGCCTCAGCGGCCTCATGGCCGCGCTGGTCGGCGCCGCCGTGCCGACCTACTGGGTCGGACTGCCGATCATGCGGGCCAGCTCGCACGCCGATCACGCCAAGATGCTGAACGAGTTCTTCGCTGCCATCACCGCGGCCGAGGGCGTCACCTATATTCCGACCTGGGCGCTGACCGCCGACGAGAACGGCGAGTTCTCCACCTATCTGCCGGACGAGAACGGGCGCAGCCGCATGATGCGTGCCAACGACGGCATTCACTTCACCTCCACCGGCTATGACCTGCTGGGCCGGGCCGTGCTGACCAGCATGGCCACGACACTGCCCCTGCTGCAGGCCGACGCCACGCAATGAAGCGCCGCTGGACCGCCCGCGCCGCCGGGCTGCTGGTCGGCTGGACGCTGCTGCTGCTGCCGACCGCCTGCGTCGAGACGGCGCGTCCCGGGCCGGGGCCGCAGACCGCTGCGCACGCACCGGCGGCCAGCCTGGTGCCCTTCTTCGAAGATCTCGACAAGCTGGAGTCACAGCAGCGCAGCGAGCCGGTGCGCGTCGTCATGCTGGGCGACAGCCACACGGCGGGCGACGACTTCTCCGGCCAGCTGCGCAGCCTGCTGCAGGCCCGCTTCGGCGACGCCGGGCGCGGCTTCCTGCCGGCCGGCCGACCCTTCAAGTACTATGAACCACGCGGCGTCGAGGTGGTGCAGAGCAAGGGCTGGGAAGGCTTCAGCAGCCTGTCGCGCAAGACCGAGGGCTTCTACGGCCTGGCCGGCTATCGCATCGAGGCGACCAAGGCCAACGAGGAGATGACGCTGACCAGCGTCACTGGATTCGATCATGCCGCGCTCACGCTGCTGCGTCAGCCGAACGGCGGCCGCATCGAGGTCTCGGTCGACGGCCAGGTGGTGGCGCTGCTGGACACCGCCGGAGGCTATCCAGAGGCAGAGCGCGTGGAGCTGCCGGTCCCGCCGGCGTCACGCCAGCTCACGGTGCGCACGCTGGACAAGAAGCCGGTGGCGCTGCTCGACTGGACAGTAGAGGCGGCGCGTCCCGGCGTGGTGCTGGACAACGACGGCGTGATCGGTGCCTCGATCAACATCTTCGACCGCATGGACGCGGAGACCTGGCGGGCACAGCTGGCGCTGCGGCGGCCCGACCTGGTGATCATCGCCTTCGGCACCAACGAAGGCTTCGACAACGACTGGACGGCCGAGGGCTATCGCGCGCTGTTCCGTGACGAGCTGAAGCAGATCCGCGCGGCGGCGCCCGGCGCCGCCATCGCCATCATCGGGCCGCCGGACGGCAATCGCCACCTGCGTGGCTGCGCCGACGACGAGCCCTTCAACGATATCTGCGCCCCGCTGACGCCGGCCGAGCTGCAATCCTACAGCGACATCCTGGCGCTCAAGAAGCCGCAGGGGTCGGTCTGCCGCTGGCACCCGCCGCCGAACCTCGAGGTGGTGCGCCTGGTGCAGCGCGAAGTGGCCGCGGCCGAGCGCCTCTTCTTCTGGGACTGGAGCGAGTTGATGGGCGGCGCCTGCGGCATGCACGCCTGGTTCCTGAAGGATCCGCCGCTGGCCTGGAAGGACCATGTGCATCTGCGCGACGAGGGCTATGAGTACTCGGCGCGGGTCTTCTTCGACCTGCTGATGCAGCAGTACGCGGGTTGGCGGGCAGGGGCGGCCAGATCCTGACGCCTGGTGGCGGCGGGCGGCCCGGGGGCTGAAGGCGGATGCTGTTTCCGACCCTGGATTTCGGGTTGTTCTTCCTGATCGTCTTCGCCGCCGCCTGGGCGGCGCGACGCCATCCAACCCTGCGCAAGCTGCTGCTGGTTGTCGCCAGCTACGTCTTCTACGGCTACTGGGACTGGCGCTTCTGCTTCCTGCTGGCGGGCTCCTCGCTGCTGAACTGGTCGGCCGGCTTGGCCATCGCCGGTGCCACGCGTGACGAGGTGCGCCGCCGCCTGCTGCTGATCGCCGTGGCGATCAATCTGCTGGTGCTGGGCTACTTCAAGTACTACGGCTTTTTCATCGAGAGCCTGAACGGCCTGCTGCTCGACCTCGGCATCGAGCGCGAGCTGCCGTTTCTGGAGATCATCCTGCCGGTCGGCATCTCCTTCTTCACCTTCCAGGGCATCTCCTATCTGGTCGACGTGCAGCGCCGCGTGCTGCCGGCGACGCGCTCGCCGCTCGACCTGATCCTCTATATCTCTTTCTTTCCGCAGCTCGTCGCCGGCCCCATTGTGCGCGCGCAGGACTTCCTGCCGCAGCTGCAGCGCCCGGCCGAACCCAACCGCGTCTACGCGGTGCTGGGCTGCTGCCTGATCGTCATCGGCCTGTTCAAGAAGGTGGTGCTGGCCAACTACCTGGCGACCGAGATCGTCGACCAGGTTTTCCTCGACCCGATCTTCTATGGGCCACTCGACCTGCTGGCGGCGGCCTACGGCTACGCGGTGCAGATCTACTGCGACTTCTCGGCCTACAGCGACATCGCCATCGGCGTCGCGCTGCTGCTCGGCTTCAACTTCCAGAAGAACTTCGACCGCCCCTACCGGGCGCGCGCCATGCGCGAGTTCTGGCAGCGCTGGCACATCAGTCTGTCGAGCTGGCTGCGCGACTACCTCTACATTCCGCTGGGCGGCAACCGCCAGGGGCCACGGCGCGCCGACCTGTACCTGATGATCACCATGCTGCTGGGCGGCATCTGGCACGGCGCCGCCTGGACCTTCATCGTTTGGGGCCTGCTGCATGGACTGGCGCTGGTGATCGAACGGGCGAGCGGCTGGGCGAAGCGCTACGCCACGGCGCCCCGCTGGGCGCAGGCGCTGGGCATCCTGGTGGTGTTCCACCTGGTCTGCCTGGCCTGGATCTTCTTCCGTGCCGAGAGCTTCGAGATCGCCTGGACCTTCCTCGCCGGCTTCGCCCAGCTGGAGTTGCCGCTGACCCTGGCGACACCCTTCGTCGTGCTGCTGATCCTGCTCGGCCTGTCGTTCCACGCGCTGCCCGACCGCGCGGTGGAGAGCGCCGCCAACCGCCTGGCCGCCCTGCCGGCCTGGCTGTTCGGCGCCGGCGTCGGCTCTGCTATTGTGCTGGTCGACGCCTTGGGGCCGGACGGCGTCGCTCCCTTCATCTACTTCCAGTTCTAGAGGCCCCGACATGACCAGCGCCCCCAGCAATCGCGCCTTCGAACGCCACCACGACGAGGTCGACATCACGCGGGCGGCTCAGCCGCAGACGTTGCGAGCGGCCGTCGCCATGGTGCTTGCCGGTACTCTGGTCGCGCTGCTGCTGGGGGCCACGCCGCTGGCCGACTGGATGGACGGCGTGGCGCTGCGCTGGAGCCCGCACCTCGACGGCGTGGCGGCGGCGACGGGCGCCTGGCAGGGCTGGCTGGAGCCGGCTGGCCTCAACCAGCCGCACGACGGCCTGCATGCCTGGTTCCAGGACTGGCGCCTGGGAGGTTGGTAGCCCCATGACCGCCCGCGCCCCGACCGACCCCAAGCGCCTGTTGCGGCATCGCGAAAGCCATCTGGTCCAGCGCATCGGCTGGCTGCGCGCCGCGGTGCTGGGCGCCAACGACGGCATCGTCTCCACTGCCAGCCTGATCGTCGGCGTCGCCGCCTCGGCCGCCACGCCCGGCAGCATCCTCATCGCCGGCATCGCCGCGCTGGTCGCCGGCGCCATGTCGATGGCGGCGGGCGAATACGTTTCGGTCAGTTCACAGGCCGATACCGAGCGCGCCGACCTGGCGCGCGAACGCGAGGAGCAGCGCACGCAACCTGCCTTCGAGCATGCCGAGCTGGCGGCGATCTATGTCGAGCGTGGCCTGGAGCCCGACCTGGCGCGCCAGGTGGCTGAGCAGCTCATGGCGAAGGATGCGCTGGGCGCCCACGCGCGCGACGAACTCGGCATCTCCGAGGTCGTGACGGCACGGCCGATCCAGGCGGCCTTGACCTCGGCGGCGACCTTCTCGGTCGGCGCGGCCATGCCGCTGCTGATGGTGGTGGTGTCGCCGGCCGGCTGGCTGGTGCCGCTGGTATCGGCGGCCTCACTGGCGTTTCTCGCGCTGCTCGGGGCGGTCGGCGCGCGGGCTGGCGGCGCCAAGATGCTGCCGGCGACCTTGCGCGTCAGCTTCTGGGGCGCGCTGGCCATGGCGGCGACCGCCGGCATCGGCGCCCTGGTCGGTACCGCGGTCTAGCGGCGCTAGAGCGGCCAGACCAGCAGCAGCAGCGGCACGGCGACGGCGACCACGATCACTTCCAGCGGCAGCCCCAGCCGCCAGTAGTCGCCGAAGCGGAAGCCGCCAGGACCCAGGATCATGGTGTTGTTCTGGTGGCCGATCGGCGTCAGGAAAGCGCAGGAGGCGCCGATGGCGACGGCCATCAGGAAGGGATCGGCGCTGGCGCCCAGCTGCGTCGCGCTGGTCATGGCGATGGGTGCCATCACCGCGGCGGTGGCTGCGTTGTTCATGAAGTCGGACAGCGTCATGGTGACCACCAGAATGAGGGCCAAGGCGATCACCGGATCGCCCTGGGCGATGTCCTGGAGCAGCAGCCCGGCAATCAGTTCGGCGGCGCCGCTGCTGGCCATGGCATGGGCCACCGGGATCAGCGCCCCCAGCAGCACCACCACCGGCCAGTCGACGGCGCTGTAGACGTTGCGGGGCGACACCACGCGCAGCGCCATGAAGGCCAGCACGCCGGCGGCGAAGGCCACCGCTGCCGGCAACAGGCCGGAGGCCGCGGCCGCCACTGCGAGCGCCATGATCGCCCCCGCCGTCAAGGCCCGTCCGGCATCAGGAATCCGCAGCGCGCGCTCGGCCAGCGGCACACAGTCGAATTGCTGGGCGAAATCCCGCAAGGCCTCGGCACTGCCCTGCATCAGCAGCACGTCGCCGGCCCGGATCGCCATCACGCGCAGGCGCGAGGTCGAGCGTTGCCCCTGGCGCGACACCGCGAGCAGGTTGATGCCGAAGCTACGCCGCAGCTGCATGTCGCTGGCGGAGCGGCCGACGAAGCGGGAGCGCGGCAGCACCACCAGCTCCATCAGCAGCACCTCCTTGGAGCGGATCGCCCCGCCGGGGTCTTCCGTCTCCTCAGCCTTGGCCGCCTTGGCGCTGTCCTTGTCCGAAAGTGGAGCCTCCTCCTCGCTCACCGCCTCTTCGAGAGCCAGCCCGAGCGAGGCGAGCGCGGTGGCGAGACTCTTGGGCTCCGCCTCGATCACCAGGATGTCGCCCTGCCGAGCCTCGCGGAAGGGACTGGGGGCGGGGATCCGAGCCTCGTCGCGGATCAGGCCGATCACCTGGGCATCGGCCTCGGTCAGGACCGCCTCAATCTCCTGCAGCGTCATGCCGATGGCCTTGCTGCCGGCGGCGATCCGAGCTTCGGTCAGGTAGGCACCTGTCTCGAATCCCTCGGCGCCGCTGCGCTGGCGCGTCGGCACCAGCCACCGACTGAACAGCACGACAAAGACGATGCCGGTGAGGGCCACCGCGGCACCGACCGGAGTGAAGTCGAACATGGCGAAGCTCTCGCCGGTCGCGGCGGCGCGGAAGCTGGCGACGATCAGGTTGGGTGGCGTGCCGATCAGGGTGGTCATGCCGCCGAGGATCGACCCGAAGGCTAGCGGCATCAGCACCTTGCCGGGCGGCAGCTGCTGCCGGCTGGCGACCTGCAGGGCGACCGGCATCAACAGCGCCAGCGCCCCGACGTTGTTCATGAAGCCCGACAACAGCGCCGCCAGGCCGGTCAATGCGGCGGTGGTCACCACCGGTCCCGCCGACTTGGGCAGGACGACGCGCATCAGGCGGTCCACCGCGCCCGACGACTGCAATCCGCTGCTCAACACCAGCACGCAGGCGACGGTGATGACGGCCGGATGGCCGAATCCCAGGAAGGCGTCGGCGCCGGGTACCACGCCGGCGATGACGCAGGCGAGCAGCGCCCCCATCGCCACCATGTCATGCCGCCAGCGACCCCACAGGAACAGCCCGAAGGTCGCCACCAGGATGATCAGGATGGCGGCCTGGTCGCGGGTGACGGCCTCGAACATCGGCTGCCGGCGCTCAGCGCCGGGTGCGACGGCGGCGCTTTGGCGCTTCGCTGGCTTCGGGCTCGGCCTCGGACTTCAGGCGGATGCGCAGGTTGCGCCCCTCGCCACGGTCGATCTCGAAGGCGCCGCTGCGCTCCACCAGGTCGGACAGCTTGGCCAGGCCGTAGCTGCGCGGGTCAAAATCCGGCGCCAGGCTGGTGACGCGCTGGCCGAAGGCGCCCAGCGCCACCCAGCCCTCGTCGCCTTCCATCTGCTCGATCGCCTTGCGCAGCAGCGGCAAGGCGTCGGCGGGCCGCGGCTTCTTCGCCGGCGCCGGCGCCTCAGGCGAGCTGGTCTCGCCCGGCCCCAGGTTCTCGGTGAAGATGAAGCGGTGGCAGGCTTGGCGGAAGGAGCCGGGCGTGGTCTGCCGGCCAAAGCCGTAGACCGCCACGCCCTGCTCGCGCAGCCGCGCCGCCAGCCGGGTGAAATCGCTATCGGACGACACCAGGCAGAAGCCCTCGACCCGGCCGCTGTGCAGCAGGTCCATGGCGTCGATCACCAGCGCGATGTCCGAAGCGTTCTTGCCGGTGGTGTTTGCGAAGTTCTGGTAGGGCAGGATGGCGTGGCGCGGCATGACGTCGGCCCAGCCCTTCAGGCGCGTGCCGGAGAAGTCGCCATAGATGCGGCGCACGCTGGCCTCGCCCAGCTTGGCGATCTCCTCAAACAAACCGTCGACCAGGCGGGGCGTGGTGTTGTCGGCGTCGATCAGCACCGCGAGCCGCGGCGGGCGTGGGTCGTTGATGGCCATGCCCTAGACTAGAGCCTTGCCAGGGCGCGGTCGATGGCGGCGACGGCGATAGCGGCGTGCGCCGGCTGGAACACCAGCGGCGGGCGGATCTTCAGCACGTTGCCCAGCACGCCCTCGCTGCCGACCAGCAGGCCCTCGTCGCGGATCAGGCTGATCAGACGCTTGGTCTCGCTCGCTGCCGGTTCCAGCGTGGCGCGGTCGCGCACCAGCTCGACGCCGGTGGCCAGGCCGATGCCGCGTACCTCGCCCAGGATGGCGTGCTTCGCCATCAGGCCCTTGAGGCCGGCACGCAGCAGCTCGCCCGTCGTGGTAGCGTTCTCCACCAGGCCTTCGCGCTCGACCACCTCCATCACCGCCAGGCCGGCGGCGCAGGAGACGTTGTTGCCGCCGAAGGTGGAGAAGAAAGCCGAGTCCTCCAGGAAGCGCGCCAGCAGCTCGCGCCGGGTGATCACCACGCCGACCGGGTGGCCGTTGCCAGCCGGCTTGCCGATGGTGATGAAGTCGGGCGTGACGCCATGGTGGCGGTGGCCCCAGAAGTGCGTGCCCATGCGCCCGAAGCCCGACTGCACCTCGTCGGCGATGAAGAGGCTGTCGGCGGCGCGCACCCGCTGCACCACGCCGGCGACATAGCCCGGCACCGGCGGCAGGATGCCGTTGGTCATGAAGGCGCTGTCCAGCATGAAGGCGCCGACGCCCAGGCCCTGCGCCTGCAGCTCGGCGATCGGCGCCTCGGCCAGCGCGGCATAGCGCGGGCCCAGGTCGGCCTCGCCGTACTTGTAGGTGCCGCGGTAGCCGTCAGGCGCCGGCAGCGTGCGGATGTGTGGCTGGATGCGCCCCTTGGGATCGTTGGCCGGCGAGAAGGCATCGATGGCATCGGTGATGCCGTGATAGGCGAAGTCCATCACCAGCCCGCCGCGATGGCCGGTCAGCGCCTTGGTCATGCGCCAGGCGAGGTCGTTGGCCTCGCTGCCGCTGTTGACGAAAAGCACCACGTCGAGGCCGGGGCCGGCGCTGGCCGCCAGGCGCTCGGCATAGTCCAGCGTCTGGTCGGTCAGGTAGCGCGTGTTGGTGTTGAGGCGGCGCGCCTGGCGGGCGATGGCCTCGGCCACGGCGGGATGGCAGTGCCCGACCGAGGGCACGTTGTTGTAGCCGTCGAGGTAGCGCCGCCCGGCGGCATCGGTCAGCCACACGCCCTCGCCCCGCACCAGGTGGAGCGGCGGATCGTAGAAGAGGTACATCTTCTCGCCCATGGCGCCGCGACGCCGCTGCAGCAGCGCCGGGACCTCCGCGTCCTCAGCCTGGACCCTGGCCGGCAGCGCGCCGGCGAAGCGGATCGCCGCGGTCAGGCGGGCGCGTTCGGCCGGGTCGCGGAAGCGCGTCAGCAGCGGCAGGCAGCGCTGCGAGAAGAGCGGCAGGTAGCCGTCGACCGGCGTGCCGCCCTGGCTGCGGATGCGGTGGATCAACGGTGTCTGCAGCAGGCGGACCTCGGCCATCGGCAGCAGCAGCTCGAGCTCGGCTTCCTCCAGCGGCGTCACGCGACGATAGCCGCGGGTCAAGGCTGCCAGGGTCTCGGCCGGGTCCTGGTCCAGGCGCAGGAAGTCGGCGGCGACGTTGGCCAGGTCCTGGATCAGCGGGCCATGCAGGATGTCGCCGAAGTCGATGACGCCGCTGAGCTGGCCCTCCGCCATCAGCAGGTTGAAGGGATGCGCGTCGCCGTGGATCACCTGGGCGCGCAGCGCCGCCAGGCGCGGCAGGGTCGTGGCCTCGAAGCTATCGAGCACAGCCGCGCCGATCTTTCGCTCCGCCTCGGTCGCGAAGGCGCCAAGGTGGGGCCGCAGGCGCGGCGCCTCGCGGTTATCCCACAGCAGCGCGCGCTCCAGCGCCGCCGGATGGGCGAAGCCGCGCAGCGCCTTGCCCAGCCGCGCCACCAGCGCTCCGACCGCTTCCAGCTCGGCCGCCGACAGCACGCGGTCGCCGATGATCTCGCCCGGCAGGTAGGATAGCACGATCACCTGCCATTCGCCGTCGGCTGTCGCCAGCAGGCCCGAGGTCGCACCGGCCAGCGTGCGGCGCACGCGTGGCACCGGCAGGCCGGGATCCACCGCCTCCAGGTGCAGCAACGCGCGCAGCTGACAGTCGACGATGGCCGGCGGCTCCTCCGGATTCACCACCTTCACCACCCAGCGCCGGCCCTCGGGCTCGGTCAGGCGGAAGTTCTGGTCGCGCTCGCCCTCCAGCCGGGTGAGGCTGCCGGGCAGGCTGTAGTCCCGCAGCAGATAGTCGTAAACCGCCCGCTCGGGCAGCTGCGGTGTCTCGACTTTGAGGAACTTCATGGGGCCCGTCTCCCGACGCTGCGTCGCGCCTGTCCTGCGGTCCGCCGGGGGCGCTGTCAAGCCTGGCCCGCCGGGGCTCTCCCGGCCGGGTGCAGTTGAAGCCTGATGCGTGACACCGCCGGCGGCACCAGCGTCGCAGTCGGCTTCGGGCTGGAGGCCACGGGCTGGCCGCGAGCTGTCGCTGATTCCCCAGAACGCCAGATCGCGCTAAGAACCAGATCGCGCTAAGAAGGTGCGTGGCAGGGGGCAGCGACAGCATGAGCGAGGATAGCGAGTCGGCGGCGACGCCGGCGGCGGAGGCGGCGAAGGTCGATTACAGTTTCTCCGGCGGGCTGATCGCGCGCCTGGCGCAGCTCGGCATCGCCCTGGCCTTCACCTCCTACCAGTCGGGGCTGCTCTATTGCCTAGGGCGCGACGCCAAGGGCGCGCACCTGCACCAGGCCGGCTTCGTCAAGCCGATGGGCCTGGCGCTGGATGCCCAGGGCGACCTGGCGCTCTCCGCCGGCTTCCAGATCCTGCGGCTGCGCAACGTGCTGACCGCCGGGCAGTGGATCAACCACACCTTCGATGCCTGCTATGTCGCGCGCAGCATCCAGATGACGGGGGAGCTCGACGCCCACGATCTCGGCATCGACGCCGACGACCGGCCGGTTTTCGTCAACACACGCTACAACTGCCTGGCGACGGTGTCGGAGCGTCACTCCTTCCAGCCGCTGTGGCGCCCGTCCTTCATTTCGGCCCTGGTGGACGAGGATCGCTGCCACCTGAACGGCCTGGCGATGCAGGACGGCCGGGCGGCCTATGTCACCGCGGTCAGCCGCTCCGACACCATCGACGGCTGGCGCGACCGCCGCGCCGATGGCGGCGTGGTGGTCGAGGTGGCGGGTAACCGGGTGGTCTGCGACGGCCTGTCCATGCCGCACTCGCCACGCTTTCACCAGGGTGCGCTCTGGCTGCTGAACAGCGGCACCGGCGAGTTGGGCGTGGTCGACCTCGAGGCCGGCCGCTTCGAACCCAAGGTCTTCTGCCCGGGCTTCCTGCGCGGCCTGGCCTTCCACGGCAACCTCGCCTTCGTCGGGCTGTCGAAGCCGCGCTACAAGCGCTTCGAGGGGTTGGCGCTGGATCAGCGCCTGAAGCAGCGCGACAGCGAACCCTGGTGCGGCATCCAGGTGATCGACCTGGCCAAGGGCAGCTGCGTCGACTGGTTCCGCATCGATGGCGCGGTGGGCGAGATCTACGACCTCGCCGTGCTGCCGGGCGTTGCCTGCGCCATGACCGTGCCGCCCGGCTCGGCCGAGGGCATGAAGCTGGTCACCCTGCCGCCGGAGTCGCCGGCGGCCTGAGGCTGCGGCCGCAATGCCCGTTCCCGGCGCCGCGGCGCTTCGCTAGGCTGCCGCCTTGTGACCACCACTGGCCCCAGTGACGAGCTTGCCCGCCGCACCGCGATGCTGGATGCGGTGGGCTTCGCCGCGCGTGCCATCGTCGCCAGCCCCGACTGGCGCGAGGGCTGCGACGAGCTGCTGCGCCGCCTGGGCCAGGCCACCGAGGTCTCGCGCGTCACCCTCTGGGAGGTGCACCCCGATTCCGAGGGGCGGCTCTGCCAGTCCTGCCGCTACGACTGGGCGGCGCCCAGCTTCCAGCCGATCAGCCAGGACCCGCGCTACCAGAACCTGCTGCTGGAGGAGCCCGACGGCAGCCTGGTTGACTGGGCGGCGCGGCGCCGGCGCGGCGAGGTGATCCAGGCCACCCTGGCCGAGGTCAGCGGCGAGACGCGGCAGACCTTCCTGGAACACAGCACCCAGGCCTTCGTTTCGGTGCCGATCCTGCTGCGCGACGGCTGGTGGGGCTGGCTCGGCTTCGATGACTGCATCGCCGAGCGGCGTTGGAACGAACTGGAGATCGACATCCTGCGCACCGCCGCCGCGATGATCGCCGCCGCGGTCGAGCGGCGCGCGGCGGACGAACGCCTGCGGCTCAGCGAGGAGCGCTATGCCCTGGCGGCGCGCGGCGCCAGCGACGGCCTCTTCGACCTCGACTTGAAGCGCGACCGCGCCTACTTCGCGCCCCGGCTCTACGAGATCCTGGGGCTGATGGAGGGTGTCTTCGGCAGCTCCTTCGAGAAGTTCCTGGCGGCCTTCGAGGCGGCCGACGCCACGGCGGCGCGCGACCATTTCGCTGACCGCAAGATTCAGCGCCGCCGCCGCTTCCGTTTCGAGCTGCGGCGCCGGCTGAACGGCGAGACGCGCTGGTTCATCGCCCGCGGCCTGATGCTGTTCAACCGCAAGGGCGCGACGCGCGCGGTCGGCTCGCTGCGCGACATCACCGACTACAAGCAGGTGGTCGACGAGCTGCGGCGCAGCGAGGCACGCAGTCGCGCCATCCTCGACACCGCCTCCGACGCCATCGTCACCGCCGACGAGGCCGGGCTGCTGGTCGGCTGCAACCCGGCGGCCGAGCGCATGTTCGGCTTCAGCGAGGCGGCGGCGCTGGGCCGGCCGATTGGCGAGCTGCTGGTGCCGCCGCATCTGCGCGCGGCGCACGGCGATGGCATGCGGCGTTACCGCGAGAGCGGCCAGCCGCGCGTGCTGGGGCAGCTGCTGGAGGTGGAGGGGCAGCGCGCCGATGGCAGCCTGCTGCCGGTCGAGCTGATCGTCACCGAAGTGCCGCTGCCCGAGGGGCGGCTCTTCACCGCCGTCATCCGCGACATCTCGGAGCGCAAGCGCTACCAGCGGGATCTGGCCGAGGGCGAGCGGCAGCGCGCGCAGCTGGCCCGCCATTTTTCGCCCAACATGGTCGAGGAGATGATGCGCCTGGGCGCGCAGGGCGACGCGGTGACCACGCAGTCCATCGCGGTTCTCTTCGCCGACCTGATGAACTTCACCGCGATCAGCGCCCGCCTGTCGCCGGGCGAGGTGGTCGGCCTGCTGCGGCATTTCCATGCGCTGGTCGAGGACGCCGTCTTCGGCAACGGCGGCACGCTGGACAAGTACATGGGCGACGGCGTGATGGCGACCTTCGGCACGCCACTGCCCAGCGGCCAGGATGCCGGCAACGCGGTGCGCGCCGCCCGCCAGCTGGCGCGCAGCGTCTACGCCTGGAATCGCGAGCGCCTGGCGCAGGGCAAGACCGAGCTGCGCATCGGCATCGGCATCAATTACGGCGAGGCGACTCTAGGCAACGTCGGCAGCGCCCGGCGCTACGAGCACACCGTGGTGGGCGAGGCGGTCAACCTGGCCAGCCGCATCGAGGCCATGACGCGCGCGCTGCAGCACGCCGTCCTGATCGCCGGCTCGGTGGTCGCCGCGGCGCGGCAGGAGGGCGGCGAGAGCAGCCTGGCTGGCTTCCAGGACCTTGGCGGCCATGCCATTCGTGGCCACCCCGAAGCGGTGACCCTCTGGGGCCTGACGGCCGAAGCGGCGGCCAGCGACGGGACGGCGAGCAGCGGAGTGGCGGCATGACGGCGGCGGGTATGACGGTGATGGGCAAGGCGGACCTGATTCTCTCCGGCGGACCGATCTGGTGCGGCCTGGCGCAGGGCTTCGTCGAGGCGCTGGCGGTTCGCGACGGGCTGGTGCTGGCGGCCGGTCGGGCCAGCGATGTCGAGATGCTGGCCGGGCCTGGGACGCGGCGGATCGGGCTGCGCGGCCGCCTGGCCATGCCGGCCTTCCACGACGCCCACATGCACCTGATGTCGCTGGGTCGTCGCGCCAAGGCGCTCGACATCTCGCCCGCGGCGGTCGGCACAGTGGCGGAGATCGCCGCGCTGGTGGCAGCCCGCGCCGCCACCACGGCACCCGGCGGCTGGATCACCGGCAGCGGCTATGACCACGATCGCCTGGCCGGTAAGCGGCACCCGACGCGGTGGGACCTTGACCGCGTGGCGCCGGAGCACCCGGTCTGGCTGGGCCGCTGCTGCGGCCACATGGGGGTGGCGAACTCCCGGGCACTGGCGCTCGCCGGCATCGACCGCGACACGCCGAACCCGCCGGGCGGCGTCATCGTGCGCGAGAACGGCGAGCCCACCGGCCTGCTGCAGGAGCGCGCGCAGGAGGCGCTGCACCAGGCCCTGCCGGAGCCTTCGGTGGAGGAGCTGGTG
Organism: Rhodospirillales bacterium; assembly: GCA_038363005.1. Taxonomy (GTDB): domain Bacteria; phylum Pseudomonadota; class Alphaproteobacteria; order Kiloniellales; family JACOMY01; genus JAKOWB01. The sequence continues at coordinate 24,825 of JBBQBI010000012.1, forward strand.
GAGGCCATCGAGCTGGCCGGACAGCGCTGCCTGTCCTATGGCATCGGCTCGGTGATGGATGCCTGCGTCGGTTCCGCCGGCGGCTGGGCCGACGTCGAGGCCTACGAGGCCGCTGAGCGGACCGGCCGCCTGCCGGTGCGCATGACCATGGCGATGGGCGGCGGGCCGGCCGGCATCGCCGAGCAGGCCTTCGCCAAGGGCTACCTGACCGGCAAGGGCAGTGCCCGGCTGCGCGTCGGTCCGGTGAAGTTCTTCACCGACGGCAGCGCCGGCGGCTGCACCGCTGCCATGTCGCAGCCCTACACCAATGGCGACCTCGGCGTGCTGATCTTCAGCGACCGCGAACTGGACGAGATGGTCGGCCACTACCACCACCGCGGCTACCAGGTGGCGGTGCACGCCATCGGCGACGCCGCCATCGAGCAGACGCTGCGGTCTTTCGACCGTGCCTGCGCCGACGGCACCTGTAGCCATCGCCGCCATCGCATCGAGCACTGCGGCTTCATCGACGACCGCCAGATCGCCGAAATGCAGCGCCTGGGCCTGATCCCGGCGCCACAGCCGGTGTTCCTGCGCGATTTCGGCGATACCTATCTGAACGTGCTGGGCGAGGCACGCTCGGCCGCCTGCTATCCCATGGCGCGCTGGCAGCGCCGTGGCCTGAAGCCGGCGATGAGCAGCGACACGCCGGTCAGCCACGTGAACCCCTTCGTCAACCTCTACGCCGCGCTGGCCCGCACTACCCTTGGCGGCGAGGTGCTGGGCGCCGGCGAATGCCTGACCCTGGCCGAGGGCCTCTCGGCCTATAGCGAGAACGGCGCCTATGCCTGCGGGGTGGAGGATCGCCTGGGCACGCTGGTCGCCGGCAAGGCGGCGGACATCGCGGTGCTGAACCGCGACCCCTTCGCCGGCGCGATGGAGGAACTGCTGTCGACCGAGGCCGACCTGACCTTGCTGGATGGGGCGGTGGTGTTCGACCGCAACGGCGAGACCGCCTAGAGGTGCACTTGGCTAGCGGTGCAGCTGGCTTTCCTTGGCGACGCGCTCGTGCGGTTCGGCGGTGGACTTCACCCGATAGCCGAATTCGCCGTCATCACCCGGCAGCTGGCGGATGACCTTGTAGAGACCCTGTGCCGCGGGTTCGAAGGGCCGCGGCACGAAGTGGACCGTCTGGCCCACGTTGAACTTGTGCTTCGCCATGGAGTCCCTCCCGTTGCGGCTTGTGGTGACGCGGCGGCCGGCGGCCGTCGCGGTCGTCGCCGGGGCGAACTTCAGCCCGTGGAGGCCTGCTTGACCTCGCCGCGCGCCAGCGGGTACTCGGCGCTGTCGTAGAGTGCGCGGATGCCGCGACCGTCGAAACGCTCCTCCTCGACCTCGAGGAAGGCGCCGAGCAACAGTTCGGGCGGCAGCTCCTCGATGGCGTAGCGGATGGCGTCGGCGGCGCGTTCGAAACGCTTGTAGGCCAAGGGCGCGCGCTTGAACTTGCGGGTCTTCGGCGGGAAGAGCTCGGCCAGGGCTTCGTAGTTGATAGTCGACATGGGGCTCCTTTCTGGAGCGGCCAGCGAAAACGAGCGGCCGGTGCGCCGCCGGGCAGGAATTCTCTGTCAGCCGTCAGCCAGAGGCCGGCGGCGCCTGCTGGCGACGGCGGTGTGGGATAGAGGGCGACGTTACCACAGATGGGGATCGCGGCGGCGAACTTCAATTTCCCGCAGATTGAAATCCTTTCACATCAGGGGCTTTACTCTTGGCGTCATTGGCTTTTTGTCTGGAGATACCAGGGTCCCGCCGGCCGAGAGCAAGTCGCAAGGCCGAAAGCCGGGCATTTGACAAGCCCGGCCCATTTCGAGATTCGGGGATGCAGGGCAACCGCACCATATAGGGCGCAGAAGCGGCGCGACGATCGCTTCGCGCCCCCAGCCGGCAACCCCAGGATCCCGCCATGAGCACCAGCCAGCTTCTCGTCTGTCCGCACTGCGCGGCGACCAATCGCCTGCCGTCCGAGCGTCCGCCGCGGCAGGCGAAGTGCGGCGTCTGCAAGCGCCCACTGTTCGATGGCCAGCCCGCGGCCGTCACCACCGCGGTTTTCGACAAGCACCTGAAGAACGACGCGGTTCCCCTGCTGGTCGATTTCTGGGCGAGCTGGTGCGGCCCCTGCAAGGTGATGGCGCCGCACTTCGCCCGCGCGGCCGAGCGACTGGAGCCCGCGGTGCGCCTGCTGAAGGTCGACACCGAGGCCGAACCGACGCTGGCCGCGCGCTATCAGATCCGCTCCATCCCGACGCTGATGCTGTTCCGGGGTGGCCAGCTGGTGGCGCAGCAGGCCGGCGCGATGGAGGCCGGCGGCATCGAGGCTTGGGTGAAGCAGGCGCTGGTGGGACACTAACGGCGGGCGGCTGAGCGCTCGAGGACGGGGACTCAGCGGCAACTATTCATCGATTGGCGCCGGATGCTATCATCGCGATAGATGCGCCATAGTCGAGGTTTTCGGCTGGGCGTAGACAGTTGATGGATGCGCGCCCCTGGTATCAGGCTGATCGAGGGGCTGGAACGCGCCGTCGATCTCGCAGTGGGGGCCGGGCCGCAACTTCGAGGTACCGATCGATGTCGATGCAGCGCGACACCAGCCGGGATGGCTTCAAGAATCGTCTGAGGCTGTTTCTCGTCAGTCACTTCGGCTGGTTCTGGTGGCTCGTTGCGCGCTGCGGCTGGACGGCGCGAATCGCGAACTCCTATCTGATCAACACAGCAGTGACGGTGACCCGGCCCCGGCCGCATCCCTGGAGCACCGCCTCCGACTTTACCTCCTGGTTGTCACTGACCGACAAGACCTGGAGCGGGCGGCACCTACCACCGGTCGATCAGCCGGCCGATCTGCCCGAGGTCGCGGACGTTGCCGCGCTGTTCGCGCGCCCTGCCGGGGCGGCGCGTGTGTGCCCCAAGTCAACGACGCTCTTCCCGGCCTTTGCGCAGTACTTGACCGACGGCTTCCTGCGCACTGTCGCCAGTGACCGTCGGAAGAACACGTCGAATCATGAGATCGACCTGTCGCCGCTCTATGGCCGCACCGCTGCGCAGACCGATGCGCTGCGACTGATGAGCAAGTCACCGGACCAGTACGGCCGCCTGAAGTCGCAAATCATTGCCGGCGAGGAGTATCCGCCATTCCTGCTGGAGGATGACGGATCCGCGATCAAGCTGGAGTTCAAACCGCTCGATCCTCCACTCGGCCTGGACCTGGCGGCGCCGGGCAACAAGGAACGCTCGATCTTCGCCGTCGGCGGCGATCGTGTGAACGCCACGCCTATGGTGGCGATGCTTAACACGGTGTTCCTGCGCGAGCACAATCGGCTGGCCGGGTTGCTCGCCGCCGCCAATCCGGGTTGGGGCGACGAGCGCGTGTTTCAGACCGCGCGCAACGTAGTGATCGTCATCTTTATCAAGATCGTGGTCGAGGACTACATCAATCACATCTCCTCGGCACACTTCCGACTGCGCGCCGATCCCATGTCGGTCTGGTCGAGGGTTTGGAATCGGCCGAACTGGATCACTGTCGAATTCAACCTTCTCTATCGCTGGCATTCGTTGATTCCAGACGCATTTCGCTGGGCTGACCGCGATGTGCCGGCGGGCGACATGACAATGAACAACAGTCTGTTGCTGCAGGTGGGCGTCGCGGCGGCAATCGACGTCTGCAGTCGACAGCCGGCCACAGCGCTCGGGCTTTTCAATACGCCGGCCTTTCTGCTCGAGGTGGAGAAGGTGTCGCTGCAGCAGGGTCGGAGCAATCGCCTGGCCAGCTACAACGACTATCGCGCCGCCATGAGCATGCCGCGGGTCGACCGGTTCGAGCAGATCACCGGCGATCCGGCCCGGATCGACGCCCTGCGGCGGCTCTATGGCACGCCGGATCGTGTCGAGTTCTTCGCCGGCCTTTTCGCCGAGGACGTGCGGCCCAGTACGCCCATGCCGCCGCTCATCGGCCGCATGGTTGCGCTTGACGCCTTCTCGCAGGCGCTGACCAACCCACTGTTGTCGGAGCACGTCTACAATGCCGCGACCTTCAGCCCCTTGGGGCTCGCACAGATCGAAGGCACCCGCAGTCTGCGCGATGTTGTCGAGCGGAACTCGCCTGGCGGGCTAGGGGACCGGGTGGTGTCGATGACGCGGCTGGACTGGCAGCGCTCCTGACGTTCGCTCGACCAGCAGCCTGACCGCCAGGCGCTACCGATGTATCCCCTTCGTCGTGAACTTCTGGAACTTGCCACGGGGCTGCGGCCTGTAGCGTAGCGGCGTGCCGTCCGGCACCAGCTGCTCTTTGCCCGGGCCGATCAACTCCGCCCGGCCCATGCGCTGCAGCGCCTCGCGCAGCAGTGGCCAGTTCTCCGGGTCGTGGTAGCGCAGGAAGGCCTTGTGCAGGCGGCGCTGGATCGCGCCCTTGGCGCTGGCCACCGGCTCCGACTTGCCGCGCTTGACCGAGCGCAGCGGATTGACGCCTGAGTGGTACATCGCCGTCGCGCTGGCCATGGGCGAGGGCAGGAAGGTCTGCACCTGGTCGGCGCGGAAGCCGTTGGCCTTGAGCCACAGTGCCAGGTTCAGCATGTCCTCGTCGGTCGTGCCGGGGTGCGCGGCGATGAAGTAGGGCACCAGGTAGTACTTCTTTCCGGCCTTCTTCGCCGCCGCGTCGAACAGCTCCTTGAAGCGGTCGTAGGCGCCCATGCCGGGCTTCATCATCTTGGACAGCGGGCCGTCCTCGGTGTGCTCCGGCGCGATCTTCAGCAGGCCGCCGACATGGTGCGTCACCAGCTCCTCGACGTACTCCGGGCTCTCGATGGCCAGGTCATAGCGCACGCCGGACGCCACCTTGATCTGCTTGATGCCGGGCAGCGCGCGCGCCTTGCGGTAGAGCTGGATCAGCGACTCGTGGCTGGTGTTCAGGTTCGGGCAGATCGCCGGGTAGACGCACGACGGCCGGCGGCACAGCGCCTCGGTGCGTTCGTCCTTGCAGGCCATGCGGTACATGTTGGCGGTCGGCCCGCCGATGTCGGAGATGTAGCCTTTGAAGTCCTTCTGGGTGTCGCGGATGGTCTCGATCTCCTGCAGGATCGAGGCCTCGCTGCGGCTCTGGATGATGCGGCCCTCGTGCTCGGTGATGGAGCAGAAGGAGCAGCCGCCGAAGCAGCCGCGCATGATGGTCACCGAATGCTTGATCATGTCCCAGGCCGGGATCTTCGCGTCGCCATAGCTGGGGTGCGGCGCGCGGGCATAGGGCAGGGCGTAGACTTGGTCCATCTCCGGCGTGGTCAGCGGGATCGGCGGCGGGCTGAGCCAGAGTTCGCGGTCGCCGTGGCGCTGCACCAGGGCGCGGGCGTTGCCGGGATTGCTCTCCCGGTGCAGCACCCGGCTGGCGCGCGCATAGGTCTCGGGGTCGGCCATGACCTGCTCGCAGGACGGCAGGCGCACCACGCTGGCACCGGGCTGCTGGCGGGCGCCCTCGTCGTCGCTCTCGATGTCGTCGGCGGGGAGTTCGGTCCAGCCGTCCGGCACGCCGGACTTCATCACCGCGACGCCGCGGACGTCGTCCATGGTCGTGGCGCTGTCGCCGCGCGCGAAGCGGTGCGTCACCTCGACCACGGCGCGCTCGGCATTGCCATAGAGCAGAATGTCGGCCTTGGCATCGGGCAGGATCGAGCGGCGCACCTTGTCCGACCAATAGTCATAGTGCGCGATGCGGCGCAGCGAGGCTTCGATGCCACCCAGCACCACCGGCACGCCCTTGAAGGCCTCGCGGCAGCGCTGCGCATAGACCAGTGCGCAGCGGTCCGGCCGCTTGCCGCCCTCGCCGCCCGGCGTGTAGCTGTCGTCGTGCCGCAGCTTCCGGTCCGAGGTGTAGCGGTTCACCATGGAATCCATGTTGCCGCCGGTGACGCCGAAATAGAGCCTGGGCCGGCCCAGCGCGCGGAAGGGCTCGGCCGACTGCCAATCGGGCTGGGCGATGATGCCGACCTTGTAGCCCTGGGCCTCCAGCAGGCGGCCGATGATCGCCATGCCGAAGCTGGGATGGTCGACATAGGCGTCGCCGGTCACCAGCACCACGTCGCACTGTTCCCAGCCAAGCGCCGCCATCTCCGCCCGACTCATGGGCAGGAAGGGCGCGGCCTTGGCCGGCGGCGGCTGGGTGAAAAGGGGTGGGGCGGGCTGCATGGCGGAGATTAAGTGAGCCCGAACGGGCCGGGCGTCAACTCACCGCTGGGAAGCCGCCTTCGCCATCTCCCGCGCGACGATAAGCTGCTGGATCTGCGTGGTGCCTTCGTAGAGGCGGAACAGGCGGGCGTCGCGGTAGAGCCTTTCGACCGCGCCGGCGATGTAGCCGGCGCCGCCGTGCACCTGCACCGCGCGGTCGGCGACGCGGCCCACCATCTCGGCGCAGAACAGCTTGGCGGCCGAGGCCATCAGCGTGACGCCATGGCCGGCATCGCGCAGCCGCGCGGCCTCCAGCACCAGGGCGCGGGCAGCGAGCGCCTCTGCCTGGCTGTCGGCCAACAGGGCTTGCACCAGCTGGTGCTCGGCGATGGGCTTGCCGAACTGGCGGCGCTGCAGGGCATAGGCCAGGGCGTCGTCGATCAGCCGCGCCGCCAGGCCGCAGCAGACGGCCGAAATGTGCAGGCGGCCACGGTCCAGCACCTTCATGGCGGTGCGGAAGCCCTGGCCGGGCTTGAGGCCGATGATGTTGTCGGCCGGCACGCGCACGGCGTCGAAGTGAATGTCGCAGACGTGGGCGCCCTGCTGGCCCATTTTCTTCTCCGGCTTGCCGCGCGTCAGGCCGGACCGCTCACCCTCGACGATGAAGGCGGTGACGCCGTCGGCGCCGGGCTTCGCCGGGTCGCTGCGTGCCATGACGGTGAAGAGGCCCGCCGTGGGCCCGTTGGTGATGAAGCGCTTGGTCCCGGTGATGAGCCAGTCCGCGCCGTCCGGCACCGCGCGGGTCTTCACCGCGGCGGCGTCGGAACCGACGTCGGGCTCGGTCAAGCAGAAGGACGCGATGACGGCGCCGCTCGCCAGGTCCGGCACCCAGCGGCGCTTCTGCGCCTCGGTGCCGTCGATCAGGATGGCCTGACTGCCGATGCCGTTGTTGGTGCCGAAGACCGAGCGGAAGACAGGCGCGGCGCGACCGATGACCAGCACCGCCTCGGCTTCCTCCTCCATGGTGAGGCCGAGGCCGCCAAAGTCCTCCGGGATGGCCAGGCCGAAGAGACCGAGGTCCCGCATCTCGTGCACGATCTCCGGCGGCACACGGTCCTCGCTGGCGGTGCGCTCCTCGGCTGGAATCAGGCGTTCCTCGACGAAACGGCCGAGCTGCGCCAGCAGCGCGTCCTGGGTCTCACGATCACGGATCATGTACGGGGATAGCTCCAGTGCGTCGGTTCCGGCAGGAAGTTGTGGAAGCGGTCCTCGCCGCGCACCAGCAGGGCATGGCGCGGCTCGCCGGTGACGTTGCGCACGCAGGTCGGCATGTAGCGGATGGCCAGACCGATGCGCGCCCGCTCGCCGCGATTGGGACCGGAACCGTGGGCGATCTTGACGTGGTGCAGCGAGATCTCGCCGGGCTGCAGCGTCAGCCTGCGCACCGCCGCCGGGTCGATCGGCACGGCGATGGTCTGGGCACGGCGCAGCAGGTTGCCGCCGGCGTCGGCCACGGCGTGTGGCAGCAGGTCGCCCGCATGGCTGCCGGGCAGCACCTCCAGCGCGCCGTTCGCCTTGGTCGAGGGCGTCAGCGCCAGCCAGGCGGTCACCACCTCGGCCGGCTCGATGCCCCAGTAGAGCGCGTCCTGGTGCCAGGAGACGTAGTCCGGGCTGCCGGCCGGCTTGTAGAACAGGCTGGCGCCACGGCAGAGGATGTCGGGCCCGAGCAGCGACTCCACGGCGTCGAGGATCGCCGGCCAGCGCACCGCCGGCTCCAGCGGCTTCAGCGTGATGTAGGCCTTGGTGCGCAGGTCAGGCAGGCGCCCGGCCGGGTCGGGCGCGATATGCTCTTCGATCAGGACGCGGAACCGCGCGGCCTCGTCTTCGGACATGACCCTGAGGCGCGACAGGTAGCCGTCGCGGCGGAACTGGGTGACCTGGTCGGGCGAAAGCTGCATGGGGGAAAGATAGCAAAGTCGCGCGGGGAAGCGCATGGCCCGCTTACGTGCGTCATCCTGGACCAGGCGGCACGGTCGCCGGCTCTCCGCTGCGCTGCGGCCGGGATGACAAGAGGGACCGACCTTCCCTCAACCCTTGAAGTAATCCGGCTTGCCGGCGGTGAAGAGTTCGCCCCACAGGCGGAAGCCGCCGTCGACCGCCAGCACCTCGCCGGTGATGAACTTGGCCGCCGCGCTGCCCAGGTAGGCGATGGCCTCGGCCACGTCCCAGGCGTCGCCGACGCGCTTCATGGGGTTGGAGCGGTCGAACACCTTCAGCGCCTGCTCGGGATAGACGTTCAGCCCCTCGGTGCCGATGGTGCCTGGGGCGACGCAGTTGACCCGGATGCCGTACTCCGCCCACTCGACCGCGACAGTGGCGGACAGCCCGACCACGCCAGCGCGCGCGGCGATGGTGTGGGCGACACCCGGCATGCCGCGCTCCACCACGGTGATCATGTTGACGATGGCACCGGGGTGCTGGTGCTCGCGCCACAGCCGCGCGGCGGCCTGCATCATGAACCAGGTGCCCGACAGGTTGGTGTCGATGACGGCGCGCCAGCCCTTGACCGAGAAGTCGATGGCCGGCTGCGGGAACTGCCCGCCGGCGTTGTTCACCAGCAGGTTGAGGCGGCCGCAGCGCTCCCACACCCGCGGCAGCAGGGCGGCCACGGCCTCGGGGTCGCGGATGTCGGCGGCCAGTGGGATCAGCGTCAGGCCGTGCGCGGTGGCTGCTGCGGCAGCGTCCTCCAGCTTCGCCAGGGTGCGCCCGGCGATCACCACCTGGGCGCCCAGGCGGGCCAGCAGGAAGGCGGTGGCGCGGCCTAGTCCGGTGCCGCCACCGGTGACCAGGGCAACCTGGCCGGCATAGAGGTCCGGGCGATAGACCGTCGGCTTGGCCGCCAGCTCGGCGTCGCTGAAGCCGAAACGCTTCTTCTGTTCCGTCATCTCAATCCCGCAGCAGCTCTTCGCTGATGATGATCTTGCGCACCTCGCTGGTGCCGGCGCCAATCTCCAGCAGCTTGGTCGAGCGGTAGAGCCGGTTGATCTCCGCCTCCCAGATATAGCCGGCGCCGCCATGCAGCTGCACGGCGTCGTCGAGGATCTGGTTCATGGTCTCGGCGGCATAGAGCACCGAGGCAGCGGTCAGCGCGTGGATCTGGCCGCGCCCGCCGCCGCCGACCTCCAGGTCGTTGGCCTCGGCCAGCACGCGGTAGGTGAAGGTGCGCATGGTCTCCAGCCGCACGTACATCTCGGCCAGCTTGGCCTGCACCATCTGGAACTTCGAGATCGGGCGGCCGAACTGCTGCCGCTGCTTGGTGTAGTCCAGGGTGATCTCCAGCGCCCGCTCGGCGATGCCGAGGCAGAGCGGCGAGATCATCGCGCGCTCAAGGTCCAGGCCGCTCATCACGATGGCGACGCCGCGGTTCTCCTCGCCGACGCGGTTGGCGACCGGCACGCGGCAATCCTCGAACACCAGCTCGCCGGTCGGGCTGCCGCGGAAGCCCATCTTGGTCAGCTTCTGGGCGACGCGGAATCCGGGGAAGTCCTTCTCGACGATGAAGGCCGAGATGCCCTTGGGCCCCTTCTCGGGATCGGTCTTGGCATAGACCAGCAGCACGTCGGCCACCGGGCCGTTGGTGATGTAGAGCTTGGTGCCGTTCAGCACGTAGTGGTCGCCGTCCAGCCGCGCGGTGGTGCGCATGGACCCCAGCGCGTCGGAGCCGGCGCCCGGTTCGGTCAGCCCCAGCGCGCCGACGCTCTTGCCGCTGCAGAGGTCAGGCAGGTACTGGCGGCGCTGCGCCTCGTTGCCATTGCGGTAGATGTTGTTGAGGCAGAGGTTCTCGTGCGCCACCCAGGACAGCGCCAGCGCGTGATTCCAGCGCGCCAGACCCTGCAGCACCACGCCCGACGCCATGAGGTCGAGGCCGACGCCGCCATAGGACTCCGGCACCGTCAGGCCGAAGTAGCCCTGCGCGCCCAGCTTGGGAAAGGCCTCGGCCGGCCACCACTCGTCGGCATCCATGCGACTGGCCAGGGGATAGATCTCCGCCCGGGCATAGCGGTCGGCCTGGTCGAGAATCTCCTGCTGATCCGGGGTGAGGCCATAGCCGGCGGCGGCGCGATTGGGCCGCTGCGCCGCGTCTGTTGCTGGGGGCACCTGCGTCTCCCTGCTGCGACCGCGCGGCTGCTGCCGGCGGTCCGTTGGCGTTTCCTCGTCGGCCGCGCGAACGGCATTGACAGCAGGTCTTCTTGCCCGCTTAATGAGTGAAACTCACTAAGTCACCGCGCGCGCGCTGTCAACGGTCGCCACACAGCGGTGAAAGAAAAAATCAAATAGTGAGAATAGGGAGGAATATTCGTGTTTGCTGCGCTGCAATATCAGCGGAAGGCAAGGTGTTGCGGCCATCGAGGCTGCGACACCAACAATGTCGTCTGCATGTTATCCGTTGGCGCAGGCATATTAATGAGTAAGGCTCACCTACTTGCCGGAGCTGGGCGATGAGCAGCCTAGTGCGCAGCGAGGCGCGTGGCGCCGTGCAGTGGCTGATCATCGATCGCGAGGCCAAGCGCAACGCTATCAACCGCGAGGTTATGGAGGCACTGGGCGCCGGCCTGCGGGCGGCCGAAGCCGACCCGGCGATTCGCGCCATCGTGCTGACCGGCGCCGGCGACAAGGCCTTCTGCGCCGGCGGCGACCTGGCGCCCACCGCCGACGGCGCGCCCTTCGCCGTGGACTGGGCCGACCCGCGCAACTTCGTGGTGAATTTCTTCAAGATCGTCGAGACCTGCGGCAAGCCGATCATCGGCCGGGTGAATGGCCATGCGCTGGCCGGTGGGCTGGGGCTGCTCTGCGCCTGCGACCTGGCGGTGGCGGCGGAACACGCGAAGTTCGGCACGCCGGAGGCCAAGGTCGGCCTCTATCCCATGATGATCCTGCCCTACATGCTGCGCATCCTGCCGCGCCGCCGGCTGATGGAGTTCTGCATCACCGGCGAGCTCTTCACCGCGGCCGAGGCCCTGGACTTCGGCCTCGTCAACTACGTCGCGCCGGCCGGTGAACTGGATGCCAAGCTCGACTGGCTGCTGGCGCGCGTGCTCGACAAGTCGCCGACCGGCGTGCGCCTGGGCAAGATGGCGATGCGGGCCCTGCAGGACATGACCCTGCCGCAGGCCTTCGAGTACGCCCAGCTCATGCTGCCGGCCATGGCGCAGACCCAGGACGCGCGGGAAGGCTTCCAGGCCTTCAACGAAAAGCGCCCGCCGCGCTTTAAGGGCAAATAGGCCGTGACCGCTGGCCAGCGCATCCGCATCGGCGGCGCCTCCGGCTTCTGGGGTGACAGCGACCAGGGCGCGGTGCAGTTGCTGCGGGGCGGCCAGCTCGACTACCTGGTTTTCGACTATCTGGCCGAGATCACCATGTCGCTGCTGTCGCGGGCGCGCGGCAAGGACCCAGCGCTGGGCTACGTGCCGGACTTCGTGACCGGCGTGGTGGCGCCGCTGGCACCGGCCATCGCCCAGCAGGGCGTGAAGCTGGTGGCCAATGCCGGCGGCGTGAATCCGCTGGCCTGCGCCCAGGCGATCGAGGCGGCGCTGGCCAAGGCGGGCGTCCGGCTGAAGGTCGCGGCGATCACTGGCGACGACCTGCTACCGCAGCTGGAGACACTGCGGCCGGGACTGCAGGAAATGTTCACCGGCGCGGCGCTGCCGGTGAAGCCCTGGAGCCTCAATGCCTATCTCGGCGCATTTCCCATTGCCCGCGCGCTGGCTGAAGGCGCCGACATCGTGGTCACCGGGCGCTGCGTCGATTCCGCCCTGGCGCTGGGACCGCTGATCCATGGCTTCGGCTGGGGCGAGCGCGACTGGGACAAGCTGGCAGCCGGCAGCCTGGCCGGCCACATCATCGAATGCGGTCCGCAGGCGACCGGCGGGCTTTTCACCGACTGGCAGTCGGTGCCCGGCTGGGACGACATGGGCTTCCCCATCGTCGACTGCGCCGCCGATGGCAGCTTCCTGGTGACCAAGCCACCGGGCACCGGCGGGCTGGTGACCCCGGCCACGGTGGCCGAGCAGATCACCTATGAGATCGGTGACCCCGCGGCTTACCTGATGCCCGACGTGATCGCCGACTTCAGCGGCGTCACCTTGACCCAGGCGGGACCGGACCAGGTCGCCGTGTCGGGCGCCAGGGGCTATCCGCCGGGCCCGCACTGCAAGGCTTCCGCCACTTTCCATGACGGCTTCCGCGCCGTCGGCACCATGATGGTCGGCGGGCGCGAGGCGGCGGCCAAGGCCCGCCGCATCGCCGAGGCGACCTTGGCACGCGTGCGGCGCCTGATGACGGCACGCGGCCTGGGCGACTTCCGCGCCAGCGACGTCGAGGTGCTGGGCGCCGAGGCGACCTATGGCCAGCAGGCACGGGGCGGCGCCAGCCGCGAGGTGATCCTGAAGATCGCGCTGAGCCACACCGACAAGACGGCGCTGGAGATCTTCAGCCGCGAGTTCATTCCGGCCGCCACCTCCATGGCGCCCGGCATCACCGGCTTTGCCGGCGGCCGGCCCAAGGTGCAGCCGCTGGTGCGCCTCTTCTCCTGCCTGGTGCCCAAGTCAGCGCTGGATGTCGCGGTGGAGATCGACGGACAGCGCCTGCCGGTGCCCTTCTCCGAGGCACCGCTGCAGCCGCGCCCGGTGCCGCCGCCGCCAGAGGATGTGAAGGTCGCCGCCAATGGCGCCACCGTGCCGCTGATCGCCGTGGCGCACGGACGCAGCGGCGACAAGGGCGACAAGGCCAATATCTCGGTGTTGGCGCGCCGGCCGGAGTACCTGCCGCTGCTGCGCTCGCAGGTGACATCGGCCGCGGTGAAGCACTGGCTGAGCCACCTGGTCCTGGGCTCGGTCGAGCGTTTCGAGTGGCCGGGCCTGAGCGGCTTCAACTTCCTGCTGCACGAAGCGCTGGGCGGCGGCGGCACCGCTTCGCTGCGCTACGATCCGCAGGGCAAGGCGCTGGCGCAGATGCTGCTCGACCTGCCGATCGCCGTGCCGGCCGCCTGGCTGCGCGCCGGCGGACCGCTGGCGGAGTGGGCGGCGTGAGCGCGGTGACGCAGAAGCGCGTGGTCACCCGCCAGTCGCGCGAGCAGCGCGAAGCCGCGATCATGGAGGCGGCGCTGCGGGTCTTCGCCGACAAGGGCTACGAAGACGCCGCCATGTCGGAGATCGCGGCGCTGGCCGGCGTGGTCGAGGGCACCATCTACAAGTACTTCGACAGCAAGCAGGACCTGCTGTTCCGCGTCATGGCGGGCTGGTACGAGGGGCTGCTGCGCGACTACGACCAGGGCGTCGCGGCGATCCAGGGCACGCGCAACCGCCTGCGCTACATCGTCTGGCGCCATCTGCGCACGATCCACGACCATGCCGCGCTGTGCCGCCTGTTCTTCCGCGAGGTGCGCACCGCCAGCGACTACTACGCCTCGCACATCCACGACCTGAACCGGCGCTACACGCGCTTCACCGTGCGTATCCTGAAAGAAGGCATCGCCGCTGGCGAAATCCGCGCCGACCTCAATGTCGGCCTGGTGCGCGACCTGATCTACGGCACCATCGAGCACCATAGCTGGAACTACCTGCGTGGCCTGGGCGAGCTGACGGTGGAGGACACCGCTGACCAGCTGGTCGAGCTGCTGCTGCCGGGCCTGCTGCTGCCGCGCCCTAGTGCCGAGCTGGAAACCAACGTGGCGCGGTTGGGCCGCCTGGTGGAACGCCTGGAAAAGGCCGCCGGCGATGTCTGACGCGCAGCCGGCGGCGGCGATGCTCACGCTGGGCAACCTGCAGATCCTCTACGACAAGGCGATCGAGGCGGTGCGCGATGTCTCGCTTAGCGTCGAGCAGGGCCGCATCGTCGCGCTGCTGGGCTCCAACGGCGCTGGCAAGTCGACCGTACTGAAGGGCATCTCCGGCGTGCTCTACCCGGAGGAGGGCGAGATCGTCGGCGGCAGTGCCAGCTTCGAGGGCCAGGACCTGACCCGCCTGGCGCCGGAGCGCATCGTCCGCCTGGGCTTGGTGCAGGTGCCCGAGGGGCGGGCGCTGTTCGATACCCTGACGGTGGAGGAGAACCTGGCGATGGGCGGCTTCACGCGCAGCGCGCGCGAGGCGGCCGAACAGCTGGACCACGTCTTTACCTTGTTCCCGCGCGTCGCCGAGCGCCGCAAGCAGATCGCCGGCTACCTGTCGGGCGGCGAGCAGCAGATGGTGGCCATCGGCCGCGCCCTGATGTCGAAGCCGCGGCTGCTGATGCTGGACGAGCCCTCGCTCGGCCTGGCGCCGCAGATCATCGAGACCATCTTCGACACCATCCGCCAGCTGAACCGCGAGGCCGGCCTGACCGTGCTGCTAGTGGAACAGAATGCCCAGCTGGCACTCGGCATCGCCGACTACGCTTACATCATGGAGAACGGTCGTGTGGTCCTGGACGGCGCGCCCGAGCGCCTGCTGAAGAACGACGACGTGCGCGAGTTCTATCTGGGCTTCGGCGATGGCGGCAAACGCAAGTCGATGCGCCAAGTGAAGCATTACAAGCGGCGCAAGCGGTGGCTGTCATGAATGCGCTGCTGGAACTGTCCGACGTCTCCCGCTCCTTCGGCGGCGTGCGCGCCGTCAGCGGCGTGAACCTGACGGTGCCGGCCGGCTCCATCACCTCGATCATCGGGCCGAACGGCGCCGGCAAGACCACGCTGTTCAACCTGATCTCCGCCGTGTTCCGGCCGAGCAGCGGCTCGATCCGCTTCGCCGGGCGCGAGATCTCGCGCCTGCCGCCACATCGCATAGCGCGGCTCGGCATCGGCCGCACCTTCCAGAACCTGGCGGTCTTCAAGCACGAGTCGGTGGTCGACAACCTGCTGGTCGGCATGCACCACCGCCTGAAGGCCAACCCGCTGAGCGCGGCGCTCTTCTGGGGCCCGGCGCGGCGCGAGGAGATCGCCGCCCGCCAGACGGTCGAGGAGATCATCGACTTCCTGGAGATCGCGCACATCCGCGACCGGCCGGTCGGCACGCTGTCCTATGGTCTGCAGAAACGGGTCGAGCTGGGCCGCGCGCTGGCGACCAAGCCGAAGCTGCTGCTGCTCGACGAGATGGTGTCCGGCATGAACGTGGAGGAGACCGAGGACATCGCGCGCTTCATCCTCGACCTCAAGGACGAACTCGGCATCACCGTGGTGATGGTGGAGCACGACATGGCCATCGTCATGGACATCTCGGACCATGTCTGCGTGCTGAACCACGGCGAGAAGATCGCCGAGGGCGCGCCGGCCGCGGTGTCGCAGGACCCCAAGGTCATCGCCGCCTATCTGGGGCGGGAAGCGGAGGCCGCGGCATGACGCCGGCCGAGCAGGTCTACAGCGGCGACACCACCATGCCGAAGCTGCTGCGGCACTGGGCCACCACCACGCCGCGCGCCCTGGCCTTCCGCGAGAAGGTGCTGGGGGTGTGGGAGCGCACCACCTGGGCGCAGTACTACGACCGCGTGCGCCGCGTGGCGTTGGGCCTGACCGCGCTGGGCTTCCAGCCGGGCGACCGCCTGGCGGTGGCCAGCGAGGACACGCCGGAGTGGCTCACCGCCGACCTGGCGACGCAGGCGCTGGGCGGCGCCTGCTTCGGTGTCTACCCGACCAATCCCTGGCCCGAGCTGGCCTACATGCTGAAGCACTCGCGCGCGCGCTTCGTGGTCTGCGGCGACCAGGAGCAGACCGACAAGGTGCTGGAAGCCATGAACCAGGAGGGCGGGCTGCCCGACCTCAAGGCCGTGGTCTGCGTCGACATGAAGGGCATGCGCGGCTACCGGCAGGACTTCCTACTGTCCTTCGAGGCGCTGCTGGCGCTGGGCGACGAACAGGCGAAGGCGGCGGGCGATCTGGTCGAGCAAGCGATCGAGCGCACCCAGCCCGACGACGTCGCCATCATCGTCTACACCTCGGGCACCACCGGCATGCCCAAGGGCGCGCTGCTCAGCCACCGCAACATGATCTACTCGGCGGCGCAGCAGAAGCTGCAGATGGGCATCACCCAGTCGAACCTCTCGATGCTCTGCTACCTGCCGCTCTGCCACGTCGCCGAACGCTCGCTCTCCGCGGTGCTGCAGCTGGTGAACGGCTCGCCGGTCAACTTCGCCGAATCGATCGACACCGTCTCAGTCAACCTGCGGGAGATCGCGCCCAAGGGTTTCCTCGGCGTGCCGCGCATCTGGGAGAAGCTGCAGCAGAACGTGCTGATCCGCCTGAAGGACTCGACGAAGCTACAACAGCGCTTGGTCGCCTTTGCCCTGCGGCACGGCGCGCCCATCGCGCGGCGGCAACTGGACAATGGCGGCCGTCGCAAGGGCCTGGCGGACAAGCTGGTCTATCGCCTGCTCTGGGTCCTCTGCTTCCGCAGCCTGCAGCGCTACCTGGGGCTCAACCGCGCCTGGATCTGCATGTGCGGCGGCGCCACGGTCTCGCCCGAAGTGCTGCTGTTCTTCTGGACCCTGGGCATCCCGGTCTTCCAGATCTATGGCGCCACCGAGCTGGCCGCCATCTCGCACAGCCAGAAGCCGGGGATCACGCGGCTGGGCTGGTCCGGCCCGCCGCTGGCCGGGCTGGAGACGCGGCTGGAAGACGATGGCGAGCTGCTGATCCGCGGCCCTTCGGTGTTCCAGGGTTACCTCTACGACCAGGAGGCGACCGACCGCGCGCTGCAGGACGGCTGGTACCGCACCGGCGACATCGTCGAGCTGGACCCGGCAAGCAACGCCATCCAGATCGTCGATCGCAAGAAGGAAATCATCATCACTTCGGGCGGCAAGAACATCACGCCGTCGCTGATCGAGAACGCGCTGAAGGACAGCCTCTTTATCCGCGAGGCCATCCTGATCGGCGAGGGGCGCAAGTTCCTCTCCGCCCTGATCCAGATCGACTTCGATACCGTCGGCAAGTGGGCGCAGGAGCGCCAGCTCGCCTACACCACCTTCCGCAGCCTGGCCGAGCGTGCCGAGGTGCGCGAGCTGATCGAGGACGAGGTGAAACGGGTCAACGACCGCTTCGCCCGGGTCGAGAACATCCGCCGTTTCGAGCTGCTGGTGAAGCAGCTCGACCACGACGACGGCGAGCTGACCGCCACCATGAAGGTACGGCGCCGCGTCATCGAGCAGCGCTTCGCGCCGGAGCTGGCGCGGATCTATGGAGGGGCCGCCTGATGGAGTTCTTCCTCATCCTGGTCGCCACCGGGCTGGTCACCGGCGCCACCTACGCCATGGTCGCGATGGGCTTCGCCATGATCTACAAGGCGACCGGCGTGGTGAACTTCGCCCAGGGCGAGCTCATGATGCTGACGGCCTATGTCGCCTACTCGCTGGCCGGCAGCCTGCACCTCAGCTTTTTCCCGCTGATGGCGCTGACCATCCCGCTGGCCATGCTGATCGGCCTGACCCTGGAGCGGCTGTTCATCCGCCCGATGCTGGGCGAGCCGGTCTTCGCCATCGTCATGGTAACCATCGGCCTGGCGGTGATTCTGCGCGGCGCCACGGTGCTGATCTGGGGCACCAACGAGGACCTGTTCGACGCCGGCTTCTCCAACGACGTCGTCTCCATCGGGCCGGTGCCCTTTTACGAGGTGCAGCTCTACACGCTGGCCATGCTGGCGGTACTGGTGGCGCTGGCCTGGGGCTTCTTCCGCTACACCCGCGTCGGCATCGCCATGCGGGCGACGGCGAACCACCAGACCGCGGCGCTACTGATGGGCATCTCGACCAAGCGGATCTATGCGCTGGCCTGGGCGCTGTCGTCGGCCATCGCCTCGGTCGCCGGGGTGCTGATCGCCAGCATGTTCACCATCAAGCCCGACCTCTGGTTCCAGGGCTTGCGCTCCTTCCCGGCGGTGATCCTGGGTGGGCTGGACTCGGTGCTGGGCGCTGCCGTGGGCGGCCTGACCATCGGCGTCATCGAGAACCTTTCGGAAGGCTATATCGGCCAGGGCTTGAAGGAGATCGCCGGCTTCGTCGTCATCGTGCTGGTGCTGATGGTGCGGCCCTACGGTCTCTTCGGCAGCAAGACAATCGAGCGGGTGTGATGCGCAGCGGACACTTCAAGGAACGCTACCAACAGCTCGTCGCGGTCAGCGACAACCGGGCCGCCTGGGGCTGGTCCGGGCTGCTGGTGGTCGCGCTGTTGCTGCTGCCGCTGGTGGCCGGCACCTACCCGACGCAGCTGGCAACGCGGGTGCTGGTGCTGGCGATCGGCGCTGTCGGCCTGAACCTGCTGACCGGCACTGCCGGCCTGATCTCCATCGGCCAGGCCGGCTTCATGGCGGTCGGCGGCTATACGAACGCCATCCTGTTGACCGAGGCCGGCTGGCCGGTCGAGGTCACCCTGCCGCTGTCGGGCCTGGCCGCCGCGGTCATCAGCCTGGTGGTCGGCATCCCTTCGCTGCGGCTCAAGGGCCTCTACCTGGCGATCACCACCCTGGCCTTCGCCTTCATCATCAACCACATGATCCTCTATGCCGACGACATCACCCAGGGCAACCGCGGCATCTTCCTGCCGAAGTCGACCTTCCTCGGCGTCGGCCTGACCAAGGGGCCGGGGCTCTACTACCTCTGCCTGGCGCTGACCGTGGTCATGGTGCTGCTGGCGCTGAACATCCTGCGCTCGCGCGTTGGGCGCGCCTGGATGGCGCTGCGCGACCACGACATCGCCGCCAAGGTGATGGGCGTGAACCTGACGGTCTACAAGCTCTATGCCTTCATGGTCAGCTCCTTCTATGTCGGGCTGTCCGGCGCGCTGCTGTCGCTCGAGGTGCGCTTCATCAACGTCGACGTCTACGGCCTGCTGCTCTCCATCGAGGCGCTGGCCATGATCATCCTGGGCGGCCTGGGCTCGGTGCGTGGCGCCCTGCTCGGCGCCGCCTTCCTGACCCTGCTGCCGGAGTCGATCCGCCTGGTGTTCGACGCCTTCGGCAGCGGCGCGCAGCAGCTCTTCTCCAACTACGTCTTCCAGATCCGCGAGCTGCTGTATGGCGTGGTCATCGTGCTGGTGCTGCGGTTCGAGCCGGGCGGCCTGAACGGGATCTGGCGCAACACCAAGAAGTACTGGAGCAACTGGCCGCTGTCCTACGGCTAGCGGTCGCAACAGGCGGCCCGGCGAAGGGCCGCCCAGCATGGGAGGAAGCGCATGTTCGGCAGAATGCTTTTGGCGGGGGCCACGGCCCTCGCGTTGTCCGGGGGCGCGGCGCTGGCCGGCGATCCCGGTGTAAGCGATACCGAGATCAAGATCGGTGACATCAACATCCTGTCCGGCCCGGCGAAGTTCGTCGGCGATGGCGTGGTGCTGGGCTCCAAGATCGCGGCGGCGGAAATCAACGCCAACGGCGGCATCAACGGTCGCAAGATCGTCATCATCACCGAGGACGACGGCTACGTGCCCTCGCGCTCGGTGCAGGCCCTGCAGAAGCTGATCAGCCAGGACGAGATCTTCGCACTCAACGGCACCTCGGGCAGCTCCAACATCCTGGCGATGCTGCCGATCATCGAGGAGGAAGGCCTGCCCACCGTGGTCACCACGGCGCCCAACAGCAAGGTCTACTCGGAGAACGGCGCACCGCCGACGGTCTTCTCCATCGGGCCCGGCTACGTCACGCCCTTCTACGCCCAGGTGAAGTACATTCACGAGCACCTGGAGCCGGCGAACGCCAAGTACGGCCTGATCATCCAGGACGACGACTTCGGTGATTCGATCGAGCAGGGCTATGACAAGGCGGTCAAGGAGTTCGGCCTGAACGACGCCATCCGCATCCGCTACAAGAAGGGCCAGAGCGACTTTTCGGCCGAGGTGCTGAACCTGCGCGAGGCCGGCGTCAACGTGCTGGTGTCGGGCGCGATCTTCGGCGGCCAGGCCTCGATCTTCAAGGAGGCCCGCAAGCTCGACCTCGACCTGCAGGCGGCGACCGTGTGGGTCGGCGACATGCCGATCTCGGTCAAGCTCTTCGGGCCGGCCGGCTATCCCTACCTGGTGGCTGACTATGTCGTGGCCTTCACCGACCCGGCCGCGCAGGCCTTCGTCGAGAACGCCAAGAAGTACGTCGGTGACGAGGCGCTGGCCTCCGATCGCTACACCTACGTGACCTACGTGGGCCTGAAGACCCTGGCCGAGGCGATGCGCCGCTGCGGTCAGGAGCTGACCCGGGCCTGCACGGTCGAGCAGCTCGACAAGATGGAGAACTTCGACGCCGGCGGACTGATGGCGCCGATCACCTTCGACGAGCGCAACAAGCTCGCCGGCACTGCGGTCAAGATCTACCAGTTCGACCCGACCAACAGCGGCTTCAAGACGCTGACGGAGTTTACTGACTACTGAGGTACCCGCCGCCCGCGCCGGCCTGTGCCGGCGCGGACGGCCATTTCCTGTCGAGGTCCGCTTCATGCCGGTCACCAAGGTCCTGATTGCCAATCGTGGCGAGATCGCCGTGCGCATCCTGCGCACGCTGCGGGCACTCGCCATCCCCTCGGTCGTGGTGTTCCACGCCGAGGAGCGCGAGGGCCTGGCGGTGCGCGAGGCGGATGAGGCGGTCGAGCTGTTCGGCGAGACGCCGGTGGCGGCCTACCTCGACGGCCCGCAGATCATCCAGGCGGCGCTGACCAGCGGTGCCGATGCTATTCATCCCGGCTATGGCTTCCTGTCCGAACGCACGCCCTTTGCCGAGGCGGTGGCGGCCGCCGGCCTGACCTTCATCGGTCCCGATCCCAAGGTGATCCGGCTGATGGGCGACAAGCTGGAATCGCGCGGCTTCGTGCAGCGCCACGGCTTCCCCGTCGCGCCTTCGGCGGCCGAGGAGGACGACCCTGCCAGCTTTCTGGAGCGCAGCCGCGCCGTCGGCTTCCCGCTGCTGGTCAAAGCCTCGGCCGGCGGCGGCGGCAAGGGCATGCAGATCGTGCGCGACCCGGCCGACCTGGCGGCGCGCATTGCCACGGCGAAGAGCGAGGCCAAGCGCTACTTCGGCGACGACCGGGTCTACTGCGAACGCTACATCGAGCAGCCGCGCCATATCGAGGTGCAGATCCTGGCCGATCGCCATGGCACCTGCTTGCACTTGTGGGAACGCGAGTGCTCGGTGCAGCGCCGCTTCCAGAAGATGATCGAGGAGACGCCGTCGCCGGCGCTTGACCAGGCGCTGCGCCAGCGCATCTGCGAGACCGCGGTCGGCATTGCCGCCGCCGCCGGTTACAGCAACGCCGGCACGGTGGAGTTTATCCTGGCGCCCGATGGCGCCTTCTACTTCCTGGAGATGAACACCCGCCTGCAGGTCGAGCACCCGGTGACCGAATGCGTCACCGGCCTGGACCTGGTGGCCGAGCAGGTCCGCGTCGCGCGTGGCGAGCCGCTGGGCTATGACCAGGCGGCGGTGCGCCAGAACGGCCATGCCATCGAGGTGCGGATCTATGCCGAGGACGCCGACGGCGGCTTTCTGCCGGCCACTGGCCAGGTGCTGGCGCTGCGCCAGCCCGAGGGGCCGGGCATCCGGGTCGACAGCGGGCTGGTCGAAGGGCAGCTGGTGACCGCCGCCTTCGATCCCATGCTGGCCAAGCTGATCGTCCACGCCAGCAGCCGGCAGCTCGCCATCGACCGGCTGCGGGCCGCGCTGAAGCACTTCGTGCTGCTGGGCTGCACCACCAACATCGATTTCCTGGAGCGCGTGGTGGCGCACCCGGGCTTCGCCGCCGGCGCGGTCCACACCGGCTTCCTGGAGCAGGAGGCGACGGCCCTGGCGCCGCCGCTGCCCGATGCAGCGCTGCTGCCGGTGATCCTGGCGGCGGCCGCGCTGGGCAACCGCGCCTTCCAGGACCTGGCGACCGCGCTGCCCGAGCCCTACGCCTCGATGGGCGGCTGGAGGAACTGATGCGCGCGCTCTTCGAGCTGCTAGGCCAGGCCCACGCCATTACGCCGCTGCATCGCGACGGCGGCCTGGAACTCAGGATCGGCGAGGCGCGCCACGCCGTTGCCATCCGCCCGCTGGGTGGCGGCGAACAGCTGGTCACCGTCGACGGCAAGCCCTGGCGCGTGCGCGTCGCGACCAGGGGCGGGCAGATCTTCGTCCACGCCGGCGGACGCACCTGGACGCTGGAAGCGCTGGACGAGCGCGCCAGTGGCGGCGGCGGCGCGGTGGCCGACCATGTGGCGGCCCCCATGCCTGGTGTCGTGGTAGCGCAGCCGGTCGCGGTGGGCGACCAGGTCACCACCAACCAGGCGGTGCTGGTAATCGAATCGATGAAGCTGGAAACCACCATCGTCGCGCCGCGCGATGGCGTGGTGAGCGAGCTGCCCTTCGCCAAGGGCGCCAGCTTCGAGAAGGGGGCGACCCTGGTGCGCTTCGCACCGCTGACCGACAAGGGTGACGCGTGATGCGCCGGATCCAGAGCAAGCTCGACGTCAACGGGCCGCAGTTCAAGGCCTACCAGGCGCACAACCTCGCCCTGCTGGCGGCCTTCCGCGAGAAGCAGGAGAAGGCGCGCTGGGAACGGCCCGAGCGTGACCTGAAGCGCCTGGAGCACCACGGCAAGCTGCGGGTGCACGAGCGCATCGAGCTGCTGCTCGACCCCGGCTCGCCCTTCCTGGAGCTCTCCAGCCTGGCCGCGAACATGGCCTATGACGGCGATGCGCCACAGGCCTCCGTGGTCACTGGCATTGGCGTGGTCAGCGGCGTCGAGGTGATGATCCACGCCGACGACAGCAGCGTGAAGGGCGGCGCCTGGTACCCGCTGTCGATCAAGAAAATCGTGCGCGCGCTGGACATCGCCATCGAGAACCACCTGCCGGTGGTGCACCTCTGCGATTCCGCCGGCGGCTTCCTGCACCTGCAGTCGGCGCTCTTCGCCGACCGCTATCACGCCGGCCGCATCTACCGGAACCAGTCGATCCTCTCCAAGATGGGCTGCCAGCAGGTCGCCGTGGCGCTGGGCCACTGCACCGCGGGCGGCGCCTACATCCCCGGGCTCAGCGACTCCTCCGTCATCGTGCGCGGCAACGGCGGCATCTTCCTGGGCGGCCCCGCCCTGGTGAAGGCGGCGACCGGCGAGGTCCGCACCGCCGACGAGATCGGCGGCGCCGACCTGCACACGCAGATCAGCGGCACCTCGGACTACGCCGCCGACAGCGAGCAGGAGGCGATCCAAATCGCCCGCGAGATTGTCGGCACCTGGACCAAGCGCGAGAAGACCAAGGCCGATTGGGCGCCGCCGGAGGCGCCCTTCTACGATCCGAAGGAGCTCTACGGCGTCATCCCGAGCGACATCAAGGTGCAGTTCGACATGCGCGAGGTCATTGCCCGCGTGGTCGACGGCAGCCGCTTCCACGAGTACC
The DNA here is from genome assembly GCA_038363005.1 of Rhodospirillales bacterium. Taxonomy (GTDB): domain Bacteria; phylum Pseudomonadota; class Alphaproteobacteria; order Kiloniellales; family JACOMY01; genus JAKOWB01. Next base: position 48,379 of record JBBQBI010000012.1, read on the forward strand.
AGCCGGACTACGGCACCACGCTGATCGCCGGCTTCGCCCGCATCTGGGGCTACAAGGTCGGCATCCTTGGCAACAACGGTGTGCTGTTCAACGACTCCTCGCTGAAGGCGGCGCACTTCATGGAGCTGTGCAACCAGAACCGCGTGCCGATCATCTTCCTGCAGAACATCACCGGCTACATGGTGGGGCGCGAGTACGAGATGCGCGGCATCACCAAGGACGGTGCCAAGATGATCATGGTGCAGGCCTGCAGCGAGGTGCCGAAGATCACCGTGATCGTCAACGGCTCCTTCGGCGCTGGCAACTACGGCATGTGCGGGCGTGCCTTCGACCCGCGCCTGCTGTTCATCTGGCCGCAGGGGCAGATCTCGGTCATGGGCGCCGACCAGGCGGCCAACACCCTGGCCGAGGTGAAGATCAAGCAGCTCGAGCGTCAGGGCCGCAAGCCGACCGAGGAGGAGATCGCCGCCATCTGGGCGCCGATCAAGCACGAGTACAGCGACCAGGCCAGCGCCTACTACGCCTCTTCGGAAATCTGGGACGACGGCATCATCGACCCAGCCGATACGCGCAACGCGCTGGGCATTGCCATCTCGGTCGCGCTGAACGCGCCGATCGGCGAGCCGCGCTACGGCGTGTTGAGGCTGTGACGGTGGAGCCCTTCCAGCCCACGCTGTTGGCGGGCAAGCGGCTGCTGGTCACCGGCGGTGGCTCCGGCCTCGGCCTGGCCATCGCCCGGCGCTGCCGCGACCTTGGCGCCACGGTCGCGATCTGCGGCCGCGACCCGCGCAAGCTGGAAGCCGCCACCGCCGACGGCCTGCGGGCCGAGGCCTGCGACATCCGTGACGCTGCCGCGGTGACGGCGCTGTTCGACCGCCTGGGGCCGCTCGACCTGCTGGTCAACAACGCCGCGGCCAATATCGTGGCGCCGACGCGCACGCTCAGCCACCGCGCCTTCGACGCGGTCTTCGCGACCGTGGTGCACGGCACCACCTATGTGACCCTGGAGGCCGGCAAGCGCTGGCTGGCCGAGGGGCGGCCCGGCAGCGTGCTCTCGATCACCGGCAGCGTGGCGCAGACCGGCAGTGCCTTCGTCGTGCCGGCCGCCATGGGCAAGGCGGCGGTGCGTGCCATGACGCAGAGCCTGGCGGTGGAGTGGGGGCCCAGCGGCATCCGCCTGAACTGCCTCTCGCCCGGGCCCTTCCCGACCGACGGCGCCTGGAAGCGGCTCTTCCCCGACCCCAAGTGGGCGCGGATCTTCGAGACGCGCAATCCGCTGGGCCGGCCGGGCCAGCCGCTGGAGCTGGCGAACCTTGCCGCCTTCCTGCTGTCCGACGCCGCCGCCTTCCTGACCGGCGAGGACATCGTGCTGGACGGCGGCGACCGGCTGCAGGCCGGCGGTACCTTCAACTACCTGGCGGCCATGAGCGCCGCTGAGTGGCAGAGCCTGGGCAAGGTGCGATGAGCGAGCCAGCCGTCCTGCAGGACCTGGCCGACGGTCTGCTGACCCTGACCTTCAACCGGCCGGCGGCGCTCAATGCCATCGACGAGCGCCTGGCGATCGACCTGCTGGCCGGGCTGCGCCGCGCCGAGGCCGAAGAGGTGCGCTGTGTGCTGTTGCGCGGTGCCGGGCGGGCCTTCATGTCCGGCGGCGACCTGGCGGTGTTTCACGCCGACCTGGCGCACGCCGACGACAGCGTCAGTGCCATCATCAGGCACTTTCATCCCGCCATCCGCCTGCTGCGCGACCTGCCTAAGCCGGTGGTGGCAGAAGTGCAGGGCTCCGCCGCCGGCGGCGGCTTCTCGCTGATGCTGGCCTGCGACCTGGTGTTGGCGGCGGAGGATGCGGTCTTCACCATGGCCTATTCCGCCATCGGCACCACGCCGGACGGCGGTTCCACCTGGCACCTGCCGCGCCTGCTGGGGCAGCGCCGTGCCCTGGAGTTGGCGTTGCTGGCCGAGCGCTTCGACGCGCGCCAGGCGCTGGACTGGGGCCTGGTCAACCGCGTGGTGCCGGCGGCCGCGCTGCCGGCGGCGGCCCTGGCCCTGGCGCAGCGCCTGGCCGCCGGGCCGACCCTGGCCTATGGCCGCCTAAAGCAGCTCTTCGCCGCCTCGGGCGGACAGGACCTGGAGGCGCAGTTGGAGCTGGAGCACGAGACCTTCCGTGCCTCGGCTCGTTCGGCCGATTTCCGCGAGGGCATCGAGGCCTTCTTCGGCAAGCGCCGGCCGCGTTTCATGGGGCGCTAGTACCATGCAGGGCACCCGGCGGCACATCCTTCGTGACGCGGTGCGTTGCACCGCTCCTCAGGTTAAGGTCGGATCTAATCCATGCAAACCCACCGCCCTCATCCTGAGGAGGCCGCCAAGGGCGGCCGTCTCGAAGGATGGGCCAGCAAGCTCAAGCGCGAGGACAGCATCATGAAGGACATCTACCTGGCTGGCGGCATGCGCACGCCCTTCGGTGACTTCGGCAAGTCCTTGAAGGACGTGCCCCTGACCACGCTCGGTGTGCACGCCGCCAAGGCCTGCCTGGAGAAGGCCGGGCTGCCGGCGGCGAAGCTCGACCACCTAGTCTGGGGCAACGTGTTGCCGTCGGACCAGGACAGCTACTTCGCCAGTCGCGCCATCGCGCTGGGCAGCGGCATGCCGGAGGACAGCAGCGCCATCAACGTGTCGCGCGCCTGCGGCTCCGGTACCCAGGCCATCATCACCGCGGCGGAGCAGATCATCAGCGGCCATGGCCGGCTGGCGCTGGCCGGCGGCGGCGAGAATTTCTCACGTGGGCCCTACCTTTCGACGCAGGCACGCTGGGGCTCGACGCGCGGGCCGCAGACCTTGGAGGACAGCCTGGATTGGGCCTATCGCGACCCCTTCAGCCGCGTGCTGATGGGCGAGACCGGCGAGGCGCTGGCCGACGACTTCCAATACACGCGCGAAGCGATGGACGCCTATGCGCTGACCAGCCAGCAGCGCGCCGGCGCCGCCATCGCCTCGGGCTTCCTGGCCAAGCAGATCGCGCCCATCGAGGTGCCGGAGGGCCGCAAGGGCACGCGGCTGATGGAGAAGGACGATTTCCCGCGCCCCGACATCACGCCGGAGAAGCTGGCCAAGCTGCCGGCCGTGTTCCGCCAGGGCGGGCGGGTGACGCCGGGCAACTCCAGCGGCGTCACCGATGGCGCCGCCTTCGTCGTGGTCGGCGCGCGGGACGCGCTGGATGCGGAAGGCGTGGCGCCGCGCGCGCGCCTGGTCGACTGGGCGATCTGCGGCGTGCCGCCGCGCATCATGGGCTGCGGCCCAGTGCCGGCGATCCGGGCGCTGCTGAATCGGCAGGGCCTGACGATGGGCGACATCGACTACTTCGAGATCAACGAGGCCTTCGCCGTGGTCAACCTGCATGCCGAGCGTGAGCTGGGCGTGCCGCGCGACCGTTGCAACCTCTATGGCGGCGGCATCTCCATCGGCCATCCGCCGGGCGCCACCGGCGCGCGCATGGTGCTGGTAGCCCTGCAGCATATGGAAGACAGCGGCCAGCGCCGCGCCGTGGTCTCCATGTGCATGGGCGCCGGCCAGGGCATGGCGGTGCTGCTGGAGCGCGCCTGATGCTGGCACGCGGCCACGACAGCACGGTCGGGGAGATCTGGCAGGCGGCGGTCGCGGCCTTCGGCGAGGCGGCTTTTCTGGAGGCGCCGCCACTGCCGGGCCGCAAGTACCATCCGGAGGGTGTCGCCTTCTCCTATGCCGAGGCGGCGGCCATCGTGGAGCAGTTGACGGCGCGCTATGCCGCCGCCGGCTATGGCCACGGTCATCGCGTGGCGATCATGGTCGACAACCGGCCGGAGCACCTGCTGCACAAACTGGCGCTGAACCAGCTCGGCATTTCGGTGGCGCCGGTGAACGGTGACTACCGCCGCGCCGAGCTGGCCTTTCTGCTGGAGCACTCGGCCGCCGATCTCGCCATCGTCGCCGCCGACCGCGCGGCGCAGTTCCACGAGGCGCTGGAAGACTCCAAGCATCGTCCGCCGGTCGTCGCCTTTGAGGACGACGGCGCCTTGCCGCGCGCGCTGCGCCCGCCGCCGATTCCGGGCCCGGTGACGGCCGACTGCGAGGCCAGCCTGCTCTACACCTCCGGCACCACCGGGCGCCCCAAGGGCTGCATCCTGTCGCAGCGCTACGAGCTGGAAGCCGGCGAGTGGTATGCCACCGCCGGTGGCCTGATGGGCTTCCGCGACGGCGGTGACCGCCTGTGGAACCCGCTGCCGGTCTATCACCTGAACTCCTCGGTCTTTTCCTTCTTCGCGCTGATGCTGCGCGGTAACTGCCAGCTCCAGGCCGACCGCTTCCATCCGCGCTCCTGGTGGCAGGACCTGGTGGCCAACCAGGCCACCGTGGTGCACTACCTCGGCATCATCGCGCCGATCCTGTTGAAGCAGGACCCGGTACCCGAGGAGAAGACGCACCGCGTGCGCTTCGGCACCGGTGCCGGCATCGAGCCGCAACTGCATGCCGAGTTCGAAGAGCGCTTCGGCTTTCCGCTGCTGGAGATCTGGGGCATGACCGAGATGGTGCGCGCCATCGTCTCCAGCCACGAGCCGCGCAAAGTTGGCACCCGCGCCTTCGGCCGTGCCCGTCCGGGCCTGGAGGCACGCGTGGTCGACGAGACCGAGCAGCCGGTGCCGGACGGCGAGCCGGGCGAACTGGTGGTGCGCCACTCCGCGGCGACGCCGCGCGCCGGCGCCTTCTCCGGCTACCTCAACGATCCCGCGGCGACGGAACAGTCCTGGCGCGGCGGCTGGTTCCACTCCGGCGACGTGGTGACGCGCGATGCCGACGGCACCTTCCACTTCGTCGATCGCAAGAAGAACATCATCCGCCGCGCCGGCGAGAACATCGCCGCGGCGGAGATCGAGGCCTGGCTGCAGAAGCATCCGGCGGTACTGCAGGTGGCGGTGCTGGCAGTGCCCGACGCGCTGCGCGAGGAGGAGGTCATGGCCTGCGTCGTGCCGCGCAACTCCAAGGCCGATCCCCAGGCGCTGGGGGAGTTGCTGTTCGTCGACTGCCTGGCCAATCTCGCCTACTACAAGGCGCCGGGCTGGTTCCTGTTCCGCGACACGCTGCCGACCACCGGCACGCAGAAGATCCAGAAGCACGCGCTCTTCGCACCCGGGGCGGACCCGACCCGGGGCGCCTTCGACTTTCGCGACCGCAAGCGGCGGCAATAGGAGACAGCATGGGACGCTACCTGGAGGACTTCACCGTCGGCGAGGTGATCGACAGCCCGCGCCGCACCATCACCGAGGCCGACGTGGTGGCCTATGCCATGGTCACCGGCGACTGGAATCCGATCCACACCGACCGCGTCTTCGCCGAGGCCTCGATGTTCGGCGAGCGCATCGCGCACGGGCCGCTGACCATCGGCATGGCCTTCGGCCTGCTGTCGCGCCGCGACATCCTGGATGGCACGGTGCTGGCGCTGAAGCGCATCACCTGGGAGCTGTTCCACCCGGTGCGCTTCGGCGACAGCATCCTGGCCCGCATGACCACCGTGGAAGCCTCGCCACACCCGACGGCGAAGGACCGTGGCCGCGTCACCATGAAGATCGAGATGATCAACCAGGACGGCGTGGTGGTGTCGGCCGGCGAAGCGACTATCGTCTTCCTGCGGCGACCCTAGCGGCGCTACGCCCTTGCGTCCAAGGGGCGCCGGGTGCGTTACATACAGGACGACGCCGCAAACCGAGGCCGCCATGTCTGATGATTTGTCTCCCCAGCAGCTCGATTCCCTGCGTCGCTTCCTGCGACAGCTGAAGGCCGAGGCCGGTAGCCTGGGCAAGCTGCCGGGGCCGGTGCACCTGGAGCTGGTCGCGGGCGACACGACGCGGCGTGGCTTCTGGGCCAGGATCGGCGACCCGGGCGCGCTGCAGGCGGCCATGCTGCAGCAGGCCGCGGTGCTGCCGAGCTTCGACCGTCTGGACCTGGAGATCCCGCGCGAGCGCAAGACCCTGGACCAGGCTGCCTTCGAGCGCCTGGGCAAGGCGCAGATGGGCTTTGCCAGCCTGCGGCTGGCCTTCAATGGCGAGAGCGAGCGCATTGCCGCCGGACGCCTGCTGGCGGAGAACCGCAGCTTCCCCCGCGCGCTGGAGCGCTTCTGCCAGAAGCGCGGCCTCGACGCCGCGCTGTTCTGGGCCGGCGGCGGCACGGTCGAACTCACGACCATGGAGGCCTGGCGTCTCTACCCAGCCGCCGAGGCACGCGTGCTGAAGCTCTATCGCGGTGGCTCGCTGGTGCCGCCCGACGCGGTGACGCCGGCGCTGCTGACGGAAATGGCGGGCGAGCTGGGTGGCTGGCTGGTGCGCAACACGGCGGCCGACGGCACCTTGCCCTACAAGTATTGGCCCAGTCGCGGCGAGGACGCCCCGGGCGACAACTCGCTGCGGCGCTTCATGGCGACGCAGTGGCTCAATCGCTGGGCGCTCCACACCGGCGACGCGGCGGCGCGCGCGGCCGCCGACCGCAACCTGCGGCGCAATCTTGCGGCCTACTACGTGGAAGACGCAGGGCGCGGCTACATCGACGACGGCGGCAAGACCAAGCTGGGTGGCGCCGCCTTCGCCGCCACGACGCTGCGCGAATCGCCGCTGCGCGCCGAGCTGGCCGACAGCCTGGCGCGGCTCGACGCCGGCATCGACTTCCTCTGGCAGCCGGACGGCAGCTTCCGCACCTTCCATCGCCCGGCGGAGCGCAACGACAACCAGAATTTCTATCCCGGCGAGGCATTGGTCTATTGGGCGCTGCGCTTCCGCGAGACGCGCGAGGCCGGCCTGAAGGACCGTGCGCTGCAAAGCCTGGCCTGGTACCGCGACTGGCACCTGGCCAACCGCAATCCGGCCTTCGTGCCCTGGCACACCCAGGCCGCTGCCGCCTTCTTCGAGCTGACCGGCGAAGCCTGGCTGCGCGACTGGTGCTTCCAGATGAACGACTGGCTGCTGTCGATGCAGCAGACCCAGGTGCCCTACGCCGATCTGCTGGGCCGCTTCTACGATCCCAAGCGGCCGGAGTACGGCGTGCCGCACGCCTCTTCCACCGGCGTCTACCTGGAGGGCCTTGCCGATGCCTTCAAGCTGGCCGAGGCAGCGGGCGAGACCGAGCGGCTGCAGCGCTATGGCCAGGCCATCCGCCTGGGCCTGCGCTCGATCCGGCAGCTGCAGTTCCGCACCGAGGAGATGGCACCCTACATCCAGCGTGAACGCCTGGCTGGCGGCGTGCGCACCGAGGTCTATGACAACACGCTGCGGGTCGACAACGTGCAGCACGCCCTGGGTGCCTGCCTGAAGCTGATGGCGCAGCCGCGCTTCATCGCCTGGCTGGCTGCCTAGACCGAAGCACCGCCCGTCTAGGCGGCCTGTTCCAGCCGCTTGGTCAAGGTCGCCAGGGTCGACAGCAGGCCATCCTTGTCGGGGTAGCAGCCCTGCAGCCAGCGCCGGCCGCTGCCGCTGAAGGCGGTGCGGGCGTGCAGCACGCGGGTGTTGTCAACGATGAAGAGCTCGCCCGGCGCCAGGCGGAAGCGGACCTGCAGGTCAGGCGTTTCGACTAGTTCGGCGAAGCGGCGATAAGCGCGGTAGTAGGCCGGCAGCACGGCATAGGGCACGTCGACCAGCGGCGCCACGGATCGGTTGTTGAAGCGCACCGCCAGCAGCTCGCCGTCCGGCCCCAGCTCCAGCATCGGCCGCTTGGCGGTCAGTGCGACCCCGGCGCTGCCGGCATAGGCGAAGCGCGCCGGGTGGCCGGTCAGGAGGGCGAAGCCCTCCGGGTCCTCTGCCTGTAAACGCGCGGCGACCGTGAAGCCGTCGACCACGATCGACTCGCCGCCCTCCACGCTGTTCTCCAGGCAGGCCAGGATCTGCAAGGTTGGGACGGGATCGCGGTAGGGATTGTCGCTGTGCGCCTGCAGGCCAAGGTTGGTGTAGGCCAGGTTGGTCGGATTGACCTCGCTGCGCACCTCGAACCAGCGGCCATAGTTGGTTTCCCGCACGTAGCCGAAAAGGTCGGCGACGCGGAGCAGCGATCCGCTCTCCAGCGGCAGGCCGCGCATCACCGCGAAACCATCGCGCGCGATCGCGGCCAGCCAGCGCCGCAGCACCCGTGGCTCCTGTCCGGCGGCGGCGAAGTCGGCGACCTCGCCCTGCCAATCCAGCGTCGCGTCCCAGCGGCGGATGGCGCCCGCTGTCCAGCCGGCGGCGGCCGGCGCCGGGCGATCATAGCGCTGGGCGTGCAGCCAGGCGGCCGGCCAGGCATAGCGTTGGGCCTCGCCCTGGAAGGTGACGGCCAGGCCGCCCTCGGCATCGACCGCGGCGGTGGCCAGGCGGATGTCGGCCGGCACCTGCAGCACGGTGATCAGCCGCTGGCCATTGCCCGGCGAGCGCGTCGCCGCGTCCAGCGCGTTGTCGCGCAGCCAGACGGCATGGAAGCGCGCGCGGCTGCCCGCGTCCCAGACCAGCGCCAGGGCGGCGCCTGCCTCGATCACCTCGACGGATTGCAGTCGCATGGATGGCTGTCTCCTTGACCGGCCGCAGTCTGCTGCAGGGGCCCCCGCCGTGCAAAGCCCCTCTCCCGTGAAATGGGGGAGGAGTTGGGGAGGGGGTGTCGACGATCGCGCTCCGCCGGTACCAGCCCCTCCCCAGCCCTCCCCCGCTGCGCGGGAGAGGGAGGCAGCGGAGCATTACCGGCCGCTATCGACTCCAAAGCCAGACGGCATTTCAACCGAGACACGGCTTTGACGATGCTCCGACACGCAGAGCCGCGGTCACTCCCGACCCGGCCGCAGGTAAGCCTCAAGGAGCTTCCCCCATGTTCAAGTTCAGCCTCTGCGGCCTGGCCACGGTCGCGATCATTGCCTTCGCGTCCACCGCCTTTGCCGGTGAATGCCCGGCCGACCGGGTCAAGACCAATGCCATCACCAGCGGCGAGACTGCGCCCAAGGGCGTGACCGACACGGTGCTGGCGCAGATCGACCTGGCGCAGGAGTCGATCCAGGCTGATGGCCGTCACTTCCGCATCCGCCAGCTGGTGATCCAGCCCGGCGGCATCGTGCCCTGGCACAGCCACGGCGACCGCCCGGCGCTGATCTACATCGTCTCGGGCGAGATCCTGGAATTCAGCTCCAACTGCGCGGTGCCGATCGTGCACAAGGCCGGCTTCGTTGCGCCGGAGACGCACGGCACCCAGCACTGGTGGAAGAACAACACCAACCAGCCGGTCGTGCTGCTGTCCGCCGACATCATGCATGACGAGAGCGACACCCACACGATGTAAGGGCGCGGCCCTTGCCGCAGCCGACCTGAACAGGCGGTTTCCCCGGCCGCCGTCTGCCCGGAGCGTGATGGTCCTGTCCAACCCAGTTCCCCCGCTGGGATCTCCCCTGAAGGACTGTCGCGCTCCGGGTTTCTCTTGCCGCCAAGGATGCCCGCCATGTTGAGCCACGCTGCCCCAACCGCAACCGCCAGGGCGCCGCACCCCGCTCATCAGGGCGTCAACGCCCTGCTGCGCACGCTGGTGATCGGCCTCACCGCCTTCCTCACCGTGGTCGACCTCTTCGCCACGCAGGCGATCCTGCCGACTCTGACGCGGCACTACGGCGTCTCGCCGGCGGCCATGTCCTTCGCCGTCAACGCCAGCACCATCGGCATGGCGGCCGCCGGCCTGCTGGTCGCGCTGTTCAGCCGGCGCATCGACCGGCGCCGCGGCATCCTGCTCAGCCTCATGGTCCTGGCCGTACCCACCGCGCTGCTGGCGGTGGCGCCGGACCTCATGACCTTCACCCTGCTGCGCATCGCCCAGGGCCTCTGCATGAGCGCTGCCTTCACCTTGACCCTGGCCTACCTGGCCGAGCAGTGCAGCGCCCAGGTCTCGGCCAGCGCCTTCGCCGCCTATATCACCGGCAATGTCGCCAGCAACCTGGTGGGGCGGCTGATATCCGCCGGCGTCGCCGATCACTTCGGCCTGGCTTGGAATTTCTACCTCTTCGCCGGCCTCAATCTCTGCGGCGCCGCGCTGGTGTACTTCAGCCTGCGCGCCACCCGGCCGCTGCCGATGAACACCGCCGGCCGCTCGCCCTGGTCGATCTGGGCCGAGCACCTGAGGAACCCGCCGCTGCGTGCCACCTTCGCCATCGGCTTCTGCATCCTCTTCGCCTTCATCGGCACCTTCACCTTCGTGAACTTCGTGCTGGTCGGCGACGGCTTCGGCCTGGGGCCGATGCAGCTGGGCCTGGTCTACTTCGTCTTCCTGCCCTCGGTGATCACCACGCCGCTGGCCGGCCGGGCGGTGCGGAAGCTGGGCACCCGCGCCACCTTCTGGGGCTCGCTAGGACTTGCCGGCGTGGGCCTGCCGCTGATGCTGCTGCCGTCGCTCGTCGCCGTGCTGGGCGGCCTGGCGCTGGTCGCGGTCGGCACCTTCTTCGCCCAGGCTTGCGCCACCGGCTTTGTCGGGCGCGCCGCCACCGGCGACCGCGGCGCGGCCTCGGGCCTCTATCTCGCCAGCTACTTCCTTGGCGGGCTGGCTGGCAGCGCCGTGCTGGGCCAGATCTTCGATCGCCTGGGCTGGGCTTCTTGCGTCGCCGGCATCGCCGTCGCCCTGGGCCTCGCCGCCCTGCTCGCCGTCAAGCTGCGCCTGCCGCAAGGAGCCAAGCCATGACCGACAGCAGCCGAGTGGCTACTCCCTCCCCCGTTGCGCGGAGAGGAGGCTACGCGAGCTTGCCCCGCAGCTCCTCGTACGACACCTCGACGTGCTGGCGGTAGGCCGGGCGATCCCGCAGGCGGGCGTGCCAGGCCTCCAGCGCCGGCAGGGCCGGGCGACCCGCGCCGATTTCCTGATAGCGGAACAGCGCGGCGCCGGCCGGGATGTCGGCCATGGTGAAGCGCTCGCCGGCCAGGAAGGGCCGCTCGCCCAGCACCCGGTCGAGCAGGCGGAAGTGCTGCAGCGTGCGTTCCTGCAGCGCGGCGATGGCGGCGCTATCCTGCTGCGCCACCGGGGTGCGCACCCGCGCCCAGAAGAGGCCGTAGAAGTCCGGCGCCAAGGTGGTCTGCATCCAGTCCATCCACTGGTCGGCCTGGGCGCGCTCGCCGGGATCCTCGGCCCACAACGTGCCGCTGCCGTAGCGCGCTGCGAGGTAGCGGATGATGGCGTTGCTTTCCCACACCACGGTGCCGCCGTCCTCGACAGTGGGCACCCGGCGGTGCGGGTTCTTCGCCTTGTAGTCGGGCGTGTCGAGGCCACCGTAGCGGCCGCCAAGGTCATGGCGCTGGTGCGGCAGCGCGAGCTCGCCCACCGCCCACATGACCTTCTGCACATTGATCGAACTGGCGCGGCCATAGACTTGCAGCATGGGTACCTCCGGCGGCGAGATTAAGCCGGCGGTCAGTCGGTGGCCAGGATCAGGTTGCGCACCAAGGGATAGATCTGGCCGCTCCAGCGGCGGCCGCTGAAGACGCCGTAGTGCCCGGCGCCGGGCTGCAGGTGGTGGCGCCTGAGCGCCGGACGCAGCGAGGCACAGAGCTCCTGCGCCGCCAGGGTCTGGCCGACGCCGCAAATGTCGTCGCGCTCGCCCTCCACGGTCAACAGCGCGGTGCGGCGGATCACCTTGGGCTCGATGCGACGGCCCCGGTAGGTCATCACGCCGCGCGGCAGCTCGTGGTTCTGGAACACGCGCTCAACCGTCTCCAGGTAGAATTCGGCCGGCAGGTCGAGCACGGCGAAGTACTCGTCGTAGAAATCGGCGATGGCCTTGGCCTCCTGCTTCTCGCCGCGCGCCAGGTGCTCGCCCATGCGCAGGTGCGCGCCGACGTGGCGCTCCAGGTTCATCTGCATGAAGGCGGTGAGCTGCAGGAAACCGGGATAGACCGCGCGGCCCGCCCCGGCGTAGCGCGGCGGCACCTGGGTGATCAGCATGCGGCGGAACCAGGCGATGGAATGGCCGCTGGCCAGCAGGTCGACCTTGGTGGGGTTGATGCGGGTGTCGACCGGTCCGGCCATCAAGGTCATGGAGCGCGGCGTGGCGGCGTTCTTGTCCTCGGCCATCACCGCCACCGCGGCCAGCACCTGGACGCAGGGTTGGCAGACGGCGATGACGTGGGCGCCAGGGCCGATGGCTTCGAGGAAGCGGATGATGTGGGCGATGTAGTCGTCCAGGCCGAAGGGACCAGCCGCCAGCGGCACGTTGCGCGCGTTGTGCCAGTCGGTGATGTAGACGTCGTGTTCCGGCAGCAGCGTCTGCACCGTGGCACGCAGCAGCGTGGCGAAGTGCCCCGACAGCGGTGCCACCAGCAACACGCGCGGCTGCGGCGGCGCGCCCTCCTTGCGGAAATGCAGCAGCGTGCCGAAGGGCGTGGCGTCGGCCGCCTCCTCGACCACCTGGTACTCGCGGCCGCGTACAGCGACGCGCTCGACCTCGAACGAGGGCCGCTCGTGGCTCAGGCCGGCGCGCCCCAGCAGGTCGGCACTGGCCGCCAGGCGACGCAGCAGCCCGGCCCGCGTGGCCATGCGTGCCAGCGGATTGTCGGTCCCGCCGGTCAGCCGCGACAGGCCGGCCAGCGGAGCCAAAAGGTCCGCCGCCGCCTGGTAGGCTGCGTAAAGCATCAAGTTGTCACCCCGCGCGCGATTCCCTGGTGCAAATCCTGCTGCATTGCGGGATGATCTCGCAATTGCGAAATCAATACGGCTTGCGGCGGGACCTCGCCGTTGGAGGGAGAATGATGTCTAGAACCACTCTCACCATCTCCAGCCGGAACTACTCGTCCTGGTCCTTGCGCGGCTGGCTGCTGTGTCATCTGGCCGGTCTCGAGGTCAAGGAAGAGCTGCTGCCAAGCGACGATCCGGCCACCCGGGCCGAGCTATTGCTGCTGTCGCCCACGGTCCGCGTGCCGCGCCTGCGGCATGAGGGCATCGAGGTCTGGGACACCCTGGCGATCGCCGAATACCTGCACGAGACCTTTCCGCAGGCCGGCCTGCTGCCCGGCGACCGGGCGGCCCGCGCGCTCTGCCGCTCGATCTGCGGCGAGATGCATGCCGGCTTCGCCAACCTGCGCGCCGCCCTGCCGATGAACATCAAGGCGCGCTACCCGGGCTTCAAGGTCTGGGCCGGGGCGCAGGCCGACATCGACCACATCGTCGACATCTGGGGCGATTGCCTGAAGCGTTTTGGCGGGCCCTTCCTGTTCGGCGGCCTGTCCATGGCCGACGCCATGTACGCGCCGGTCTGCACGCGCCTAGTGACCTATGACGTGACGCTGGAAGGCAAGCTGGCCAGCTACATGGATCGCATCCTGGCCTTGCCGGTCCTGCAGAGCTGGATCGCCACCGCGCTGGCCGAGCCTGAGGAACTGGAGGAGCTCGAGGTCGAGTTCTAGAGGCGCGCGCGCCGCGCATCCGGCCACCTGCGGCTGCTGTGTGGCCGTGGCCGCGGCCGGGCCGCAGTAGTCAAGCTGCCTGGAGGGCGCTAGGATTTTGGCCCCGTGGCCCGGCCGGCAACGGCGCCCATCCCCGTATCCGGGGAAGCGGGCCGGGCTTGCTTGTCGAGGCGCGGCACGCCCGGAGGGACGCCCCGTGTTCAGGTTTGTGTGTGCTATCGGAGCCGCCTGTCTCCTGGCGGCCAGCGCGCAGGCCAGCGACCTCAAGTTGCCTCCTAAGGTGTCCTGGGCTGCCTTCACCGCCTACGGGATCGCGCAGGCCCACGCCATCGGCGAGGCGCTGCAGACCGGCTTGGGCGTCGAGCTGGTGGTCAAGGAGGCCGACACCGACCTCGCGCGTGACGACCTGCTGCGAAAAGGGCAGGCCGATTTCGCGGCCAACTCGGTAGGCGCAACGGTTGGCGCGCAGGAAGGGGCCTTCGGCTTCGCAGATCCGGACTGGGGGCCACAGAAGGTCCGCCTCGTCCTCGCCGACTTCGATGAGCCGATCGACTATGCCTTGGCCGTGGCCGCCGATATCGGCATCCAGGGCTACGCCGACCTGAAGGGCAGGCGCGTGGCCTGGTACAGCGACCAAACGGTGGTCAACGTGAACACCGAGGCCTATCTCGCCTATGGCGGCCTGACCTGGGACGACGTGCAGCGGGTGCCGGTCAAGGGCTTCTTCGAGCAGGGCCTGCAGGCCATGGAGGATGGACTGGTGGACGCGGCCTTCGCCGCCACCGTCACCCCCGGTGCCTACCTGGCGGCAAAGGGGCCGCGCGGACTCTTCTGGCCGCCCCTCGACCCGCAGAACGCAGAGGGCTTGGCGCGCATGAAGGCGGTCGCCCCCTATTTCTCGTTCCACACGGTGACCGATGGCGCCAACGTCGACCACACCCGCGGCCTCTACGGCGCCTACTACGCCTTTCCCATTCTCATCGCCCTGGCCGACAGCGATCGCGACCTCGTCTACAACATGGCCAAGGCGCTGGTGGAGCTCTATCCGCTGTACAAGGACAAGGCGCCCGGCATCGATGGCTGGCAGATCGATGCGCAGAACCACGAGTGGTTCGTCCCCTATCACGAGGGCACCATCGCCTATATGCGGGAGCTGGGCGTCTGGACCGATGCGGACCAGACCTTCAACGATCACCTGATAGCCCGCCAGGAAGTGCTGGCGGCTGCCTGGGCGGCCTTGAAGGCCGAGAACCCGGCCGACTGGGAAGGCGCCTGGACCGAACGCCGACACCAGGTGTTGAAGGACGGCGGCTTCGCGCCCGTGTTCTAGGCGCCTGAGCGTTCCGGCCCCTCTGTGACGTGAGGACCAACCATGCGGATCGCTTCCTTCAACATCCAGTACGGCAAGGGCAAGGACGGCCGCTACGACCTGGCGCGCATTGCCGAGGCGGTGCGCGGGGCCGACCTCATCGGCCTGCAGGAGGTGACGCGCAATCTTCCCGGCGTTCCACCGGCCGAGGCGCAGCAGCCCGAACGCCTGGCCGCGCTGCTGCCCGAGTATTTCTGGGTCTACGCGGCGCCGCTGGACCTCGACGCTGGCTCGGTCCTGGAGGAGGGTCGCGCCGTCAGCCACCGCTGCCAGTTCGGCAACATGCTGCTGTCGCGCTGGCCGATCCGCTCCACCCGCCATCTTCTGCTACCGCGCGCACGGAGCTTCGACCGTGCCGACCAGCAGAACGGTGTGTTGGAAGGCATCGTCGCGGCGCCCGGCGGCGACGTGCGGATCTACGTCACGCATCTCAACTACCTGCGCAGCCAGCAACGCCGCGCGCAGCTCGACTGGCTGCTGCCGGCGCTGCACGCTGTCGAGGCGGAAGGCGCCAGTGTCACGGGGACGAGCTGGGACGGCTTGGCTGAGGCGCCGGTGCCGCGGGACTTCGTCATTCTGGGCGACTTCAACCTGACGCCGACGCAGGCCGAGTACGACCGCATCGTCGGCGAGGCTGATTACTTCTATGGCCGCCAGCGCAGCGGCGGCTTCCTGGTCGACAGCTGGGTCGCCGCCGGCCATCGCGAAGACGAAGGCCTGACCTGGTTCGACGAGGCCAAGGACTTCAAGGTCGGCCTGCGCCTCGACTACATCTTCGTCACGCCGGCGTTGGCGCCGCGGGTCAAGCGCGCTTGGATCGACCAGCAGAACCCCGCGTCCGACCACCAGCCAGTGTGGTGCGAGCTGTCGGCTTAGCCTTCGCCGCCGCCCTGGCGGCTGGCTTCTTCGCCGCGCTCTTCTTCTGTGTCGCGCCGTTCTTCGTCGTGATCTTCTCCATGCCCTCGCCCTTACCCAGCGTGCGGAAGCCGCCGCGCACGAAGACGGCGGAGACCGCGCCGTGCTTCGAATGGGTGAAGTGCTTCGAGCCGGGGGTCAGGGAGACGCAGTCGCCGGCGCGGTAGACCGTGCCGTCGTGGTCCTCCAGCTCGCCCTCCAGCACGACGAACTCCTCATAGGCCAGGTGCTCGTGCGGGATCGACACGCCGCCGGGCGCGAAGCGGATCAGGAAGAAGCCCGTATCGGTCGCATTGTCCCAGGAGATGTTGTGCCAGGTCAGGTCTTCTTGCGGCTTGCCCTGCAGGCTGTAGGTGCTGAACGCGGCCTCCTTCCAGTTCACCTTGGTGCGCTGGGGCTTGGACTTGCTCGGCATGGCGCTGTGACTCCAGTGAATGATGTTGGAAGAGATGCGGCTGAATTGCCGCGCCTGTCCTGCAGGGGATTGCTGCCCGGCGACAGGATCTTGCGGCGTATCGTTCAGGCCAGGAAGCTGCGGCGATAGCGCGCCGGCGTGGTGCCGGTCAACCGCCGGAACACCGTGGTCAGGTGTTCCTGGCTGGCGAAACCGGCCGCCAGCGCGACCTGCGCGATCTCTTGCGCCGGGTCCCGCAGCAGGGCCTTGGCACGCTCGATCCGTCGTTCCAGCAGGAAGCGATGCGGCGGCCGCCCGGTGGCCGCCTTGAAGCAGCGCGAGAAGTGATAGGTGCTGAGGCCAGCCGCCATTGCCATCTCGGTGATGGAAAGCTCGCCGTCCAGCCGCTCCTCCACTAGGTCGCTGACCCGGCGCAGGCGCCAACCCGGCAGCGCCGCGACGGCTTGCACCGGCAGGCGGCGTGCGCTGTGGGCGCGCAGCAGCTGCAGGCCGACCAGCTGCGCCAGCGCCTCGCCCACCAGGCTGTCGCCGGCGCCGTCGCCGGCCGCCAGTTCGCGCAGCACATGGTTGCCCAGGCTGAACAGCAGGGGGTCGACGCGGTCATAGCCGTCGATCAGCTCGACCTGGCCCAGTCCGGCCTCGGCTGCCAGGGCGTTGACGTAGTCCGGCGTCAGGTAAAGGTGCAGCACGTCGGGATTGCCGCTCCACTGCCAGACGTTCTCCTGCCCGGCGGCCATGATCATGACGTGGCCCGGCACGGTCCAGCCGGTCAGGCGGCGCCCCTGCAGCCGCCAGTCGATTTCCGCCGGACCTTCAAGGAACAGCGTTATGAGATGCTGCGCCAGCGGCGGCGCGGTGAAGGCGTCGGTCGCCGGGGTATGGTGGAAGCGACGCGCGGTGAGGTGGCGCCAGCCGCGCCCGTCGCTGGTGGCGACCGGTGGCCGGGGCATGTGGGTGCCCCAGGTCTCGACATCGGCGCAGGGCTGCATGGCCAGGTCCTGTCGGTGACGGGCGGAGGTGCAAAGCCTAGCACGGGCCCGGCCCGACGCAACGCCCCGCGCTACCCGGCGACGCAGGAAGCTGCAGAAGCCAGCAAGAACCTGCAGGCGCCAGTCACCGCCCCGGCCCTAGCGTTGCCGGGCACGGCAGGGCCCGGTTCCCGGCCCCTGTCCCGCCGTTACCGACGGGGAGGCAGCGCGATGTCCGGTGAGAAGCTGTGGGGCGGCAAGCCCTACTACGGCCTGGGCTACGACTTCGATCCGCAGTGGCTGCTGACGCCGGAACAGAAGGAGCTGCAGGCCAAGCTGATCGAGCTGTGCCACAGCACGCTGAAGCCCAACGCCATCATCTCCGACCGCGATCGCATCTTCCCACGCAAGAACATGGAGGCCCTGGCCTCGCTCGGCCTGCTGGCGCTGCACGTGCCGAAGAAGTACGGCGGCCTGGCGCAGAACCACGTCTGCATCACCATGGTGCTGGAGACCATCGGCCGCTACGGCTGCTCCTCCACCGCGCTGGTCTATTCTATGCACCTGCTGGCGACCGCCGCGCTGCTGTACCGCGCCGAGGGCAATCCCGAGATCGAGAAGGTGCTGCGCCGGCTCAACAGTGACGTCTTCATCGGCACCTCGTCCTATTCCGATCCGGAGACCGGCTCGCACTTCTGGTATCCCATGGCATCGCGCGCCGAGAAGGTCGACGGCGGCTGGAAGGTCAACAAGCGTTCCTCCTGGACCACGTCCGGTGGCTTCGCCGATTTCTACGTGGCGCAGACCTCCAGCCCCAACTTCAACGGCAACTTCGCCGATCTCTCGGTCTTCCTGCTCTTCAAGGACGAGATCCGCACCGCCACCTCGTCGTGGGACGCGATGGGCATGCAAGGCAACCAGTCGGGCCCCATCACCATCGACAATGTGACAGTGCCGCACGATCGCATGATCGGCCCCTCGGGCGACGGCGCGAAGTCGAACGACGAGGCGGTCGATCCGATTGGGCTGCTGATGTTCTCCGGCACCTACAACGGTATCTCGCTGGGGGCAATCGACATCGCCAAGATGCAGACCACGCGCAAGGTGCACGCCGACGTCGGCATGCGGGTCTGCGACTATCCGACGATCCAGGACTATGTCGGCGAGTGCGTGATGGATACCCAGGCCTCGCGGCTCTACGCCTTCTCCATCGCCAGGCTGATGGACGACGTGACCGAGAACGGCGACTGGACGCTGCACGCGCGCGACCCCGACGCCATGCCGCGCTCGCAGTACCTGCCGTGGCTCTGGCAGACCAAGTTCATTGCCTGCAAGAACGTCTACAACGTGGTCGACAAGATGCTGCAGGCCTGCGGCGGCACCGGCTACAAGAAGGACCTGGGCCTGGAGCGCCTGGTGCGCGACGGCAAGGCCGGCTGGGTCATGGGCCCGACCAACGAGGTGCTGCGCCAGTTCATCGGCAAGTACGCCCTGCTCGGCATGGAATCGCTGGACTACTGGAACCAGCAGGTCAACGAGCGGGTGCTCAACAACGAACTGAAGAAGCTGGATGCCGCTGGCAAGCGGCGGCTGATGGAAAGCCTGGCCGCCGAGCTGACGCAGGCGGCCCAGTAGTGAAGCACGAGTCCCCAGGCGCCGGGGCGGCGCCAGCATCACGTAGGAGGTAAGCCATGTCGATCGACCTGCTGCGCCAACGCCTGTCGCGCCGCCGCTTCCTGCAGACCTCCGCGCTGACCGGCGCGGCCCTGGGCGCCACCAGCGCCCTGCCGCGCCGCGCCCAGGCGGCTACCGGAGAGACGATCAAGATCGGCTTCCTGGCGGCATTGACCGGCGACATCGCCGGTTGGGGCCTGCCCGGGCTCTATGGCTGCCAGATCTGGGCTGAATGGGTGAACGCCGCCGGCGGCGTCAAGATCGGCGATACCAGCCACCCCATCGAGTTCGTCGCTTTCGACGACGAGTATTCGGCGGAGAAGGCGAAGACCGGCGCGCGCAAGCTGATCGAGGACGACGGCGTCAAGTTCATCCTCTGCCTGGGTGGCGATCCCATGCCGCCGGTGATCGAGATGTCGAATCGCACCGGCATGCTGATCTCCACCCTGTCGGTCGCCGACCTGACGCCCAACACGCCGAACCTGGTCGCGCCCTGCGAGGTGCACCCGATCTACAACGTCACTGGCGTAGAGTGGCTGGCGGCCAAGCGGCCGGAGCTGAAGCGCGCGATGATCTGCGCCCAGGACGACACCGTCGGCCGGCCCTCGGTGGCGACCTACCTGGCGGCCTTCGAAGCCGCCGGGATCGAGGTGGTCGACGATCCGCTGTTCTTCGACCTGGCGACCAGCGACTTCGCGCCGATCATGACCAAGATGCTGGCCGAGAAGCCCGACATCCTCTGCCTCGACACGGCTTATCCCGACTATGTGCATCCGCTGATCGAGCAGGCCTTCCTGCAGGGCTTCAAGGGGCAGATCATCTCCTGCACCGCCGACTTCTACGACCAGATCATCGCCAAGACCTCGAAGGAGTACGTCGAGGGCCTGGTCTTCCAGTTCCCCGACTTCGACGACCCGGCGCTGAACGACCCGCGCATCAACTTCATGCGGCCGAACGACTTCTTCGCCGAATACAACAAGCGCTGGCCCGGTGAGTGGGGCGCGGTCTCCTGGGAGTACGCCTCGATCATGGACGCGTGGAAGGCGGCCGCCGAAAAGGCCGGCTCGGCCGAGCCGCAGGAGGTGCTGGTGGCGATGAAGGCCGGCGGCCACGGCAAGCACTGCTTCGGCGACGCCGTCTGGTGGGGCAAGGAGATGTACGGCATCGAGAACGCCCTGGTCGGCGACTGGCCGGTGGTGGTGCTGGAGAACGGCAAGGCAGTGATCAAGGAGTACCGCTCGATCCCCGAGTGGTGGGCCAAGCACTCCGCCCTGATGATCAAGCACTACGAAGCCATGGGCGAGATGTACTACCAGAAGGGCTGAGCGCCGGTGGCGATGGCCTAGGCATCAACTCTTTCGCACTGCACAAAAATCGTGCAGTGACAGGACGTTGCCGGGCGGCGGACGGGCCGTTACCGTGGCCCGCATGACTGCCATCGCCCGCACCGCCGCCAGCCTGCCGCTGGACCGCCTGTTCGCCCGCATCGACACGCTGCGCGACGACCTCGTCGCGCTGACCCAGGGGCTGATCCGCATCCCGACGATCAACCCGCCGGGCGATGCCTACCAGGAGTGCGCCGAGTTCGTCGGCCAACGGCTGCAGCGCTGGAACTACGAGGTGAGCTATCACCGCGGCCGGGGTGAGCGTGGTGACAACGACGCCTTTCCCCGTATCAACGTGCTGGGCCGGGTCGCCGGGCAGGGCGTCGGACCCACCATTCATTTCAACAGCCACATCGACGTGGTCGAGGTCGGCCAGGGCTGGTCGGTCGATCCCTTCGCCGGCATGGTGCGCGACGGCAAGGTCTATGGCCGCGGCAGCTGCGACATGAAGGGCGGCATGGCGGCCAGCATGATCGCGGTCGAGGCGATCCTGGCCGAGGGCATCGCCTTCCCCGGCGCCTTCGAGATATCCGGCACGGTGGACGAGGAGTCGGGCGGCTTCGCCGGCGTCGGCTTCCTCGCCAAGCAGGGCTACTTTTCCAAGCCGCGCGTCGACTACGTCATCATCCCCGAGCCGCTGCACAAGGACTGCGTCTGCCTGGGCCATCGCGGCGTCTGGTGGGCCGAGGTGGAGACCCTGGGGCGCATTGCGCACGGCTCCATGCCCTATCTCGGCGTCTCGGCCATCCGCTCCATGACCCGCTTCCTGGAGAAGATCGAGGCCAAGCTCTACCCGGCGCTGGAAAACCGCCAGACCGCCATGCCGGTGATCCCCGAGGGCTCGCGCCGCTCTACCTTGAACATCAACTCGATCCACGGCGGGCAGACCGAGATTCCGCGCGGCAGCGACGCGGCGCCCAGCCCGGTGGTGGCGGATTCCTGCCGCATCGTGCTCGACCGCCGCTACCTGATCGAGGAGCTGCCGCAGGAGGTCGAGGCCGAGATCGTCGGGCTGCTCGAGGAGTGCAAGCGCGAGCACAACGACTTCCGCTACGCGCTGCGCGAGATCTTGCACTTTCCGCCCAACATGACGGCCGGCGACAGCCCGCTGGTGGCGGCGCTGGACGCCGGTATCCAGCAGGTGTTCGGCCACGCCTCAAAGCACGTGGTCTCGCCCGGCACCTACGACCAGAAGCACGTGCAGCGCGTCGGCCACCTGAAGGACTGCGTCGCCTACGGTCCCGGCATCCTCGACCTGGCGCACCAGCCGGACGAGTACATCGGCATCGACGACATGCTGGGCAGCGCCAAGGTGATGGCCGCCGCCAGCCTGGCGCTGATGGGCGTGACGGCGCCTTGAGCCTCCGGCCCGGTCCGCGCAACCTCATCACCGACGTCGCCGGCCTGCTGGTCGGCAATGCCGATGACGCGCGGCTGCGCAGCGGCGTGACCGTGGTGCTGGCCGAGACCGAGGCGGTGGCGGCGGTGGACGTGCGCGGCGGTGGCCCGGGCACGCGCGAGACCGACCTGCTGGAGCCCAGCAACATGGTGCAGGCGGTGCAGGCCATCGCGCTGTCGGGCGGCTCGGCCTTCGGCCTCGACGCGGCGACCGGGGTGATGACCTGGCTGGCGGAACGCGGCCGGGGCTTCAAGATCGGCCCGCGCGTCGTGCCGCTGGTGCCGTCTGCCATCCTCTATGACCTGGAGAACGGTGGCGACAAGGAGTGGGGCAGCGTCCTGCCCTACCAGGCGCTGGCACGCGCCGCATGCGACGCCGCCGGCGCCGACTTCGCGCTGGGCACCGCCGGTGCCGGCTATGGCGCCAAGGCCGGCGGCATCAAGGGCGGCCTGGGCAGCGCTTCGGCGGTCGACGAAAATGGCCTTCAGGTCGGCGCCGTGGTGGCTGTGAATGCGCGCGGCGCGGTCACCCTGGACGGCCAGCCGCAGTTCTGGGCCTGGCCCTTCGAGCAGGATGGCGAGTTTGGCGACCTGCCGCCGCCAACCGCGCGGGTCTCGGCGGAGCTCGGCCTGGCGCGTCAGGTGCCGCTGGGTGCCAGCACCACCATCGCCGTGGTGGCGACCAATGCGACCCTGAGCAAGGCCGAGGCGCGCCATGTCGCGGTCATGGCGCAGGACGGCCTGGCCCGCTCCATCCGTCCGGTGCACACGCCCTTTGACGGCGACACGGTCTTCTGCCTGGCCACCGGGCGCTTCGAGGCAGAAGGCCCGCGCCCGAGGACAGTGGCCGGCGTCGGTGCGCTGGCCGCCGACTGCCTGGCCCGCGCCGTGGCGCGCGGGGTCTTCCTGGCCGAGGGCTGGGAGGGACTACCGAGCTGGCGCGAGGTCTGGGGATAGCCATTCAGCTTGCGCTGACTGGGAACGCTCCCCCCTCTCCCGCTTTGGCGGGAGAGGGTAGGGTGAGGGCCCTTGGTCGTTTACCGACCTATGAGACCCCTCACCCCGACCCTCTCCCGCCAAAAGCGGGAGAGGGAGGACTGCGCCGCCGGAGGCTCCATGGCGCGAGACTCAAAGCCATCTGGCCCCCGCGCTCGCGGCGTGGCTATCATCCCCACCCTGGGATCGCATTCGGGAGATTGGACTATGCGCAAACTCACCCTCGCCCTGGGCACCGCCCTGGCGCTGGCGCTTTCCGCCGCGGCGGCCGAGGCCAAGGACACGCTGGTCATCGGCATCAACCTGGAACCGCCGCATCTCGATCCCACCGCCGGCGCGGCGCAGGCCATCGACTCGGTGGTCTATCAGAACATCTTCCAGGGCCTGACGCAGATCGATGCCACCGGCACGGTGCAGCCCTCGCTGGCCGAGTCCTGGGACATCTCGGCCGACGGCCTGACCTACACCTTCCATCTCAAGGCGGGTGTGAAGTTCCATGACGGCACCGACCTGGATGCCGGCGACGTGGTCTTCTCGCTGACCCGGGCGATGGATCCCAATTCCGAGAACGCGCAGAAGCCGCTGTTCGCCGCCATCGACAAGGTCGAGGCCAAGGACCCGTTGACCGCCGTGGTCACCCTGAAGCACCCGCAGGGCAGCTTCCTCTACAACCTGGGCTGGGGCGACGCGGTGATCGTCGCGCCGGAGTCGGCGGCCGACAACAAGACCAAGCCAATCGGCACCGGCCCCTATGCGCTGGCCGACCGGGTCGAGGGTGCCTCCATCACGCTGACGGCGGCGCCGGGCGCCGACGTCGCCATCAAGACCGTGACCTTCAAGGTGATCGGCGATCCCTCGGCGCAGGTCAGCGCGCTGCTGGCCGGCGACATCGACTATTTCCCCGGCTTCCAGGCGGCCGAGCTGCTGGAGCGCTTCAAAGGCGACAACCGCTTCGTCGTCTCGGTCGGCTCGACCGAGGGCGAGACCATCCTGGCGATGAACAACGCCGACCCGGCGCTGCAGGACATCCGGGTGCGCCGCGCGCTGTCGCACGCCATCGACAAGCAGGAGCTGCTGGATGGCATCTACAGTGGTTACGGCACGATCATCGGGTCGCACTTCGCGCCGCATAATCCGGCCTATGTCGACCTGACAGGCACCTATCCGCTGGACCTGGAGAAGGCCAAAGCGCTGCTGGCCGAGGCGGGACAGAGCAACCTGAAGCTGGTGGCCAAGCTGCCGCCGGTGGCCTATGCCCGGCGCGGTGGCGAGATCATCGCTGCCCAGCTGGCCAAGATCGGCGTCACCGTCGAGCTGGTGCCGCTGGAGTGGGCGCAGTGGCTGCAGGAGGTCTTCAAGGGCAAGGACTACCAGCTGACCATCGTCTCGCACACTGAACCCAACGACATCGGCATCTACGCGCGCGATGACTACTACTTCAACTACCACTCCGACGCCTTCACCAAGGTGATGGCCGACCTCGACGTCACCGCCGATCCGGCCCAGCGCACCGCCCTGCTGCAGCAGGCACAGAAGATTCTGGCCGAGGACGCGGTCAACGTCTTCCTGTTCCAGCTGCCGTTGATCACCGTCGCCGACGCCAAGCTCAAGGGCTACTGGCAGAACGCGCCAATCGCCGCGACGCTGCTCCGGGACATGAGCTGGGGGGAGTGACCCTGGCCGGCGACGCGCGCGCCATAACCCTCTCCCCCAGAGGGAGAGGGTGCGAGCGAAGTGAGCGGGTGAAGGGGGTATTTTATGCCGCCCCCACCGATCGCAAAGGCTCGACGGAATCGCACCGACCGACCCCCTTCACCCCGACCCTCTCCCTCAAGGGGAGAGGGGGGACTGACAAGGAGAGTGGGAAAGTAGGAAGGGGAGAGGAGCCTTGCTCGCCTTCCTGACGCGCCGCTTCATCGCGCTGCTGGTCACGCTGCTGGCCGCCTCGCTGGTGGTCTTCGTGGTGCTGGAGGTGCTGCCTGGCGACCCGGCGCAGGTGATGGCGGGGATGGAGGCCAGCCCGGAGTCGGTCGAGGCGCTGCGCCACAACCTGGGGCTCGACCGGCCGCCGGTGGAACGCTACCTGGCCTTCCTCGGCGGCTTCTTCACCGGCGACCTCGGCCTCAGCCACGCCTACCACGTGCCGGTGGCCAACCTGGTGGCCGAGCGCCTGCCCATCACCCTGCCGCTGGCCGCCCTGTCGCTGCTGATCGCCATGGCCATCGCGCTGCCAGCCGGCCTCTATGCCGCCACGCGCCACGGGCGGCCCGGCGACACCCTGGTGATGGGGCTGACGCAGCTCGGCGTCGCCATTCCCGACTTCTGGTTCGGCATCCTGCTCGTGCTGGTATTCTCGGTGCTGCTCAACTGGTTCAATGCCGGCGGCTTCCCGGGGTGGAGCGACCCGCTGCTGGCGCTGCGCGCGCTGCTGCTGCCAGCCGTCGCGCTGGGGCTCAGCCAGGCCTCGATCCTGGCGCGTGTCACCCGCTCGGCGGCGCTCGACGTGCTGCAGGAGGATTTCGTCCGCACCGCGCGGGCCAAGGGGCTGACCCGGCGCCGCATCGTCTGGCGCCATGTGCTGCGCAACGCGCTGATCCCGATCTCCACCATCGTCGGGCTGCAGGTCGCCTTCCTGATGGCTGGCACCATCGTGATCGAGAACGTCTTCTTCCTGCCAGGCCTGGGGCAGCTCATCGTCGGTGCCATCGCCAACCGGGACCTGATCGTCATCCAGGCACTGGTCATGCTGCTGACCGCCATGGTGGTGTTGGTGAACTTCCTGGTCGATGTGGCGCAGGCGGCAATCGATCCACGGCCGCGACATGGCTAGCGCGATGCTTGCCCCCAACTTCTGGCGCCGTGCGCTTGCCAGCCGCTCTTTCGTGATTGGTGGCGGGCTGACGCTGCTGGTCGTCGCGGTGGCACTGCTGTCGCAAGTCTGGACGCCCTGGGCGCCGGACGACCAGTTCATTCCCAACAAGCTGAAGGCACCCACGGCGGCGCACTGGCTCGGCACCGACCACTACGGCCGCGACGTGCTGTCCCGCATCATGGTCGGCGCCGGGAATTCACTGCTGGTCGGCCTGGTGGCGATCGGGCTGGGACTGAGCCTTGGCGTCGTACTGGGCGCCCTGGCGGCGACCTGGCGCGGCTGGATGGACGAGGCGCTGTCACGCCTGGGCGATCTGATCTTCGCCTTTCCGGCGGTGCTGTCCGCGGTGTTGATCGCCGGGCTGCTGGGGCCCGGGCCGGTCAATGCCATCATCGCCATCGGCATCTTCAACATCCCGGTCTTCGCCCGCGTCACCCGCAACGCAGCGCTGCAGAGCTGGAGCCGCGACTATGTGCGCGCCGCCGTGGCGCTGGGGCGCAGCCCGGTGGCGATCACGCTGCGCCACGTGATGCCCAACATCGCCAGCCTGCTGATCGTGCAGGCGACCATCCAGTTCGCCCTTGCCATCCTGGCCGAGGCCGCGCTCTCTTTCCTCGGCATCGGCGTGCAGCCGCCGGCGGCCAGCTGGGGCCGCATGCTGAACGACTCGCTGACCTACATGTACGTGCAGCCTGGCCTGGCGCTCTATCCCGGCCTGGCAATCTTGCTGGCGGTGCTGGGCCTGAATCTGCTGGGCGACGGCCTGCGCGACCTGCTGGACCCAAGGCTCAGGCGGCGCCGGGGCTAGTCGACAGGCTGCGGGCAGATATCCGACTGCCAGCCCAGTATGTGTGCTTAACTTTCCCCCGCTTTCGGCTGATTGGCATTGCTCTCTGCACGCACCGCTGCCGTCAGGAGGATGGATGGAAGGCAAAGCAATTCAGCGCCGGCTCGCAGCCATTCTCGCCAGCGATGTCGTATCCTACAGCCGCCTGATGGAGGCCGACGAAGTCGGCACCTTGACTCAGTTGAAGGCGCATCGCCGTGAACTGATCGACCCGGCCATTGCCGCCCATCATGGGCGGATCGTGAAGACCACGGGTGATGGCATGCTGGTAGAATTCGCCAGTGTCGTCGATGCCGTGACCTGTTCGATCGCCGTGCAGCGCGGCATGGCCAGCAGGAACGCAGTGGAGCCGGTCGACCGGCAGATCGTGTTCCGCATCGGCATCAATGTCGGTGATATCGTCATCGATGAGGACGACATTTTCGGCGACGGCGTCAACATCGCCGCGCGGCTCGAGGCGCTGTGCGAACCGGGCGGGGTCTGCATCTCTCGCTCGGCGAACGATCAGATCCGCGACAAGCTGACGCTCGCCTTCGACGACCTGGGCGAGCGGACGGTCAAGAACATCGCCCGCACCATCGGCGTCTTCGGCCTGGGCGCCAACGAGATCGGCGCGCTGCCGGGACCGATCTGGTCGCCGGCGGAGACGACGGGCGTCGGCGCGGGATCAGGGCGCGACTCCGAACCTGCCGAACAGGAAATCCACTTCTGCAGGTCGGCCGACGGGACCGGCCTGGCTTACTCGCGCATGGGTCAGGGTGCGCCGTTGGTGAAGACGGGCAACTGGATGACGCATCTCGAGTTCGATCTCGAGAGCCCGATCTGGCGGCCGCTGTACCGGGAGCTTTCCCGGGACCATGCCTTCTGGCGCTATGACGCACGTGGCAACGGATTGTCCGACCGGGACGTGGCAGAGGTCTCGTTGGAGGCCTTCGTCGCCGACCTCTCGGCGGTGGTCGATGCCGCCGGACTGGAGCGCTTCGCCTTGTTCGGTATCTCGCAGGGGTCCGCCGTCGCCATCAGCTACGCGGTGCGGCACCCCGAGCGCGTCTCGCATTTGATCCTGCTCGGTGGCTACCCGACCGGCTGGAACAAGCGTTCGCTGAGCGATGCCGATAGGGAACGCAACGCCGCGATGCTGACGCTCATGCGGTTGGGCTGGGGCCAGGAGAATCCTGCGTTCCGGCAGCTCTTCACAACGCAGTTCCTGCCCGACGCAACCAAGGAGCAGGTCGACTGGTTCAACGAACTGCAGCGGCTGTCGGCCACGCCGGAGGATGCGGTGAGGAACCTGATGGCCAATGGCGAGGTGGACGTCAGGGATCTGCTGGCAAAGGTATCCGTGCCGACCCTGGTGATGCATTCGCGCGACGATGCCCGGGTGCCCTTCGACGCTGGCCGTCAGCTCGCCACCGGCATTCCCGGTGCCAAATTCGTGCCGCTACAGAGCCGCAACCATGTGATCCTTGGCCACGAGCCTGCCTTCGCGCGATTCCTGCAGGAGATCAAGGCCTTCCTGGCAACGTGAGGGCGATGGATCTCGTCAGCCAATCCCAGCGCCCTGGCTGCACCCGCGGCTTCGGCGGCGCTGGGACTAGGGGCGCTGACTCTCGAACAGCAAGCGGATGATGATGAATTCGGCTGGGCGCCGCGGGGCGACCCCGACCTCCAGGATCAGGCGGCCGGCGTCGAGGTCGGCTTGCGTCATGGTGCTGCGGTCGCAGCGAACGAAGTAGGCCTGGGTCGCCGTCTGGCCGGCCAAGGCGCCCTGCCGGAACAGGCCGTCGAGCAGGTCCTGCGCCTGCTGGCGCACGCGGGCCCAGAGCGGTTCGCTGTCGGGTTCGAACACCACCCAGGCGAGGCTGCGGCGCATGTCGCTTTCAATCAGCAGCAGCGTGCGGCGGTCCGACAGGTAGCGCCAGGTCGGATCGGCGCTGCGCGTGCGCGCGCCCCAGACGAGTGTCCTCTCGTCGAAGCGCCGCAGCGTGTT
The DNA here is from genome assembly GCA_038363005.1 of Rhodospirillales bacterium. Classification (GTDB taxonomy): domain Bacteria; phylum Pseudomonadota; class Alphaproteobacteria; order Kiloniellales; family JACOMY01; genus JAKOWB01. The sequence goes on from JBBQBI010000012.1 coordinate 76,608, forward strand.
GATGCCCAAGGGCGTGAGCAGGCTTTGCTCGGTGTTGCCGAGGGCCATTGCCAGTCCCTCGATACCCTGCAGCGTGGCGGCGGCGCCCGCCGGGGCCTGCCAGGCGGGGAAGCGGGCGATGACGCCGGCGACCGCGCCGCAGGGCACCAGCGGTTTCGCCGTGCCCTCGACCAGCAGCCGCGGCAGGTAGGCGACGGCGTTGGCGCTGGGCGGCGCCAGGGTCGCCTGGCGTGCCACCGCGGCGGCGGCTGAGCTCCAGGCCAGCGGCGGGTCGACCAGCAGGATCGCGCCGCGCGTTTCGCACCAAGCCTGGGCCGCCGCCACGGCACCGGCCGGCAGCTCCTCCGCCGGCCGGCAGGGTGGCAGGCACAGCAGGTTCACTACCGCGTCCGTCGGTAGCTGCTGCAGGACCCGGGGCGCGCCATCGCTGGCCAGATAGTCGGCCGCCGCCAGTGGCGCGCCATCGCTGCCGCCGCTGGCGACCGCGGGCGGGCCGAGACGTCCCAGCCGGACCGGCAGAGTGCCGCTGGTGCGGGCCAGCCGCGAATGCGCCGCCAACACCAGGTCGACGCGGCGCGGATCGGCAGATTGCAGTGACAGGTCGTCGAAGCGCTCGGTGATGCCGGCGGCTTCGATCGCCAGGTGGAAGCGACCCGCCTGGCGTGCCCGCTTCAGCTCGACGACCAGGCTGTTGCCCCAGGCGCCGGGGCTGGCGGCGCGCAGGTTCAGCCCGCCGATAGCGAGGCGGGCGACGTCGTCGTCGACCCGGCTGCGGTGGTGCCGCAGGATCACCGCCGTTGCGCCCCCATTGGCGAAGTACAGCGCGACCGACTGCGGCAGGTGACTGCCCGGCCAGGTCAGTGCGCCGAACTGGCGCTCGAAGTCCGCGGTGCTGGTCAGCGTGACGGGGTGGCCCACCGGGCCGCGCTCGCAGCGGCCGACGAAGGCGGTCACGCCGGTCGGTGTGGCCGCTTCCGGCGGCGCTTCGCGGTCGAGCAGCAGATAGACGCCGGGCAAGCGGAAATTCGGCATGACGGCCTCAGGGCTCGTCGCGCGTCGGGCGACGGATCAGAGAGCGCTCAACAGGGGGCGCCGTCATGCCGGCGCGGTTGGCCGGGTGGTCGAACCACTCCTGGCGGCGCAAGCGGCGCGGGCGGTCGTGCGTCATGCGGCTAAGCAGGGCCTGGGGGCTGTGTGAGGGTCAAGCATCACGACAGCGCCGCGCCCAAGGGATTGTTCCAATATCGTGCGGCAATTCGAAAAATCGCGTTGGTTTCACCCGTGGAACGACACGGGATTGCAGCCTCTTGGCACTAATGATATCTGTTTAGTCAGTTTGTGACATGTCACGACGAGAGGTCCGATGCAGGCGCTGCACCACCGGCCGAACTGGATGGAAATCGATCTCGACGCGCTGGAACTCAACTACGCGGAAATCGATCGCCGTGCCGGACACGGCCGCCAGGCCATCGCCGCGGTCAAGGGCGATGCCTATGGCCACGGCGCGGTCGAGGTAACACGCGCCCTGGCGCGCCGTGGCTGCCAGGCGGTCTGGACCGGCCACCTGCCGGAAGCCCTGGCGATTCGCGACGCCGACCTGGGGGTGAAGGTCATCCTGTTCGGCGGCTACACGCCCGACCAGATCCCCATGCTCGCCGCCGCCGGACTGCTGCCGACAATCTACGATCTCGCGGGTGCCCAGGCGGCGGCCAGCGCCGGCGCCAGCGTCTACGTCAAGGTCGACTCCGGCCTCGGCCGCCTGGGCACCCCGCTGGGCGAGGCGCGCGAGACCATCCGCGCCATGGCGGCGCTGCCCGGCCTGACCATCGAGGGCATCTACACCCATCTGCCCTTCGGCGACGCCAAGGGCCAGGCCTGGGCGGTCGAGCGCGCCGAGGGCTTCGGCCAGCTGCTGGCGTCGCTGGCGGCGGATGGCATTCACCCGGCGGTGACCCAGCTGTGGGGCAGCTGCGGCCTCTATGCCGACCTGCCGGACCCGACCAATGCCGTCTGCATCGGTCACCTGCTCTATGGTTTCACGCCCTTCCCGGCGATTGCGCCGGTGGCGGAAGGCTTCCGCTCCACGGTGAAGGCGCTGGGCTCGCGCCTGATCCACGTGGCCAACCATCCGGCCGGGGCCGGGCTGGCCATCGGCGGCGCTTATGCGCTGCGCAACGCCGCCAGCGTCGGGGTCCTTCCCATCGGCGTCAGCGACGGCATGCGGCGGCTCGGTCAGCACGGCCAGCCCGCGGCGCTGCTGCGCGGCAAGCGCGTGCCGGTCATCGGCACCTCGCTGGAACACACGGTGCTGGACCTTGACGGCATCGACGATCCGCTGCCCGGCGAGACCGTGTTGCTGGTCGGCGAGGACGGCGGCGAGCACATCGCCATGGCCGACTGGGCCGGCTGGATGGGCTGCAGCGAGCTGGACGCCGTGCTGGGCTTCGCCGGCCGGCTGGAGCGGCGCTACGCCAATGCGGACGAGGACATCTGGGGCAGCTTTGGCGCGCGCTGAGCCGCGCCGCACGACATTGCGAGGAGAGCGACCATGCAGCTGAGCGAGGCACAGGTCCAGGAGTTCCAGGAGCGTGGCTATATCTTCTTTCCCGGCCTCTTCAGCCCGGCCGAGATGGGGCTGCTGAACGGCGAATTGAAGGCGGTGCTGAAGACGCCGCGGCGTGAGCTGGTGCTGGAGAAGGATGGCAAGACGCCGCGTTCGATCTTCAACCTGCACGCCTTCAACGAGGCCTTCGGTCGCCTGGTGCGCCACCCCAAGATCGTCGAGCCGGCGCGTACGCTGTGCGGCGGCCCGGCCTATGTCTTCCAGATGACGGTGAACTTCAAGGCCCCCTTCAGTGGCGACCAGTGGCCCTGGCACCAGGACTACCCGACCTACCACCACGACGACGGCATGCCGCGCCCAGCGGTGGTCAACTGCCTGATCTTCATGGAAGAGGTCAGCCCCTGGAACGGGCCGCTGATGCTGGTGCCGGAAACCCACAAGCTGGATTTTCCGCTGCCGCCGATCGACACCAAGACCACGTCCTATCCGGGCCGCTGGACGCCGACCCGGCTCGTCGAGGAGGTGGCGCGCAGCAAGGGCATCGTCGCGCCGACCGGGCCGGCCGGCTCGGTGATCTTCGCCCATACCAACATCCTGCATGCCTCCGGCCCGAACATGTCGCCCTGGGGCCGCACGCTGATGTCGCTGACCATCAATGCGCTGGACAACCAGACACGGGGTTCGCGCCGGCCGGACTACATCGTGCCGTCCGATCGCACGCCCCTGGAGCCGCTTGGGGAGGACTGCCTGATGGCGCTCGCCCAGTAACGGCCACCGGGGCGGGTGTGTGACTACGAAACAGGTGGGGCAACTGAGAAACAAGGGAGCATCAAAGATGCGCACGCGTGGCTTGTTGACGGGTCTCGCACTCGTCGTTGGTCTCGGCGCGGCTTCGGCCAATGCCGATATCCTGATCGGCGTAGCCGGTCCGATGACCGGTGACTATGCCGCCTTCGGCATGCAGTTCCAGCGCGGCGCCGAGGCCGCGGTGGCCGACCTCAACGCGGCCGGCGGCGTGCTGGGGCAGCAGGTGAAGCTGGCCGTCGGTGACGACGCCTGCGATCCCAAGCAGGCCACCGCCGTGGCCAACGACTTCGTCCAGAAAGGCGTGGTCTTCGTCGCCGGCCACTTCTGCTCCGGCTCCACCATCCCAGCCTCGGCGGTCTATGCCGAGGAGAGCATCCTGGAGATCACTCCCTCCTCGACCAATCCGGCGGTGACCGAGGGGCTGTTCCAGAAGGGCGTTACCACCATCTTCCGCGCCTGCGGCCGCGACGACCAGCAAGGCCGCGTGGCCGGCGAGTTCATGGTTGAGCACTTCATGGGCAAGAACGTCGCCGTCATCCACGACAAGTCGACCGGCGGCAAGGGCTATGCCGACGTCGCCGTGGCGACGATGGAGGCGGCCGGCCTCAAGCTCGCGCTCTACGAGGGCTATACCGCCGGCGAACAGGACTACACCGCGCTGGTGTCGAAGCTGAAGTCGGCGAAGATCGACGCCATCGTCATCGGTGGCTACTACACCGAAGCGGCGCTGATCCTGAAGCAGTCGGCCGAGCAGGGCTACAAGGCGCAGTTCGTCGGCCCCGACTCGCTCAACACGCAGGAGATCGTCAGCATCGCCGGCGACGCGGCCAACGGGCTGATGTTCACCAACAACCCCGATCCGCGCCTGAACCCCGCCGCCAAGCCGGCCGCCGACCGCATCCGCGCCGCCGGCTTCGAACCCGAGGGCTATACGCTGACCACCTATGCCGCCGTCCAGCTGTGGGGCATGGCGGCCAACGAAGCCGGCTCGACCGACGCGGCCAAGGTTGCCGCCACCCTGCGGTCGCATCCGTGGAACACCATCATCGGCACCCTGGAGTACGACGAGAAGGGTGACCTGAAGGTCGCGCCCTATGTCTGGTATCAGTTCAAGGACGGCACCTACGCGCAAATGTAGTCCGACCTTGTAGGTGGTCGGGCGGGTCCGGGGAGGAGCCGGACCCGCCCGGCTGCACAGCTCTCCATCTCGTTGCGCCGGACTCGACCTCGCCCGGCAAGCTTGCTAGGTGAGGGCGGCCGAGCCCCCTGCGACAAGGGGCCGTTGGCGCGAGGGCCCCCATGATCGCCGCGGCATTGCGCATCGAAAAGGCACGGAAACGGCGGCCGCCGCGCAGGGCGCAGCTGTCCACGGTGGCCTATGAGCGGATCCGCCAGATGATCCTGGAATGCGACCTGCCGCCGGGCTCGCCAATCTCGCAATCGCAGCTGCGCGCCCTCACCCGATTCGGCGTGGCGGCGGTGCGTACCGCCCTGACCCGGCTGCAACAGGAGGGGCTGGTGACCTCGGTGCCGCGCCGCGGCTACCTGGTCAGCCCGGTTACGCCGCGGGACATCGACGACCTCATGGGCCTGCGCCTGCTGCTCGAGCCGCCGTCGCTGCGCCTGGCCGCCGGGCGCCTTTCGGCCGAGGATTTCGCCCGACTGCGCGCGCTGGCCGACATCGGCTACGTCAGCCGCGATCGCGAGAGCGAGCGGCGCTTCCTGCGCGCCAATCGCGATTTCCACCTGATCATCGCCCGCGCCTCGGGCAACGAGCGCCTGGCACAGGTGCTGGAGCAGGTGTTCAGCGAGGGCACGCGGATGCTCTACCTGACGATGTCGTCGAAACAGAACCTCAGCGACACCTGGTCCAAGGGCCACCACGCCATCTGCGACGCGCTGCAGCGTGGCGATGGCGAGACCGCGGCGGCCATTGCCGAGGCCGAGGTCACCGATGGCCGCCAGGAGATCTTCTCGGCCGTGCTGTCACGCACCGGCATCGCCCAGACCAACGTCTTCGCCTGAGCGACCCAGGCCGCGAATTCGCGGTTCAGCCGCCGAGCGGGGGCCAGCGCCGCGCCTCTTGCCAGCGCGCCGCGCGGCGCAGGGTCAGCGCCACGGCGTCGGCCAGCCGGGTACCGGCACCGGCCCGGCGCCGCTGCCGGATGCGGCCGGCCAGCCAGTCCAGGGCGGCGGCCTCGACGCCCGGCAGGTCCTGCGCCGCGGCCAGCAGGTCCAGCGCATAGCCCGGGTAGCCGAAGAGGTCGGCCAGCCCGGCCGCCTTCAGCAGCGTCGTGGTCGCGGGGCGGCGTGCGATGACCTGGTCGATGGTGGCGAAGAACAGGATGTCGAAGCTGGTCTCCTGCCGGCGGCGCATCAGGCCCAGGTCGGTCTGCCAGCCCCAGCGCCCATGCAGCTGCCGTTCCATCACCGCGAAGCCGGCGTCGCGCATCAGGCCTTCCACCTCGTGGCTCAGGCGCTGGCCGCGATGCACCTCGAAGGTCCAGGTCTCGGCGATCACCATGAAGACGTGGTCGGCCAGCTGTCGCCGCGCACCCTGCAGGATCTCGTACTCGGACCCCTGGGTGTCGCACTTGATGGCATCGGCGGCGAGGCCTTGCTCGGCCAGCGCCAGATCGAGCGTGGTGGCCGGCAGGCAGAGCGTCCGCTGCGGCTGGCGCGGCGCCATGTGGCGCTGCTCGAACTGGCGGGCGCCCTCTAGATTCGGCGGATGCACGCTGGAATGCGCGCCAGACAGCGACAGCTCGATCTCGCCCGGTGCCGACCAGAGCGCCTGCTTCAAGGTCGTGGTGCGCACCCGGGCGCTGGCGCCGACCAGATCCTGCGATGTGGCATCGGGCTCGAAGCCGACCAGGTGCAGCGCTGGGTTGGGCAGAGCGGCCAGGTCGCGCCAGGGCCGTCCCAGGTCGCCGCGCGCACCGATATCGGCCAGCACCAGCGGCGCCGTGGCGATGCGTTGCTGGAAGGCTGGATCGAAGATCGCGGCCCGACGATAGCTCACGCAGGTACCTGTTCTGTCCGAGATTAAAGCATTACTTGCGCATATTTTGGTATGCACAAATAATGATAGCTCGGCGTCCTTGGCGTGACCATCACTCTCTGGCGCCGTTGCCTTCCGCGGCGCGCCGCCGCAGGATCGCCGCCGCAGGGAAGGCGGCCACGCAGCGCCGCCGCAATAGGGAGAGCGCCCATGGCCGGCACCATCAAGACCGTCACGCCGATCGACGGCAGCATCTATGTCGAGCGTGCCCTGGCCAGCGGCGCCGAAATCGCCGCGGCCCTGGCCGCCGCGCGCAAGGCGCAGGCAGCCTGGAAGCAGGTGCCGGTGGCCGAGCGCCAGGCGCTGCTGACCAAGGCGGTCGACGCCTTCGTCGCCAAGGGGCCGGAGATCGCCGAGGAGATCACCCGGCAGATCGGCCGTCCGCTGGGCCAGTCGCCGGGCGAGGTGCGCGGCTTCGAGGAGCGCGCGCGCTACATGATCGGCATCGCGCCCGCGGCGCTGGCTGATATCGACGTCGGCGCCAAGGCCGGCTTCAATCGCTTCATCCGGCGCGAGCCGCTGGGCGTGGTCTTCGTCGTGGCGCCCTGGAACTTCCCCTTCCTGACGGCGGTCAACGCCATTGTGCCGGCGCTGCTGGCGGGCAACGCGGTAATCCTGAAGCATTCCGCGCAGACGCCGCTCTGCGCCGAACGCTTCGCCCAGGCCTTCAAGAGGGCCGGACTGCCCAGGGGTCTGTTCCAGTTCCTGCACCTGGGCCACGAGGACGTGGCCCGCATGATCGCCAGCCCCGGCATCGACTACGTTGCCTTCACCGGCTCGGTCGAAGGCGGTCGCGCGGTGCAGCGCGCCGCCGCCGACCGCTTCATCGGCCTGGGGCTGGAACTCGGCGGCTGCGACCCGGCCTATGTGCGCGCCGATGCCAACCTGGAGCACGCCATCGACACGCTGGTCGACGGTGCCATGTTCAACTCCGGCCAGTCCTGCTGCGGCATCCAGCGCATCTATGTGCACAAGGACCTGTACAAGCCCTTCCTGGAGGGTGCGGCGGCACTGACCGCCAAGTACACCCTCGGCAATCCGCTGGAGAGCGGCGTCAACCTGGGCCCCGTGGTCCGCGCCTCGGCGGCGGCAGAGATCCGCAAGCAGATGGCCAAGGCGACGCGCGCCGGCGCCAAGCCGCTGGTCGATCCCAAGGGCTTCAAGGCGGCCAAGACGGGCACGGCTTACCTGGCGCCGCAGGTTTTCGCGGTCAGCGACAACGCCAACCCCATGATGCAGGACGAATGCTTCGGCCCGGTGGTTGCCATCATGCAGGTCAAGGGCGACGCGGAGGCGGTGAAGCTGATGAACGACAGCCGCTTCGGCCTCACCGCCGCGGTCTTCACCCAGGACGAGGCGGTGGCCGAGGCCATCGGCGACCAGGTCGCCACCGGCACCTGGTTCATGAATAGATGCGACTACCTGGACCCCGCGCTGGCCTGGACCGGCGTGAAGGATTCAGGCCGCGGCTGCACGCTCAGCCGCGTCGGCTACGAAAGCCTGACGCGGCCAAAGTCGTTTCATCTGAAGGTGAAGATCTAAGGCGCTCCCCAGGCGCTCCTTGGCGTAGGGCGCGCGGCTCGAACCGCTCAGGCGAATGCCACCTTGCCTGTGGCGATGTCGTAGACGCCCGACGTCGTCTTGAGCTTGCCCGACATCTGGGCTGCCGAGAGGATCGGGTTGGCGGTGGCTGCCCAGGCGGCGTTGAGCCTGGCATTCTCCGCGGTCGCCGCGGCCAGAAGATCGTCGGGGTTGGTCTTCATGGCGGCCTCGACCGCCGGCCGGATCGCCGCGACCAAGCTCGGCAGATGACCGGGCAGTAGGGTGCCGTTCTTGACGACATCGATGGTCGCCGAAATGGCGCCGCAGCCTGAGTGACCGAGAACCAGGATCGTCTTGATGCCGAGAACCGCGGAGCCGTACTCGAGACTTGCCAGCCCGTCCTCGTTGACGAAGTTGCCCGCCACCCGGATGACGAAAAGATCCCCCGGCCCCTGGTCGAAGATCAGCTCGGGCGCGACCCGCGAGTCGGCACAGCTGACGATGGCGGCAAAAGGCTGCTGGCTGAGGGCGCGCGCGGCGCGTCCGGCGGAGTGATCGGTATTGAATGGCCGACCGGCTACGTAACGGGCATTGCCGTCCATCAGGCGCTGGATCGCCTCGTTCGGGTTTCGCGGGGCGGCATCTTCGGCCCGCGCGGCGCGGGAATGGAACGGCAGGGTCGCAGCAACGGCCAAGGCCGCGGCGCCACCGGTCATCAGGCGGCGGCGGCTAAGCCCCTTTGCAATGCATTGCCGGCACATGAGGTCTCTCCTCTTTCACGCGGCGAAGAATGGCCTGAGTTCGGCCATTGCTTCTCCCTGACATCGTCACCGGGTGAAGCCTTGCCGGTGCGTTGATTTACGACGGGATCTGCATAGTGGTCGCAATCTCCGAAAAGGGAACGCAATAAACCTCCGCCGCAAGGATGGGCGTTGCATCTGCTCTTTGCCATGCTCGCCCTAAAGGCCGCGATGTCTTGCCCGCCGTGGTGGCGGGCTACCTGTTTTCCTCCGCCAGGCGCCGGTAGAATCCCTCCGGTCCCTCGACCTCGGTCAGCTTGCCGCGCTCGATCAACAGCCAGCGCGTCGCCACCGCGGCGGCGAAGCGGCGGTCGTGCGAGACGATCAGCGCGGTGGCCTGCTGCGCCAGGATCTCGGCCTCCAGCGCCTCCTGGCCTGGGATGTCGACATGGTTGGTCGGCTCGTCCAGCAGGTAGAGGTTGGGTTGCGTCAGGCGCAGCGCCAGCAGGCCAAGGCGCGCGCGCTGCCCCGGCGACAGGCGGGCGATGGCCAGGCGCTGCTGCTGCAGGGTGAAGCCAGCGCTGGCCAGCAGGCTAAGGCCGCGCTGGTCACCCAGGCGGAAGCGGCCATTGATGTAGTCAAAGGCCGTCTCAGCGGCCGGCAGGTCGGCCTGCTGCTGATCCAGGAAGCCCGGCACCACGCTGGGGCTGGCGCGCACGCCAGTGACGCTGTCGGGCTCGGTCAGCGCCTGGCGCAGCAGCCCCAGGAACAGCGACTTGCCGACACCGTTGCTGCCCAGCAGCAGGACGCGCTCGCCCTGCTTCAGCTCGAACTTCGGCGTCTGGAACAGCAGTGTGCCGTCCGGCGTCGTGACCCTCAGGTCGCGCGCCGACAACAGCACCTTGGCGTGGGTGTCGCGGCTGGACAGGCGGATGGCACCGCTGCTGCGCTCGCTCTCCACCGGCTTCAGTGTCTGCTCGAGCGCGGTGGCGCGGGCGCCCATCTGCTGCGCCTTCTTCTGCGCCGTCTCGCGGCCGCTGTTGATGCCGATGTTCTTCAGCTCATTGGCGCTGCGCCGCAGGCGGTCGGCCTCCTTGGCATCCTTGGCCAGCTTGGCGGTCTGTGCCGCTTCGTCGTCGGCCAGCAGGGCGCGCGCCTTTGTGTAGGGATGCGCGTAGAGGCGCGAGCGCTCGGGCCGCAGGAACAGCGTGCGCGTGGCGACGCGGTCGAGGAAGGCGCGGTCGTGGCTGGCGATGATCATGGTGGTGCCAGCCGCCGGCCCGGTCAGCCAGGCCTCCAGCCGCTGGATCTTGCCGAGGTCCAGGTGGTTGGTCGGCTCGTCCAGCAGCAGCAGGTCGGGCTCGCTCACCCAGGCACGCGCCAGCAGCGCCAGGCGCTGCCAGCCGCCGCTGAGCTGGTTCAGCGGCCGCTCCAGCAAGGCCTCCGGCGTGCCGAGTTCCTCCAGCACCAGATCGACGCGCCAGCCGTCGCTGTCGCGCTGCTCCGGCGGGATGGCGCGGCGCACCGCCTCGGCCAGCGGCAGGGTCAGCAGGCGCTCTGGCAGGTCCTGCTCGACGAAGGCGATGCGCAGCCCGCGCGAACGGATGATCTCGCCCGCCGAGGCCTCCTGCTGCCCGGCCAGGCAGCGCAGCAGCGAGGACTTGCCGGCGCCGTTGCCGGCGACCAGGCCCAGGCGCTCGGCGCCGCTGAGGGTAAGGGTGAGGCCCTGGAACAGCGGCTGCGCCAAGGTGAGGCCAAGGTCGGTAAGGGTGATGCTTCCCATGATGTGTCTCTCGAATACGAAGGAACGGGCGCGCCTGGGGCGCGAGCGGTCGTCGTCGAGAAGGGGCCGGGAAGGGCGACGCTTCAGGCGTCAGCTACAACTTGGCACCCGCCTCACGACAGGATGCCGTGAGGCCTGTACAGGGCCACGCGTGTGGTACTGGGTGGACGGAACCACGGCAGCCCTCCTTCGTGGCTGGGTGTTGCAGACGGGAAGGCGATAGCAGAGGTCCGGCGCCGAGGGCAAGGTTGCTAGCAAACGCCCTCACCCCGGCCCTCTCCCGCCACAAGCGGGAGAGGGGGCAGAAGGGCGCCGAAGCGAGCCAAAATCTCCCCCTCTCCCGCATTTGGCGAGAGAGGGCAGGGTGAGGGCCCTTGGTAGGTCCCTACAATCCCCCCGCCGCGCCCAGCCAGGCCGGCCCGGACGCCGCTTCCAGCATTCCATCCTTGCCGCGCGCCACGGCGCTGACGCGGCCGAAGGCGTTGAGGCCGGGGTCGTCGCGCTGCAGGTGCAGCTTGTGGCCCAGCGCGGCCAGCTGGTCGCGCACCGGCGGCGGCACGCGGCTGTCGAGGAAGGTGTCCTTGCCTTGGCAGTGCAGGCGCGGGCTGTCGATAGCGGTCGTCAGCGCGCGGCCGAATTCCAGCCAGTAGAGGAAGGGGAAGAGGATCGCCGGCATGATGCGGTAGCCGCCGGAGCCGCCCGAGGCAAAGGCGGCGCCCCGCTCGTCATAGGCCAGCAGGGTCGGCACGGCGAAGATCGGCATGGCGCCGGGGCGGATGGAGTTGGGCCGCCCGGGGCGCGGGTCGAAGTTGCCCATGCCGTTGTTCAGCAGCACGCCGGTGCCCGGCACCAGGACCTGCGAGCCGAAGGAGGCCGAGATCGAGGTGATGACCGAGGCCATGTTGCCCTCGGCATCGGCGGCGGCGAGCTGCGTGGTGCCCTGCAGCTTCGGCGGCCAGGGTGTCTCTAGCCGCTGCTCGATGGGCCCCCAGGCGAAGGGCGCGAGGTCGGCGGCCTGCACCGGGCGCGGCAGCGTGCTGTCCATGCGGATCTGCTGGGCCCACCAGGCGCCGAGCGCCGGGTTGGCCAGTGCCTCGGCGACGGCGCGATAACCCTGGTCGGGGTCGCCGTAGTGCTGGATCGAATCGGTGAAGGCGGCGGCCATGGCCTCGGCCGTCAGGTGCAGGAAGGCGGCGGACTCGGCGCCCAGGCTCTTCAGGTCGAACTGCTTCAGGATGTTGAGGCACTCGATGCCGACCTGGTCGTAGCAGGTGACGTAGTCGAGGCCGCGATAGTGCTGCGGCCGTTCCTTCATCACGCGCGGGCGATAGGCGGCGAGGTCGGCGGCGCTGAGGATGCCGCCGTTCGCCTGGAAGAAGCTGCCGATGCGCTGCGCCACCTCGCCCTTGTAGAAGCCGTCGGCGCCCTCCTCGGCGATGCGCGCCAGGGTCTCGTCCAGCTGCGGGAAGATCATCCGCTCGCCGGCCGCCGTCTGGCTCGGCGCGCTGGGGATGCGGTCCTGCGGGAAGAGCACCTTGTAGGTCTCCGGGTAGTCCCGCAGCGTCGCCTGGTTTTCCGCTAGGCGCTGCCACATCGCGAAGCCGATCTCGACGCCGACTTTGGCCTGGCGGATCGCCGGCTCCAGCACCCGCTTCCAGGGCAGGCGGCCAAGGTGACGCTGCGTCCAGTAGAGGCCGGCCACCAGGCCCGGCACGCCAGCCGACTTGAAGCCGCGCTCGGCCGAGTAGCCGCGGGTCCAGGGCGTCTCGTAGTACTTGAGGGGCTTGGTCTCGTCGATCTCGAACAGCTGCTCGTGCGCAGCGGCGGGCGCGCGCAGGTAGGCGTCGACGGAGATCGCCTCCTGCGCCTTGCCGTCATAGCCGGAGAGCCGCACGTAGCCGCCGACCTGGGTCATGGCGGGCTCCACCACGCAGGCCATGAAGTTGGCGGCGACGATGGCGTCGAAGGCGTTGCCACCATCGGCCAGGATCTCCAGCCCGGCCTCGACCTCGGCCGGATGGCCGCCGGCCACCACGCCCTTGGCGGAGCGTGCGCCGCCGCGCTGGGCAGACCAGTCGTCGATGTGCATGTACATTTCCCTCCTGCTCCGCTCGTCATCCCGGCCGCAGCGAAGCGAAGAGCCGGGATCCATCGTCGACCAGTCGCCCGATGGATCCCGGATCAGCGCAAGCGCGCTGTCCGGGATGACAGCCTGTTATGAAGCCTTTGCTAGAGACGCCGGCCCCGCCAGCAGCAGATCAAGCAGGCCAGCCACGCTGCCGGCGCGCGGCAGGGCCTCGATGGTCTCGTGCAGGCGGTGAGCGCCGTGCGCACCCAGCGCCGGCTCGGCGATCTCGTGGAACTTGGCGACGATCTCGGCGGCCGACAGCGGCCGCTCGGCATCGCCGCGCGCCGGGGTCGCCTCGCTCTTGAAGACACGGCCGTCGGCCAGCGCCAGGGTGACGCGGGCGAAGCGTTCAGCTGGGAACTTGGCGTTGAGGTCGGCGGCCTCGACGAGCTTGATCTTCGCGCTCATCGCCAGGATGGCCGGGTCGCTCAGCGCCGCGCCGGAAATGTCCTCCGGCGCCAGGCGGCCGCGCACCAGGGCGGCGGCGACCGGGAAGGGCAGGGAGTACTGCGCCTCCTCGGTCGAGGCCGGGCGGAACTGGTCCAGGCGGCAGGCTTCGTGGAAGGTCTCCACCGTGATCGCGCGGATGGCGCCCGGCTGGATGGCGTGCGCCCGCATCAGGCCCAGCGCGGCCTCGACCGGCGGCTGCGCCCAGCGGCAGACCGGGTAGGGCTTGAAGTAGAGCTCCATGATGCGCCAGCGGCTGCCCAGGTCCGTCCAGAGGTGGGCTGCCGGCTCGCTCTCCACCACCAGCGCCGGCGCGCCGGTGAAGCCCAGGCTGGCCAGCTCGGCGGCGCTGAGCCCCGTCATGGCGCCCCAGCCGGAACCGTCCTTCAGCATGGTGGGGTGGTCGATGCAGCGCATCATCTGGCTGCGCGGTCCGTGGTACTCGGCAATACCCAGCGCGTGGCGCAGGTGGTTATCGTCGAAGCCACCCAGGCGCGCGGCGATGGCCGCTACGCCCAGCGCGTTCCAGGCACCCGAAGTGTGATAGTCCGGGCAGGTGGCGTGCTGCGCGATGCCGGCGCGGATCGCCACCTCGTAGCCGATCACCAGCGCGGTGAGAAATGCCTCGCCGCTCATCGGCTGGCTTTCGGCCAGCGCCAGCAGGCCCGGCAGCACGGCACAGCCGGCGTGGCCCTTGGTCAGCACGTGGCCGTCGTGCGCGTCGAAGGCATCGATGGTCATGCCGCCGGCCAGCGCCGCTCCGGCCGGGCTGGCGCGCCGCCCGTCATAGAGCAGCCGCGCGCTGGGCGCGCCGGGGCCGGCGCCGAACGAGGCCACGGCGTGCTGGCGGATGATGCGGGATAGATCGGTCAGCAGGCCGGCGGCACCGGTGCCGGCAAGGTCGAGCAGGCAGCGGCTGGCCTGGGCCTGCACGGCGGCCGGCAGGTCGGCGAAGCGCGTCTGAGTGACGAAGGCGTGGAGCGTGGTCATGCGAACCAGCCTAGGACAGCGGTTGGCGAGGACTGGGCGGAATTCGACGGAATCTGGCGTCTTTCCCCCGGCGGCGTCCGGCCGAGCGGTCAGGCGGCGTCGGCGGTCTCGGCGTGCTGCAGCACAAAGCCCTCGTAGCCGCCGGCCGCCACTTCGGCGCAGCGCTTGCGATAGTGCGCCATGCCGCCGGCATAGGGCATGAAGACGCGCGGCTTGCCGGGCACGTTGGCGCCGAGATACCAGCTGTGCGGCACGCGCGACAGCAGCGTTGCGTCGGCGGCGCGCTTCACCTCCCGGCCCCAGTCTTCCACCGCGGCCGCGCTCGCCTCGATCCGCGTCAGGCCCTGGGCGCGCAGATGGGCAAGGCAGTCGGTGATCCACTCGACATGCTGCTCGATGGGCACCGGCATGTTGCAGAGCACCGAGGGACTGCCCGGCCCGGTGATGGTGAAGAGATTGGGGAAGCCTGCCACCTGCAGCCCCAGGTAGGTCTGCGGTCCGGCCTCCCATGCCTTGGCCAGGGTCCGGCCCTCCAGGCCGGTGATGTTGAGCTTGATCAGCGGCCCGGTCAGCGCGTCATAGCCGGTGGCGAAGACCAGCACGTCGAGCGCGATCTCCCGCCCGCTCTGCAGGCGAAGGCCGCCGGGCGTGGCGCAGGCGATGGGATCGGCGCGCACGTCGATCAGCTCGACGTTGTCGCGGTTGAAGGTCTCGAAGTAGCCGCTGTCGATCGGCGGGCGCTTGGCGGCGTAGGGATGGTCGATGTCCGCCAGGCGCTCGGCGGTCGCCGGGTCCTTCACGATCTGGCGGATCTTGTCCTTCAGGAAGGCGGCGAGCCTGGCATTGGCGCTTTCGTCCAGCAGCACGTCGCGGAAGCCGGCGCGGAACTGCAGGCCGCCGAAGTCCCATGCGCGGCCAAGGATCTCCCGCAGCTCATCGTCCGACACGGCGTGCACCGAGCGGTCCTCGACGGCGAAGGGATGGCCGTTCGTGGTGGCGTGCATGACGCCGCGGATCTCGGCCAGGTTGTCGCGGATCCAGGCCTTGCGCTCGTCGGTCAGCGGCTGGTTCCGCGCCGGGCTGCTGTAGTTCGCCGTACGTTGGAACACCGTCAGCTGCTTCGCCTCGGCGGCGATCGCTGGGGCGACCTGGATGCCGGTGGAGCCGGTACCGACCTGGCCGACGCGCTTGCCGGCAAGGTCCACGCCGTCATGCGGCCAGGCGCCCGTGTGGTACCAGTCGCCCTTGAAGTCCTCGAGCCCGGGGATGCTGGGCACGTTGGCGGTGGAGAGGCAGCCGACGCCGGTGATCAGGAAGCGCGTGGACAGCACCTCGCCACCAGCGGTCGTCACGCGCCACAGGTTGGCTGCCGCGTCGTAGCGGCAGGCGGTGACCTCAGTGTCCAAACGAATGTCGCGCTTCAGGTCCAGCCGGTCGGCGACGTAGTTCATGTAGCGCCGGATCTCGGCATGGTCGGGATAGCGCTGCGACCACTCCCAGCCACGCCAGAGTTCCTCGGAAAAGGCGTAGCAGTAGGAATGGCTCTCGGAATCGCAGCGCGCGCCGGGATAGCGGTTCCAGTACCAGGTGCCGCCCACCCCGCCGCCGCGCTCGACCACCAGTGCGCGCAGCCCCAGGCGATCGCGCAGGCTGTGCAGCATATAGAGGCCAGCGAAGCCGGCGCCGATGATCAAGGCATCGAGCGGCTCGCCGGGCCGGCGCGGGCTAGGGGCGGAGGAAGTGTCAGGCATGGTCCGGCAACCCAGTCTGTCAGTCTCGATGGCGGGAGTGACAGTGTCAGGCGCCAAGCTGGCGAGTGCAAGCGGCGCGGGCCGCCATGCGCCTGATGTGGCACGGCAAATTCCGCGTAAGGCCCCCAGCGAAACGCAGGGGTCGGCCCTCAGTAGAGCAGCGGCGCGCCACCTTCCTCCGTGCGCTTGGCGACAAAGGCGTCGAGCTCCTCGACCTTGGCGGGGTCCAGCGGCGGCGGTACGTACTCGGCCAGCAGGTCCTTCCACAGGCGGTTGGCGCGGGTCAGCGCGTCCCTGGCGCCGTCCTCCTTCCACTGCGCGTAGCTGCGCCAGTCGGACAGCAGCGGCAGGTAGAAGGCGGTCTCGTAGCGGTCCAGCGTATGCTGGTGGGCGAAGAAGTGGCCGCCGGGGCCGACGTCGCGCACCGCCTCCAGCGCCAGGCTGGCGTCATCCACCGTGATAGGCTGCGTCGCTTCCCGCATGATCTGCAGCATCTCGGCGTCGAGGATGCACTTCTCGTAGGAGACCGCGAGGCCGCCCTCGACCCAGCCGACGCCGTGCAGCATCAGGTTGACGCCGCTTTGCAGGATGCCCCAGAGCGGGATCGCCGTCTCATAGGCCGCCTGCAGGTCCACCGTGGGCGAGGAGTTCATCGGTGAGGCCCGCAGCGGCATGCCGTAGCGCCGCGCCAGCTGCCCGCCGGCGAACTGCATCTTCACGAACTCCGGTGAGCCATAGACCGGCGAGCCCGAGCGCAGGTCGACGTTGACGCCGACCGCGCCATAGACGATGGGCGCGCCGGGGCGCACCAACTGCGCCAGGGTGGTGCCGGCCAGGATCTCCGCATTCATCACCGCCAGCGTGCCGGCCAAGGTGACCGGCATGGCGGCGCCGGCCAGCGCGAAGGGCGTGATGCAGAGCGGCTGGCCCAGCTTCGCCATCTCGATGATGCCGTGCAGCATGGCCTGGTCGATCTGCAGCGGCGAGTTGGTATTGATCAGCGAATAGAGGCCGGGCCGGGCTACCTGCTCCTCGTACGTCACGCCGCGGGCGATGCGCACCATCTCGAAGACGTCGTGCATGCGCTGCGGCGCGAAGGTGAAGGTCCAGGCCACCTTGTCGGTCAGCGTGAGCTGCGCCCGCGTGGTCTCCAGGTGGCGGATGTTGATATCGACGTCGATCGGCTCCGGCGCGTAGCCGGCGTTCAGGTGCACGACGTTCAGCGCCTGCGCCAGCTTCAGCAGTTCGCAGTAGTCGGCCCAGTTGCCGTTGCGCCGGCCGCGATCCAGGTCGACCACGTTGGGCGGGCCGACGCAGGTGGCGACGCAGACCTCGTCGCCGCCCAGCACCAGGTCGTGCGCCGGGTTGCGCGCATGCAGCCCGACGGTGGCCGGCACCTTGGCGATCATCGCCTCGACCAGGTGGCGGTCGAAGTAGACACGGTTGCTGTCGTTGTCGACCCGGCAGCCGGCGGCCTTCAGGATGTCGCGTGCTTCAGGCAACAGAATGGCGCAGCCGATGGTCTCCAGGATGTCGAGCGAGGTGCGGTGGATCGCCTCCAGCGCGTCGGCCGACAGCGCCTCCACCGGCTTCAGGCTGTTCTTCCAGCGCCCCCAGGGCAGCTGCCGCGCCTTGACGCGCCGCGCGCTGGTGTCCAGCCTGCGGCGGCGGCCGTGCCTGGCTTCGCCGGCGGGGGCCTCAAGCGGGGCGTCGCCCTCGGTCATCGCGGAGTCTCCATACAGTCCTGTATGGTATGGCGCCGCGCAGGCGGTTTAGTCAACGGGGACCGGCGACGGGTCATGGTGCAGAGCGAGCGCAATTTCCTGACCCGCGGCGACTGGTTGGAGGCCGCCAAGCGCATCCTGCTGACCGAAGGCATCGAGCAGGTGAAGGTGCAGCGCCTGGCGGCCCGCCTGAAGGTCACGCGCGGCTCCTTCTACTGGCACTTCAAGAGCCGGCAGGAGCTGCTGGACGCCCTGCTAGCGGCCTGGCGGCGCAGCAACACCGAGGCGCTGGTGGCCGCCATCACGCAGCCCGGGCAGGACCTGGAAGAACGCATTCTGGCGCTCTTTCGTCTCTGGCTTGACGAGGATGTCTTCGACCACCGCCTCGACACCGCCCTGCGCGACTGGGGCCGCAAGAAGCCGGCGGTACGCCAGGCGGTGGACGAAGCCGACCGCCGCCGCATCGCCGCCATCGAGCAGGGCTTCCTGGAGGCCGGCTTCGAGCCGCTGGAGGGCCGCACGCGGGCCGAGGTGCTCTACTTCACCCAGGTCGGCTACTACACCCACGAGATCCGCATCGGCCGCGCCGAGCGCATCCGCCGCTGGCCGCTGTTCTATCGCATCTTCACCGGCCGGACGATGAGCAAGGCGCGGGTGGCGGGGCTGGAGGGGTAGGGGGCAAGTTGCGCTCTCGCCTTGCCCATCCCACAGTGTCACCCCGGCCGAAGCGCCGGGGTCCATGCTGCGGCTGTCGCCGGCGGCAGGGGTCCAATCCGGCGCCCGGTCCATTCCATGGGTCCCGGCGCGCGCTTCGCTTGGCCGGGATGACGATTAAGACCGCGATGATTGCGACTAGCGGACACGCACGCCCCAGGTGAGGTGGCGATACTGTTCGCGATAGCGAATGATTGCTTGAGGGCTGTAGCTATCTGGCATCTCTGGCCAGGTCTTCCGGGCCTGGTCCTTGGAGGGCGGCGCTACGTCGTCGTAAATCCACTGCGGCTCCAGCTCTTCAGCAACGGCGAGGGCGACAAGCTGTGCCTCGGGCAGGGATCGCTTTTTCGTCCGCGCGTGAGCGGGCTTCGAAGGCTCAACGCCGGCCTTTCGACGCAGGAAGGCCTCCAACTCATTCCACAGCGTGCGGTTGCCATCGAACCGCCGCTGCCGCATCGCCAGCAGCCGCAAGCGGTTCAAGAAGCGCTTGACCTCGCGAGGGGTCTTCTGCCGTGCGGCGACGAAGGCTCCCCACTCGTTCAAGGCCGCCTTAAAGGTCGTCGAATCGTCTTCAATGACATCGCGTCGGCGCACCAGAATCCATCCTGTGAAGGTCGCAAGGACTGCCAGGCTGGCGAGCAGCAGAGTCTGCCTGGTCCGCGTATCGGCTTCCGGCTGGAAGAAGACGCTGTCCCCGACGCTTGGCTCAAGTTCGGGCTTCGTGTCGTTGGGCGTCGGTGAAATTGATGGTGACGGCTGGGCTGGCTGGGCCGTTGCCCTCGCCGCTATCTGTGTCGATGGAGCGGCGGGTCCTTCGCTGCTGGATGGACCGGTCAGGAGTAGTCCGCCCCAGACACCGAAAGCCAAGATCAGCAGCGCAGCCAGACCGCGCGCCCACCTGCGGAGCACCGGTGCGCCAACCGCTCCGGCCCGCCAAAGCCATCGAGCTCTGCCCTTGGGGGTGATGGGGCGCGTCTTACTCGTTTTCCCTGTCAGGACAGCCCGCCCGGCCTCGTGCGTCATTTCCGGCAGCGGAATTTCTATGTTTATAAGCTTCTGCAGATAGAGCGTCGCATAACCGCGCCGCTCACGCGCTTCGCGTGCCGATTGCGTCCCCGTTGGCGCTTCGACTTCTTCGCCATCCTTTGCAGATTCGGTTGTGGCCTCGGCAATCTCGTGCGCGAAGTCGGCGAAGGTCAATCCAATCGCCGCACGGACCTGCGGATTGGCCATGCCGAGCACCACGAAGCAGTCGCCGGAGGATACCAGGAAATTGATGGCTTCGAGGACATCGACGACGCTGTTCGGGTGACAACGATCCAGGTCGTCGATGAAGATGGTGAGTTGCCGCTGGCCCAACGCCCTAGTCACGTCGGCGAACTGCCGTGCGAACTTGTGACGGAAAGCGGTCTGCGCCTCCAACTGGCCGATGCGCGCCATGCCGGCGGCCTTGGTCAGGAGGCTCGCTGGCTTGACCCCAAAGGCCGTCAGCGAGCGCCAGACGCCGATGACGCCAGCGATCGTTGAGCCGGCAAACGCGCCAACAGCACCGAGCTTCGCAAGTGCCGTGCCGAGGGTGCCCAACGAGTCCAGCCAGGTCCAGGCTTCGTCCAAGAGCCCGCCGCTGGCGCGCCAGTCGGTCCCGAGATAGATGGCTAGCCCGACAATCGCTGCCAGGATCCAGGCCGTCGCGAAAAGGTTGCGATCGGCGCGGATCCAGAGCAAGCGGGCGCGAAAGGCCAGGCCCCGCGGACTCCACCAGGACGGCACGGCCTGTGCCTTGATGCTCTCCATCAACGAGGCGAAGAGGTGCTCCTCTTTCTGGTAGTGCCAGGCATTGAACCAGACCGGCTGATGGCCGAAGTCCTCCAGGTCGCGGCGCAATAGGTTCATCAGCGAGCTCTTGCCGCAGCCCCAGCCGCCGGTCACCGCGATGGTCAGGGGTGGCTTGGTGTTCCGGTTGCGCAGGAAGCGGGAGAGTCCGAGCGCCATTTCGCCCAGGCCAAGAGCATCATGTTCGCCGCGGTCCAGCGGCTTGTCGGCGACCAGGATGCCGGCGATCTCGTCGCGCTTGTTGCGTTGCGGTCGTGACACGACAGCCGGGAGGAGGACCAGCAGGGCCAGCGCGAGCGCGGCGTAGTACCAGGGGGCTGGTGACACGCGCCAGACGCCTCCTGGCTGCCACGTCAAACCACCGTCGGCGCTGCGCAGGATCGTACCGTCAAAGCCCACCGCCAGCGCGAGCCTGCCGTCGGGCGTCAGCGCGACGGAGAAGAGGCCATCCGTGTTGCCGCCGGTCTGCGCGGTCCAGGTGGCGCCGCCGTCGGCGCTGCGCAGGATCGTGTCGTTGTCGCCCACCGCCAGAGCGCGCCCGCCGTCGGCGGTCAGCGCGACGGAGACGAGGCCATCCGTGTTGCCGCCGGTCTGCGCGGTCCAGGTAGCGCCGCCGTCGGCGCTGCGCAAGATCGTGCCGCCTGAGCTCACCGCCAAGGCGCGCCCGCCGTCGGCCGTCAGCGCGACAGAAGAGAGATATGCACTGATTCTCGGCAGCCTATTCCAAGCATTCTCCTCAAACGGCGTGAAGAACCAACCGCTGTTGGACGACGTACCTCCGGTGGCGGTGGTGGATGGCGGCGGTTGATTGAAGGCGACCAGACTGGATGCCAGCAGGATCAGGGCGCTGGCGACGATCAGGACCACCCGCCAGGCGTCGAGGCGCCGTTCGTCGCCGTCTTTCGTTGCCATGGCGCCCCACCCCAGGACCAAGCAGGCGATCATCGCCGCATGGCTGCGCACGTTGTCCCTGCCCAGCCGTCGCGCAATAGTGACGCCGAACAGGAGAACTCGCCACTATTGAATGCGTCTAGAATTGCAAACTACTTTCGCCCCATTCCGCCCCGCGATCGCTGCCGCTTGACCCCGCCTGTCCCACTATCTACCTTCCATACACACCTGTATGGAGCTCTGGCGATGACCGCCTATCCCACGCTCTTCTCCCCCTTGAAGATCCGCCACCGGACGCTGCGCAACCGCATCGTCTTCGGCGCCCACACGGTCAACATGTCGGACGAGGGGCTGCCGAAGGAGCGGCACTTCGGCTATTACCGCGAACGGGCGATGGGCGGGGCCGGGATGATCGTGGTCGAGCCCTCGCCGCCGCATGTCACCGGGATCCTGACGCGCGGCAACTTCCGGGTCGGCACCGACGAGGTGGTGCCGCACTTCCGCAAGATCACCGACGAGTGCCACGCGCACGGCGCCACCATCGTGCACCAGATCTATCACACCGGCGCGCATGGCGACGCCGACAACTCCTGGGCGCCCTACTGGTCGCCGTCCGGCCTGCCCTCGATGCACGACCAGTGGGGCAGCCACAAGATGACCGAGGGCGAGATCGAGGAGCTGATCGAGGCCTTCGTGCAGCAGGCGCGGCGCGACCGCGACGCCGGCTTCGATGGCGTCGACCTCTTCGCCGGCTACAACTGCCTGATCGACCAGTTCTGGTCGCCGCTGACCAACCGGCGCGACGATAAGTGGGGCGGCAGCCTGGAGAACCGCGTGCGCTTCGGCGCCGAGATCGCGACGCGCATCCGCAAGATGGCGGGCGAGGACTTCATCATCGGCATGACCATCTCCGGCGCCGAGCCCTACCCCGGCGGCCTCAGCCTGGCCGACAAGCAGGAGATCATCGCCTGGCTCGATGAACGCGGACTGGTCGACTATTTCTCCTGCGGCGTCGGCAGCTACCTGAATCAGGGCTCGAAGATCGTGCCCTCCTTCCACTTCGAGATGCTGCTCGGCACCTCGGACGCCGCCGCCTTCAAGGCCGTGGTGAAGCACGCCGTGGTGACCGCCGAGGGCCGCATCAAGACGCCGGAGAATGCCGAGGCGGTGCTGTCGGCAGGCAAGAGCGACCTGGTTTCCATCGTGCGCGGCCAGATCGCCGACCCGCACCTGGCCAACAAGGCGAAGGAAGGCCGGGCCGAAGACATCCGTCCCTGCATCTCCTGCAACCAGGGCTGCATCGGCCGGCGCTGGCGCGACTACTGGGCCTCCTGCCTGGTCAATCCCTCGGTCGGGCGCGAGTACGAGTGGAACGGCGACCGTCCGCTGCCGGCGCCGCGGCCCAAGGAGGTGCTGGTGGTCGGTGGCGGCCCGGCCGGCCTGGAGTCCGCGCGCATGGCGGCCGAGCGCGGCCATCGCGTCACCCTGGTGGAGAAGACTGGCGAACTAGGCGGCCAGTTCCGCCTCGCCGCCGGCCAGCCGGAGCGCGGCGAGATCGGCCAGCTTCTCACCTGGTACCAGCGCCAGCTTGAGAAGCTGCAGGTCAAGGTCAAGCTGCGCAGCGCGATGACGGCCGAGCAGGTCAAGGCCAGTGGCGCCGAGGTGGTGATCCTGGCCACCGGCTCGACGCCGTCGCGCGAGGGCTACCAGCGCGGCATCCCGCAGGCCGATAGTCTGCCGGGGGTGGAGCAGGACAATGTCTGCACCGTGCATGACGTGCTGGACGGTGGTGTGGTCCCGGGCAACCATGTCCTCTTGCTGGACGACATCAACGGCTGGTGGCCGGCCTCCGGCACCGCGATCCACCTGGCCAAGCAGCGCCACCTGGTGACCATCGTCACCGGGGCGGAGAAGGCGGCTGGCGCGCTCGACGTCAGCCTGACCGGCGACACCACGCGCGAACGCTTCGCCAAGCTGGGTATCGAGGTGGTGCTCTGCTCGGCGGTGGCCAAGTGGCAGGGCAACACGGCGACAATCCGCAACCTCTACACCGGCGACGAGGAGGAGCGCGACTTCGACTCCCTGGTGCTGGCCTGCACCAACCACGTCGACGACGGCTTGGCGCGAGCGCTGGCGGGGTCGGGGATCGAGCTGCACCAGATCGGCGACAGCGTGGCGGCGCGCACCGCGCTGATGGCCTTCCACGAGGCGCGGAAACTGGCGATCGCGCTCTGAGGCACGCCTCTCCCCCTGTCTTCCCGAGCCCTCCCCCCTTGCGGGGGCTCGCACAGCGAGCGCGCGAAACGCATGGGTGGGGCCTTTTTGAGGTTGGTGCCGGCGGCGAGAGTGGAATAAGAAATGCCCCCCACCCATGCGCTTCGCGCGCTCGCTGTGCGAGCCCCCGCAAGGGGGGAGGGCTAACCACAGCAAGGGGAAGGGCCCCGCCTCATGTCCGCCCAACTGCTCGCCGAGGTCCGCTACGACGCCCAGGGTCTGATCCCCGCGGTGGCGCAGGACCATGCGACCGGCGACGTGCTGATGGTGGCCTGGATGAACGCCGAGAGCCTGCGGGAGACCCTGGAGACTGGCCAGGTCACCTACTGGTCGCGTTCGCGCCAGGCGCTGTGGCGCAAGGGCGAGACTTCGGGCCACCGCCAGACACTCAGGGAACTGCGGATCGACTGCGACGGCGATACGCTGCTGCTGCTGGTCGAGCAGCTGGGGCCGGCCTGCCACACCAACCGCCGCAGCTGCTTCTACCGCGCGCTGCGCGACGGGGCGCTGGTCACCATCGCCGAGCCGATCGAGGACGCGCCATGAGCGACTCCTTCGAGGACGTGGTCGAGACCTTCAATCTCTTCGACGACTGGGACGACCGCTACCGCTTCCTGATCGAGCTGGGGCGCGAGCGCACCGGGCTGCCCGAGGCGGAGAAGACCAAGGAGACCAAGGTCGAGGGCTGCGTCAGCCAGGTATGGCTGGTGCCGGAACGCGACGCGGCGGGGCGCCTGAGTTTCCGTGGTGACAGCGACGCGCACATCGTGAAGGGCCTGGTGGCACTGCTGCTGCTGCTCTATGGCGGCAAGACGGCGGAGGAGATCCTCGCCATCGATGCGCGGGCGGAGCTGGGCAAGCTGGACCTGGAGGGGCACCTGTCGCCATCGCGCGCCAACGGGCTCTTCGCCATGGTGCGGCGCATCCGGGCGGTTGCGGCAGCGGCGGCCGAGGCCGCCTGAAGGGGCCAACATGGACTTCACGGGCAAGGTTTTCCTGGTCACCGGCGGTGGCTCCGGCATCGGGCTCGCCATCGTGCGGGCGGCACTGGCGGCGGGCGGCTCGGTCGCCTTCTGTGGCCGCGACAAGGCTAAGGGCGCGGCGGCCCTGGCAGCGCTCGCCGCCGGCGAGCGCGCCGTCTTCCTGCCGGCCGACGTCGCCGAGAGCGAGCAGGTCGAGGCACTGCTGGCCGCCGTGGTGGCGCGCTTCGGCCGCCTCGACGTGGTGGTGAACAATGCCGGCGCCGGGGCGCGGCGCTCTGGCGTGCTGCCGGAGGACGCGCCGGCCGAGCGCTGGCGGAAGATCATCGGGCCGAACCTGGAGGGCGCCTATCTGGTCGGCGCCTTCGCCATGCCGCACCTCAAGGCCAGCGGCGGCGCCATTGTGAACATCTCCTCCACCGCCACGCTGCACGGCACCTGGGGCAGCTACGGCGTCGCCAAGGCCGGGTTGGAGGCGCTGACCCGCGCCCAGGCGGCGGAGGGCGCGCCGCACGGCATCCGCGCCAATGCCGTGTCGCCCGGCTGGATCAAGACCGAGGCGGTGGGTGACAGCGGCGCAGCGGCGGACTGGGAGCAGGCGGCCTCGCTGCTCGGCCGCATGGGCAAGCCGGAGGAGATCGCCGCCGCCGTGCTGTTCCTGGCCTCGCCGGCGGCCTCCTTCGTCACCGGACAGACCCTGGTGGTCGACGGCGGCCTGGTGATCACCGACTACCCCTCGCAGCCCTGGCTGGAGGCGGTCGGCGCCTGGAAGCTGTTTCCCGGCAAGGTCTAGATCGGGGTCGACGGCGACTGCTGCGGCGGCAGGTCCAGGGCCTCGACAATGGCGGGCAGCAGCTCCAGGTCGACCAGCAGCTTCTGCAACGGCTCCGGCCGATCGAAGGGTTTGAAGGCGCTGACGCCCTCGAAGGCATCCTTCTTGCGCGGCAGCGCCAGCAGCAGCTTGTCGCCGGCCAACGCGATGCTGGGCGTCTTGTCGTTCAGCGCCGCCAGGCGCAGCAGGCAGGCCTGCAGCGGGCGGTTCAGGCGGTCGCGCGCGGCGGCGGCGTCGACACTGAAGACCTCGTAGCGGCGTTCGAAATCGGGATCGCCGTTCAGGTCGGTGATGCGGCCCTTGCGGCCCAGGCCGGAGAGGAAGTTGCCGATGCGACCCCAGTCCGGCAGCAGCAGGATGGGTTCCGTCACCGGCGGTCCGGGCAGCGGCGTCACCAGCAGCAGGCCATGGAACACCGTGACGTTTCTGCTGCCGCCCTTGCCGTTGCTCTGGCGTCGGGTCAGGCGGGCCTCGCAGAGTTGCAGCGGCACGCCCTCGACCGAACCCTTGATCGCGTCCTCCATCGTGCGGCGCGTGTGGCTGGGCAGCAGCTTCAGGCCCATGAACTCCTCGAAGGGGAAGCCATGGGCGTCGACGTCGTAGTCCAGCTTGTAAAAGCCGCAAAGGTACGAAACCAGGTGCGCCTTGGCGCGCTTGCGCACGCCGGTCAGCGGCGCCATGGCCCAGACCCAGGCTGCGAAGAACCCGGCGAAGAACAGGAACACGATCCAGGTAATCGCGTTCGACAGCTCGAAGCTGGCGATTATCAGGGCGAGGATCCCCAGCAGGGCGACGACAGCGATGCCGCCGCGCTGCCAGAAGGTCTTCACCGCCGTCCGCCGCTCCTGCTCCAACGCGGCCAGGGCGGGCGCCAGCTCGCGCTGCCAGAAGCCGGCAATGCCCTTGAGGCGGGGGTGGCGCTGCTCCAGCTGCGCCAGGTCCAGCAGGGTGGTGGTCATGCTCGCGGGTCTCCAGATCGTGCCGCCGGTAGGGTAGGGCGGCCGAACGGTACCAGCCAAGCCAAGATGACCGGTCGATTTGATGCCGCTACCGGCGGTGGCGGGGTCTACATGGTGCTGTTGCATCACAGCCGCCGACAAAAGCGGGCGGCGATCTTGCTGCCGGCCGCCGGCACGCTGGTTTTACCCAGGCACCGGGCGTATATCAAAATGCAAGGTGCGCTCTGCGATCCGGCCGACTCGGCGGTCGCCCAGGCCGCGCCGTGGATCGGCTTTATGGCTAAGCCAGAGCAGCGTCAGGGCAGGCCCCCCGGAGCAGCCGGGGTGGCGTCGCCATGTCTTGTCGGTCGCCGCCAGTGGCTGGCCGGCGCCGCGGGGCTGGGCCTAACCGCCCTGCTACCGCGGGCGCCGCGGGCGGAAACCAGCGGCGACGTGGCCGCCACCAGCGAAGGCGATATCCGCTTCTTCCGCATCGGCACTGGTTCCACCGCCGGCACCTACTATCCGGTCGGTGGCCTGCTGGCCGCGGCGATCAGCAATCCACCGGGCAGCCACCCCTGCAACGAAGGCGGCTCCTGCGGCGTGCCCGGGCTGCTGGCGGTGGCGCAGTCGACCAACGGCTCGGTCGACAACGTCAAGCGCATGCTGGCCGGTAAGCTGGAGTCCGGCCTCTGCCAGGCCGATGTCGCCTTCTGGGCCGCCAGCGGCGAGGGCGTGTTCAAGGACCAGGGGCCGATCGACAGCCTGCGCGTCATCTCCAGTCTCTATCCCGAAGTGCTGCACCTGGTGGCGCATCGCCAGTCCGCCATCCGCTCGCTGGCCGATCTGAAGGGCAAGCGCGTCTCGCTGGACCGCGAGGGGTCTGGCACGCGGGTCGACGCGCTACTGCTGCTGGCCGCCGCTGGGCTGAAGCCCGGCAGCTACGAGGAGATGCCGATGGGCGCCGCGCAGGCTGCCCAGGCACTGCGCGAGGAGACACTGGACGCCTTCTTCATGATGGCCGGCACGCCGGCCTCGGCGATCGCCGAGCTGGCCAGCGAAGGCCTCATGGACCTGGTGCCGATCGACGGTCCGGCGGTCGAGAAGCTGACCGCCGACTACCCCTTCTTCACCGTCGACGCGGTGACCGCCGGCACCTACATGAACGCCGGGCAGACGCCGACCCTGTCGGTGCGCGCGCTCTGGCTGGTCTCGGCCTCGGTCGATGCCGAGCTGGTCTATCAGATCACCGCCGCGCTGTGGCACCCGACGACCCGCGAGCTGCTCGACATGGGACACATCAAGGCCCGCTCGATCCGCCTGGAAACGGCGCTGAGCGGCGTCACCCAGCCGCCGCTGCACGAGGGCGCGCTGCGCTGGTACCGCGAGGCCGGGATCGAGGGTCTTTAGTCCTCAATGCCCCGGCAGCTCCGGCTCGTCCTGGGCCGGCGCGGACCAGTCGCGCAGCAGCGGCCAGTCCATCACGGCGTCGCGATAGGCAGCGGAAACCGCATCCAGTGCCACCCCATAGGTGACGAAGCGCGTCACCACCGGCGCGAAGAAGCAGTCGGCCAGCGTCGGCCGCCCGAACAGGAAGGGCCCGCCGCCCCGGCTGCCGAAGCGGCCGCGACAGTCTTGCCAGATCGCCTGGATGCGGGCGATGTCCTCGGCCACGCCGGGGGCCAGGCCCTGGCCCGGCAGGCGGGCGATCAGGTCCATCGGCATGTGGTTGCGCAGTGCCTGGAAGCCGCTGTGCATCTCGGCCACCACCGAGAGGCAGAGCGCCAGCGCGTCGCCGTCGGCCGGCAGCAGGCCGGCCTTGGGATAGTGCCGCTCCAGGTAGAGCCCGATCGCCAGGGTGTCCCAGATGACGCGGCCCTGGTGGCGCAGCACCGGCACGCGGGCGGCCGGGTTGACCGCCAGCAGCTCGGCCCGCGTGGTGGGCGTGTCGAGCCAGATCATCTGTTCGGCCAGTGTCTCGCCGGCGCTGTCGGCGGCCAGGCGGGCGGCTAGCCAGCCGCGCAGCGACCAGGACGAATAGCGCTTGTTGCCGATGACGATGGACAGCGACATGGGTTGCGACTCCGCCGTGGTTTGTCTCGCGCAGTCTTTTTCGGCAGGATGCCGGCCTGGTGCAAGCGCCGCCGGGGCAAGACAGCCATGAAGGGCGCGATGAGGATTCCCGCATGCGGTTCCACCTGATCGACGAGGCCAAGGGCGCGACGCCCGTCATTCCGCTGACCGTCGCGGCGCTGACCGGCTGGCTGGAGGGGCAGGAGGCCGCGACCCGCGCCTGGGTGGTGGCCAACGGTTTCACCGCCCGGCCCGAATCGCGCCTGGCCCTGCCCGATGGCAAGGGCGGCATCGCCCAGCTCCTCTACGGCTTCGACCCGGCGGCCGGCGCGCTGGGCTTCGCCGCGCTGCCGGCCGGCCTGGTCGAAGGCAGCTACCGGATCGAGGCGCGGCTCGACGCCGCGATGGCCGGCGACATCGCGCTGGGCTGGGGCCTCGCGACCTATACCTTCGACCGCTACAAGAAGATCGAGCGGCCCAAGGCAAAGCTGGTCTGGCCCAAGGGCGCGCCGCGCGACGCGGTGAAGCGCACGCTGGCCGGCATCTTCCTGGCGCGCGACCTGATCAACACCCCGGCCGAGCACCTGGGGCCGGCGGAGCTGGCGGCGGCGGCCGAGAGCCTGGCGAAGAAGCACAAGGCCAAGCTGAAGCTGACGGTCGGCGATGAGCTGCTGAAAAAGAACTTCCCGCTGATCCACGCCGTCGGCCGCGCCGCGTCGCGCGCGCCGCGGCTGATCGACCTCAGCTGGGGCAAGAGCGGGCCCAAGGTCACGCTGGTCGGCAAGGGCGTCTGCTTCGACTCCGGCGGCCTCGACCTCAAGGGCGCCGAGGGCATGAAGCTGATGAAAAAGGACATGGGCGGCGCGGCGCATGTCCTGGCGCTGGCCGGCATGATCATGGACGCCAAGCTGCCGCTGCGGCTGCGCCTGCTGGTACCGGCGGTGGAGAACGCGGTCTCTGGCAACGCCTTCCGGCCGCTCGATGTCATCAAGTCGCGCCAGGGCCTGACGGTGGAGATCGGCAACACCGACGCCGAGGGCCGGCTGATCCTGGCCGACGCCCTGGCGCTGGCGGTGGAGGACAAGCCCGACCTGATCCTCGACTTCGCCACGCTGACCGGCGCGGCGCGCGTCGCGCTGGGCACCGAGCTGCCGGCGCTCTTCGCCAACAACGACGCGACGGCGGAGGCGCTGCTCAGTGCCGGCAAACGTCTGTCCGACAATCTCTGGCGCCTGCCGCTGTGGCGGCCCTATCGGCGGCTGATCGATTCCAAGGTGGCCGACATCAACAACGCCGGCGAGGGCGGCTATGGCGGCGCCATCACCGCGGCGCTGTTCCTGCAGGACTTCGTGCCGGACGAGATTCCCTGGGCGCACCTCGACCTGATGGCCTGGAACCTGACGGCGCGCCCCGGGCGGCCGGTCGGTGGCGAGGCCATGGGGCTGCGCGCGGCCTATGCTATGATCGAAACCCTTGCCGGGGCGGGCGGTCGCAAAGCGGGTACGCGTCGACACTAAAGCCAAAGCAGAAACGAAGAGGGGGTTAGGTGGCGATGTTCAAGAACATCCTCTGCGCGATGGACGGCTCCGAACACTCGCTGCGCGCGGCCGATCAGGCCTCGGGACTGGCGGCGGGCTTTGGCGCCAAGCTGCATTTCCTGACCGTGACCCGCGAAATCAAGGTCAATGACGAGGTGCGCCGCTACCTGCAGATGGAGCAGCTGGCGGGCGAGCCGCAGTACGTGCTGGACGAGTATGCCGAGACCATCATGCGCAAGGCGCAGGAGCTGGCGCGCAAGGCCGGGGTGAAGGAGGTCGAGACGCTGGTGCGTGTCGGCCAGCCGGCCCGCACCATCGTGCAGGTGGCCGAGCAGCTGGAGGTCGACACCATCGTCATGGGCAGCCGTGGCCTGGGCGACCTGGAGGGTCTGCTGCTGGGCTCGGTGTCGCACAAGGTGGCCTCGTTGGCGAAGTGCACCTGCGTCACGGTGAAGTAGCGGCGGAACGTTCGCGCGGCACGGGGGTTGGACTCATCAGGGGGCAGACATTCACCCTGAGGAGGTTCCATGAAGACCGATGCCAAGATCCTAATCATCGCCACCAACGGCTTCGAGCAGTCGGAGCTCGAGGTGCCGCGCGACAAGCTGCGCGAAACCGGCGCGACCGTGCAGGTCGCCTCGCTCGACGGCAAGCCGATCCGCGGCTGGAAGGGCAAGGACTGGGGCGAGCAGGTGACCGCCGACCTGGCGATCCGCGATGCCGAGGTGGCCTCCTATGACGCCCTGGTCATCCCCGGCGGGCAGATCAATCCCGACCTGCTGCGCGTCGATGCCGACGCGATACGGGTAGTGAAGAGCTTCCTGCAGGCCGGCAAGACCGTGGCGGCGATCTGCCATGGCCCCTGGCTACTGGTTGAGGCCGATGCGCTGCGTGGCCGCCGCGCCACCTCCTACAAATCGATCCGCAAGGACCTGGAGAACGCCGGCGCGCGCTGGCAGGACCAGGCCGTGGTCACCGACCGCGGTCTTATCACCAGCCGCTCGCCAGAGGATCTGGAACCCTTCGTCGCCAAGATCGTCGAGGAGGTGAACGAGGGCCGGAACAAGCGGACCGCCGCCTAGCGCTCGTCGTCCGCTGCGTCGGCGGCGGTCTGGCGCTATCTGGCTTGTCAGCGCCGCTTGGGGGGCTTCGTCCCCGGCTGGGTCGCGGGCAAGGGCCGTGCCGCCTTCGCCCAGCCGCGCCAGGGGTCTGGTGCCTTGGCCGCCAGCCGGTCGCCCAGGTTGGCGACAGTGAACTGGTCGGGCCGCAGGCCCTGCTCCAGCTCTTCCCAGGTGACCGGCAGGGCCACCGTGGCGGCCGGTCGGGCGCGGGTGGAGTGGGGCGCCACCGCGGTGGCACCACGGCCGTTGCGCAGGTAGTCGATGAAGATGCGACCGTGGCGCCGCCGCTTGCTCATGCTGGCGGTGAAGCGCTCGGGAAAATCGCTGGCCAGCGCGCTAGCGAAGTCGCGGGCGAAGCTCTTGACCTGCGTCCAGTCGGCCGCTGGCCGCAAGGGGGCGATCACATGCAGGCCCTTGCCGCCGGTCAACTTGAGCAGCGCGCCGAGCTTCAGTGCCTTCAGCCGCTGGCGGATCTCCTGCGCCGCCTCAACCACCGCCTCCCAGGGCAGGCCGCTGTCGGGGTCGAGGTCGAAGACCAGCTGGTCGGGGCGCTCCATGTCCTTCAGCGTGCAGCCCCAGAGGTGGATTTCCACCACGCCGAACTGCACCAGCGCCGCCAGATCGTCGAAGTCAGCGATGGAGATCAGGCCCTTGTCGTCGGCCGGGTCGGCGAAGCGGCCCAGGCGCGCCGGCATGCCGCGCGAGACGTGCTTCTGGAAGAAGCTCTCGCCTGCCAGGCCGTCGGGCGCACGCAGCAGGCTCAGCGGCCGCCCGACGACGAAGCGCCGCATCAGCGGCCAGACCATGGCGTAGTAGTCCAGCAGGCCTTGCTTGGTGACACCGGCCTGTGGCCAGAGCAGGCGGTCGGGATGGGTCAGGGGCGTGGTGCTCTGCACGGCGTGCTGCCTCCCGCTGCCGGTAGCGTCCGGCGCTGTTTCCCGCACTACCTCGGCCGCCGGCTTGTCTTCGCGCAGCCCGATGAAGGCAGCCTGGCGCAGCAGCCCACCAGCGGTCCAGGCGCGGAACGCGACCTCGGCGACCAGCGTCGGCTGCACCCAGACGATACCCTTCTCGCGGTGGTCGGCGAAGGGCGACGCGGCCTGGCGCAGGCGATCGAGGCGGCGCTTCAGCGCGGTTGCCGTGCGCGTCGCGAAGCCGGTGCCGACCCGGCCGGCGTGGTGCAGCCGGCCGTCCTGCCAGTAGCCGAGGAGCAGCGATCCCAGGCCGCCGCGCGCCGTGTCCGAGGGCTGGTAGCCGGCAACGACGAACTCCTGCCGCAGGGTGCATTTGGATTTCACCCAGTCGCCGTTGCGGCCGCTGCGATAGCGCGACTGCCGGCGCTTCGATACCAGGCCTTCGAGACCGAGACGGCAGGCGTGCTCCAGCAGTCGGCCTTCGCTCTCCGGGAAGTCCTCGCTGAAGCGCAGGCGCCGTTCCGGCCCGGCAGCCTGCTGCAGCAGCGCTGCCAGCTTGGCCTTGCGCTCGACCAACGGACGGGCGCGCAGGTCGCGGCCGTCAAGCCACAGCAGGTCGAAGACGTAGTAGACCATGCGTGCGTGGCGCCCTTCGGCCAGGTCGGCCTGCAGCTGGCCGAAGTCCGCCAGGCCGGTGGCGTCCGGCACCACCACCTCGCCGTCCAGTGCGGCGCTGCGACAGGGCAGGGCCTCCAGCGCCTGGCGCAAGGCATTGCCGAAGCGTGGCGTCCAGTCCTGCCCACTGCGTGTCAGCAACCGTGCCACACCGCCGCCGATCAGCGCCTGCAGGCGGTAGCCGTCGAACTTCACCTCGTGCAGCCACTGCGGCCCGCTGGGGGTAGGTCCCAGCTGGGCCAGCGCCGGTGGCACAAAGTCCGGCGCCGCGCTGGAGCGGCCGCCACGACGTGCGGTTGGCTCCGGCGTGGTGGCAGCGCGGCTGCGCGGGCGCCGCGCCGTACGGGGTGGGGTCTTGTCCTTGTCGACTGTCTCGGCCGGCGGCGCGCCCTCGGCCAGTTCCTGCAGGGTGCGACCGCTAGCGACCGAGCGGCGGGCCTGGCGAGTGATCGCCGCCGCCGCGCCGGCGCGGGCCGCGGCGTCCTCGGCCTTGATCAGCAGCCAGTTGGCGCGGCGCTCGCCCTTGCGCGGCTTCAGGCGCACCAGATGCCAGCCGCCGGTCAGCTTCTCGCCCTGCAAGGTGAAGGAGAGGTGGCCCTTGGCCAGCGCGGCATCGACAGGCCCCTCCGGCTGCCAGGTGCCGCGATCCCACAGCACCACGGTGCCGCCGCCGTATTCGCCCTTGGGAATCGTCCCCTCGAAGCTGCCGTAGTCCAGCGGGTGGTCCTCCACCTGCACCGCCAGGCGCTTGTCGTGTGGATTCAGGCTGGGGCCGCGAGTCACCGCCCAGGACAGCAGCACGCCATCGTGTTCCAGCCGCAGGTCGTAGTGCAGCCGGCGCGCGGCGTGCTCGTGCATGACAAAGCGGCCGCCAGTCGCCTGGGCTGTCGCTGGGGCCTTCGCGGCGCGCCGCCGCGGCTTGCCGGCGGGCTCGGCAGTGACTGCGAAGTCGCGCTTGGTGCGATAGGGGGCGAGCCGATCCATAGGCAAGGCAACGCCCCGGCGGCGCGGCCGTTCCCGCGCTGTCGCGGCTGGTCTAGAGCGGCAGGCGCAGGCGCGCGCGCAGGCCGCCGCCGGGTGCCGCTTCCAGGGTGACGTCGCCACCGTGGCCGCGCGCCACATCGCGGGCGATGGTCAGGCCCAGGCCGGCACCGCCGCGGTTCGGATCGCGGCCGGCTTCCAGCCGGAAGAAGGGCTTGAACACGATCTCGCGCTGCGCCGCCGGAATGCCGGGCCCGTTGTCGTCGACGGTGATCTCCACCCGGTCGGGCAGGGCAGTCAGGGTCAGCTCGACCGCGGTGCCGTGGCGCAGGCCGTTCTCCACCAGATTGGCCAGGGCCCGCTTCACCGCCGCCGGGCGAAGAGTCAGGCGCAGCGGCGGGCCGCCGACAAAGAGCACCTGGCGACCGCCGCGCGCCGCCTGCTCGGTCACCTCGGCGACCAGCGCGGTCAGGTCGACCTCGGCCAGCGGCTCCGGCCCCTCGCCGCGGGCGAAGGCCAGGTAGCCCTCGATCATATGTTCCATCTCGGTGGCGTCGGCGGCCAGGCTGTCGCGCGTCGGCCCCGGCGGCATCAGCGCCAGCTCCAGCTTCATGCGCGTCAGCGGCGTGCGCAGGTCGTGGCTGACGCCGGCCAGCATGGCGGTGCGCTGCTCGATCTGCCGCTTGATGCGGGCCCGCATCAGCAGGAAGGCGCTGGCTGCCTGGCGCACCTCGGTGGCGCCTTCCAGGCGGAAGTTCTTCACGTCGCGGCCCTTGCCGAAGGACTCGGCCACCTCGGCCAGGCGACGGATCGGCCGCACCTGGTTGCGCATGAAGATGACGGCGACGGCGAACAGGATGATCGAGGCGCCGACCATCCAGATGACGAAGATGTAGGTGGTGTCGCTGAACAGCTGCTCGCGCCGCACCAGCACGCGCAACACGCCCTGGGGCAGCTGCACGCGGATCTCGACGTCGAGCGGCAGGGAATCGGCGTCGATGGTGAAGAGGCGGCGCAACCGGGCATAGAGCGCGTTCGACAGGTGCTCTTCCAGCAGCGTGTCGCGCGGCGGCTTGAGGTCGGGCGGCAGGCTGGTGCCTTCTTCCAGCGACAGGCGGAACTGCAGCGTGCGCTCGGCCAGCGCGAAGATGTAGACCCGGTCCTCCGGCGTGTCGGCGCGCTTCAGCATCTCGATGATGGTGGCGACGCCGCCGGCGATGCCCTGCGCCAGGCGCTTGGTGATGACGTCGTAGTGGCGGTCGAAGAAGAACCAGGTGGCGGCGATCTGCAGCAGCACCAGCGGCGCCAGGATGATCAGCAGTGAACGGCCGAGCAGGCGGCGCGGCAGGATGCGCTTCAGCAGCGAGGGGCTGGACAGCGCGGCGGAGCTGGGCTGGGTCGGCTCGGCCACCTCAGGTCCCTCCCGCGGTCATTCGGCCAACAGCACGTAGCCGGTGCCGCGCACGGTCTGCAGCCAGCGCGGGAAGCGCGGGTCGGCCTCGATCTTCTTGCGCAGGCGGGTCATCTGCACGTCGACGCTGCGCAGGTTGTCGGCCAGCGTGCCGGCGGCCAGCGCCTCGCGCGTCACCGGCTGGCCGGCCTGGCGGGCGAGCTGCGCCAGCATCTGGCTCTCCGCCTCGGTCAGGTAGATGAACTCGCCGTTGCGGGTCAGCTCCTCGCGGCCCAGGTCGAAGGCGAAGGGGCCGAAGCCGACGCGGGTGCCGGCGGGCAGCGTGGCGATCGGCCGGGCGCGCCGCAGGATGGCATTGATGCGCAGCACCAGCTCGCGCGGCTCGAAGGGCTTGGCCAGGTAGTCGTCGGCGCCGGCGGTCAGCCCGGCGATGCGATCGTCCGGCTCGCCCTTGGCCGACAGCAGCAGGATCGGCGTGCCGCCCTGCTCGCGCAGGCGCTGCGTCAGCTCCAGGCCGCTGGCGCCGGGCAGCATGATGTCGAGCACCAGCAGGTCGAAGACCATGGCCTCGCTCTTGGCTTCGGCCTCCTCGGCGTCGCCGGCGGTGGTGACGCGGAAGCCCTCGCCGGTCAGGTAGCGGCGCAGCAGGTCGCGCAGGCGCTGGTCGTCGTCGACCACCAGCAGATGGGGCTGCGAATCCGACATGCTGTCAGCTCCCTGGCGTGGTCATTTGCGGCCGCTGTCCTCCGGCGGCCGCTGCACGCGCTTCAGGTCCTTCTCCTCCATGATACCCATCAGCACGGTGCGAAAGCCGGCCACCGCCTCGGCGCCGGCGCGGCGATAGGCGCGCGCGAAGCGCTGGCGCTGCGTGTCGGTCAGGCGTTGTTCCAGCACGCGGCCCTTCTCGGCCAGTTCCAGCAGGCGCTGGCGGCGGTCGCGCGCCCCCGGGCGCTGCGTGACGTAGCCCAGCTGCACCAGCTGCCCCAACACGCGCGACAGGCTCTGCTTGGTGATCTGCAGGATCTCCAGCAGCTCGGACACGGTGATGCCGGGGTAGCGGCCGATGAAATAGACCGCGCGGTGGTGCGCCCGGCCGAAGCCGATTTCCGACAGGATCTCGTCGGGCTCCGCGGTGAAGTCGCGGTAGGCATAGAACATCAGCTCGATGCCCTGGCGCAGCTCCTCCTCGCGCAGGAAGAGGGGATTGGGTCCGGATTTGGGATCAGCCATGCGTCTCGCGGCGGTCAGGATTACGGCAGTCTTGTTGACTTATTCTGCTCGTTTCGTTACGTTCTCTCTGCCTATCACGAAATTTAATTTCGCGAAGGTCGACGGTCGGAAGCGGCTTTCCCCTTGGGCTTGTGAGCCCGGGCCCGACCTCCTACCGTCGTCGGATAGCCTAAGTCGTAACAGAACGGAACCGAAAATGGCGACGCTTCCCTTCGATGACCGTCCGGGTGTGATCTGGATGAACGGCACGCTGGTGCCTTGGAAGACGGCTACGCTGCATGTCCTGAGCCATGCGCTGCACTACGCCTCGAGCGTCTTCGAGGGTGAGCGCGCCTACGGCGGCGTCGTCTTCAAGGGGACCGAGCATCACCAGCGCCTGCACACCTCGGGCGAGATCCTGGGCTTCAAGGTGCCCTATAGCGTCGCCGAGCTCGACGCCGCGGCCGATACGCTGATCAAGGCCAACGGCCTGTCCGACGCTTACCTGCGGCCGGTCGCCTGGCGCGGCAGCGAGATGATGGGCGTGTCGGCCCAGCACACCAGGATCAACGTCGCCATCGCCGCCTGGGAATGGCCCAGCTACTTCTCGCCTGAGCTGCGCGAGAAGGGCATCCGCCTGATGTGGGCGCCCTGGCGCCGGCCCGGGCCAGACATGGCGCCGACCCGCTCCAAGGCGGCCGGCCTTTACATGATTTGCACGCTGTCCAAGCACGAAGCCGAGAACAAAGGCTTCCATGATGCGTTGATGTTGGACTACCGCGGCCTGCTGGCCGAGGCGACCGGCGCCAACCTCTTCCTGGTGCAGGACGGCAAGATCCACACGCCGACCCCGGACTGCTTCCTGGACGGCATCACGCGCCGCACGGTGATCGCGCTCGCCAGACGTCTTGGCATCGAGGTCATCGAACGCCATCTAAAGCCTGAGGAGTTGGCGAAGACCCAGGAGGTCTTCCTGACCGGCACGGCGGCGGAGGTGACCCCGGTGGGCGAGATTGGCGAGTATCGTTTCGTGCCCGGCCGTGTCACCAAGGCACTGATGGACGCCTACAGCGCCGAGGTGCGCAAGCCGGTGGCGCAGTGGATTCCCTCCGCTGTGCCGACCAGCGCCGCCGCCTAGGCGTCGATCCGAAGCTTTCCACCGCTTCGGGCGGCGCTTCCGGGAGGAGGCGCCGCCCGAAGGCTTTTCGGGCCTTGTTTCTGCTGAACGACCTATTGGGAGAAAAGATATGAGCCGCGCCTTCGTCAAGGAACAGGATGGCGAGCCCTTGCCCAGCGAGGCGATGGACCTGCCGGTTTCCGACAATCCCAATCTGGTCACGCCCAAGGGCCTGAAGCGGCTGGAGAAGCTGCTGACCGACTATGAGAAGGAGCAGGCCAGCCTGAAGGCCGCTG
Organism: Rhodospirillales bacterium; assembly: GCA_038363005.1. Taxonomy (GTDB): domain Bacteria; phylum Pseudomonadota; class Alphaproteobacteria; order Kiloniellales; family JACOMY01; genus JAKOWB01. Next base: position 113,941 of record JBBQBI010000012.1, read on the forward strand.
ATCGGCTGCAGGACCGCCCGCATCTGGAGCGCGTGGAGCGCGAGATCCGCTACTACAAGTCTCGGCTGGAAACGGCGCAGGTCACCACGCCCGACAGCCAGCCGCAGGACCGCGTCGGCTTCGGCGCCTTCGTCACGGTGATCGGCGAGGACGACAAGCGCCACGACTACCAGATCGTCGGCGAGGACGAGGCCGACCCCGACCACGACCGGGTCTCCTATGTGTCGCCGTTGGCGCGCGCGCTGATGGGTGCAAAGGTCGGTGACAGTGTCACCTGGCGCCGACCCGCCGGCGACCTGGATCTGGAAATCGAGAAGATTCACTACTGAGGTCTCGAAGCCCCTCTCCCATCGCAGATGGGGGAGGGGGCCGAGGCCGCCCCTACTATTTCCACTTCTCCGTCGCGCCTTCGTCGCTCTCGCGGGCCTCGACCCAGCGGGCTTCGGCATCGCCCTCCTCGAGCTTCCAGAAGGGCGCCTTGGTCTTCAGCCAGTCGATCAGGAAGTGGGTGGCCTCCAGCGCCGCCTCGCGGTGGGCGCTGGCGCAGGCGACCAGGACGATGCGGTCGCCTGGCTCCAACCGGCCAAAACGATGGATGATGAGCGTGGCTTCCAGCGGCCAACGCGCCCGTGCCTCGGCCTCGATGGCGGCGAGCTGCTTCTCGGTCATGCCGGGATAATGCTCCAACGTCATGGCCTGGATCGGCGCGCCCTGCACCAGCTCGCGCACCAGGCCGACGAAGACGCCAAGGCCGCCGACCGCCAGGTTGCCGGCGGTCAGCGCCGCCAGCTCCTGGCCGATGTCGAAGTCCTCGCGCTGCACGCGGATCATGCTGTCAGCCGCCCGTCACCGGCGGGAACAGCGCCACCTCGTCGCCGGCCCGCACCGGATGCTCCAGCCCGACATAGTCCTGGTTCACCGCGACGCGCAGCTTGCTCAGATCGGCCAGCGCCGCCTGATAGGCGGGGCCGCGACCCTTCAGCCACTCGATCAGCTCGGCCACCGTGGTGACGCTGGCCGGCGGCGCCACGCTTTCCTCGCCGTGCCCCAGCCGGGTGCGCAGCCAGGCGAAGTAGAGCAGCTTCATGCCAGCACCTCGGCGTAGGGGATGAAGTCCAGGCGATCGCCCGGCTGCACCTGGGTCACCGCGTCGGGCAGCGGCGCGAAACCCTGGGTCTCGCTCAGCGAGGTCAGGATGCCGGCGCCCTCGCGCGGGAACTTGCGGGCCAGCCATCGGCCGTCGTCGCCGCGCTCCAGGAAAACGCGCAGCCATTCCTGGCGGTCCGCTTTTTTCCGATAAGCGAAGGCGGCCTCGACCGGGAAGCTCAGCGGCTCCTGCGGCGTCGCGCCGGCCAGCAGCTGCAGCAGCGGCCGCACCAGGGCGACGAAGGTAACGACGGCGGCGGCCGGATTGCCCGGCAGGCCGACGAAGGCGGTGCGTGCCACCTGGCCCAGCGCCACCGGGCGGCCGGGCTTGATCGCCAGGCGCCAGAGATGCAGCTGGCCCTGACCGGCGATGGCGGCCTTGACGTGGTCCTCTTCGCCCTCCGACACGCCACCGGAGGTGACGATCAGGTCGTGTGCCGCGGCGGCGGCGGCCAGCGCGGCGGCAATGGCCGGTCGGCTGTCGGGCAGGATGCCGAGGTCGGTGACCAGCACCCCCTGGGCGCGCAGCAGCGCGGCAACGGAGAAGCGGTTGGCGTCATAGAGCGCACCCGGCGGCAGCGACTGGCCGGGCTCGACAATCTCGTCGCCGGTGGAAAACAGCGCGGCGCGCAGGGGGCGGGCGACCTGCAGCGTCGTGGCGCCCAGGCTGGCGGCCAGGCCGATGTCGACCGGGCGCAAGCGGCGGCCGGCCCGCAGCACCGTGGCACCGGCCTGGATATCCTCGCCGGTCAGGCGGCGGTTGGCACCCTGCCGGATGCCGGGGTGGATGACGACGTGGTCACCCTCCTGCCGGCAGTCCTCCTGCATCATCACGGTGTCGGCGCCGACCGGCATGGGCGCGCCGGTGAAGATGCGGATTGCCTCGCCGCGGCGCGCCGGGCGCTCCAGCGGATGACCGGCGGCGGCGCGCCCGCCGATCGGCAGGCGGGTGTCGGCGTCGGGCAGCAGGTCGGCGTGGTAAAGGGCATAGCCGTCGACGGCGGCGTTGTCGTGTGGCGGCACGGCGCGCGGTGCGACCAGGTCGGCCGCCAGGATACGCCCGGCGGCGGCGGCCAGCGGCACCGTCTCAGCCTCGGCCACCGGCCGCAGGCGCTCGGCCAGCAGACGGCGTGCCTCGGCCATCGGCAGTAGCGGGCCACCAAAGGCGAAGCAGTCGTCGGCCAGCTGCGCCATCAGGCGACGTCCTGCCGGGCGCCGGCCAGGCCGCAGTGGCGGATGATGAAGCTGGCGATGGCCTCCGCGTCGTCCAGCGCCAATTGCGGCAGCGGGCAGCCGGGCAGTGGCGCCGGGGCTGCCACCGCGATGATATGCGGATCCTCTGGCCAGAGCGGCGGCTTGCCAAGGTCGGGACGAAAGACCTCCAGCTTCTCGTGGCGCTCGCGCTTGAAGCCCTCGATTAGCACCAGGTCGACCGGCGCCAGGCGCGCCAGCAGCTCCTGCGAGGTCGGCTCCGGCGCGCCGCGCAGCTCGTGCTGCAGCGCCCAGCGATGCGCCGAGGACACCAGCACCTCGCTGGCGCCGGCGGCGCGGTGGCGGAAGGAATCCTTGCCCGGCCTGTCCAGGTCGAATTCGTGGTGCGCGTGCTTCAGCGTCGAGACGGTGAGGCCGCGCGCGGTCAAGGCCGGGATCAGGCGTTCGATCAGCGTGGTCTTGCCGCTGCCCGACCAGCCGGCCAGGCCCAGCACACGTTGCGTTTGAGGGGCGGTCTCGCGCATGGCCGACACCATAGGCAGTCGCCCGGCCGGCGCCAAGCAAGCGCAAGCGGTCGCAGGCTGGCGGTCAGGGGGCCTTGCCGACCCCCATATGACGCAGGCCGGTCTTCAGGTAGCCCCAGCCGGTGACCAGGGTCAGCAGCACGGCCAGCCACAGGCAGGCAACGCCCAGCCCCTGCCAGAAGCGACCCCAGGCCGGCGCGATGATCAGGATGGTCAAAGCCACCATCTGCACCGTGGTCTTCCACTTGGCCAGCGCGGTGACCGGCACGCTCACGTTGAGCGGGCCGAGATATTCGCGCAGGCCGGAGACCAGCAGCTCGCGCGACAGGATCAGGATCACCGCCACCACCTCCAGCCCGCGCAGCTGGCCGACGGCGGCCAGCATGACCAGCACGGCCGCCACCAGCAGCTTGTCGGCGATGGGGTCGAGGAAGCGGCCGAGTGGCGAGACCAGGCCCTGCTCGCGTGCCAGCTTGCCGTCCAGCCAGTCGGTCACGCTGGCGGCGATGAACAGCAGCAGCACCACCCAGCGGGCCCAATCGTGCCAGACGTACAACAAGCCGACGACTGGCGGGATCAGGGCGATCCGCGCCAGCGTCAGCAGGTTGGGCAGGGCAGTGAGCTGGCTCACGCCGTCGCTATCGACAGGCGTCGGCTCAGTTCTGCACCTTCAGCGACGAGATCGAGTCGTTGAAGGAATCGAGGTTGTAGACACCAGGCGTCAGCGTCGCGCAGCTGCCGCCGTAGTCCTTCGACTTGCAAACCTTCCAGGTGCCCTTGAAGACCGCGATGGACGACACCGTGTCGTTGAAGCCGGCGTAGCTGCTCAGGTTGCTCACGCTCTCGGTGAGGCGCGCCACCTTGCCGTTGCCGTCCTTGTCGGTGAACAGCAGGATCACGCCGGAATCGTTGTCATAGTTGCCAACCGGGCGGATCGAAGTGGCCTCGTCCGACAGACCGCCCAGGCTGTGCAGGCCCTGGCCGAAGGTCTTGCAGCCACCCTTGAAGTTGAAGTCCTTGCAGACTTCGAACTTGCCGGAGATCACGAAGATCGACGAGGCGGTGTCGTTGAAGCCGAAGGAACCGAGATCGGTGATCGGCCCGTCGACCTGCATGCTGACGCCTTTGCCGTCGAAGTCCTTGAACAGGACGGCCGCGGGCTTTTTTTCAGCGGCGATCGCGGCCGATGAGGCCAGTACGGCAATGGCGGCGACGGCCGCTAAAAGACTGCGCATAACGTGTCCTCCTGAAGTTCCCTCACGATCTTACAGTACGATTATGACAGCCTATTCGTTCCCCGAGCGACATGGAAAGTGTCAGGCGCCATGGAAATGGTCGTGCAGCTTGCGCGCTACGGTGGCTGAGATGCCGGGCACCTGCGTCAGGTCGGCCAGCCCCGCGCGGGCCACCGCGGCGGCCGAGCCGAAGTGCAGCAGCAGGGCCTTTTTGCGCTTGGCGCCGATGCCCGGCACCGCGTCCAGTGCCGAGGTCAGGCGCGCCTTGGCCCGCCCGCGCCGGTGCGTGCCGATGGCGAAGCGGTGCGCCTCGTCGCGCAGGCGCTGCAGGAAGTAGAGCAGCGGGTCGCGCGGCTCCAGCATGAAGGACGGTCGCCCGGGCAGCGTGATGCGCTCGCGTCCGGCATCGCGATCGGGCCCCTTGGCGACGGCGACCAGCGGAATGTCGGACAGGCCCAACTCCGCCAGCGCCTGCTCCACCACCGTGAGCTGCCCCTTGCCGCCGTCCAGGATCACCAGGTCCGGCCAGCCGGTACCTTCGCGACCGGGGTCCTCCTTCAAGGCGCGGCTGAAGCGGCGGGTCAGGACCTCGCGCATCATGCCGTAGTCGTCGCTGGCGGCACCGGCCTCGCTCTTGATGCCGAACTGGCGATAGGCCGCCTTGATGAAGCCCTCGGGCCCGGCGACCACCATGGCGCCGTAGGCGTTGGTGCCTTGGATGTGGCTGTTGTCGTAGACCTCGATCCGCTCCGGTGCCGCCTCCAGGCCGAAGCGATCGGCCAAAGCCTCCAGCAGGCGCTTCTGTGTCGAGGTCTCGGCCAGGCGCCGGCCCAGCGCTTCACGCGCGTTGGTCAGCGCCTGCTCCACCAGCTTGCGCTTGCCGCCGCGCTGCGGCACCAGCAGCTCCACCCGGCGTCCGGCGCTGGTGGACAGTGCCTCGGCCAACAGCTCCTGCTGCGGCACGCCGTGGCTGACCAGGATCAGCGGTGGCGCCGGCTTGTCGGCGTAGAACTGCGCCAGGAAGGCAGCCAGCACGCCCGGCACCTCCAGCCCCTTGTCGTGCGCTGGAAAATAGGCGCGATTGCCGTAGTTGCGCCCGGTGCGGAAAAAGAAGACCTGGACGCAGACCTGGCCGCCGTCGGACGCGGCGGCCACCACGTCGGCGTCGTCCAGGCCCTCCAGGTTGATGTCCTGATGCGACTGGATATGCGCCAGCGCCTTCAGGCGGTCGCGATAGAGCGCGGCCTGCTCGAAGTCCAGCGCCGTCGAGGCGGCTTCCATCGCCGCCTGCAGCTGCTGCCGCAGCCCGCCCTCGTGGCCGGTCAGGAAGGCCTTGGTGTCGGCCACCAGCCCGGCGTAGTCGGCGACGCTGATGCGCTCGACGCAGGGCGCCGAGCAGCGCTTGATCTGGAACAGCAGGCAGGGCCGCGAGCGTTGGCTGAACACCGCATCGGTGCAGGACCGCAACAGGAAGGCCTTCTCCAGCGCGGTGATGGTGCGCGCCACGGCGCCGGCGGAGGCGAAGGGCCCGAAGTAGTCGCCAGGCACGCTGTGCGCGCCGCGATGCTTGGCCAGGCGCGGCACCGGGTGGTCACGGGTCAGCAGGATATAGGGAAAGGACTTGTCATCGCGCAGCAGCACGTTGAAGCGCGGTAGGTGCCGTTTGATCAGATTGCTTTCCAGCAGCAGCGCCTCGACCTCGCTGCCGGTGGTGATGACCTCCAGCTTCGCGGTTTCGGCCACCATGCGCTGCAAGCGGATCGGCAGGCGCGGCAGCTGGGTGTAGGTCGTCACCCGGCGCTTCAGGTGGCGCGCCTTGCCGACGTACAGCACATCGCCGCGCCGGTTCAGCATGCGATAGACGCCGGGCGAGGCCGGCAGGTGGCGCAGCGCCGCGCGCAGCACCCCGACGCCGCGCGGCTGCGCGTCGGTACCCTCGCCGTCCGCGTGCGGATCGGCACCGCCGCGGTTTGAAGTGTCGTCTGTCTCGGTCTCCGCGGACGCAGAGCTGTCGGTAGCGGCCAGCGGTGCTGCCCGCTTGCCACCCTGCGTCGGATCCTTGCTGCGTCGTCGACCCTTCAGCACCATGCGCCCAGGCGTTCGCCCGTCCCGGAAATCCTGTCAAGCGTGTCGCAAAGCCAGCAGTTGCGCGGCCTTCCATAGCTATCCACGGAAGCTGTGGATAACCTTGTTGTTATCTCCCCAGGCGGCCCATGGCGAGCGTGGCGCCACAAGGGTTTCATCAAACTGCCCATTTTTTAGGCAAAATATCTAACCTATTGATATTGGCCGCAGACTTGTTACTGACCAATAACAGAACCATGACGAAATGGAATTGTCGGCTGAGCCCGGCGGGCTGTCAGCGCCCACTGTTCAACCTGTTGAAAACTAGTGCTCGGGGTGTTCAGCGGGAAAGCCTGATTCGGCAAGGTCTTAGCCTTCATGAGGTTATTGCGCGGCGGGCTCGGCAGAGCGCGAAACCGCTGGCCTGACGAAGCGCGTGGCGATGCCGACCGCGGCGCAATCCGTGAAGAGATCGGGCTTGCGCAGCTGGACCTCCACCGCCTGCACACGCGGGTCGGCGAAAGCGATGCCTGCTATCTCCCCGGCCAGGGTTTCCAGCAGCTTCACCTCGCGGTCCGCCAGGCGGCGCAGGCCGGCGGCGATGACACCATAGTCGACGACCTCGGCCACCGCGTCCTGCCGGGGCGCTTGCGGCGTGACCTCGACGCGCAGCGTCACCAGCAGGCGCTGCGGCTGGGCGCGCTCGGCATCGCCGACGCCGATGCGGATCTGCAGCGCCAGCTCCTCGATCAGCAGGGTTTCGCTCATCAGCTCAGGCAAGGTGCTGGCCTCCATCCAAGGCAATGATCTGTCCGGTCATCGAGGGCGCGGCGATGATAAAGCGCAGGGCCGCCACGGCCTCGGCCGGGGTGCCGCCGCTGCGCAGCGGCTGGCGCTCCACCCACTTGCGGAAGTCGGCCTCGCTCTGCCCGGCGTCGGGCAGCATGTAGCCGGGACCGATGCCGTTCACCCGGATCGCCGGCGCCAGGGCCAGCGCCAGAGCCTGCGTCAGGGCCCAAAGCCCAGCCTTGGCCACGCCATAGGAAATGAAGGTCGGCCCAGGCTTCAGCACCCGCTGGTCCAGCAGGTTGACGATCAGGCCGCCGGCGTCGGCCGGGCGCTGCCGGGCGAAGGCCTGTGACAGTACCAGCGGCGCCCGCAGGTTGGGCTCGATATGGGCGTCCCAGCTGGCGCGCGTGGCGCTCTGCACCGTGTCGCGGGCGAAGTGCCCGGCATTGTTCACCAGCAGCCCCAGCGGCCCCAGCGCGGCGACGGCCGCCGGCACCAGCGCCTGCACCTCGGCCTCCAGGGCCAGGTCGGCCCGCAGGGCCACGGCGCGGCCGCCGGCGGCGCGGATTTCCTGCACCAGGCCCTCGGCCTCGGTCGCCGAGGCGCGGTAGTGCACCGCCACGGCCCAGCCGTCGGCCGCCAGGGCCTGGGCCAGGATGCGGCCGACGCGCTTGGCCGCGCCGGTGACCAGGGCGGCGCGCGGGATCTCGCTGGGTTGCTCGGGCATCGCGGGTTCAGACCTTTCCGCCGCCGTCGCCGGGCTCGAAGGTCAATGCCGCGGAGTTCAGGCAGAAGCGCAGGCCGGTCGGTGCCGGGCCGTCGTCGAAGACATGGCCCAGGTGGGCCTCGCAGCGCGCGCAGTGCACCTCGGTGCGCACCATCCACAGCGCGCGGTCGATTCTGGTCTCCACCGCGTCGCCGGAAATTGGCGCGCTGTAGGACGGCCAGCCGGTGCCGCTCTCGAACTTGCTGGCGGAGCTGAACAGCGGCTCGTCACAGCCGACACAGCGATAGACGCCCTGGCGCTTCTCGTTCAGCAGCTTGCCGCTGCCGGGCCGCTCGGTGGCATGCTTGCGGGTGACCTTGTAGGCCTCGCGCGACAGCTGCTTGCGCCATTCGGCGTCGCTCTTGACGATCTTGTCCTTGCTCATGCGCGGTTCCTCGACGCGGGGCCTCTTGGACCAGGGACCTCTAGTCTTGGGGTCTCGCAGGCTTCGCCGCAAGTCACCGCCGACCGGGAGCGACGCTGGGGAGCTACGCTGGTCAGGCCACCCGGTGGATCGTGATATGGAGCGTGCCCCAGGCCGCGCCGGCGCGGGGCGACTTGCCGTCAGCGGGCTGCTGGCCGACGTCGTAGGTCAGGGCAAGGCCACCGTCTGCGGTCGGCCAGGTTGCCAGCTCAGTCAGTTCGTCGCTGCTGCCACCCTGTCCCAGGCGGCCGCCACGCAAGGTCGGCACCGCCGCGGTCGGATCGGCAATCTGGAACATCAGATCCTCTCGTAGCAGCGTGCCCCCCTCGATGTGCTCGTCGAACCACCAGCGCTTGTCGATGCGGACCTCCGGCAACTGAACGCCGAGTTCCACGGCGAAGACCATGGACTCCACCCAGTTCAGGTAGTCGGCGGGCAGCACCTCGCGCCGTTGCGGATCGCTGGTCACCGCCTGGCGTCGCTTGAGATCGAGGAAGCCGCTGAAAAGGTAGAAGGACAGGGTCTCTTCTGCTTTTTCCTCGGACAGGCAGTCCCGCAGTTTGCGCAGCTGCGCCGAACCGTGGACGACCCGCCGCTCGTGCAGATAGATCTGGCTGCCGCGCACGCGGACGGCCGATTCGACCTGCAGCGTGCCGTCGATCCGGTCCAGCGGAATGCCGTTCTGCTGCATCGTCTGCTCGACCGCGCGCGGCAATCTGAGGCCTGACAGCCGCAGCCTGACGTCGACACGGTGCGTCCCGAACAGGAAGCGCTGCAGGTTCTGGTAGCCCTCCTCCGAGTTCACGATGCCAAAGGGTCCGCTGTGCGAACGATGGGCATAGGCCTGTGCCGCGCCGTTCACGAAGGCGTTGTCACACATCACTAGGCCGTCGCTCCGCACGCCGCTCACCAGCTTCGCCAGGCCGCCAAATGCGGGATAGTCGCGATGGTTTGTGCCGATGAAGCAGAAGGCGCGTGCCGGATCCAGTGCGCCGCCAAGCTCGCGGACATCGCCCTCGCCTGCAATGCCGAGGAACTGGCGCATGCGGTCGCGATTGAAGGTGTTGGCGTGGTAGATGCTGAAGTTGCCGAGATCCGGCACGTTCAGGCCCAGTACCTCGATGCCGCCGTGCGGGGTGCCATAGGTGAAGAATTTGTCGACATAGTGCGGGACCGTCCGATCCGGCTGCGTCGGCAGCTCCAGGGCCTCCTCGAGGCTCGCTGTCGGCGGCGTACCGGGCTGCAGGAAGCTGCGTAGCGCGTCGAGCTGGTCGCTCTCGCTCGCCTTGTTGCGGTCCTCGGCGTTGTCGCCATAGTCGATCAGCTTGCCGGCGCAGAGCGCCTGCAGATAGCAGCGGGCGATCAGGCCGCCCATCGAATGCGCCACCAGGTAGACCTTGAAAGCTGCCTTCGCCGCCGGATCCCGGTCGCAGACCGCGTCGCGCACGTGCAGGATCAGCGCCCGCAGCATGTGGGCATAGAACTCGATCGACAGGCGCTTGCCGCGACCGAAGGCTTCCGACGCCAGGTCGTAGTAGCGCATCACCCAGAGGCTCTGGCGGCCAGGGCGCCGTTTCCTGTCGTCGTCATAGTCCGCCAGCGAGGGATAGCCGCCATTGCGATAGGCGTCGCGGTACCCGTGGTCCTTCATCAGCCGCACCAGCGGTGACTCGAAGATGAAGCGCGTGACCGAAAGGTCTGCCGCCATGCGCACCTTGGTCGATCCCGCGTCGAAGCCCATGAAGGGCTGCTCGACCGCGTCCTCGATCTGGTTGCTGGTGGCGGCGTAGCCGCGGATGTAGATGATCGGCCAGTAGGGCGGCACGGCCACGGCGGGCGCCGCATCCGTGGTCGGCGCGCCGCCGCCGGACGCGGCGGAGCCCTTGGCTCGACGGGGCTTGCGGGCCATGGTGGCGATCCCTTTCCATCGGGAATATCACCGCAATCATGGCACGCGCGGTTAAGTCGCTGCCAGTCAGAATTTCTCTACCCAGGGGCGCAGCTCGATTTCCCAGGTCCAGGCGCTGCGGTTCTGGTGGTGGATCTGCCAGTAGCTCTCGGCGATGGCGTCGGGCTGCAGGCGGCTGTCCGGGCCGTCGGCGTCGGGTTCGTAGCCGGCGCGGCCGGCCTTGGCGATGCCGCCGTCGATGATGAAGTGCGCGACGTGCAGGTTCTTCGGCGCCAGTTCGCGCGCCAAGGATTGCACCAGGCCGCGCAGGGCGAACTTGCCCATCGCAAAGGGTGCTGACAGCGGATAGCCCTTCACGCTGGCCGAGGCGCCGGTGAACAGCAGCGAGCCGCTGGCGCCGCCAGGCCGGGCCAGCATGCGGCGGGCCGCCTGCTGCGCCACCAGGAAGGCGCCGAAGGCGGTGACCTGCAGGGCCTGCTGCACCTCGCCGGGCACCAGGTCGACCAGTGCGCCGCGCGCCCGATAGCTGGGGTTGTAGATCACCGCCTCGGGCACGCCGACTTTATCCAGTGCGGTGAAGAGCGCCGCCACCTGGGCCTGGTCGGTGACGTCGCAGGCATGCGCGGTGGCGCCGAGCTCGGTGACCAGCGGTGCCAGCTTGCCGGTGTTGCGCGCTGCCAGGTGGATGGCATGGCCGGCGCGGGCGAAGCGCCGGGCGACCGCGGCCGAAAGACCGTCGCCGGCGCCGACGACGAGGGTGATGGGTTTGCTGCTCATGACGGGACGCTCCCTCTATCTATGTCCTGTTGTCAGCTAGGCAGTGGCGGGGCAGGGCCGCTAGCACCTTC
>JBBQBI010000013.1:0-118841 GCA_038363005.1 Rhodospirillales bacterium
ACGCTGGCGCTGGCCGTCCGGCTGTTCGGCAACATGATGAGCGGCGCGATGATCATCGGCATTCTGCTCACCATTACGCCTTTCATCTTTCCCATCATCATGACGGCGCTCGGGCTGCTGACCGGCATGGTGCAGGCCTACATCTTCAGCATCCTGGCGGCGGTCTACATCGCCGCCGCCATCCGCGCGCGCGCCACCAAGCCGGCGCCCAAGAGCTGACGCGACCGCCAAACGAGCAAGGAACCCGCCATGGACAGCATGACCCTCATCGCTATCGCCTCGATCATCACCGCCGGCCTGACCACCGCGGTCGGCTGCTTCGGCCCGTCCATTGCCGAAGGGCGCGCGGTGGCCACCGCGCTGACCTCGCTGGCGCAGCAGCCCGACGCCTCGGCCACCATCACCCGCACGCTCTTCGTCGGCCTGGCGATGATCGAATCGACCGCTATCTATTGCTTCGTGGTGGCGATGATCCTGATCTTCGCCAATCCTTTCTGGAGCCAGGCCATCTCCCAGTCCACGGCGAACTGAGATGCTGATCGACTGGTTCACCGTCGGTGCGCAGGTGCTCAACTTCATCATTCTCGTCTGGCTGATGAAGCGCTTCCTCTACAAGCCCGTGCTGCACGCCATCGACACGCGCGAGAAGCGGATCGCCAAGGAGCTGGCCGATGCCAAGGCGAAGCAGGCCGAGGCCAAGGCGGAACGCGATGCCTTCGAGCAGAAGAACGAGGCCTTCGACCAGGAGCGCGCCGCGCGCGTGAAGACCATGACGGCCGAGGTACAGGCCAACCGCAAGCAGCTGCTCGACGAGGCGCGGCAGGCGGCCGATGCCCTGACCGCCAAGCGGCAAGCGGCCCTGGCCAGCGAGGCCCGCAGCCTGGACCAGGCGGTCAGCCGCCTGGCGCGCACCGAAGTCTTCGCCATCGCCCGCAAGGCGCTTGCCGACCTCGCCGACAGCAGCCTGGAAGCGCGCTTGGTCACGGTCTTCACGCAGCGACTACAGGCGTTGGATGGCCAGGCCAAGGCCGCCCTTGCCGCGAGCTTGAAGAAGGCCGACACGCCGGCACTGTTGCGCAGCGCCTTCGCGCTGCCGAAGGCACAGCAGGCCGCCGTTCAGCAGGCCCTCGACGAAGCCTTCTCGACACACGTCGAGTTGCGGTTCGAGACAGCGCCGGAGGTGATCAGCGGTATCGAGCTCACCAGCAACGGCCAGAAGCTATCCTGGAGCCTCGCCGACTATCTGGCGGCGCTGGAGCAGGATGTCAGCCAGCTGCTCGATGCGACGACCAAGCCCGTGCCCACGGCCGAGCAAGATCCCGAGCCCAAGCCCAAGCCAGCGCCCAAGCCAGCCAGCAAGTCACCGCGGCAGCACAAGCACGTGGCCGCCCAGGACAAGTCATGAGCTCCGTGCTGAAGCGTCTGCAGGGCGTCGTCGACAGTGCCTTTACCGGCCTGCAGCAAGCGCGTGAGGGCTTCACCCCGCACCTGGCGGCGCGCGAGATCGGCACCATCACGCGGATTTCCACTGGCATCGCCCAGGTGGCCGGATTGCCGAACGCCGGCTACGAGGAGCTGCTGGCCTTTCCCGGCGGGGTCTTCGGCATCGCCTTCAATCTCGACCCGGACGAGATCGGCGTCGTGCTGCTCGGCGAATACTGGCATCTCAAGGCTGGCGACGAGGTGCTGCGCACCGGCCGGGTGATGGACGTCGGTGTCGGCGAGGGCCTGCTGGGGCGCGTCATCGACCCGCTGGGCCGGCCGCTGGACGCCCAGGGCACGATCGACACGGGTGAGCGGCTGCCGATCGAACGCCCGGCCCCGCCGATCATGGACCGTGCCGCGGTCACCGAGCCGCTGCAGAGCGGCCTGATGGTGATCGACGCGCTGATCCCCATCGGGCGCGGCCAGCGCGAGCTGATCCTGGGCGACCGCCAGACCGGCAAGACCGCCATCGCGGTCGACGCCATCCTGAACCAGCGCGGCCAGGAGGTGATCTGCGTCTACTGCGCCATCGGCCAGCGCTCCTCCGCCGTGGCCAAGACCATCGCGGTGCTGCGCGAAAAAGGTGCACTGGACTACTGCGTCGTCGTGGTGACCGAGGGCAATGATCCGCCGGGCCTGGCCTACATCGCGCCCTATGCGGCCACCAGCATCGCCGAGCACTTCATGGAGCAGGGCCGCGACGTGCTGATCGTCTATGACGACCTGACGCATCACGCCCGCGCCTATCGCGAGCTGTCGCTGCTGCTGCGCCGGCCGCCGGGACGCGAGGCCTTTCCGGGTGACATCTTCTATATCCATTCGCGCCTGCTGGAGCGGTCGACCCATCTGAACGAGGCGCGCGGCGGCGGCTCGCTGACCGCGCTGCCGATCATCGAGACCGAGGCGCAGAACATCTCGGCCTACATTCCGACCAACCTGATTTCCATCACCGATGGGCAGATCTACCTGTCGCCGGGGCTGTTCGAGCTGGGCGTGCTGCCGGCGGTCGATGTCGGCAAGTCAGTCTCGCGCGTCGGCGGCAAGGCACAGCGCGCGCCCTATCGCGCGGTCGCGGGCGACCTCAAGCTGGCCTACGCGCAGTTCGAGGAGCTGGAGACCTTCGCCCGCTTCGGCGCCCGGGTAGACGAGGATACCCGCGCCATCATCGACCACGGCCGGCGTATTCGCGCCTGCCTGATGCAGCGGGAGTTCGCCCCCATCTCGGTGCCGGCGCAGGTCGCCGTGCTGCTGGCGCTGACCGCGCGGCTGTTCGACCCGGTGCCGCTCGAGCGCATGCCCGATGCCCAGGCCGCGGTGCGCCAGGCCGCGGCGGAGATCCCGGCGGCGATCGGCGAGCGGCTCCTCACCGCCAAGAGCCTGAGCGACGCCGATCGTGACGCTATCGTTGCCATCGCCCGGAAGGCGCTGAGCACCTTTCAGCCAGCGGAGGCCGAGCCGGCAGCGGTGACATCCGAGGACGAGCCTGAGGCCGAAGACGAGGTCCCTGCCAAGGTGAAGGACAAGCCCGAAGCAAAGCCAAAGCCCCAGGGCAAGCCCAAGGCCAAGGCGCCATGAGCGACACCACCGAAAGCCTGCGCCGCAAGATCGCCAGCGCGACCGACCTGCAATCCGTCGTACGCACCATGAAGGCCCTGGCGGCCTCCAGCATCGGGCAGTACGAGCGATCGGTCCTGGCGCTCGCCGACTACTACCGGACCCTGGAACTGGGGCTGGGGGTCTGCCTGCGCGACGGGGAGGCCGCGCCATCCAAGAGCCCGCGCGACGAGCCGACCACGCTCGACGCCGTGGTCTTCGGCTCCGACCAGGGCCTGGTCGGCCAGTTCAACGAAGAGATCGCGGACCACGCCGTCAAGGCAATCGCGGCGCTTGCCGGAAAGGCACCGGCCGGCAAGCGGCGCGTCTGGGCGGTCGGCGAGCGGGTGCATGCGCGCCTGCTGGACAGCGGCCTGCCGCTCGCCGGGCTCTTCGCCGTGCCGACCTCGATCAAGGCCATCACCCCGCTGGTGGCGCAGATCCTCGTGGCCAGCGAGGGCGGCGGCGCGCTCTATCTTTTTTACAACCGCCCCACCGAGGGCGCGGTCTATGCCCCGGCGCAGCAGCGCCTGCTGCCGCTGGATGAGGCCTGGCGCCGCGGCCTGGTCGCGCAACCCTGGCCAACGGCCAGCCTGCCCGAGGTGATGGGCAGCCTCGGCGACACGCTGCGTGCCTTCATCCGCGAGTATCTCTTCGTGTCGCTGTTCCGCGCCTGCGCCGAATCCCTGGCCAGCGAGAACGCCAGCCGCCTGGCGGCCATGCAGCGCGCCGACAAGAACATCGACGAGCTGCTGGGCGAGCTGCGGTCAAGTTTCCGCAGCGTGCGCCAAAGCGGCATCGACGAGGAGCTGTTCGACGTCATCGCCGGCTTCGAGGCCCTGGTCGGCGCCAACTAGCGGCGGCGGGCGGAGGGCCGTGAGACCGTCGCCCGCCGTCAGCGAGACGCAGAGGCTGGCGAGGGTGCGCGGCTCGTCATCGGGCCAAGGCGTGCCGCGGTGCATCACGGCGCGCTGGTCCCACAGCAGCACGTCGCCCCCCTGCCAGGCGTGCGAATAGACGTACCGCGGCTGCGTGCAGTGGCTCAGCACCTCGTCGATGAAGGCGGCTCCCTCGGCGGCGGACAGGCCCTCGACCGCGCGGCAGTGCGAGGCGATGTAGATGCCCTCCTCGCCGGTCGTCGGATTGGCGATCACTGCGCGCCAGCGCTGCTCCGGCCACTTGTGATAGCGCGGCAGCTTCGCCAACGCGGGCGAGATCCGCGCCCGCGAGGTGGAGTAGTGGTGGCGCATCACGGTCTGGCGCAACCTGGCCTGCAGGGTTGGCGGCAGGTCGCGGAAGGCGGCCCGTGTCGAGGCGAGCTCGGTGTTGCCGCCACGCGAGGCGACCACGCGGGCGATCAGGATGTTGGTCAGCGCCGGCACCGGCATGAAGGTGCTGTCGATATGCCACAGCATGTTCGCCTTGAGATTCAGCGTGTGGAGATCGTCGGCGGCCGTGACCCCGCCTGCGGCCGTCACGTTCGATACCAGCGGCACCGTGAAGGGATCGTCCGCCTTGCGGACATCGGCCTCGCGGTCCTCGATCGGGCCGAAGAGCCCGGCGAGACGCAGGTGATCCGCGTCGGTGAGGTTCTGGCCGCGGAACAGCAGCGCGGAGTGCGTCTCGAACAGCTGGCGCAGTTCGGCATAGCCCTGCGCGCGCGTGACCCGCGCAAGGTCGATCCCGCTGACCTCGACGCCGAAGCAGGGCGTCAGGGGGCGAAGGACAATCCGGCTCAGGGCGTCGGTCACGGCGCGCCTCAATGTGGTGCCCGTGGAGGGACTCGAACCCCCACTTCCTCGCGGAAAACGGATTTTGAGTCCGTCGCGTCTACCAGTTCCGCCACACGGGCAAGCGTTGGCGCCGGCATCTTAGTCGGCGGCGCCGGTTTGGCAACCGCCCCGCCGTCAAGGCACGCCGAATGGCATGAGCAGCGGCGACAGGTCGAGCCGCTCGGTCACCAGGAAGCGCTGGCTGCGATAGTCGACGTCGAAGCGGTTAGCGGTGTCGCCGGCAAACCATGCCAACACACCAGCGCGCATAAAATACTATACATTGAGAACGAAGAACGAACATCTGCAATGGACCCATGTCGAACCAGACCCTCTTCCGCTCTACCGCGCTCAGCGTCCACCACTACCGCTGCACCGCCGGAATCGGCGCGCGGCCCTATGACGAGCAGCACCGCGGCTTCTCCGCCGCGCTGGTGCTGAGCGGCTCTTTCGGCTACCGCGTCGAGGGGCGCGACCACGAGTTGGTGCCGGGCGCGCTGCTGGTCGGGCGCCCCGGGCAGGTCTACCGCTGCACGCACGACCACGTCTGCGGCGACCGCTGCCTGGCGGTGCGTCTGGCGGCGGAGACTGTTGAAGACCTGGCTGGCGACACGCGGCGTTGGCGCGGCACCGGTCTGCCGCCGACGGCCGAGCTGATGGTGGGCGGCGCCTTGCTGACCGCCGCGGCACGCGGCGAGGCAACGCTGGGCCTGGACGAAGCCGCGCTGCTCTTCGCCCGCCGCTTCCTCGCCCTGTCCGATGTGCGCGACGAGTACTTCCGTATCAGTGCCCGCGATCGCCGCCGCGCGGTGGAGAGCGCGCTGTGGATCGAGGCGCACGCGGCTGGGCCGCTCGACCTCGCCGCCGGCGCCGCGGCGGCCGGCCTCTCCCCCTGGCACTACCTGCGCCTCTTCCGCGCGGTGCTGGGGGTAACGCCGCACCAGTACCTGCTGCGCTGCCGCCTGCGCCTGGCCGCGCGGCTGCTGGCGGAAAGCCGGCTGAGCGTCACCGAAGTCGCCTATGACGCCGGCTTCGCCGACCTGTCCAACTTCGTGCGCACCTTCCGCAGGGCGGCGGGCATGAGTCCGCGCGCCTTCCGCCGCACCGCCGCCGGCGACCGCAAGTTTCTCCAAGAAGCCCTGGCCGGACCCTTTCTAGGGTGACGCCTCCAAGCAACGGAGGGTCATCCATGTACGATCATCTCGGTCTCAAGGTGCAGGACCTGGCGGCCAGCATCGCCTTCTATAGTGCCGCGCTGAAACCGCTGGGCTTCGCGCTCTGCTCGCAGGACGCCGGCGGCGCCGGCTTCGGGCCCCAGGGCGCGGCGGCGCTCTGGCTCTACGCCGGCCGCAGCGGCCAGAACCCCGGCACCCACGTCGCCTTCAAGGCGACCAGCCGCGCCGCGGTCGAGGGCTTCCACCAGGCGGGCCTGAAGGCCGGCGGGCGGGAGAACGGCAAGCCCGGCCTGCGCGCCGACTACAGCCCGACCTGCTACGCCGCCTTCCTGGTCGATCCCGACGGCAACAACGTCGAGGCGGTGTGGATGGGGTGAGGGCGTTCGTCCCTCACTGCACGCTGGCCTCACTGCACGCTGGGCTTGTCCGGCGTCTCCAGCACCTCGGCAGGCGGCGACTGGCAGGGGCCGGCCTGGTGGTGGAACAGGCGCCACTGGCCGGCGACGCGGCGGAACAGGTTGGTGGCGGCCAGCACGGCGCCATCCAGCACTTCGTAGCAGAGCACCAGGCCGACCTCGCCGACGAGGTCGGCCTGGGCGCCGCGGCAGTCGAGCGGCGGCGCCCCACGATTGGCGAAGATGCCCTCCCAGCTCTGCAGCACGGCGTCAACGCCGCTCAGCGCCGGCCAGCCGGGGTGCAGGCAGAAGCAGGGCCCGGCGCTGACCCAGAGCTGCCGCATGGCGGCGGCGTCGGCGCTGTTGAAGGCGGTGTAGAAGGCTTCGTTGGCGAACAGCAGTCTCTCGCGGTCGGGCATCGCATACTCCGGTGCAGAACTGCAGCCTAGCATGGGCCGGTCCGGCCGCGCCCGTCGAGAACCCGGCCGATTGCCGGAGGCGGCGCTGCCTGCTAGAGCCTTCGCTCCTGCACCGTCGCGGCCCCTGCCGCGGCGCCGTCTCCCGAGGATCGCCAAGGCATGCTGCGCCGTCTCTACAACTGGACGCTGGACCTCGCCGCGCGGCCCTATGCCATGTGGGCGCTGGCGGCCGTCGCCTTCATCGAGAGTTCGATCTTCCCGCTGCCGCCCGACATCATCCTGATCGCCATGGTGGTGGCGACGCCGAAGCGGGCCTGGAGCATCGCCGCGGTGGCCACCATCGCCTCGGTGCTGGGCGGCTTTGCCGGCTACGCCATCGGCGCGCTGGCCTTCGACAGCATCGGCCTCGACATCCTGAACTTCTACGGCCTGACCGAGAAGTTCGAGTCCTTCCGCGGCATCTACGCCGAGTGGGGCTTCTGGTTCGTCCTGGTCGCCGGCTTCACGCCCTTTCCCTACAAGGTGATCACCATCGCGTCCGGTGTCTTCGGACTCGACCTGCTGACCTTCGCCATCGCCTCGGTAGTCTCACGCGGCGCCAGGTTCTTCCTGGTCTCAGCACTGCTGTGGCGCTTCGGCGCACCGATCAAGGCCTTCATCGACAAGCACCTGGGATGGCTTACCATTCTCTTCATGGTGCTCTTGATCGGCGGCTTCGTGGCGATCAAGTACCTGTTCTGAGAACAAGGATCAGATTTTGCCGGCAACGCTGTCCGCTATCCTGCGCCATCCGCGCGTCCAGCATCCCCGCGTGGCGCCGCTGGTGGTGCTGTTGCTGGCGGTCTTCGCGCTCGGCACCGCCTTTGTCGCGCAGTACGTCTTCCACCTGCTGCCCTGCGTGCTCTGTATCTACGAGCGCTGGGCCTATGGCGCCGCGCTGGCCGGTGGCCTGCTGGGGCTGATCGTCGCCGACAACGCCGGCGCGCGGCGCGCCGCGCTGTGGCTGGGCGTGCTGGGCTTCCTGGCGGTCACCGCCATCAGCGTCTACCACGTCGGCGTCGAACAGGGCTGGTGGACCGGCAGCACCGAGTGCAGCGGCGCCGGCATCCAGCAGGGCATGAGCCGCGACGACCTGCGCAACGCCATCCTGGGCGCCCCCAAGGTGGCCTGCACCGACGTCGCCTGGGACTTGTGGGGTATCTCCCTGGCAGGCTTCAATGTCATCTTCTCGCCGATCTTCGCCGGCATCACCCTGCTGCTGATGCGGCGTCGCAGTTAGAGGGAGTCGGGGTGACATGAGCGACCAAGCCCCCACGGAAACCGAAGCCGCGCCGTCCCGCCGGCGCCCCAGCCTGGCGCGCTGGCTGCCGGGCGACCCGACACCGGCCGGCCAGATCGCCCGCATGCTGCGTGTCGACCACGCCGGCGAATACGGCGCCCGGCGCATCTACGAAGGCCAGCTCGCCGTGCTGGGTCGCGGCCCGCAGGCCAGCACCATTCGCCAGATGCACGCGCAGGAGCAGAAGCACCTCGACACCTTCGAGCACCTGCTGCAGGACCGCCGCGTGCGCCCCACCGCGCTGTTCCCGCTGTGGCACGTCGCCGGCTTCGCGCTGGGCGCCGCCACCGCCCTGCTGGGCGAGAAGGCCGCCATGGCCTGCACCCAGGCGGTGGAAGAGGTGATCGACGAGCACTACGCCAGCCAGGCAGCGGCGCTGGGCGAGCAGGAGCCGGCGCTGAAGGCGACCATCGAGGAGTTCCGCGCCGACGAGATCCACCACCGCGACCTTGCCATCGAGCAGGGCGCCCGGGAGGCGCCCGGCTATGCCCTGCTGACCGGCGCCATCAAGCGCGGCTCCAAGCTGGCGATCTGGCTGTCGGAGCGGTTCTAGGGTCAAGAGCGGCGCCACGGTCGCCACCCCCTATCTCCTGGACTTGCGCTCTTGCTATCCGGCCAAACCTCACTCGTCATTCCGGCCAAGCGAAGCGCGAGCCGGGATCCATGGATGCGCAAGGCGGGTGCCATGGTGCTTGTCGCGGGCAGGGTCGCGGCATGGACCCCGGCTCTGCGGCTGGGGTGACGACGAGAGGAAAGTCGGAGCCGGCCTCTCCTCAGTCGGATGAGCACGGGACCAAGCCAACCTAGGCATCGGTGGGCTGCCCACCCCTCACAACTCCACTTGCATTCCAGGATTGTATAAAATATACAAACCCCATGTCGCGCACCCTGCCCCGTCGCTCCATCCCGGCCGAGATTGCCGTCTCGCTGCGCCAGCGCATCCTGGCGGGCGAGTTCAAGGCCGGCGAGCAGCTGCGGCAGGACGCGCTGGCGGCCGACTATGGCGTGTCGCGCATTCCGGTGCGCGAGGCGCTGCGGCGGCTGGAGGCCGAGGGGCTGATCGCCATCGAACCGCACAAGGGCGCCGTGGTCGCCGGGCTGGAGCCGGGCGAGATCCGCGAACTCTTCGAGATGCGCGCGGTGCTGGAGGCCGAGCTGATCCGCCTGGCGGTGCCGCGCCTGACCGCCGCCGACATGGCCGAGGCCGAGGCGGCGCTGAACGCCTACGAGGCCGGGCTGGCCGCCGACCGGGTGGAGGACTGGGGCGCGCTGAACTGGCGCTTCCACGCCGCGCTCTACCGCGCCGCCGACCGAGGCCGTTGGCTGGAAACGGTGCAGGACCTCAACGCCAAGACCGACCGCTTCATCCGCCTGCAGTTGGCGCTGACCGGTGCGCTGGACCGCGCCCGCAGCGAGCACCTGGCAATCCTCACCCTGGCGCGCGCCGGCGAGGCCGATGACGCCGCCGCCCTCGTCCGTCGCCACATCCTGGAGGCCGGCGAGGGCCTCTCCGCCGCGCTGGCGCAGGACCTGGCCAAAGCCGCCGCCGAATAGGGAGCCTTCATGAAGATCACCCGCATTGCCGTGCACCAGGTCGACTTGCCGCTGGTCGAGGGGCGCTATTCCTGGTCCGGCGGCAAGTCCGTCGAGGTCTTCGATTCGACCTTGGTGCGCCTCGACACCGACACGGGCCTCACCGGCTGGGGCGAGGTCTGCCCGCTCGGCCCCTTCTACCTGCCGGCCTATGGCCCCGGCGCGCGCGCCGGCATCAAGGAGCTGGGCCCGCAGCTGCTGGGCCAGGACCCGCGCGACCTGGCGAAGATCAACGACCTGATGGACAAGGCGCTGCTCGGCCACAACTACGTCAAGTCGCCGCTCGACATGGCCTGCTGGGACCTGCTGGGCAAGGCGGCGAACCTGCCGGCGGTGACGCTGCTGGGCGGCCGCTTCGGCGAGGCGGTCGACCTCTATCGTGCCATCAGCCAGGAAGCGCCGGAGAAGATGGCGGCGCGCGTCAGCCAGTACCGTGGCGAGGGCTATCACAAGTTCCAGCTCAAGGTCGGCGGCAAGCCCAATGTCGACATCGAGCGCATCCGTGCCTGCCGCGCCGTGCTGCAGCCGGACGACGTGCTGGTGTGCGATGCCAACACCGGCTGGCTGATGCACGACGCCGCGCGCGTGGTGCGCGCGGTCAAGGACCTCGACGTCTATATCGAGCAGCCCTGCAAGTCCTACGAGGAGTCGCTGACCATCCGGCGACGCACCGACCATCCCTTCGTGCTGGACGAGAACGTCGACTCCATCGAGATGCTGATCAAGGCCCACGCCGAGGGCGCCATGGACGTGATCAACCTGAAGATCTCCAAGGTCGGCGGCCTCAGCAAGGCGAAGCAGATCCGCGATCTCTGCGTCACCCTGGGCTATGCCATGACCTTGGAAGACTCCTGGGGCGGCGACGTCACCACCGCGGCCATCGCCGCGCTGGCGCACTCGACGCCGGAAGCCTTCCGCTTCTCCGCCACCGACTTCAACAGCTACGTCACCGTATCGACCGCTGCCGGCGCTCCCAAGCGCGAGAACGGCCGCATGAAAGCCTCCGACCAGCCGGGCCTCGGCATCCAGCCGCGCCCCGAGGTGATCGGCCAACCCCTGTTCGAAATTTCCTGAAGCTGAGGAGCAGACCATGAAAAAGGTGAACTGGACGGGCGTGATGCCCGCGTTGATGACCGAGTTCAAGCAGGACGGCACGCTGGACCTGGCGGCGACCAAGAAGCACGTCCTGGCCATGCTGAAGGCCGGCGTCGACGGCTTCATCATGCTGGGCACGCTGGGCGAGAACCTGTCGCTGACCCCCGCTGAAAAGTCGGCGGTGCGCCGCTGCGCGGTCGAGGCGGTGAAGGGCAAGGTGCCGGTGATCTCCGGCATTGCCGAATACACCTCGGCCTTCGCCATCGAGCGCGCCAAGGAGGCCAAGGCCGACGGCTGCGCCGGCCTGATGGTGCTGCCCTGCATGGTCTACAAGACCGATCCCGAGGAGACCCTGGTCCACTTCGAGACCGTGGCCGACGGCATCGACCTGCCGATCATGATCTACAACAACCCGGTCACCTATGCGACCGACGTCAAGCCCGAGGGCTTCAAGCGCTTGGCGGCGAAGAAGAACATCGTCGCCATCAAGGAATCCTCTGACGACGTGCGCCGCGTCACCGACCTGAAGAACGTGGTGGGCGATCGCTTCATCATCTTCTGCGGCGTCGACGACATCATGGTGGAGTCCGTCGCGCTGGGCTGCGACGGCTGGGTCGCCGGCCTGGTCAACGCCTTCCCCGAGGAATCGGTGGCGCTCTACCGCCTGGCGGCGCAGGGCAAGATCAAGGAGGCGCTGGGCCTCTACCGCTGGTTCATGCCGCTGCTGCACCTCGATTGCCACACCAAGCTGGTGCAGTACATCAAGCTGGCCAACAGCATGACCGGCCTGGGCAGCGAGTGGACCCGCGCGCCGCGCCTGCCGCTGGCCGGCGAGGAGCGCAAGCGCATCAAGGCGATCATCCAGAAGGCCATCGATACGCGGCCGAACCTGAAGGGCCTGGCGGTCGCAGCGGAGTAGGCCGTTCGGGAAGACCGTCACCACCCCCTCCCCAACCCCTCCCCCACAGCGTGGGAGAGGGGCTCTGGTTCACCCTCTCCCACAAAGTGGGGGAGGGCCGGGGAGGGGGTTTCGACGTCAGGGCTCAGCCGCGCATCATCCCTCGGCCGTCACCGGCTCGATCACCCGGTGCACTTTGGAGATCTTGTTCGCCGGGAAGCCGCCCTGCTTGGCGTGCTCGCGGATCAGCTCCTCGTTCGGCGCCAAGTAGACGCAGAAGAGCTTGTCGTCGGTCACATAGCTATGCAGCCACTGGATGCTCGGACCCAGGTCGCGCAGCACGCTGCAGGACTTCTGCGAGGCGCCCTGGAGCTCGGCCGAGCTCAGCTTGCCGAGGCCCGGCATGTCACGTTCGATTACGTACTTAGGCATAATAGTCTCCGTTTCTAAGATACTTCGTCAGGTGCCACGGCGCGCCATTTTCCGGCGGCGCCGCGGGACGCAGACCCTGGGTCCAGCGACCATCCAGCGTCCATGATCGAAGCTCCTGACCATCTGACCGCGACGCCGGATGCCTCTCACGATGAAGTGACTTCGTAGGGGAAGTGACTGCGCAGGGCACCGACCTGCTGGCCGACGCGCGGACGCAGCTGTCGCTCTGCAGTGCCGTCCGATGACGCAGCAGGCGGCCTAGCTCAGGTCGCGATGCCGGTGGCGGTGCCGTCGGGCAGGTAGTAGCGCACCAGGGCCTTGCCGTCCGGGCTGTCCCATTCGGCCGGGCCCTCCATCTTGCCGACGATGCGGCCCTGCGGGTCCACCAGGAACGAGGTCGGCAGGCCGCGCACGCCCAGCGCGTCGGCCAGGTAGCCCTTGGCATCGCTGTAGGGCGCCAGGCTGCGCAGCTGGCGACTGGCGAAATAGGGCACCACGGTGCCCAGGCCGCCGCGATCCTGCGACACCGCCAGCACGCTGACCCCTTCCTTGCCGAGCTGCGCCTGCAATCGGTCGAGCGCCGGCATCTCCACCACGCAGGGCGGGCACCAGGTGGCCCAGACGTTGACCAGCAGCACGCGGCCGCGGAAGGCCGCCAGGTTGGTCTCCGCCCCATCCGGGCCAAGGAAGCCCGTGCGTGGCGCTGGCAGCGGCGGGTCCTGGACGGTAAAGTACTGCTGGAATTCGCCGGCGAGCGGCGGGGAGCCGCGATCCGCGGCGCGCGCCAGCCAAGGGCGCGACGCCAGGGCGACGAGGCCGACCCCCAGCCCGGTCAGAAGCGAACGCCGCGTCGGTCCCATCATCCAGCACTCCAAGGTCGCCATGTCCTCTAAACCTAAGCGCCGTCCCGCCGCAAGCAAGGCCACGCCGAAGCCCGCCAAGGCTAGCGCGGCGCGCCGCCCCACGCCTGCGGCCAAAGCGCCCGCCGCGGCGCCACCCGCCGCCAACGCGCTGTGGGGCGGCCGCTTCGCCAGCGGCCCGGCCGCCATCATGGCCGAGATCAACGCCTCCATCGGCTTCGACCAGCGGCTCTATCGCCAGGACATCGCCGGATCGATGGCGCACTGCGTCATGCTGGTGCGCCAGGGCATCGTCACGCCGCAGGACGGCGAGGCCATCCTGCGCGGCCTTGACCAGGTGCTGGCCGAGATCGCCGAGGGCCAGATGGTCTTCCGCGCCGAGCTGGAAGACATCCACATGCACGTCGAGGCGCGGCTGAAGGAGATCATCGGCGAGCCGGCCGGCCGCCTGCACACCGCGCGCTCGCGCAACGACCAGGTGGCGCTCGACGTCCACCTCTATGCCCGCGACGCGGTCGACCAGCTGCAGCTGGCGCTGGCCGACCTGCTGCGGGCGCTGCTCGACAAGGCCGAGGCCGAGGCCGCCACGGTGATGCCAGGCTACACCCACCTGCAGGCGGCGCAGCCGGTGACCTTCGGTCACCACCTCATGGCCTATGTCGAGATGCTGGAGCGCGACCGCGGCCGCCTGGCCGACGCGCGGCGGCGCACCAACGAGAGCCCGCTGGGCGCCGCTGCGCTGGCCGGCACCTCCTTCCCCATCGACCGCGATCTCACCGCCAAGGCGCTGGGCTTCGCCCGGCCGATGCGCAACTCGATGGATGCGGTGGCCAGCCGCGACTTCGTGCTGGAGATCCTGGCCGCCGGCTCGATCCTGTCGATCCACCTGTCGCGCCTGGCCGAGGAGCTGGTGCTTTGGATGAGCGACGGCTTCCGCTTCATCAAGCTGAGCGACGCCTTCACCACTGGCTCCTCGATCATGCCGCAGAAGAAGAACCCCGACGCGGCCGAGCTGGTGAAGGGCAAGGCCGGGCGCGTGGTGGGCGCCTTCAACGCCCTGGCCATGACCATGAAGGGCCTGCCACTGACCTATGGCACGGACATGCAGGAGGACAAGGAGCCGCTGTTCGACGCTGTCGACACCCTGGCGCTGACCCTGGCGGCCACCGCCGGCATGGTGCGCGACCTGGCGGTCGACCGCGCCCGCATGAAGGCGGCCACCGACAAGGGCCATATCACCGCGACCGACCTGGCCGACTGGCTGGTGCGCACGCTGAATCTGCCGTTCCGCCAGGCGCACCATGTCACCGGCAGCCTGGTGAAGCGCGCCGACGAGCTAGGCTGCCAGCTGGCCGAACTGCCGCTGGCCGAGATGCAAGGCGTTGAACCGCGCATCACCAAGGCGGTATATGACGTACTGACGGTGGAGAGTTCCGTCGCCAGCCGCCGCTCCGCGGGCGGTACGGCGCCGGTCCGGGTCCGCGCCGCGGTCAAGGCCGCGCGGGCACGTCTGCAGAAGGAGCCGTGAGGACCGTGACCTTGAAGCGCCGCGACCTGCTGGGACTGCTGCTGCTGCCGGCGGCACTGGCCGCCTGTGGTGTGAAGGGCCGCATCCAGGAGCCGGAGGGGCAGGAGAACGTCTACGTCTATCCGCGCACCTATCCCGACCCCAAGACCGTGGTGCCCAACAACACCGCGACCACCACCACCGGCGCGACCGGCACGGCGCAGCCCGCGCCGCCGCCCTCGGCGCCGACCGAGACCTTCGGCAGTGAACGCACCTCGACCACCGTCATCAAGAGCCAATGACCCCCTTCCACTACCAGGATGGCCAGCTCCACGTTGAGCAGCTGCCGCTTGCCCGCATCGCCGCGGCGGTCGGCACCCCGGTCTATGTCTATTCCAGCGCCAAGCTGACCGGCGCCTATCGCCGCTTCGCCGCTGCCCTGGCGGCGGAGGGCGTGACGGCCAGCATCTGCTACGCGCTGAAGGCCAATTCCAACCAGGCGGTGATCGCCACCTTCGCCGCCGAGGGCGCCGGCGCCGACGTGGTCAGCGAGGGCGAGCTGCGCCGCGCCCTGGCCGCCGGCGTGCCGCCGCAGAAGATCGTCTTCGCCGGGGTCGGCAAGACACCCGACGAGATGGCCTTCGCGCTGGAAACCGACATCCTGCAGTTCAACGTGGAGAGTCTACCGGAGCTGGAGGCGCTGTCCGCCGTCGCCAGCCGCCTGGGACGGGTCGCGCCGGTGGCGCTGCGGATCAATCCCGACGTCGACGCCAAGACGCACGAGAAGATCTCCACCGGCAAGGCGGAGAACAAGTTCGGCATCAACTACGACCAGGCCGCCGCGGTGGCGGCGCGCTGCGCCGCGCTGCCGGGCCTGGCGCTGGTCGGCCTGGCGGTGCACATCGGCTCGCAGCTCACCGACCTGGCGCCCTATCGCGCCGCCTTCGGGCGGCTGGCGGCGCTGTACCGCACGCTGCGCGAACAGGGCCATGCGCTGCAGCGCCTCGACCTCGGCGGCGGGCTGGGCATCGCCTATCGCGACGAGCAACCGCCACCGGTCGAGGCCTATGCCCGCGTGGTCGCCGAGGCCACCCGCGGCCTGGGCGCCCAGCTGATCTGCGAGCCCGGCCGCCACCTGGTGGGCAACGCCGGGGTGCTGCTGACCCGGGCGGTCTACGTCAAGCGCGGCAGCTCTCGCGCATTCGTGATCGTCGACGGCGCGATGAACGACCTGATCCGGCCGACGCTCTATGAGGCCTGGCACGACGTCGTGCCGGTGCTGCAGCCGGCCGACGACGCGCCGGTGGAGCGTTATGACATTGTCGGACCGATCTGCGAATCGGGCGATTTCTTCGCCAAGCAGCGGCCCCTGCCGCCGCTGGCGGCCGGCGACCTTATCGCGCTCTGCTCGGCCGGCGCCTACGGCGCGGTCATGGCCTCGACCTACAACACCCGGCCGCTGGTGCCAGAGGTGCTTGTCAAAGACGGGGCTTTCTTTGTGATCAGGCCGCGCCAAGATTATGCCACACTGATCGCCTTGGATCGTATGCCGCCCTGGCTCGCCGACGAGGAGCAGTCTCCTCCGCAGCGGGTCGCCCTGGGCGGCTAGCGGCGTCCCTCGTCGGATCCCCGGGATCCGGCCGGCGCCGCCCTGACGGAGCGGAGCGCCGCCTGATGGCCCGGAAGACGACGCCGACCGATCTTCAGCTACCGCTGACCCTGCGGCTGCGCCTCAAGGCGACCTGGGGCGGCCTGCTGTTGGAACGCCTGACCCGCGCCTTCTGGCCGGTGCTGGCGCTGCTGCTGCTGGCGCTGGCGGTGGCGCTGCTCGGCCTACCGCAGGCGCTGCCGGGCTGGGCACACCTGGCGCTGCTGGTGCTCTTCGGCCTGGGGCTGCTGTGGCTGCTGTGGCAGGGCGCCCGGCAGCTGACCTGGCCGGCGGCGCGCCAGGCGCAGGACCGCGTCGAGCAGGCCAGCGGCCTGCCGCACCGCCCGCTGACCGCGGCGCTGGACCAGCTGCCGCCGCAGAACCGCGATCCCTATTCCGCCGTGCTGTTCCGCCTGCACCGGACGCGTGCCCGGGCGCAGCTCGGCAAGCTGCGCGCGGCGCCGCCGCGCCCGGTGGTGGCGGGACGCGACCCGCGGGGCCTGGGCGCCGCCGCGGCGCTGCTGCTGATCGTCGGCCTGGTGGTCGCCGGCGGCGACTGGGACCGCCGGCTGCTGGCGGCGACTGAGCCACGCTTCGACGGCGCCGCCACGGTGCCGGCCAGCCTGGACGCCTGGCTCGACCCGCCGGACTACACCCGCCTGGCGCCGATCTACCTGGGTCCGCAGGCCGGCGACGAAGCCATCGTGGTGCCGGCCGGCAGCCAGCTGCTGGCCCAGGTGCAGGGCGGCGGCATGGCGCCGAACCTGGTGCTGGACGGCCAGGCGACGCCCTTCACCGAGACCAGCACCGGCCTGTGGAAGATCGACGCCACGCTGGAGGCCGGCGAGACCCTGAGCATCACCCAGGGCGGCGACACGCTGGGCCACTGGACGCTGCAGGTGCTGCCCGACCAGCCGCCGACCACCGATTTCCGCGAGCCGCCGGGCGCCACCGAGCGCCAGGCCCTGACGCTGAACTACGAGGCGGCCGACGACTATGGCCTGGCTGACGTCAAGCTGGAGATCCGCCGCGCCGACGATCCCACCATTGCGCCGCTGACGCTCGACCTAGCCGAGCTGGACGGCAACCGCAAGACCTTGACCGGCAAGACCTACAAGGACCTGACCGCCAACCTCTGGGCGGGCTTCGCCGTCGAGCTGACCCTGGTGGCAACCGACGAGACGGGCCAGGAGGGCCGCAGTGCCCCGGTCCGCATGCTGCTGCCCGAGCGCATCTTCATGCACCCGGTGGCACGCGCCCTGGTCGAGCTGCGCCGTCGCCTGACGGTGCAGCCCGAGGAGCGCCTGTCGATTGTCCGCGCGCTGGAGGACCTGTTCAACGTGCCGCGCGACTACGGCAACGATTCGGTGGTGGCGCTGGGCATGGCCATGGCGGCCTCGCGCCTGCTGCACGACCGCGACGACACGGCGATCCCCAGCGTGCAGGAACTGCTGTGGGACCTGGCGCTGCGCCTGGAGGACGGCGACGTCTCGCAGATGGCGCAGCAGCTGCGCGACATCCAGGACCGCCTGATGGACGCGCTGGAGAACGGCGCCACCGATGAAGAGATCGAGGCGCTGATGGACGAGCTCGAGCAGGCCATGCAGCAGTACCTGCAGGCGCTGACCGAGCAGCTGCAGAAGCAGATCGAACAGGGCGCCGCGCCCATGCCGCTGCCGGAAGGCAGCGAGATGATCCAGGGCAGCGACCTGAAGAAGATGCTGGACCAGATGCGCGACCTGTCGAAGTCCGGCGCGCGCGAGCAGGCCATGCAGATGCTGCAGCAGCTGCAGCAGATGATGGAGAACCTGCAGGCCAATCCCATGGCGATGATGCAGAACGAGGCCATGCAGCAGGCGCTCGACATGATGCGCGACATGGAGCAGCTGCTGAAGCAGCAGCAGGAGCTGCTCGACCAGTCGCACCGCGAGGCGCAGGACGGCGACCAGAGCTACAACCAGCCACAAGGCAGCACCGACCAGCCGGGCAAGAAGCCGATGGAGGGCCAGGCCCAGAAGCAGGAGGAGCTGCGTCGCAAGCTGGGCGAGATGATGCGCGACATGGCCAACCAGCTGGGCGACATCCCGGAGAACATGGGCAACGCCGAGCAGGCCATGCGCGACGCCACCGGCGCGCTGCAGGAAGGCGACGCGGAAGGCGCCATCGGCCCGCAGACCGAAGTCATCGACCAGCTGCAGCAGGGGCTGGACGAGATGACCCAGATGCTGCTCGACCAGTTCGGCCCGGTGCCTGGCCTGGGCCAGGGCCGCACCGGCGTGCGCCCGGGCGAAAGCCGCGACCCGCTGGGCCGCCGCTCCGGCGACGGCGCCACCGACGCGGTCGACAGCATCGACATCCCGGAGGCCGGCGAGCTCACCCGCTCGCGCGAGATCCTGGAGGAGCTGCGCCGCCGCCTGGGCGACCCCGACCGGCCGCCGCTGGAACGCGACTACATCGACCGGCTGCTGGAGCAGTTCTGAGGGTCCAGTCACCCGCCGACTTGTGCCGCTGCTGTCCGGCAGAGACACCTGGGCGCGTCACCGTTGGGGGTCTTCAGGAAATCCTGTCATCCCGGAAGCGGCGTAGCCGCTATCCGGGATCCATGGCGCCGCCCGCTCTGCAGTGCCGGGCCGCACGATGGGGCCCGGCTCTCCGCTGCGCTGCAGCCGGGATGACGAGCGAGACGCGATAGCGGCAGAGGGGGCCCTACTGCACCGGCACGAAGCCGACCTGCACGTCGAGCTCGCCGCCGTAGTCGGGGTGCTCGTGCAGCGATTCGAAGCGCGTGGTGGCCCCGGGCGCCAGCGTCTTGGCGGTGGCCTCGAAATCCCAGGTCATCAGCTCGTTGCCGCTCTGGTCCAGTACGCGGGCACGCAGCACGGGAACCGCCAGCTCCTGGGCCGAGCGGTTGGCGATCTCGCCAGCCACCGCCAGCTTGCGCTCGCTGTCCACCAGGCGGCGGCCGAAGGTATAGTTGATGATCTCCAGCCGGCCTTCTTGCGGCGCCGCCACCTCGATGCCGAGCCAGGTATAGAGCTTGCCCAGCTCCGGCACCGCGGCGACGACCTTGTCGCGCCAGTACCAGCCGCCGCCAAGGATGGCGCCCAGCACCAGGAAGAACAGGAACCAGCCGACCATCAGGCCGCCGCCGCGCTTGCGGCGCTGGCGATAGGGCGCCACATCGCCCCGCCCGACGTCGCCGCGGGCAACGTCGCCGCGCCCGATGTCGCCGCGACTGAGCTCGCGCGGGTCGAAGCGCGGCTCCGGCGGCAGGGCGGCCGGCGCGTTCGACAGCAGGGCCGGATCGGGCAGCGCCTCGGACAGCTCCAGCGGCAGCTCTTCGACAGCCGGCATCTGGTGCCAGGAATAGGCGCAGCGGCCGCAGCGCACCACGCGTCCCTCGGCGCCGAGCGCCTGATCGGCGACCCGGAAACGGGCCGAACAGGAGGGACAGGTGATGATCATGATACCCCGTGCCGCAAGGGTGAATGCGCCGTTGGTTATACGGGCGCCCGGCTGCGCAGGCAAGCAAGCGCCGCAGTGGGGCGGGCCGGCGTCGGGCCAGGGGAAGATGGCCCACAAGGCCGCCACAAAGCCCGGCAAGCTTTACCCTTGGCCGTGCCGCGTGCGATTCTGCCTGTCGGGTCAGCTGACGATTCGGTCAAGAGGAGACAGCTTCGCAATGGTGCGTTTCGAGGACGTCGCGCTTGCCTATGGCGATGGTCCGGCGATCTTGCGCGACGTTGCCTTTGACCTGGACCCCGGCTCCTTCCACTTCGTGGTCGGCGCGTCGGGTGCCGGCAAGTCTTCGCTGCTGCGCCTGCTCTACCTGGCGCAGGAACCCAGCCAGGGCCGCATCATGCTGTTCGGCCGCGACACCCGCTCGCTCGACCGCAACGAGCGCGCGCTGGCGCGGCGGCGCATCGGCATGGTGTTCCAGGACTTCCGCCTGCTCGACCATCTGACGGCGATGGAGAACGTCGCCCTGCCGCTGCGCATCGCCGGGCATTTCGACGCCCAGGTCGACCGCCATGTCGCCGAGCTCTTGACCTGGGTCGGCCTGGCCGACCATCTGAACGCCTATCCGCCGACGCTGTCGGGCGGCCAGCAGCAGCGTGTCGCCATCGCCCGCGCGGTGATCGCGCGTCCCTCGCTGCTGCTCGCCGACGAGCCGACCGGCAACCTGGACGACCGCATCGCGGTTCGCCTGCTCTATCTGTTCGAGGAGCTCAACAAGCTGGGCACCACGGTGATCATCGCCACCCACAACGAGCCGCTGGTGGCACGCTTCCAGCATCCGGTGCTGAAACTGCGCGAGGCGCGGATCGACCGCGTCGGCGCCGTCCGCCGCCGGCCGCGGGCCTGAGGGGGGAGGAGCCGCCGCATGCTGTTCCGCCGCCCCACCGTGCCGCTGGACGAGGATTCGTCGGCCCGATTCCTGCCCTGGCTGGTCGCATTCATGGTCTTCCTGGCCTGCTTGGCGCTGGCCAGCGTCTTCGTGGTGGAGCGCGCGGCGGCGCGCTGGGACCGCGGCCTGAAGGGCCAGCTGACGGTGCAGATCCCGGCGCCGCCAGACGACAGCGAGCGCTCGGCCCGCATCGAGGCGGTGAGCCAGGTGCTGCAGAACACCCCCGGCGTGCGCGGCCTGTCGGTACTGACCCAGCAGGAGGTGGCGCGCCTGGTCGAACCCTGGCTGGGCGACGCCGCGCTGGCGGCCGAGCTGCCGCTGCCCGACCTGATCGCCGTCACGCTGGACGCCAGCCAGCCGCCCGACCTGGGCCGGCTGCAACAGGCGCTGGAAGCGGCGGTGCCGGGGACCCGCGCCGACGACCACCAGCGCTGGCTGTCCAACCTGCTGAACCTTGCCAGCTCGATCAAGCTGGGGGCGCTGATCGTGGTCTGCCTGGTCGGCTTCGCTGCCGTGGTGACCGTCGTCTTCGTCACCCGCACCGGGTTGGAGATCCACCGCAAGGTGATCGAGCTGCTGCACCTGATGGGCGCGCAGGACAGCTACATCGCCCGCGAGTTCCAGGGCCACGCGTTGAAGCTCGGCCTGCGCGGCGGCCTGTTCGGCTTCCTGCTGGCGGTCGCCGCGCTGTTCGGCCTGGGCTGGCTGGCCGGCCAGACCCAGGTGTCGCTGCTGCCACGCTTCGAGCTGGCCACACTGGACTGGATCCTGCTCGCCTTGCTGCCGATCCTGGCGGCGCTGATCGCCATGTGGACCGCGCGCGTGACCGTGCTGCGCACCCTGGTGCGGCTGAGCTGACGCCATGGTGCTGCGCGCGCTTTCCGTCGCCGTCCTGATCCTGGCGCTGCTCGGCGCCGGCTTCGTGTGGTTCGCCGCCAACCTGCCGACTGGGCCGGAGCAGCCAGGCAGCAGCACCGATGCTGTCGTCGTGCTGACCGGCGGTGCCGAGCGCGTGGCGGAGGGCCTGCACCTGCTGGCCGCCGGCAAGGCGAAGATGCTGCTGGTCACCGGCGTGCACCCCGACGTCACCGTGGCCGAGCTGCTGGCGCTGGTGCCCGAAGTCCCGGCCGGCCTGGCCGATCGCGTGGTGCTGGGCTATGCCGCCGGCGACACCGCCGGCAACGCCGCCGAGACCGCTGCCTGGATGGCGGCGCAGGGCTTCACCTCGCTGCGCCTGGTCACCGCCGCCTATCACATGCCGCGCAGCCTGCTGGAGTTCCAGCGCGCGCTGCCCGGCATGACCATCGTCGCCCACCCGGTGTTCCCGCCCGGTGTGAAGCAGGACAGCTGGTGGGACGATTCGGCGAGCACCGGTGTGCTGGTCGGCGAGTACCTGAAGTACCTGGTGGCGCTGCTCAGCGGCCCCTTCCGGCATACCACGTGAGCCAGGCCCCATGACCGTCCTGCGCTCGCTGCTGTTCAACCTCTACTTCGTCTGCTGGACCCTGCTGATCGGCCTGCTCTGCCTGCCGGTACTGCTGTGCGGCCCGCGCACCCTCAACGCCTTCGGCCGCTGGTGGGCCGGCACGATCCTGGGCGGGTTGCGGCTGATCTGCGGCCTGCGCGGCGACTTCCGCGGGCTGGAGCGCCTGCCGGCCGGCCCCTGCATCGTCGCCATGAAGCACCAGTCGGCCTGGGACACCCTGGCGGCGCCGCGGTTCCTCGCCGCTCCGGCCTTCGTGCTGAAGCGCGAGCTGCAGCGCATCCCGGTCTTCGGCTGGTACCTGGCGCGCTGCCACATGCTGCCGGTCGACCGCGCCGGCGGCGGCAAGGCGCTGAAGGACATGGTCGCCGCCGCCCAGGCCCGAGCCGCCGAGGGCCGCCCCGTGGTGATCTATCCGGAAGGCACGCGCCGCAACCCGGGCGACCCGCCGGCCTATCACCCCGGCGTCGTCGCGCTCTATCAGGCGCTCAACCTGCCGGTGGTGCCGGTGGCGCTGAATTCCGGCCTGTTCTGGCGCCGCCAGGCCTTCGCCAAGCGGCCCGGCCGCATCACTCTGGAGGTGCAGGAGACCATCCCTGCCGGCCTCGACCGCCGGGTCTTCATGCGCACGCTGCAGGAGCGCATCGAGGGGGCGAGCAACCGGCTGGCAGCGCTGCCGCCGCAGGGCGCATGACGACATGAAGAACAAAAAAAGAACCTTGCCGAGCGCGCGCCGCCTCCCTACGCTTTTGCCATGACCGTCGCACTCTCCCCGCTGGCCCAGCGCATCTGGGACATGAAATACCGGCTGAAGGCGCCGGATGGCAGCGCCGTCGACCAGAGCGTCGAGGACAGCTGGCGGCGCATTGCGCGTGCCCTGGCCGCCGCCGAGCGCGACCCGGCCGGCTGGGAGGCGCGCTTCTATGGCGCGCTGGAAGGCTTCAAGTTCCTGCCCGCCGGCCGCATCCAGGCCGGCGCCGGCACGGATCGGCAGGTCACGCTGTTCAACTGCTTCGTCATGGGGACCATCCCCGACGACATGGGCGGCATCTTCACCCATCTGCGCGAGGCAGCGCTGACCCTGCAGCAGGGCGGCGGCATCGGCTACGACTTCTCCACGCTCCGGCCGCGCGGCGCGCTGGTGAAGGGGGTGGGCGCCGACGCCTCCGGCCCGGTCTCCTTCATGGAGGTGTGGGACGCCATGTGCCGCACCATCATGTCCGCCGGCTCACGCCGTGGCGCCATGATGGCGACCCTGGCCTGCGACCACCCCGACATCGAGAACTTCATCGAGGCCAAGCGCACCGCCGGCAAGCTGACCAACTTCAACCTCTCGGTGCTGGTCACCGACGCCTTCCTGGCCGCGGTCGACGCCGACGCCGACTGGCCGCTGCAGTTCGAGGGCAAGGTGTTTCGCACGGTCCCGGCCGCCGCGCTGTGGGACCGCATCATGCGGGCGACCTACGAGGCCTCGGAGCCCGGCGTCATCTTCATCGACCGCATCAACCAGAAGAACAACCTGGCCTACTGCGAGCAGATCGCCGCCACCAATCCCTGCGGTGAACAGCCGCTGCCGCCCTATGGCGCCTGCCTGCTGGGGTCGATCAACCTGGCGGCGCTGGTGACGCGGCCCTTCGAGGCCGAGGCGGCGCTGGACGAGGCGGCGCTGCAGCGGCTGGCCGGCCTGGCGGTTCGCATGCTGGACAACGCCATCACGGTGTCGCGCTTCCCGCTGGAGGCGCAGCGCGCCGAGGCCGAGGCCAAGCGCCGCATCGGCCTGGGCGTCACCGGACTGGCCGACGCGCTGCTGCTGTGCAACCAGCGCTACGGCAGCCCCGGGGCCATCGCGCTGACCCGCCGCTGGATGGAGCTGCTGCGTGACGCGGCCTATGGCGCCTCGGTCGCGCTGGCCTCGGAGAAGGGTGCCTTCCCGCTGCTCGAGGCGGACAAGTACCTGGCGGGCGAGACCATTGCCGACCTGCCGGAGGAGCTGCGCGGCGACATCGCGCGCTATGGCATGCGCAACGCGCTGGTCACCTCCATCGCGCCGACCGGCACCATCTCGCTGCTGGCCGACAACATCTCCAGCGGCCTGGAGCCGGTCTTCGCCTATCACTACCAGCGCTCGATCCTGGAGCCCGACGGCAGCCGCCATGTCGAGGAGGTCAGCGACCCGGCCTGGCGCCTGTGGCGCCAGCTGCACGGCGAGGCAGCGACGCTGCCCGACACCTTCGTCACCGCCGAGAGCCTGACGCCGGCGGAGCACCTGGCGATGCAGGCCGCCGTGCAGGACTACGTCGACGCCTCGGTCTCCAAGACCGTCAACCTGCCAGTGGACTTTCCCTTCGATGCCTTCCGCGACCTCTATCGCCAGGCCCACCGCCTGGGCCTGAAGGGCTGCACCACCTATCGCCCCAGCGCGCTGCGCGGCGCCGTGCTGCAGACCGCGCCGGCGGCGGTCGAGGCGCCGCGGCCGCTGCCGCAGGAGCCCGGCGAGGTGGTCTACATGGCCCGCCCGCTGGACCGGCCGGAAACCCTGCCGGGCCATACCTACAAGCTGAAATGGCCGGGCAGCGACCACGCCATCTACATTACCATCAACGACATCGAGCAGGCGTCCGGCGAGGGGCCGCCCCGCCGCCGCCCCTTCGAGATCTTCATCAACTCGAAGAACATGGAGCACTACGCCTGGACCGTGGCGCTGACGCGCATGATCTCGGCGGTGTTCCGGCGCGGCGGCGACGTGGCCTTCGTGGTCGAGGAGCTGAAGGCGGTGTTCGATCCGCGCGGCGGTGCCTGGATGGAGGGTCGCTACGTGCCCTCGCTGCTGGCCGCCATCGGCGGGGTGATCGAGCGCCACCTGATCGAGATCGGCTTCCTGGCGCGGCCGGCCGGGCTGGAAGGCAAGCAGGCCGGCGGCCTGCGCGCGGTGGTCGGGCTGGAGGGCGCGCCCGGCCAGTGCCCGCGCTGCGGCGAGGCGGCCTACATCCATGCCGAGGGCTGCGACCTCTGCACCGCCTGCGGCCACTCGACCTGTGGCTGATCGGAAGGAAGACCAGCGGCTCTGCCGCCGCTGCCGCAGCGCGCTCGACGTCGACGACGACGTCTGCCGCGCCTGTGGCGAGCGCAACCCGGTGGGCATGCCCTGGTGGGGGCCCTTCGCCGGCGCCCTCATGTTCATCCTGATCGCCTACTTCCTGGTCGACTTCACCCCGCTGCTCGACATGATGAACCGCTGGCTGAAGTGGTAAGGCAGCCGGCCTGGCGCTGAAGCGGCTTGCCGGCGGCAGCGGCCTCGGGAACTCTGGACGTCCCCGGCCACTTGTTTCCTGGGCCTCGTTATCCCCGCGGACCAGAGCGCATGCCAAACGCCCTCACCTACGTCAGCGATGCCGAGCCAGGATTGCGCCGCCAGCGGGCGGGGCGCGGTTTTCTTTACCGCGACAGCGGCGGCAGGCTGGTGAAGGACGCCACCACCCTGGCACGGATCCGCGCCCTGGCGATCCCGCCGGCCTACCAACAGGTCTGGATCTGCGCCGCGGCGAGCGGCCACCTGCAGGCCACCGGCCTGGATGCGCGCGGCCGCAAGCAGTACCGCTACCACGAGGACTGGAGCGAGGCGCAGGCGGCGGCGAAGTTCGCCCACCTGGCGCACTTCGCCAGCGTGCTGCCGGAGATTCGCGCCCGCGCCGAGGCCGACCTGGATGCGCCGCCGCACAGCAAGACCCGCCTGCTGGCCGCCGCCGTGCAGCTGCTCGACCGCACGCTGATCCGCATCGGCAACGAGCGCTATGCCATCGAGAACCGCTCCTATGGCCTGACCACGCTGCAGAAGCGCCACGTCGATATCGAGGGCACCGAGGTGGTGCTGGATTTCCGCGCCAAGAGCGGCCAGCAACGCCACGTCGCGCTGCGCGACCGGCGCCTCGCCGCCGTGCTGCGCCGCTGCCAGGAGCTGCCGGGCCAGCGGCTGTTCCAGTACTTCGACGCCGAGGGCGAACGGCAGCCCCTGGACTCGCGCGACGTCAACGAATACCTGCAGGCGATCGGCGGCGAGGAGGTCAGCGCCAAGGACTACCGCACCTGGGCCGGCACGCTCTACGCCGGCGAGCTGCTGCTGGCGCAGCCGTTGGCGACCTCGCCGACCGCGGCGCGGCGGCTGGTGACGCACTGCATGCGCCGCGTCGCCGGGCTGCTGGGCAACACCCCGGCAGTCTGCCGCGCCGCCTATGTGCATCCGTCGGTGATCGAGCATTACGAGGCCGGCGAACTGGCCGACCGCTGGCAGAAGCGCGGCCCGCCGCGCGACGGCCTGACCGATGCCGAGAGCGCGCTGGCGCGCTACCTGGAAGACCTGGACGCCTGAGCTAGCCGGCGACCAGCAGCAGCCCGCCCGCCGCCAGGGCGACCGAGACGGCGTGCCCGGCCAGCAAGCGCCAGCCCACGGCGCGACCACCCAGGCCGAAGCCAAGCAGGCCCTTGACCAGTGCGTTGACCGCCACGGCGACCAGGATGCCCCAGACCGCGAGATCTGCGGCGAGGCGCCCTTCGGTCGCCTGCGTGCCATAGGACAGCGCGATGGCATCGACGTCGGTTAGCCCGGCGACGGCGGCCAGCGCGAAGAGACCACCTTGTCCCAGCCAGCGCGGCAAGGCCTCGGACAGCAGCATGACGACGGCCAGGATGGCGCCCATCTTGAGCGCCGGCCCCAGCTCGAAGGGGTTGCCCAGCGGTACCGCCTGCGCCGCGCCCTGGTCGCCATGGCCGCGCCACAGCAGCAGCGCCATGCCCAGGCAGCCGAGGCCGATGCCGGCCAGCGGCCAGGCCAGCAGTGACAACAGCTGGGGCGCCACCACGCTGGTCAGCAGCGCCAGGCGCGGCGCGACGATAGCGCCGGCCACCAGGGCGGCGCCGGCATAGTGCCCCGGCGAACCGGCGGCGACGCGGGCACGCCTGGACAGCGCGACGGTCACCGCGGTGGAGCTGACCAGGCCGCCGAGCAGCGCGGTGGCCAGCAGGCCACGCGAGGGCCCGAGCAGCTTGATGGCGAAGTAGCCGGCCGAGGACAGCCCGGCCATCAGCACCACCATCCACCAGAGGGTGTAGGGATTGAGCGCCTGCCAGGGCCCGAAGCCGCGGTTCGGCAGCAGCGGCAGCAGCACCAGGCTCATCACCAGCAGCTTGAGGACCGCCAGCAGCTCGGCCCGCTCCAGCCGCGCCACCAGGCCGTGCAGCTCGGTCTTGAAGCCCAGCAGCAGCGCAACCATCACGCCGACGGCGGCGGCCAGCGCGGTGTCGCCCAGCACGGCCAAGGCGCCCAGGGCATAGACGATGAGTGCGGCGACCAGGGTGGTGATGCTGCGCTCGCCGCCCTTGGCCAGCAGGTCGCGCTGGCCCAGCGCCAGGAAAGGCACCGGCGCCGCCAGGCCGACCGCCAGCAGCCAGTCGCCAGCCGTCTCAGCCAGCAGCGCGACGAGACCGCCGAACAGGCCGAACAGCGCGAAGGTGCGGAAGCCGGCAATGCGGCTGCCCTCGGCCTCGCCGCGCTGATGCCAGCCACGTTCCAGCCCGATCATCAGGCCGATGCCCAGCGCCACCATCAGGCGCCAGAAGGGGTGCCAGAGCGCGACGTCGGTGGCGGGGTCCATCGGGCGACCGCGCCGTCAGCCGCCGCGCGCCGCGCGGCAGTTGCTTTCCACCAGGCGCAGCAGCTGCTTCAGGCTGCCGGCGCCGACGCCCAGCGCCTCCAGATGCTGCACCGTGTTGGCCAGGTAGTCGCTGCAGGGGCCGCGCTGGCCGGCGGCGGCGGCGATCATCAGCGCGGTCTGCTGCGGCGTCAGGCGGCCGGTGTACTGGCTGTGGCGACGGTCGACGATGAAGCAGAGCGCGGTCACCTCACCGTGGTCGGTGACGACCCGGCGGCGTTCAGGCAGATAAACCCGCGTCATCATCTCGCGCTCGTGCAGGTAATCCAGCGCCGGCGCGACCTCGCCGGCCGGCACGCGAAACACCAGACCGCGACAGGAGCCGCCGCGATCCAGGCCGAGCACCAGGCCGGGGCGCTCCGGCGTGCCGCGATAGCGGTTGGAGTAGATGCAGAAGCGGCGGTGGAAGCCATGCAGCGTGCCGACCCGCGTCTCGACATGCGGGAAGCCTGGATGCCACATCAACGAACCGTAGCCGAAGACCCAGAGGTCCTCGCCCGGCGCCAGGCAGCAGTCCTGCTTCAGGTGCGGCGCCTTGGCGGCGCGCGCCATGTTGGCTTCCAGCTCGGCGCGGCGGCGCGCGGTCTGGTCCTGCGGTAGGGCGCTATCGCTGGTCATGCGATGGAAGTGGGTGGCCTGTCACGATGGCGCCAGACTAGGCGCTCGCGAAGGCGAAACAAAGGCCGGCTGGCTAGGCGCGCTCCACCCGCGCGGCGAAGCAGCCCCGGCGCGCATAGTGCGCCTGCAGGTAATCGACCCGCGGGTCGGCGAAGAACTGCTCGATCAGGGCCGGCAGATCGCGACCCTCGGCAAGCTCCGCCTCCAGCATCCAGCCATCGCGGTCAAAGGCGCGCAGGGCCAGCAGACGCCGGGCCAGGGCCGGCGGCACCTGGTCCACCGCGTCATAGCGCTGCGTCGCCGCCTCGCGCACGAAGATGGCGTGGCGGGCGCGATAGGGCGTGGCGACCGGCAGGTGCTCGTAGTTCAGCAGCAGCACCGGCTCGCCCACCGCGGCGTCGGTCAGGCTGACGCGGCAGGGGAAGCCGGGTTCCTCGTCGGCGCGGTAGCGACGGATGCTCCGCGTCGCCAGCGCGGCGTCGTCCAGGCGGGCCAGGGGGGCGAAGGGCACGGGGTCGAGACCGAGTATGCGAAAGGACATGGCCAGACTGTCTCCTGATGACTGCGGGAGACAGTGGCGCGCCGCCGGCGCGGTCGCTATCCGGGCCTTGCGATCAGCGCGACGCCGGCTGGAACAGGTTACGCAGGAAGTCGCGGTCCTCGCCGACATGGGCGATGAAGGCCTGGCGCTGCTTGTCGTCCAGCGTCCAGACGAAGTCGTGCAATCGCCCGGTCATCCAGATGAAGAAATCGCGCATCGGCTGGCTGCGCTCGATCGAGGCCCAGCGGACGGTCTCGGGGTCGTAGACCGCCTCGCTCAGTGCCGCCACCGTGGTATCGGTCCAGCGGCCGGAGGTCGCCTCTACCTGCGCCCGCTTGGCCAGGATCTCGTCGCGCAGCGCCGCCAGGGCGTCATGCTGCGGCGGCGCCAGCTTCAGCTCCTCGGAGACATGCTGGATGAACTCCGGACCGGGGCGCGGGCCAAACAGCTTGTGATGCCCGACCCAGAGCACCCCGGCGATCACTGAGACGTTGAGGGCGAGCGAGACGAAAAACAGGATCCAGGGCAGACGGGCGCGCATCGCGGCCGGCCGCCCTAGTAGCCGACGTTGGCCGCCTGGGCCAACGTATCGGTCTCGGGGAAGTAGGTCTCCTCGGCTACGGCATAGCCGAAGCGGCCGATCTCGAAGCCGGCGACCGAGACCACCAGGATGGCGGCCAGCGAGGCGGCCAGCAGCATGGGCTTGAGGCGGAAGCCGCCACTGCGGTCGCGCCCGCCGAACAGCCGGCCAAGCAGGCCGAAGTGGTTCTCCGCGGCCTCCGGCACCAGGCGACTGGCACGGGCCAGCAGGCCCGGCGGCAGCGCCTGGGTGGCACCCAGGGCGGCATCGGCCTGCAGGAACTGCTCCAGCGCCAGCGGGTCGGCGGCCAGCAGGCCCTCGACCCGGTCATTGGCGGCAGCGTCCAACCGGCCGTCCAGATAGGCGGCCAGGGTCAGGTCATCGAGCCGCGCGGCCGGGGCCGGCGCGGCAAATGCGGTCACGGCTTGGCGCCACAGGGGGGCGCCATCCGGCGGATCGGGGTCGAACTGGTCGGTGCGGGTCATGGCTTCTTACCTCCCCCTAGTATACGACGCCCTGGCATCACGTATCCCCCGTGTCCCCGACATCCGACGCAGAGCTGCCATCGGGTCTGAAATGGCCTCTCAGGCGGGTCAGCGCCTTGTGGTGCATGGAGCGCACGGTCTGCGGGTCGACGTTCAGCAGGCGGGCCACGTCAGCGACCTCAAGATCCTTGTCGTACAGCAGCTTGAGCACCAGCGCCTGGCGCGGCGACAGCAGCCCTTCGGGGATCTTCAGCCAGGCCGGCTCCTTGCCGGGCACCGAAAGCTGCGCCTCTGGCACGTCGTCGATCGCCGTGTTGGGCTTGTTGCCGCGCCGCAGGTGGTCAATGGCGGCCGAGGTGGCGATGACCGTCAGCCAGGTGGTGAAGCGCGCCCGGCCGGGATCGAAGGTGCGCAGCAGGCGATAGTCGTTGTTACAGATGCGCACGAAGACGTCCTGCGCCACGTCCTCCGCCTCGGCGGCGCGACCGGCGGGCACCAGGCGTTTCTGGATGGCGCCATAGATCACCGGCGCATAGCGCTTCAGGAAGCCCTGCCAGGCCCCGCGCTCGCCGTCGATCAGGCTGCGGATTTCGTCCTGCTCGGCCAAGGGAGAGGTTCGGGTCCTCGAGGAAAGACGGTGGTGCTGCGCCATACCTACAGGGGGACGGCCCGAACGGGAAGAGTCTGCGGCTCCATGCTTGACCGCCCGCGGCTTCCCACCCACCCTGCGGCCGATGCGCAGTCCCGCTTTGTTCCCCCCGCGATGAGTGACCCCGGCGACCTGGCCCTGGTCGGCGGCCGCACCGCGCCGCCGGCGCTGGTGGTGGGGCCGGCCGGCATCCTGTGGCTCACCGCCGACGGCGAGACCTTGACGCCCAGCCGCCATGAACTGGCGGCCCTGGCGCGCCGCACGCCGCCGCTGGTCTGCCACAAGCCCAGCCTCTGCCGGCGCCTGAACATCGAGCCCTTCCCGGCGCTCGACCTGCTGGAACTGCATGCCTTCGTGCGCCCGGCGCGGCCGGTGGTGCCCACCCTGGGCGGCCTGGCCGATGCGCTGGGCTGGGCCCGCGCCGGCGACCTGGAGGGCCAGGCGCTGCTGCTGTTCCAGGCCACCGACCGGCTGCTGGGCGAGGCCGGGCAGCAGGAGCCGCGCCAGGCCCTGGCGCTGGCTTTCACCCTGGCCCGCGCCGGCTGGCTGTGGGGACCGCCGCTGCTGGCGGCGCTGGGCTTCGACGGCCGCGACCTGCCGAAGACCCGCGGCCTGGAGGCCTGGGAGCGCCTGGCACGCTGGGAGGACGCGGCGCCGCCGCCACCGGCCGGACAGCAGCCGGTGAGCCCCACCGAGGCGCGCCAGCGCCTGGCCGAGACCCTGGGCCCGGCGGCCGAGGACCGGCCGCAGCAGGCCGACTTCGCCTCCGCCCTCTGCCAGGCCTTCGACCCGCGCGACGCCCAGGACCAGCCGCATATGGTGCTGGCCGAGGCCGGCACCGGCGTCGGCAAGACCCTGGGCTACCTCGCCCCTGCCAGCCTCTGGGCGGAGAAGAACCAGGGCACGGTCTTCCTCTCCACCTATACCCGGAACCTGCAGCAGCAACTCGACCAGGAGCTCGACCGGCTCTATCCCGACCCGGGCGAGAAGTCCTCCAAGGTCGTGGTGCGCAAGGGGCGGGAAAACTACCTCTGCCTGCTGAACTACGCCGACGCGGTCGGCACCGCGATGACGCGGCCCGGCGAGATCCTGGCCCTCGGCCTGATGGCGCGCTGGCTGCTGGCGACGCGCGACGGCGACATGGTGGGCGGCGACTTCCCCGGCTGGCTGCCCGACCTGGTGGGGCGCGAGCGCACGCTGGGCCTGACCGACCGGCGCGGCGAATGCATCTATGCCGCCTGCCCGCACTATGGCCGCTGCTTCATCGAACGCTCGCAGCGCAAGGCGCGGCGCGCCCGCCTGGTGGTGGCCAACCACGCCCTGGTGCTGGCCCAGGCGGCCGGTGCCAACGA
This sequence comes from Rhodospirillales bacterium, assembly GCA_038363005.1. Lineage (GTDB taxonomy): Bacteria > Pseudomonadota > Alphaproteobacteria > Kiloniellales > JACOMY01 > JAKOWB01. The sequence continues at coordinate 32,033 of JBBQBI010000013.1, forward strand.
CGACGCCCTGCCGACCACCCGCCTGGTGTTCGACGAGGGCCATCACTTGTTCGAGGCCGCCGATAGCGCCTTCGCCCAGCATCTCTCCGGCCGCGAGACGGCGGAGCTGCGGCGCTGGCTGCTGGGCAGCGACAGCGGCCGCAATGCCACGCGGCTGCGCGGCCTGCAGCGCCGCCTGGAAGACCTGGTGCTGGACGACGCGCCGGCCGCCACCGCGCTGGAGGCGCTGCTGCTGGGCGCCCGCGCGCTGCCCGGCGAGGGTTGGCGCGCGCGGCTCGACGAGGGCCGGCCGCAAGGCACCACCGAGGCCTTCCTGGAGGCGGTACGCCAGCAGGTGCTGGCACGCACCGACCGCATCGAAGACGGCTACGACCTGGAGTGCGACAGCCAGCCAGCTGCGCCGGCGGTGCTGGAGGCGGCGGCGCGACTGGATGCGCAGTTCGGCCTGCTGCAGCGCCCGGCGGCGGAGCTGCTGGGCCGCCTGACCGCCATCCTGGACGAGGGCGCCGAGACGCTGGACGCCGACCAGCGCCGCCGGCTGGAGGGTGCCATCCGCAGCCTGCAGCGCCGCACCCTGGACCCGGTGCTGGGCTGGCGCGCCATGCTGGCCTCGCTGTCCGGCGACACGCCGCCGCAGTTCGTCGACTGGATGGCGGTGGAGCGCACCGAGGGACGCGCCGTCGACCTGGGCCTCTATCGCCACTGGCTGGACCCGCTGCAGCCCTTCGCCGAGGTGGTGGTGAAGCCGGCTCACGGCCTGGTCGTGACCTCGGCCACCTTGACCGACGCCGGTGGCGAGGGCGAGCAGGACTGGGCCCGCGCCGAACGCCGCGCCGGCGCGCCGCAGGCCGGGGTGACGGCGATCCGCGCCCGCGTGCCCTCGCCCTTCGACTACGCCAGCCAGACGCGGCTCTTCATCGTCACCGACGTGACCAAGGGGCACATCGAATCCCTAGCCAGCGCCTATCGCGCACTGATCCTGGCGTCCGGCGGCGGCGCGCTGGGGCTCTTCACCTCGATCGCCCGGCTGCGCGGCGTGCAGCGCCACCTGGCGCCGGCGCTGGCGGCCGAGGGGCTGGAGCTCTTTGCCCAGCACGTCGACCCCTTCGACACCGCGACCCTGGTGGAGATTTTCCGCGCCGAGCAGGATGCCTCGCTCCTCGGCACCGACGCGGTGCGCGACGGGGTGGACGTGCCGGGGCGTTCGCTGCGCCTGGTGGTGTTCGACCGCGTGCCCTGGCCACGGCCGGACATCCGCCACCGCGCCAGGCGCGCCGCCTTCGGCGGCAAGGACTATGACGAGGAGACGGTGCGGCGCCGCCTGCGCCAGGCCTTCGGCCGGCTGATCCGCCGGGCCGACGACCAGGGCGTCTTCGTGGTGCTGGATTCCGGCCTGCCGACGCGGCTGCTGACCGCCTTCCCGGCCGGCGTACCGGTGGCCCGGGTGGGGCTGGCGGAGGCGGTGGCGGCGACCCGCGGCTTCCTCAACCCACCCCGATGACCAGGAAGATCGCCGTCAGGGTGAAGACCGAGACGACGGTGGAAACCAGGATCACCGAGGTGGCGCGCTGGATGTAGACATCGTAGCGCTGCGCCAGCACGAAGCTCAGCGCGCCGGTTGGCAAGGCGGCGAGGATGACCGACGAGGCGGCCCAGATGGGATCGAGGTGGAAGACCTCGTAGGCCAGCCACCAGGTCAGCAGCGGCTGCGCCACCAGCTTCAGCAGCGTGACCCACAGCACCTCGCCCAGATCGGCGCGCAGCGGCTTGCCGACCATGAAGAGGCCGATGGCGAAGAGCGCGCAGGGACCCGCGGTGGCACCCAGCAGGTCGGCGAAGGTGACGAAGGCGACCGGCGGCGTCACCTGCAGGGCGGAGGCCAGAAGACCGGCGGCGGCCGACATCATCAGCGGCGAGCGCAGTACGCCGCTGGCGATCTTGCGCAGGATCGGCAGGAAGCCCGACCCGGCATGGGCATCGATCTCCAGGATGGCCGTCACCACCCCCATGACCAGCACGCCGTTGAACAGCGACGAGATCACCGCCGGCAGGCGGGCGGCGTCGCCATAGGCGATGAACAGCAGCGGAATGCCCATGTAGCCGGTGTTGGCGAAGATCGCCGACATGGCGTGCAGCCCCAGCCCGCCGACCCGGTTGGGAAAGGCGAAGCGGGCGATCACCATGGCCACCACGAAGAGGATCGCCGCCGCGCCGCCATAGGCGCCCAGGAAGGCCAGGTTGAAGGCGTCCTCCACTGGCACCCGGCTCATCGCTATGAAGAACAGCGCCGGCAGCGCCACATAGTAGACATAGCCATTCAACGCCTGGCTGGAGCCCTGGCCCAGCAGGCCGAAGCGGCCGCAGAGATAGCCGGCCAGCATGATGCCGAAGACCGGCAGGACGACGTTGACGACGGCGAGCATGTTGCAGCGCACCCTGCCGGCTGGCCCCGGCGCCGTCGAGCCCCTTTCCGGGCATGGCCCCCTGCGTCGGCGGCTCGACTTGACTGCGCCGGCCGCTTCCGCCACCACGAGCGCCAGCCACGAGAGAAGGAAGCCCCATGCTGACCCCGCACGCCGCGCTGATCCACGCCATGGTGATCATCTCCGCCAGCGACCGCGACATGGCGGATGCCGAGCTGCATGCCATCGGCGAGATCGTGCAGCACCTGCCGGCCTTCCGCGGCTATGACCACGACAGCCTGACCGCCGACGCCCGCGCCTGTGGCCGCCTGGTGCGCCAGGAGGACGGCTTCCGCCAGACGCTGGAGCTGATCGCCCTGTCGCTGCCCCCCCACCTGCGCGAGACCTGCTACGCGCTGGCCTGCGACGTCGCCGCCGCCAGCGGCAAGGTGTCGCCGGAAGAGGCCCGCGTGCTGCAGCTGCTGCGCCAGCACCTGAAGCTCGACCGCCTGGTCACCGCCGCCATCGAGCGCGCGGCCCGGGCGAGGCACATGAAGCTGTAGGGCAATCCCGCCCCTGCGGCCCCCCGCCACGCTTGGCGCGACCGCCCCGCCGGCCTAGCTTGCCGGCCCATGACGCCCGCCGCCCCACGCTCCGTTCTGCTCTGGCTGCTCGCCATCGCGGCGATGATCTTCGCCATGGCGGTGATTGGCGCCATCACGCGGCTGACCGAGAGCGGGCTGTCGATCATGGAGTGGGCGCCCTTCAGCGGCGCGCTGCCGCCGCTGAGCCAGGCCGAATGGGAGAGGCTGTTCGGCCTCTACCAGCAGATCCCGGAGTACAAGCTGCAGAACGCCGGCATGAGCCTGGCCGACTTCCAGCAGATCTTCTGGTGGGAGTGGATCCACCGCCTGTGGGGCCGGCTGATCGGCGTGGTCTTCCTGGTCCCCTTCCTCTGGTTCCTGTGGAAGCGGCGGCTGCCCGGCTGGTTCAAGCCACACGGCTGGGCGCTGCTGCTGCTGGGCGGCGCGCAGGGCGCGCTGGGCTGGTTCATGGTGGCCAGCGGCTTCGCCGAGCGCACCGACGTCAGCCAGTACCGCCTGGCGGCGCACCTCTTCCTGGCGCTGGCACTCTATGCCTATGTGGTCTGGCTGGCGCTGCGCCTGGCCCGCCCGGCGCCGGCGGCGCTGGCCGCGGCGCGCGGCCTCAGGCGCGGGCTCAAGGCGCTGCTGATGCTGCTGGCGGTGACCATCGTGTCGGGCGCCTTCGTCGCCGGGCTGGACGCCGGCCTGACCTACAACAGCTATCCGCTGATGGACGGCCACCTGGTACCGCGCGGCTACTGGATGCAGGAGCCGCCGCTGTCGAACCTGTTCGAGAACGTCGCCGCGGTGCAGTTCAATCACCGCCTGCTGACCCACCTGACGGCGCTGCTGGCGCTGGGCCTGTGGGTCTGGTCCTGGCGGCTGGCGTTGCCGGCGCCGGCGCGTCGGGCGCTGGCCGCGCTGGGCCTGCTGGTGCTGCTGCAGATCGGCCTTGGCATCGTCACGCTGCTGGCCGCCGTGCCCGTCGTCCTGGGCGCGCTGCACCAGGCCGGGGCCATCCTCGTCTTGACCGCGACCCTGGCGGCGCTCTACCTCGTGCGCCATGAACGAGCAGAGCCCGCCTGAGGAGCCGCTTCCCGTCTCCGTCCTGACCGGCTTCCTGGGCAGCGGCAAGACCACGGTGCTGCGCCACCTGCTGTCCTGTCCCGGCATGGAGCGCACCGCCGTCGTCATCAACGAGTTCGGCGAGATCGGCCTGGACCACCAGCTGCTGCGCAAGGTGGACGAGACCACCGTGCTGCTGCAGTCCGGCTGCCTCTGCTGCACGGTGCGCGACGATCTGGTCACCACGCTGCGCGAGCTGTTCTTCAAGCGCCGCGCTGGCGACATCCCGCGCTTCGACCGCGTGGTGGTGGAGACCACCGGCCTGGCCGACCCGGCGCCGGTCATCCACACGCTGATGCGCGATCCGCTGCTCGGCATGGCCTATCGGCTGGACGGCGTGATCGCCACGGTCGATGCGGTGAATGGCGCGGCGACGCTGGACGCGCAGATGGAATCGGTGAAGCAGGCCGCCATGGCCGACCGCATCCTGCTGACCAAGAGCGACCTGGCGCCGGCCGAACAGACCGAAGCGCTGCGGGCCCGCCTGCGCGCGCTCAATCCCGCCGCGCCGATCCTGCCGGTGCGGGACGGCGTGGTGGCGCCCGACCTGCTGTTCAACGCCGGGCTCTACGATCCGCTGAGCAAGACACTGGAGGTGCGCCGCTGGCTGAAGGCCGAGGCCTACGAGGCGCCTGCGCATCACGACCATGGTCATGACCATGATCACGATCATGATCATGGGCACGACCATGATCACGCCGCGCTCGACCGCAATCGCCACGACGCGCGCATCCGCGCCTTCTGCATCACCTATGACCAGCCGCTCGACTGGGACCGCTTCTCCGACTGGGTGGAGATGATCATCCTGGCGCATGGCCAGAACATCCTGCGCCTGAAGGGTATACTGAACGTCACCGGCGAGGCCGCGCCCGTTGTGGTGCACGGCGTGCAGCACCTGTTCCACCCGCCAGTACTGCTGGAGGCCTGGCCCGACGCCGACCGCCGCACCCGGCTGGTCTTCATCGTGCGCGATGCCGAGCGCATCTTCTTCGAACGTACACTCGCCAGCTTCAACGAGGGACCCGGCAAGGTCCCCGCGACCCCGGAAGGAGCCCCCGCATGATCGTCATCGGCCGCGACCTCTCGCCCTTCGTGCGGCGAGTCTTGGTGAGCCTGAAGCTGACCGGCCTGCCGCACGAGCAGCGCCCGCTGTCCACCGGCGGCGACCTGGAGGCGATCCGCGCCATCAATCCGCTGGCCCGCGTGCCCGCCCTGCTGTTGGGCGACGACGAGCCGCCGCTGGTCGATTCTTGGGCCATCCTGGATCACATCGACGAGCAGGCCGGCCCGGAGAAGGCGTTGATTCCTCCCAGGGGCAAGGCGCGCCGCGACGTGCTGCGCCTGGTCGCCATCGGCACCGGCGCGGCGGAGAAGGGCGTGCAGTCCTTCTACGAGCGCACGCGCCGCCCGGCCGACAAGGTCCATGCGCCCTGGCATGAGCACTGCGACGCCCAGGTCACCGGCGGCCTGAAGCTGCTCGACCAGGCGGCTGGCGAAGCGGCGGCCAAGGGCTGGCCCTATCTGACCGGCGAGCGCATCACCCAGGCCGACATCACCGCCGCCGTGGCGCTCGACTTCATCCGCTTCACCGCGCCCTATCAGGTCGACGCCGCCCGGCTGCCGCACCTGACCGCGCTGGCCGAGCGGCTCTACGCCCTGCCGGCCTTCCAGGAAACCTCGCTGGAGCAGTTCCGATGACCCTGACCCTGACGCAGGCGACCGAGATCCTGGCGACGGCGCGGGCCAGCGCCGTGGCGCGCAACGCCAAGCCGCTGGCCTTCGCCGTGGTCGACGCCGGCGGCAATCCGCTGGCGCTGCAGCGCGACGAGAGGGCCGGCCATTTGCGCATCCAGATCGCGCTGAACAAGGCCTGGGGCTGCATCGCGCTCGGCATGTCGTCGGGCCGCCTGGCGCGCACCATCGAGCAGCACACCAACTGGTGGGTCGGGCTGTCGGGCACCGCCGGCGGGCGGCTGGTCCCCTCGCCCGGCGGCGTCTTCATCCGCTCGCCCGAAGGCCTGGTGCTGGGTGCCTTCGGCATCTCCGGCGAGGCCTCGGCGATCGACGAGGAGATCGCTGTGGAGGCGATCGAGGCAACCGGCCTGGAGGCCGATACCGAGGGCGACTGAGATGACCGGAGACGATGGCGAGTGGCGGCGGCTCAACCGCGCCAACTGGGACGAGCGCGTCGCCTATCACCTGGCGACACCGACCTATGAGCTGGACAGCCTGCGGGCCGGCCGGGGCCGGCTGGAGCCGATCGAGGAGGCCGAGCTGGGTTCCGTCGAGGGCCTGCGCCTGCTGCACCTGCAGTGTCACTTCGGCCGCGACAGCCTGACCCTGGCACAGCGCGGCGCCACGGTCGTCGGCCTGGATTTTTCGGCCGAGGCCGTTGCCGCGGCGCGGCGCCTGGCCGAAGAGCTGGGGCTGACGGCGCGGGCACGCTTTGTCGAGAGCGATCTCTACGCGGCGCGCGAGGCGCTGCCGGAGCCGGCTTCTTTCGACCGCGTCTACGTCACCTGGGGCACCATCTGCTGGCTGCCCGACATCGTCGAATGGGCCCGCATCGTCGCCTGGTTCCTGAAGCCCGGCGGGCGCTTCTATTTCGCCGAGGGTCACCCCGCCGCGCTGGTGCTGGACGACCTGCGCCGGCAGCCGGACGGCATGCCCGGCCTGACCTATCCCTACTTCTCGCGCCAGCCGCTGGCGCTGGACGATCCCAGCGATTACGCCGATCCCGACGCGCGCCTGGTCAACAGCCGCACGCGCGAATGGCTGCACCCACTGGGCAGCGTGGTGAACGCGCTGATCGGCGCCGGCCTGCGGCTCGACTTCCTCAACGAGCACGACGCCGTGCCCTGGCGCATGTTCGCCGCGATGGTGGAAGGGCCCGACAGCCTGTGGCGCTGGCCGGACGAGGCGCTGCTGCCGCTGGCTTACTCGCTGAGCGCTAGCAAGCCGTCCTGAGCTAGCGCTTCAGCGCGACCAGGCCGACGGCGGCGACGATCAGCAGGCCGCCGATCGCGGTCGACAGCGTCGGCGTCTCGCCGACGCCGAGCCAGGTCCAGAAGGGATTCAGCACCACGTCGAGTAGCGCGAAGAGGCCGAGCTGCGTGGCCGGCAGATAACGCGCGCCGCGCGCGTAGCAGGCGATCGGCATGGCCAGCTGCACCAGCCCCATCAGGCCGATCAGCCCCAGGTCGTGCCAAGTCGGCGGATCGGCGAAGGCGACGACCGGCAGGATGATCAGCGCCGTCAGGATGCCGCCCAGCACGAAGGCCGGCATCAGCTCGAAGGCGCGGTAGCGGCGCAGCGCCACGGTCTGTCCGGCGAAGGCAAAGGCCACCAGCACGGCAATCACCTGGCCCAGCCAGCTGCCGCCGTCGAGCGCCAGCTGATCGACCACCATGACGCCGACGCCGCCGACCGCGACCAGGGTGGCCAGCAGCACGATCGGCGCGGTGCGCTCGCCGATCATCAGCCAAGCCAGCAGCGCGGCGAACAGCGGCGAGATCGCGGTCAGGCAGGCGACGTTGGCCACCGGTGCCAGCGACAGCGCCACCAGGTAGAGCGTCGAGCCCACGGTGAAGAAACCGGCGGCCAGCAGCACCGCCGGACGCGGGATGGCGCGCGCTTCGGACAGCAGCCGGCCGCGATAGCGCAGGCCAAGATAGACTGACAGCCCCAGCGCCATCGACAGGCCGCGCCAGCCATTGGCCTGCCAGGGATCGTGGGCGTCGAGCAGGCGGGTGAAGATGCCGGACAGCGACCAGCCGAGGGTGGCCAGCAGTACCAGCAGGAAGCCGGTCAGCCGGCGCGGTTCGCCGGCACTGGTGACAACCGGCATCACCGGCGGTGCCGCGGTCTGGGCTGCGATGTCTGTCATGGTGGCGGCGGTGGCCGGGGTGCCTCAGGCGGCTGGAGCGGGTGAGGGGAATCGAACCCCCGTCGTAAGCTTGGGAAGCTTCTGCTCTACCATTGAGCTACACCCGCGGGGCTGCTGCCCATCGCCAGCCGGACATATAAGCCATGCCGCCGGTGCGCGGCAAGACGGCCGCACGGCTGCTCAGCGTAGCGCGCTGAGACGTTCTGTCGGGCCGGCCGCGTCCGGATGGCTTTGTCTTCCGTAGCTTTGACCGTAGAGTGACAGGCACTCCTAACGGGCTGACAACGAGGGGCCTGGAACACGTGTCTGTCAAAGGATCAGAGTCGCTCGAGCAGTTGATGGCCAGTATCGCCCAAGGCGATCGTCAGGCCTTCGGCCAGCTCTACCAGGCGACCTCTGCCAAGCTCTACGGCGTGGTCTTGCGCGTTCTGGCGCGCCGCGCCCTGGCTGACGAATGCTTGCAGGAGGTCTATGTGCGCGCGTGGCACGCTGCCCCGAACTATGCCCCGGACAAGGGCGCGGTGATGACCTGGCTCATCACCATCGCCCGCAACCGGGCGCTCGACCTGCGCCGGCGGGAACGTCCGGCCGCATCGCTCGACGACGTTCCGGAAGTGGCGGACCTGCGCGACGAGACGCTCGACGCGCTGGCGCTGACTGAGCAGGCGAGTGACGCGCGGCGCCTGAAGGCTTGCATCGAGCAGCTTGACGAGGAACCCAAGCGCTGTGTGCTGCTGGCCTTCTGGCAAGGCATGACGCATGAGGAGCTGGCAACGCGCCTCGAGCGGCCGCTCGGCACCATCAAGTCCTGGGTGCGCCGCAGCCTGCTGCGCCTGAAGGACTGCCTGGCGACATGAGCGACAGTCCCGCCACGCCGCCGGAAGACTGGGAAGCGCTGGCCGCCGAGCTGGCGCTGGGCGTGCTGAGCGGCCAGGAGTTGGCCGATGCCGAGGGCCTGGAAGCCCGCGAACCGGCCTTCCGCCGTCTGGTCGAGGCCTGGCGCCTGCGCCTGGCGCCGCTAGCGCTGGCGGTGCAGCCGGTCGTCCCGCCCAGCGTGCTCTGGAGCCTGATCGAGGCCCGCCTGCCGGGCGGTCGGCCGGCCGAGGCGCCGGGCCTGGTGCAGCAGCTGACGCATCGCCTGAAGATCTGGCGCATGGCAACCGCCACGCTGGCGTTGGCCGCTGTCGCCCTGGCGGTGCTGGTGGCGATGCCCGGCATTCTGCGACCGCCGGCGCCGGAGCGCTTCGTCGCTGTGCTGGGCGAGGGCGCGCAGAGCCCGCAGTTCCTGGTCACTGTCGACCTGGGCAAGCAGGTGGTCTCGATCGTGCCGGTGGCGCAGATCGGCAGCCCCAGCGGCGACTTCGAGCTCTGGTTGGTCAAGGGCGAGCAGGCACCGAAATCGCTTGGCCTGATTTCCGCCAGCGACGGCCGCAAGCTCGCGGTTGGCGACCTGGCGCAGCCGGCCCTGCTGAAGGGCGGCCTGCTGGCCATCAGCCTGGAGCCCAAGGGTGGCTCGCCGACCGGCGCGCCGACCGGCCCAGTGATCTATACCGGACCGCTGCTGCCGGCCCCCGAGTAGCGGACGCCCGAGTAAGCGGTCGCCAACAAGCGACGAAATCCAGGGCGGAACCCACCGGGTTCCGCCCGTTTCGTTCCGCACTCGCCGCCACTGTCATTGTCACCGGCAGAACTTTTTCCCCCTTGCGGCGCCGCCCATGCATCCGTCGGCGGCGAGCTTTCGTAAGTCCAATTGCACTGTTTATGGGTCGCCCGGCCGGGGGGAGCGCTTCTGGCCGCACAAAAGTCGAAAACAACAAGCGAACCACAGGAGAGAGAGCACCATGTCGCAGATCATTCGTCCGGATACGGCCGTCGTTCCGTCACGCCGCCGCTTCATCACCGGTGTCGGCCAGGCCACCCTTTCGGCCACCGCGGTGGCCCTGATCGTCGGCTGCCAGAGCAAGGCGGCCAGCACCATGGCCAAGTCCGATCCGGCGCAGGACGCCGCGATCCTCAACGTCGCGCTGGGCCTGGAGCACGAAGCCATCGCCGCCTATCAGGTGGGCGCCGAGTCCGGCCTGCTGCAGAAGGGCGTTCTCGAGGTCGCGGTCGGCTTCCAGCATCACCACAAGCAACACCGCGATGCGCTGATCGGCGCCATCAAGCAGCTTGGCGGCATGCCGGTCGAGGCGATGAGCAATGCCGAGTACGCCAAGGAGCTGGGCGCCGGCAAGCTGAAGAGCCAGGCCGATGTGCTGGACCTGGCGGCGCGGCTCGAGCTGGGCGCAACCAACGCCTACCTGTCGGTCATCCCGGCCTTCAGCGACACCACCTTCAGCCAGATCGCCGGCCGCCTGGCGGCCGACGAGACCATGCACTGGACGGTGCTGACCTCAGCGCTCGGCCGTCCGCTGCCGATGGATGCGCTGAGCTTCGGCGCTTAAGCGACGCAGGATCCGGCCGGCTGGACGACCGCCACGGACAGCCGGCCGGTGATAAGGGGGGGAGGCTCCCGGCGCAAAAGGAGCCTCCCCTCACCTTGTGCCGGCACAGTAGGCTCCAGGCTCATCCATCATGTTCAAGACACTGCTCGCGGCGCTGCTGCTCGGCGCGACGCCGGTCCTGGCCGACCAGCTGCCGGACGGTGACGCCGCGCGCGGCGAGGCGCTGTTCCAGGCGCGCTGCCACCTATGCCACTCGCTGGAGACCAATCGCGTTGGCCCACCGCTGGGCGGCGTGGTCGGCCGGCTGGCCGGTAGCGTGGTGGACTTCAACTACTCGCCCGCCGTGCGCGGGGCTGGCTTCGTCTGGACGCCGGCGCTGATCGCGCAGTGGCTGACCAACCCGCAGGCCCTGCTGCCCGGGCAGAGGATGAACTTTCGTGTCAATCTGCCGGCCGACCGGGCCGACGTCATCGCCTTCCTGAAAAGCCGTTCGTGAGGCCTCAAGCCAGCGTGATTGCCGGCTGACTCGGCGGCGGTGGCGCCCTACCCTCCGCGCCGTCACGGGCAACGAGGAAGGGCAAGGCCATGCGGCGATTCCTGCTGGCGGTGGCGTTGGCCGTCGGACTGGGCGGCGGCGCCGGTGCCAACGACACCAGCCAGCCCACCAGCGACTGGGCGGCAATGCTGGCCGCGGCCAAGGGCCAGACCGTTTATTTCAATGCCTGGGGCGGCGACGAGCGCATCAATGCCTACATCGCCTGGGCCGGCGCGGAGCTGCAGGAACGCTTCGGCGTGACGCTGATCCACGTGAAGCTGGCCGACACCGCCGACGCCGTCTCCCGCGTGGTGGCCGAGCGGGCAGCGGGTGCCGACCAGGCCGGCAGCATCGACCTCATCTGGATCAACGGCGCCAACTTCGCCGCGATGCGCCAGGGCGCGCTGCTCTATGGCCCCTTCGTCCAGCGCTTGCCGGCGGCTGAACGCCTGGACCTGGCCGGCAATCCGGCGCTGACGCACGACTTCACCGTGCCGACCGACGGCTACGAGGCGCCCTGGGGCGGCGCGCTGTTCAACGTGATCTACGACAGCGCCACGGTAGCGGAGCCGCCGGCCGACCTGGCGGCGCTGCTGGCCTGGGCCACGGCGCACCCGGGCCGCTTCAGCTATCCAGCGCCACCCGACTTCATCGGCACCACCTTCCTGAAGCAAGTGCTCTATGCCCTGGCACCGCCCGGCACCGACCTGACACGGCCGCCGGCGGATGCCGCGGCCTTCGCCACCGCCACCGCGCCACTCTGGGCCTGGCTCGACCGGCTGCACCCGCAGCTCTGGCGCGGCGGCCAGGTCTTCCCGCCCAGCGGTCCGGCGTTGCGCCAGCTGCTGTCCGACGGCGAGGTCGACTTCGCGCTGTCGTTCAATCCTGGCGATGCCGATTCGGCGCGCCGCCAGGGTCTGTTGCCGAACAGCGTGCGGGCCTACCTGCTGGACCAGGGCGGGCTGGCCAACACGCATTTCCTGGCGATTCCCTACAACGCCCGCGCCGCCGCCGGCGCGCTGGTCGCCATCGACTTCCTGCTGTCGCCCGAGGCGCAGGCCCGCAAGGCCGACCCGCAGATCTGGGGCGATCCGCCGGTGCTGGATCCCGCCCGGCTGGATCAGCTTTCGGCGCTGCTGCCGCCGCCGCTGACCACACTGGCCGGCGCCCTACCGCCGCCGCTGCCCGAACCGCATCCAGCCTGGACCGAGCAGCTTGAGGCGGCTTGGCTGGAACGCTATGCGCGCTGACCTCGATGCGCTGTGATCCTGGGGCAGCCCGCTGACGCGCCTGGGACCCATCCTGCTCGTGCTGCTGCTGGTGCTGCCGGTGGCCAGTGGCCTCGGCAGCCTGCTGCTGGCAGCACTCGGACTCTGGGCGCCGCTGGGCGCGACGAACGGCGCCGCGACGGTCTGGCAGGACCTCTTCGATGCGCCCGGCCTGTGGCCGGCGGTCGCCCGTTCGCTGACGAGCGGCTTCGCCGCGACCCTGCTGGCCCTGGCCGCCACATTGCTGCTGCTGGCCGGCGCCGGGCTGCGGCTGCGCCGCTGGCTCGGGCGCCTGGTGGCGCCGCTCGTCGCCGTACCGCCGCTGGCCGTGGCCGTCGGCCTGGCTTTCCTGATCGCGCCCTCGGGCTGGATCGCCCGGCTGCTGTCGCCCTGGGCCACCGGCTGGCAGCGCCCGCCCGACCTGCTGCTGCTGAACGATCCGGCCGGCCTGGCGCTGATCCTCGGGCTGGCGGTGAAGGAGACACCCTTCCTGCTTCTGGTGGCGCTGGCCGGCCTGGGCGAGGGCGAGGTGGAGCGCCGCCTGCTGGTGGCGCGCAGCCTGGGCCAGGGTCCGGCCGCCGCCTGGTTCAAGGTGGCGCTGCCGGCACTCTATCCTAAGCTGCGCTGGCCGCTCTATGCCGTGCTGGCCTATGGGCTGGGCACCTACGAGGTGGCGCTGGTGTTGGGGCCGACCCAGCCGCCGACCCTGGCGGTGCTGCTGCTGACCTGGGCGCAGGATCCCAGCCTGGCGCTGTGGCCGCGCGCCGCCGCCGGCAGCCTGCTGCAGGTCCTGCTGGTGGCGCTGGCACTGCTGGTCTGGCGCCAAGGTGAGCGGCGGCTGGGCCGCCTGGGCCGCGCCTGGGCCGCGCGTGGCGGCCGTGGCCGGCTGGGCTGGAGCCGGGCCGGCGGCGGCCTGGCCTGGCTGCTGCTATTGCTCGGCCTGGGCGCGCTGCTGGTGCTGCCGCTGTGGTCGCTAGCTGGGCAGTGGCGCTTTCCCGCCGCGCTGCCGCAGCTCTGGTCGGCCGAGCTCTGGCAACGCCAGGGGCCGCTGGTGGCCAGCACGCTGGGCGGCACCGCGCTGCTGGCGCTGGCCACCACCGGGCTGGCGCTGCTGCTGACCCTGCTGGCGCTGGAGCACGAGACCTTGAGCGGCCGGCCGGCCGGACGGGGCGCCACGCTGCTGCTCTATCTGCCGCTGCTGGCGCCGCCGGTCGCCCTGGCGCTGGGCTGGGGCGCGGCGCTGGCCGGTGCACGGGCGATTGGCAGCTGGCCGGCGCTGCTGTGGTCGCATCTGGTCTATGTGCTGCCCTATGTTTTCATCGCGCTGGCCGGGCCCTGGCGGCGCATCGACCCGCGCCATGCCTTGAGCGCGCGCGCCCTGGGGCTGCGACGCGGCGCGGTGTTCTGGCGCGTGCGCCTGCCGCTGGCGCGGGCGCCGCTGCTGGCGGCGGCGGCGATCGGTATCGCCGTCTCGGTGGCGCTCTACCTGCCGACCCTGGTGGCCGGCGGCGGCCGCTTTCCCACCCTGGCGACCGAGGCGGTGGCGCTGTCCAGTGGCGGCGATCGCCGACTGCTGGCGGCGCTGGCGCTGCTGCAGGCGCTGCTGCCGCTGCTCGCCTTCCTGCTGGCGCTGTCGCTCGGCCGGCCGCGGCGCTTCCGGCGCCCACCTCAGGGTGCCATCACATGAGCGCCGGCCTGACCGCGCGCGCCCTGGCGCTGCGCCTCGACGGGCGGCGCCTGTTCCGTCCGCTCGACCTGGCGGTGGCGCCCGGCGAGGTGCTGCTGCTGACCGGCCCCTCGGGCAGCGGCAAGTCGAGCCTGTTGCTGGCGCTCTGTGGCCTGCTGCCGGCGCGCTTCCAGCTGGAGGGCGACTGGTGGCTGGATGGCCAGGACCTGCGCGGCCTGCCGCCGGAGTCGCGCCACCTGGGCCTGCTGTTCCAGGAGGCGCTGCTGCTGCCGCACCTGACGGTGGGCGAGAATCTGGGGTTCGCATTGCCGCGGCGGCCCGGCGAGACGCGCCAGGCACGCCGCGCGCGCATCGCCGCGACCCTGGCCGAGGCCCAGCTGGCGGACTATGGCGAGCGCGATCCGGCGACCCTCTCGGGCGGGCAGCGCGCCCGCGTGGCGCTGCTGCGCACGCTGCTCTCGGGCCCGCGTGCGCTGCTGCTGGACGAACCCTTCGCCGCCCTGGACCCGGTGCTGCGCGCGGAGATCCGCGCCCTGGTCGCCGCCCAGGTCCGCCGCGCCGCCCTGCCCTGCCTGCTGGTCTCCCACGACCCGGCGGAAGCCGCCGCGCTGGGCGCCAAGACCATAAAACTGCTGCCAGAATCATGAATCTACCGTCTAGACTCTGGTTCCTGTGGCATTATGGCCACAGAGAGGATAATATCCGCTTGCCCTGCACCAACTTGGCGATGGCGCGTTTTGACAGTTGAGACAAGGGTTTCTAGACTGGGCTTGCGGGTGTTCGAAGGGGGGCAACGGGCTTCTCCGCTTGCCTTGACCAACCGCTAAGGCATCTGGTTAAAACCCTTCAAGTTACGGAGCTTGAGGCGAAGGAGGGACGGATCAATGGCCCGTTTTAATGTGATTGGAGCCGTCGCGGCGCTCGGACTTCTGGGCGGCTGCGCGTACTCCGACATCGAGGCGATGCGCACTGTTGAGGCAACGGGTTCTCCGTTCTCTCAGGCGTTGACGGAAGAATATCGGCAGATCGTCGCCTTCGAGGCGGACGAGATGTACGACTGGATCGACGCGGGCTACTTCGCCGGCAAGGGCCTCCGGGCCGCTGGTGGTGAAGAAGTTGCGCCCGAGCTGGTTGAAGACTGGGCGGTCGATGGTGCTGAAGCCGAGGAGCTCTCTGCTGCTCGTGCCAAGCTCGTCAGCCTGCTCGATGCCGGTGGCCGCACGGTGGCCCCGGAGATCGCTGCGCATGCCCAGGGCCGCTTCGACTGCTGGATCGAACAGCAGGAAGAAGGCTGGCAGCTGGACCACATCGCGGCTTGCCGTGACGAGTTCTACAAGGCCCTCGCCGACCTCGAAGCGGCGATGGGTAACGGTGGCGCTGAGCCCTACACTGTCTACTTCGCGTTCGACAGCTCGGCACTGACCGCTGCTGCCCAGGCCGAGATCGACAAGGCCGTGGCTGCTGCTTCCAAGATGGGCGTGAACGAGTTCTCGGTGACGGGTCATACCGACACCTCTGGCTCGAACGAGTACAACCTCGCCCTGTCGCTGCGTCGTGCCAACTCCGTGAAGGACGCTCTGGTCGCCCGTGGCGTACCGGCAGCGAACGTCTCGGTGGCCGGTCGCGGTGAAAGCGAACTGGCAGTTCCGACCGGTGACGGCGTGCGTGAGCAGGCCAACCGCCGTGCGGTGATCGTGATCCAGTAATCACGATCTAAGCCTAGGTTCCGGGGACGGCGCCGCGCTTCGCGCGGCGCCGTTTCCTTTTTGACTCCCTGATTTGACACCTGGCCCAAACGGCAAGCTGCGGAATAACTCCGGTGCTTGCCCCTTGAGCCAACGAGGCAGCGGCCTAAGATGCGGGTACCGCGGCAGGCCAACCGGCCAGCCCGCAGCAGCGAAAGCAGACCCCGCCCTTGGCCGACGACTCCTACAGCGCCACAACCCTGCAGATTCGTGTGTCGGTGCAGCCGGTCTATCTCGACGAGCAGTCGCAGCCCTCCGACAACCACTACGTCTGGGCCTATCACGTAAAGATCGAGAACCAGGGCGGCGAGACAGTGCAACTGCGCAATCGCCACTGGCGCATCACCGATGCAGTTGGCCGAATGAAGGAAGTGCGCGGCCCCGGCGTGGTCGGCGAACAGCCGGTGCTGGCCCCCGGTGAGCGCTTCGAGTACACCAGCGGCACGCCGCTGCCGACGCCTTCGGGCATCATGCAGGGTAGCTACGAGATGGAACGGCCGGACGGCACGCGTTTCGAGGTGGCGATTCCCGCCTTCTCGCTCGACAGTCCCTACCAGGCCAAACGGCTCAACTGACGACCGCGGCTGCCGGCCTGTCCGCCAGGCGATCACCGGCCGGCCGCCCACCTAAGGAGCAGTATCCCCATGGCCAAAGGTGCTTCGCCCAAGGGGCTTCCGAGTCGCGAAGCGGCCCTGTCCGCGGTCGAGACCCTGATCCGCTTCGCCGGCGACGACCCGCAGCGCGAAGGCCTGCTGGGGACGCCGGACCGCGTCATCCGCTCCTACGAGGACCACTTCTCCGGCTACGCGGTCGACCCGGTGGAGCTGCTGTCGCGCACCTTCGAGGAGGTCGACGGCTATGACGAGATGGTGCTGCTGCGCGACATCCGCTTCGAGTCGCACTGCGAGCACCACATGCTGCCGATCATCGGCCGGGTGCACATCGGCTACCTGCCGAAGAAGCGCGTGGTCGGCATTTCCAAGCTGGCCCGCGTGGTCGACGCCTTTGCCCGCCGCCTGCAGATCCAGGAGAAGATGACGGCGCAGATCGCCAACGCCATCGCCGAGGTGCTGGACCCCAAGGGGGTCGGCGTGGTGGTCGAGGCGGCGCACCAGTGCATGACCACGCGCGGCGTCCACAAGCCGGGCGTCACCATGGTGACCAGCCGCATGCTGGGCCTGTTCCGCTCCTCGCCCTCGACGCGGCGCGAATTCCTGGCCCTGCTGGGCCACGATCGCCACGCGCTGCAGAACAGCTGACGCCAAGGCCCCGCGGGCGCCGCCGGCATGCTCGACCTCCGCCCCGTCTTCTCGATCGCCGGTGCGCTGCTGGCGATCCTGGCCGTGGCCATGCTGGTGCCGACCGCGCTCGACCTCGCCACCGGCTCGCCCGACTGGCAGGCATTCGCCGCCGCCGCCGCGGTCACGCTCTTCGTCGGCGTCGCCCTGCTGCTGGCCAACCGCGATGTCGGCTGGCGCGGCTTCGGGCTGCGCCAGGGCTTTCTGATCGCCAACATCTCCTGGATCCTGGTGGCGCTGTTCGGCGCCCTGCCCTTCGTCTTCGCCCACCCCGGCCTTGGCTTCACCGACGCGGTCTTCGAATCCATGTCGGGCATCACCACGACCGGGGCAACGGTCATGGAGGGCCTGGACAAGATGGCGCCGGGCATCCTCATCTGGCGTGCCATCCTCAACTGGTTGGGCGGCATCGGTATCATCGTGATGGCGCTGGCGGTGCTGCCGATCCTGCAGGTCGGCGGCATGCAGCTGTTTCGCGTCGAGGCCTTCGCCGCCGAGCAGGTGTTGCCGCGCGCCGCCGAGATCGGCGCCGGCGTGGCGGTGGTCTATGTCGTGCTGACGGCCCTGGGCGCCATCGGCCTCTGGGCCGTCGGTATGAATCCCTTCGACGCCGTGGCGCATGCCATGTCGGCGATCTCCACCGGCGGCTTCTCGACGCACGACAGCTCCATCGCGATCTATGGCTCGGCCAGCATCGAGGCGGTGCTGGCGCTGCTGATGCTGGTCGGCGCCATGCCCTTCGTGGTCTTCCTGCGCGCCGCCAACGGCAACCCGCTGGCGATCCTGCGCGACGGCCAGGTGCGCTGGCTGCTCGGCCTGCTGCTCGTCGCCGCGCTGATGATCGCGGTCTGGCTGGTGACCCACCACCTCTATGCCGGCGGTACGGCGCTGCGCACCAGCCTCTTCGCCACCATCTCGATGATGACCGGCACCGGCTTCCTGACCGAGGATCCGACGCACTGGGGCGGCTTCCCCACCGCGGTGCTGCTGTTGTTGATGTTCGTCGGCGGTGGCGCCGGCTCGACCACCAGCGGCGTCAAGATCTTCCGCGTGCAGGTCTTCATCTCCATCGCCCAGGCGCAGCTGCGCCGCCTGACGCAGCCGCACGGCGTCTTCATCGCCTACTTCAACCGCCGGCCGGTGCCGGACGAAGTCAGCGACCAGGTCATCGGCTTCTTCTTCCTCTATGGCCTGGCCTACATCGTGCTGGCCGCCGGCCTCGGAATCATGGGCCTGGACTTCACCACCGCGCTGTCGGCCGCCGCCAGCGCGCTGGCCAATGTCGGGCCCGGGCTGGGCGATCCGCTGGTTGCCGCCGGCAACTTCAGCGACCTGCCGGGCCTCGCCAAGTGGTGGCTGGTCGGCGGCATGCTGCTGGGCCGCCTCGAGCTCTTGACCCTGGTGGTACTGCTGACCCGCAGCTTCTGGCGCGGCTAGGAGACAGCCCGATGAGCAAGCCCCGCTACAGCCCGCGCGAGATGCTGGCCCGCCTGGTCGCCTTCGACACCACTTCGGCGCTCAGCAACCTGGCGCTGATCGAGTTCGTCGAGGATTACCTCGATGCCTGGGGCGTGCCGCACCGGCGGGTGCCCGATGCCACCGGGCAGAAGGCCAACCTGCTGGCCACGGTGGGCGGCGACGCGCCGGGCGGCGTGGTGCTGTCCGGCCACAGCGACGTGGTGCCGGTCGCCGGCCAGCCCTGGAGCAGCGATCCCTTCGCCCTGGTGGAGCGCGACGGCAAGCTGTTCGGCCGCGGCACCTGCGACATGAAGGCCTTCCTGGCCATCGGCCTGGCGCTGCTGCCGGAGATGCTGGCGCGACCGCTGACCGCGCCGCTGCACTTCGCCATCTCCTACGACGAGGAGGTCGGCTGCCTGGGTGTAGGCCGCATGATCGAGACCATGGTGCACGAACTGCCGCGCCCGCGCGCGGTAATCATCGGCGAGCCCAGCGAGATGCAGATCGTCAACGCCCACAAGGGCATCACCTCGCACTACGTGCGCATCCGCGGCCACGAGGTGCACTCCAGCCAGCCGCACCGCGGCGCCAACGCCAACATCGCCGCCGGTCGGCTGATCAACAGGCTTTATGAGATGGCGGTGGAGCGCGAAGCCGCGCCCTTCGCCGACAGCGGCTTCCAGCCGCCCTACACCACCTTCAACGTCGGCGTGATCCATGGTGGCACGGCTTCCAACATCGTGCCGCGCGACTGCTGGTTCGTCTTCGAGTACCGCGTCCACCCTGGCGACAGAGGCCAGGCGATCTTGCAGGCGTTCGTCAGCTACTGCCACGGCACGGTGGAGCCCTGGCTGAAGCGCCACGCGCCCGACGCCTCGATCGCCATCGAGGAGCGCGCCTCGGTGCCACCGCTACTGCCGGAATCGGACGGCGCGGCCGAGGCGCTGGTGCGCCACCTGTCGGGCGCCAACCGCGCCAGCGTGGTGTCCTATGCCACAGAGGGCGGTCAATTCCAGCAGGCCGGCTTCTCCACCGTGATCTGCGGTCCCGGCTCGATCGACCAGGCGCACCAGCCGGACGAATTCATCTCGCTGGCGCAGCTTGAGGCCGGCACCGCCTTCCAGCGCCGCCTGATCGACTGGGCGCGGAGCGCGGCCTGATTCTGGCTTTACCCAGCGCGGCCAATTGGCTTTCCTCTCGCCTTGGGTTGCGAGGGGCAGGGGATGACGGGGCACACCGAAGGAACGGTCCGCTACGAGGCGCATGAGAAGCCACCGCAGGCGCTGTCCGCGGCGCTGGGTGCGCAAAGCGTGGCGCTGATCATTTCCGGCATCGTCTTCACGCCGGTCATCGTGCTGCGCGCCGGCAATGCCGACGCTGCCACCACTGCCTGGTCGATCTTCGCCGCGCTGCTGATCAGTGGCCTCACCACCATGCTGCAGGCGCGGCCGGTCTGGCGCATCGGCGCCGGCTATGTGCTCTTCATGGGCACGTCTGGCGCCTTCATCTCGGTCGGCATCGAGGCCTTGCTGCAAGGCGGCGCTGCGCTGCTGATGACGCTGATCGTTGTCTCCTCGCTGCTGCAGTTCCCTCTGGCGGCGAACCTGGGCCTGCTGCGCCGCATCGTGACGCCGACCGTGGGCGGCACCTGCATCATGCTGATCGCCGTGACAGTCATGCCGATCGTCTTCCGCATGCTGCAGCAGGTCCCCGCGAGCGCCACCGCCGTCGATCCGCTGGGGGCGCCAGCCAGTGCGCTGTTGACCTTGCTGGTCATCCTCGGCGTCTCGCTGTTCGGCGCCCGGCGCTGGCGCCTCTGGTCACCGCTCTTCGGCCTACTCGCCGGCACTGCCCTGGCCATCGGCTTCGGGGTCTACGACGCCCAGCCGATCGGCGCCGCCGACTGGCTGGGCCTGCCCGACATCGCCTGGCCCGGACTTGACCTCGGCTTCGGGCCGGCCTTCTGGGCGCTGCTGCCGGGCTTCCTCATCGTCACCGTGGTCGGCGCCATCGAGACCTTCGGCGACGGCATCGCCATCCAGCGTGTCTCCTTCCGCAAGCCGCGGGCCGTGGACTTCCGCGCGGTGCAGGGCGCGGTCTATGCCGACGGCCTGGGCAACCTGCTTTCCGGCCTGGCCGGCACGCTGCCCAACACCACCTACTCGACCTCGATCTCGGTGGTGGAGATGACCGGCGTGGCGGCCCGGCGCGTCGCTATCTGGGGCGGTTTCTTCCTGGTGCTGCTGGCCTTCTCGCCCAAGGTCGCGGCGGTGCTGCTGGCGGTACCCAACCCGGTGGTGGCGGCCTACATCCTGGTGCTGCTGGTGATGCTCTTCATGCACGGCCTGCAGCTGGCGCTGGAGGAGGGTGCCACCTTCGAAAGGTCGCTGGTGGTGGGCATGAGCCTGTGGCTCGGCATCGGCTTCCAGGACAAGGTCGTCTTCTATGACCTGCTACCGGGCTGGGCAGCCTCGCTGCTGAGCAACGGCATGACCACTGGCACGCTGGTCGCGGTGCTGATGACCCTGATGCTTCGGCTCAAGGGCGGCCGGCGCGAGCGACTGCAAGCGCGGCTGGAGACGGCCGCGCTGCCGGCGGTGCAAGGCTTCCTGCAGGGCGTGGCCCGGGCCGCCGGCTGGGACCGCGCCGCAAGCCACCGGCTGCAGCTCGCCGCCGAGGAGACGCTGCTGGTGATGCTGGAGCACAGCCCGCCCGGCGCGGCGCCGCGACAGCTGCGCATCGAGGCGCGGCGCGACGCGGCGCTGATCGAGCTCGACATCGTGGTGGGGCCGCTTGGCGCCAATCTCTCCGACGCGCTGGCCGAGGTGACGGCAGCCGGCGAGACGCCGAGCGAGGACGCCTTGTCCTTCCGCATCCTGCGCTCCATCGTCGAGGAGATGCGGCATCAGCAGTATCACGGCATCGACTTCATCACGCTGACGGTCAGCAGCCGGCCGCTGTGACGGCCGCGGCAACGCCTCAGCGCTTCAGCGCGGCGACGTCATCGGGCGTGAAGTCATAGGCGCGGTTGCAGAACTGGCAGGTGACGGTGATCCTGCCGTCGACCGTCATCTCCTGCAGCTCCTCGCCGGTCAGCGAGGCCAGCACCGGCTCGATGCGGGCACGCGAGCAGCGGCAGGCGGCGGCCAGCGCGCGCGGCGGCTGCAGCTCCAGCCCCTCTTCATGGAACAGCCGCCACAGCAGGCGGTCGGACTCCAGCAGCGGGTCCAGCAGCTCGGCGTCGGTCAAGGTCGCCATCAGGATGGTGGCGCGGCGCCACCCCTCCTGCCGCGCCTCGTCGAGCGCCACCTCGTCGCTGCCGCTGACACCGGGATGTTCGCTGGCCGGCAGGCGCTGCAGAATCAGCGCGGCGGCGCGCCATCTGCCCTCGACCTGTTGCGCGGCGACGTGGATGGCGGTCGGCAGCTGCTCGCTCTGGCGGAAGTAGTGCAGGAAGCAGTCACTGAGGTTCTGGCCCTCCAGCGCGACGATGCCCTGGTAGCGCTGCGAGACCTCTTGCTGCTCGACCGTGAAGGCCAGGTAGCCGGCACCGCAGAGTCGCGGCAGCGAAGGCGCCGGCTCGCGCTCCAGCAGCTTCGCCACGACGTCGTGTTTGACCTCGGCATAGGCCCGCAGGCTGCCGGCGCTGGTCAGGTCGGCCACCATCAGGCGCACCGCGCCGTCGCCCTTGGTCTGGATGGTGAAGATGCCGTCGAACTTCATCAGCGAGCCAAGGCCGCCGGTCAGCACCAGCAGCTCGGCCAGCAGCCGCGCCACTGGCCCTTCGTAGGCATGGCGCGTCAGGATCTCGTCGGCGGCGGCGCCCAGGCGCACCAGCCGCCCGCGCACCCCGGCGGAGGGCAACAGGAAGGGCAGCACCGCGTCATCTGACGGCGCGGCGGCGGACGTCGGCGAGGTCACAGTCCGAGGCACCAGGCGAGGATGCCCTTCTGCGCGTGCAGCCGGTTCTCCGCTTCGTCCCACACCACCGACTGCGGCCCGTCCATCACCGCGGCCGAGACCTCCTTGCCGCGATAGGCCGGCAGGCAGTGCATGAAGACGGCGCCCGGCGCGGCCTGGCGCATGACGTCGGCGTTGACCTGATAGGGCGCCAGCTCCTTGGCGCGACGCTCGCTGTCGCCGACGTCGTCGCCCATCGAAACCCAGGTATCGGTGACCACGCAGTCGGCGCCGGTGACCGCTTCGCTGACTTTGTGGGTGACCAGCACCTGGCCGCCCTCGGCCTTGGCCCAGCCCAGCACCTGGCCGCTCGGCACCAGGCTCTCCGGGCAAGCCAGCTTGAGCTGGAAGCCGAAGCGCGTGGCAGCGTGAATCCACGAGGCCGCCATGTTGTTGCCGTCGCCGACCCAGGCCACCGTCTTGCCGGCGATGGCGCCGCAGTGCTCCTCGAAGGTCATGACATCGGCCATCAGCTGGCAGGGATGCGTGCGGTCGGTCAGGCCGTTGATCACCGGCACGGTGGCATAGTCGGCCAGCTCCAGCAGCTTCTCCTCGCGCGTGGTGCGAATCATGATGGCGTCGACGTAGCGCGACAGCACGCGCGCCGTATCGGCCACGGTCTCGCCGCGGCCGATCTGGGTGCCCGAGGGCTCCAACACTACGGCCTGGCCGCCGAGCTGCTGGATGCCGACCTCGAAGGACACGCGGGTGCGCGTCGAGGGCTTCTCGAAGATCAGCGCGATGGCCTTGCCGGCCAGCGGCTTCTCCACGCCACCGACGACCTCACCACGCTTGAAAGCCTTGCCGCGCTCCAGGATCTCCCGCAGCGTCTTGGGGTCGAGGCGATCAAGGTCGAGGAAGTGATTCGGGCGGGACTTCTGCTCCCCACCCATCAAGCCGCCCCCTTGAGCTTTTCGGCAGCATAGGCGGTGGCGACCTTGTCGATGATGGCCACCGCCTCGCCGATCTCGGCTTCGCCGATGACCAGCGGCGGCACGATGCGGATGACGTTCTCGCCGGCGGTGACGGTGAGCAGCCCGGCCTGGCGCAGCATGACCTGCAGTTCGCCGGCCGGCGGCTCGCACTTCAGGCCCAGGATCAGGCCCTGGCCACGTGCCTCGGTGAAGATCTTCGGATGGCGGCGCACCAGCTCTTCCAGCTTGCCCTTGAGCAGCCGGCCGTTGCGCTCCACCCCGGCAAGGAAGCCGTCGGCCAGCAGCACGTCGAGCACCGCGTTGCCCACCGCCATGGCCAGCGGGTTGCCGCCATAGGTCGAGCCATGCGTGCCGGCGGTCATGCCGGCGCAGGCCTTGTCGGTGGCCAGGCAGGCGCCCAGCGGGAAGCCGCCGCCGATGCCCTTGGCCGTCGCCAGCACGTCCGGCGTGATGCCGGCCCATTCGTGGGCGAAGAGCTTGCCGGTGCGGCCCATGCCACACTGCACCTCGTCGAAGAACAGCAGCAGGCCGAACTCGTCGCAGATCTGGCGCAGCGCCTTGAGGTAGTCGAGCGAGCCGGCGCGGATGCCGCCCTCGCCCTGGATCGGCTCCACCAGGATCGCCGCGGTCTCGTCGTCGATCGCCGCGCGCATCTCGTTCAGGTTGTTGAAAGCAACATGCACGAAGCCCGGCACGTCCGGCGCGAAGCCGGCCAGGTACTTCGGATTGCCGGCCGCGGCCAGCGCCGTCAGCGTGCGGCCATGGAAGGCGCCGTTGGCGCCGATGATCTTCCAGCGGCCGGGATTGCCGGTGTCGTCGTGATACTTGCGAACGACCTTGATGCCGCACTCGATGGCCTCGGCGCCGGAGTTGCCGAAGAACACCTTGTCGGCGAAGGAGGCGGCGCAGAGCCGCGTGGCCAGCGTCTCGCCCTCCGGAATCCGGTAGAGGTTGGAGACGTGCCAGAGCTTGCGGCCCTGCGCCTCCAGCGCCGCGACCAGGTGCGGATGGCTGTGGCCCAGCGAGTTCACCGCGATGCCGGCCGCGAAATCCAGATAACGTCGCCCGTCCGTGGAGATCAGATAAGCCCCCTCGCCACGATCGAAGGCGAGATCCGCGCGGTTGTAGGTCGGCATCAGCGCGCTGGTCACGGAACAGGTCCTTTCAGTCAGACAGTCACGGTTCCGCCGGGAAGGCTTTCCCGGCCGGCCGGGGGATCAAAAGGGGAAAGGCCAGGCAAGTCAATGTTGCGGCACGCGCGCCTGGGTAACGCCGCCATCGCACCTCGCCCCGCCGCGCTGCCCGGTCCAGTGCTTGCAGTCCCGTTCCGGCGCCGCTAATCCCCCAGCGCGACCCCCTCGCGGCGGGGGTCGGCGGCGCCCTGCAGGCCGTCCGGCGTGACCTTGAGGATGGCCAGGCCGCTCGACATCTCGGCCTCGCGGGTCTCGTGGCCCAGCGCGGCCAGCGCGGCCGCCAGGTCGGCCAGGCCACGGTCCTGCTCCAGCTCGGTCTTGCCGTTGCGGTTCAGTACGTGCGGCAGGCTGGCGGCGGCGGCGGGGTCGAGGTTCCAGTCGATCAGCGCCACCAGTGCCTGGGCGACGTAGCCGATGATCCGGCTGCCGCCTGGCGAGCCCAGCGCGAAGGCCACCTTGCCATCGCCGCCCAGCACGATCACCGGGTCCATCGAGCTGCGCGGCCGCTTGCCGGGCTCCACCCGGTTGGCCACCGGCTGGCCGGCCTCGTCCACCGGCCGGAAGGAGAAGTCGGTCAGCTCGTTGTTCAGCAGGAAGCCGCCGGCCAGACCGGGCAGCGTCACCAGCCGGCCGGAGCCGAAGGCGCTTTCGATCGAGGCGGTGACCGACACCGCGTCGCCCCACTGGTCGATCACCACCAGGTGCGAGGTCGAAGGCGGCCCGACGCCATCGTCGAGGCGCCCCTGCTTCTGTGGCAGCCCAGGTTCGGCCAGACCCAGGCTGCGGTCCGGCTGCACCAGCGCGGCGCGGCGCCGCAGATAGGCGGGGTCGAGCAGTTCCGCCACCGGCTGCGGCACGAAGTCGGGATCGGCCAGGTAGGCATTGCGGTCGGCGAAGGCCAGGCGGCTGGCCTCGGCCAGCAGGTGCAGGTCGGCCGGCGCCATCGCCGGGCCCGGCAGGGTGAACTGCGCCAGCACGCCCAGGATCTCCAGCGTGGTCACGCCGCCCGAGGTCGAGGGTCCATGGCCACAGACCTGGAAGGCGCGATAGGGCAGGCAGACCACCTGGCGCTCGCGGGCCTGATAGCCCGCCAGATCGTCCAGGCTGAGCGTCGGGCTGGCCTCGCCGGCGTTGGCGGCGGCCACGATCGCGGCGGCGATCGGGCCCTGGTAGAAGGCCGCCGGCCCCTCGGCCGCCAGCAGGCGCAGCACCGCGGCATAGGCCGGGTTGACCAGCCAGTCGCCGGCCGCCGGCGGCCGACCCTGGGCATCGTAGAAGAAGCGTGTCGCATCGGGATTGGCCGCCAGCACGGGATCGTCGGTCAGCAGCGCGACCAGCCGTGGCGAAACCTGGAAGCCGTCAGCGGCCAGCACGATGGCCGGTGCGAAGAGATCCGCCCAGGGCAGGCGCCCGTGGCGCAGGTGCACCAGCCTCAGCAGGGCGACGAAGCCCGGCACGCCGACCGAGCGGCCGCTCTTCACCGCCTCCAGGAAATCGCGCGGTTGGCCGGCGGTGTCGAGGAACCAGTCGGGCGTCGCCGTGGCCGGCGCGGTCTCCCGCCCGTCGTAGGCCTGCAGCGCGCCCGCCTGGGCATCGAACTGCAGCCAATAGGCGCCGCCGCCAAGGCCGGAGGACTGCGGCTCCACCAGGCCCAAGACCAGCAGCGCGGCGATGGCGGCGTCGGCCGCTGAGCCACCGTCGCGCAGGATGCCCTGCGCCGCGGCGCTGGCCAGGGGATTGGCGGTGACTACGAGCTGGTGTTGCGCCGTGGCCAGGCTGGCCTCGCCCAGCGGTGTGGCGGCCTCGGGCGCCGCCTGGTCGGCGCGCAGCCCCGCCGGCCAGAGCAGCAGGAGGACGAGCGCGGCGGCGATCGGGCGGCAGGGCATGGCGGGCTCCAGGCGGCAACAGGGCTGACCAGTATTCGCCCTTGTCCCGATGCCGCCAAGCCTTCCAGGCGGCAAGCTGTTGGTCGCCGGCGGCTAGTTGGGGCGCTGCGGTGCCAGGCGCTTGCACAGGCGCGTCGCCTCGACGCGGTGGCCCTGCAGCGCGAAAGCGCGGTGCAGCGGGGTTTCCCCCGGTGCGCCGGGCGCGGTCAGCAGATGCGTCGTCAGGCTGCTGCAACCGAGGTCCGTTGCCCGGCTTTCCAGGGCCGCCACCAGGCGCTGCGCGATGGCGGCGCCGCCGACCAGGTCGAAGACCACGACCGGGTCGCTGTCCAGGCAGGGCCCCTCGGTCAGGGATGGGCGCAGCCGGTAGACGGCGATGCCCAGCAGCACGCCACGCCGGTTCTGCACCGCCAGGACGCCGCCGCCCTCCGCCTTCAGCGCGCGCAGGAAGTGCCGCCAGGCCGCCAGGGTCAGCTGCGGGTTCGCCGCCCGGGCCAAGGGAAAGGCCTGGTCGAAGCGTCCCGGCGCCAAGTCGCGGACAAGCAGATGCGGCACGTCTGGTACTTCCCCTTGGGGCAAGGTGCTGCGCAAAGTGGTCGTGGCCGCCAGCTTGGGCCATAGTAGCCGCTTGCCACCTTGATCTGCGTCAAGCGCGCGCTAGGCTGGCGATGCCAAGGTGGCAGGAAGGGACTCCCGTGCCCGACAGCAAGAACGTGCGATCCGTGGTGCCGATGAAGCCGGCGGCGCCGCGCCCCGGCGGTCGGCCGGGGTCCTGCGCGGCCTGCGCGGTGCGCGGCCTGACGGTCTGCGCGCCGCTGAACCCGGCCGGCATGGCCGAGGTCGAGATGCTCTCCACCCAGGTGGCGCTGGCCGCCAGCGAGACGCTGTTCGACGAGGGCGAGGCGGCGGAACACGTGTTCAACGTGACCGAGGGCACGCTGAAGATCTTCAAGCTGCTGCCCGATGGACGACGCCAGGTCACCGGTTTCCTGTTCGCCGGGGATTTCCTTGGCCTCGCCAACCAGCAGACCTATGCCTTCTCCGCCGAGGCGGTGACGCCGGCCCGCCTGTGCCGCTTCCAGCGCCGGCAGATCGACGGCCTGCTGACCCGCCATCCGGAGATGGAGCGCCGCCTGTTGAGCAAGGCCAGCCACGAGCTGGCCGAAGCGCAGGAACAGATGCTGCTGCTGGGCCGCAAGACGGCGCGGGAACGCGTCGCGTCGTTCCTGCTGCTGCTGTCGCGCCGGGCCAGCCAGCGCGGCGCCACGGCCGATCCCGTGCCGGTGCCGATGAGCCGCACCGACATCGCCGACTACCTGGGCCTGACCACGGAAACCGTAAGCCGCAGCTTCACCCGGCTGAAGGGCGACGGCCTGATCCAGCTGCTGCCCGCCGGCAAGGTCGCCCTGACCCGCCGCGACGCGCTGGAGACGCTGGCCACCGCCGGCTAGCGGCGTCTCAGGCCCCGCGTCTCAGGCCCCGCATCTCAGGCCCGCATCTCAGGCCGGCGGCGCCCGGCGGCGCGCCAGCGGTGCGATGGTCTGCGGTGCCAGGTCCCAGGGGAAGTTGATCCAGGTGTCCTGGCTGACCTCGGTGATGAAGCTGTCGACCAGCGGCCGCCCGGACGGCTTGGCATAGACCGTAGCGAAGTGCGCATTGGGCAACAGCTTGCGCACCGCCTGCGCGGTCTTGCCGGTATCGACCAGGTCGTCGATCAGCAGCCAGCCGGTGCCGTCGCCGGCATTGGGCGCCTTGAGGATCACCAGCTCGCCCTGCCGCTGCTCGTCATAGCTGGCGATCGACACCGTCTCGATCACGCGGATCTCCAGCTCGCGCGCCACAATGGCCGCCGGCACCAGGCCGCCGCGGGTGATCGCCACGATGCCCTTGAAGGGGCCCTTGTCCATCAACCGCCAAGCCAGCGCCTTGGAATGGCGGTGCAGTTCCTCCCAGGAGACCGGAAAGGTCCGGTCGGCCGCGTCTTCCACCCGCTGTCCCCCTCGCCAAGGGCGCCGCCGCCCAGGGTGGGGGTCGGCGCCGTCAGGTGCTGACGTCGGGCAGGGCTTCCAGCCAGACGCCGTTGATCTTCCAGGAGCCGTCCTCGAGCTGCTGCATGGTGTAGCGCGCGAGGTAGGCCTTGCCGTTGCGGTCGACGAACAGAACCTTCTGGATGATGGTCTCGCCGCTCAGCTCGAGGTCCTGGAACTCGACCTCGCGCGGACGATAGACCGGATCGTAGCCCTGCTGCACCATCTGCATGAAGGTCTGCGCGTCGCCGAAGTACTGCTGCAGGACTGGCGAGGCATAGCTGAAGGCGCCGTTGCCGTCGTCCGCCTGGAAGACCTTGAGCTGGTTCTGGATAACGCCGCGAATCGCCTGCTGGTCGGCTGGCGCCACGTCGGCGCGCGCCGGCGCCAGGGCGAAGAGCAGCAGGGCAAGGGCCGTCACGATGCGCATGGGTGCCTCCCGTCGGGGTCGTCGCCGGAGCCTCCGCCATGACTCTAGGGCGGCGGGCAGCCGGCGACCAGGGTTACGCAAGCAGCTACGCGGGCGCGATGGATTTGGAGGCGGCGCGGAGCCGCCAGCCGCCTAGGGGTTGAGAAACCCGTAGCCTACCGGACGTAAAGGTGGACCTCGTCGACCCCGACCTGCCCGCTGGCGGTGGCGGAGATCGACACGCGGTCGGCCGGCAGCCCCATGTTGGTCAGGCTGCGCAGCACCTGCTCGGCATAGTGGCGCGAGCGCTGGGCGTTGGTCGTGGGGTTGCCGCTGGCCGGGGCCACGGCGACCAGGTCGAAGCCGGCGTTGGGCCGACGTTCCAGCGCCTGCGACACGGCGGAGTAGAGGATCGCCTCGTAGTCCACGTTCGGCCGGTCGAAGCGGATGATCACCAGCGGCTGGCGCTGGCCGACCAGGCTGGCGCCACCACCGGCCGGGGCCGGCGCCGGCACGCCCGAGGTCAGGGTCGAGAGGCTCTGCCCCATGTACTCGCCGTTGTCGATGGCGACCGACAGCGCGGTGAGGTTGGAGCGCTCCTGCGACACGTAGTTGGTGGCGCGCGCGATGTCGTCGGTCAGCTCGCCCTGCAGGCGGTCGATGACCACCGCGGTCTTGCTGGTCTCGTCCTGCAGCACCACCAGCTGGGCATGGTCGGCATCGACCGCGCCGCGCACCTGGAAGGTGGCGGTGATGGCTTCCAGCAGGTAGCCGCCGAGCGCCGCGTTGGCGGCCGAGTTGTTCAGCAGCACGTTCATCTGCGAGATCGACTGGTTCACACGCTCCAGCTCGACCTGCGCCTCGGTCCACTGCTGCACCAACTCGGGATTGCCCGGCGTGGTGCCGACCTGCAGCCGCGCATTAATGCCGGCGACCAGGCCATGATAGTAGGCGGCCGAGTTGCGCGCGTTGGCGCGCAGCCCCTGCAACTGCGTGTTTTCCGTGGTGATTTGCTTCTGCAGCTCGAGCAGCTGGTCGCGCAGCTGCTTGACCCGCTCGCCGACCACGGTGCCGGTCGACTTGAAGTTGGTCACGCCAGGCGTGGTGAAGTTGGTGGTGCCCAGCGGCACGCCGGCCTGCCCGGAGGACCCCGAGGGTGTCCCGGTCGCCGCCGGCAATACGGCTTCATCGACGAACTCGCAGCTGGCGAGCAGCAGCACTGCGCCGACGAGCGCGATGGCGCGGCGCAGAATGGTGTTTGGCCTGCGGTGCATGAGCGAGCCCAGTCTCTCTGTCCCCGACCCGATGCCTGGATTGCCCCCCGATGGACACCCGGCCCGGCCGTTCCCCCGAACGTAGCGACTCGCAGATTACTGGAACCACGGGGGTGCCACAAGCCCCGAAATCCCAAGGATTCCACGGCCCTGCGGGCCGAGTCCAAGCCGCTTCCGCAGGCCGCCCGACCGTTCCGGGGGTGCGCCGGCAGCGCCGGACGGCGACGCTTGCAAGTGCCGGGGCCTTCCGCTAGTGTCCCGCGCCTTACCGGCCCCGGCGTACAGCCCGGGCCGCCCAGCGCGCCCGTAGCTCAACTGGATAGAGCACT
This sequence comes from Rhodospirillales bacterium, assembly GCA_038363005.1. Classification (GTDB taxonomy): domain Bacteria; phylum Pseudomonadota; class Alphaproteobacteria; order Kiloniellales; family JACOMY01; genus JAKOWB01. Next base: position 62,478 of record JBBQBI010000013.1, read on the forward strand.
AGACTACGGATCTGGGGGTTAGGGGTTCGAATCCTCTCGGGCGCGCCATTCTCCTTCACAGCGATGTTAAATCAAGCTGGCTGGCGCTTGCCGGGGCGCGCCACGCGCGCGCCTGCCGGCCTGCGCGGTTGCGCCGCCTGGGCCAGCGTGATGCCATTGCGCCTTGGCAAGCTGGACGACAGGAAGACAACCATGCAGCAACGCACCCTCGGACGCAGCGGCCTGACGGTCTCGGCCCTCGGCTTCGGCTGCATGGGGCTGAACTCGGCCTATGGCCCGCCGGCCGACCGCGGCGAGATGATCGCCGTGGTGCGCGCCGCCGTGGAGCGCGGCGTCACCTTTTTCGACACCGCCGAGGTCTATGGCCCCTGGACCAACGAGGAACTGGTGGGCGAGGCGCTGGCGCCGGTGCGCGACCAGGTCGTCATCGCCACCAAGTTCGGCTTCGCCATCGACAGCGCGACCGGCAAGGCGACCGGCGGCGTCGATAGCCGGCCGGCCCACATCAGGCAGGTGGCCGAGGCCTCGCTGAAGCGCCTGGGGGTCGAGTGCATTGACCTGTTCTACCAGCATCGCGTCGATCCGGCGGTGCCGATCGAGGAGGTGGCGGGCGCGGTGCAGCAGCTGATTCGCGCCGGCAAGGTACGCCACTTCGGCCTCTCGGAGGCTGGCGAAGCCACGCTGCGCCGGGCGCACGCCGTGCAGCCGGTCGCCGCGCTGCAGAGCGAGTACTCGCTGTGGTGGCGGCGCCCCGAGGAGGGCATGCTGCGAACCCTGGAAGAGCTGGGCATCGGCCTGGTGCCCGTCAGCCCGCTGGGCCGCGGCTTCCTGACCGGCGCGATGGACGCGGCCACGCAGTTCGACCCCACCGACATGCGCAACAAGTTGCCGCGCTTCGCGCCGGAAGCCCGCGCGGCGAACCAGGCCGTGGTCGCGCTGCTCACCCGCATCGCGCAGCGCAAGCAGGCCACCCCAGCGCAGGTCGCGCTGGCCTGGCTGCTGGCGCAGCAGCCCTGGATCGTGCCGATCCCGGGCACCCGCAAGCTGCAGCGCCTGGATGAGAACCTCGGCGCCATCGCGCTGCAGCTGAGCCCCGCTGACCTGGCGGAGATCCGCACGGCGGTCGCGTCCATCGCGGTGCAGGGCGACCGCTATACCGAAGCGCAGGAACGCCAGACCGGGCTTTGAAAGGCGAAGCCAAGGCAATCGGCCGCCACGTTCCGCCAGGCGCCGGGAGTGGGCGAATGCGCCGCCAAGACGCTCGCCGCCCCGCGCCGACTCACAAGTCTCTTGCCATGGCGCCACGCCTCGGACGCCAGACGAGTGCCCTATAGTCCCGCCGCGCCTGTCCGCGCCCCAGCCCCCTGACTGACCGAGGTTCCCATGAGCCAGCTCTTCTCGCCCTTCGCGCTGCGCGGCTTGACCCTGGGTAACCGCGTCGTGGTCTCGCCCATGTGCCAGTACATGGCCGAGGAAGGCCGCGCCACCGACTGGCACATGATCCACCTGGGCGGCCTGGCGCTGTCCGGCGCCGGCCTGCTGTTCATCGAGGCCACCGCGGTCGAGGCGCTGGGCCGCATCACGCCGGGCGACCTGGGGCTGTGGGATGACGCCACCGAGGCGGCGCTGCGCCCGGTGCTGGCGGCGATCCGCCGCTTCTCCAAGGTGCCGGTGGCGCTGCAGCTGGCGCACGCCGGGCGCAAGGCCTCCAGCCACACGCCCTGGAACGGCGGCCAGGCGCTGGGCCCGGCGGAGGGCGCCTGGCAGACTGAGGCACCCTCGGCACTGCCGCACAAGGCGGGCGAGCCGGCACCGCTGGCGCTCGACGGCGACGGCCTGGCGCGCATTCGCGCGGCCTTCGCCGCCACCGCGCGCCGCGCCGCCAGCCTGGGCATCGATGCGCTGGAGGTTCATGCCGCGCACGGCTACCTGCTGCACCAGTTCCTCTCGCCGCTGTCCAACCGGCGCGACGACGCCTATGGCGGCACGCTGGAGAACCGCTTGCGCTTTCCGCTGGAGGTCTTCGCCGCGGTGCGCGCCGCCTTCCCGGCCGAGCGACCGGTCGGCGTGCGCGTCTCCGCCAGCGACTGGGTGGAGGGCGGCTGGGACCTGGAGCAGACCCTGGCCTTCGTCCGCGCCCTGCAGGCGCTGGGCGTCGACTGGATCGATGCCTCCTCGGGCGGCGTCTCGCCGCAGCAGAAAATCCCGCTCGGGCCGGGCTATCAGGTGCCCTTCGCAGCGGCGATCAAGGCAGCCAGCGGCCTGCCCAGCATCGCCGTCGGCCTGATCACCGACCCCGCGCAGGCGGAGCAGATCGTCGCCAGCGGCCAAGCCGACCTGGTGGCGCTGGCCCGCGGCCTGCTCTACGACCCGCGCTGGCCGTGGCACGCAGCGGCCCAGTTGGGCGGCCAGGTGGAGGCGCCGCCGCCCTACTGGCGCGCGCCGCCGCACGAGCAGAAGACGCTGTTCCGCGACGCCAGCTTCGGCGCGCGCTAGGGGCGCGGGCGAAGGGGCCGCCCAGGGCACAGGTGCCATGCCATCGGTGGGTGGCGTCATGGCGCCGGCGGCACCCCATAGTCTTCGCAGCGCAGCAGTCCCGGACCGTCCCCACCCATGCCCCCGCCCATGCCCAACGGAACCACCGCCTCGCCGCGGGCCATGACGATCTTCAGCGCCACCGCCGCGGCGACCTTCTTCGCCAGCAGCAGTGCGCCGACGCCGCTCTATCGCCTCTACCAGGAGGCGCTGGGGCTGTCGCCGCTGCTGCTGACGCTGATCTTCGCCGCCTATGCCTTCAGCCTGCTGGCGGCGCTGCTGACCCTCGGCAAGCTGTCGGACTATGTCGGCCGCAAGCCGATGATCCTGGCGGCGCTGCTGCTGAACGCCCTGGCCATGACCCTCTTCGTCGCCGCCGACGCGGCCGGCTGGCTGATCGCCGCGCGCGTGGTGCAGGGTTTCGCTTCCGGCATCGCCGCCGCCGCGCTGGGCGCCGCCATTCTGGACAGCGACCGCCAGCGCGGCCCGGTGATCAACTCCATCACCGGCTTCATCGGCCTCACCGTCGGCTCGCTCGGCGCCGGCGCGCTGGTGGCCTTTGGCCCCTGGCCGCAGCAGCTGGTCTTCCTGCTGCTGCTCGGCGTCACGCTGCTGCTGGCGCTGCTGCTCTGGCGGATGCCGGAGACGACGCGGCGACAGGCCGGCGGCTGGGTCTCGCTGCGGCCGCGCATCGCGGTGCCCGAACAGGCGCGGCGCCGGCTGCTGACCGTCACGCCGGTCAACGTCGCCGGCTGGGCGCTGGGCGGCTTCTATTTCTCGCTCATGCCCTCGGTGATCCGGGCGGCGACCGGTCTGGCCTCGCCGTTGGTCGGCGGCCTCGACATCGCGCTGCTGACGGCGACCGCCACCGCCATGGTGCTGCTGCTGCGCCGCCGCCCGCCGGAGGAGCTGCTGACCCTGGGCACCGCCAGCCTGGCGGCCGGTGTCGCCATCACGCTGGGCGGCGTACTGTCGGGTGCCCCCTTGCTGCTGTTCGGCGGCACGCTGGTGTCCGGCGTCGGCTTCGGCACCACCTTTTCCGGCGTGCTGCGCAGCGTGCTGCCACTGGCACCGGCGAACGAGCGCGCCGCACTGCTGGCCGCCTACTACGCCATGAGCTATCTGGCTTTCAGCCTGCCGGCACTGCTGGCCGGCCTGCTGGTGCCCGGGCTGGGCCTGACGATGACCACCTACCTCTATGGCGGTGTCGTGATCCTGCTGGCGCTGACCTCGCTGCTGGCGCTGCGGCTGCAGCGTCCGCTGGCGGCCTGACGGCTCCGCTAGCGGTACCCTGCCGCCTGCAGCTCGAAGAGCTCGGCATAGCGCCCGCCGGCGGCGACAAGCTCCTCGTGCGTGCCGCTAGCTTCGACCTTGCCGTCGGCCAGCACCAGGATGCGGTCGGCCATGCGCACGCTGGAGAAGCGGTGCGAGATCAGGATCGCCGTGCGGCCGGTGCTGAGTGCCTTGAAACGCTGGAAGACCTCGACCTCGGCGCGGGCGTCGAGCGCCGCCGTCGGTTCGTCCAGGATCAGCACCTGCGCGTCGCGCATATAGGCGCGGGCGATGGCGACCTTCTGCCACTCGCCGCCCGACAGCTCGACGCCGTTGCGGAACCGCTTGCCGATCATCTGGTCGTAGCCGCCGGGCAGCCGGGCGATCACCTCGTCGGCCAAACCTCGGCGCGCCGCCTCGGCGATGCGGGCACGGTCGTCGCGCGCCTCGATGCGGCCCACCGCGATGTTGTCGGCGGCACTCAGGTTGTAGCGCACGAAATCCTGGAAGATCACGCCCATGGCACCGCGCAGCGCGTCGAGGTCGTAGGACTTCAGGTCCTGGCCGTCGAGCAGGATGCGGCCCTCGTCGGGGTCGTAGAGCCGCGCCAGCAGCTTCACCAGCGTGGTCTTGCCGGCGCCGTTCTCGCCGACCAGCGCCAGCACCTCGCCGGCGTGCAGCGTGAAGCTGAGGTCGCGCACCGCCCAGCGCTCGGCGCCGGGATAGCGGAAGCCGACGCCCTCGAAGGTGAAGCCCTGGCGGAGGGGCTGCGGCACTGGCAGCGGGTTGGGCGGCGAGTCGATCTCCGGCTTTACCTGATAGAAGGAGAAAAGATCGTCGAGATAGAGCGCCTGCCCGGCCATGCTGGAAAAGCCGGAGAGCAGCCCCTCAAGCAGCGTGCGCAGGCGGCGGAAGGAGCCGGCCAGGAAGGTCAGGTCGCCGACCGTGAAGTCGCCCGCCAGTGTGCGCCAGGCGATGTAGCCATAGGCCAGGTAGTAGCCGACCGTGCCGATGGCGGTGAACAGGCCGCCCCAGCCGGCGCGGCGCAGCGCCAGGCGCCGGTTGGCGGCATAGAGCGCGGCGGCGAGCTGGCGATAGCGCCCGATCAGGAAGCCGTTGAGGCCGAAGATCTTCACTTCCTTGGCAGTCTCGACGCTGGCCGCGGTCTGCCGCAGGTAATCCAGCTCGCGCCGCTCCGGCGTGCGCACGAAGGCCAGCAAGTAGCTGCGCGCGTTGAAGTGCGCCTCGCCCAGGAAGGCCGGCACCAGCGCGATGAACAGCAGCGCGATGAGCCAGGGGGCATAGAACAGCAAGCCAGCGGCGAAGCTGGCGACGGTCACCAGGTCCTGCGCCTGGCCCAGCAGCTGGCCCATCAGGCTCATGCGCCCGCTGGTCTGCCGCCGCGCGCGCTCCAGCTGGTCCTGGAACTCGGCGTCTTCGAAGTCCTCCAGGTCCAGGGTCGCGGCATGCTCCATCAGGCGGATGCTGGAGGCGTTGGTGACGCGCTCACCCAGCAGGCTGTCGACCAGCGCCACCACGCGGCCCAGCAGGTCGGCCAGCACCGCCAGCAGGAACTCGGCCAACAGCAACAGGATCAAGGGCTGCAGCAGACCGCTGTCGAGCCAGGCGCGCAGGCCCGCCGGGTGATCCGGCCGTCCGGCCAGCAGCACCACCTCGTCGATGATCAGCTTGCCGACATAGAGCGTCGCCACCGGCAGCAGCGCGCGCAGCAGGCGCAGCAGCAGCGAGGCCAGGGTGAGCTGCCGGCTGGTGCGCCAGACCATGGCGATGAAGGGCGGCAGGTTGCGCAGCGCGCCGAACCGCTGCTTGAGCGAGTGGGCCGGTGGCAAGGGCGCGGCACGGCGCGCGCTATCCTGACTCGACATGTTGGATCCTGTCTCGGTTGCCGCCTGCTGCTGGCGCGGGCCGCAGTCTAGCAAGCGCGGCCGGCTTCGCCCTTACTCGTGGCGATGCCGGTGATGACTGTCCGGCGTGTGGGCGTGCGCGTGGCGCAGCCGGGCGTGCGTATGCTGGTGGCTGTGCGGCGCGCGCGGGTCCTGGCCCGGCGCATGGTCGTGCTGGTGATGCGCGTCGTGGCGGTGGCGATGGACGTGAGTCAGCGGCTCGTGCTCGTGCAGGTGGGCGTGACGCTCGGTCAGGTGCAGCGCCACGCCGGCGGCCATCAGCAGGCCGGCCAGCGCCAGCGACCAGGTCACCGCCGCGTCGGCCAGGGGAATCGCTGCCAGCGCGCCGACGAAGGGCGCCAGCGAGAAGTAGGCGCCGGTGCGCGCGGTGCCCAGGTGGCGCAGCGCCAGCACGAAGAGCGCCAGGCTGACGCCGTAGCCGAGGAAGCCGACCGCGGCGGCCAGCAGCGCCGGCCCCAGCGGTGGCCAGGGCGCGCCCACCGCCAGTGCCAGCAGCAGTGTCACCGGTGCCGCGCCCAAGCCCTTCAGCATGGCGATCTGCAGCGGGTCGGCCAGCGCCACCTTGCGCGTCAGGTTGTTGTCCAGGCCCCAGCAGAGGCAGGCACCGGCGATCAGCAGCGGCCCCAGCAACCCGCCGTCCACGCTGATGCCGCCCTGCCAGGCCAGCAGCCCGGCGCCGGCGACGATCAAGCCCATGCCCAGCGCGATGCGCCGGTCGAAGTTCTCGCGGAACAGGAACCAGGCCAGCAGCGCGGTGGCCACGCCCTCCAGAGTGAGCAGCAGCGAGGCCGTGGCGGCATCGCTCAGGCGCAGTCCCAACAACAGCAGCAGCGGCCCGGCCACGCCACCCAGCAACAGGGCGCCCAGCATCCAGGGCCAGTCGCCACCGGCCAGCCGCGTCTCGCCACCGCCGCCGCCGCCCAGCCGCAGCAGCGCGCGCAGCAGCGCCAGGCCGAGGCCGGAGCCCAGGTAGAACAGCGCCGCCAGCATCCAGGGATCGATCGTGCCGATCAGCCGCTTGGCCAGCGGCGTCGCCAGCCCGAACAGCAGGGCGGCGCCCAGGGCATAGAGCACGGCGTGGCGGTTCATGCGGCTCTCCCGGCAACGGCAGCGCCCTGTTGTAGCAGGTCGCCGCCGTTGCCGGTGGCGCTTCCCCTCGCTGTCAGCTGCGGATGAAGCGCAGCAGGTCGTCGTTCACCTTGCCGGCCTGCACCGTCGCCATGCCGTGCGCGCCGCCCGGATAGACCTTGTACTCGTTCTTCGGCACCAGCTTGGACGACAGCGCGCCGCCGGCGACGATCGGTACGATCTGGTCGTTCTCGCCGTGCAGGATCAGCGTCGGTACGTCGAAACGCTTGAGGTCCTCGGTGAAGTCGGTCTCGGAGAAGGCCTTGATGCAGTCGTAGACGCCCTTCATGCCGCCCATCATGCCCTGGCGCCACCAGTTGTTGATCAGGCCCTGCGAGACCGTCGCCCCCGGCCGGTTGAAGCCGTAGAAGGGCATCGGCACTTCCATGAAGTACTGCGAGCGGTCGGCCAGGGTCTTGGCGCGGATGTCGTCGAACACTGCCATCGGCAGGCCCAGGGGATTCTTCTCGGTCTTCAGCATCAGCGGCGGCACGGCGCCGATCAGCACCGCCTTGGCGACGCGGGCGGTGCCGTGGCGGCCGATGTAGCGCGCCACCTCGCCGCCACCGGTGGAATGGCCGATATGCACCGCGTCCTTCAGGTCCAGCGCGGCGGTCAGCGCCGCCAGGTCGTCGGAATAGGTGTCCATCTCGTTACCGTGCCAGGTCTGCGTCGAGCGGCCGTGGCTACGCCGGTCATGCGCGATGCAGCGGTAGCCGTGGCCACCGAGGAACATCATCTGCTGGTCCCACTCGTCGCCGGTCAGCGGCCAACCGTGACTGAAGACCACCGGCTGCCCGGCCCCCCAGTCCTTGTAAAAGATCTCGGTCCCATCCTTGGTCTTGATGCTGGGCATGGCGCAGCTCCTCTATTGGGCGGATGGGTCGATGCTAGCGACCGCGTCCGCCACCCGAAAGCCGGCCGCGGCGGGCAGCCATCAGACTTTCGTTTCAGCCTGAAACGCCGGTGGACTCCCGCCGCCGTGCCGCTTCGGCCTCGATGGCGCTGGTCAGCTCGGGATGCTGACCGGCCAGGACGCGGAAGTCGGCGATATCCAGGGTCAGCAGCTGTGTCGCGCGGCGGGCATTGACGCTGGCGCTGCGTGGCTCGCCGGTGATCAGCGCCATCTCGCCCAGGAAGCTGCCGGGGCCCAGGCGCACCGACCGGGGCTCCAGCGCCACCTCGACCTCGCCCTCGACGATGAAGTACATGCAGTCGCCAGGCTCGCCCTTGCGCATCAGCGGCGCACCGGCCGGCAGGCGGCGCGGCCGCAGCAGGCGCGCCACCTCGGCGATGACCGTCGCGCCCAGTGCCTGGAACAGCGGCACCTTGGCCACCAGGCTCCAGGTACGCAGGAAGTCGCGGCGGCGCACCTCGGCGGCGAAGCCCGACGCCAGGATGCCGGCCCAGAGTGCAAAAATGGCGATGCCCAGGATCATCACCAGGCTGGCGACCACCCGCCCCAGGGTGCTGGCCGGGATGGCGTCGCCGTAGCCGGTGGTGGTCAAGGTGACGATGCACCACCAGAGCGCCGCCGGAAGCGACCCGAAGGTTTGCGGCTGGCCGCCGCGTTCCAGCAGGTATTCCGCCGTGCCGGCCAGCAGCAGCACGATGGCAAAGGCTGCCAGCACGCTGAGCAGCGCGCCGCGCTCGTTGTGCAGCACGCGGCCGATCACCGCGAAGCCGGCGACGTAGCGTGTTAGCTTCAGCATCCACAGCGCGCCCAGCGTCACCGCCTCGCTCGCCGGCAGGCCGCAGAGCAGCGCCACCGGGATGGCCCAGCCGGAGAGCAGGTCGACCAGCCCCAGGAAGGACAGCAGGTAGTGCCGTCGCGCGCCCGGCCGGCCGGGCGGCACCGCCAGCGCCGGCGCGGCGACCGCCCGGAGCAGCCACTCGACCAGGAAGCAGGCGCTCACCAGCAGCGCCAGGTCGACCAGCAGCTGCCGGTCGATCGGCGTCGACTGCAGGGTCAGCTCGATGACGGCGACCAGGCCCAGCGCCAGCAGGCCATGATGCAGCCAGCGCAGGGCACGCGCCCCGCCGGCCCGCGCCTCGGGATCCAGCAGCGACCCCAGTGTCCGGTGGTCCATCCGCAGCGCTCCCCCGCCGCCGCCCTTTCGGGCAGAGCGTTGCAGGATAGCGTGCTTCGCCGGCCGAGGGCAGGGACCGTCAGCCGCAGCAGGGCGGGCGCGGCAGCGGGGACTCCTGGTAGCTGTCGTGCAACCGAACCCAGTCGGTCAGGTTGCCACGCGGTCCGGTCTCATTGCGGCCCTTGGGCGTCAGGTCGAGGTAGTTGTAGGCGCCGATCAGCTCCTCGCCGCCGCGGCCGAAGGCCGAGTAGGTGTGGAAGAGCGTCCCCGACGGGTCGCGATAGAACACCGAGATGCCCGGCAGGTCTGGCCCCCAGGCCTCGGTCAGCGGCGCGAAGTTGTAGGTCATCTCGCCGCTCGCCATCTGCTCCGGCGTGAAGGAGACCTGGAAGTCGTAGTTGAAGTCGCTGCCATGCGACGAGACGAACGGGAAGCCCCAGCCCATGCGGCGGCGCACCTGCTCGATCCTGGCGATCGGCGCGCGGGCGACAGCGGCGAAAGCGACATCGTGGTGCTGCAGGTGCAGCAGAGCGCCGGCCACGTGATCGGCCTGAAAGGAACAGCCGACACAGGGCTCCTGGTCGTCCGGCCCCAGCATGAAATGCTGCACCACGAGCTGGCTGCGGCCCAGGAAGAGATCGGCAAAGCGTAGCTCTCCCTGGGGTCCGGTGAAGCGGTAGGGCTTGTCGAGACGGAGCCAAGGTAGCGCCCGGCGCGCCTCGGCCAGGCGGTCGCGGGAGTGCGTCATCGCCTTCTCCTCGGCCAACAGCGCACGGCGCGCGGCGAGCCAGGCTTCGCGGGATACGACCTGATGGTTCATTGGGCTCTCCGCTCAATTGCTGTCGGGGTTGGCGTCCTGCTCCACCAGCAGGACAAACTTGTCCAGCGCACCGGCCCAGCCGCGGGAATGGCCATCGCGCGCCGGCGCGTCGAAAAACTTCTCGTGGATCAACGTCAGCAGCGTTCCGGCGCCGTCGGGCTTCAACAGCACCGTAACCCGCGATTCGCGCTCCGGCGTGGAGTGCCAGGCCCAGGTGAAGACCAGCTTCCGGTCGGGCTCGATCTCCTGGTACAGGCCGCCGACCTGGTTCTGCGTGCCGTCGGCGGACTGGAAGCGCGCGGTGAAGCGGCCGCCGACGCGCAGGTCGATCTCGGCGCTGGCGCTCAGCACCGGGCCGGGGCCGAACCAGGCGGCTAGCTGCTCGGCTTTCGTCCAGGCGGCGTAGACCTTGGCCGGCGCCGCCTTGAGGCGACGCTTGAGCGTGAGGCTGGGGACGACGGTGCCGGCGGCGTCGAAGGCCGGGGCGACGTTGGGCGGATCGGCGAGCATGGGGTGTCCTCCTCGACAAAGGCCGCCAGGCGATCGAGCTGGGCGGTCCAGAAGCGCTGGTAGCGGGTGAGCCATGTCATCGCCTCCTCCATCGGGGCGGCGTTGAGCCGGCAGGTGACCGTGCGGCCCTGCTTCTCGCGCGCGACCAGGCCGGCCGACTGCAGCACCGCCAGGTGCTTCATCACCGCCGGCAGCGAAACCGGGAAGGGGCGCGCCAGCTCGCTGACCGTCAGGCTGTCCTGCCCCTCCAGCCGCGCCAGCAGCGCACGGCGGGTGGGATCGGCCAGCGCGGCGAAGACACGGTCCAGGGCGGCGGCATTAATGTTAACCATATGGTTTAGTATTGAACTGCGATGCGGCCTTGTCAAGCCCGCGCCACCACCCAGCGCGTGATCGCTACGCCGCGACCACCTTGCGCGCCGGCTTGGCCAGGCTGAGCACCAGCAGCGCCGCCACCAGGCAGAGCGCGCCGGCGACGAAGAAAGCCGGCAGGTAGCTGTCGTAGCTGCTGCGGCTGAAACCGGCGCCATAGGCGGCGAAGGCGGCGCCCAGCTGGTGGCCGCAGAACACCCAGCCGAACACCAGGTTGGCACGCTCGCGCCCGAAGCGCTCGGCGGTCAGGCGCACCGTGGGCGGTATCGTGGCGATCCAGTCCAGCCCATAGAACAGCGCGAAGAGCGACAGGCCATAGAAGGTGAAATCGGCATAGGGCAGGTAGAGTAGCGCCAGGCCGCGCAGCCCGTAGTACCAGAACAGCAGCCAGCGATTGTCGAAGCGATCGGTGAGCCAGCCCGAGCCTACCGTGCCGATGAAGTCGAAGATGCCCATCAGCGCCAGCACCGAGGCGGCGCTCACCGCGACCAGGCCATAGTCGCCGCAGAGCGCGATGAAGTGGGTCTGGATCAGGCCATTGGTGCTGGCGCCGCAGACGAAGAAGGTGGCGAAGAGCACCCAGAAGACCTGACTGCGCGAAGCCTCCCGCAACGCCGCCAGCGGCGAGGTGCGCGGGCGCGGCGGCAAGGGGCCGGTGGGCGCAGCTTCGCCATAGGGCGCCAGGCCGAGGTCCTCCGGTCGGTCGCGCAGCAGCGCAAGCACGGCCAGCGCCGCGACCAGCAGCAGCCCGAGCACACCGGCCAGGGCCCAACGCCAGCCGTATTCGTCGGTGATACTCGCCAGCAGCGGCAGGAACAGCAGCTGGCCGGTGGCCGAACTTGCGGTCAGCAGGCCGACCACCAGGCCGCGCCGGCGGGTGAACCAGCGCGTCGCCACCGTGGCGCCCAGGACCAGCGCGGTCATGCCGGTGCCGACGCCCACCACCACGCCCCACAGCGCGACAAGCTGCCAGACCTCGGTCATGAACAGCGAGCCGCCGAGGCCGGCGGCGATCAGCGCCAGGGCCGTCAACGTGACGCACCGCAGGCCATAGCGGTTCATCAGCGCCGCGGCGAAGGGTCCCATCAGGCCGAAGAGCACCAGGCGGATGGCCAGCGCGCTGCCGACCTCCGCCGCGTCCCAGCCGAACTCCTGCTCCAGCGGGCGCAGCAGCACGCCGGGCGCGCCCATGGCGCCGGCGGTGACCAACATGGTGAAGAAGGTGACGCCGGCCACGGCCCAGCCGTAGTGGATCTGGCGCCGCGCCAGGACGGCGGCGAGACGGTCGGACAGCATGTTGGCGGGCCTCTTATATGTTATTAATCATATAAATGTATTGATGATACCGATCCTGTATCCTGTCAATTGACTGGCTGGATCAGGTGTCGGGACGGAGAGCTGCGATGCGGGTATCGAGGGAACAGGCGGCGCTGAACCGCGACCGCGTGCTGCAGGAGGCGGGACGGCTGTTCCGCGAGCGCGGCTTCGAGGCCGTCGCTGTCGCCGAGCTGATGCAGGCCGCCGGCTTGACCCACGGTGGCTTCTACAACCAGTTCGACTCCAAGGAGGCGCTGGCCGCCGAGGCCAGTGCCGCCACCCTTGCAGCGTCGCAGGCGCGCTGGCGCACGCTCGCCGCCGGGAGCGACCGGCCCTTGGCGACGCTGGTCGAGAGCTACCTGTCGCCACGGCATCGCGACAATCCGGGGCGTGGCTGCACCCTGGCCGCGCTGGGTGGCGAGGCGGCGCATCAACCGAAGTCCGTGCGGCGCAGCTTCACCGCCGGGCTGCAGGACCTGGTGGCCGTGCTGACCGACCTGCTGCCCGGCCGCCGCGCCACCCGGCGCCGCAAGGCCCTGGCCACGATGGCGGCGCTGGCCGGCGCGGTGATGCTGTCGCGCGCCGTCGAGGACCCCGCCCTGTCGAATGAAATCCTGGCGGCGACCCAGGCCGAGCTGCTGTCCTAGGCGCGCCCAGCAGGCGCCGCGGCCAGGTCGGCGGCGGCCTGCTGCAGCAGCCAGTCGCGGAACAGGCGGATCGCCGGCCGCCCAGCGCTGCTCTTGGGGCAGACGATCCAATAGGCAAAGGGCGCCGGCAGCGCCTCGGCCACCGGCCGCACCAGTCGGCCGGCCGCCAGGTCGAGCGCCGCCAGCGCGCTGCGTGCCAAGGCCACGCCCTGGCCGGAGACCGCGGCATCGATCGCCAAGCTGGTGTCGGAGAAGACCGGGCCCTGCGGCGCCGGCAGCGCACTGCCGAAGGCCGCCAGCCACTGCTGCCAATGGCCGCGCTCGCGATCGTGCAGCAGGCCGCCGCGCGCCAGGTCGGCCAGCGCGGTCATCGGATGCGCCGACAGATAGCCTGGGCTGCAGACCGGGAAGACCCATTCCGGGCAGAGCCGCGTGACCTGCAGGTGCGGCCAGTCGCCGGTGCCGTGGCGCACCGCCAGGTCGATGGCATCGGCGGCGAAGTCGACATGGCGGCGCGACGCGCTGATGCGCAGGTCGAGCGCCGGGTGCGCCGCCAGGAAATCGCCCAGCCGCGGCACCAGCCACTTGCTGGCGAAGTTGGGCGACAGCGTCACCGTCAGCACCTGCGCGCCGCTGCGCGGCTGCAGCAGGGCGGCCCCGGCGCGCAGCCGCTCCAGCGCCTCGCGCACGAAGGGCAGGTAGCGCTGTCCCGATTCGGTGAGCGCCAGGCCCCGCGCCCGACGCTCGAACAAACGCGTCGCCAGCAGGGTTTCCAGCTCACGGATCTGATGGCTGACGGCACCCTGCGTCAGATGCAGCTCGGCCGCCGCCTGGGTGAAGTTCAGCAGGCGGGCAGAGGCTTCGAAGGCGCGCAGCGCGGTGGTGGAGGGCAGGTGCATCGTGGCTCCAGCCAATAAATTTCCTAATGGATAGCGCAAAAGCCTTCGCTTCCGGAAGCCGGGTCTGTCGCGCAGTGTCACAAGGCTCTGGCAGACTTGTGGAAGGACCCGCGATGGACAGCGACAACACGGCGATGACGGCGACGGAACTGGCGGGGCTGGTGGGCACGGCCGCCGCGCCCCTGGTGATCGACGTGCGGCGCCGGCCGGTCTTCGAGGCCGAGGGCCAGCGCATCGCCGGCGCGCTGTGGCGCGACCACACCAAGGCGGCCGACTGGGCGGCGACGCTGCCGGCCGACCGGCCGACCGTGGTCTACTGCGTGCATGGCCACAACGTCAGCCAGGGTGCCGTGGCGGTGCTGCGCGCCCTGGGGCACGACGTCCGCCACCTGGAAGGCGGCATCGAGGCCTTCCGCGCCGCCGGCGGCACCTTGGTGGCCAAGGGCGGCGCGCTGCCACCGGCGGAGGATCGGCCGACCCGCTGGGTGACGCGGGCGCGGCCGAAGATTGACCGCATCGCCTGCCCCTGGTTCGTGCGCCGCTTCGTCGATGCGCGCGCCGAGATCCTCTATGTCGGTGCCGAATGGGTGCGGGAAACCGCGGCGGAATTCGACGCCATCGCCTTCGACATTCCCGACACCGCCTTCAGCCACGACGGTGAGCTCTGCAGCTTCGACGCCTTCATGTCGCGCTTCGGTATCACCGACCCGGCGCTGCAGCAGGTTGCCCGGGTGGTGCGCGGCGCCGATACGGCGCGGCCCGAGCTGGCGCCCGAAGCCGCTGGGTTGCTGGCCCTCTCGCTCGGCCTCAGCGCCGCCATCGCCGACGACCAGGCGCTGCTCACGGCCGGCATGACGCTCTACGACGGCCTCTATGCTTGGGCCCGGCGGGCGCGGGGCGAGCGCCACGACTGGCGGCCGGAGACGCTGCCCCAGGGTGCCGCGGCATGAGCGCAATCGTCGCCGAGGCGCCGCCCGACTCTGCGCCCGCCAAGCCGTCGCTGGGCGTGGCGCTGCGCCTCTGGCTGCGCATCGGCTGCCTCTCCTTCGGTGGGCCGGCCGGGCAGATCGCGCTGATGCACCGCCTGCTGGTGGAGGAGCGGCGCTGGATCGACGAGACGCGATTCCTGCATGCGCTGAACTACTGCATGCTGCTGCCGGGGCCAGAGGCGCAGCAGCTTGCCACCTATATCGGCTGGCTGCTGCATCGCACCTTGGGCGGCCTGATCTCCGGCATTCTCTTCATCCTGCCCGGCGCACTGGTGATGCTGGCGCTGTCGCTGGTCTATGTGCACTACGCCGGGCTGCCGCTGGTCGCCGCCGCCTTCGTCGGCGTCAAGGCCGCCGTGCTGGTGATCGTGATCGAGGCGCTGCTGCGCATCGCCAGGCGGGCGCTGCGCGGGCCGGCGCACTACGGCTTCGCCGCCGTCGCCTTCCTCGCCATCTTCGCCTATGGCGTCGGCTTTCCCTGGATCGTGCTGGGCGCGGCGCTGGCGGGCCTGGCTGGCGGGCTGCTGTGGCCGGGCGCCTTCCACCCGAAGCCGAAGGCCGGCGCAACTCCCGACCGGCCGAGCGTGGTGGACGCCATGGCGGCGCGCGGCGAGCTGGACCACACGCGGCCCTCGTGGCGGCGCGCGCTGCTGCTGCTGGCGGTCTTCGCGCTGCTGTGGGGCGGCGTGGTCTTCGGGCTGCGCGCCTGGCTTGGCGCCGAGCAGGTGCTGGCGCAGGAGGCCGCCTACTTCAGCCGCCTGGCGGTGGTCACCTTCGGCGGCGCCTATGCTGTGCTGGCCGACATGGCGCAGCACGCGGTCGCCACCTTTGGCTGGCTGCAAGCGCCACAGATGCTGGATGGCCTGGGCCTGGCCGAGACCACGCCGGGACCGCTGATCCTGGTGACGCAGTTCGTCGGCTTCCTCGGCGCCTGGAACCAGCCGGGCAGCCTGCCGCCGACGATCTCGGGCCTGCTGGGTTCACTGGTCACACTGTGGGTGACCTTCGTGCCCTGCTTCCTGTGGATCCTGCTGGGCGCCCCCTGGATTGAGCGGCTGCGCAACAATCGCCACCTGACGGCGGCGCTGTCGGGCATCACCGCCGCGGTGGTCGGCGTGGTGCTGAACCTGGCGCTGTGGTTCGGCCTGCATGTCAGCTTCGGCCAGGTCGAACCGCTCGGCCTGCTCGGCATGCAGCTGCCGGTCCCCGACCTCGCCTCCGTCGACTGGCGCAGCCTTGCCCTCACCCTCGGCGCCGGCATCCTGCTGCTGCGCCTGCACTGGGGCGTGGTGCCGGTGCTGGCGCTAGCGGCCGCGGCGGGCCTGGCGCTCAGCCTGGTCTAGCCCTCACTCCGGCAGCTTGCAGCGATAGCTCTGGGTCACTGTCCAGTGGAACAGTCCTGCCTCCGGCAGCAGCGACTGGCTGCCGCTGGGGGCGGCGATAGGGTGGCTGCACTGGCTGTAGGCGATGGCTGCGAGGTCCTGGTGGAAGGCGATGGCAGCCTTGGCCTCGGACTCGGTCTTGGCGCGACCCTCGGCGGTCACGCTGCAGGAGAAGTTGGCCTCCTCCTGGTTCCAGCTCCAGCCCGGCGGGCAGGCCTCGGCCGCCAGGGCTGGCGCCGCGCCGAGCGCGCCAATCAGAGTCAGAACGGCAAGACGAAGCATGGCGGCACCTCCGGCGACGGGGCGCTCACGATAGGCGGCGGCGGCGCGCGTCGCCACCCGCCGCGCGCCACCAGAGGTCGGTCAGCAGCGCCGCCACCGCCGCCTCGTCGTCGCGCAGCGCGGCCAGCGCCGGATCGCGCCGCAGGTAGAGCGTGCTCAGGAACTCGTCGACCATACCGCCCAGCGCGTAGGCGGTGGGCAGCAGCGTGGCCGGCGGCTCGCCCCGCGCCGCCGCCAGCGCCGCCGCGACGCGGCCGTTCCAGGCCCGGTTCAGCGCCCGGAAACTTCGCGCCCAGGCGGCGCTGTCAGGCCCCAGCCCCAGCAGGCAGCGCATCAACCCCGGATTGGCGCGGAAGTGGCGGACATAGGCCAGCGTCGCCGCCGCTACCCGTTCGCGCGTGCCGGCCGCGCCCTGCCGCGTCGCCGCCAGGCGCTCCTCAAGGAACTTTGCGAAGGCGGCGACCAGCGACGTCAGCAGCGCCGGGCGCTCCGGGAAATAGCGATAGAGCGTGCCCAGCGCCACGCCGGTCTCGGCCGTGACGGCGGCGACCTGCAGCCCCGCGGCCTCCTGCCCCGGCCGCGCCAGCAGCCGCGCCGCCGCCGCCAGCAGCCGCAGCCGCGTGCGCTCGCCCTTGCGCAGCCCGGGCAGCGCCGCCTCCTGCTCCAGCACCAGCGCGAAGTCGGCCGGCGGCGCCGCGTCGACACTCGCCACGCCCGCCTTGCCTCGCGTCCCCGCACGTCGCTTCGCCGCCTTCATCGGCTGCAGATTGACAGGCCGCGCCCGTGTCGTAAAATGAAAATGAAATCACGTTCATTTATGGATAAGCCATGCTGCTGCAGCGCGCGGATTTCGCCGACCTCGAGGAGCTGGCGCGCCACCGGCAGTACTGCTGGCAGCGGCAGCGTACCTATGTGCTGGCGGCCTCGGCGCTGCACCGGCGGGCCTGGGACGGACGCGAGCCGCCCGAGCGGCTGGAGGAGCTGCCGGCGCTGCCGCTGATTGACAAGGAGATGCTGCGGCAGAGCCAGCAGGCGCAGCCACCCTTCGGGGACTATCTGGCGGCACCGGACCGGCGGATTCTGCGGGTGCACCGCACCTCGGGCACTAGCGGCACAGCGATGAACCTGGCCATGGCGGCGCGCGACATCGAGCAGACGGCGGCGGTCGGCGCCCGCTGCCAGGCGGCCGGCGGCCTGGGCCCCGGCCACCGCGTGGTGCACTGCCTGAACTATCGCCTGTGGATGGGCGGCTTCAGCGACCACACCACCCTGGAAGCGACCGGCGCCGCCGTGGTGCCCTTCGGTGTCGGCGAGACCGCGCTGCTGGTCAGGACCATCCAGGAGCTCGGCATCACTGCGATCTCCTGCACGCCCTCCTATCCGGCCGTGCTGGAGCGGGTGATCGCCGAGCAGTTCCCCGGCCTGAAGCCCCGCGACCTGGGCTTGCAACTGGGCCTCTTCGGCGGCGAGGGCGGCCTGGACGACCCGGCCTTCCGCGCCCGGCTGCAGGCCACCTGGGGCTTCCAGGTGCGCAATGCCAACTACGGCGTCTCCGACGTCTTCTGCAACTTCGCCGGCCAGAGCGAGTTGTCCAACGACCTGCACTTCATGGCACTCGACGTGCTGCACCCGGAACTGATCGAGCCGGCCAGCGGCCAACCGCTGCCCTGGCGCGCCGGCGAGACCGGCGAGCTGGTGCTGACCCACATGAGCCGCGTCTGCCAGCCGCTGGTGCGCTTCCGCACCGGCGACATCATCACCTTGACCGCGACCGAGCGCGCCGCCTGCGGCCGCAGCGCGCCGCGCTTCCGCGTGGTGGGGCGCAGCGACGACATGGTGGTGGTTCGTGGCCTCAACGCCTTCCCGGCGCAGGTCGCCGCCGTGCTGAACGCCATTCCGGCGCTGTCCGGCGAGTACCGCATTCTGCTGTCTGGCCCCGGCCCGCATGACCGCCTGCCGGTGGAGGCCGAGCTGGCAACCGGCGGCACGGCCACGGCAGCCGCCATCGAGCAGGCGATCAAGCAGGCGCTAGGCATGACGGCGCAGGTCACGCTGCTGCCTTTCGGCAGCCTGCCGCGCACCGAGGGCAAGACCCGCCGCGTCATCAGGAAGGACCAGCCATGAGCACTACCGTGCTGAGCGAGGACGCCGGCGGCGGCGTGCGGCAGATCACCCTGAACCGGCCGGAACGCCTGAACGCCATCCTGCCGGAGCTGCTGGAGGACCTGCTGGCGGCCTTCGACGCGGCGGCGCGTGACACCGCCGTGCGCGCCATCCTGCTGACCGGCGCTGGCCGCGCCTTCTGCGCTGGCGACGACCTGAAGGACTTCGCCGCGCAGGTCGGCGACGCGGCCTCGACCCGCGCCTATGTCGAGCGCATCCAGGACGTGACCCGGGCCATCACGCTGGGCGACAAGCCGGTGGTCGGTGCGATTCGCGGCTGGGCGGTCGGCGGCGGCCTGGAGTGGGTGATCAACTGCGACCTGGCCATCGCCGCCGAGGGCACCCGCTTTTTCTTCCCCGAGGTCTCCTGGGGTCTCTTCGTCACCGGCGGCGTCACCAGCCTGCTGCCGCGCCTGGTCGGCCTGCAGAAGGCGCGCGAGCTGATCCTGTTCGGCGAGCGCTTCGACGCCGCCGAGGCGCTGGCCTGGAAGTTGCTGTGGCAGGTGGTGCCCGACGCGGAACTGTTGCCACGGGCCCTGGAGACGGCGCGCCGCGTCGCCGCCCTGCCGCCCGGCCCGGTGCGCGCGCTGAAGCACATCCTGGCGCTGGGTCCGGGCATGGTAGACGCCATGGCGGCGGAGACCGATGCGACGGTGGCCGGCTTCCTCGACCCGGAGACGGCCCGGCGCGTGGCAGGGTTTGGCAGCTAAGGCGCAGACTTCCCAGTGCCCCGTCCCCTGGAGACACCTCTGCGAAAGCTGTACGCCCGCTGTCACCCCGGCCGCAGAGCCGGGGCCCATTCCGCGCCCCTCTCAACCGAAATGGCTGGTCACGCGCGTGGCCGTGCCATGACTCCCGGATCTGCGGCGCTGCGCGCCATGTCCGGGATGACAAGGGAGATGGGCAGTTGCGCGAAGGATTGCCTGGGAGAGGGTTAGTTGCCCTCCTACTCCCGCGACGCCGCCAACAGAGCGCGGATCTCAGCGAAGCGGGCATCGAGATCCTGCATCTGGATCTCCAGGTGCTCCGTCGGCTTCCAGGCGCGGGAGGCGCTGCGGTTCTCGATCTCGTCGACCAGCAGCGTGGTGGTGGTCGTCATGTAGGCCTCGGCGTCGCGGCCCTGCGCGTCTACCGCGCCCGGATCAGCGCCGGCGGCCAGCAGCCAGCGCAGCATCGCCACCTGCCCGGCGCCAGCGGCACGCAGCAGGGCGGTGGCGCCCCAGGCGTCGCGCGCATCGACCGCTACGCCGTCCTGCAGCAACAGCAGCGCGATATCTTGGCGCCCCGCCCAGACCGCTTCGCCCAGCGCGGCGCCGCCGAAGCGCTGCGTGTCCGCCCCGGCCGCCAGCAACAAGCGCACCGCTCCGTCGCCCGGCAGGCGCGCGGCCCCAGCCAGGGCCGAGCGGTCGCCATCGACGGCGTTCGGAGAGGCGCCGCGCGCCAGCAGGACGCCGGCGACGGCCGGCAGGTCACCCCACAGCGCGGCGACCAGCGCGCGGTCCAGGTCGGCGCTGCGCTCGGCCAGCAGCAGCGCAACGCTGCCATAGTCGAAGGCGTCGCTGGCCGGGAAGCCCATGGCGGCGAGGAGCGGCGTGCGTCCCGCGGCGTCGCGCACCTCGGGATCGGCGCCGGCGGCCAGCAGCAGCAGGGCGATGGCTGTGCGGTTCTGCTGGGCCGCCACATAGAGCGGCGTCTGGCCCCGATAGTCGCGCGCCTCGATAGCGGCGCCGGCGTCGAGCAGCAGGCGGACGATCGCCGGCTGGTCGTAGAGCACCGCCTCGTGCAGCGGCGTGGCGAGCGCCCGGCTGTCGGCCGGATTGGTGTCGGCGCCGACCGCCAGCAGCAACGCCACCAGATCGGCGTTGCGCGACAGCACGGCGGCATAGAGCGGCGTCCAGCCGGAACTCGACTGCCACCGCGGGTCGGCGCCGGCGTCCAGCAGAAGCCGCGCGGTCTCCAGGTGGCCGTTCCAGCTCGCCTTCAGCAGCGGCGTGTTGCCATAGGGGTCGCGGTCGGAATCGGCGACGGCGCCGGCGGCAAGCAACAGGCGCACCACCTCGGTCTGGCCCGCCTCGGCCGCCCAGAGCAGCGCGCGCTCGCCGTCGCCGTCGCGCTGCTCGACCAGCGCGCCCTGCTGGATCAGCAGGGCCACCACCGCCGCGTGCCCGCCGCGCGCGGCGAACATTAGCGGCGAGGAACTTTCGGGCCAGGCGTTGGGGTTGGCGCCGGCATCCAGCAGCCGCGCCACGGTCTCCAGATCGCCGGTGCGCGCGGCCTCGCGCAGGGCGTCAAGCTGCGCCGCCGCCGGCGCGGTCGACAGGCAGAGCAACAGGACGGCAAGCAGGCGTCGCATGGTTTGGCCCCCTCAAGCATCCAAGTGGAGCGCCGCCAAGCGGCGGAAAGAAGGCGCCGGCCGGTCGCTGCGTGAGCTGGGTCACAGAGCGGCGGCCCAGGCGTCCGGTCGCCAACGCTGGTGTCCCCTGCGGAATTGGCAAGCTGCCCGGGGCGCCGGCGATGCCAAGGTTTGGCCTGCCTTACACGTCCGCCGCCAGGAGACACCATGGACAGCGCCCTCGACCAGCAGCCCGATATCGCCCGCATGCACCGCTATCGGCTGGACCGCCTGCGCGCCCAGCTCAAGGCCCGCGACGTCGCCGGCATGGTGGTGGTCGATGCGATCAACCTGCGCTACGCCACCGGCAGCCGGAACATGCAGCTCTGGACCCTGCGCAGCCCGGCCCGCTACGCCTTCGTCGCCACCGAGGGGCCGGTGGTGATGTTCGAGTTCGCCGGCTGCGACCATCTGCTGGACGGCCTGACCACGATCGACGAGCGGCGGGTCGGCACCTCTTTCTTCTACTTCACCTCAGGCCCGCGCATGCAGGCCAAGGCCAACCGCTGGGCGGCGGAGATCGCCGACCTGGTGCGCGCGCATGGCGGCGGCAACCGCCGCATCGCCATCGACCGGGTCAACCCCGAGGGCTTCGTCGCCCTGGCCGAGCAGGGCCTCGAGGTGGTGGACGGGCAGGAACCGGTGGAGCAGGCCCGCTGCATCAAGTCGCCGGACGAGATCCTCTGCATGACGCAGGCGATCAAGGCCTGCGAGCAGGGACTGGCCGACCTGGAGGCCGCGCTGGTGCCGGGCATCAGCGAGAACGAGCTCTGGTCGCACCTGCAGGCCACCAACATCGCCACCGGCGGCGAGTACATCGAGACCCGGCTGTTGTCCTCCGGCCCGCGCAGCAACCCCTGGTTCCAGGAATGCGGCGAGCGCCGCATCCAGGCCGGCGAGCTGGTGGCGCTGGACACCGACCTGATCGGTCGCCACGGCTACTTTGCCGACATGTCGCGCAGTTTCCTGTGCGGCGACGGCAAGGCCTCGGATGCGCAGCGCAAGCTCTATGGGCTGGCGCGCGAGCAGATCGAGCACAACATGGCGCTGCTGCGCCCCGGTGCATCGCTGATGGAGATCGGCGAGAGGTCCTGGGACATGCCCGACGAGTACCTGCCGCACCGCTACATGTCGCTGGTGCACGGCGCCGGGCTGTGCGGCGAGTATCCCTACATCCCCTATCGGCAGGACTATGGCGTGAAGGGCTACGACGGTGTCATCCAGCCCGGCATGACGCTCTGCGTCGAGAGCTTTATCGGCAGCGTCCGGGGTGGCGAAGGCGTGAAGCTGGAGGAGCTGGTGCTGGTGACCGACCAAGGGCCAGTGCCGCTGACCAGCTATCCCTTCGACCCCCGCTTGGGGGCCTGAGACGGGCGGCTGAAACAATTGAAACATTGGCCCGGCCGGTCCGACGTCGCGCCGAAACCTGATCCGGATTAAGGATATGGCAGTTGCCCGGCCGCGCCCGGGCGCGGCACGGCGGAGGCCCATGGCAAAGCGCGCGACGCAGAAGACCACCGACCGGGGTCAGGACGCGCTGCTCGACTATGCCGTGCGCCACTCGCCGGCGGTGTTCTACATCGCCGCGCTGGAGGGTGAGCGGCCGGTCCGCTTCATCAGCGACAACATCGAGCAGGTGACCGGTCACCCGGCCACGGCCTTCCTGGCTGATGCCGGCTTCGGGCGCCGGCTGATGCACCCTGACGATCGCGCCGCCTATACCGCCACGGTCGAGCACCTGGCCGACAGCGGCACCGCGCGCGTCGAGTATCGCTTTCGTCACGCCGGCGGTCCCTACCTCTGGGTACGGGACGAGCTTCGGCTGCTGAGCGGCGCGGAGCAGGGCTTCGTCGGCTGCATGCTGGACATCACGGCGGAAAAGGCCGCCGAGGCGCAGCTGGAGGAAACCAGCGCCCTGATGCAGACCCTGATGGGTCACGCCATGGACGCGGTGATCGCCATGGACGAGGCCGGCCTGGTGGTGGAGTTCAATCCCGCCGCCGAGCGCATGTTCGGCTGGAGCCGCGCGGAGGCGGTGGGCCAGTCGCTGGCTGAGCTGATCGTGCCGCCAGCGCTGCGTGATCGCCACTTCGCCGGCCTGGAGCGGATGCGCAGCGGCGGCAAGGGCAGCCTGGCGAACCGGCGCCTGCAGGTGCAGGCGCAGCGCCGTGATGGCTCGCTGTTCCCGGTGGAGCTGACCATCGCCCGCGCCCAGCGCGGCACCCGCGCGCTGTACCTGGGTGAGGTACGCGACATCAGCGACCGGGTGATGGCGCAGGCCGAGCGCGACCTGATGCACCAGCGCCTGCGCCTGGCGCTGTCGTCGCTGCCGGGCGGCTTCTGCATGACCGACACGGACGAACGCATCGTGCTGTGCAACGAGGCCTTCGCCGAGCCGCTGGGGCGGCCGGCAGCCGAGGTCATTGGCATGACGCGCAGCCAATCGATCGAACTGGTGCTGCCGCTGCTGGCGACGATGGACGGGCAGCCGGTCGGGCAGGACAGCGCGGCGCGCGACCGAATCGCCGCCCGGCTGCGCGATGCCAATCAGGGCCCGGTCGAACTGGGCCTGACCGACGGGCGCGCCATGCTGGTCTGGTCGACCCGCTCGGCCGAGGGCCTGGTGGTCAGCGTGCGCACCGACATCACGCCGACCAAACGGGCCGAGACCGCCCTGGTGCAGAGCAACGCCATCATCCGCCAGGTGCTGGACGCCTGTCCGGTGCCGGTGGGCATGACCCGCGCCGAGGACGGCACGGTGATCTATGAAAGCCGGGCGGCGCAGCAGCTCTATGGCCGCGTTCCCACCGGCAAACAAGTCAAGGCCAGCAGCAGCTTCGTCGACCTGGAAGATCGTGTGCGCTACCTGGCAGCGCTGCGCCGCGACGGCGCGGTCGAGGGCTTCGAGGTGCTGATGCAGCGCGGCGACGGCAGCAGCTTCCTGGCCGCGCTGTCAGCCCGGCTCTTCGCCTTCCAGGGCGAGGACGTCATCGTCTCCTCAACCTTCGACCTGACCGCGCGCAAGGAGGCGGAGACCGAGCAGGCGCGCCAGCAGGAGGCGCTGCACCTGAGCGAGAAGCAGGCGGCGCTGGGCGTACTGCTGGCCGGCGTGGCGCACGAGCTGAACAACCCGCTGTCGGTCGTGGTTGGCCAGGCGCTGCTGCTGCAGGAGACCGCGGGCGAGCCGGCAAGCCGGCGACGCGCCGAGAAGATCAGCCAGGCCGCTGACCGCTGCGCACGCATCGTCAAGGCCTTCCTGGCCCTGGCGCGCGACCACCCGCAGCGCAGCGAGCCGGTGGCCGCGACGGAGGTCGTCGCCCAGGCGCTGGAGGTCACCGGCTATCTGCTGCGCTCCACCGACATCGCCGTGCGGCTGCGCCTGCCCGGCGACCTGCCGCCGCTGTTGGGCGATGCCGACCAGCTGGTGCAGGTGCTGAGCAACCTGGTGATCAACGCGGCGCAGGCGCTGCAGCGACGCCCGGCGGGCCGGCGCCTGACCATCACCGCGCGGCCGGGCCGCCGCGGCACCCTGCGCCTCAAGGTCAAGGACAACGGACCCGGCGTACCGGCCGAGCTGCAACGCCGCGTCTTCGATCCCTTCTTCACCACCAAGGCGCCGGGCGAGGGCACCGGCATCGGTCTGGCGCTGTGCCATCGCGTGGTGGTGGCGCACGGCGGCACGCTGACCCTGGAGAGCCGGCCCGGCGAAGGCGCGACCTTCGCCGTCACACTGCCGCTGGCAACACTGCCGGCGACAGCGGCGGCGGAGTCGCCCGCGCCGCTGCCGGGCGGCCGCCGCCAGGCCCTGGTGATCGACGACGAGGCGGCGGTGGCGGAAACCCTGGCACAGCTGCTGCAGTCGGCCGGGCTGGAGGTCACGGTGGCCGGCTCCGGCGTGGCGGCGCTCAGCCTGCTGCGGGCGCAGGATTTCGACCTGATCCTCAGCGACCTGCGCATGCCGGGGCTGGACGGGCAGCAGCTGCATGCGCTGCTGGCGGCGGAGCGCCCGGCGCTGCTGCGGCGCCTCGCCTTCGTCACCGGCGACAGCATGAGCGCCAAAGCACGACGCTTCCTCGCCAGCGCCGGCCGGCCGACCCTGGAAAAGCCGGTTGGCCGCGCCGCGCTGGCCGGGCTGCTGGAGCAACTGCTGGCGGCACCTGCCGGTTAATTTCCGGCCCGTCCGGCGCTGCGCACGGTTGAAGCCGGGGCAGGGCTGGCGTTTAACTCACTGCTTCAGGATCGCAAGGGCCCCGCGGGCATGTCCCAGGACGCGCATATCATTGTTTGCGACGACGAGCCGGATATCCGGGAGACCTTCCAGGAGTATCTGGCGCTGCAGGGCTACCGCGTGTCGGTCGCCGAGGGCGGCGGCGCGCTGCGCCGCCTGCTGGCGCAGGAACCCGCGGACCTGGTGGTGCTCGACCTCGCCATGCCGGGCGAGGACGGGCTGAGCCTCGCCCGCTTCCTGCGTGAACGCTATGCCACCGGCATCATCATGGTGACCGCCGCCGGCGCCACGCTGGACCGCATCATCGGGCTGGAGATGGGCGCCGACGACTACCTGGCCAAGCCGGTCGACCCGCGCGAGCTGCTGGCGCGGGTGAAGGCCGTGCTGCGCCGCACCCTGGGGCGCGGGCCGGCGGCCCCGGGCCAGCCCGGCGATGAGGTGCACTTCGGCGCCTGCCGGCTGAACTTGGCGAGCCGCAAGCTGCATGGCGCGGACGGCCAGGAGATCGCGCTGACGGCAATGGAGTTCGACCTGCTGCAGGCCTTTGCCCGGCATCCCAACCGCGTGCTGAGTCGCGACCAGCTGCTGGACCTGGCCCACAACAAATCCATGGAGCCCTTCGACCGTTCCATTGACATCCGCATCGCCCGGCTGCGTCGCAAGATCGAGCCAGATCCAAGTAAACCTACTATTATCAAAACCATACGCGGTGGCGGCTATCTTTTCGCCAGCGACTGACCGTCGCCTCAGAAACCCGCAGAAACACAACAGAAACCACATTATCGGTCTGCCGACATCGTCTGGAAACCGGCGGCGCCTATCCCCTTGCGCCATCGCAGATGCCCTTCGGCCAGCCTGGCCGGGGTGCCTCAACAACCCAGGGGACCGATCATGTTCCAGACGCTTTGCCAGGATGCCCGTATCGCCTACCGCATGAGCGGCCGTGGCCCGGCCGTCCTGCTGCTGCACTGCACCGGCGGTTCGTCCGGGCAGTGGAAGCAGGCCTTCCAGGCGCTCTCGCCCGACCATCAGGTGGTCGCAGTCGACCTTCATGGTCATGGCGACAGCGATCCCTGGCCGGGCCAGCGGGCGCTGACCCTGGCCGACGAGGCCGCCGCGGCGGTGGCCGCGCTGGACAGCATCGCCGGCCCGGTGCACGTCGTCGGCCATTCCTATGGTGGCGCCGTGGCGTTGAAGCTGGCGCTGACCTTTCCGGAGCGGGTGAAGAGCCTGACTCTGATCGAGCCGGTATCCTTCCATCTGCTGCGCGAGCGCGGCGAGCAGGATCGCGCGCTCTTCATGGAGATCGGCCGCATCGGCCTGGCGGTGTCGCGTGCCGCCGGCAACGGCGACTACCATGCCGGCCTGGCGCGCTTCGTCGACTACTGGAACCAGCCCGGCGCCTGGGCGGCCCTACCGCCGGTGCGCCAGGCGCAGCTCACCCGCCAGATCGGCACGGTGGCGCTGAACTTCTGGGCCACCATGACCGACCCCATGGTGGCGCGCGACCTGGCCGCTATCACCGCGCCGACGCAGGTGCTGTCGGGCGAGGCCTCGACCCGCGTCGCCCGTCGCATCGCCCAGCTGGTCGCGGTGTCGATCCCCAACGCCCGCCTGCACTGCATCGAGGGCGCCGGCCACATGCTGCCGCTGACCCATCCCGAAAGCGCGCAGCGGGCGATCCGCGTCCTGGTCCGCGAGACCCAGTGCCGGCGTCCCACCCCGACCCTGCCGCTGGCCGCCTGAAGGGGCGCAGGCCAGCGCCGCAGTCCCCCCGCAACAGCCCCTGACTCCGACTCCCGAGAGGATCTTCCGATGACCACCAAGCAGCCTTCCGCCGCGACGCTGGCGATCCACGCCGGCTATCGCAAGGACCCGACCACCGGTGCGGTGGCGGTGCCAATCTACCAGACCACCGCCTATCAGTTCGAATCGACCGACCACGCCAGCGATCTCTTCTCGCTGAAGGCCTTCGGCAACATCTACAGCCGCATCATGAACCCGACGCACGATGCGCTGGAGCAGCGCATGGCCGCGCTGGAAGGCGGCGTCGCCGCGCTGGCGGTGAGCTCTGGCCAGGCAGCCACCGCGCTGGCGCTGCAGAACATCGCGCACGCCGGCGACAACATCGTCGCCTCGACCGATCTCTACGGCGGCAGCTGGAATCTGCTGGCCAACACCTTCCGCACCATGGGCATCGAGACGCGCTTCGTCGATCCGGCCGATCCGGAGAATTTCCGCCGCGCCGCCGACGCCCGCACCAAGGCCTTCTATGGCGAGACGCTGCCCAATCCCAAGCTGCAGCTCTTCCCGATCGCCGAGGTCGCGGCCATCGGCGAGGCGCTCGGCATCCCATTGGTGATGGACAACACGGCGGCGCCGGTGCTCTGCCGTCCCTTCGATCACGGCGCCCATATCGTGGTCTACTCGGCGACCAAGTACATCGGTGGCCACGGCAGCGCCATCGGCGGCCTGGTCATCGACAGCGGCCGCTTCGACTGGGCGGCGCACGCCGCGCGCTTCCCCATGCTGAACCAGCCGGACCCCAGCTATCACGGCGCGATCTGGACCGAGGCGGTGAAGCCGCTGGGACCCGTGGCCTACATCGTCAAGCTGCGCGTCACGCTGCTGCGCGACCTGGGCTATGCCATCAGCCCCTTCAACACCTTCCAGTTCATCCAGGGGCTGGAGACCCTGCCGCTGCGGATGCGCGAGCACTCGGCCAACGCCCTGGCGGTGGCGCAGCACCTGACCAAGCACCCGGCGGTGACGCGGGTGATCCACCCCAGCCTGTTCAAGGGCGAGGCCAAGCGCCGGGCCGAGACCTACCTGCGCGGCGGCCAGGGCGGCCTGGTGGGCATCGAGCTGGCCGGCGGCATGGCGGCCGGCAAGCGCTTCATCGACGCGCTGAAGCTGTTCTACCACGTGGCCAACATCGCCGACGTGCGCTCGCTGGCGATCCATCCGGCCAGCACCACGCACTCGCAGCTGAGCGCCGAGGAGCAGCTGCAGACCGGCGTCAATCCGGCCTATGTCCGCCTGTCCGTCGGCATCGAGGGGTTGGCCGACATCCTGGCCGACCTCGACCAGGCGCTGGCCGCTGCCGGCCAGCCGGCCCTGGCCGCCTGAGGCCAGGGCTCCGGGGAGCGCCCGCCAGCGCTCCCCGGACCTGACTCCGTACCGACCCAACGCCCTGCCCCGCCCGGAAGCAGCAGTCCACCATGACCATCCTCCTGCCACCTCATCATCCTGCCGCCGCCGCCCTGGCGACGGAGGGCCCGGCGCTGCCGGCACCGGCCGCGGCCTGCTGCGCCGGGGCCGAGGGGCTGCTGCGCGTCGGGCTGCTCAACCTCATGCCGCGCAAGCCGGCGACCGACCTGCAGTTCGCCCGCATGCTGGGCGGCGGCTGGCGCGGCGTGGAGCTGCACTTCCTGCTGCCGCCCGGCTATCGCAGCGAAAGCACCGCGCCCGACTACCTCGAGGCCTTCTATCGCACCTGGACGCCAGCCGAGCGGTTTGACGCGCTGATCATCACCGGCGCTCCGGTGGAACGCCTGGACTTCACTGAAGTGACCTACTGGTCGGCACTGACCGAAATCTTCGACTGGGCCGCGGCGCAGGTCGGCAGCACGCTGGCGATCTGCTGGGGCGGCCAGGCGCTGCTGCATCACGCGCACGGCCTGGCCAAGCATCTGCTGCCCGAGAAGCTGTCGGGCCTCTACCGGCAGGAGGTGACGCTGCCGCGCCACCCGCTGCTACGCGGGCTGGAGCCTGGCTTCGCCGTCCCGGTCTCGCGCCACACCGAGGTACGGGTGGAGGATCTGCCGACCGGCCAGGGGCTCCGCCTGTTGGCCAATGGCCGCGAGTCCGGTGCCTGTCTGATCGAGGACCTGCCGCGCCGCGCCTTTGCCATGTTCAATCACTTCGAATACGACGGCGACACGCTGCTGCGCGAATACCTGCGCGACCGCGAGGCCGGGTTGCCGGCGCAGCCGCCGGTCGGCCTGCTGACCCCGCGGCTGTCCGCCGGGGCGATGGCACGGGCCCCGGCCACCTGGCGCCCGGCGGCGCGGCGCTTCTTCGCCAACTGGCTGGACCTCGCCGCTGCCGCGGCCACCAGTTGCTGTCGCGCCGCCTGAGGCGCCACCGCCGGTCTTTACACGCTCCTTACGCCTGGCGCGGCCATTCCACATGGCTGCCTGACGCCGCCGGGCGCCATCTTCGCTGAGTCTGCCGCTGCGAAGGAGCCTGCCATGGCCGACTTGCTGTACCTGCTGCTGGGAATCGGCGTCTTCGCGCTCTTTGTCTGGAGCGTGCGCGGTGCGGCGCGGATCTAGCGCCATGGACCTCGACTACCTGCTGGGCGGCCTGGTCGCCCTCGGCCTCTTCGGCTACCTGCTCTGGGCACTGCTGCGCGGCGAGCGGCTCTAGGAGGGTCACATGCTCACCGATCTGGCGCAGTACGTGCTCTATCTCGCTTTGCTGGTGCTGCTTGCCTGGCCGCTCGGCCGGGCCATGACCAGCGTCTATGCCGGACAGCGCACTTGGTTGACGCCTCTGGCCGGGCCGCTCGAGCGCGGCTTCTACCGCCTGGCCGGCGTGCAGCCAGACAGGGGCCAGCACTGGACCCAGTATGCGCTGGCCTGTCTGGTCTTCAATCTGCTGGGTTTCCTGCTGCTCTACGCCATCTTGCGTCTGCAGCACCTGCTGCCCTGGAATCCGCGCGGCTTCGGTCCGCTGGCGCCGGACCTGGCCTTCAATGTCGCGGTTTCCTTCGTCACCAACACCAACTGGCAGGCCTACGGCGGCGAGACCACGCTCAGCTACTTCAGCCAGATGGCCGGGCTCACCGCGCAGAACTTCCTGTCCGCGGGCACCGGCATGGCGGTGGCGGTGGCGGTGATCCGCGGATTCACCGGCAGCCAGGTGACGACGCTTGGCAACTTCTGGGCCGACCTGACGCGTTCGGTGCTCTACATCCTGCTGCCGCTGTCGCTGGCCCTGGCGCTGCTGCTACTGTGGCAGGGCGTGCCGCAGTCGCTGGGCGACTACGCCAGCGCCACCACGCTGGAGGGCGCGACGCAGACCATCGCGCAGGGACCGGTCGCCTCGCAGATCGCCATCAAGCAACTCGGCACCAATGGCGGCGGCTTCTTCAATGCCAACGCGGCGCACCCTTACGAGAACCCGACGGCCTTCACCAACCTGGTCGAATGCCTGGCCATCCTGCTGATCGCCGCCGCCTTCTGCCCGCTGTTCGGGCGCATGGCCGGCGACAAGCGCCAGGGCCGCGCGCTCTTCCTCGCCATGCTGCTGCTGTTTATCGGTGGCCTGGCCCTGACCTGGTTCGCCGAGCACCAGGGCAACCCGCTGCTGGCGGATCTGCCGGTGGACCAGACGGCGGGCAATCTGGAAGGCAAGGAGCTGCGCTTCGGCAGCGGCCTCTCGGCGCTCTGGGCGACCGCCACCACGGCGGCCTCCAACGGCTCGGTCAACGCCATGCATGACAGCTTCATGCCGCTGGGGGCGCTGGCGCCGCTGCTGCTGATGCAGACCGGCGAAGTGGTGTTCGGCGGCGTCGGCTCCGGCTTCTACGGCATGCTGCTCTACGTCGTGCTGACGGTGTTCCTCGCCGGCCTGATGGTCGGCCGCACGCCGGAATACCTCGGCAAGAAGATCGAGGCAAAGGAGGTGAAGCTGGCGGTACTGGTGTCGCTGGTCATGCCGCTGGGGGTGCTGGGGCTGGG
Organism: Rhodospirillales bacterium; assembly: GCA_038363005.1. Classification (GTDB taxonomy): domain Bacteria; phylum Pseudomonadota; class Alphaproteobacteria; order Kiloniellales; family JACOMY01; genus JAKOWB01. The sequence goes on from JBBQBI010000013.1 coordinate 93,176, forward strand.
GGCGCTGGCCGCCTCGCTGCCCGACGCCTTGGCGGCGGTGCAGGACCCCGGCCCACACGGACTCAGCGAGATCCTCTATGCCTACAGCTCGGCCACCGGCAACAACGGCTCCGCCTTCGCCGGCTACGACGCGGCGCTGCCGATCCACACCACGCTGCAGGGCCTCGCCATGCTACTCGGCCGCTATGCCTACATCGTGCCGCTGCTGGCCATCGCCGGCGCGCTGGGCGTCAAGCGCCGGGCGCAGCCGACCGCCGGCACCTTCCCCACCCACGGCCCGGTCTTCGTCGTGCTACTAATGGCGGTGGTGGTGATCCTGGGCGCCCTCACCTTCTTCCCGGTACTGGCCCTGGGTCCTATCGCCGAACAGGCGCAGCTCCTCGCCGGCCAGGTCTTCTGAGGAATCGTCCCATGCAACGCATGCCGGAACTCTCCCTGCTCAACCCGAAGCTGCTGCGCCCGGCCTTCGGCCACGCGCTGGCCAAGTTCGATCCACGCCATCTGGCGCGCAATCCGGTGATTCTGGTCACCGCCGTGGTGGCCTTGCTGTCGAGCGTGCTGTTCTTCACCGACTTGGTGCAGGGCGGCAGCCAGGCTGCGGTGATCGGCCAGATCGCGCTCTGGCTCTGGGCCACGATCCTCTTCGCCAACATTGCCGAGGCGCTGGCTGAAGGCCGCGGCAAGGCCCGCGCCGACTCGCTGCGCGCAACGCAGAAAGAGACGCCAGCCAAGCGGCTGGCGACGCCGGAGAGCATGCACTTCGAAACGATTTCCAGCCGCGAGCTCAAGGCGGGCGAGCTGCTGCTGGTGGAAGCCGGCGATCTGGTGCCGGCCGACGGCGAGGTAATGGAGGGCGTGGCCTCGGTCGACGAGTCCGCCATCACCGGCGAGTCGGCGCCGGTGATCCGCGAGGCCGGCGGCGACCGCTCGGCGGTCACCGGCGGCACCCGCGTGGTGAGCGACTGGCTCAAGGTCAAGGTCACCGCCGAGCCAGGCAAATCCTTCCTGGACCGCATGATCCGCCTGGTCGAGGGGGCCGAGCGGCAGAAGACGCCGAACGAGATCGCGCTCGACCTGCTGCTGGTCGGCATGACGCTGATCTTCCTGATAGTGGTGGCGACGCTGGAACCCTTCGCCCGCTTTTCCGGCCTGTCGGTGCCAGTCGCCTTTCTTGCCGCGCTGCTGGTGACGCTGATCCCCACCACCATCGGCGGCCTGCTCTCGGCTATCGGCATCGCCGGCATGGACCGCCTGGTGAAGGCCAACGTCATCGCCAAGTCGGGCCGCGCGGTCGAGGCCGCGGGCGACGTCGACACGCTGCTGCTCGACAAGACCGGCACCATCACTTTCGGCAACCGCATGGCGGAAGCCTTCGAGGTGCTGCCTGGGGTGGAGCCGGCGGCGCTGGCGCGCGCCGCACTCTTGGCCTCGCAGGCGGATGAGACGCCGGAGGGCCGCTCCATCGTCGCCTTCGCCGCGCGCCAGGGTGCGCGGGCGGAGGCCACCCAGGGCGCCCGCTTCGTCGCCTTCAGCGCGCAGACCCGGCTCTCCGGCGTCGACCTGGCGGACGGCCGCGCGCTGCGCAAGGGCGCCGTTGATGCCGTGGCCGCCTGGTGCGGCGTCGCCCTTACCGCCGAGCTGCGCCGGGGCGTCGAGCGCATCGCCCGCTCCGGCGGCACGCCGCTGCTGGTGGCCGAGGACCGCCGGCCGCTCGGCCTCATCCATCTCAAGGACGTGGTCAAGCCGAAGATCCGCGAGCGCTTCGCCGAGCTGCGCCGCATGGGCATCCGCACCGTAATGATCACCGGCGACAACCCGCTGACCGCCGCCGCCATCGCCGCCGAGGCAGGGGTTGACGACTTCCTGGCCGAGGCGACGCCGGAGAAGAAGCTGGAGCTGATCCGCCGCGAGCAGGCCGGCGGCCGCCTGGTCGCCATGTGCGGCGACGGCTCGAACGATGCGCCAGCGCTGGCCCAGGCCGACGTCGGCGTGGCGATGAACAGCGGCACGCCGGCGGCCAAGGAGGCGGCCAACCTGATCGACCTGGACAGCGACCCCACGAAGCTGATCGAGGTGGTGCTGGTGGGCAAGCAGCTGCTGATCAGCCGCGGCGCGCTCACCACCTTCTCGATCGCCAACGACGTGGCCAAGTACTTCGCCATCCTGCCGGCGATCTTCCCCGGCCTCGCCCTGCTGAACGTCATGGACCTGGCGAGCCCGGCCAGCGCCATGCTCTCGGCGGTGATCTTCAACGCCCTGATCATCCTGGCGCTGATCCCGCTGGCACTGCGCGGCGTGCGCTACGCGCCGACCTCCGCCGCCACGCTGCTGACGCGCAATCTGCTGATCTACGGCGTCGGCGGCCTTGTCGCGCCCTTCATTGGGATCAAGCTGGTGGATCTGGTTCTGATCCAGCTCGGGCTGGCCTGAGGAGCAGCCAGATGTTTGCCATCCTGCGTCCCGCCGCCGTGCTGCTGCTGCTCTTCGTGGCGCTCACCGGCTTCGCCTATCCGCTGGGCTTTACCGGCCTCGCCCAGCTGTTGTTTCCCGACCAGGCCAACGGCGGACTGATCCGGCGCGACGGTCGGGTGGTCGGGGCCCGCCTGATCGGCCAGGCCTTCGCTGGGCCCGGCTATTTCCACGGCCGCCCCTCGGCCATCGGCTACGACGCCGGTACCTCGGGCGGCAGCAACCTTGGCCCGACCAATGAGGGGCTGATCGCCGCCCTGCGCGAGCGCATCCTGGCAACCAGTGAGGCAGCCGGCGGCGCCACCGTGCCGATCGACCTGGTGACCAGCTCTGCCAGCGGCCTCGACCCGGACATCTCGCCGGCCGCCGCCCGCCTGCAGGTGGCGCGGGTGGCGGCGGCCCGTGGCCTCGACCCGGTTCCAGTCGCCGCCCTGGTCGCCGCGCAGCTACGGCGGCCGCTGTTGGGCTTCCTCGGCGAGGCCCGCGTGAACGTGCTGGAACTCAACCTGGCAGTCGATAGACTCGCGGCGGGGCAGTGAGCCGTCCGGAAAGGTGCGCATGGCCGAAGCCGGCCGTCCCGAACCAGAGGTGCTGCTGGCCGACGCCACCCGCGAGGGCCGCGGCCGGCTGAAGATCTTTCTCGGCGCCGCGCCCGGCGTCGGCAAGACCTATGCCATGCTGGAGGCGGCGCGGCGGCTGAAGCTCGAGGGCCGCGACCTGGTCGTCGCGCTGGTGGAGACGCACGGCCGGGCAGAGACCGAGGCCCTACTGACCGGGCTGGAGGTGCTGCCGCGCCAGCGCGTCGCCTACAAGGGCCGGCAGCTGGGCGAGCTCGACCTGGCCGAAGTGATCGAGCGCCGGCCGGCGCTGGCGCTGGTCGACGAGCTGGCGCACTCCAACCCGCCCGACGCGCTGCATCCCAAGCGCTGGCAGGATGTCGAGGAGATCCTGGCGGCCGGCATTGACGTCTACACCACGCTGAACATCCAGCACCTGGAGAGCCTGAACGACATGGTGGCGCGCATTTCCGGGGTGCGCGTGCGCGAGACGCTGCCCGACCGCGTGCTCGAGTTGGCCGACGAGATCGAGCTTGTCGACCTGCCGCCGGAGGAGCTGCTGGCCCGCCTGCGCCAGGGCAAGGTCTACGTGCAGGAGCAGGTGGCGCGCGCCATCCAGAACTTCTTCTCCAAGGGCAACCTGACGGCGCTGCGCGAGTTGGCGATGCGCGTCGCCGCCGACCGCGTGGACGCCGAGATGGCGGCGCACATGAAGCGCCACGCCATCGCCGGCCCCTGGCCGGCGCAGGGCCGCCTGCTGGTCTGCGTGAACGAGAGCCCGGTGGCCAACGCCCTGGTGCGCAGCGCCAAGCGCCTGGCCGAGCGCCTGCGCGCCGACTGGATCGTGCTCCACGTCACCACGCCAGGGCGCGAATCACTGCCCGAAGCCGCCAAGGACCGCATCGGCGAAACCTTGCGGCTGGCCGAAAGCCTGGGCGCGGAGGTGGTGCAGCTGGCTGCGGAGCGCGACGTATCGCAGCAGATCCTCGATTATGCGCGCACACGGAATGTGCATCGCATCCTGCTGGGGCGGCAGCGGCCGCGGCGCTGGCTGGCCTTTGGCCGCGAGAGCGTGGCCGAGCGGCTGCTGAACCGCTCCGCCGACTTCGAGGTGACGCTGATCTCCGCCGACGCGGAGACGCAACGGCGCAGCGCCATCACCGGCATGCGGCTGAAGCTGGAGCGCGATCCGAAGGCCTACGTCTGGGCGCTGTTGCTCGTGGCCGCCGCCGCCGCCGTCGCTTTCGGCATCGATCGCTTCTTTCCGGTGGCCAGCCTGTCGCTGGTCTTCCTGACCGCCGTGCTGGCCGCCGCCACGCGCTTCGGCCTCGGTCCCTCGCTGCTGGCCAGCGTGGTCTCCTTCCTGGCCTACAACTTCTTCTTCACCCAGCCACACCACACCTTCAGCGTCTCCAGCCGCGACGACATCCTGACCCTGCTGCTGTTCCTGCTGGTGGCGCTGATCACCGGCAACTTGGCGGCCCGGCTGCGCCGCCAGGGTGTGGCGCAGCGCGCCGCCATCCGGCGCACCGCCAATCTCTACGACTTCAGCCGCAAGATAGCCGGCGCCGCCTCGCAGGAAGACGTGGTCTGGGCGGCAGTGCACCATGTCGCCTCGACCTTGCAGTGCCGCGCCCTGGTGCTGCTGCCGATGTCGCAGGGTGACGGCGGCAGCAGCCTGGAGATCGTCGGCGGCTATCCGCCGGAAGACCGCCTGGAGGTGAAGGACCGCGGCGCCGCCGAGTGGGCCTGGGAGCACGGTGAGCCAGCAGGCTGGAGCACCGCGACGCTGCCGGCCGCCGCCTGGCTGTTCCTGCCGCTGGCCACCGGCCAAGGCAAGCAAGGGCTGCTCGGCGTCTGCTTCGAGGCCGGCCGCGCGCCAGCGCCGGACCAGCGCCGGCTGCTGGAGACCCTGGTCGACCAGGTGGCCCTGGCGATCGAGCGCACGCGCCTGGTCGCCGACCTGGAGGAGACCCGCGTGCTGTCGGAGAGCGAGCGGCTGCGTAGCGCGCTGCTCTCGTCGGTCAGCCACGACCTGCGTACGCCGTTGGTCGCCATCATCGGCTCGGCCTCGACGCTGCTGGACGAGCAGGCGCCGCTGCAACCGGCGGCGCGGCGCGAGCTGGTCGAGACCATCCGCGAGGAGGGTGAGCGGCTGAACCGCTACGTGCAGAACCTGCTCGACATGACGCGACTGGGCTATGGCGCGGTGGTGCCGAAGCGCGACTGGATCGACCCGCGCGAGGCGGTCGGCCGGGCGCAGCGTCAGCTCGCCCAGCCGCTGGCCGGTCATCCGCTGCAGGTGGACACCGCCGGGGCCCCCCAGGCGCTGCTGGCCGACCCGGTACTGCTGGAGCAGGTGCTGGTCAACGTGCTGGACAATGCCGCCAAGTACGCACCGCACGGCAGCCCGATCCGTCTGGAGATGACCCAGGCCGGCGACCGGGCCATCATCGCCGTCGCCGACGAGGGGCCGGGCATCCCGGCGGCTGAACGGGAGCGCGTGTTCGACATGTTCTACCGGGTGCGGGCGGGCGAGGGCGAGCGCACGGGCACGGGGCTCGGCCTGGCCATCTGCCGCGGCCTGGTCGAGGCACATGGCGGCACAATCCGGGCCGAGGCTGCGCGGCCGGACGGTGGCGGCACGCGCATCGTCATCACGTTGCCGCTGGGCCCGCCGCCGGCACCGTCGGTGGCGGCACAGGCGCCGCCATGAGCGAAGTGCTGGCACGCATCCTGGTGGTTGACGACGAGACACAGATCCGCCGGTTCCTGCGCATCGCGCTGGAGGCCAACGGCTATGCCGTGCTGGAGGCAGCCGACGGCGCCACCGGCATCGCGCTAGCCGCCATCGAGCGACCGCAGCTCGTGGTGCTCGACCTCGGCCTGCCGGACCAGGACGGCAAGGCGGTGGTTCGCGCCATCCGCGATTGGTCGGCGGTGCCGGTGCTGGTGCTGTCAGTGCGCGAGGCCGAAGCGGAGAAGGTCGCGGCGCTCGACGCCGGCGCCGACGACTATGTGGTCAAGCCCTTCGGCGTCGCCGAGCTGCTGGCGCGGGTGCGCGCGCTACTGCGTGCCCGCCAGGCGCCCGACGCACCACCGGCGGTGATCGAGATCGGCCAACTCACTATCGACCAGGCGCGCCACCAGGTCAGCGTCGCCGGCCAGCCGGTTCGCCTGACTCGAAAGGAGTATGAGTTGCTGCGCCACCTGGCACTGCACGCCGGTCGCATCGTCACGCACCAGCAGCTGCTGCGCGCCATCTGGGGTAAAGCGCACGAGCAGGACACCCACTACCTGCGTGTTTTCATTGGCCAGTTGCGGCAGAAGCTGGCGGACGATCCGGCGGCGCCACGCTTCATCCTGAACGAGCCCGGCGTCGGCTATCGTCTGCTCTCGGGCTGAGGCCCTGGCCTGGCGCGCCGGCCTGCGTCACTGTGCCGGCAGGGAGGATCTCCATGCTCGACCGCAAGATGCTTGCCCAATGCCTGAAACATTGCCGCGTGACGCCGCGGCGCCCGCTCGACCTGCAGCGCCATCCGGCCGACTGGCTGCCGGTGGAGCCGGGCGGCAAGAATCACAAGTCGGCGCTGAAGGACAGCGCCGAGGAGCTGCTGGCGGAGAGCCGCCAGCGCCTGGCCGACGCCCAGGAGCAGCTGTGGTCGGACGACCGCTACGCCCTGCTGGTGATCCTCCAGGGCCTCGACGCCGCCGGCAAGGACGGCATCGTCAAGCATGTGATGAGCGAGGTGAATCCCCTGGGCTGCGAGGTCACCTCGTTCAAGGCGCCCTCGGCGGAGGAACTCGACCACGATTTCCTGTGGCGCTGTGCCCGCCGCCTGCCCGAGCGCGGCCGCATCGGCATCTTCAACCGCTCCTACTACGAGGAAGTGCTGGTGGTGCGGGTGCACCCCGAGTACCTGCAGGGGCAGAACCTGCCGCCGAAGCCAAGCGGCCCGGCCCTCTGGGCCGAGCGCTACGAATCGATCCGCAGCTTCGAGCGCCATCTGCATGCCAACGGCACGATCGTGCGCAAATTCTTCCTCAACGTCTCCTACGAGGAGCAGCGCAAGCGCCTGCTGGAGCGCATCGACGATCCGCAGAAATTCTGGAAGTTCAACCCCGGCGACACCGCCGAGCGGGTGCACTGGGACGCCTACCAGGCAGCCTTCGCCGAGACATTGTCCGCCACCGCGACCACCGACTCCCCCTGGTACGTGATCCCGGCCGACCACAAGTGGTTCGCCCGCACCCTGGTGGCCCAGGTGCTGGCCGAAGCGATCGGCGCGCTGCAGCTGCGCTGGCCGACGCCAGGGCCAAAAGACCAGGCCGCCATGGCGGCGGCGCGAAAACTGCTCGACAAGGACGCCAAGAAGTCCTGACCCGTCGCCCCACGGCGTGCGCTGGGCGTTGCCCGCAGGGAGCAATCGCTTCATAACTCTGTATTCAAGAACGCCTCCGGGGACCGCGTCGTGGGTAGCGTTGAATCGGCAGAGACAGCACGCGCCCTGTCGAGCAGCGAGACGCCACGCGTTCTCCTGGTCGTCGGCATGCACCGCAACGGCACCTCGGCGGCGACCCGCGCACTGAACCTGCTGGGCCTCGAGCTGCCCGACGGCCTGCTGACGGCGGACCGCTCCAATCCCACCGGCTATTGGGAATCCGCCTGGGTCAACCGGTTGAACGATCAGGCCCTGGCGACACTGCAGCGTCCCTGGTGGGACTGGCGTCCGCTCGAGGCCGCGTCGCTCGACGCCGCCCGCGCGGCCTTCCTGCCGGCTGCCCTGGCCGCGCTGGCACGGCAGCCCGCCGGGCGCGGCGCGCTGCTGCTGAAGGATCCCCGGCTGGCGCGGCTGCTGCCCTTGTGGCGGGAGGCGCTGGCACTGGCCGGCCTGCCGGTCGCGGTGCTGCTGATGTTGCGTGACCCGCTGGCGGTGGCGCAGTCGATGCAACGCCGCGACGGCCTGGAGCTCTCCAGCGGCCTGCTCCTCTGGCTCACCTACATGCTGGAGGCCGAGGCGGCGTCGCGCGACCTGCCGCGCAGCATTCTGAACTACGCCGGCCTGATAGCCGATTGGCGCGGCAGCCTCGCCGTCACCGGCCAACGCCTGGGGCTGGCCTGGCCGGTAGCGCCGGACCGTGCCGCCGCGGCCATCGAGGCCCTGCTGGCGGCGCGTCCGGCGCAGGCCCCCGAACGGCCTGTCGCGGAGCGCGGTCTCGGGCTGCTGCTGCCCGATCTGTCCGCCATCCATGCCGCGCTGGCCGGGCTGGCCGACGACGACAGCACGGCGAACCGCGCCCGCTTCGACCGCACGGCGATCGGGACGCGACGTCTGCTGCTGGATCTGAGCGCTTGCTCGGCGGCGCCGGCCGCCCCACCGATGGTGCAGGACCTGACCAGAGGAACGGAGGCGACGAGCGCAACCGCCGCGCGGCTGCGCGAAGTCGAGGCACGGCTGCGCGCGGCCGCCGACGCGACAGCGGCGCTGCGGGTCGCGCTGCGGACGCTGCAGGCCTCGCGCAGCTGGCGCTACACCGCGCCACTGCGCCGCTTGCGCCGACTGCTACCAGCCCGCCCGGCGCAGACGCCCACGACCGCGGCGGCGGCGCCAGCGGCGGCCCCACTGTCTACGACTCCGCCCGCGGTGTCGCCGCCGGCAGCGGTGGCTCTCGCGGCGACGGTCGCCGCGCCGGCACCGCAGCCGGCAACAGTCCGGCCCGTCGTATCGCCGTGGCTGGCCGATGATCGGCGCGAGTCGGCCGAGGCCCCGGCGCCCGAAGCCGCGCTGCTCGCCGACCCCCTGCTGGACCGCGGGCTCTACCGGCACTGGCTGCCGCCCTTCCTGCACGACCTGGCGGACGATGGCGCCATCGGCCTGAACGCCGGCGGCACGGCCTGGCGCATCGAGCTGCAGCGCTTCGGCGCCGACCTGGTGCAGGCGGGCCTGGCGCGCCGCGACGGCGGCCTGATGGCGGCCGGCTGGCGGGCCCTCGACTGGGGCCTGCGACGGCTGGACGGCGATGGCGGCTTTCCCGGCAGCGGCGGCCTGCCCTGGCACGGCGCGGCTTTCTACCTGGAGGGTCTGACCCGGGCGCTGCTGCTGCATCGCTGGTATCGGCGTCCGCTGCCGACGGGGCTGTGCCAAGAGCCGGGCCTTGCCGCCGCGCGCATCGCGCAGGCAATCCTGACGCGGCCCTCGGCGGCGGACCGCGCCGCCAACGCCAGCCTGACGCACCGCTGGTGGCTGCTGGCCGCCGCCCTGGCCGGCGCCGGTGCGCTGCGGGAGGACCCGGCCTGCCTGCAGGCTGCCGACGACTTCGCGGCGGCCGGCGCCGCGGCCCTGCGCGACGATGGCCTGGTGACGGAGCGGACCGGCTTCGACCTGCGCTACCACGCCATTGCGCTGCTGTCCGCGGCGCGCTGGGCGCTGCTGCGGCCGGCGGCGCAGCGCGCGCCGCTGCTGCCGGCGCTGGAGCGCATGGCGGCGGCCCTGGTCGCGCGGCAGGGCGCCGACGGCTGCTTCGATACCGCCGGCTCGACCCGGCTGGAACAGGAGCTGGACCCTAGCGGCTATCACAAGGTGATGGACTATCCGGCGGCGCTGCAGGGGCTGGCCCTGACTGGCGCGCTGACTGGCAGCACCGCCTGGCGCAGCGCCGCCGAAAGGCTGGTGCCCCATGCCGGCGGCGCGGTCGCGCGACGGCGGGCCGGGCCGCCACAGGCACCGGGCAGCCTGGCCGTGGTTTTCGTCGTGCAGGCCGGCGAGTGGGAACTGAAGGGGCTGCTGCTGGCCGCCTCGCTGCGCCGGCACCTCGGCCCGCCGCACGAATTGATCGCCGCCGTCCCTGGCCCGGCGGCGACCTGGGGCCAGCTGGCGCCGGAGAGCAAGTCGCTGCTGGACCGCCTGGGCGTGCGCCGGGTGGCCATCGAGAATCCCATCGCGGCGGACTTCCCGCATGCCAACAAGATCGCCTGCCTGGCCGTGTCAACGACTGCCGACCGGCTGCTGTTCCTCGATAGCGACATGCTGTGCCTCGGCCCCTTCGCGACGGCGCCGGACCTGCAGCAGCCGCTGGCGGCCAAGGTGGCCGACCTGAACGCCTTCGGCCAGCGCGAGGCCGACTGGCAACAGGTCTATGCCGCCGCCGCGGTGACCCCGCCGGCCGAGCGCCTGGCCTATACGCTGCAGGGCGACGTCGGCTGGCCCGCCTACAACAGCGGCGCCCTGCTGGTCGAGCGCGCGCGGGCGGCGGACCTGGCGGCGACCTGGGCCGACTGCGCCCGGCGCATCCGCGACGACCCGCGGGTACCGCCGTCGCGCACCTGGAGCGACCAGATCGGCCTGGCCGTCGGGCTGCAGCGGCTGGGCTGGGCACCGGCGCCGCTCGACGCGCGCTTCAACTACCCGGCGCATGTCTGGCCGCTGCCGACTGGACCAGGACCGCTGCTGGTGCACTACCACACGCCCGGCATCGTGGCGGTGGAGCCGCGACTGCTGGCCCTGGTCCGCGCGCTGGCGGCCGATCACCCCTGGATCGGCAGCCTGCTGGCTCGCCACGCTGGCTGGCAGCAGCTTCTGTCCGCGCCACGCCCCGCGACGCCGCTGTCGCCAGCCCCGCCGGCCGCAGTGACGTCAGCCGAGGCGCCGACGCTGCTGATCTCCGGCATCTCGCGCAGCGGCACCAGCCTGCTGTGCCGGCTGCTCGACGAGCTCGACAACTGCGTGGCGCTGAATGAGACGCCGGAGCTGAGCGCGCAGCTGGACGAGGCCCTGCCCTGGGGTATCGCCGGCTACCTGCGGCAGGTTCGCGCCGATGTCCTGCGCGGCGCGGACATCCGCAACAAGGTGGCAGCGGGCGCGGTGATCGACGACACCGCGCGGCTCGACCAGCTGGCCTTCTACCGGCCCAAGGTGCGCGATGCCGGTTTCCTGCTGGCGGCGAAAAACACCTTCGCCTTCCTGACACACCTGCCGCGCCTGCTGCAGGTCCTGCCGCAGGCGCGCCTGGTGCTCTGCGTGCGTCAGCCGCTCGACACCGTGGCCTCCTGGCTGGGCAGCTTCCCGCATCTGGCCACGGTCGACCTCTCGTCCCGGCCAACCGGGCAGGCGGGCGGTCCCTGGCTGCCGCCGGCGCTGTCCGAAGAGCTGCGCTCGCTGCTGGGCGAAGCCGACTTGGCGGTGCGCCGCGCCCGTTTCTGGAGCTACTGCGCACGGCGCGTGCTGGCGGCGCCGCCGGGCAGCCTGGTGCTGCGCTACGACGACCTGGTAACGCAGGGCGTGGCGGCGCTGGCACCGCTGCTCGCCGGCTGGGACCCTGGCCAGCCGCGCCAGCCGAACGGCACGACCGCGGCGTTGGCGATTCGTGGCAAGCGCTCGTTGCTCGGCAGCGCCGACATCGCCGCCATCGAGCGCTACTGCACCGAGCCGGCGGCCGCGCTGGGCCTTACCCTGGGTTAGACCCGGCGGCTGCCGGCGCAGCGGTCGCTACCAGCAGCAGGCCGGGCACCGGCCGCCCGCGCTCCTGCCGCACGCTGGCGGGTGCCAGCTGCAGCGGCTGCAACCCGGCCCGCGCCAGCTGCGCCAGCAGGTAGGCTTCGCCGTGGGCGAAGCGCTGCATCGGCTGCAAGCGGATGTCGCCACTCTCTGCCCGCTCCAGCGTAGCGGCGAACAGGCCGCCGGGCAGCAGGCAGCGGGCGATGCCGGCGCACAGCGGTGCCAGATCGCCCAGATAGGGCAGCACGTCGGCGGCGACGATCAGGTCATGCCGCGCCGCGGTGGCGCCAAGGTGCGCCAGCAGATCGCCCTGCTGCAGCCGGTGATAGCCACCGCCCGCCCGCGCCCGCGCCAGCATCGCGGAGGAGAGGTCGAGGCCCGTGCGCTCCAGCGCCAGGTCCCGCAGCACCGGCAGCATGAGACCGGTGCCGCAGCCGAGGTCGAGCGCGCTGGCAAAGCGGCGACCCGGGGCGGCGGCGGCAATCGCCGCGGCCAGCAGTTCCGGCCCGCGATAGGCCAGGGCGCCGCGCAGCGCCTGCTCGAAGCGCGGCGCATAGTCGTCGAACAGCGCCCGCACATAGGCGTTCGGCAGCTGGTCTGGTGGCAGCGCGCAGCCGAGCTGTGCCAGGTGGGCGATGGCGCCGTGGCGATCCTCCGGCAGCAGGCGCAGATAGCGGCGGAAGGCGACCTCGGCGGCGGCCGCCTGGCCGGCCAGCTGCGCCGCCTCACCCAGGGTGAACCAGGCCTCGGCGTAGTCGGGATCGGCCTCGGTCGCCGCGCTGGCCACCGACGCCGCGTCGTCATGCTGTCCTTCGGCCAGCAGCCGCAGTGCTACGTCAAGGCGCCGTCCGGCGGCGATGCGATCCCCCGCCATGGCTCACCCGCCCAGGCCTTCGACCGGGGGCACCAGCTGGGCACGGCGTCGCGCCAGGGCCGGCAGCACCAGCACGAGCACCAGCGCGCTGCTCACCAGCGTCAGCGCCAGCGCCTCGCGCCAGGTCAGCGGCTCGCCCAGCAGCAGGGCGGAGGAGAGCAGGCTGACCACCGGGATGGCCAAGGTGGAGATGCTGGCGATGGCGGCCGTGGTGGTCTTGACGATGCGGTACCAGGCGATCTGGCAGATCACCAGCGCAACGACGAAGACGTAGGCCATTGCCGCCCAGGCCTTGGCCGAGAGCACCAGGCTGGGCACGCCCTCGAACAGCAGCGCGCCGCCGACCAAGGCCGGTATGGCCAGCAGGAATTGCCAGGCGGCGAAGCTGACCAGCGACAGCCGCGGCGCCGAGCGCTTGATCAGCACCGTGCCCAGCGCCCAGCTGAAGGCGGCGCCCAGCATGGCGAGGGTTCCTTCGGGGCTGCGACCAAACGAGGCCAGATCGCCTTGGATCAGCACGGCGACGCCGGTAATGCCCAGCGCCAGCCCGACCAAGGTGCGGCGCTGCAGCCGCTCGCCCAGCAGCCAGACGCCGAGCAGCGAGGCCCAGAGCGGCATGGTGAAGCCGATGATGCCGGCCTTGCCGGCGCCGATCGCGGCGATGCCGTAGCCCGACAGCAAGTGCCAGCCGACGATGTTGAACTGCGAGGTCAGCAGCACCGGCAGGAACTCGCCGCGCTGCAGCCGGACCCGCTGGCGCATCACCACGGCAAGCAGGAAGAAGGCGACCGCGCCCAGCACGAGGCCAAAGGCGCGGAAGCTCCACACCGGCATCTCGTTCAGCACGATCTTCATCATCGGCCAGTTAAGGCCCCAGCCGACCGAGACCAGGACCACCAGCGCCAGGCTGCGGCCGGCCAGGACGCCGGCGCCGCCGGTCACCGCACTCATGCGCCAGGCCCGGCGGCCTTGGCGGCGGCGATGCGCGCCAGCGCGGCGCGCTTCTCGTCAGCGGTCATGATCATCCAGTCGCGAATCTCGTCCAGCGTGCGGGCGCAGCCGATGCAGAAGCGGCTGGCCTCGTCCATCTGGCACACGGCGATGCAGGGCGAGGGCACCGAGACGTCGAACACCTGCGCGTGCAGCCGCGCGCGGCGCTCGGCACGGCGGCGCTGACGCTCGGCATCGGTGGCGACGGCCGCGGCGGCCTGGCTGGTCACGGGGTCGGTCATGGCGGCGGCAGTCTAGGCGAGCGGCCCTGGTGCCGAAAGCGGTGGCACGACCGCCGCTTTGGCCGGCGCGACAGGGCGGCTATGCTGGCGCCGCGTGGCTGGCACGCCAGCCGAGCCGCGGGGGACAGAGGGGCGATCATCGGATGCTGCGGCGCTGGCGCCTGTTCACCGGCCTGTTCCTGCTCGGCTTCGTCGCCTCGCACCTGCTGAACCACGCCCTTGGGCTGGTTGGCCTGGAGGCGCTGGACGCCGGCCGCCAGGTCTTTCTGTGGGTCTGGCGCAGCGCGCCGGCGGAAGCCGCGCTGCTGCTGGCCATCGCCGTCCACCTGGGGCTGGCGGGCTATGCCATCTTCCGCCGCCGGCAGCTGCTGCATGTGCGCCCCTGGGAGGCGGCGCAGCTGCTGCTTGGCCTGCTGGTGCCGCCGCTGATCTGCCTGCACATCCTGGGCACGGTGGGCGCGCACTACCGCTTCGGCACCGACGACCGCTACGAGTACCTCTACCTGGTCTGGCTGAACGACCCCTGGGAGATGGCACGCCAGCTGCTGGCGCTGGCGGTTGCCTGGACGCACGGCGCCATCGGCCTGTGGTTCTGGCTGCGCCTGAAGCCCTGGTTCCTGCGCTGGCAGAACAGCCTGCTGGCGGCCCTGCTGCTGTGGCCCACCCTGGCGCTGACCGGTGCGCTGACCGGACTGCGCGAGGTGGCGATCCGCGCCGAAGACACCGACTGGCTGCGGGCCGCCTGGGCGGCAATCCAGCCGCCGGACCGCGACGGCGTCGCCTGGGTCTACAGCGCGCAGGACTGGCTGCTCGGCGCCTATGGGCTGCTGGTGGTCGCCGTGCTGCTGCTGCGCGGCCTGGTGCTGTGGCGGCAGCGGCGCCGGGGCACGCTGCGCATCACCTATCCCGGCGGCGTGCGGGTCGGCGTGCCGCAGGGCAGCACGATCCTGGAGGCCAGCCAGCTGCGCCGCGTGCCGCACGCCCATGTCTGCGGCGGGCGCGGCCGCTGCTCGACCTGCCGGGTCAAGGTGATCCGCGGCCTGGAACACCTGCCGCCGCCGACGCCGGCCGAGGCGCGGGTGCTGGCGCGCATTCACGCCGGCCCCGACGTGCGCCTGGCCTGCCAGAGCCGACCGACCGGCGACCTCGAGGTGCTGCCCCTGCTACCGGCCAGCGCTACGCCACGCGACGCCCGGCCACGGCCCGGCTATCTGCAGGGCCAGGAGCGCGAGATCGTCGTGCTGTTCGCCGACCTGCGCGGCTTCACCAGCCTGGCGGAGCACAAGCTGCCCTATGACGTGGTCTTCCTGCTGAACCGCTACTTCCGCGGCATGGCGACGGCGGTGGAAAGCGCCGGCGGGCAGATCGACAAGTTCATCGGCGACGGCGTCATGGCGCTGTTCGGCCTGGAAAGCGACCGCGCCACCGCCTGCCGCCAGGCGCTGCAGGCGGCGCGCGCCATGGCGCTGGAACTGGTGGAGATGAACCGCCAGCTGGCGCAGGACCTGCCGACGCCGCTGCGGCTCGGCATCGGCCTGCATTTCGGCCCGGCCATCGTCGGCGAGATGGGCGCCGGCAAGGTGGTGTCGATCACCGCCATCGGCGACACCGTCAACACCGCCAGCCGCCTGGAGACCCTGACCAAGGATCTGCAAGCCGAGCTGGTGATTTCCGAAGCCGTGGCGCTGGCCGCCGGACTGTCGCTGCCTGGTGCGGTGGCGCACGAGATGCCGGTGCGCGGCCGCCGCGACACGCTGCGGGTACTGGCGATCAAGCAGGCGGCGACGCTGCCGTCAGGCTAGCGCGCCGACGCTCGGGTGTGCTGCCGACACTCCGAGACGCGGTGCCCGCGCACCGCGTCTCCGGATGATCCAGCAGCGCTTAAGAGCCCTGCTTCTTCTTGAAGTCGGCGATGGCGTCCTTCAGCTCGTGATACTCGGTGCAGGAGAAAGTGCAGTTCTTGTCGAGGACGGCAAGCTGCGCCTCCGCCTTCGCCAGGTCGCCGGTCATCAGGTAGAGCTCGCCCAGGTACTCGTTGGCGCCGTCATGCTTCGGGTCGATCAGCAGCGCCTCGTTGTAGCTGGCGAAGGCCTCGTCCAGCTTGCCCAGCTTGCGCTGGGTGAAGCCCAGGTAATTCCAGGCATCGGCATTCTTCGGGTCCTTCTGTACGACGCCGGCCAGCAGCGGCTCGGCGCCGGCGAAGTCCTGCGCCTTCACCAGCTTGACTGCCTTCTTGTAGTCGCTCGACTGGCTCGACGAAGAGTCGTCGCTCGAGGAGCCGGCGGCCAGCGCGCTGCCGCTGCCCAGCGCCAAGGCCAGGATCACGGCACTGATCATCTTCAACATGATGCTGTCTCTCCTTGTTGGGCGCGCCGCCGCGAAACCTGAGGGGGCGTGGCGCGCCTGATCCCCCATGATATGGCACAGGCGACCCTATCATCACCGCCGCGCACGAAAAGTTCATCGGTTTACTCGCCGCGCAAAAGCGCCTCCAACGCGAAAGAGTCCTCTGCTTCAATCACCTGGCGGGCGAGGGCGAGGCCGAATCCCTGCCGCCCCAGGGCGGCCAGATCGCGCTGGCGCCGGTCCGCGCGCTCCGCCGGCGGTCGGAAGGGGCCGAGGCGCCGGCGGCGGGCGAAGGCGATGGCGCGGGCCAATTCGGCCTGCGGCTCGTCATCGGCCGCGGCCAGGGCGGCGTCGCCCTGTTCCGGCGCCACGCCCAGCTTGCGCAGCGCCATGGCGATGCCGCGCCGCGAGCGGCCGCGCCGCCCCAGGCTGACCGCCTTCATCGCGGCAAAAGCGGCGTCGTCGAGCAGCCCGGCCCGCGTCAGGCGCTGCAGTTCGGCCTCGATCTCCGCCGCGCCAACCTGCGCGACACCGGCCTGGGCGGCACGCTGCAGGCGCCGCGCCAGCACCCGGCGCAGCTGCTCGGTCGAGGCGGCATAGCGTTCGAGATAGGCCAGCGCCGCCTTGTGCAGGCGATCCGGCGTCAGCGGCCGGGGTGGACGGTCGGGAGGGCGCGCCATGCGCCACTATGGCCCCGACCACCCGCCGGGGCGCAAGGGCAGCCTTGCGGGGCGGTGGGCTTGCCAGCCAGCGGGGCGGCCACTAGATGTTCCGCCCATGCCCAGCCCCTCATACCTGCCGCCCGCGCCACTGGCGCCGCGCCACATCGGTCGGCTGAACGGCCGTGGCCTCTGGACGCTCTACGTCAAGGAGGTGCGCCGCTTCCTCAACGTGGCGACGCAGACCCTGCTGGCGCCGATGGTGACGACGCTGCTGTTCCTCGCCGTCTTCACCCTGGCGCTGGGCGGCCAGCGCATGGCGGCCGGCGGCGTGGACTATGCCGCTTTCCTGGCGCCCGGCCTGATGGTCATGGCGATGATGCAGAACTCCTTCGCCAACACCTCCTCCTCCATCGTCATCGCCAAGGTGCAGGGCAACATCGTCGATGTGCTGATGCCGCCGCTCTCGGCCTTCGAGCTGACTACCGGCATCGTCGGCGGCGGCGTCACCCGCGGCCTGCTGGTCGGCATCGCCGTATGGCTGGGCCAGTTGCCCTTCGTCGGCCTGCACATCCACGCGCCGCTGGCCATCCTGTTCTACGCCGTGATGACCGTACTGATGCTGTCGCTGCTGGGGCTGCTGGGCGGCATCTGGTCGGAGAAGTTCGACCACATGGCGGCGGTGACCAACTTCGTCATCACGCCGCTGTCCTTCCTGTCGGGCACCTTCTATTCGCTCGACCGCCTGCCACCGAACCTGCAGATAATCGCCCACGCCAATCCCTTCTTCTACATGATCGACGGCGTGCGCTACGGCTTCCTGGGGCACGCCGACGCCTCGCTGTGGGTCGGCGCCGCAGTTCTGCTGGGCGTCAACGGCGGCCTGTTCCTGCTGGCCTGGACGCTGATCGGCCGCGGCTGGCACCTGAAGGCCTGAACAGGGTGGCTGGGGGCATGCCGCAGGTCCGCCAGTTCGGCCGGGTCAACGGCCGCGGCCTCTATACCCTGGTGCTGCGCGGCCTGCGGCGCCACCTCGGCCTGTGGCTCGATTCAATGGCCGGGCCAGCGGTGTCCAATCTGCTGTACCTGGTGGTGCTGGTGCTGGCGCGCGACGTCGCGCTGGGGCCGATCTGGCCCGACGCGACCGGCCGGGGCCTCGACGCCGCCAGCTTCGTCGCCCCCGGCCTGGTGGCCTTTGCCTTCTGTCACGCCGCCTTCGAGTCCATGGCCGTGCACCTGGTGCACGACAAGCAGGAGGGCATGATCCAGGACCTGCTGTCGGCGCCGCTGACCGCCGCCGAGACGCTGGCCGGCTGGGTGCTGGGCGCCGTCGCCGCCGGCCTGGCCAGCGGCAGCGTGGTGCTGCTGGCCTTCCTGCCCTTCGTCGACTGGCCGGTGCTGGACCCCCTGCCGCTGGTTGTCTTCGCCCTCCTCGGCACGTTGATCTTCGCGCTGCTGGGCGTGCTGGTTGGGCTGTGGGCGCGCAAGTGGGATCACTATGCCGCGGCGGAGACCTTCCTGATGCTGCCGCTGGGGCTGCTGTCCGGCACCTTCTTCCTGCGCCAGGACCTGCCGCCGCTGGGCCGCGACCTGCTGTTCGCCAACCCGGTGTTCCACATCATCGACGGTTTCCGCAGCGGGCTGCTCGGCCGCAGCGACGGCGACCCACTATTCTCGGTTGTGCTGCTTGTCGTCCTGAGCCTCGTCTTGGCGCTTGTCGCCTGGCGACTCTTGCTGCGAGGCTGGCACCTGAAGCCCTGAGAAGCCTTTGGGGGAGGATTCGATGCGGCGCCTGCTGGCCGGCCTGTGCCTGCTGTTCATCGTGCTGCCCGCCGCCGCCGCGGAAGCGCCTGGCAAGGGCCGCCTGTGGCGCGTCGAGCGCCCCGGCAGCGACACCAGTTATCTCTTCGGCACCATGCATTCCAGCGACCCGACCATTCTGGCGCTGCCCGGCAGCGTGTTGCGCGCGCTGCACGACAGCCGCTCTGTGGTCGGCGAGCTGGTGATCAAGGACGTCAACTACGCCGTCATGATGGCCAGCGCCATGCTGCCGGCCGGCGAGTCGCTGGCCGAGCTGCTGCCGGCGTCCCTGTATGAACACGTGCTGGAGGCCGTGGCGGTGCTGGGCCTGCCGCCGGCGGTGGCCGACCGGCTCGACGTCTGGTTCCTCGCCCTGCTGTTGACCGAGGACCCGGCGGAGATCGCGCGCCAGCGCGCCGGGTACATCGTGCTGGACCAGTGGCTGCAGCAGGAGGGCGAGCGCCAGGGCAAGCAGGTGATGGGACTGGAGACCATGGAGGAGCAGCTGGCGATCTTCGCCGGTTGGCCGCGCGCGTTGCAGATCGCCATGCTGCGCACCACGCTGGACTATCCCGGACTGTTGTCGGGCAGCCAGGCGGCGCTGGTCGCGCTCTGGCTGGACGGCGACCTGCCCAGCATGTGGCGGCTGTTCCAGGTCTCCATGTTGGGCACAGCGACGCAGTACCGCGACATGATGGTCCAAGACCTGGTGCTGAAGCGCAACCACCTGATGGCCGAGCGCCTGCAGCCGATCCTGGCCGAGGGCGGCGCCTTCGTCGCCGTCGGCGCGCTGCACCTGGCCGGCAGCGAGGGCTTGGTCGTGTTGCTGCAGGACCTGGGCTGGACCGTGACCCCGGTCGATTGACGCCGCCGCGTGGCGCGGCAAGACTCCGACGGTCCAGCGCACGCGCCGCTGACGGGAGATCCGCGATGGCACCTGACACAGTCTGGCCGGCGTTGCCCTATGGCGACTGGCAGGACACTGCCGACACGCTGCAGCTCTGGACCCAGATCGTCGGCAAGGTGCGTCTGGCGCTGACGCCCTGGCAGAATCACAGCTGGCAGGTGCCGCTCTACGTCACCGCGCGCGGCCTCGGTACCTCGCCGATGCCGGTCGGCCACGCGCTGCTGGAGCTGGAGTTCGACTTCCTCGACCACCGGCTGCTGGCGCGCACCAGCTGGGGCGCGCAGCGATCCCTGCCGCTGCGGCCGCAGAGTGTCGCCGCCTTCTACGCCGAAGTGCGCGGGCTGCTGGCCGCGCTGGACATCGCGGTCACCATCAACGAGATGCCGAACGAGCTGCCCGATCCGATTGCCTTCTCGCAGGACCGCACCCACGCCGCCTACGACGCCGCCGCGGCGCAGCGCTTCTGGCGCGCGCTGTTGCAGGCCGACCGCGTCTTCAAGCTGTTCCGCAGTGGCTTCCTGGGCAAGGCCAGCCCGGTGCACTTCTTCTGGGGCAGCTTCGACCTAGCGGTCACGCGCTTCTCCGGCCGCCGCGCACCGCCGCATCCGGGTGGGGTGCCCGGCCTGCCCGACGCCGTGGTGCGCGAGGCCTATTCGCACGAGGTCAGCAGCGCCGGCTTCTGGCCCGGCAGCAAGGCCTTCCCGCAGGCCGCCTTCTATTCCTACGCCTATCCCGAACCGCCGGGCTTCCGCGATCATCCGGTGCCGGCGCCGGCCCGCTTCGAGCCAGCCCTGGGAGAATTCATCCTGCCCTATGACGCCCTGCAGGCCGCCGCCGATCCCGACGCCCTGTTGCTGGATTTTCTGCAGGAGACCTACGCCGCCGCGGCCGACAGCGCCGGATGGGACCGCGCCGCACTGGACTGCGCGATGGGTCAGCCGGGACGCGTGCGACAGGTCTAGGGGCTGCGCGTCTCCCACTCGCCAGACTGACATCGAAGTCTGACCTGTCGGTGAGCGTCGGCTTTGTGAACCAGTCTGTCCTTGCGGCAACGCGCCCGCCGACTATGCTGCGCGCGCCATGACCGAGTATCCCGCGATCAAGCTGCTGCCCGGCCGCCACCGCCGCCTGGCCCAAGGTTTCCCCTGGCTCTTCTCCAACGAGGTCGAGGTGCCGGCCGAGGCGAAGGCGCTGGAGCCCGGCTCCATCGTCCAGGTGTTGAACGCCGCCGGCGAGCCCGAGGGGCTGGCGATCTTCAATCGCCACACCTTGATCGCCGCGCGGCTGATCTCGCGCGCCGTCAAGGTGACGGTGGACGAGGCCTTCCTGGCCGAGCGCCTGACCCGCGCGCTGACCTTGCGCCAGCGGCTTTACGACAAGCCCTTCTATCGCCTGATCCATGCCGAGGCCGATGGCCTGCCTGGCACGGTGATCGACCGCTTCGGCGACACCCTGGTGGTGCAGCTCAACACCGCCGGCATGGAGCGGCTGCGCGAGCCGCTGCTGGCAGCGCTGGATCGCGTGCTGGCGCCGACCACCGTGCTGCTGAAAGACGACGGCGGCATGCGCACCCTGGAGGGCCTGCCGTCCGGCGAACGCGTGGCGCGCGGCGAGGCGCCCGGCATCGTCGAGCTGGAGGAGAACGGCGCGCGCTATTTCGCCGACCTTAGCCAGGGGCAGAAGACCGGCTGGTACTACGACCAGCGGGAAAACCGCGCCTGGCTGCGCCGCTTCACCGCCGGGCAGCGCGTGCTGGAAGGCTACTGCTACACCGGCGGCTTCACCCTGCAGGCGGCGCTGGGCGGCGCTTCCGAGGTGCTGGCGCTGGACAGCAGCGAGCCGGCGCTGGCGTTGGCACGCCGCGCCGCCGAGGCCAACGGCATGGCCGAGCGCTGCCGCTTCGAGAAGACTGACGTCTTCCAATACCTGGCGCGCCTGAAGGACCAGCGCTTCGGCGTCGTGGCGATGGACCCGCCGGCCTTCATCAAGGCGCGCAAGGACCTGAACCAGGGCCTCAAGGGCTATCGCAAGCTGGCGCGCCTGGCGGCGCAGGTCACCGCGCCGGGCGGCATCCTGTTCATCGCCTCCTGCTCGCACCACGCCGATCCGGCCAGCTTCCTGCAGGCGGTCGGCGGCGGGCTGACCGATGCCGGGCGCCAGGGCCGCATCTTGCAGATGAGCGGCGCCTCACCCGATCATCCGGTGCACCCGCACCTGCCGGAGAGCGCCTATCTCAAGGCCCTCACCCTGATGCTGGACTGAGAGACTACGGCGCCCTGATCCCGTAGGGCGCGCCCCAGGCGAGGCCGGCCTCGGTCGTCGTGCGCGGCTTGTACTCGGCTGCCGCCCAGCCGGGCCAGCCCAGGCGATCCAGCAGCTCGAACAGGAAGGGGTAGGCGATCTCGCCAGCGTCGGGTTCGGCGCGGCCGGGGACCGAGGCGAACTGGATGTGGCCGACCAGCGGCCGGTGCCGCTCCAGCCGCAGCGCCAGGTCACCCTCCATGATCTGCACGTGGTAGAAATCGAACAGCAGCTTGACGTTGTCGCAGTCCAGCGTGCGCAGCAGCTGGGCGACCTCGTCCGAGCGGCTAACGAAATAGTCCGGCCGGTCGCGCGTGTTGAGCGCCTCGATCAGCAGCGTGATGCCGCTGCCCCGCGCCTGCTCCGACGCCCAGGCGAGATTGTCGAAGAAGGTCGCCTGCGCCGCCGCGCGCTCCGTCGCGGCGACCAGCCCGCTCATCACGTGCACCATGCCGGCGCCCATCGCCGTCGCGTAGTCCAATGCCTGCAGCAGGCCCTGGCGGAAGTCGTCCCGCCGGCCCGGCACCGCGGCCAGGCCGAAGTCGCCTTCGCGCGGGCCGGGCGTGGTGTTGATCAGCAGCGCGGTCAGGCCGTGCCGCGCCAGCTCGTCCCGCAGCAGTGCCTTGGGGTGCTCGTAGGGGAAATGCATCTCCACCGCGCGGAACCCGCAGGCGGCGGCGGCGGCGAAGCGCTCCAGGAAGGGGCGCTCGGTGAAGAGATAGGACAGGTTGGCGGCGATGCGCGGCATGTGCCCGTGCGCCGGGCTAGCGCTGGCGCCGGAAGCTGACGCTGATCAGGCGAAAGACATAGAGCCAGGCGAAGAAGGTGAGCAGCAGGCCGATCCAGGTCTGCCCGCCATCGTGCCCGTCAGACGCCAGGAACAGGCCGATCAGGCCGAGTACCGCGGCGACGCCGCCGAGCCACTGCCGGCCGCTGTCGCTGTCGGGCACCGGAATCAGCGGTGTGCGCTGGCCCGGTCCGTCATAGGCCCGGGCGATCAGCCGGAAGCAGAGGAAGATGGCCAGGCCGGCGATGGCAAAACCGGCGATATGCCAGAAGCCGCCGTGCGCCGAAGCGGCGGCGATCAACCCGATGATGGCGATCAGTCCGATCACCGCGCCCAGCACCCACTGCCGCATGAACCCGTCCCCTTGCCGCTGCACCGACAGGCGCGCCGTCACCGCCGCGCCCTCATGCCGCCGCCCGGCCGCCACCTGGGTTCGGGCCGGGCAGATCGATGCGAAATGTAGAGCCTTTCGCGCTGCTGTCCACCAGCGTCAGATCGCCGCCGTGCAGCTGCGCGATCTCGCGCGCGATGGCGAGGCCCAGGCCGGTGCCGCCGGCGCGCGCCGAACCGGCGAAGGGCTGAAACAGATGCTCGCGCGCCTTGGGCGGCAGGCCGGGGCCGTTGTCGGCGACCAGCAGCGCAACGCAGCCGCCCGGCAACTGCCGGGCGCTGAAGGCCAGGCGAGTGGCACCGGCCTCCACCGCGTTCTGCGCCAGGTTGGAGAGCGCGCGGAACAGCTGGCCGCGATCGGCTTGGACCGACAGGTCGAGCGGCAGGTCGGCCATCCAGGTGACCTGGCCGGCGACCGAGGCCGGCAGGCTGGCGCCGACTTCGGCCGCCAGGTCGGCCAGCAGCACCGGCGCCGGTTCCAGCGGCGGGCTGCCGTCGCGCACGAAGGTCAGGGTGCGCTCGCACAGCGTCACCGCGCGGTCGATCGATTTCAGCAGGGTCGGCGTCAGGCGGCGCACCTGCGGGTCGGCGCTGTCGGCCATGCGGTCGGACACCAGCCGCGCGGTGGACAGGATGTTGCGCAGGTCGTGGCTGATCTTGGTGACCGCGGTGCCCAGCGCGGCCAGGCGGGCCTGCTGGTTCAACGCGTCGCGCAGGCCCTGCTGCATCTGCGCCAGCTCGCGCCCGGCGATGCCGATCTCGTCACCGCGCCGCGGCGGCGCCTGAAACAGCGGCGCGCCCTCGGGATCGGCACGGAAAGTCACCATGGATTCGGTCACCCGCCGCATCGGCCGCACCATGACCAGGTGCAGCGTCAGGTAGACCAGCCCGGCGGTGATCACCGAGATCACCAGCGACAGCCCGAGGATGCGCAGCGCATAGCCGGCCAGTTCGTCATGCAGCGGCTGCTCGTCGATGACGATGTCGACCATCAGACTGTGGTCGCGCGGCGCCGGGCCCATGACGCGGATCATGCGCTGGTCCGGCGCGATGAACAGCGCATAGAGCGCGTCGCCGATCAGTGTCAGCGGCCCGGCGTGGCTCAGATCGTAGCTGGCGTCGAGCTCGCCTGGCGCATCGATCATCAGCATCAGCTTGCCGCGGTCGGGCGTCGCCAGCGCCACGGTGTAGGCGCCGACGTGGCTCAGCAGCTCGGCCTCCAGCTCCTTGCTGACCATCAGGTCGGGAGTCGCCTCCAGCGCCAGGATCGCCAGGTGCCCGGCCGCCAGCTTGGCTTCCAGCCAGTCGGCCCGGAAGCGGCCGACCGAGGGCGCGAAGATCATCACCTCGGCCAGCATCACGAAGGCCACGGTCAGGACCAGCAGGCGGGCGGAAAGGCCGCGCCACAGCGGCGGCATGCGCAGGATCATGGCGGTCTTATACTACGCTCAGGGCAACTTCAGCAGCAGGCGCACCAGACAGCGCACCCGCGGGCTGAAGAGCTTGCCGGTGAAACTGCTGCTGGCGACGCGCTTGCCGGCTTCGGATCGGGTCGGATAGGGCAGCACCAGGCCGGCCAGCGTGCCGAGCGAGACCTTGCCGGCCACCGCCAGGCACCAGGGGGCCAGCAGCTCGCCAGCGCCCTGCCCGACCAGGGTGGCGCCCAGCACCCGGCCGCGACGGTCGGCGACCACCTTGACCAGGCCGGCGGTGGCTTGTTCGGTCTGTGCCCGGTCGTTGTCGTGGAATGGCCAGCGGTAGATCCGCACCGGGCCCTTGGCAGCGGCCTGTGCCTCGGTCAGGCCGACCTGCGCCAGCTCCGGGTCGCAGTAGGTCACCCAGGGCACCACCAGGCGGTCGGCCCGCGCCGGCAGGCGGAACAGCGCGCGCTTGATGACGATGCCGGCATGCGCCGCCGCCAGGTGAGTGAACTGCAGCCCACCGGCGGCATCGCCGGCGGCGTAGATCCGCCGGTTGCTAGTACGCAGGCCGCGGTCCAGCACCAGCCGGCCCTTCTCGGTCTTCACCCCGGCCTTGTCGAGGTCGAGCGGCCCGTGGTCGACGCGGCGGCCCAGCGCCAGCAGCAGGTGGCTGCCCGCCAGGCGCCGGGTGGCGCCGTCCTGTTCCACCACCACCGTCGGCCCAGGCTCCACGCCCACGGCCTTGGCGCCCTCCAGCAGGGTCACGCCATCGGCCGTGAGCGCGCGGCGCAGCAGCGCCGCCGCCTCGGGATCGTCCTTCGGCAGCAGCTGGCCCATCTCCACCAGCGTTACCTGACTGCCCAGCCGGGCGAAGGCCTGCGCCAGCTCGCAGCCGATCGGGCCGCCGCCGAGAATCAGCAGGCGGGGCGGCAGGTCCTTCAGGTCCCACAGCGTCTCGTTGGTCAGGAAGGGCACCTGGTCCAGGCCGGGAATCGGCGGCACCAGCGCCTTGGCACCGGTGGCCAGCACGAAGCGCTTGGCCCGCACCTCCTGCCCGCCAGCGCTGACGCGGTCGCGGCCGAGGAAGCGGGCTTCAGCCCGGATCACCGTCACCCCCAGGCCCTCGAAGCGGGCCTGGCTGTCGTTCGGCGCGATGGCGGCGATGGTGCCCTGCACCGCCCGCATCACCGCGGCGAAGTCGACCGTGGGCGGTGCCTGGGTCAGGCCGAAGCCGGCGGCGGCGCGCCAGGCCACCGCCTGGTGCGCGGCGGCGAGCAGCGCCTTGGAGGGCACGCAGCCATAGTTCAGGCAGTCGCCGCCCATCGCGGCCTTCTCGATCAACACGACACGGGCGCCGAGTTGCGAGGCGCCGGCGGCGATCGAGAGGCCGGCCGAGCCGGCGCCGATGACACAGAGATCCACGTCGAA
>JBBQBI010000014.1:0-108349 GCA_038363005.1 Rhodospirillales bacterium
GGGGGGGGGGCGGGTGTTTCCCCGGCGGGGGGGGGGGTTTACTCGCGGCCGCCCCCCGGCGCCGGCCGGGGGGGGGCCCCCCCCCCCGACAGGGGGGTGCCAGCGGCCGATGCTGTTCAACGAGCCAGTCTTTCTGTTCGCCTTCCTGCCGCTGGTGCTGGTGGCCTTTCACCTGTTGCGCCGCTGGGCGGCGACGCGCGTCGCGCTGGGCTGGCTGACCCTTGCCTCGCTGTTCTTCTATGCCTGGTGGCAGCCGGTCTATCTGGTCCTGCTGCTCGCCTCGGTGACGATGAACTATGTGCTGGGGCAGGCCATCTCGGCGCAGCGTCCAGCGCGCCCGCTGCTGGTGCTGGGCCTGGCCTTCAACCTGGCGCTGCTCGGCTGGTTCAAGTACGCCGGCTTCCTCGACCGCACGATCGAGGGCTTGGTCGGTCTCGACCTGGGCTGGAGCGCGCAGTTGCTGCCGCTGGCGATCTCCTTCTTCACGTTCCAGCAGATCGCCTATCTGGTGGATGTTTCGCGCGGCGCGGCGACCGCCGACAGTTTTCCGCGCTTCCTGCTGTTCATCACCTTCTTCCCGCATCTCATTGCCGGTCCGATCGTGCATCCCGCTGTGGTGCTGCCGCAGTTCCGCGCCCTGGCGGCCAGCCGCCACGCCGACGACGGCGCCTGGCAGGAACGCTTCGCGCTGGGTCTCTTCCTCTTCGCCGTCGGGCTGTTCAAGAAGATCGTCATCGCCGACGGCATCGCCGGCTGGGCCAACGCCACCTTCGATGCCGCCGCGGCCGGCCAGCTGCTGACCGTGGCGGAGGCCTGGATCGGCGCGCTGGCCTATACGCTGCAGCTCTACTTCGACTTCTCCGGCTATTCGGACATGGCGCTGGGGCTGGCGCTGTTCTTCGGCATTCGCCTGCCGGTGAACTTCTGGTCGCCCTATCAGGCGACCAGCCCGATCGACTTCTGGCGGCGCTGGCACATGACGCTGTCGCGATTTCTGCGCGACTATCTCTACATCCCGCTGGGTGGCAACCGCCGCGGACCGGCGCGGCGCTACGTCAATCTCATGATTACGATGACGCTGGGCGGCCTGTGGCATGGCGCCGGCTGGACCTTCGTGCTCTGGGGCGCCTACCACGGGCTGCTGCTGGCGGTGAACCACGCCATCACTGGCGGGCGGGCGGGCCTGACCGCCTGGCAGCGCGGCGCGGCGCGGCTGGGGACCTTCCTGCTGGTGCTGCTGGGCTGGGTGCTGTTCCGCGCCGTCGATCTGTCGGCCGCCGGGCGGCTCTATGGCGCCATGCTCGGGCTGGGCGGCGGCGGCACTTCAGTGCTGTCGGATTCCCTGGCGACGGCCGGTGGCACGCTGCTGTTGCTGACGTTGTTCGTCATGCTGCTGCCGAACCCCTATCGGATGATCGCCTGGGCCGGGCAGGCGCCAGTCGCCATGGCCGGCGGACCCAGCGAGCCGTCCGGTCGCCTGCGCTTCGCGGCCGATTGGCGCTGGGCCTTGCTGACCGCGGCGCTGCTGATCCTGTCGCTGGGCCATCTGACCCGGATCAGCCAGTTCCTCTACTTCGACTTCTGATCGCCGCCGCAGGCTTCGGCGAAGAGCGCGTCGATCGCCTGCGCGACGGCCGGATGGGCAGCGGTCCAGGCGGCCAAATCGGCCCGCTGCCGCGCCGCCACCAGGGCCACCGAGTCCGGCGTCAGCTCTTCGCCGAAGCCGTCGACCGCCGCGGTGGTGCCCAGCAGCTGGTCGAGGATCAGGTCGCCCAGCGCCGGCGTGAAGTGCGAAGACTCGTAGAAGTAAGTGATCGGCGGCCCGTCTCCCGGGCCGGGCGGCGGCTCGGTGGTGTAGGGCGTGACGCCGGTGAAATCGTAGAGCCGCACATCGCCGCCGCGCGCGCGCGCCGCCGCTGCCAGGTCGGTGACCGCCACCTTGATGCCGTCATAGCTGTCCAGGCCGCCGGCCTGCCGATAGATCAGCAGGCGCTGGATGTGCACCGGGTCGAAGACCAGGCGCAGCGGGATGCCCTGGCCGACCGCGAAGTCGATCAGCCGCCGCAGGCTCGCCAGCGGTCCGGCCAGGGGAGGGCCCATGCGGCAGTCGGCCAGTCCCTGGACCAGCCGGCGATCATTGCCGCGGAAGTAGCCACGCTGCCCGTCGGGGTCGGCGGCCGCCCGGTCCAGGAAATCCTGGCCTTGGCGTAGCCCGTCGCGGCGGAAGCGGTTGCTGCCGCGCTCGTCTTGGCCGAACAGCGCCGCCACGTTGTCCTCCACCTGGTCGAAGGACAGCGCCGCCACCAGGCGGTTGCCCAGCGGAAAAGGCTTCCGCGCGTCGTCGGCGGCGGTCAGCAGCGCCAGCTCGGAGAAGTCGGGCCGCCTGGTCTCGGCGCTGAGGAAACCGACCAGGTCGAAGGACAGCACCACGAGGTTGGGCCGGCGCACCGCCGCCGCGTGGGTCAGGTAGCGCTCGTACTCGTAGAGCGTGGCCCCCGCCAGGGCGAGGTTGTAGACCGGACTTTCCCGCCAGCCTGAATGGTCGGGCCGGTAGCCGTAGAGCGCGCGCGAGTTGCCGACGATCAGCATGGCCGGCGCCACCTGCTCGACCGCGAAGGCCTTGTTGATGCGAATGCGATCCTTGAAGGCGGCGGGCTCCAGCGCTGTCGTGCCGTCGGCCTGGACGACGGCCTGCTGCATGGCGAGGTTGAAACCGACCAGCAACAGCAGCGGCAGCAGCGTGGCCAATAGGGCCCAGCGCAGGTAGCGCCCGAAGGCCGGTGCGGTAGGGGCCTGCTGCGATGTCATCGGAGGAGTATAGAGGGCCCCCGGCCGCCGCCGATGATCAATCCCGCTGTGTGCCGGCCAGGGCGCGGCCGTCGTCGGTCAGCTTGCAGACCAGCCAGTTGGGCTTCAGCGGGTTCATGAACCAGGGCTCGGCCCAGCCTTGCTCAATGCAGGCGCGGATGGTGCGCTCGGGATATCGCTGGCCGTTGCGGTCGAACAGCGGCAGCTTGCCGCCCGGCTGGTCCAGCCCGCGCCGCAGATAGGCCCGCTGCGCCGCCGTCGGCCGTGCGCGTCGCCAAGCGGTCTGGTCGACCGCCAGTAGAGTGTCAGCCATCATGTCGATCCCAACTCTGCTCAGGCCGCTTGGCGCGGCATCTTATGGCAGAGGTTACGCGCCGGGCCTCAGGCTGCCAACCGGGACTTTTGCGGAACGGCCGGAGGAAATGGCGGCAAGTAGCTGAAACAACGGATTTTCAGCGGGGCCTGCTCAAGCCGGTGATGACGCCATATCTAGTGGTATAGCCTGGGGGTACCACCCCAGGTCTGCGATTGCCCCGTCCGGGGCGCGGCGCAGGGCCTGGCGCAGGCAGTGCCGCCCGCCCGTCGCGTCTTCGAGCAGCCGCAGCCGCTCCGCGGCGAAGGTGACGCGCCCGGTGGCTTCCGCCGGTGGCCAGGCGCCCTGGTAGTGTTCTGCCAGCAGCCGTCCATTCGGTTCGACCGACACCGGCGGCGCGGGCAGCGCCTCGCCGCCGCCTGGCCGGCGCCAGAAGAGGCAGCGGAAGCGCAGGTCGCTGTAGTCCTCGTCGCTGCCGTGAAACTGGTGCAGGAAGCGCTCGCCCTGCTTGCGGGTGCGCGCCAGCAGGCTGCCATCGGGGCGGAAGCGGTCGACGAAGCCGCTGTCCGCCAGGGTCGGCCACAGGATCGGCAGTGGCGCCTCGGCCAGTGCCAGGTCGGCGACGCCATAGCTGCTGTTGTAGACCACCAGCAGGCCGCCGGGCCGCAGTAGCGACAGCAGCAGCTCAAGCTGCGCGCCGACCCGGGCGGGCGGCAGCAGGCGGCTCAGGTTGTCCACCCGGCTGGACGCCGGGTAGCGGCAGAGCACCGACATGGCCAGTACGGCATCGAAGGGGCCCTGGCGCTGCCAGTCCGGGTCGCTGCCGTCGTGGAAAGCGATGCGGGGATCGGCATTGAAGCCGCGCGCCGTGGCCAGGGCGCGGCGGTCGATTTCCACCCCATGGATCTCGGCGGCCGGGAAGAAGCCGCGCAAGGTGAAGCATTCCAGCCCCAGCGAGCTGCCGAAGGACAGCAGCCGCGGCGCCTCGCCGCGCGGCCGCAGCAGGGCGGCCAGCGCGGCCAGCACCTCGCCATAGCGCCCGAAGGAGGTGCTGGTCTTGACCTGCAGCGTGCCGGGTGGGCGGACTCGAAACATCGACCGCTTATAGCAGCCGACCGCCCGGTGGGGCAGGCCCGGCCGGGCGCTCCCGGCAACTCTGCCGTGCTGAATCCGTCGATTGTCGGTCCCGGCGACCGGGATCACACTCCCGGCCCATGAGGGACACCCAAATTCGCACGACGCCGCTGTCGGCGGCCGAGGAACGCGCCGAGCGCACCTCGCTGGCCTTTGCCAACATCGGTCACGTCTTCATCCATCTTTTCACCGCGATGTACTTCACCATCGCGCTGGCGATGGAGCAGCAGGGCTTCCTGCAGCTCAGCTACGCCGACCTGACGCCGCTCTGGGGCCTCGGCGCGCTGCTGGTTGGCGTCGCTGCCATGCCAGCCGGCTGGCTGGCCGACCGCTGGTCCTCCACCGGCATGATGGCGGTCTTCTTCCTTGGCCTGGGCGCTGCCGGCGTGGCCTGCGCCTTCGCCGACGGCAAGACGCTGCTGTGGATCGGCCTGTCGGCGATCGGGCTCTTCTCCGCCATCTATCATCCGGTCGGCATTCCCTGGGTGGTGCGCAACGCCAAGCAGCGCGGCAAGGCGCTGGGCTTCAACGGCATCTTCGGCAACATCGGCGTCGGTGTCGCCGCCGCGGTAGCCGGCGTGCTGTCCGACGCCATCTCCTGGCGCGCCGCCTTCCTGGTGCCCAGCGTGCTGTGCCTCGCCACCGGCGTGGCGCTGCTCTGGTTCTGGAAGCGCGGCCGAGTCAGCGAGGGCCAGGACAGCCGCATGAGCACTGGCGGCGCCGCGCCCTCGAAGGGCGACATGTGGCGCGCCTTCTTCGTGCTGGCCATCTGCATGACCTGCATGGGGCTGATCTTCCAGGCGGCGCAGTCGGCGCTGCCCAAGCTGTTCGAGATCCGCCTGGGCGCCGGGCTGTCCAGCATCTTCGGCGATGGCGCCTCCGGCCCGGCCATCATGGTGGCGCTGGTCTATGCCGTGGGTTCCCTCATGCAGCTGATCGGCGGCCACCTGGCCGACCGCTATCCGCTGAAGCGGATCTACGTCGGCTCCTTCATCGCCCAGGCGCTGGTCGTGGTGCTGGTGGCCAATGCCGGCAGCGTCGTGCTGGTCGGCCTCGCCGCCGTCTCCGCCGCGCTCTCCACCGGCGCGCTGCCGGCGGAGAACATCCTGCTGGCGCGCTACTCGCCGGCCAAGCACCGCGGCCTGGCCTTCGGCGCCAAGTACGTGCTGGCCTTCGGCACCGCGCCGTTGGCCATCTGGGCGGCCGCCAGCATCCTGCAGGACACCGGCGAATATGTGCAGCTCTATTACGCCATGGCGGCAACGGCCATCGTCGCTACTCTCGCCGGCCTGCTGCTGCCGGGCGAGCGCAAGGCCGAGGTGGTGGCGGTACAGCAGTCCGCTCCGCCGAACCCGGCACCGCAGGCGGCCGAGTAGCCCGGCAGACCCCGGCCCGGATTGACGAGCGGTGGCTCGCGACATCGCGGTAGACGGTCCTGGACCCGCCTCCTCGGCGCTTGCCGGCGGCAGCCTTGACCGGCGTGTCTGCCAGTGACCTAGTTTCGGCCTCGAGCGCTTACGAACCACAGGTCAGGCCCGACGGGACGGAGGACAGGCGATGGAGATTCGAGCGACGCTGGCGGCTTTGTGCGAAGCCTTCAACGCGCACGACCTTGATCGCATGGCGTTCTTCGCCGACGACTGCGTCCTGGAGATGCCGCGGGGCAGCCAGCCGTGGGGCGCTCGCTTCGAGGGCAAGAGCAAGGTGCGGGAGGCGCTGGCCAGCCGCTTCGCGGGCCTGCCGGATGTCCACTACGGCAAGGCGCAGCACTTCGTGGATTCGAGCGCGGAGGTCGGCATGTCGAAATGGACGCTGACGGGAACCACGCGCGAGGGGACGAGAAAAGAGGTCCAGGGCTGCGACTTCTACAGCTTCCGCGCCGGAAAAGTGGTCCGCAAGGATTCCTACTGGAAGATCGTGGAGTAAGGCCCCGACCTAGGCGTCCAGCGCCTGCTTCAGGTCGGCGATAAGGTCTTCCACCGTCTCGATTCCGACCGACAGGCGCACCACCTCGTCGCCGGCGCCGGCGGCGCTGCGCTGTGCCTCGCTGAGCTGGCGGTGGGTGGTGGAGGCGGGGTGCAGGATCAGGCTCTTGGCGTCGCCGATGTTGGCCAGGTGGCTGAAGAGGTTGACCTTCTCCACCAGGCCGCTGCCGGCGGCATAGCCGCCCTTGAGGCCGATGGTAAAGAGCGCGCCATAGCCCTTGGGCAGGTACTTGTTGGCCAGCGCGTGATAGCGCGAGGCCGGCAGGCCGGGATAGGAGACCCAGGCCACCGCCGGATGGTCGTCGAGGAACCGCGCGACCTTCATCGCATTCTCGCAGTGCCGCTCCATGCGCAGCGCCAGGGTCTCGATGCCGAGCAGGGTCAGAAAGGCATTCTGTGGCGCCAAGGTCGGGCCCAGGTCGCGCAGGCTGACGGCGTGGCTGTAGGTGGTGAAGGCCAGGTCGCCGAAGGTCTCCTGGAACGACAGGCCGTGATAGGCCGGCTCCGGCGCCGCCAGCGACTTGAAGCGCAGGCTCGAGCCCCAATCGAAGGTCCCGCTGTCGACCACCGCGCCGCCGATCACCGTGCCGTTGCCGGTGAGGAACTTGGTGGTGGAGTGGATCACCAGGCTGGCGCCCCATTCGATCGGGCGGCAGAGCCAGGGCGTGGCGATGGTGTTGTCGACGACGAGGGGACAACCGGCGTCGGCGGCGATCTTCGCCAGGCCCTCCAAGTCGGCAACGATACCGGCCGGGTTGGTCAGACTTTCGCAGAAGAGCGCGCGGGTCTCAGGCCCGACGGCACGCTTCACGGCGTCGAGGTCGTCGATATCGACGAAGTCGCAGCCCCAGCCGAACTTCTGGAAAGTCTTGGAGAACTGCGTGACCGAGCCGCCGTAGAGCCGGTTCGAGGCGACGAAGCGCGCCCCCGGTTCCATCAGCGGGAAGAGCGCCAGGATCTGTGCCGCGTGACCGCTGGCGGTGCAGGTGGCTCCGCGGCCACCCTCCAGGCTGGCCAGGCGTTCCTCCAGCACCGCGACCGTCGGGTTGGTCAGGCGCGAGTAGATGAAGCCGAAGGTCTGCAGGTTGAACAGCGAGGCGGCGTGTTCGGCGTCGTGGAAGACATAGGCCGAGGACTGGTAGATCGGCGTCTGCCGCGCCCCGGTGATGGGGTCGGGCTGCGCGCCGGCGTGCAGCATGCGCGTCTCGAAGCCGTAGCCGTGCAGCGTCTCGCTCATCAGGTCCTCATCTTGCGGCGCTTGGCCGAAATCACGCCGCTGTCGAAGCCGCCCCAGGACAGCTCGGCGTTCAGCCGGCCCCACTCGATCTTCGGGCAGCGGTTCATTACCACCTTGAGGCCGGCGGCCTCGGCCCGGGCCGCCGCCGCGTCGTCGCGCACGCCGAGCTGCATCCAGATCACCTGGATGCCCTTGGCGTCCTTCAGCCTGATGGCCTCCTCGACGATCGCCGGCGCCGCCGCGCTGTTACGGAAGATATCGACCATCTCGAAGCGCTCGGGGATGTCCGACAGGCTGGCATAGGTCATCTCGCCCAGCAGCGCCTGGCCGGCGATGCCCGGGTTCACCGGGATCACGCGGTAGCCCTTTTCCTGCAGGTACTTCATGGCGAAGTAGCTGGGCCGGTTCCAGTTGGCACTGGCCCCCACCATGGCGATGGTCTTCACCTGCCGCAGGATGGCGAGGATATAGCTGTCGGGGTAGCTGTCGTGGGTCATGGCGGCGCGGAGCCTAGCGGTGGGCCGGGGCCGTCACAAGTCAGCCCCTTTGCAGCGCCCGCGCCAAGTCAACCAGGTCGAGCAGCCGTGCGGCGTAGTGGTCGCGCACCTGGAAGGGCTGGCCGCCGCCGCTGAGCAGCTCGCGCTCCAGCGCATCGACCAGTTTGGCGAGGCGGCGCTGGTGCAGGCCAAGGCGCGCCTGCAGCGGATCGGTCAGCACGCCGGAGAAGGTGGCGAGCAGCGCGCCCAGGCCCATCAGGCCGGCGGTAACGCCGGCGGTGGCGATCAGCGGCGCGGCGGTGGGAAAGGCGCCATAGAACAGGCTGCCGATTCCGGCGCCGAGCGGAAAGCTGGAGAGCTTGGCGGCCAGCGCCTTGGTCAACAGCGGCCCCAGGGTCAGGGCGCCAGGGGTGAACTGTTGGAACAGCACGGCGCCGGTGGCGCTGGCGATCAGCGCATTGGTCAGGTCGGCGGCGGCGACGCGGCTGCCGGTGTAGTTCGCCAGCGCATCGGTCATCCAGCCCCGGAAACCGGGCTCCTCGTGTCGCTTCGCCAGGGTCTCGCCGAGGCCTTTCAGCGCCACCGCCGCGCGCGGATCGGCCAGCATGACGTCGGCCAGCGCGTCGCGATGCGAGGCGCGCAACCCCTGCGCATAGGGCAGCTCCAGCAGCTCGCTCATCACCCGCCACTCGAGTTCGCGCGCCACGTCGGTGGTGAAGAAGATGCGCTGCTTGGCCAGCCAGGTGGCGCCCTTCTGCCAGCCAGCACGGCGTGCCGCGCCGGCGCCGACGCGCGTCGCCAGGAAAGGCACGGCCAGTGCCAGGTTGGCGGGCGCGCGCCAAAGATCGTGGCCGATGGCCTTGCGGTGCAGCGCGACGGCGCCCTTGAAGGCATAGGCCTGCTCGACGAAGCCGGCGATCTTCAGGCGGCGCTCGGCGGCATAGAGCGCCACCGCGCGCGTGTAGCAGGCACGCGCGCCGGCCAGGTCGAGCGGCAGGCCGGGTGCGGCCGTCGGAGTCAGGTCGGCGGATGGCGTCGGGCTTGTTGTCATCGGCAAAAACATGGCCCCGCAATGGTGGTGGTTTCAAGGTGCTGGGCGCAGGTGGCGGCGTTTTGGCGTAACATGTGGTGATCCTGCAAGGAGGGACCCATGCGCCAACTGCTGTCCGCCGCCGCGCTTGTCATCCTGTCGCAGCTGCCTGTTTCACAGGCCTGGGCTGACGAGACTCCCACATCGAAACTGAGTCTGGAGAGCTACCAGGCGCTGGACGAGGCCGGGCGCACGCTCTATGTCGCCGGCCTGGCCGACGCGCTGGATGCCGCCGCGGCAATGACCCACAACCAACGCCTCACCATCATCGCCGCCTGCACGCACGGCTTCGCCGCCGACACCTTGCGCGAGACGGTGGAGCGCGGCGATCCCAACATGATGATCAAGTGGGCCGCCGACACCCCGGCCGCCAACTGGTTCATCCAGACCATGATTCTGGTCTGCCAGCTGCAGCTGCCGCCGGAGTAGGGCTGCCTTTGCCAGCGTGTTTCTCCCTCTCCCGCGCAGCGGGGGAGGGCCGGGGAGGGGGTTTCAGCGCCAAGGCTCAAACGTCTGGACCCCCTCCCTGACCCTCCCCCACGCTGCGCGCGGGAGAGGGAATGCTGCCGGTGAGAATGCGATCTGCTTCCAGCTGGTCGAGCACCGCTGCGTCGTAACCGAATGCTGCCAGCACCGCGCGACCGTCGGCGCCCGGCGGGCGCACGGGTTCGCCCGGCACCGGCGGTGACGGCGCCATGCGGATCGAGGGGCCGATGCCGGTGACGCTTCCGACGCCCTCGTGCGCGCGGGTGATGGAGAGGCCCTGGGCGCAGACCCAGGGATCGTTGATCAGCTGCTGGATCGTCGGACAGCCATGCAGTCCGATGCCGAGCGGCCAGAGCTTAGTGCACCAAAATTCGACAGATGCCGTGGCGAAAGCCGACGCCAGCGCCACTTCGGACAAGCTGTCCAGTCCCATGGCCTGGCATAGCGCCGGCCCATCGCTTTCCCGAGCACCGAGAAAACACCAGCCGTTGGCGGCCCGGTAGAGCCGCTGCAGTGGCCCGGCACCGAGCGCCTCCTGGCCGCTTGGCTCGTCCCAACTCTTGCCCGGGTAGAGCTGCAGGAAGGGCGTCTGCAGGTAGGTCCCGGTCTGCGCCAGTGAGACCTCCACCGCCTGGCCGCCGCCGCCGCGCGCGCGGTGATAGAGCGCCAGCCCGATGGCGAAGGCGGCCAGGATGCCGGTGCCGTAGTCGGTCACCGCCAGCGGCTCCATCAGCGGGCTGTCGGCACCGCCGAAGCGCCACTGCATGCCGACCATGGCCTGGCCCAGCGGCTCGTAGCCGCGCCGGCTGCCCCAGGGTCCCTGCTGGCCATAGGCGCTGACCGTGGCGTGGATCAGGTCGGGCTTGTCGATGCGCAGCGTGGCCGCGCCGATGCCCAGGCGCTCCGGCACGCCGTCGGCGAAGTTCTGCAGCACCACATCGGCGTGCCCGGCGAGTTTCAGCAACACCTCGCGCCCCGCCGGCTGCTTCAGGTCGAGCAGCAGCGTGCGCTTCCCACGATTGACGTCGAGATGATAGCGATAGCCCTGCGGCGGGTTGGCCGGGTCGTTGATCTTGATGATCTCGGCGCCGAACTCGGCCAGCAGTCGCGCCGCCGTGGGGCCGGCAAGTACCTGCGTCAGGTCGACCACACGCAGGCCAGCGAGAATCCGCGGCAGCGGCGACGTCGTTGGCGCGGCGGACGCTGGCGACGCGGGTTTGGCCAGCAGCGCGTCGCGGTCGGCATCGAGCGGCCGGCGTGGGCCCTGTGCCTGCGGCGGCGTGGCGGACAGGTGAACCGGATAGCCAACCTGCCAGAGCGGCCCCAGTGTCGGGTCCTCGCCCTGGACCACCGCCTGACTGTCGCGCGCCTGCGACGTTTCCATCCACTCCTGTGGGCTTCGCACCAGGGCGAGTGGCGCACCGGCGGCGGAGAGTTTCTCTTCCCATTCGGCCGCCGGTCGTGTGTTGAAGAGCGCGGCGACGCGCCGCCGCAGCTCGGCCAGCAGGGCCTTGTCGGCGGCCAATCTCGGCCGGTCCAGCAGGCCCAACTCGTGCCACTCCGGCACACCACCGACGGATACCAGCGCTTCCATGAAGCGCGGACTGTGCGTCGCCCACATGACCCAGCGGCGGTCGGCACATCGGTAGCAGCCGGCACCCCAGATGTCGGAGGAGAAGGCCGGACTGCCGGCGTCGTCGCCACTCATGGCAAAGGCGCCGAAGGCCTGGAACAGCGCGTCGAACAGCGGCACCTCGATGCGCCGTCCGTGGCCGTCCCCTTCGCGTGCATAGAGCGCCAGGGTGATAGCGGTCGCCGCCAGGAAGGCGGCGTAGCTCGAGGCCAGCGGCAGCGCCGTGTAGAGCGGCCGGTCATGCGCGCCGCTCCAGGGCGGCAGGTAGCCGTTGCCGGCGGCCATCACCACGCCTTCCCAGGCCGTCACAGCGTGGCGCGGATCGTTGGCGGCGAAGCCGGGCAGGGAGCAGTAGATCAGGCGCGGATTAAGCGCCCGCGCCGCCTCGGCGCCGAGGCCCAGGCGGTCCATCACGCCGGGGCGGAAGTTCTCGATCAGCACGTCGGCGGAGCCGGCAAGGCGCCGTGCCACCGCCAGGTCGGCGGGCTGCTTCAGGTCGAGGACCAGGCTCCGCTTGCCGCGCTGGTAGAAGGCGTTGGCCGGCGTGTTCCAGCGCGGCCCGCCGGGCGGGTCAATGCGGATCACCTCGGCGCCCTGGTCGGCCAGCATCAGGGCCGTCAGCGGTCCGGCGACGTACTGTCCGAAATCGAGAACGCGCAGGCCGCTGAGCGCGCCGATCACGGCAGCGGCATCACTTGTGCTGCCAGACCGGCTTGCGCTTTTGCATGAAGGCGTCAATGCCCTCGGCGGCGTCATCTGCCATCATGTTCACCGCCATGACGTGGGCCGCCTGGCTATAGGCCTCGGCCATGCCCTTCTCGAGCTGCACATAGACCAACTGCTTGCCGGCGGCGATGGCAGCGGCCGACTTGTCGACGATCTTCTGCGCCAGGGTGGCCACCGCGCCGTCCAGTTCGGCCGCCGGCACCACCTGGTTGATCAGGCCCCAGTCGGCGGCGGTGGCGGCATCGATGAAGTCGCCGGTCACCAGCATCTCGAAGGCCCGCTTGCGCGGCACGTTGCGGCTGAGCGGCACCGCCGGGGTGGAGCAGAAAAGGCCGACGTTGATGCCCGAGGTGGCGAAGCGCGCCTCCTCGGCGGCGACCGCCAGGTCGCACTGCGCGACCAGCTGGCAGCCGGCGGCGGTGGCGATGCCGTGCACCCGGGCGATGACCGGCTGCGGAATCTGCCCGATGGTCTGCATCATGGTGCCGCAGAGGCGGAACAGCCGCTCGTAGTACTCCTCATCCGGCGTCTGGCGCATCTGCTTCAGGTCGTGCCCGGCGCAGAAGGCCTTGCCGGCGCCGGCGATCACCACGACGCGCACCGCCGGGTCCTCGCCAATCGCCTGCAGCGCCTCGGTCAGCGCCACCAGCATTTCCTCCGACAGCGCGTTGAACTGCTTCGGCCGGTTCAGGGTCAGCGTGGTGACGCCACCGGCGTCCTGGCGCAGCAGCAGCGGTTCGTTGGTCAGCTCGGGCTGCACGGGGTCGGGCTGCACGGGGGCGGTGGCGGTCATGGCTGCTATCCTTTGGAACGGGCGGCGCCAGTCTTGCGCCTGGGGCCCGTGCCTGCAAGCCTTGCGGAACACAGGTGCTGTGCGCCAGCGGCGCTTGCCAGGCGCGCTGGCCTCGGCCCCAATCGCATCCACAACGCCCCGACCCGCGAGGAGGATCCCATGGAACAGCCCGACATCTCTCCCGGCTGGCTGATGAACCCGCGCTATGTCATCGATTTCGACCGCGTGCCGGCGACGGTCGCGGTGCGCTTCGGCGGCCAGGTAATCGCCGAGAGCCAGCGCTGCCACGTACTCTACGAGCTGGGCCACGCGCCGATGTACTACATTCCCTTCGCCGACTTGAAGACGGCATTCTATGTCCCCAGCGAGCGCCACACCTATTGCCCGTACAAGGGGGTCGCCAGCTACTGGAACCTCAAGGTCGGCGACAAGGTCAGCGAGAACGCCGTCTGGTACTACCCGGAGCCCTATCAGCAGGTGGCCTGGATGAAGGATCACGCCGGCTTCTACTGGGGCCGCATGGAGCAGTGGAGCGAGGATGGCGTAGCGGTCTCCGGCCCGCGCGAGATTCCTGGCCGCATCGACACCGAGAACCAGTTCAAGAAGCTCTTCCCGGCGCTGGTCAAGGAGTGGCACCCGACCCGCAACAAGGGCATCGGCCCCTATGAGTTCGCCGCCGACAGCAACCAGCCGGTCTGGTGGCAGGACGCCAGCGGCCGCGAGTGGCAGGAGCGCATCAAGGACCGCGTGCTCAAGGCCACCACCCTGCGCGCCAACGGCGACGCGCACCCCTACGGCTGATCTTCTCACCTTCGGCGGGGCGCGGTATGAGGGTGGTCATGGACAAGCCCGCGCCCGCGCCCCGCATTACCGTCGCCGCCTTCGAACAGCTCTGCCTGGAGCAGACGCCGTTCAACGAGCTCTATGGCTTTGTGACCGAGGCCATCGGCCACGGCTCGGCGCGGGTGCGTATGCCGGCGAACCCGAAGTTCCTGCGTCCCGGCGGCACCATCAGCGGGCCGGCGCAGATGGCGCTGGCCGACTTCGCTATGTACGCCGCCGTGCTGGGGGCCATCGGCAACGTGCCCATGGCGGTCACCACCAACCTGGCCATCACCTTCCTCAACAAGCCGGAACCGGGCGACCTGGTCTGCGAGGTACGGCTGCTGAAGATCGGCAAGCGCCTGGTGATGGGCGACGCCATCATCCATTCGGTCGGCCGCAGCGAGCCGGTGAGCCACGTTACGCTGACCTATTCGGTCCCGCCGGACCGGCCGGCCTGATGCGCGAGGCCGGCCTGGTCGACGCGCCCGCGGTTGCGGCGCTGCACGCGGCGAGCTGGCAGAGCGCCTATCGCGGCTTTGCCGCGGCCGACTATCTCGACCGGGCGGCCGGGCCAGAGCTGCTGCGCTCCTGGACGGACTATCTGGCGGCGCCGGGCGTCGGTGACTTCCTGCTGCTGGAGGAGAGCGAGCAGGCCCTGCGCGCCTTCATCTCGGCGCGGCGCGACTATGAGCCGGGCTTCGACGCCTTTGTCTACGCCCTGCACGTGGACCCGGCCTTGCGCAGCGGCGGCATCGGCCGGCGGCTGCTTGGCCTTGCGGTGCGGCGCCTGATCACCGAGGGCCGCCGCACCCTGGCGCTGCGCGCTTTCGACGGCAATCCCGGCGCCATCCGCTTCTACCGCCGCCTTGGCGGCCAGGTCGCGGGCCACGGCATCGACCAAGTCGGCGGCGTCGATTTCCCCGACACGCTGATTGCTTGGCACGACTTATCGGCGCTGGCAGTGGCGTGCGAAATCAACCCTCTCCCGTCGGGAGAGGGTGCCGCGCGTCAGCGCGGCGGGTGAGGGGAAGCGGCAGCCGCAGCGCATTCTTGCCGAACCGCGCCCCGCCGCGGCACTTCCCCTCACCCGTTCGCTTCGCTCACACCCTCTCCCGATGGGAGAGGGTTGGTATCACTGCGCCGAGTAGCCGCCATCGATGGTGAGCGTCGTTCCCGTGACATAGCGTGCGGCGTCGCTCGCCAGGTAGAGCGCGGCCTCGGCGATCTCCGCTGGCGTGCAGAGGCGCCCCAATGGCTGGCGGCGTGCCAGCTTGGCCTTCACCGCAGCGGCGCTGCCGATCTCGCCGGCGATGCCGTCCAGCATGGCGGTGTCGGTGAAGCCGGGGCAGAGGGCGTTGACGCGCACACCCTGGCCGGCCTCGGCGGCGATGATCGCGGCGCTGCGGGTCAGCGCCACGATGGCGCCCTTGGCGGCGCTATAGGCGGCCAGCGGTGGCGCCGCCACCAGGGCCGCGACCGAGGCCAGGTTGACGATGGCGCCGCCGGGGGCGAGCTGCTTCAGCCCCTCGCGCACGCCCAGGAAGGTGCCGTCGAGATTGACCGACATGACCTTGTGCCATTCGCCCAGCGAGGTTTCGGTCAGCGGCTTGGTCAGCGCGAAGCCGGCATTGTTCACCAGGATGTCGAGGCGGCCGAAGCGCGCCTGGCTCTTGGCCAGCGCCTCCAGCCACTCGCCCTCGTCGGTGACGTCGTGCTGCAGGGCAAGGTCGCAGGGCAGGGCGGGCGCCGTCAGGTCGGTGGCCACGACCGTGGCACCCTCGGCGCGGAACAGCGCGACGATGGCGCTGCCGATGCCGCCGGCGGCGCCGGTGACGAAGGCGATCTTGTCGGCCAGGCGCATTCTGATGCCTCCAGCGTGAAGCCCCTCTCCCGCTTGGGCGGGAGAGGGTGGTGAGCGCGGCGAGCCGGGTGAGGGCGTTCGGTGCCGCCCTGTCCAGTCGCACCTACCCAGGGCCCTCACCCTACCCTCTCCCGCCAAAAGCGGGAGAGGGGACGATGTTTCCGCCTGCGCGATGGACCGGAACCCCCGCGCAATGCCAAGCTTCCCGCCATGACCAAGTCGCTCGCCCGCGTCCACGCGCATCTTGCCAAGCTCTATGCCACGCCGCCGAAGGACGATGCCGAGGCTATCGCCAGCGGTCGTCGGCTGTTCTACAGCTCCTCGCTGGTCGAGGGCCTGGTGCCAGACGAGGCGCCGGGCGTGATTGTCGAGGCCGCATCGGTCGGTGGCGTGCCGGGCGAATGGCTCCGCCCCGCCGCGGCGGGCGGGTCCGGGCGGTTGATGTACATCCATGGCGGCGGCTGGGTGGCCGGCACGGCGGCCTCCTATCGCCACATGACGAGCTGGCTGGCGGCGGAGAGCGGGCTCGGTACTTTGGCCGTCGACTACCGCCTGGCGCCGGAGCATCGCTTCCCGGCCGGCCTGGACGACTGTCTGGCGGCCTGGCGCGGTCTGGTCAGGGCCCAGGTGCCGGGGCCGCTCTTCCTTGCGGGCGATTCCGCCGGCGGCAACTTGGCGCTTGCCCTGGCGCTGGAACTAAAGCGACTGGGCGAGCGGCTGCCCGATGCCATGGCCACCATCGGCGCCTGTACCGATTTCACCATGTCGGGCGAGAGCTACCAAACGCGCCTGGCGGTGGATCGCAGTGTCACGCCCGCCGCCGTTGCGCTCTATGCCCGCAACTACCTGCCGGCGGGGCAGGACCCGCAGGACCCGCGGGTCTCGCCGCTGTTCGGCGACCTGGCCGGCCTGCCGCCGCTGCTGATGCATGTCGGCGACTTCGAGGTGCTGCTGGACGATACGCTGCGCTTCGCCGCCAAGGCCGAGGCCGCCGGCGTGGCGGTGACCACGCAGGTCTGGCCGGAGAGCCCGCATGTCGCCGAGTGGTGGCACCACATCCTGCCGGAGGGCCGGCAGTCGCTGCACGAAATCGGCAGGTTCTTCCGCGCTCGCGTCTAGCGGTAACGGAATACCACATATCAAGTTGCTGATTTCATGTATTTAATGGAAGTTGACAGGCCGTTCGCCGATCACTAGAACTGCGGCCTCGAACAGGGGGCGGGCAACCGCCCCTTTCCTCGTTTTTTGATTGGAGCGGGCAGGTCCCATGCAGAAGACCTATTCGGCCAAGGCGTCCGAGATCCAGAAGAAGTGGGTCCTGATCGATGCCGAAGGCCTGGTGCTCGGACGGATGGCGTCGCAGATCGCCATGATCCTCCGCGGCAAGCACAAGACCACCTTCACGCCGCACATGGACTGCGGTGACAACGTCATAGTGGTCAATGCCGAGAAGGTGCGCGTCACCGGCAAGAAGCTGACCGACAAGGTCTTCTACTGGCACACCGGCTTTCCGGGCGGCATCAAGGAACGCACCACCGGCGCGACGCTGACCGGGCGCTATCCCGAGCGCGTCATCGTCAAGGCGGTCGAGCGCATGATCACCCGTGGTCCCCTGGGTCGCCAGCAGATGAGCAACCTGAAGGTCTACGCCGGCCCGACCCATCCGCACGAGGCGCAGCAACCTGTCGCGCTCGACCTCGCCGCCCGCAACGCGAAGAACGCCAGGAGCGCCTGAGCATGGCCGAAACCACCCTGACCCAGCTCTCCGACCTGGGCACCGCCGCGGACGCCCAGGTGGCGACGCAGGCGCCGAAGCTCGACAAGTTCGGCCGCGCCTATGCCTCGGGCGGCCGCAAGAACGCCGTCGCCCGCGTCTGGATCAAGCCCGGCAACGGCAAGATCACCGTCAATGGCCGCGCCATCGAGGTGTTCTTCGCCCGTCCGGTGCTGCGCATGATGATCAACCAGCCCTTCCAGGTGGCCAACCGCGCCAACCAGTTCGACGTCTTCTGCACCGTGTCCGGTGGCGGGCTGTCGGGCCAGGCCGGCGCCGTGCGCCACGGCATCAGCAAGGCGCTGACCTACTTCGAGCCGGGCCTGCGCCCGGTGCTGAAGCAGGGTGGCTACCTGACGCGTGATTCGCGCGTGGTGGAGCGCAAGAAGTACGGCAAGGCCAAGGCCCGCCGCAGCTTCCAGTTCTCCAAGCGCTGATCACCTCTGCGGTTTTCTCTGGCAAGGGCCGCGCCTTCGGGCGCGGCCCTTTTGCTATGCTGGCGGAGAACCCGCAGGGAGACCGCCCATGACCGCCCGACCCGACGCCGCCACCGCTTTCCAGCGCCTGCACCGCGAGGCCAAGCCGTTGCTGATCCTGCCCAACGCCTGGGACGCCGGCAGCGCGCGCCTGGTGGAAAGCCTGGGCGCGACGGCCGTTGCCACCACCAGCGCCGCCGTGGCCTGGGCGCACGGCTATCGCGACGGCAACCAGCTGCCGCTGTCCTTGCTGCTCCACACGGTCGAGGCCATCGCGCGGGTGGTGACGGTGCCGATCACGGTCGACATGGAAGCCGGCTTCGGCGCCGACGCCAAGGCGGTGGGCGAAGCGGTGCGCCAAGTGGTCGCCGCCGGCGCGGTGGGCTGCAACATCGAAGACGGGCAGGGCGCCCCCGCGCTGCTGGCCGACAGGATCGCGGCGGCCCGTGCGGCCGCCGAGGCCCAGGGCGTAGCGCTCTACATCAACGCCCGCACCGACGTCTACTTGCACGGCCTGGTGCCGCCGGAGCAACGCCTTGCCGAGACCCTGGCGCGCGCGGCGCGCTACGAAGCGGCCGGGGCCAGCGGCCTCTTCGTGCCGGGGATGATCGACGCGGCGGAGATCGGCCGGGTGGTGGCCGGCACTGCGCTGCCGGTCAACTGCATGGCGCGGCCCGGCCTGCCGCCAGCGGCCGAGCTGGCGGCGCTGGGCGTGCGGCGGCTGAGCGCCGGGGCGCTTATCGGCCTGGCGGTCTGGGGGCGCACCGCGGCGCTGACGCGCGAGTTCCTGGCCAACGGCCGCTCCGACGCGGTGGC
The DNA here is from genome assembly GCA_038363005.1 of Rhodospirillales bacterium. GTDB lineage: Bacteria > Pseudomonadota > Alphaproteobacteria > Kiloniellales > JACOMY01 > JAKOWB01. Next base: position 18,455 of record JBBQBI010000014.1, read on the forward strand.
GGAAGGCCTGCTGCCCTATCCGGAGATCAACGGCCTGTTCCCCAGCCCCTGAAGGGCCGCGCCAGCGCCGCAAAGCAGTCCATAATCCCATGGCATGGTCGCTGGCCATGGCGAAGGAGGGGAACGCGATGCTGGGACATTGGAAGACGCTGCTGGGGGCGCTGCTGGCGGCCCTGTCGTGGGCTGGCTCGGCCGCGGCGGAGGAGCCGACGGCGCTGGACTGGGTCGGCCACGACCCCTTCGAACGCCAGGCCGAGCGCACCTTCTTCGAGGTACCGGCGGTCGACCTGCAGCTGCGCCGCCTGCAGTGGATGCCGGACAAGCCCGACAAGCTGCGCGCGCCCTTCGCGGTGGAGCAGCGCGATGGCCTGCTGGTCGCCTACCTCTGCGACCGGCGCAACTGCGCGCAGCGCAACTGGGCACTGCTGCTCGACCTGGAGACCGGCGAGGTCGGGCTCTGCGATTACACTTCGCGGTCGACGACGCAGAAGATGGACTACGCGTTGTCGCTGACCCGCAGCTTCCTGTCGGCGCGCCTGCAGTTAAGTGGCAGCCTGTCGCAGGCGCTGCCCAATGGCTGCCTCGACCCCGGCGCGGAGAACCTGGCCGCGCTGTGGGACGTGGCGCAGCAATTGTTAAACTGACGCGGCGGCGGGACAGGGCCGCGCCAACGCCACTTCCCCACGTCGATGGCGCGTGATTGTCTGGCGGCCATGCAAGCCCTGGACCTGCCCGACCTGAAGCAACAGCCCTGGTGGTGGGAGCGCGCCCAGCCGCAGCCGCTGCCACCGGTCGCGTTGGCGCCCCGCTACGACGTCGCCATCGTCGGCAGCGGCTACACCGGGCTGCGCGCGGCGCTGGAGCTGGCGCGCGCCGGGCGCAGCGTCGTGGTGCTGGAACGTGAGGAAGCCGGCAGCGGTGCCGCGCGGCGCAACGCCGGCTACCTCGGCCGCGTCCTGAAGAAATCGCTGGCGGCGCTGATCCAGAAGCGCGGGCTGGAACCCGCCCTGGCGCTCTATCGCGAGCTGGGCGAGGCCTTCAGCGGCACCATGGACTTCATCCAGCGCGAGGGCATCGACTGCCATCTGGTACGCCACGGCCGTTTCATCGCCGCCACCCAGCCGGCGCACTACGAGCAGCTGGCCCGCGACCTGGAGGTCATGCAGCGACACCTCGGCTATCCCTTCGCCATGCTGCCGCAGGCCGAGCAGCGGCGGGAGTTCGCCAGCGACGCCTATCACGGCGGCGCGGTGATCCCCGACCTCGGCTCGTTGCATCCCGGGCTCTATCACCTGGGCCTGCTGCAACGCGCGCTGGCGGCCGGCGTTGTCGTGGCGACGCGCACCGAGGTGACCTCGGTGGCGCGCCATGCCGGCGAGGATCGTGTCGAGCTGCTCACCAGCCAGGGGCGCATGACCGCGCGCGACGCCATCATCGCCACCAACGGCTACACGCCGGGCGCCTTTCCCTGGCACGCGCGGCGCGTCATCCCCTTCAAGGCCTACATGGCGGCGACTGAGGACCTGGGCGCGGCGGCGCAGGCCACGATCCCGAACGATCGCACGGTCTTGGACAGCAACACCAACATCGATTTCTTCCGCCTGGCGCCCGACAGCCCGCGCCTGCTGTTCGGCGGCGCCACCGGCTCTAGCATGAACGATCCGGCGGTGATCGCCCGGCGTCTGCAGGCCATCCTGGCCCGCGTCCTGCCACAGCATGCGGGCGTGCGGCTCAGCCATCTCTGGACCGGCTTCTGCGCCGGCACCTTCGACATGATGCCGCACGTCGGCGGGCAGGACGGCATCTGGCACGGGCTGGGCTACAACTTCGCCGGCGTGCCGATGGGCACGCATTTCGGCGGCAAGTTGGCAGCCATGATCCTGGGCAAGCCGGAGGGCAAGAGCGCCTTTGCCGAGGATCGCTTTCCAACCCTGCCGCTCTATCGCGGCCGCCCCTGGTTCGTGCCGTTGGCGATGCGCTGGTTCGACTGGCACGACGGCAAGCGCCGCCAGGGCTAGGCGGCCGTCTCGCGATTGGCACCCGCCCTGGCGCGGCGGAAGGCGCCAGCGAAGGCCCGCCAAGAGGCGCGCCAGCCTGCCCGCCGCAGCGTCTCCCAGCGACGGAAGCCGGTAACCCGCGGCACCGGCTCGCCCGCTAGCCGCAGGCCGGCCAGGCGCGCCGGGTGCCCCAGCTTGCGGTCCAGGTGGTCGCCGTGCATGGCAAGAAGCTCGTCCACCGTGAAGGGCGCCGCCACCAGCGCGCCGGCGGCCAGCGCCGCCTCGAGCAGTGCCTGGCCGGGGGCGGTGCGGGCGAGGGCGATGTTGACGCCCGGCGCCTCGCGGTGGATCGGCTTGCCCTGCTCCATCGCCCAGCCGTCGGGGCAGGCGATGTCGGCCAGCTCGCCGATGGCGTCGGGGCAGATCTTGCAGCGGAATTGCATGGCATAGGACCAGGTGGCGGCCGGGTTGTACCAGGCTTCGTCGTAGGTCATCTCAGCGCTGCGGCCGTCGCGGCTCTCCATGCGGATCGGGCCCGGCCAGCCGTTGCCGCGCCAGCGGAAGAGAGTCAGCGCCTCCGGCGCCAGGCCCTTCGCGCGCGCGATGTCCTCCGCTGTGGCGAGGTAGGGCACGCCGCCGCAGAAGATCGTCAGGCAGGCGACGATCTGCGCCTTGGCACGGGCGTCTTGCCGCATCAGCGCGCGCACCGCGGCGATGTCGCAGGGCTTGGCGATGACGGCGAAGCGCCGGCCCTCGTCTAGCAGTCGCTTCACATGCATTAGCGGCGCGGCCGGGCCATAGCGCGACTGCGACCCCTCGATCACCTCGGCCGGCGTGGTGCTGACCTGCGCGTCGGTCAACATCGGCTGGCTGGTCGAGGCCTTGACGTGCAGCACTGCCTCGGCCCGGCCGCTGGCCAGCAGGAAGCAGCCCAGCGCGGTCAGCGCGCCACCGGCCGCGGCGCGATGGCGCACCGCCGGATCGCCAGCCCAGACCTGCTGGATCGAAGTCACCGGGCCCCAGACCGGATGCAGCGCGGCGCCCGCGAAGGTCGCGCGTTCCGCCGGTGCGTTGGGTCCGGTAAGCGTGGCGCCGGGACAGGCGGCCAGCACCGGCGCCAGCTCGGCGGGCGAAATCTCTCCCGTCACCTGGGGGCGCAGATAGCCCTCGCCGGTCAGCCGCATTTCCACCCGGTGGCGGCCGAGCAGTGACTCGCAGAGACCGCAGCCGGTGCAAAGGCCGTGCTTGACGACAGCTTCAAGGGTGGTTGGCTGGCTCACGCTGCAGCGTCTTCCAGCAGCAGCTCACTGCCGCGTTCGCCGACCATGATCGCCGGCGCGTTGGTGTTGCCCGAGGGCACGGCGGGGAAGATCGCCGCGTCGATCACCCGCAGGCCTTGCAGCCCATGCACACGCAGCCGCGCATCCACCACGCCCTGTGTCGCGCTCGGTGCCATGCGGCAGGTGCCGATGGGATGGAAGATCGAATAGGCGTTGGCCCGGATGTAGGCCAGGATCTCCGCGTCGCTCTCGCACGCCGGGCCGGGCTTGGTCTCCTGCTCGATGATTTCCGCGAGGCCTGGCGCGGCGCCCAGGCGGCGCAGCAGGCGGAAGCCCTCGATGGCCTCCCGCTGGTCGGCCTCGTGCGTCAGCAGGCCCAGCTGGATCGCCGGGGCCTCGTTGGGGTCGGCCGACTTCAGGGTCAGGTGGCCGCGGCTCAGCGGCCGGCAGGGCGAGGCTGAGAGGCTGAAGATCGGCGCGGCCTCGACCTTCACCAGCTGGATCGAACCGTGCTTCGGCTTCTCGAAGGCCAGCGGGCAGAAATAGAGCTGCATGTTGGCACGGTTGCGCCCGGGGCTGGAGCGGACGAAGCCGCCGGCATGGTTCAGGCTGCCCGACAACGGGCCCTTGCGGGTCAAAGCGAAGGTCAGCCCGGCCTTGGCCTGCCCCCACAGCGAGGCCAGCTGGTTGTTCAGCGTCGGCAGGCGCGAGCGGTAGTAGGTGTCGAAGCCGCTGTGATCCTGCAGCTGCTGGCCGACCAGCGCGCTGTCATGCTGCACGGCGATGCCGTGCCGGCCGAGGTCCGCGCCCGGGCCGATGCCCGACAGCAGCAGCAGCTGGGCCGAGCCAATGGAGCCGGCGGAGAGGATCACTTCGCGCCGGGCGCGCACCTGCTTCAGCTGGTCGCCCTGGCGGTACTCGACGCCCACCGCGCGCTTGCCCTCCAGCAGCACACGGGTCGTCCGCGCCCCGGTGGTGATCGCCAGGTTCTTGCGCCCGCGCGCTGGCCGCAGGTAGGCCTTGGCGGCCGACATGCGCCAGCCGCCCCGGGTCGTGGTCTGGTAGTAGCCGACGGATTCGCCGACGCCCTCGTTGTCGGCGCCGTTGAGATCCTGGGTGACGCGTACGCCAGTCGCCTCGGCGGCCTGGAAGAAGCGCTTGCACAGCGGGTGGCTGCGGCTGGCGGAATCGGTGATGTGCAGCGGTCCACCGGCGCCGTGCCATTGGCTGGCGCCAAGCGCATGGTCCTCCAGCTTGCGGTAGGTGCGCAGCACGTCGGACCAGCCCCAGCCGGGGTTGCCCTCGGCGGCCCAGGCCTCGAAGTCTTCCGGCTGGCCGCGGCTGTAGACCATGGCGTTGATGGTGCTGGAACCGCCCAGGATGCGGCCACGCGGAATATAGATGCGGCGGCCGTCCAGCCCGGGCTCCGGCTCGCTCCAGTACATCCAGTTGTGCTGGGGATCGTTGTAGAGCTTGGCGTAGCCGATGGGGATCTGCGCCCACAGCCGGCGATCGTGCGATCCGGCTTCCAACAGCAGCACCGAATGGCGGCCTGACTCGCTGAGCCGTGCCGCGACCACGGCGCCAGCCGAACCGCCGCCCACCACGACGTAGTCGAACTCCATCGTCATCCCCGTAGGCTGTTCCCTCGTCGCAGCAAGAAGTCGCCGAGACGCCGCCGCAACGCAAGGGCAGGATCGGAGCGCCGGGCCGAATCGCGCCTGCGCCTATTCGAAAGCGACGTGGGACCAGTAGGCCCAGTCCCATTGCAACGAAGTGCCAGGATCGGTGCGAAAGATGTAGCGATCCGGCAGGCCGCCCGACAGGGCGATGTCCGCCGCCTGCTCATTGCGGTCTTCCGCGCGGTGCAGCGGATCGAGGCAACGCTGGAACAGCTGGCTTTCCTGGCCACCGCGCTGTTCGGCGACCGAGAAGCAGACGCCGTCGGTGCGATTGCCGCCCTGCCAGGCGCCGTTGTCGAGACCGAAGCGCAGGCGAAGCGCACCCAACGGCTGCTGCCCCAGCAACTCGGCCAGGCGCTTGCCGCTGATGGTGAGCATGCTGGGTGCGTGGGCACGCAGCCGCAGGTCGGGATCGATGCCAGGTGGGTAGGGCGTGCTGCCGGCCAGATAGGATTGGAACAGCGCCAGGATGACATCAGTGCTGGCCAGGGTGGCGCCCGGCGGGTGCTCCGCTGCCCCTGCAACGGCGAGCGTGGCCAGGTGCAGCCTGGCTGGCAGCACGAAGGCAGCGGCGGCGCCTTCGGGCGCCAAAAGCCGAACCTGTATCACACGCTGGGCGGCCTGTTCCGAAACCCGCCCGGCAAAGAGCTGCAGCAGGTCATAGTTGGATGCGAGCAGCGGCGTGAGTTGGAAGCCGGCGTGGGCAGCGATGGTGGGCAGGCGGTATCTGTGGCGTTTGCCAGAGGCCAGTTCCAGTTCGATCGACAGGATCGGCGGATGCCAGACGACTGCCAGGAACTGGCCGAAGGTCGTCAAGGGCGCATCGAGGGTTCCCCAGAGCGCCAGCCCGTCCTGCGGCAGCGCGACCCAGGTCCCGTTCGCCAGTGTGACCTCGCCACGGTCCTGCTGCTCGACCTGGCGTGGCTGGGCTCGGCGCTGCAGCTGCAGCAGGCCGGCAACCAGGTTGATCGGGTCGTAGTACCGCAGGATCGCCGGCACCAGATTGGCATCGTCGATGCCCGGATAGCCTCGATCCGTGGTCAAGGACTGCCAATAGATCCACTGCGGACCCGGCGGTCCCTCGATGTGCGCCAGGTTGTTGGCCAGCAACTCCGGCGCCAGGGCGGCGTAGCCGTAGGTCGGGCGCGGGTCATAGTCCAGGTCGTTGGCGGTGACGATGCTGGCCGGCAGGGGGACGACCTCGACGCTGCCGGGCAGATCCGGCAGGGGATACTGCGCGCGGATCTCCCGCAGGGCCGTCAGTCGCTGTTGGCGCAGGGCTTCCACGGCGGCGGCTGGATCGGCGGCGAAGGCCAGCAGCTCCTGGCTGCTGCCGCCGATCTGACGCAGGCGGTTGGACAGGTTGAAGGCCGCGGCCGAGGAATTGTTGTGCGCCGTGATCGAGAGGCCGCTGGCCACCGAGGCGACCAGCGCCACCAGAAGCGCAAGGGCCGGTAGCGGCCAGCGGCGCCAGTCGGCCAGCGTGGCCGCGATCACCGTCACGCCGACATAGCTCAGCCCCGCCCAGGCGATCTGGGCATGACCGTCGTGCCGCACGAAGCCGGCCTTCCAGAGCAGGAAGCTGGTCGCCGGCACGGCAGCCAGCAGCGCCAGCTGCAGGGCGTCGACCGGCTGGCGCCGGCGCCAGGTCCAGAACACGCGCAGTGCTTGCGCCAGCGAAAGGCTGCCGGCCAGGGCCAGGAAGGCCACGCGCTCCCAGACGCCCCAGCCGACGGGACCGGCAAGGCTCTCGTCCAGCGCATAGCCCTGCGTTATCGCCAGCGAGCTGGCGATGAAGTCGGGCAGCGCGGCGAGCGGCTGGCCGATTGCCACTTGGCACAGCGGCAGGCCCACCAGGAAACCCAGCGTCGCCCAGGGCAAGCGTCGCTGGCGTGACAGCACCAGCAGGAGGTCGACCGGCAACAGCACCACCAGCCCGGCCAGCAGCAGGGAGAACTTGGCAAAGCCAGCGATGACGGTCAGCGCCAGCAGAAGGGGCCAGAGGCCGCGCGCCAGCGGCCATCGCCCGGCGTAAAGCAGGGCGGTGAACAGTGGCAGCAGGAACAACAGCGAGTCGCGATTGCTGGGCGCGGTGAGAATCCACAGGCCGGCCAGCAGCAGGGTTAGTGGCCAGCGACGCCCCCCAACGAGGTGCAGCGCGACCACCACACCCAGCACACAGCAGGTGTTGAAGGCGATGGTCCAGGCGAAGAGCGCCGGATGGAATTGCTGGGTATAGAGGAAGCTGAGGGGACCATACATGAACACCACGTCGCGACCCCAGACGCGGCCCTGGAGGAACATGACGACAAAGGTCTCGACCCAGGACTGGTCGCCCTTGCTGCCGGGCATGGGCGGCTGCAGATGCAGGTTTCTTGCCAGGAACGCCAGGGTGAAGAGGGTCAGACAGAGGTAGCCGCAGCAGTGCCAAAGCCACCGCAGCCGCTGCATCGATATTGTGGGTTGGGATGCGACGGTCGACAAACCAGACTCCGACAGCATGCAGAGGGGGGATGCATACCATGATATTTATCAGCTCTGGTCAGTGCCGTGCAGGGGGCGCCGGTCGCAGCCCCCGCGAGCCACTGGACAGGCGCTTTCCGCATGACGCAGGCTCGCGCCATGTGCAAATGCGATGGACCGCCGCTGCCGATCAGCGGCAGCGTTACTTTCCTCTACACCCACGACCTGCCGGGCACGGCACGCTTCTATGCCGAGACGCTAGGCCTGCCGCTGGCGCTGGACCAGGGGCCTTGCCGGATCTTCCGCACCGGCCCTTCGTCCTTCATCGGTGTCTGCGACAAGCCTGACCGGGCGGTGCAGCCCGAAGGCGTGGTCTTCACCATGATCACGCCAGACGTCGATGGCTGGTGGGCGCGCCTACATCAGGCCGGTGTGCGGCTCGACGGGCCGGCGCGCTATTCGCCGACCTATCGTGTTTATGCCTTCTTCGCCTTCGACCCCAATGGCTACCGCATCGAATTCCAGCAGTTTCGCGACAGCGCCTGGACCGGCCCGGCGTGAGATTGCGCGGTTCCGCCTAACTAACAGGCGGCTATTCGACGGCGGTGAGGGACCAGTAGGCCCAGTCGCGATAGCGGTCGCCGCGTGGATCGGTGTCGAAAGCCAGGCGGTCGAAGGGCGCGGCCGGTAGCATCACGGTCGCCTGCTGCGGGCCGCGATCGGCCGTCTGCCTGAAGGGGTCGAGGCAGCGTTCGAAAAGTGTTTCGCCGGTGCCGCCGATCAGGGCGATGACGCGAAAGCAGACGCCATTTGTATTGGGTTCGGCCTGCCAGGCCGTGTCGCGAATGCCGAAGTTGACCTGCAGGCTACCTGCGACGCCGGCGGCCGCGCGGGCCCTGGCGGCTGACAGTGACAACCGCAGTGGCGGGTGCGCCCAAAGCAGGCCCTCGTCGTCGAGGGCTGGTGGCAAGTCACTGTCGCCGACGCGGTAACTGGCCAGCAGCTCTGCCAGCAGGCCGCTCCGCACCAACTTCGGCGACAGCGGATATTCGCGTGGACCAGCCACGGTCATCCGCGCAAGCCGCAGGCGCGCAGGCCATTCATAAGCATGGCCGGCGGCCGACTGATCGGTCACCAGCCGCAGTCGAGCAATCCGCTGGTTGGCGAACTCTCCGTCGTCAAGCCAGCGCAGCAGGCCGGTCAGCTCCAATCTGCCGCTGAGTAACGGGGTTAGCAGGAAGCCGTCCGTCGCCGTCAACAGCGGCAGCGGGAACAGCTGCCGCGTGCCGTCCGTCAGCTCGACGCCCAGCGCCAACAGCGGCGGCCGCCACAGCGCCGTCTGCACCTGTCCCCAGAAGGTGATCGGCAGCTCCAGCCTGGCCCACAGCGGTCCGGGTTCCTGGGGCAGCACCACCCATTCGTTGGCCGGCAGCAGCAGGTCTGGCAGCTCAAGCAGGTCGAGTGTCCTCGGCGTGTCGCGGTGCCGGAGGAGCTGGAAGCCAGAGACGTTGTCGACCCAGTCGTAGGACGTCAGCAGCGTCGGGAGCAGGTGGGCCTCGTCCAACAGTGGGTAATGGTTGTCGAAGTTGTTTAGCTGCCACAGCACCCAGTCTGGGCGGTTCGGTCCGGTGAAGTGGTCCAGGTTGAGCTGCCGCAGCGCGGTGGTCGTGGCGATGTAGCCCGGCGCCGGGCGTGGCCGATAGTCCAGACCGGCAGCGACAACCATCGCTCCGGGCCAGGGCACGATGTCGACGCTGCCGGCCAGCGGCGGCAACGGAAACTGCTGGCGTATCTCGGCCCAGCTGGCGGCCTGCTGGCGGTCGAAAGCGGCCAGGCGCGCTTCATGGTCGGTCAGGTAGGACCAGGCTGCAGTGGCCTGCCACAGCGGGCGCCGCAGCAACGTGGTGCGTAGGAGGTCGTCGCCAAAACCCTTCTGGTGCACGGCCGAGACCCAGTGCGCGGCAGTGGCGAGCAGCACGATGCTGATAAGGCAGATCCGGCCACGTTCGACGACCGGCACCAAGGCCACCGACAGCAGGGCGAGGCCGGCCCATGCGGTCAGGGCATGGGCGTCGTGGCGGACGAAGCCGGCCTTCCACGACAGGAAGGCGGCTGTAATCAGTATCGGCATCAGAACCAGCCCCGGGATCGCGCCCCTGGCGCCGGAGGGGGCGAGTCGGTGCGAGCGCAGCAGACCCCAGGCGACGGTGCCGGCCAGGGCGAGGGCGAGCGTGAGAAAACCCAGGCGCTCGAGGCTGCTCCAAGCGGGCGACCAGCCGAGGGGGCCGGTGCGGCTTTCATCCATGGTGTAACCCACGGCAACCTGGACGGAGGTCCGCAGGAAATCCGGCAAGGCCGCCAGCGGCTGCCCCGCGGCGAGATGGGTGGCCAGGCCGGTGAGCAGCAGCAAAGGTGTCATCAGGGGGAGTCGCCGACAGCGCCAGGCGAGCAGCAGGTCGCCCAACGGCAACAGCAGGCCAGCCGCCAGCAGGATGGAGAACTTGGCCCAGCCGAAAACCGCCGCCAGGATCACCAGCAGGGGCCAAAGCCAGGGGCCACGTCGCGCCGCGCGCAGGAGCACGGCCATGCTGGGCAGCAGCAGGCCCTGATAGTCTTCGATGAAGGGCAAGGGCAGCAGCGCCAAGGGTGCCAGCAGCCAGAGCCAGCGCCGCTCCAGCGGTTGCCACAGCAATGCCAGCGCCAATGCCAGGCTGCCGTGCTGCAGGACCCGCAACACGACCATCCAGTCGTACAGCGCAGGATCGTAGGCGTTCGTCACCAGGAACGACAGCGGGCCGTACATGAAGACGATGTCGCGCCCAAAGACGCGGCCAGCGTGCAGATCAAGCAGGAAGGTGGTGGATCAGGAGACATCCAGCTGCGCACCGGGCATCTGAGGCTGCCACGGCACATAAAGCAGCACGAACAGACCGACGGTGATCGCGGTCGCAAGCCACCAGATCAGCGACGGCCTGCCCGTCGGCAGGTCCCTGGATGTCGCCATGCTTGACTGATACCCCACCCAATGCGACGGCCCAGGAGCATAGGGCCGCCGCATCGGCGAGGGAACGTTGTTGCTTGCCAGCTCAGCCCAGCAGGCCTTCGGCGGCCAGCGCGTCGTGCACCTTGGGGCGCGCGGCGATGCGGCCGAGATAGGCCTGCACATTGGTGAAGGGCGCCAGGTCGACGTTGGTGTACTTCGCCCAGGAGATCACGGTGAAGGCGTAGCCGTCGGCCACCGAGTAGCGATCCATCAGGTAGTCGTGCTTCGCCAGGTGCTGGTCCAGCGCGCCCAGGCGGGTCGCCAGGCGCTCCCGTACCATGGTCTGGTACTCGGCCGGGGTCTTCGGGTTCCACAGCGGCGAGAAGCCCTTGTGGATCTCGGTCGAGATGAAGTTTAGCCACTCCTGCAGCTTATAGCGCTCCAGCGTGCCGTTGGCCGGGGCGATGCCCATGGAGGGGCGCTGGTCGGCGGCGTACTGCATGATCGCCACGCCTTCGGTAAGCATTTGGCCGTTGTCGAGCTGCAGGGCCGGCACGTAGCCCTTGGGATTGATCTTGGCGAAGTCGGCGCCCTTCTCGGTGGTGTGGGTGCCCAGGTCGACCTTCTCGAGGTCGAAGGGCAGGCCGGCCTCGCGCAGCGCGATGTGCGAGGCAAGCGAACAGGCGCCGGGGCTGTAGTAGAGCTTCATGGGAAATTCCTTTTGGGGGCGGTTCTGGCAATGGCCGGTTGTCGCCGGCTGCCCCAGTATCTGGCACCTTCGTTGAAACGGCTGCAAGGCCGGCCGCGGCAGAACCGGCTTTGCAGGACAGCAAGCGTCCTTTGCGGCAAGGCCGCTTGCCTTGGCGGTCAGCCCACGGGCGCCAAGCACCACCAGTTGACGGTCCCGGCATTCAACTGTCCTGTCTCTGCCCGGTGATTGACAGCCCGTCTAGCGCGCGGTGATCCCATACCAGTAGGCCCAATCGCGATAGACGTTGCCGCGCGGATCGGTCTCGAAGCTCAAGCTGTCAAAGGGCAGGTCAGGCAGGGAAACGATGGCGTTCTGTGGACCGCGATCTGCGACCTGGTTGAAGGGATCGAGGCAGCGATCGAGCAGTGCCTCGCGCGCGCTGCCGCGATTGATGAAAATGCGAAAGCAGACGCCATTCGTATTGGGCTCGCCCTGCCAAGCCGCGTCGTCGATACCGAAGCTGACAAGCAGGGCCGCCGCCTCGCCAGCGGCGGCGTGGGCGCCGAACGCGGAGAGCGTGAGTGTCAGGGGCGGGTGCGCGAAGAGAGTTCCATCCGCCTTGAGGGCCGGCGACCAGGGACCGCTATCCGCGTTGTAGCTCGCCAGCAGCTCCTCAAGCGGGTTCGTGACCAGGTTTGGTGATAGCGGATATTCGCGTGTGCCCGTCGCTGTCAGCCGCGACAGGCGCAGCCGCGCCGGCCAGTCATAGGCGTGGCCGGCGCCGGCTTGGTCGGTGGCCAATCGAAGGCGGGCTATGGGCTGGCCCAGGGCCTGCCCGCTGTCCAGCCAGCGCAACAAGCCGATCAGGTCGGGCGAGCTGCGCAGCAGTGGGGTCAGCAGGAAGCCTCCCTCGGCCGTCTGGCGCGGCAGGTTGAACAGCAGCCGGGAGCCGTCCGCCAGCTCGACGCCGAGCGATAGCAGCGGCGGGCGCCACAGAGCTGTCTGGGCCTTCCCCCAGAGCGTGACCGGCAGCTCCAGCCATGCCCACAGCGGTCCCGCTTCCCGGGGCAGCTCCACCCAGGTATTGGCCGGCAGCACGAGGTCCGGCAAAGCCTCGTAACGGATTGCTCTGGCGCGCGCGCGATGCTCGAGGAGCTGGAAGCCGGTGACGGTGTCGACCCAATCGTAGTCGGCCAGCAGGCTCGGCAGCAGGTGGGCATCGCCGAGCATGGGATAGCGATTGTCGTGGGACTGTGGTCGCAGCAAGACCCAGTCGGGAGCATCCGGTCCGCTAAAGAAGCGCAGATTATGCTGTCGTAGTGCCGGCGTCATCGCGATGTAGCCAGGTACCGGATGCGGCCGATAGTCCAGGCCGGCGGCGACGACGATTGCCCCTGGCGACGACACGACGTCGACGCCGCCGGCAAGCGGCGGAAGGGGAAACTGCTGGCGAATGGCTTCCCAACTGGAATCCTGCTTGCGATCAAGTGCGGCGTGGCGTGCAGCGTGTCCGGTCAGGAAGTCCCATGCGCCGTCGACTTGCAGCATTGCGCGCCGCAGCACCATCCGGTGAAAGATATCCTTGTTGTAGTCCTGCTGGTACGTCGCTGATGTCCAAAAGGCCGTGGTGCTGAGCAGCGATATGGCGGCCAGGACTCCCCTGCCTTGCCTGGCGAAGGGAAGCATGGCCAGGGCCAGCAGGGTCAGACCTGCCCAGGCGGTCAAGCTGTGCGCGTCGTGCCGTACGAAGCCTGCCTTCCAAAAAAAGAAGGCTGCGATCGTCAGGATTGGTAGCAGGACGAGCATTGGGGACGTCAGCGGGACGTCTGACGTTCCGGGCTTGCGCCGTCGCGAAAAGCTCCAGGCGGTCACGCTCGCCAGCGTGAAGGCGAGTGCCAGGAAGCCCAGGCGTTCGACGCTGCTCCACTCGGCCGACCAACCTGTGGCGCCGGTTCGGCTCTGGTCCGTTGTGTAGCCGATGGTGACCTGAAAGGAGGTCAGTAGGAAATCCGGCAGCGCCGCCAGTGGCTGCCCCGCCGCGACCTGGGTGGCGACGGCGGCCAATACCAGGAGCGGCGTCATGACCGGCAACCGACGGCATCGCCAGAACAGCAGAAGGTCCCCAATCAGCAAAAAGAGACAGGCCGCCAGGAGCACCGAGAACTTGGCCTAGCCAAAAACGGCGGACAAGATCACCAGGAGCGGCCAAAGCCATGTACCCCGTCCCGAGACGCGCAGCAGGACGGCCATGCACGGCAGCATCAGGTTCTGGTAGTCGGTGACGAAGGACAGCGGCAACAAGGCAAACAGCGGCAGTGCCACAATCCAGCGCGGTGCGAGTGGACGCCAGAGTACCGCCAGCGCAAGCGCCATACTGGCGTGCTGCAAGGCACGAATAGCGACAGTCCAGTCGTAGAGCTCCGGCTCGTAGGCCGCATTGGTCAGAAACGACAGGGGGCCGTACATGAACACGAGGTCGCGGCCAAAGACGCGGCCGGCCTGGAAGGCCAGCGGATTGGTGGCCGACCAGGATGCATCGAGTTCCGTGCCGGGCATGAGTGTGCTCCAAGGCGCGAAATGCAGCACACACAGCAGGACCGTGGCGGTTGTGGCGAGCAACCAGAACAAAGGTATCGTGACCGCTGGCTTGCTCGATTGCACCCGCATCTAGTTACCGGGACCTGCTGATATGGCGCGCTGAACAGAATAGATCGCCATATCAGCCAGGGAGCCAGAATATTACTTTGTTCAGTACGGCTGGCCTATTGCGCTGAGAGCGTCCGGCATTTGGGGCCGGGCTGCCAACCAAGCCTGGAATTTCGGATTGGTCTTCAGCTCCACGCGGAGGTGCGGAACCTAACCCTCGGGAGCCAGCGTCACCTGGTAGAGATCGGTGTTGGCCAGGTCTTTCAGGGTCACGGTCATCACGCCGGTCGCCGCGGCGATGGCGACATGGCCGAAGAACTGCAGGCCGGCCGAGGGCGGCAGGTTGGCCTGGCCTTCCGGCGGTGCCTTCACGTAGACCACCTGCGGCCCGAAGGTGTTGTCCATCGCGTTGGGCCCGAAAGTGCCGGCGTTGAGCGGGCCGGAGACGAATTCCCAGAAGGGGTTGAAGTCCTGGAACTGCGCCTTGCTGGGGTCGTAGTAATGCGCCGCGGTGTAGTGCACGTCGGCGGTGAACCAGACGATGTTCTTGATCGCCTGGTCCTTGATCGCCTTCAGCAGGCCGGCGATCTCCAGCTCGCGGCCCAGCGCCGGACCGTCGCCGTTGGCGATGGCTTCGAAGGCGGCCTTCCCGTCTGGCACCTGGATGCCGATCGGCATGTCGGCGGCGATGACTTTCCAGGTGGCCTTGGAGTTCTTCAAGCCGGCCAGCAGCCAGTCGAGCTGTACCTTGCCGAGGAAGGGCTGCATGTCGCTCTCGCGGTTGGCGGTGTTGTCGCCGCGATAGGTGCGCATGTCGACGACGAAGACGTCGAGCAGCGGGCCATAGGAGATCTTGCGATAGATCCGGCTGCGCTCGACATCGGTCTCGGCCACCGGCAGGTACTCCAGGAAGGCCTTGTTCGAGCGCGCCGACAGCAGCGGCATGTTCTTCACTTGATAGCGGTCGTCGCTGGCCAGCACCTCGTTCGGATACCAGTTGTTGGTGGTTTCGTGATCATCCCACTGGGCGATCACCGGGACCTGGGCGTTGAAGGCCAGGTAGTTGGCGTCCAGCAGGTTGTATTTGTAGGCGGCGCGGAACTCGGTCAGCGTCTCGGCCACCTTGGCCTTTTCCGGAATGAAAACGTTCTTCCAGACACTGCCGTCTGGCAGCGCCACGGCCGGTAGGATCAGGCCATCGGCATAGATCGTGTCGCCGGAGTGGATGAAGAAATCCGGTTGCAGCTGGCGCATGGTCTCGAAGATCTTCATGCCGCCCCACTCCAGATTGATGCCCCAGCCCTGGCCGGCGCAGTCGCCCGACCAGACGAAGGAGATATCGCGCTTCTCGGCGGCGCCGGTACGGAAGTGGCCGACCAGCGGTTCCGAGACGGCGTTGCTGTCGGCCAGGTCGACCAACGTGCCGCGC
This sequence comes from Rhodospirillales bacterium, assembly GCA_038363005.1. Lineage (GTDB taxonomy): Bacteria > Pseudomonadota > Alphaproteobacteria > Kiloniellales > JACOMY01 > JAKOWB01. The sequence continues at coordinate 33,626 of JBBQBI010000014.1, forward strand.
CAGAAGATGCTCTGACCGGCCGGCAGCCCGGTCAGCAGCTGCTTGCCGGTCAGGTCGCTATCTTCCATCAGGGCCGGGCCGACGATCCGGTTGGTCGTGGCAAAGGACTCGGTGGTCGACCACTCGAGCAGCAGGCGCGAGGGACGATCGGCGCGGGCCCAGAGCACCGCGCTGTCCAGTCCGACATCGCCGCTCTGCAAGCCGTGGGTGAACCAGGGGCGGGTGCCCTGCGCGATGGCGGGGCGCGGGAAGGCGCCTGGCAGCATCAGCTCGGCACCGGCCAGGCCGGCCAGCGCGGCGGTACCCTTGAGGAAGCGGCGGCGGCCGAGCGGCGGGGTCGACGCGAGACGGGGCATGGAACTCTCCATCGGTGCGGGTTGCGAAGGCGGGCGCTGCGTGGTGGCGTCCTGCTGCCTCTCCCTAGCAACCGGCTATTGCCGTAGCATAACGCCTGCATGAGAAATCGGTGATGGCGCCGGCGCCTCGCACACAGCCCAGGAGTTCAAGCAGGTCGACATGAGCATCATCCGTCCCTATCGCGGCGTCAGCCCGCGCATCCACCCCAGCGCCTTCATCGCCGAGAGCGCCGTGCTGATCGGCGACGTCGAGGTCGGCGCCGATGCCTCGATCTGGTACGGCTGCGTGCTGCGCGGCGACGTCAACCGCATCGTGATCGGCGAGGGCACCAACATCCAGGACGGCACCATCATCCACTGTGACAGCGACAAGAATGGCGACTACCGCGAGACCGGCGGCGGCGCGCCCTGTCTGATCGGCAAGCACATCACCGTGGGCCACATGGCGCTGCTGCACGCCTGCATCGTCGAGGACGGCGCCTTCATCGGCATGCGCTCGGTGGTGATGGACTACGCCGTGGTGGAAACCGGCGCGCTGGTCGGCGCCGGTGCCCTGGTGACTCCCGGCAAGCGCTGCACCGCCGGCCAGGTCTGGGCCGGCAGCCCGGCCAAGCCGATGCGCCCGCTGAGCGAGGAGGAGCTGAAGTACATGGCCTGGTCGCCCCGCCACTACGCCGAGTTGGCGGCGAGCTATCGCTAGCGCTCAGCGCTGCGACCGGGCGGTAAAGGCGGCCAGGGTCTCCGCCGCCGGTTCCTGGCCGGTGAAGGCGCGCAGGTAGGGAGCGACCAGCGCCAGGCGCTCGGCCTGGGTCTCCTTCAGGTCCAGCGCGTAGTAGCCGATCTGCGTGAAGTAGAGCACCCGGGCGCGCACGAAGGCGTCCGTGGCAGCGAAACCATGGCGCTGAAACAGCGCCTGTAGCGCGGCGACCCGCGCGGTGTCCTCGCGGTCGACGGCGCGGCGGATGGCGCGCGAGCGGCGGGCCCATTCGCGGATGGCGAAGTCCAGGCGCGGGTCGAACAGCGCCTGGTCGACCCAGCAGTCGAAGATGTTCAGCACACCCTCGACGATGCCGCCGGCGGGCAGGGCGGCCTGGGCGACGATGCTGGCGGTGTTGGCGTGGCTCTTTTCCAGCAGCTGGTCCAGCAGGTCCTGCCGGCTTTTGAAGTACCAATAGAAGCTGGAGCGCGAGACGCCGAGCTGTGCCGCCAGGGTCAGCACCTTGACCTGCTCGACCCCGCGCTCGATCAGCGTGTCCAGCGCCGCCGCCAGCCAGTCCTCCTGCGTCACCTTGGTCTGTGGATAGGCCGCCGGCTTGCTCATGGCATCTGCTTAGCCGTCGCCGTGTCTGGACACAAGTGTCTAGACTTTCTCCGGCGCGGCGCTATGCTGCCGGGATCGAAGTCTGGGAGGCGACGATGAAGTCACACTATCGCGCGGTGGTGATCGGCGGCGGCGTGGTGGGCGCCAGCGTGCTCTATCACCTGGCCAAGCTTGGCTGGTCGGACGTGGCGCTGCTCGAGCGCAAGGAGCTGACGGCGGGTTCCACCTGGCACGCGGCAGCCGGCTTCCACGCCATCAACGCCGATCCCAACATCGCTGCGCTGCAGGCCTACACCATCAAGCTCTACAAGGAGATCGAGGCGGAGAGCGGCCAGGCGGTCGGCCTGCACATGGCCGGCGGCGTCAATATGGCCGGCACGCCGGAGCGCTGGGAATGGCTCAAGGCCGCCTGGGCGCTGTTCCAGACCATGGGCATGACCGAGGCGAAGCTGCTGTCGCCGGCGGAGATCAAGGCGCTCTGCCCGATCGCCGATGTCACTGGCATCGTCGGCGGACTCTATGACCCCAACGAGGGGCACCTCGACGCCTATGGCGCGACCCACGCCTATGCCAAGGCGGCGCAGAAGCGCGGCGCCGAGGTGATCCTGCGCAACCGCGTGCTGGAGCTGCAGCCGCTGGCCGACGGCGGCTGGCGCGTGGTGACGGAGCAGGGGACCATCACGGCTGAGCACGTGGTCAACGCCGGCGGCCTGTGGGCCAAGCAGGTCGGGCTCATGGCCGGCGTCGACCTGCCGGTGACGCCGATGGAACACCACTACCTGGTGACCGAGGCCATCCCCGCGGTGGCGGCGCTCGACTTCGAGCTGCCGCTGATGGTTGACCTGGAGGGCTTCACCTACCTGCGGCAGGAGGGGCAGGGCGTGCTGCTCGGCGTCTACGAGCTGACGCCGAAGCACTGGAATGTCGAGGGCGCCCCTTGGGACTACGGCATGGACCTGATCCCGGAGGACATCGACCGCATCGCGCCGGAGCTGGCCAAGGGCTTCGAGCGCTTTCCCTGCCTGCAGACCGCCGGCATCAAGCGCTGGGTCAACGGCGCCTTCACCTTTACGCCGGACGGCAACCCGCTGGTCGGGCCGGTGCCGGGACTGAGCAACTACTGGACCGCGTGTGGCGTGATGGCCGGCTTCAGCCAGGGCGGCGGCGTCGGCCTGTCGCTCGCCCAATGGATGATCGAGGGCGAGCCGGGCGCCGACATCTACGGCATGGACGTGGCGCGCTATGGCGCCTTTGCCGCCAACCGCCCCTACCTCAAGGCCACCACCGGGCAGTTCTACAAGCGTCGCTTTGTGCTGACCTATCCCAACGAGCAGCTGCCCGCCGGGCGGCCGCTGCGCACCGCGCCGACCTATCCTGAGATGACCGCCGCCGGCGCCCAGTGGGGCGCCCTCTGGGGCCTGGAGGTGCCGCTCTACTTCGCGCCCGGGCAGCCTGACTTCGCCGAGACGCCGACCTTGCGCCGCTCCAACGCGCACGACCTGGTCGCCGCGGAATGCAAGGCGGCGCGCGAGGGCGTGGCGCTGCTCGATACCACTGCCTTCGCCCGCTACCGGGTGACCGGCGCTGGCGCCGCCAGGTGGCTAGACGGCCTGCTGGCTTGCCGCCTGCCCGGCCCGGGGCAGGTGCGCCTGGCGCCGATGCTGTCGCCCAAGGGGCGGCTGATGGGCGACCTGACGCTGCTCAACTGGGGTGACGGCAGCTGGTGGATCATGGGCTCCTACTACCTGCGCGCCTGGCACCTGCGCTGGTTCAACGAGTCCCTGCCGGCCGACGTGCGGGTGGACGACATCTCCGACGCCGTCACCGGCTTTTCCATCTCTGGGCCCAAGGCGCGCGACCTACTGGCGAGCGTCACGCAGGCCGAGGTTGGCAAGGCGGCCTTCCGCTTCATGCAGTGCCGCCACCTGGATGTCGGCCTATCGCAGGCCAGCGTGGCGCGCCTCTCGGTCTCCGGCGAGCTGGGCTACGAGATCAACGTGCCGGCGGCCGAGCAGCGCGCGCTCTATCATCTGCTGCTGGAAGCGGGCGCCGACCTCGGTCTGCGCCAGATCGGCTTCAACGCGCTGAACTCACTACGCCTGGAAAAGTCCTTCGGCGTCTGGTCGCGCGAGTTCACCCGCGCCTACACCGCGGCCGAGAGCGGCTTCGACCGTTTCGTCGCCTTCGACAAGGGTGACTTCGTCGGCCGCGACGCGGCGCTGAAGGAACGCGACGCCGGCCCGAAGCAGCGCCTGGTCACTCTGGAGATCGCGGCGACCGACGCCGACGCCAGCGGTTTCGAGCCGGTCTGGCAGGGTGATCGCCGCGTCGGCTTCGTCACCTCCGGCGGCTATGGCCACTGGCTCGGCAAGAGCCTGGCCCTGGCCTATGTCGAAAGCGCGTTGGCCCTGCCCGGCCAGACCTTCGAGGTCCATGTCGTGGGCGAGCGCCGGCCGGCGCGGGTCATCGAGCCTTCGCCGCACGATCCCGCCGGCAGCCGCATGCGGAGCTAGACATGCGCGAGGCCGAGACGGGACGGCGGCGTGGGCGCCGGCCCTCCGGTGGCGGCTCGACCCGTCAGGTGGATTACCGCCACTTGACCAATACGCTGCTGCCGCAGCCGGCCTTCTCGGAAGACCAAGTGGAGGCGATCCACGACACCGCGCTGCGCGTGCTGGAGGAGCTTGGCATCAAGGTGCTGAACGCCGAGGCGCGCAGCCGCTTCGCCGCCGCCGGCGCAAGTGTCGACGAGGCCAGCCTGATGGTCCGTCTCGACCGCGGCCTGGTCATGGAGCTGCTGGCCAAGGCGCCAGGCGAATTCGACCTGGAGGGCAGAACGCCGGAGCGCCGCGTCCACATGGGCGGCAAGAGCGTCGCCTTCTGCTGCGTCGGCGGGCCGCCGCACATCGCCGACCTGGACCGTGGCAAGCGCAACGGCACGCTTGAGGACACGCGCAACATCATCCGTCTGTCGCAGCACTTCGACGTGCTGCACATCCAGTCGCCCAACGTCGAGCCGCAGGACACGCCGCTGAACGTCCGCCACCTCTTGGTGACCGAGGCGCAACTCGCCCTCGCCGACAAGCCGCTCTTCGTCTTCTCGCGCGGCCAGGCGCAGGTGCGCGACTGCCACGAGATGGTGCGCCTGGCCTATGGGCTGAGCGAGGAGCAGTTCCGCGCCAAGCCCTGGTGCTACACGGTGATCAACACCAACTCGCCACGCCAGCTCGACGTGCCCATGTGCCATGGCATCATCGATGCGGCCGCGGCCGGGCAATGCTCGGTCATCACGCCCTTCACCCTGGCCGGCGCCATGGCGCCGGTGACCATCGCCGGCGCGCTGGTGCTGCAGCATGCCGAGGCGCTGGCCGGGATCGCCCTGGCGCAGAGCGTGCGGCCCGGCGCGCCGGTGGTCTACGGCTCCTTCACCTCCAACGTCGACATGAAGTCGGGCGCGCCTGCCTTCGGCACGCCGGAGTTCGTGAAGGGGGCCTTCGGCGCCGGGCAGCTCGCCCGCCATCTCGGCCTGCCCTGGCGCGGCTCGGCCGCCACGGCCTCGAATGCGCCGGACGAGCAGGCGGTCTACGAGACCCTGATGTCGGCCTGGGGGTCGCTGCTGGGCGGCGTCAACCTGATGCTGCACGCGGCCGGCTGGCTGGAGGGCGGCCTGACCGCCTCCTACGAGAAGTTCATGCTCGACGTCGAGATGCTGCAGCTCCTGGCCGAGACCCTGCAGCCGCTGCCGGCCGAGGATCCCGACCTCGCCTGGGACGCCATCGCCGAGGTGCAGCCCGGCGGCCACTTCTTCGGCGCCGCCCACACCATCGAGCGCTACCAGAGCGCCTTCTACACCCCGCTACTGTCCGACTGGCGCAACTACGGCGCCTGGGCCGAGGACGGCGGCAAGACGGCGGTGCAGCGCGCCAACGCGCTGTGGAAGAAGACCCTGGCCGAGTTCGAGCCGCCGGCGCTGGAGACGGCACGGGCGGACGCTGTGGCGGACTTCATCGCAAGACGGACCAAGGAAGGCGGGGCGCTGCCGGCGTCGTAGCTAGCCAACCCTCTCCCTTGGGAGAGGGTGCGAGCGTGAGTGAGCGGGTGAGGGGTTTTGGTGCGATCGTCTGATGGCCGCGCAAACCCCATCCCTCACCCCGACCCTCTCCCAAGGGAGAGGGGGGACTGCGGCGCCCGCGCTCGATGCCCGTTCAACCCTGCGCCTTGACCTGCACGTAGCTGCCGGGCGCCGCTTCGATGACCTTCAGCTTGCCGCCGCCGGGCTTGCGCGCGGCGACCTGGCCGCCGCCGTGCTTCTTGACCCAGCCGTTCCATTCCGGCCACCAGGAGCCCTCGTGCTGCTCGGCGCCGGCCAGCCAGGCGTCGGGGGTCGGCGGGTTCTTGTCGTTGGTCCAGTAGGGGTACTTGCCGGGCGGCGGGTTGACGATGCCGGCGATGTGGCCGCTGCCGGCCAGCACGAAGCGCACCGGGCCGCCGAAGCGCTGGGTCGAGGCATAGGTCGCCTTCCAGGGGGCGATGTGGTCCTCGCGGGTCGAGATGAAAAAGCTGGGGGTCTTGATCTTGCCCAGGTCGATCGGCACGCCGGCCAGGGTGATGCCGCCGGGCTGGGCCAGCAGGTTCTTCTGATACATGTTGCGCAGATAGAAGCTATGCATGGCGGCCGGCATGCGGGTGCTGTCGCTGTTCCAGTACAGCAGGTCGAAGGGGAAGGGGTCCTTGCCCAGCAGGTAGTTGTTCACCACGAAGGACCAGATCAGGTCGTTGGCGCGCAGCATGTTGAAGGTGGTGGCCATCTCGGACCCTTCGAGATAGCCGCGCTCGTTCATCTTGCCTTCCAGGAACTGCAGCTGCTCTTCGTCGATGAAGACGCCGAGTTCGCCGGGCTCGGCGAAGTCGGTCAGGGTGACGAAGAAGGTCGCGCTCTTCACCCGGTCGTCCTTCTTCGCCGCCATGTAGGCCAGCGTGCAGGACAGCAAGGTGCCGCCCAGACAGTAGCCGATGGCGTTCAACTCGCGCTCGCCGGTGGCCTGCTCGATGGCGTCGAAGGCGGCCAGCGTGCCCTCCAGCATGTAGTCCTCGAAGGACTTCATCGCCAGCTCGCCGGCGGGGTTGACCCAGGAGACGATGAACACCGTCTGGCCCTGGTCGGTCGCCCACTTCACGAAGGAATTCTTCTCGCGCAGGTCGAGGATGTAGAACTTGTTGATCCAGGGCGGAATGATCAGCAGCGGCCGCTTCGACACCTTGGGCGTCGTCGGGTCGTACTGGATCAGCTGCATCAGGGCGTTCTGGAACACCACCTTGCCGGGGGTGACGGCGACATTCTTGCCCAGCTCGAACTTGCTGGCGTCGGTCATGGAGATCGACAGGCGCCCCTTGCCCTTCTCCAGGTCGCCCAGCAGGTTCTTCAGGCCGTTGACCAGGTTCTCGCCGCCGCTCTCGGCGGTGGCGCGCAGCACCTCGGGGTTGGTCATCAGGAAGTTCGAGGGCGCCATGGCATCGACGAACTGCCGGGTATAGAAGTCGACCTTCTTCGCCGTCTTGTCGTCCAGGCCCTCGACCTCGCTGACCGTCTGCTGCAGCCAGCGGGCGGACAGCAGGTAGGACTGCTTGATGTAGTCGAACAGCGCATTCTCGTCCCAGGCCGGGTCCTTGAAGCGGCGGTCGCCGGGGTCGGGGCTGGCGACGGCGTCGCCGTCGCCCGACAGGAAGCGGGTCGTGGTGGTCTGCCACAGCTTCATGTAGTCCTGCCACAGGCTCATCTGCGCCTGGATGAGCTTGGCGGGGTTGGCCATCATCTTCGACGTCATCTCGAAGAAGGCCCGCCCGACGTTCATCGGATCGACCGGTCCCGGCGTGCTGCTCGCCCGACTGCCGCCCTTCTGGCGGTCCAGCCAGTCCGCCACGACCTTCTGGCTGCGCTCGGCGATCTCCGCCATGGCGCGCGAGAGCTGAAGCGGGTCGGGGAACTTCATGTCGGGGTGCTGTTGCTCGCTCATACCGGCTTCCCTATGCTGCCGCCAGGGTTCTTGCCCTGCCGCGATTCGGCCATTGTTTGACCGCAGCTTCCTACGGTTGGTGGCTGGCAGTAGGTGATAGACGAACAGCGCCGGCTTGCCTAGGCCGGGTGCCGCGGCGCAAAACGACCGAAAGTCGCAGCGCCCGCCCACTGGGTGCTGGCCTGACATGGGGGTTCCGGATGGTGGTGTGCAAGGCTTCACGCCACCAGACGGATATGGAAACGGACCCGGAATGGGAAACGAACAGGGGATCGACGCCATGACGACAGCCATGAGCGCAGGGCGGGCCGCGCGGCGGGGCATGCTGGCAGTGGCGCTGCTGCTGCCGGTGTGGCTCGGCGCCTGCGACAGCTCGCCCAAGACGCAGACCGTGCAGACCCAGGACACCAGCAACGCCCCCTATCCCAACCTGGCCACGGTCCCTGACAAGCCGCCGCCGGTCTCGCCCGAGGAAATCCGCCAGCGCACCGCCGAGGGCCTGGCGGCGGACCGGACCAATGCCGAATACACCTCCAGCCTGACGGCGCAGGGCACTGCCCAGCCGGCCGCCTCGCCGCCGGCCGCGGCGCCGCCGCCGTCGACGCCCAAGACCGGAGGCTCGGCCACTGCGCCGGTGCCCACCCCCAGCGCACCGCCGCCGGCTGGCGTGCCGCCGGCCCCGGCACCACAGGCCGCGCCGCCAGCGCCGGCCACCGTTGTCCCGTCGCAGGCACCGATGACCACCCCGACCCCGGCGCCGGTTCCCACCCCGGCCGCGCCGCCACCGGCCAACGGCGCGCCGCAGGCGCCGCTCTCCGCCGGTACACCGGGCGGCTCCAGCGGACCCACGGCCCCGACCGGCGGCACCACGACCGGCGGTACCACGGGTGGCAGCAGCGACGCTTGCGCCAAGGCCGAGCCCTGGGAGAAGGATCTCTATTGCAACGGCGGCAACCAGCCGCCACAGACCGCCACGGCACCGTCGGTGCCGCCGGCACCGCCCCCCGCCGCGGCCCCGCCGCCGGCTCCGGGCACGGCGCAGCCGACCCCGACGCCGGTGCCCAACTCGCCGGTACCGCCGCCGCAGGGCCAGGTCGGCGGTGGCCGGGTGCAGATGGTCGGCGTGATCTTCTTCGCCAACGGCTCGGCGAAGATGGATGCGCGCGACACCGCGGTGCTGGGCGAGATTGCCAAGCTCTATCGCCAGTACGGCGGCATCATCCGGGTGATCGGCTATGCCTCCAACAGCGGTAGCGGCAAGTCCGAAAGTGTCTCCAATCTGACGCTGTCGCTGGATCGTGCCCTGGGTATCGGCCAGGTGCTGATCAGCAACGGCGTGCCGGCGACCGCCGTGGTTACCGAGGCCAGGGCGGGCGGCGGCGCGGTGGCGCAACCCTATATTCCGCCTGGCGAGGCCGGCGAGCGGCGCGCCGAGATCTACCTGGAGTACTAGCCAAGCGCCGCCCTGGCGTCGCTGTGGCCCGGGCGGCCTGCCGAAATCTGCTTGGACTGGGCGGCCGGGCGCCGTAAGAAGGGCGCCCGCCCAGCCCGGTCCTTTCAGCCGGCCCAGGCGGACTTGCTCGTCCTAGGTTGTTCCGGAGGTTCCCCTTGTCCGCTGCCCTGCGCATAGGCGTTGCTGGGCTGGGCACGGTGGGCGGCGGCGTGCTGACGCTGCTGGCCCAGCATCGTGACCTGGTCTCCCAGCGTGCCGGCCGAGCCCTCGAGGTCGTCGCGGTGACCGCGCGCGACCGCGCCAAGGACCGCGGCGCGGACCTGAACACAGCCCTGTCCGGGGTGACCTGGCACAGCGATCCGCTGGCCCTGGCCGCCGACCCGGCCGTCGATGTCGTGGTCGAGCTGATGGGTGGCAGCGACGGTCCGGCCAAGGGCCTGGTCGAGGCGGCATTGGCGGCCGGCAAGCCGGTGGTCACCGCCAACAAGGCACTGATCGCCCATCACGGCGCCGCGCTGGCCCGCCTGGCCGAGGCGCACGACACCACCTTTGCCTTCGAGGCGGCGGTGGCCGGTGGCATCCCGGTCATCAAGATGCTGCGCGAGGGCCTGGCGGCCAACGACTTCAGCCGCATCTACGGCATCCTGAACGGCACCTGCAACTACATCCTGACCACCATGCGCGAGAGCGGGCGGGAGTTCGCCGACGTCCTGGCCGACGCGCAGAAGCTGGGCTACGCCGAGGCCGACCCGGCCTTCGACGTGGATGGCGTCGATGCGGCGCACAAGCTGGCGATCCTGGCGGCGCTGGCCTTCGGCAGCGAGGTGGCATTCGACAAGGTCGAGATCGAGGGCATCCGGCAGATCTCCGCGCTCGACATCGCCTATGCCGCCGAGCTGGGCCTGCGCATCAAGCTGATCGGCCTAGCGCAGCTGGTCGATGGCGCGCTGGAACAGCGCGTCTCGCCGGTGCTGGTGCCATTGGACGCGCCGATCGCCACGGTCGAGGGCGTCTTCAACGCCGTGGTGGCCGAGGGCGACTTCGTCGGCACGGTGATGGCCGAGGGACGTGGCGCTGGCGCCGGGCCTACTGCTTCGGCTGTGGTCGCCGACCTGATCGACATCGCCCGCGGCCGTGCGCTGCCACCCTTCGCGCTGCCGGCCGGGCAGCTGCGCCGCCTGCCGGCGCAGCCGCTGGAGGCGCGGCGCGGGTCCTACTACCTGCGCCTCACCGTGGTCGACCGGCCCGGCGTCATCGCCGATATCGCCGCCGCCTTGCGCGACGAGGACATTTCCATGGAATCTATGCTGCAGCGTGGACGCGATCCCGAGGCCGTGGTGCCGGTGGTCATCACCACGCACGACACCACCGAGGGCGCGCTGCGCCGGGCGCTGCGACGCATCGAGGTGTTCAAGGCGGTGGTCGAGCCGCCCTGCGCGCTGCGCATCGAATCGTTCTGAAAGCCGCCCGGTACACAGGGCGGGGGGTCAAAGAAGAGGGAAACGCGATGTCTGCCTTGAGTTCGATGGACCGCAACCTGGCGCTGGAATCGGTGCGCGTCACCGAGGCCGCGGCGCTGGCCGCTTCCAAGCTGATGGGGCGCGGCGACGAGAAGGCGGCCGACCAGGCCGCGGTCAACGCCATGCGCGTGGCGCTGGGTCGCCTGGCGATCTCCGGCACGGTGCGCATCGGCGAGGGCGAGCGCGACGAGGCGCCGATGCTTTATATCGGCGAGGAAGTCGGCAGCGGCGGCCCCAACATCGACATCGCGCTGGACCCGCTGGAGGGCACGACGATCACCGCCAAGGGCGGGCCCAACGCGCTGGCGGTCATCGCCATGGCAGAGGAGGGCGGTTTCCTCAACGCGCCCGACACCTACATGGACAAGATCGCTGTCGGCCCCGGCCTGCCGGACGACGTGGTCGACCTCGATGCCGACGCGGCGGAGAACCTGAAAGAGCTCTCCAAGGCGATGAAGAAGGATATCGCCGACCTGGTGGTCTGCATCCTCGACCGGCCGCGCCATGCCGACATCATCGCCAAGGTGCGCGGCGCCGGCGCGCGCATCGTGCTGATCGGCGACGGCGACGTCTCCGGTGTCATCGCCACCTCGAACCCGGAGAGCGGCATCGACATGTACGTCGGCCAGGGTGGCGCGCCAGAGGGCGTGCTGGCCGCCGCCGCGCTGCGCTGCATCGGCGGACAGTTCCAGGGCCGCCTGGTGTTCCGCAACGAGGACGAGAAGACCCGGGCGCGCCGCATCGGCGTCACCGACTTCAATCGCAAGTACAAGCTGACCGACCTGGCCAAGGGCGACGTGATCTTCGCCGCCACCGGCGTCACCGACGGCACCATGCTGCGCGGCGTGCGCCGCTTCCCCAAGGGCGCCACCACGCATTCCATCGTCATGCGCTCGGCCACCGGCACGGTGCGGCTGATCGAGGCGCATCACTCCTTCGACCGCAAGGCCTGGTTCAACCGCGCCGGATCCTGACGGTGGCGGCGCCGACGGCGAGCCTGCTGGGCGTCGAGCGCTCGCTGTCGGGCAAGCGCTGGCAGGCCCGCGCCGGCGACGAGCGGCTGGCGCTGGCGCTGTCACAGCGCCACGGGCTGTCCGACCTGGTCGGGCGCCTGTTGGCGCAGCGCGGCGTGACGCTGGAGAGCGCTGCGGACTTCCTCGAGCCCTCGCTGCGGCGGGCGCTGCCCGACCCTTCGCACCTGCTCGACATGGACCGTGCCGCGGCGCGCCTGGCGGCGGCGATCCAGGCCAGCGAGAGCGTCGCCGTGTTCGGCGACTACGACGTCGACGGCGCCACCTCCTCGGCGTTGCTGGCACGCTTCTTCCGTGCCGTCGGCCAGACCCTCCGAGTCTACATTCCCGACCGTATCACCGAGGGCTATGGCCCCAATGCGCCGGCGCTGCAGAAGCTGCAGGCCGAGGGCGTGCGGCTGGTGATCACGGTGGACTGCGGCATCTCCGCCCATGCAGCGCTGCAGGCCGCCAGCGACTGCGGCCTGCAGGTGGTGGTGGTCGACCACCACGCCGCCGAGGCGGCGCTGCCGCCGGCCTATGCCGTGGTCAACCCCAACCGGCTGGACGAGACCTCGCCGCACAAGAGCCTGGCGGCGGTCGGCGTGACCTTCCTGCTGGTCGTCGCGCTGAACCGGGCGCTGCGGCAAGCCGGCTTCTATTCGGCGGAGCGGCCGGAGCCCAACCTGCTGGGCTGGCTCGACCTGGTGGCGCTGGGCACCGTGGCCGACGTGGTGGCGCTGGGCGGCCTCAACCGCGTGCTGGTGGCGCAGGGCCTGAAGGTGCTGGCCGAGCGGCACAACCCCGGCCTGGCGGCGCTGACCACCGTGGCCCGCATCGACAAGCGCCTGACGGCGACGCATCTGGGCTTCTACCTGGGGCCGCGGGTGAATGCCGGTGGCCGCGTCGGCACCCCCGACCTGGGGGTGCGCCTGCTGGCGACCGAGGACCCGGCCGAGGCGGCCAGCCTGGCGGCACGCCTGAACGAGCTGAACCAGGAACGCCAGCAGATCGAGGCGCTGGTGCTGGAGCAGGCACTGCAGCAGGTCGAAGCGGCGGGCCCGCCTGAGGGGCTGGTCTTCGCCTGTGACGAGGGCTGGCACCCCGGCGTGATCGGTATCGTCGCCAGCCGCCTGAAGGACCGCTACAACCTGCCGGCGCTGGTCGTCGCGCTGGACGGCGGGATCGGCAAGGGCTCCGGCCGCTCGGTCCCGGGCCTCGACCTCGGCCGCCTGGTGCTGGCGGCGCGGGCCGCCGGGCTGCTGGTCAACGGCGGCGGCCATCCCATGGCGGCCGGCCTGACGGTCGCCCGCGAGAAACTGGAGGAACTGCGCGCCTTCCTGGCGGCCGGAGCGGCAGCCGACCTGGCGCGCGTCGCCTGGCAGCCGGCGCTGTCGCTCGACGGCGTGCTGAGCGCCGCCGGGGCGACCGCCGATCTGGTGGCGCAGACCGAGCGCCTGGCGCCCTTCGGCATGGGCAATCCGCAGCCGCGCTTCGCCTTCGCCGGGCTGCGCCTGGCCAGCCTGGACACCGTCGGCGAGAACCACCTGCGCTGCCGGCTGGAGGGGCCCGACGGCCGCAGCCTGCGCGGCATCGCCTTCCGCGCGCTGGATAACGAGCTGGGGCAGGGACTGCTGGCCGCCCGTGGCCGCGCTGTACACATCGCCGGCCGGCTGGAGCTCGACAGCTGGCGCGGCGGCGACGCCGTGCAGCTGCTGATCGAGGACGCCGCGCTGCCGTAGGCGAACCCTCGCCCATAGGGAGAGGGCTAGATGGCGTTACGCCACTCAATGAAGACGCCGCCGGCTTGAGCCGCTGGCGTCACTGCCGCGGGCGGCTTGGCTGCCGCTACGGCCATGCCGACGAAGAGCGGCCCATCGGCGAGCTCGATCGGCGTACCGGGCGCGATCTCCGCGATACGATTGGGAGTGAGCACCTGCAGCTCAGCGCCGCCCGCCAACGCCAGGGACAGGCCACCAGGAACGTCGCGCGCGATACCGCGCGTGAGGCCGGTGAGGAAGCCCGCGTGGCGCGCCGGCTCCGCCGCCGCGAGATAGAGCGCGACCATGCCCGTGGCGCCGTTGGCATGTTGCTGGAAGGCCGGCTTCCAGAAGTGCTGCGGAAAGCGGTTCTGGCAGACGAAGAAGCCCAGCGCCGGCATGGCCGGATCGGTGACGAAGCCCAGCGAGAAGGCCACGGTGACCTCCTGCCCATCGGGCAGGCGGGCCCGCCGCTCGAAGTCGAAGGGCGCGTAGGTCTGCAGGCCGGCTGCCTGCCAGGCGGCAATGTCGGCGCGGGCGTCGTCACTGGCCAGCACCAGCATCGACAGCCCCTGGTGCCCCTGCAGATAGGCCCGATTGTGCTCGCCGAAGCTGAAGCGCGGCGGCAGCGCCGCCAGGTCGTGTGGATCGAGGCCCTGCGGTCGGTCGACCTCCAGCAGCTCGATGAAGTTGCGCTGGGCGAACTGCGCCAGGCGGTTCGATGTCCCCATGGCGTCGGGGTGGCGCGCCCGCGGCGTGAGGTTGAAGCCCAGGGCCTCGTAGTCGGCGGCCACCGCGTCGAGGTTGGGCACAGCGACCACGATGTGGTCGAGAGCGCGTGGCGTGGTCATGCTGTCATCGACTCCCTAGCCTTCCGACCGGCTGGCCAGCACGCGGGCGTTCAGGCCCTCGGCGCGCAGCAGGCGGATGATCTCCTCGACGTGCTCGGTGCCCTTGGTCTCGACCACAATGTCGATCTCGGCCTGCTTGGCGGGCACGTTGAAGAACATGCGTTGGTGCACGACCTCCATGATGTTGCCGCCGGTGGCGCCGATGATGCGGGTGATGACGCCCAGCACGCCTGGCTTGTCGACGATGTCGACCCGCAGGTTGACCAGGCGGCCGTCGCGCACCAGTCCGCGCGCCAGCACGTCGGACAGCAGGCGCACGTCGATGTTGCCGCCGCACACCAGGGCGGCGACGGTCAGGCCCTTGAAGCGTCCGGGATGCGCCAGCAGCGCGGCGATGCCGGCGGCGCCGGCGCCTTCGGCCACCAGCTTCTGCTGCTCTGCCAGGGCACAGATCGCCTGCTCGACGGCGATCTCGTCGACCAGCAGGATTTCCTCCACCAGCTCGCGCACGATTTCGCGCGTGAGCTGGCCTGGTAGCTTCACCGCGATGCCGTCGGCGATGGTGGTGCCGCCGGCGCGCGGCTCCTCGCCGCGCAGCACCTGCTGCATTGAGGGGAAAAGCTCGACCTCGACGCCGATGATGCGCACCGAGGGCTTCAACGCCTTGACCGCCAGCGCGATGCCGCCGCACAGGCCGCCGCCGCCGATCGGCACCACGATGACATCGACCTCGGGCAGGTCCTCCAGGATCTCCAGCCCGATGGTGCCCTGGCCGGCGATGATGGCGGGGTCGTCGTAGGGATGGACGAAGGTCAGGTTCTCCGCCGCGGCGATCGCGCGCGCCGCCACGGCCGATGCATCCAGCGTGTCGCCGGTCAGCACCACGCGGGCGCCGAAGCTGCGCGTGCGCTCGACCTTCATGAAGGGCGCGAACTCCGGCATCACGATGGTCGCCGGGATGCCCAGGCGACGGGCGTGGTAGGCGACGCCCTGGGCATGGTTGCCGGCTGACATGGCGATGACGCCGCGCTGGCGCTGCTCGGCGTCCAGGCTCTGCAGCTTGACGCAGGCGCCGCGGTCCTTGAAGGAGCCGGTGATCTGCAGGTTCTCCAGCTTCATGTAGAGCGAGCAGTCGGCCTGCTGCGACAGGCGCTCGGCCCGCACCAGCGGCGTGCGCACCACCTGCCCCTTGATCGCTTCCGCTGCTTGGCGGATCTCGGCCAGACCTACGGACATGCTGCTTCCCCCTTGGCTAAGGCGCCGGAGTCAGCCTGAGGCTGGAGCCTCCGTCCGTCGCACCGCCGACCAAGACTACCGCAACGCCGTCGGCCCAGCGCTGGGCGAAATCGCCATAGTGCGCCGACAGCAGGTTGCCGGACTGCCCGGTGGCGATGGTGAAGGTCGAGCGGTCGAGGTCGGCCAGGTCATAGACCACCCGCAGCGTGGGACCATGGCGGTGGCGGAAGGCCTCCGGCGGCGGCGCGGCGAAGTTGCTGCCGCCACGGTTCACCGTGTCCTGGCCGCCGTCGGTTTCGACGCTGTAGTCGGTCAGGCCATCCAGGATCGGGATGTAGCCGAACACCGGGTGCTCGAAGGTGGCCTGGTGCGCCTTGCCCCAGCGCCAGTCGGCCGGTTGTTCGCCGTAGAGCTTCACCAGGTCGCCCAGCGCGTCGTCCAGGGCCAGGCTGACGATGCTATCGCAATCCTCCACCGCCTGGGTCGCGCGGTCGTCGCAGAAAAGGCTGTCGGGTCCCAGCAGCGCGGCCAGGCGCTGCTCGTTGCCGGTCTGCAGGTTGGGCAGCAGCTCGGCCGGGACCTCGTCGGCCAGCAAGCGGCGCTCCAGCGCGCGTATCCAGGCGCTGTAGATCAGCGGCTGCGGCCGGTCGCGGTCCATCACGAAGTCCCAGTCGCGCAGTAGCGCCAGCGCGGCCTCGGCCTCCGGCTTGCCGGCGACGGCGGCCAGCAGGCGCGGCAGCAGGGCGCGCGCGCCGATCGACAGCGAGTCCATCTGCAGGGCGCGCATGTCATCCGGCGTCCAGGTCCGGTGGCTCTTCAGTACCTCGGCGATGCGCTGGGCGCGGCTGGCCAGGTTCCATTCGGCGGCGATCAGATAGGGATAGTCGTCCGGCACCTGCTTGTTGTTGGCGGCGACCAGCAGGCCGGACGGCGGGTCGTCCAACCGCGGCAGGTCGTCATAGGGGATCCAGCCGATCCAGTCGTGCAGCCCATCGGCGCCGGCCACCGGCAGCAGGCCGTCGCCCTGGTTGCGGATCGGCACACGACCGGGCGCCACCAGGCTCATGCGGCCCTCGACGTCGGCAAGGATCATGGTCTGCTGCGGCGCCCCCATGTCGCGCAGCGCCGCCAGTGCTTGCGGCACGCTGCCGGCGTGATTGAGGTTGTAGAGCGCATCGCCCGAGCGGTCGTCCTGCAGCAGCGCCGGCCAGGCCAGCGCCAGCACCTGGCCCTCGCCCAGCAGGGCAGCACTGTCCTCCACCGCGTCGCTGACCACCGGCCCGTGATAGGTCTCGCGCACCGTGATGGTCAGCGCTTCGGCGCCGGCGACCTTGATGGTCTCCTGCCGGGTCTTGAAGGGGCGGGGCCCCTCGCGCGTCAGGTAGTTGGCCGGGTCGGCGGGGTCGACGCTCTCGATGAAGAGGTCCTGGGTATCGCTGTGCGTCGTGGTGAAGGACCAGGCCAGCGAGGCGTTGTGGCCGATCACCATGTAGGGCACGCCGGGCGCCGTGGCGCCGGCCAGGGTCAGCTCCGGCGTCTCGATGCGCGCCAGGTACCAGAAGCCCGGCGCCTGCAGCGCCAGGTGCGGGTCGTTGGCCAGCAGGATGCCGCCCGTGCTGCTGCGGTCAGCCGCCACCGCCCAGGTATTGGAGGCATCCTTCGGCCCCAGGTCCCAGGGCAGCGCCGTGGCCAAGTCGCGCAGCACGCCGCGGCGGTCGAGCGCCGCCAGGTCCTGCGTGGCGATGGGCGCGTCGGCCGGATAGGCCGGGTAGAGCTGGTGCAGCTGCGCCGGGGTCAGGCTCTGCGCCAGGCGGGCGCGCAGGATCTCGTCGCTGTAGTTGCCCGAGAGCTGCAGCGCCATGAGGCGCCCCCAGACCAGCGAGTCCGCCGGCGTCCAGGGCTCCGGGTCGTAGCCCAGCACATAGAACTCGGCCGGCCAGGGGCCTTCGTGCTGCGTCAGGTAGGCGTTGACCCCGGAGCTATAGGACTCCAGCGCGGCGCGGCCGGCCGGGCCCAGCGCCGCCACATTGGCCTCGGCCACGCGGTAGAGCCCCAGGGTGCGCATGATCTTGTCTAGCCGCACAGTGGGGGCGCCGGCGACTTCGGACAGGCGGCCGGCGCCCAGGCGGCGGGTGAAGTCCATCTGGAACAGCCGCTCCTGCGCGTGCAGGAAGCCCAGCGCGAAAAGCGCGTCGGCCTCGCTCTCGGCCTTGATCGTGGGGATGGCGTTGGCGTCGAAGGTGACCTCGACCGGCGCCACCAGGCCCTTGAGCTGCAGGTCGCCGTCCAGCGTTGCCAGCGAGCCGCGCTGCCAGATCCAGACGCCGACGCCGGCGACGATCAGCAGCAGCAGCGCGAGCAGCAGGCCGCGCAGGATCCAGCGGGTGACGCGCTTCATGCCTGCGCCGGCTTGAAGAGGTCCTTGTACTGCTCGCGCAGCAGGGCCTTCTGCACCTTGCCCATGGCGTTGCGCGGCAGGGCCTCGACGTAGAGCACGCGCTTGGGCACCTTGAAGGCCGCCAGCTCCTGCTTGCAGCGGGCGATCACCTCGGCCTCCGACGGTGGCGTGCCCTGCGCCGTGCAGACCGCCGCCACGCCCTCGCCGAAGTCGCGGTGCGGCAGGCCGACCACCGCGCTCTCACCGATGCCGGGCAGGGCGTCGAGCAGCAGCTCGATCTCCTTCGGATAGACGTTGTAGCCGCCGCTGATGATCAGGTCCTTGGCGCGCCCGACCAGCACCAGGTAGCCGTCCTCGTCGATCATGCCGACGTCGCCGGTGATGAAGTAGCCGTCGGGGCGGAAATCGTCCGCCCGCCGCTCCGGCCGGCGCCAGTAGCCGGGGAAGACGTTGGGCCCCTTCACCTCCACCGCGCCGGTCTGGCCCAGCGGCAGGGCATTGCCTTCGCCGTCGGCGATGCGCAGCTGCACGTCGGGCAGCGACGGGCCGACGGTGCCGGCCTTGCGCGGACGGTCCAGCGGATTGGAGGCCAGCATGCCGGTCTCGGTCATGCCGTAGCGCTCCAGGATGCGCTGGCCGGTGCGCGCCTCGAAGGCCTTGTGCGTCTCCGCCAGCAGCGGCGCGGAGCCGGAAACGAAGAGCCGCAGGGTGCTGCAGTGGTCGGCGCAGAAGTCGGCCTGATCGAGCAGGCGGGTATAGAAGGTCGGCACCCCCATCATGACGGTCGCCTGCGGCAGCAACGCCATGACCTGCTTGGCGTCGAAGCGCGGCAGGAAGTGGATCGTCGAGCCGTTCAGCAGCGCCGTGTGCAGCGCCACGAAGAGCCCGTGCACATGGAAGATCGGCAGCGCGTGCAGCAGCACGTCGTCGGGCTTGAAGCCCCAGAGGCGGTGCAAGGTCGCGGCGTTCGACGCCAAGTTCTTGTGCGTCAGCATGGCGCCCTTGGAGCGCCCGGTGGTGCCGCTGGTGTAGCAGATGGCGGCCAGGTCGCCGCCGCCGCGCGGCAGGATCGAGCTGTCGGGCTTCTGCTTCGCCGCCAGCACCGGCAGGCTGCCATCGCCGGCCTCGCCCAAGGTGGCGATGGGAATGGCCTTGGCCGCCGCCGCCATGGCCTCGCGGTCGGCCGGCCGGCAGACGAAGAGCGCCGGCTCGGCGTCGCCCAGGAAATAGCCGATCTCGGCCGGGGTGTAGGCTGTGTTCAGCGGCAGGTAGACGAAGCCGCTCTTCAGGCAGGCCAGATAGAGCGCCACGTTTTCCGGCGACTTTTCGACCTGCACGGCAACGCGGTCGCCGGCCTTCACGCCAAGCTTCATCAGCGCATTGGCGTAGCGCGCCACTTGATCCTCGAGCTGCTCATAGGTCAGGCTGAGACCGCCGGGC
This sequence comes from Rhodospirillales bacterium, assembly GCA_038363005.1. Taxonomy (GTDB): domain Bacteria; phylum Pseudomonadota; class Alphaproteobacteria; order Kiloniellales; family JACOMY01; genus JAKOWB01. The sequence goes on from JBBQBI010000014.1 coordinate 52,985, forward strand.
ACGACGAGCGCCGGCTTGCAGCGGTCGGCCGGAAATCCCTGACTGAGGATGGTGTAGAAATTGTGTTCGCTCATGGGATCGCTCCGCTGGTCCCGCGCATCATAGCCGCCGGCAGGGTACGCCGGTCGACAGGCCTTTTGGCACAGCGGGCGGCCGGGCGCGAGACCTTCAGGCCGTGAAGCGGTCGATCACCGTGATGCCGGCGCCACTATAGCCGTCCATGGCGGCGATGGCCGCGCCGGCGTCTTCCAGCGCGATGCGCCTGGTTACCAGGTGCGAGAGCTCCAAGCGGCCGGTGCGCAGCATCTGGAACAGGGCCGGGAAGCGGCTGGCGGCGATACCCCGCGTGCCCAGGATCTGGATCTGCCTGGAATAGACCAGCTCCAGCAGCGGCAGCGCCGGTTCGGCATGGCGTCCCAGCGGCATGCCGACCTGCACATGGCGCCCCAGCTTGCGCAACGAGCGCAGTGAATTGAGGAAGGTCTCGGTGACGCCGAGGCCCTCCAGCGAGACCTGCGCGCCGCCGCCGGTCACCTCGCGCACCGCGGCGCCGACATCGTCGAGGCCCGTGGCATTGATCGTCGCCGTGGCGCCGAGGGAACGGGCGAGATCCAGTGCCGCCGGATTGATATCGACCGCGACCACCGCGGCACCCAACGCCGCGCCGATGGCCACGGCCGACAGACCAACGCCGCCGCAGCCATGTACCGCCAGCCATTCGCCAGGCCGGAGCCGGGCGCGGTCGACAAGGGCGCGGAAGGCGGTGGTGACGCGGCAGCCCATGCCGGCGACGGTGACGAAGTCGAGCTCGTCCGGCATGGCGACTAGATTGAAGTCGGCGCGCGTCACAGCGATGCGCTCGGCAAAGGCACCCCAGGCGGTGAAGCCGACGATCTGCTGCCGGTCGCAGACCGTGGCGTCGCCGCCCAGGCAGTCTGGGCAGGCGCCGCAGGCCAGGATGAAGGGCGCGGTCACGCGGTCGCCGACCCGGAAGCGGCGGCAGTCGCGGCCCACCGCCTCGACCACACCGGCGAACTCGTGCCCCGGCACATGCGGCAGGCGCACGTCGGGATCGGCGCCCTTCCAGCCGTGCCAGTCCGAACGGCAGACGCCGCAGGCCTCGACCCGCACGATCACGCCGTCGGCCGGGCAATCCGGTTCGGCCACGTCGCGCGACACCAGCGGGGCATTGAAGGCTTCGATCAGGGCGGCGCGCATGGGACGACCTCGAGGGATTCTGCGGTGTGCCGAAGCCTGCCACGCAACAGCTTGGCCGCTGTCCTGCACCAGACGCTGGCTGGCCTGAACCCGATGCGCCGTGGCTAGAGCGGCAGCTTGTCGCGCACCCGATACCAGCGCACCGCCATCGGCAGGAACCAGGGATTGCCGCTGTAGAGCGGGCGGGTCGGAAAGGCGAGGCCGTCGAGCGCCGTGGCGCCGTCTTCCTCGCCCAGGATCTGCTGGCCGACGCGGGTGCCGAAGTAGGGCGCCAGCGACACGCCGGAGCCGCAGTAGCCCATGCTGTACCACAGGCCGTCCGGCCCCTTGCCCAGGTGCGGCATGGTGTCGAAGGTGTAGGCCACGGTGCCCATCCAGGAGTGGCTGACCTTGCTGTCCTTGAGCTGCGGGAAGATGCGGCTCATCTCGGCATGCAGGCGCGGGGCGGAGATGCGCACATCGGTCTCGCCCGCCGCGACGCGACCGCCGAAGACCATGCGTCGGCCATCCGGCGACAGGCGATAATAGAACACCAGCTTGCGGCTGTCGGAGAGCACGCGCTTGTGCGGCACCAGGGTCTTGGTCAGCGCCGGGTCGAGTTCCTCGGTGGCGATGATGTAGCTGCCGATCGGGATGACGCGGCGCCGCAGCCAGGGCGAATTCGGCCCGGTGTAGCCGTTGGTGGCGATCATCACGTCGCGCGCCCGGATGCTGCCGCGCGGCGTCAGCACGCGGAAGCCGGCGCCGTCACGCTCCACCCCGGTGACCGGCGTGCGGTCGGCCACGGTGGCGCCGGCCTGGAGCACGCGGTCGAGCAGCCCGGCGTGGAACTTGGCCGGCTGCAGCGAGGCGTGCTTCGGATAGACCACGCCGCCGTGATAGAGGTCGCTGCCGATTTCGCTATGCTGCTCGTCGCGCGGTACCAGGCGATAGGGCACCTCGATGCCGGCATGCTGGTTCTGCAGATAACTCGCCATGGCGGCGTACTGCTTGGGATTGTGCGCGGCGTGGAAGCGGCCGACCACCTCCCAGTCGCAGTCGATGCCCTCGCGCTTAATCAACGCCTCGGCGAACTCCAGGGCCTTAAAGCCTTCCTTGCGGATGGCCACGGCGCGCTCGGAGCCATGCTTGGCGGCCAGCGCGCCATAGGTCGGCTTCAGCGAGGTGGAGACCTGCCCACCGTTGCGTGTCGAACAGCCCTGGCCGGCGGCCTCGGCCTCCAGCACCAGGGTCGAGCGGCCACCGCGCGCCGTCACCAGCGCGGCGGCCAGGCCGCTGTAGCCGGAGCCGACGATGGCGACGTCGACCTCCGCCGGCAGCAGGGTCTGCGGCAGGGCGCGCAGCGGCGCGGCCTCCCACCAGTAGGGGGTATCCTTGAAGTCGGCGGTATAGAGCGCTTTGGCGGCCATGGGGTGTCCTGTGAGCCGGGAAGGCGCAACCCTATGCGGGGGTGGGACGTTGGAACAAGAGGCCACCGGAGGGCGGCTGGCCAGCGTTCGGGGAGGGGTCGACCAATGGGCAGCTTGCGGCGACGTCACAGCGCGGTCACCATCCGGCCGCGAAGCGATGCTGTGGTACTGCCGATGACGACGAGCGAACGAGACACCTTCCTGGACCGGACCTGGTCGAGCCTGGCGCGCGGTTTCCGCGATATCGCCCAGGGCGCGGCACGCACCCTTGGCCTGGCGCCGCACGCCATGCCAAGCGGCCCGGAGGCGCTGAAGGCGCTGATGCGCGAGTGTCTGGAGGCGCGCGGTGGCGAGGTCTCGGCCCGGCTGCGCGCTGCCGAGCTGGGCGAGGCCTATGCCGCGCTCGACCCTGCCGGGCGGCGCCAGTTCCTGGGCATCCTGGCGACCGACTTCGCCGCCGATCCGGCCCGCATCGACCAGGCGATCCAGCGCTGGCAGGCGGCCGACGATGGCACTCGCCCGGCGGCGGAGGAGGGCCTGCGCCGGGCGCTACAGCCGCCGCGCGTGCGCCTGCTGACCCAGTTTTCCACTCTGCCGGCCGGCATGAAGTTCCTGGTCGACCTGCGCGCCGAGTTGCTGCAGGCGGCGCGCGACGACGCGGCGCTGAAGCCGCTCGACAGCGACCTGCGCACGCTGCTGGAGTCGTGGTTCGATTTCGGTTTCCTCGACGTGCGGCGCCTGACCTGGGATTCGCCAGCCGCCCTGCTGGAGAAGCTGATCGACTACGAAGCGGTGCACGAAATCCGGTCGTGGGGCGACCTGAAGCACCGCCTGGAAAGCGACCGCTGGCTCTTCGGCCTGTTTCATCCGCGCATGCCGGACGAGCCGCTGGCCTTCGTCGAGGTGGCGCTGGTCGAGGACCTAGCCGATTCCGTGCAGGCGCTGCTCGACGAGACGGCGCCGAAGATCGAGCCACGCCAGGCGCGCACCGCGATCTTCTATTCCATCTCCAACACCCAAGAGGGGCTGGCCGGCATTGCCTTCGGCGAGTGGCTGATCAAACGCGTGGTGCAGAAGCTGTCGGAGGAGCTGCCGAACCTGGAGAGCTTCGCCACGCTGTCGCCGCTGCCCGGCTTCCGCCGCTGGCTGGAACAGCTGCCGGTCGAACGCCTGGGCAGGGCGATGAGCGAGCCGGAGCAACTGGGCCTGCGCGCGCTGGGTGGTTCCGACGACATCAAGGTGGCCTTGGCCGTCGTGCTGGCCGATCCCGCCTGGGCCGCGGACGTGACCACCGCCAACGCCCTGGCGCAGCCGATGAAGCGTCTTGCCGTCGCCTATCTGACCGAGACGCGACCGGACCGTCAGGCGCTTGACCCGGTGGCACGCTTCCACCTGCGCAACGGTGCCCGGCTGGAACGGGTGAACTGGCTGGCTGACACCTCGGCCAACGGCCTGCAGCAGTCGGCCGGCCTGATGGTGAACTATCTGTATGACCTGGAGGCCATCGACGCCAACCACGAGGCCTATCTGCGCGAGGGTCGCATCGCGCTGGGGCCGGAGGCGCGCGCGCTGGCCCGCCAGATCAAGCCTGAGGAAGCGGCGCGGCGGCGGGCCTGAGCGGCAATCGGAAGCGCCGCTCGCCCCAAGCCAGCAGGCCAACGGCGACCAGCACCAGGCCGGCGCCGGCCCAGGTTTCCTGGGGTGGCAGTTCGCCATAGATGAAGAGGGCCGCGGCGAAACCGGCGGGCAGGCCCAGATAGCCCAGGGTGGTCATCACCAGGGCATCGATATGCTTCAAGGCGGTCAGCCAGCAGAGGCCGCTGAGCAGGCCGCAGAAGGCGATGGCAAGGAAGCCCAGCCAGGCCGAGGCGGGCAGGGGGTGCCAGTCGGCCAACGCCGGCGGCAGTGCCACCAGCGCGCCGGACAGCGCCAGCCAGAACATCAGGTCGAGCACCGATTCCTGCCGGCCGTAGCGCTTGGTGGAAATCAGCACGCCGGCCCAGGAGAAGGCGCCGATCAAGGCCAGCGCCACGCCGACCAGGTCCTTCGCCCCTTCCGGCTGGGCGGCCAGCAGCACGCCGGCGAAGCCCAGCAACAGGGCGCCAAGGCGCGGCCAGTCCAGCCGTTCCTTCAGGAGCAGGCGGGCCAGGGGCAGCGCCAGGAGGGGCTCGGCATAGAACACCGTCACCACCAGTGACAGCGGCAGGCGGTTCAGCGATTCGAAATAGCACCAGGAGCCGATGATGCTGAGCACCATGCGCAGCAGGTGCACCCGGCGGCTGGCCATCGCCGGACGCTTGGCGCGCAGCAGGAAGATCGGCAGCAGCAGCGCCAGGGCGAAGGCCCAGCGCAGCAGCACGCCCTGCCACGCGCTGGCGCCTGCCATGGCGCCCTTGCCGAAAACGTCCATGCCGCTGCCGGTCAATACCGCCAGGACGGCCAGCAGATAGACCAGGGCGCGGGAAGGCTGCAGGGGGAACATCTCGACGGACTCCGACGATCGCGGCGGAGACTACGGCGGGCCCGCTGGGGGCACCATGGACCCCGGCGACGCCGCACCATGCGTGGCGGGCATGGATCGGCCAGGCGGAACGGCGGCCGGGCACGACTTGCAGGCGTCATGAGGGCCGGGTAGAAGTCCGCCGTCCGGCCTTCGACTGGGGGTCGTGCTTGCGGATAGGCTGATCTCCGAGCGCATAACGACGGCCACGTGAAGCGCCAATCGCGGCCCGAGCCCCGAGGAGGACACCTATGGCCAAGGACGAAAAGACCTTTCGCAGCGTCGTGGAGGTCGCCCAGACTCTGACGCCCAGCTACCCGATCTATTGCCTGCGACCGCACCTGCTGCGGCGCAACGCCAAGAAGTTCATGACGCTGTTTCCCGGCACGGTGCTCTATGCCGTGAAGTGCAACCCGCACCCCATGGTGCTGCGCGCGCTCTACGACGCCGGCATACGGCACTTCGACACCGCCTCGCTGACCGAGATCGCGCTGGTGAGCGAGAGCTTCAGCGACGCGCACGCCTACTTCATGCACCCGATCAAGGGCCGCGCAGTGATCCGCAGCGCCTATACCGTCTATGGCGTGCGGCACTACGTGGTCGATCACCTGGACGAGCTGCGCAAAGTGCTGGAGGAGACCGACCGCGAGGGCCTGGTGATAGTGGTGCGCATCGCCACGCCGCCGGCCAAGGGCACGCTCTATCACCTGGCGGCCAAGTTCGGCGCCACGCCGGACGAGGCGGTGGAGTTGGCCAAGGAAGCCAAGAAGCAGGGCTGCAAGGTCGGCTTCTGCTTTCACGTCGGCTCGCAGTGCCTCGATCCCGGCGCCTATCGCACCGCGCTGGAGATGGTCGGCGACGTCATGCAGCGTAGCGGCGTCGAGCCGGTGGTGATCGACGTCGGCGGCGGCTTCCCGGCGCACTATGCCGACACCGATCCGGCGCCGCCGCCGCTGGAGGCCTACATGGACGAGATCCGCGCCGGGGTGAAGTCGATCAAGCTGCAGCCCGACATCGACCTGTGGTGCGAACCTGGCCGCGCCCTGGTGGCCGCAGCCTGCTCGCTGCTGACCCAGGTGCAGCTGCGCAAGGGCGACCGCCTCTACATCAACGACGGCATCTACGGCTCGCTGTCGGAGACGGTGCAGGGGAAGATCGAGCTGCCGGCCCGGCTGGTGCGCCTCGACGGCCCGGTGGCGAATTCCACCGAGGGCTATCTGCTGAACGGTCCGACCTGCGATTCGCTGGACGTGCTGCCGACGCGCTATCACCTGCCGACCGACGCGCGCGAGGGCGACTGGCTGGAGATCGACCAGATCGGCGCCTACTCCAACGCCAACGCCACGCACTTCAACGGTTTCCATCCGGAAACCTATGTAATGGTCGGCGACGAGCCGCCGGCCGTGGTGCGCAGGCTGTGAGGCGCCCGGCATGAGGAACCGCCGATGAGACACGGTGAGGTGCGCGCCTGGTCGGCCGCCGGCTTTCATCGCGTTGCCTGGGTGGAGTGGGGGCCGGAGACCAGCGACCGCGTGCTGCTCTGCTGCCACGGCCTGCTGCGCAACGGCCGCGACTTCGACGTTCTGGCGGCCACCCTGGCCGACGAGGGCTGGCGGGTGATCTGCCCCGACGTGGTCGGGCGCGGTCGCAGCGGGCGGCTGGCCGACCCCCGGCTCTACGGCTATCCGCAGTACCTCAGCGACATGACCCTGCTGCTGGCGCACCTGCAGCTGCAGACGGTCGACTGGCTCGGCACCTCGATGGGTGGGCTGATCGGGCTGTTCCTGGCCGCAGCGCAGGACACGCCAATCGCCCGGCTGATCGTCAACGACGTCGGGCCCTTCATTCCCAAGGCGGCGCTGGAGCGCATCGCCGGCTACCTGGGCGGGCCGCGGCCAAGCTTCGCCATGCGGGCTGAGGCCGAGGCCTGGATGCGCCGCACCTATGCCCCCTTCGGTCAGCTGACCGACACGCAGTGGGCCCACCTGACCGCCGAATCCTTCGTGCGAACCGATGCCGGGCGGCTGGAGCCGCACTACGACGCCGGCATCGCCACGGCGGTGCTGGCGACGCCGCCGGCCGACGTCGACCTCTGGCCGGTGTGGGATCGCCTGCAGTGCCCAACCCTGGTGCTGCGCGGCCAGGACAGCGACCTGCTGCTGGCGGAGACGGCGGTGCAGATGACGCAGCGCGGGCCCAAGCCGATGCTGCTGACCTTCCCTGACTGCGGCCATGCCCCGGCGCTGATGGACGGCGACCAGATCGCCGCCGTGAAGGGCTGGCTCGGCCGCTAGGGCTCATGCGGGGGTCGGCCTGATCCAGATCACAGCGGACCCGATGGCTTTGCGCCATGCAGGGTCTGCAAGGGGGAGCGATGCCACCAGGAGCGGATCAGGAGGAGGCGCAGCCGGCGCCCGCGGTCGACTGCTATGCGCCGGCCGAGCTGGCGCTGCTGGTCGAGCGACTGGGCGAGCGCAAGGCGGCGCAGCCCTGGATCACCACGTTCATGCTGGCGCTGCTGGGCGGGGCCTTTGTCGCGCTCGGCGCGCTGCTCTACACGCTGGTGCTGACCGAGGGGACGCTGGGCTTTGGCCTGAACCGCTGGTTTGCCGGCATGGCCTTTTCACTGGGCCTGATCATGGTGCTGCTGGGTGGCGCCGAGCTCTTCACCGGCAACAGCCTGATGGTGATGGCCTGGGCCGAAGGCCGGATTGGGTGGCGCCGGCTGGCCGGCAACTGGTCCCTGGTCTACGCCGGCAATCTGCTGGGTGCGCTGGGCACCGTGCTGCTGGTGCACCTGGCTGGGATGCCGAATGGACCCAGCGCGGCGACGGCCATTGCCATCGCCGACGCCAAGGTGGCGCTGGATCCGCTGCAGGCCTTCTTCCGCGGCCTGCTGTGCAACGTCTTCGTCTGCATGGCCGTGTGGCTGTCGCTGGCGGCGCGCCAGTTCGGCGGCAAGGTGGTGGCCATCGCCCTGCCGGTCGCCGCCTTCGTTGCCCTGGGCCTCGAGCATTCGGTGGCCAACATGTACCTGATCCCGATCGGCCAGCTGGCGGGTGCCGGCCTGGACCCCGCGGGCTTCCTGGCCAACCTGCTGCCGGTCACCGCCGGCAACATCGTCGGCGGTGCCGGCCTGGTCGGTGGCATCTACTGGCTGATCTATCGCCGGCGCGGCGGTTGAGGTCGCTGGGCGCCGCCCTCAGGGGGTGGCCGCGGTCGGCATGACAGGGCCGGCGGCCTTCTGCCGGCCAGCCTCCTTGATCAGCGACAGGTGCACGGCGGCGACGTAGCGCACGCCGCGGGTCACTGGCCGTACTTCGTGCAGCAGCGCCGCCGACCAAACGATGGCGGTGCCGCGCTCCAGGTCATAGAGCGTGTCGCCGAACTCCGGAAAGCTCAGCTCGCCGCCTTCGTACTCGCCGGCATTCAGGTTGACCACCAGGGTGAAGTTGCGGTGGTGCGTCGCCGGGCTGTTGTTGTCGCGGTGCTGGCCGATGAAGCCGCCGGGTGCCTCGTAGCGCGCCAGGCGCCAGTGCTCGCGCGAATTGCTGTGGCTCTGGAAGGCCACCTGGATCTGCGGCTCGACGTACTTCGACAGCAGATGGTCCAGCACCTTGGTGTACTCGCGGTCGCGCAGCACGATCTGCATCAGGCGGCCCTGCTCGCCATCTTGCGAAACCTTGAAGTCGCCCTCGGCCTTGATGAAGCCGTCGGTGGTGTAGCCGTTACTGGCGAAACTCGGCAGCGGCCGGTCGAACAGCTGGATGAGCTGCTGGCAGAAGGCCTGCGACAGCGCGCCCGGCACCAGCAGGACCGGTGCGTGGTGGCTCAGGCGTTGCGGCGTTGCTGACTGGGACAAGGCGACCTCCGGCTGGTGCTGCAGTATGGCATGGAACGGCGCCGCCGGCCCAAGGCCCCTAGCCGGCCAGCAGGGCCATGAGGCCGCGTTCCAGATCGGCCGGGGCGATGCTGTAGTCGACCCCCTCTTTCATCTCCGCCGGCTCGGCTGTCGCTCCCACGACGAAGCCGACCGACTGCTCCAAGACCTCGGCGAGCGACAGATGGGGCAGATTGCGCCGGCTGCTGGGCTGCAACACCAGCAGCCGGCTGCCCGGTTCGGCATAAATCATCATGTGGCAGGCCGAACCATCCTCGGCGATGACATGACTGGCTTCTGACAGCAGGCGTGCCTGCTCGGCCAGGGGCAGCGCCTCGAGTATTATCTCCTGGAAACCTGCGATGCGCAGCCGCTCGGTGATGGCTTCGCGATTGCGCAGTCGCCGGTTCTGCAGGGACCAGTTGCGCCGGCTGATGAAGATCCTGCGCCAGGGCCGGCGCCAAGGCACCGGAGCCAGTACGGCACGCAGGTCCCGCATCACCGGTCGGGCCATTGGCGCGAAGGCCGTCTCGAAATGCAGGTTGGCACAGACGATGCCGTCGTCTAGCCGGGCGATCTCGCGCCCCGATTCCAACCAGGCGATGCGGTCTGGCGACAGGCCGTGCGACTTCAGCAACGGCGTCAGCTCGATCGGAAAGGGCGACGGCAGCAGGACGCGGTCGAACTCCAGGCCCAGGCATTGCGCCAGCAGCAGGCGCGGCAGAACCTCGATGAGCCAGTGGCCGAACACGCGGCTGCCAGGTTGCGCCAGCACCAGCGTCGGCGTGGTCAAGTGCACTTCGCGCAGTTGCGACAGCTCCATCCGCGGTTGGAACTCGTCGTCGTAAGTGAAGAAGGGCCCCAGGTGCAGCTTGAACTCGTCCAGGAAATGCTTGTTCTCCCGGGACGTGCTCGTGAAGTGGCTGGGACAATGCAGGCGCGCGCGCGGGCCCCATAACAGGATGCCCTGGCCGATCACGCCAAGGCCGCCACAGCGCGCCGCCACGGGGGCTGGCACCGCGACGCTGTTGCCGCCCCGGAAGATCGGCCGCCATTGCGGCCGCATCGGTCCTTCGAGGCAGAAGGGACGCGGCATCTCGACCTGCCGCGGCTGGTCGAGCTCGCGATAGAGGATCTCACCCGGTCGCGGCGGCCGGTCCAACGCGGCGACCGGGGTGCCGATCTCCTGCAGGTCCAGGTCCTGGTCGATCTGCGCGTGGAACGAGGGCGGCAGAGGCGGCGGGGCGGTCGGTGTCGTCAAGGCTTCAACCCATCGTTGGGCCGGGGCCAGGACAGCCGTCCGACCGCCCGTTGCATTCAGCGACCCGGCTGCTTGACCATGCGCAGGTAGGGCTTCAGCTCTTTCCAGCCATCGGGGAAGAGCTTCTTGGCGTCGTCGTTCGACAGCGAGGGCACGATGATCACGTCATCGCCGTTCTTCCAGTTCACCGGTGTCGCCACCTTGTTCTTGTCGGTGAGCTGGAGCGAGTCGATGACCCGGAGGATTTCGTCGAAGTTGCGTCCGGTGGAGGCCGGATAGGTGATGGTCAGACGCAGCTTCTTGTTCGGGTCGATGACGAAGACCGAACGCACGGTCAGTGTGTCGTTGGCATTGGGATGGATCATGCCATAGAGGTCGGACACCTTGCGGTCGGCGTCGGCCAGCAATGGGAAGTTCAGCGCCACGCCCTGGGTTTCCTTGATGTCGCCGACCCAGTCGGTGTGACTCTTCAAGGGGTCGACCGACAGGCCCAGGACCTTGACGTTGCGCTTGTCGAACTCCGGCTTCAGCTTGGCCACGGCACCCAGCTCGGTGGTGCAGACCGGCGTGAAGTCCTTGGGGTGCGAAAAGAGCACCACCCAGCCGCTCCCGGCATAGTCGTACAGCGTGATCGGCCCGGCGGTGGATTCCTGGGTGAAGTTCGGAACGATGTCGCCCAGTCTGAGTGTCATGGCTTGGTCTCCTTGAAGACGGTTGCGGGCAGAAACTAGACGGCCCGACGCATAATGCGCAAATCACAAGCCCCAGGTCCGGGCACCGCGTGGGGCACTACTCTTCGGCGAAGGATACCCGTACCTTCAATGTACCGCCCGGTATGCCTTCGTAGCTTACGGTAAAGGTGCCACCGGCGATCGGCTGCTGCGGCTGGCCGAAGGACCCGAGCGAGATGACGTCGCCGGCGCGCAATGCCTTGCCTTCGGTGCGCAGCGCCTCGATCAGCCAGAGGACCGATCGCAGCGGGTGGCCCAGCACGGCGGCGCCCGGCGCCTCCAGCAGCTGGCCGCCCGGGCCGGTCATCCGCACCGTCATGCCGGGCAGCGCCGCGGCGACCTCTGGCGTCATCGCCAGGGCGGCGCCCTGGATGCCAAGGCGGGCGCCGACATTGATGGCGACGATGACCACCTCGTCCAGCGCCTGGCCCGGGCCGGTCATCAGGTCCGGCAGCTCGATGAAGGGCTTCAGGTCGCTCAGGTGCTGCGCCACCTCCTCGACCGTGGTGGCCTGGTTGATGGCCTCGTCGGCGACGGTGACCAGCAGGTCGGCCTCGACGATGCCGCGCGCGCCATAGGGCAGGGCGACGACGGCGCCGTCCGGCAACAGCATGCCTGCCAGCAGCTGGCCCCAGACCGGGTGCAGGATGCCCAGGCGTTGCTGCACCGCCTGGCTGGTCAGGCCGACCTTGTAGCCGATCGGACGGCCCAGCCCGGCCTGCTGCTCCAGCACGCGCAGCAGCACGTTACGCAGGCAGGCGGCGGTGGCGACGTCGGGAATCGGCGCCAGGTCGACCAGCGGCGTCTGCGTCAGCTCGGCCTCACCGATCTGCTTCACGCGGTCGTAGTAGTCGGCACAGTCGGCGGCGAGGGCTGCCGGGCCGCCGCACAGCAGGCCGAGGATCACGGCACAGAACAGGCGCATCGCTTGCGGGCTCCAGAAAACAGGGCGGGGCGGGATGGGGCGGGAGGATAGACCACCCCGCCCCGTGCCTGTCACGCCTGCTGGTTCACGCTGCCTTGACCACCTTGCCGGCGGCACGCAGCGCCTGGTCCAGGTCGGCCAGGATGTCGTCGATGTGCTCGATGCCGACCGACAGGCGGACATAGCCGTCGGTGACGCCGGTCTTGTGCTGCTCTTCCGGCGTCAGCTGCGAGTGGGTGGTGGTGGCCGGGTGGATCGCCAGCGAGCGCGCGTCGCCGATGTTGGCGACGTGATAGAACAGCTTCAGGCTGTCGATGAACTTGACGCCGGCATCCTTGCCGCCCTTCAGCTCGAAGCCGACCAGGCCGCCGAAGCCACCCTTCAGGTAGAACTCGGCGCGGCGCCGCTGCTCGCCCTCGAACAGGCCGGGGAAGATCACCTTGGTGACCTCGGCATGGTCGCGCAGGTACTCCGCCACCGCCTGGGCATTGCGGCTGTGCTCGCGCATGCGCAGCGGCAGCGTCTCCAGGCCCTGGATGAAGAGGAAGGCGTTGAAGGGGCTCATCGCCTGGCCCAGGTCGCGCAGCAAGGTGACGCGGGCGCGGATGATGTAGGCGATGGGGCCCAGCGGGCGCACCGCGTCGAGCCACACGGCGCCGTGGTAGCTGGGGTCCGGCTCGCTCAGCAGCGGGAAGCGCTTGGCGTGCTTGTCCCAGTCGAAGTTGCCGCCGTCGACGATCACGCCGCCGATCGAGGTGCCGTGGCCGCCGATGTACTTGGTGGTGGAGTAGACGACGACGTTGGCGCCGTGGTCGAGCGGCCGGCAGAGCACCGGCGCGGCGGTGTTGTCGACGATCAGCGGCACGCCCAGCTCCTTGCCGATCTTCGCCACCTCGGCGATCGGGAAGACCGCCAGCTTCGGGTTCGGCAGCGTCTCGGCATAGTAGGCCCGGGTCTTATCGTCGGTGGCGCGGCGGAAGTTCTCCGGGTCGGTCGGGTCGACGAAGCGGACCTCGATGCCCATGTTCTTGAAGGTGTGGGCAAAGAGGTTCCAGGTGCCGCCGTAGAGGTCGGTCGAGGAGACGATGTTGTCGCCCGCCTTGGCGACGTTCTGCACCGCGATGGCCGAGGCCGCCTGGCCCGAAGAGACGGCGAGCGCGGCGACGCCGCCCTCCAGCGCGGTGACGCGCTCCTCCAGCACCGCCGTCGTCGGGTTCATGATGCGGGTGTAGATGTTGCCCAGCTCCTTCAGGGCGAAGAGGTTGGCCGCCTTCTCCGTCGAATCGAACTGGTAGGACGTGGTCTGGTAGATCGGCACCGCGACGGCGCCGGTGGTGGCGTCGGCTCGGTGGCCGGCATGCAGCACCAGGGTCTCGGGATTCTTGAAGGACATGGGCGTGGCTCCCCTTTCAGCAGGTTTCCGGGCGGCTTGCGGCGGGCCGGAAAAAGACAAAACCGCCGCGGCGTCGCCGGGCGGTTTCGGGGGTTTCCCCCAGAGGGCTTTTCGACCCTCCGACCGGCCTGTTTTGCTTGCCGGTCTCTGCCGTCCGCTTTAGCCGCATTTATAAGGCGCCCGCAAGCTGGTGCTCAAATCGGCGCCGAGGTGGAGGATATGGCCCCCGGTATGATGGGCTGTCAAGACCCCGGCAATTGACAGGGCCTAGCGCGCAGCTAACGTGCGGCCCCATGAGCTTCGAATTGACCGACGACCAGCGCGCCATCCAGGACACCGCGCGCGCCTTCGCCCAGGATCGCCTGCTGCCCGGCGCCGCGCGCTGGGACGAGGAGAAGATCTTCCCCGAGGCCGAGCTGCGCGAGGCCGCCAGCCTCGGCTTCGCCGGCCTCTACTGCCAGGACGATGTCGGCGGCACCGGGCTGACGCGCCTCGACGCCGCGCTGGTGTTCGAGGAGCTGGCGGCCGCCTGCCCCTCGACCGCGGCCTATATCTCCATTCACAACATGTGTGCCTGGATGATCGACCGCTTCGGCGACCAGGCGCTGCGACAGCGCGTGCTGCCGAAGCTCATGACCATGGAGCACTTCGCCAGCTACTGCCTGACCGAACCCTCGGCCGGGTCCGACGCGGCCTCCTTGAAGTGCCGCGCCGTGCTGGACGGCGACCACTACGTACTGAACGGCACCAAGGCCTTCATCTCCGGCGGTGGGCGCAGCGAGTTCTACGTCGTCATGTGCCGCACCGGCGGCGAGGGACCCAAGGGCATCTCCACCCTGGTGGTGGAGAAGGGCACGACGGGCCTGGCCTTCGGCAAGCAGGAGCGCAAGCTGGGCTGGAACAGCCAGCCCACTGCCATGGTGATCTTCGAGAACGCCCGCGTGCCGGTGACGAACCGCGTCGGCGCCGAGGGCGACGGCTTCAAGATCGCCATGGCCGGCCTGGACGGCGGGCGCATCAACATCGCCGCCTGCTCGCTAGGCGGCGCCCGTGCCTGCCTGGAGGGCGCGGCGCGCTACATGCGCGAGCGCAAGCAGTTCGGCAAGCCGCTGGCCGACTTCCAGGCGCTGCAATTCCGTCTGGCCGACATGGCGACCGAACTGACGGCGTCGCGCCTGATGATCCACCACGCCGCCGCCAAGCTGGACGCCAATGCACCCGACAAGACGGTGGCCTGTGCGATGGCCAAGCGCTTCGCCACCGACGCCTGCTTCGAGATCGCCAACCAGGCGCTGCAGTTGCACGGTGGCTACGGCTACCTCAAGGACTTCCCGATCGAGCGCTACCTGCGCGACCTGCGCGTCCACCAGATCCTGGAAGGAACGAACGAGGTCATGCGGATGATCGTTGGCCGGGCGGTGGCGGTTACGTAGGCGAAGTATGACCAACATGAGACTGTTCAATGGCATTCCCTCTGCTACAATCTATCATTGCATTTGGAGGGGTAGGGGATGTTTCACGAACGCCAACGATGGATTGAGTTCCACGATCTGATAGTCACAGCAATCCCTGACAATGCCCCTGCGATGGCATTGGACGAGATCATGAATATGTTGATGCCCATCGTTAACGCGGGGCAGGCATTTTGGCTGTTTCGCAACAAGAAGGCAGGTTTGAGAGTTAAGGAATTGAAATTTTTTCGTAAATACAATGCCGTTGGGGGACTTCTTACTTTAGCAGATGGCGATATGTCCGATCCGGCCTTTCA
The DNA here is from genome assembly GCA_038363005.1 of Rhodospirillales bacterium. Classification (GTDB taxonomy): domain Bacteria; phylum Pseudomonadota; class Alphaproteobacteria; order Kiloniellales; family JACOMY01; genus JAKOWB01. The sequence goes on from JBBQBI010000014.1 coordinate 68,070, forward strand.
AGATATTAGGAGGGGAGACGTTCGGATAGAAAGTAAGAAGCCAAATGAAGGAGTTGCCTTTTCCTCTCATTTTCTAATTAGTCTCTTAGAACTAAAAGGAAAACCTAATCAACATTTAATGATGATTGAGGAAGCCGTGGGGTTTGGTCAATCTCGTGTTCGACCTATGCTATCTCATTTAATGAAAAAATATTGTAAATATGTGTTTGCGGATGAAAACAAAGAAAACAAAAATGCTCGGCCCACAGTCGTAATGGCCGGTCACCCCTCCGAAACATTGAAAGAAGCGATCAGAACGCGGAAGATTTCGGGTATAGAGTTAACTAAATATGAGGATGAACCAACGGAGTTCGACGAGAAAAATGTTCTAAAAGTTGAGCGACGTGAAATACTGATCAGGGTGAGTGCGGAAGCGGATGCCAGTTTGCTTGAGACGGCTCTTGAGAAACTTCGCCGCCGGGCTTTGGAGAAACAATTCGCCAAGATGCGGGTCATTTTGACAAGCGATGAGGGGAAAACAAACTCACACAACATGTCAGTTACGACGCCCAATGCACTAAATGCCTTGACTGTTCGCTCTCAATTGATCGAATTCGACAAGGCAATGCAGCAATGTGTCAATGAGATAAGGGAGGATGTAATTGATTGTATGGGTGATTTGATGATCAAGGAGCGGAGGAGGACTGCGACGTGAGCCGAATATTTAAGTCTTCTTCATATTTTTTAAGAGTTGTTCTTCGACCTGCCTCCTACCTGCGTGTGCGGCAGGGAGAAAGACCTTTATTTTTCTCAGACAAAGCCTTAGTAGATTTGTGGGGTCCGTTAATATTTTCATTTTTCATAATAATATTATTCTATATGACTGGCGCAAATTTGCCATTTTTTGAATCTGAGAGAGGAATACTAATACAGTTCAAGCAATTTTTTGGCTTTATGGCTGGATTTTTCATTGCTTCTCTTGCAGCAGTTGCAACTTTTGATAAAAGCGAAATGGATAAATTCATCGAAGGCGAAGGGGCTTCTGTTGAAATTCGGAAAGGTGGAAAATTAACGACTCATCAACTGACACGGCGTAGATTTTTATGTTTTTTGTTTGGCTATTTGTCTTGGCTTTCAATTTGTTTGTTTATCGCATGCTTGATAATTCCGTATGCGCAACCTTCGTTAAACAATGCATTTAAGTTTAATAGTGTAATAAAACCTTACTGCGATGGCACTCTGATAACTTTGGCGTGCTTCGTTATATTGCACTATATTAGTGTTACTTTCTATGGATTGTATTATCTTGTGGATCGCATGCACCATGATAGTGCTAGTCGAGCCGGCACGCCGAAAAATGATTGAAAAAAGTGGAATGATCCTCATCGGCCAGTACGACTCGCCCTTCGTGCGCCGCGTCGGCATCGCGCTGACGCTCTATGGGCTGGCCTTCGAGCAGTGGCCCTGGTCGAGCTTCGGCGATGCCGAGAAGATCCGCGCCTACAATCCGCTGACGCGGGTGCCGACGCTGGTGCTGGATGAGGGCACGGTGCTGGTCGAGAGCCACGCCATGCTGGACTACCTCGACGGGTTGATGCCGGCCGAGCGGCGGCTCTTCCCGGTGGGTGAGCCGGCGCGGCACCGCGCGCTGCGCGTCGCCGGGCTGGGCACCGGGCTGGCCGACAAGGCGGTGGCGCTGTTCTACGAGAAGCGACTGCACCAGCAGACCTCGGCGGCCTGGGTCGAGCGCTGCCGGACGCAGATCGATGCCGTGCTGGCGGTGCTGGAGCGTGAGCGCGCGGCCAGGGACAGCGACTATTGGTTCGGCGCCGCGCTGGGTCATGCCGACATCGCGGTGGCCTGCGCGCTGCGCTTCGTCGGCGATGCGCATGGCGACGTGGTGCGGCTGGCGGGCTATCCGGCGCTGGTGGCAATGGCGGCGCGCTGCGAGGCGCTGCCGGCCTTTCGCGCGGTGCAGCAGGCTTTTGTTCCGCCGGCTTGAGCGGGAGCGAGGCCAGAGTCCCACCATCCCCTCCCTGACCCTCCCCCACTTCGTGGGAGAGGGGATATGAGCGCGGGCAGCGACGGGGCCGCCCCCTCTCCCACGAAGTGGAGGAGGGCCGGGGAGGGGGGCCTGCCAGTCAGAGCCCGGTATAGGGCTTCGGCTTGCTCCCATCCGAAAAGCGCGAATAGCGGAAGGGCGCCGGGTCGACCAGCGGGGTGGCTCCCGTCGCCAGGTCGGCCGCCAGTTGTCCGGCCGCCGGACCGATGCCGAAGCCGTGGCCGGAGAAGCCGGTGGCAAGCGTGAGGCCGGGAATCTTTTCCACTGTCGAGATCACCGGCACCACGTCGGGCGTGGTGTCGATCATGCCGGCCCAGCGCTCGGCGATCTGGATGTCGGCGAAGATCGGCATGTCGGCGATCAGGCGCTTCATGGCGTCGCGCAGCACCCATTCCAGCGGCTCGGGGTCCAGAGTACGGATCACCTCGAAGGGGGTGATCTGGTCCAGCGCCCAGCGTTTGCGATAGCCCCATTCCTGGAAGAAGGCGCGCGACAGCCGCAGCTTGATAGCCTTGCGCTCCATCCTGAGCAGCGGCAGGAAATCGAAGAAGAAGCGGAAGGAATCCGGCACCACCTCGGGCACTGTCCACTCGCCGTGCGCGATGCTGTAGCCGCCGTCCAGGCGCTTGCGATAGGCCCAACCCTTGCCGCTGGCCGTCACCTCCGGGCCCTTGAAGGGCTGCGTGCGCAGCACCGAACTGCGGGTCTTCAGCTGAGGCAGGCGGAGCCCCAGGTTGCGCAGGAACAGCGAGGACCAGGCGCCGCCGGCCAGGATGACCGACTGGCAGGCGATGCGGCCCTTCTCGGTGACCACACCCGCCACCCGTCCGCCGGTCAGCTCGACGCCGCGCACGGCGCAGTTCTGCAGCAGCACCGCGCCCTTGCCGCGCGCCGCGGTGGCCAGCGCCGGGGCTGCCATCGTCGGCTCGGCGCGGCCGTCGCTGGGGGTATAGAGCGCGCCGGCATAGGTCGTCGCGGCGCCGGGGATCAACGGCTTCAGCTCCGCCGGCCCGATCATGCGGCTGTCGATCTGGAAGCTGCGGGCTTGGTCCAGCCAGCTCTCACGCGCCGCCAGGGCTTGGTCCGAGGTTTCCACGTAGAGTACGCCGCACTGGCGAAAGCCGGTCTCGGCGCCGACGCGCTGGTTCATGCCGCGCCACAAGCGCAGTGACTCGACGATCAGCGGCAGTTCGCGCGGGTCGCGGCCCTGCTGGCGACACCAACCCCAATTGCGGCTCGACTGCTCGCCGGCGACGTGGCCCTTCTCGCAGAGCACCACCGGGATGCCGCGCTCGGCCAGGGCCAGGGCGGCGCTGACGCCGATGATGCCGCCGCCGATGACGACGACCTCTGTCTTCGCTGGTGGGCGCTCGTCGCCTGGGATGCGCTCGACGCGCGGGGCCATGGGATCTCCTGCTTGCCGCCTTCTGGCGGTCACGATTCCAGCCTTATTGGGCGTGACGCAAGTGGGGGAGCGGCGCAAGGGGCGCGCCACCATGCCGCCCCTGCATCGGCTTCATAGCCCCTGGTCGGGCGTCCCGGTCCTAGTCTTTCACGACCGCGCCAGCAGAGCGCGGCGGAGGAAATGCCATGTTGGAGTCTGTCGCCTTCCGTCTCGCCCGGCTGGGCATCGAGTTGCCGCTGCCCAGCGTGCCGGGCGCCAGCTACCTGCCATGGCGCCGCAGCGGCACCCTGTTGCTGATGACCGGCCAGCTGTCGCAGTGGAACGGCCAGCGCCGCTTCCTCGGCAAGCTGGGCCGCGAATTCGACGTGGCGCAGGGCCGCCAGGCCGCGCGCGAGGCGGCGCTGAACGTCATCGCCCATGCCCGCACCGCGCTGGATGGCGACCTGGACCGGGTGGAGCGCTGCCTGAAGCTTGGCGTTTTCGTCAACGCCGCGCCGGAGTTCTATGAGCACGCGGCGGTGGCCGACGGTGCGTCGGATGCCTTCATCGACGTCTTCGGCGAGGCCGGCCGCCACAGCCGCACCGCCATCGGCGTCATGGCGCTGCCCTATGGCGTGGCGGTCGAGGTCGAGGCGATCCTGCGGGTGCAGTAGGGCGCTTACGCGAGCCCCATCACCGCCAGCTCGTCGCGCAGCGGGCCCAGGGCGCGGAACTGGTGTGCCCGCACGCCGGCCAGCTTGGCCGCCGCCACGTTTTCTGCGCGGTCGTCGATAAAGACCGTGTCGAAGGGCGAGACGCCGAGCTTGGCCAGCAGCTTGAAGAAGGCCTGTGGCTCTTCCTTGAGGTGGCCGACCTCGCAGGTGAAGTGCAGATTCTCCGGCCCCAACAGCGCCGGCACCGCGGGGTAGATCGCCGCCAGCTCGGCCTTCATCAGCGGCCCGTTGGCGGTGAAGAGCGCGACCTTGCTGCGCGTCTTCACCCGCTCGACCAGCGCCAGCATCTCCGGCCAGGGCGTCATGGCGGCGCGGCGGTTGGCCACCCAGTCCTCGCGCTTGATCCAGTGGCCCAGGCGCTTGCCGAACTCCCACAGGTAGTTCTCGGCGGTGAAGCTGCCGCGGTCGGCCTGGTCTTCGAAGCCGGAACTCCAGATCGCCGCCTCGATCTCCGCCGCCGGACGCTTGGCCAAAGTCGCCAGCGCAGCGATCCGCGACGGTAGGTCGTAGTGGCAGAGCACGTCGTCCAGGTCGAAAAGCACGAGCTTGGGCGTCATGCCGGGAAACCCTTGCCCAGCGCCTCGGCTTGGTCGAGCAACACGCGCCGCTGTGCTTCGTCGCCGGTGGAATTGAACAGCAGCTCCAGCCGGCCGTCCTTGATGCCGCAGTAGTCCAGCACGCCCTGGGTCAGCTGCACCTCCATGGCCGCGCGATAGCCGCGCGGGCCGTCGTAGGTCTTCGACCCGCCGGCACAAAGGCCCACCATCAGCGCCTTGTGGCCCGACAGGTTCTCCGTCCCGTCGTAGGCGAAGCCGCGGTTCCAGACGCGGTCGATCCAGCCCTTCAGCAGCGCCGGCATCGACCACCACCAGACTGGAAAGACCATGACGATGGCCTGGTGCGCGCGGATGCGGTCCATCTCGCGCCGCACCTCCGGCGAGTAGGTCTTGTCGGCATCGTTCCAGTCGGGCTCGTCGGCCGGCGGCAGGCGTGGGTCGAAGCCCTTGGCCGTCAGGTCGACCGCGGTGACGCTGTGGCCGGCCGCCACCAGCCCCAGGTTCAGCCGGTCGAAAGCCGTGCCGGTCAGGGAGTCGCGGCGCGGGTGGGCAAGGATGGACAGGACCTGCATGGGGCACTCCGGTTGGCCTCTGGCGGGCGCCATGCTATGTCGCGCCGCAACATTCGACCAGCACGAGGGCGAACATGACCGGCGGCAGCGACGAGGTGCGGTTTTCCACGCAGGGGCCGCTTGGCCTGATCACCATGACCCGGCCCAAGGCGCTGAACGCGCTGACCCTGGGCATGATCCGCCAGATGGCGCCGCAGCTGGCGGCCTGGGCCGGCGATCCGTCCGTCGCCGCGGTGGTGATCGAGGGCGAGGGCGAGCGCGCCTTCTGCGCCGGCGGTGATGTCCGCGTGGTGTGGGAGGCCGGGCGCCAGGGCCAGCACCAGGCCGGACAGGCCGGCCTGATGACCGCCGACTTCTTCCGCGAGGAATACCAGCTCAACCGCCAGATCCATGCCTTCCCCAAGCCTTATGTCGCGCTGATCGACGGCATCACCATGGGCGGCGGCGTCGGGCTGTCGGTGCACGGCGCTGTGCGCCTGGCCACCGAGCGCACCCTCTTCGCCATGCCGGAGACCGCCATCGGCCTGTTCCCCGACGTCGGTGGCAGCTTCTTCCTGCCGCGCCTGCTGGGTGGCATCGGCCTCTACCTGGCGTTGACCGGCGCGCGGCTGAAGGCGGCCGATTGCCTCTATAGCGGCATCGCCACGCACTATGCGCCTGCGGCCGAGCTGCCGAAGGTCTTCGAGGCACTGCAGGGCTGCGACTGGCGCCAGGTCGTCAGCGGCCTCAATACCGCATTGGGCGCGGTCACCGTGGCGCCGGCGGAGGAAGGCACCTTGGCCGCCCTGCGCCCGGCCATCGACCGCTGCTTCCTGGGCAAGAACAGCGTCGAGGCGGTGCTGGCGGCGCTCGCCGCCGAGGGCTCGCCCTGGGGCCAGGAGACGCTGGACCTGCTGGCCAAGCGCTCGCCGACCTCGCTGCGGGTCTCGCTGGAGCAGCTGAAGCGTGGCGCCCAGCTCGCCTTCGACGACTGCATGACGATGGAGTACCGGATGTCGCAGGCCGCCATGCGGTCGGGCGCCGACTTCTACGAGGGCATTCGCGCCGTGCTGGTCGACAAGGATCACGCGCCGAAGTGGAACCCGGCCACTCTGGCGGCGGTCACGCCGGCGATGGTTGATGCCTTTTTCGCGCCGCTGGGGGTCAACGACCTGCGTTTCGCCTAGTCGTTCGCGAAGCCGCCGCTAATCCAGGTAGTCCGGGCAGCGCCGCTCGAGCAGGCGCAGCAGCGCGCTCCACTGGGTATCGCCGCGCGGGCCGCTCGCCGGATCGCCCCACTCGATCATCGGCGCTATCGCATCGGGCGGCACGATAATGGGCTGGTCGGTCATCGACAGGATGTCGACCTGTATCTTGCAGGCGGCCTCCAGGTAGTAGTGGTAGAGGAAGGCCTCGGCCGCGGTCCGCCCGACCGTCAGCAGGCCGTGATTCTGCAGCAGCATCGCGTAGTTCTGGCCCAGGTCGCGCACCAGCAGCGCGCTCTCGTCGGCGACCGTGGTGGAGTCCAGATAGGCGTGAGTCGACAGCGTGCCCAGCATCACGCCGGCGTGCTGCGACAGCGGCAGCAGGCCCTGCGGGCAGGAGGCAACGGCGATCCCGGCCCGGGTGTGGGAGTGCGCCACGAAGTTGATCTCCGGCCTGGCCAGCAGCACGCCGGAATGGATGACGTGGCCGGCCTGGTTCAGCGTCTGGCCGGGTGTCACCATGCGCCCCTCGAAGCTGATCTTCGACAGGTTCGAGGCGGTGATCTCGCCGAACAGCAGGTCGTAGGAGTTCATCAGGTAGTGGTCAGGATCGGCTGGCAGGCGGGCCGAGATGTGCGTGCTGGTCAGGTCGGTCCAGCCGAAGTGGTCGAAAATCCGGTAGAGCGCGGCGAGTTCACGGCGTACCTGCACCTCGTCCACCGTAATCGCCGGCTTGGCCTGCACCAACCCCATCAGATCCTCCATGACTCGCCAGATCGGTCCAGCCTAGCGCGGAACCGGGGAAACCTGCACTAGCCGGCATCAGGCCACGACGGGCTGCAGGTCGAAAGCCAGTGACACGCGCTCGCCCTCGCCGTCGAAGGGTAGCGTCTCGTGCCACAAGGCCGAGGGGAAGAGGAAGAGCTGCCCGGCACGGGGCGCCAGCGCCCGGGTCTCCGGCGGGCGGCGGGTCGGTAGGCCGTAGCCCGGGCGGCCGAAGCGGATCCAGCCGGCCTGGGCCGGATCGTCGGTACGGATCGCCGCGGGGACGGCCACGTAATATACGCCGGAAAGCCAGCCCAGATTGTGGATGTGCGGTGCCTGGTGGCCGGCGCCGCGCAGGATGTTGCCCCACCCGATCAGCCGCCAGCGCATCGGCTTGGCCAGCAACCAGGGGTGCTGGGCATCGGTCGGCAGGCGGGCCATCCAGTTGCCCAACAACGCCTCCAGGCTGGCCAGCAGGGCCGCCGTCGCCGGTCCCAAGGGTGGCGCCAGAAGGTTGCCGGTGACCGCGCCGTCGCGCACCGCGCGGCGCGTCGGATCGGCCTGGGCGGTCAGGCTGGGATGCTGGGCGATCTCGGTCGCCAGGGCGGCATTGAAGTCGGCGAAGCCGGTGGGCGGCGGCAGGTACTCGGCGAAGACCAAGGACTCCAGGCCCACCAGCGTGCGGGCCTCGTCGTCGCGACCCAGCTCCCACAGCGCCTGGGCGCGATAGGCCAGGGCGTGGGCGTGCGCCGGCTGGCGCGCCAGCAGCGGCGCCAGGGCCTCGAGCACCGCCTGGAAGTCGCCCAGTTTCAATAGCGCCGCGGCCAGATTGGCGGCCGGTGCCACCCAACCCGGCTTCAGCGCCATGGCCCGGCGGTAGGCGGCGACGGCGCCGGCCAGATCGCCGGCCTCCTGCCGCAGATTGCCCAGGTCGGCCTGCGCCGCTGGATTCGCCGGATCGGCAGCGATGGCGCGTTCCAGCAGCGCCATCGCCGGCGCGGTCTGGCCGGCGCGGCGTGCCAGCAGGCCCAGCTGGTGCAGTGCCCGCGGCTGGCGCGGATCGGCTGCCAGCACCCGGCGCAGATCGCGCTCCGCCTCGGCCAGGCGGCCGGCGTTCAGGTGGGCGAGGGCGGTGGTGAGGTCGCTGGCGGGGTCGGGCATGCGGCCGCCAGCCTAGCAAAGCCGGGGCCGCGGTTCCCAGGTGTGATCCAGTTCACACCTGGGGCGGCCGCGTGGCTGGCATCGCCAAAGCGCCGCAATTCGTCCCTTTTCCGGACACCGCGTCAGGCTTTTCTCGCGGGCGTCCCTGGAGGGGGACCACCAGTGGAGGATTCTCGTATGTCGCGGCTTTCATCGTTTCCCGCCGGTCTGCGGACCGGGTTGCTGCTGACCGTCTGCGCACTGGCCCTGACCGGGTGTCTCGACGAGCTGCGCGAGCGCGCCGAGGCGAAGAACGTGCTGGAGAAGTCGAAGAAGGAAGAGGTCTACACCGGCCGTGTGCTGCAACCGGCCAAGCCGGTGCCGGCGCAGGACGGACTGGCCAACTATTCGACCGGCGGCAGCTATGCCCCGACGCAGTCGGCCGACGAGCAGCCTGTCTACCAGCAGGAACAGAACACCGAGCACTACCTCGACTTCGACGACAACCCGGTGAAGCTGACCCTGGACGATCCGGTCTCCACCTTCTCGGTCGACGTCGACACCGTTTCCTTCTCCAACGTGCGACGCATCCTGATGGCTGGCGGTTTGCCGCCGAAGGACGCGGTGCGCGCCGAGGAGATGATCAACTACTTCGACTACGACTATGCCAAGCCGGCCGACAAGGAGACGCCCTTCGCGGTCTCCACCGAGGTCGCGCCGACGCCGTGGAACCCCGACACCTACCTGGTGCAGGTCGGCATCTCCGGCTACGACATCAGCGACGCTGAGCGGCCGCCGGCTAACCTGGTCTTCCTGATCGACGTCTCCGGCTCGATGAACGACCCGGACAAGCTGCCGCTGCTGATCAACGCCTTCAAGCTGATGGTGGCCCAGCTGACCGCGAAGGACCACGTCTCCATCGTGGTCTATGCCGGCGCCGCCGGCGTGGTGCTGCAGCCGACACCGGGCAACGAGAAGAACCAGATCGTCTCGGCCCTGACGCAGCTTTCCGCCGGCGGTTCGACCGCGGGCGGGCAGGGCATCGAGCTGGCCTATGCCATGGCCAAGCAGAACTTCCAGAAGGACGGCATCAACCGCGTCATCCTGGCGACCGACGGCGACTTCAATGTCGGCGTCACCGACTTCGAGATGTTGAAGGACATCATCGAGCGCCAGCGCGAAAGCGGCATCGAGCTGACCACGCTGGGCTTCGGCGGCGGCAACTACAACGAGGCGCTGCTGGAGCAGCTGGCCGACGTCGGCAACGGCAACGCCTTCTACATCGACACCTTGAACGAGGCGCGCAAGGTGCTGGTCGACGAGCTGTCCTCGACGCTCTTCACCATCGCCAAGGACGTCAAGATCCAGGTCGAGTTCAACCCCGCCGTGGTGGCCGAATATCGCCTGATCGGCTACGAGAACCGCCAGCTCAAGCGCGAGGACTTCAAGAACGACAAGGTCGACGCCGGTGAAATCGGTGCCGGCACCACGGTGACCGCGATCTACGAGGTGGTGCTGGTCGGCAGCGAAGGCGCCCTGGTCGATCCGCTGCGCTACAGCGGCCAGACCGAGCAGCCCAAGGGCGACGCCGACGCCGCCGAGTTCGCCTATGTCTCGATCCGCTACAAGCTGCCGGGCGAAGACACCTCGAAGCTGATCCAGCAGCCGCTGATGAAGAGCGAGTTCGTCGGCAAGACGCTGGCCGGCGCCTCCGCCGACCTGCGCTTCGCCGCGGCGGTCGCCGCCTTCGCCCAGCTGCTGCGCGGCGGCGAGTACCTGAAGGACTTCGACTACGCCGACGTGATCAAGCTGGCCCAGGGCGCCAAGGGGCCGGACCTCTTCGGCTACCGTGGCGAGTTCATCCAGATGGTGCAGCTGGCGGCGGCCACCGGCTCATAGGTCTGGCCAAGCCTTTGACGGTGCGAGGGCCCTCCTGGTGGAGGGCCCTTTGCATTTGCACCCTCCTCTACGTCATGCCCGGGCTTGACCCGGGGATCCAGGTTTCCCGTTGAGCTGGATGGCCGGGTCAAGCCCGGGCATGACGCGATTGGAGTAGTGGGGCCTCATAGCGCCGGCATATTCTCCGCCCATGGACGCCCTGCTGAGCCAACTCCGCGAACAGGTGAACCGGCCGGTCGAGACCGCCCGGGGCCTGCCCAACGCCTGCTACACCGACTCGGATTTCTTCCGGCTGGAGCAGGAGCGCCTCTTCGCCCGCCACTGGACGGCGGTCGGCGTCGGCGCCGAGATCCCCAATCCAGGCGATATCAAGCCGGTCACCGTGGCCGGGCGCCCGCTGATCCTGGTGCGCGGCCGTGACGGCCAGGTGCGCGGCTTCCACAACGTCTGCAGCCACCGCGGCATGACGCTGGTGACCGAGCCCTGCAGCGGTCAGGCGGCGATCCGCTGCCCCTATCACTCCTGGGCCTACAACCTGGAAGGCGCCTTGAAGGCGACGCCCTATGTCGGCGGCGCCAAGCAGAACAGCCATCCGGACTTCACCCGGGCCGACAAGGGCCTGAAGCCGGTGCGGGTCGGGATCTTTTGGGACATCCTCTTCGTCGACCTTTCGGGCCTGGCGCCCGACCTGGCGACCTGGCTGCGGCCGGTGTCGGAGCGCTGGGCCTACTACGACGCCAGCCGGATGTGTCATGGCGCGGCGGAGGATTCGGTCGGGCAGTTCACGCTGCGGGCCAACTGGAAGCTGGCGATGGAGAACTTCTGCGAATCCTATCATCTGCCGTGGATCCATCCCGGCCTGAACAGTTATTCCAAGCTGGAGGACCACTATCACATCTTCGGCGAGAGCTTCGCCGGCCAGGGCAGCCGCAAGTACGCGCCGCTGGAAAGCGGCAACGGCTCCTTCCCGCAGCTCGCCGGCCTGCCGCCCGAGGCGGTCAGCGGCGCCGAGTACCTGGCGGCCTTTCCCAACTTCTGGCTGGGCGCGCAGTGCGATCACCTCTACGTGGTGATCCTGGACCCGGTGGCGCCCGACCGGGTGGTGGAGACCATGCACCTCTACTACGTCGGCGAGGAGGCGGCGCAATCCTCGGCCTATGCGCCGCTGCGCGCGCAGAACAAGGCGCTGTGGAGCCAGGTCTTCCTGGAAGACGTCGGCGTGGTCGAGGGCATGCAGCGCGGCCGCGCCTCGCCGGCCTTCGACGGCGGCTGTTTTTCGCCGGTCATGGACACGCCCACGCTGCACTTCCATCGCTTGGTGGCGGCGGCGCTGTGAGGCTGCGGCCGGCCCGGCTGGCGGAAGCCGCGGCGCTGACCGCGCTTTGCCTGGAATCCAAGGCCCACTGGGGCTATGACGCCGCCTTCATGGCGCTCTGCCGGGAGTCCCTCACGGTCACGCCGGGAATGGTCGCCAGCGGTGACGTGCTGGTGGCAGCCGACGCTGCGGACCGCCCGCTGGGTCTGGGCGCTCTCGGGCCGCTCGACGCCGCTGGTGGCGTGGATCTGGCGCTCCTGTTCGTGCATCCCACCGCGATGGGGCGGGGCGTGGGGCGATCGCTCTTCGTCGCCCTCTGCGATCTGGCGCGCACGCGGGGCGCCCGGCGCCTCGGCATCCTGGCCGATCCCGGTGCCGCCCCCTTCTATCAGCGGCTGGGTGCGACGGCGGCTGGCGAAGCCCCATCCGATGCGATTCCAGGCCGCCTGCTGCCGCGCTTTCACTTCGATTTTGTGTGATTCGGACGTGTCTTGTCGCCCCTGCGCCATACCGACATAGTGCGACGCAACACGAGAAGAATCTGTGGAGTACGGCATGAGCAAGCAGGAGCAAGACGGATCGGGCTGTCGTTCGATCGATCATCTCATCGAGGGCGTGCGGCAGTTCAAGGACCGCTTCTACCAGCAGGCGCCGGAGCTGATGCGCGCCCTGGTGGACAAGGGCCAGGCGCCGGCCGTGCTGATGATCTCCTGCTCCGACTCCCGCGTCGATCCGACCCTGCTGGCGGGCGCCGGGCCAGGCGAGTTGTTCATCGTGCGCAACGTCGCCAACTTGGTGCCACCCTATCGGCAGGACGGGGAGCCCAACTCGGTCGGCGCGGCCATTGAGTATGCCGTCAGGTACCTGACGGTCGACCATATCGTGGTGCTGGGCCACGCCCACTGCGGTGGCATCAAGGCCATGCTCGACATCGCCGACGGCCAGGAGCCGGCCGGTGAGCTGATCGGCCCCTGGGTCGAGATGGCGCTGCAGGCGGCGCGCCATCACGTCCACGAAGGCGACAACCAGCGGGCGGTGCCGATCGAGCGCCTGAAAGCCGCGCCCTTCCTGGCCGAGCGTGCCGCCATTCTGCACTCGCTGGAGCACCTGGCGACCTATCCCTTCGTCGCCGAGAAGCAGGCCAAGGGCAGCCTGAAGCTGCATGGCTGGTGGTTCGACCTCGACACCGGCGACCTGTGGGCCAGCGACGAGGAAACCGGTGTGATGCTGCCGGTGACCTGAGCCACCCATGCGCCGCCCGGCAAACGTCGTCTACTGGCTGAACGACCTGCCGCCAGCACGGGTGGCGCTGGTGCTGGCGCTACAGCAGGTCGCCTTCCTGGTGGCGCTGATGGGAATTCCCGGCCTTGCCAGCACTTGGCTGGGACCGGGGCACTATGTCTTCATGGACCTTGCCGCGGCCACGCTGCTGGCCGCCGGCGGCTGCGTGATCCTGCAGGGGCTGGGCCGCTTCGGGCTGGGCGCCGGACTGTTCTATCCGCTGCAGTGCACCACTGCGACCCTGCCAGCGCTGATCTTCGCCAGCCAGAACGCCAGCGTCCCGGTTGCCTTCGGCATGATCGCGGTGATCGGTGTCACGCAGCTCGCGGTCAGCTTCTGCATTCAACGCCTGCGCGGCATCTTCACGGTGGAGCTGGCTGGCCTCGCTGTCTTCCTGATCGGCGTCGGCCTGGGCGAGAACGGCCTGCTGCTGATCGGCAGCCGCACCGGGATCGAAGAACAGGCCGTCCAGCATGTCGCGGTCGCGCTGGTGACCTTCGCCACGCTGGTTGGCTGCCACGTCTACCTGCGCTCACGCCTGCGCCTCTTCACGCCACTGATCGGCCTGACGACCGGCTTCCTGCTGAGCTGGATCCTGGGCCTGCTGGACCCTGACGACCTGGAGCTGATGGACGAGGCGCCGCTGGTCGGCCTGCCTCACCTGCCTGCCTTTGGCTGGGCCTTCGACGCCAGCGTCATCATTCCCTACGTCGTCACCGGCATCATGCTGGCCCTGACGTCGCTCGGCGTTCAGGTCATGGCGCAGCGTGCCAACGATGCCGACTGGCAGCGCCCGGACCTGACGCGCATCGCCCGCGGCATCCGCGCCGAGGGCCTGACGCATCTGCTTGCCTCGCTGCTGAACGGCCTGCCGATGGTGGCCAGCGGCGGCGCAGTGGCGCTGGCCACGGCGTCGGGCTGCACCAGCCGGGCGCTGGCCTGGTGGACCGGCGGCATCCTGATCCTGCTGGCCTTTCTGCCCAAGTTGCTGAGCGTCTGGCTGCTGCTGCCGGATTCGGTGACCGGCGCGCTGTTCCTCTTCTTGTCGGCCATCACCACCATGACCGGCCTGACTCTGATCGGTTCGCGCATGCTGGACAGTCGCAAGACCATTGCGCTGGGCATCGGCTTCGTCGTCGCCATTGCCTACGAGCCGCTGTCGCACATCCTGGCGAAGAACGCGCCGCAGTTTCACCTGCTGACCTTTTCCGGATTCGCGCTCTCGATTCTGGTGACCGTGGCGCTGCTGGCGCTCTTCCGCCTCGGCGCCAAGCATCCGGGCGTGCATCTGTCGCCGAACGAGCCAGGTGCGCACAACGCCGTGGTCGAGTTCCTCGAAGCACAGGGCCGCAGCTGGAGCGCCGATCGCACCGCCGTGGCGCGGGCGGCGCACGCCACCTGGCAGTGCATCGAGCTGCTGAACCACGACTTCCTGGAAAATGCCGATGGGCACATCGACATCGAAGCGACCTATACGCCCGGCCGCATCGACGTGGTGGTCCGCTATAGGGGTGCCTTGCCGCTCTTCCCGTCGGCGGCGCCGACGCCGGAACAGATCGCCGAGGATCCGGCGCAGGTGAGGGCGCTGTCGGGCTATCTGATCCAGGAGTTGGTCGACAGCTTTGACGTCAAGCGGGCCGATACGGCCTGCCGCATCCGCTTCGGCTTCAAGGAATAGCCGGCGTCAGCTGCCGGTGCCGGTGGCCGGCGGGGTGGGCGAGGTCAGCCGGGCACGCAGCGCCGCCAGGGCACGCTCGGCCTCGTTGATCTCGCTGACGATGCGCAGCTTGTCCTGGTGGTCGATCTTCTTGTCCATCAGGCTGAGCTCGACCGCGCGCAGTACGTCGGCGGTCTCCAGCACGGTGCGGGTGGCGCCGCGGTGCACGTCGCTGTCACCGCCGCCGGGTGCCGCCGCCATGCGGTCGACGGCGATGAAGGCGGTGCCTTCCAGCAGGAAATTGGCCAGCCGCGCCTCCGGCACGATGGCCAGCAGGCTGCGTACCTCTTCCGGGGTGAAGGACACGCGGCCCCGCAGGCGGGCATAGAGCGTGTGGTACTTCATGCCCATCTTCTCGGCCACTTCTTGCAGCGACCAGCCGCGCTCGTGCACCAGGATCCGGTGCGCGAGTTCGGCAAAGGTGCTGCCATTGCCTTGAGCCATGGGCCGAACTCCGAGGGTTCCCGATTCGGCAGAGTATAGCGCGATTCGTGCCCGGCCAAAGCTTTGCGTGCAGTCATGGCAAATGAGCCGAGGAGCGGTTGCGCGGGCCGTCATGCCGCCGCCGGGTCTCGACAGGCCGGGGGCGGCCGGCGCAGTCTGCGCCCGGCGACGGTAGAGGAGGCGGCCCATGGCGGTCGAAACGGTGAACCGGCAGGCTGTAGTCGAGGCGCTGGCGGCGCTCTATGCGCGCTTTGGCGGCGAGACCTATGGCGAGGGCGTGACCCAGCTGGAGCATGGGCTGCAGGCCGCCGCGGTGGCGGCCAGCGAAGGCGCCCCCGGGGCGCTGGTAGCGGCGGCGCTGCTGCACGATGTCGGTCACCTGCTGGGCATGACCGACGATGCCTTCGGCTACCACAAGCACGACCAGCTTGGCGCCGACCACCTGGCCCGACATTTCGGGCCGGCGGTCACCGATCCGGTGCGCCTGCACGTTGCCGCCAAGCGCTATCTCTGCGCCACGGTCCCCGGTTATGCCGGGAAGCTTTCGGCGGCTTCGACCTACACGCTGTCCAAGCAGGGTGGCCCGATGAACCCGGAGGAAGCCCGCGCCTTCGCCGCCAACCCGCACCACGACGCGGCGGTGCGCCTGCGCCAGTGGGATGACCTGGGCAAGGTCGAGGGGCTGCACGTACCGCACTTCGATCACTATCGCCCGCTGCTGGAATCGCTGGTGCGGGCGTGATGGGCATGGAACGCAAGCTACTGCTCGTCGTGCTCGACGGGCTGGGCTTCGACACCACGGTGCGCTTCTGCGGCTACCTGGAGGGTCTGGTGGAGGCCGGGCAGGCGCGGCGCTGGAAAATGGCCGCCGTGCTGCCGACGCTGTCGCTGCCCTGCTACGAAAGTCTGCACAGCGGCACCGCGCCGGCGGTGCATGGCATCCTGACCAATGACCACCGTCGCCTCTCGATCAGCGATCATGTCTTCGGGGTAGTGCGCAAAGCGGGTGGCAAGACCGGCGCAGTGGCGCACCTGAACTTCAGCGAGCTCTACAACGGCGCCCCCTATGACGCCTTCCGCGACCACGAGTACGACGACGAGGGCCGGCCGATCCAGTACGGCCGCTTCTACGACAAGGGCTACTACACCAAGTTCAACCTGGGCCTGCTGTCGGACCGCGACCTCTTCACCAAGGCCACGGTCCTGATGCGGCGCTTCGCGCCCAACTACCTGCTGGTACATTCGCTGGGCACCGATTCAGTGGGGCACGCGCACGGCGGCGCCTCGGCCGAGTACCAGGCGCAGGCCGGTATGGTCGACGACAACCTGGCCTTCTTCATGGAGCACTGGCTGGCCGAGGGCTATCGCGTGATGGTCACCGCCGACCACGGCATGTCGGCCGACGGCAACCATGGCGGCACCACCGACGATGTGCGCCATGTCGCCTTCTATGAGTTGGGCCATGCCCAGCCCGGCATAGCGCCCGGCCTGGCCGACCAGCGTGCCGTGGCACCAACGCTGCTGCAGCGCCTGGGCCTGCCGATTCCCGCCGCCATGACAGTCCCACCACTGGAGTAGAAAGCGCATGACGCAAAGCGCCCGTGACCTTGGCATTATGCAGGGCTTTCCGCCGCCGGTGGACAAGCGGCCGACCCTGGACAATTGGGACCTGGCGCCCTTCAACCGCTGGAGCTTCCAGCACGTGCGCCAGGTGCTGCCGACCGCGCCGGTCTCGAGAGGCGCTGGGCCGGTGCGGGTGCTGCCGCGCGCCGAGCAGGCACTGGACGACCTGCCGGTCGCGGGGATCGACGGGGCACCGACTTCGCTCGCCACGCTGCTGCGGCAAACCTATGCCGATGGCTTCCTGGTGCTGCACCGCGGGCGGGTAGTCTATGAGCGCTACTTCAACGACATGAGCGAGGGCTCGCTGCATCTCTCGCAGTCGGTCGGCAAGTCCTTCGTCTCCACGCTGGTCGGTATTCTCTGGGGGCAGGGGCAGCTCGACCTGGAGCGGCCGCTGCAGCACTACATCCCGGAGCTGGCGAGCTGCGGATATCGCGACGCGCTGCTATGGCAGGTGCTCGACATGCGCAGCGGCGTGAAGTTCAACGAGGAAGACTACGCCGACACCGACGCCGAGATCGGCAAGCTGGACCGCGCCGCGGGCTGGAAGCCGGGTCGCGCCGGCGACCCCGCCAGCGTCATCGACCTGATCCTGCAGCTGAAGCGCGAACGCCCGCACGGCGGCAGCTTCGTCTATCGCTCGATCGAGACCGAGGTGCTGGGCTGGCTGGTCGCCCGCGTCGCCGGCGAGCCGCTGGTCGACTTCATGGGGCGTGAACTCTGGGCGCCGATGGGCGCCGCCCACGACGCCGACTTCACCGTGGACCGCGCCGCCACGCCGCTGGCATCCGGCGGGCTCAACGCGGCGCTGTCGGATTATGCCCGCTTCGGCCAGATCTTCCTTGAGGAGGGCTCGGTCGGCGGCCGCCAGGTGGTTCCGGCGGCCTGGGTGGCGCAGTGCAGCCAGGGCGACACCGCGGCTTTCGCGGCAAACTATGGCGCCCGCTTCCCCGATGCGCCGGGCGCCTGCTACAGCCGGCAATGGTGGGCCCTGGCGCCGGAACGCCGCCGCCAGGTGGGCCTGGGCATCTTTGGCCAAATGCTGTGGATCGACCCGGTCGACCAGCTGGTGGTGGCCAAGCTCTCGACCTGGCCCGACTACCTCAGCGATTCCTTCCGCATGGCAACCTTTCGCGCCTGCGAGACTATCGGTCGCGCGCTGAACGGCTAGGCCGGCAGCACGGGCAGAGCGCGCCGCCTTGTTGCTAGCGGCACCAGCAGCATGGCGACGAAGGCGTAGCCGGCGCAGAGCAGCACCAGGGTGTTCATCGCCACGCCAGCGTCGAGCAGCAGGCCCATGATCGCCGGCGACAGGGCGGTGGCCAGTACCATCAGGCCGCCAATCATTCCGCGGATCGCCCCCAGGTTGGCGACTCCGTAGGTTTCGGCCCACAGCGCGCTGGCCACCGGGTTGAAGAAGCCGCCGCTGATGCCGGCTGCCAGCATGAAGCCGACGATGGCGAGCCGATGCTCGGACAGCGCCAGCAGCAACAGCCCGAAGGTGATCGGCAGCAGCACGAAGGGGAAGAGGCGCCGCGGCCCCAGGCGGTCGACCAGCGGTCCGGCCAGCAGCGAGGTGGCGACGCTGGAGCCCGCGTAGACCGCCACCGCGGCGGCGAAGTCGCCGAGGCTCCAGCCCTTGGCCTCGACCAGCGGTACCTGGCAGAAGAAGATGCCGGTGTTGATGAAGCCCAGCGCCAGGGTCGCCGGCAGCAGCAGCTGGAAGAAGGGATCGCGCAGCACGGCGCGCCGGCCCCAGAGCCGGCCGGCGGCGGCCGGCGCCGTCGCCAGGCGTTCCATCAATTCGGCATGGCGGCGCTCCTGGCCGCGCAGCAGCCAAATCACCAGCGGCAGGGCGACGGCGGCCAGCACCAGGGCCAACGCACCCCAGGTCCAGCGCCAGCCCAGCAGGCCGACCAGGGCGACGGTGAGAGTGGGCAGCAGCGCCTCACCCGTCGAATAGCCCAAGGCGCTCAATGCGATAGCCTTGCCGCGTCCACCTTCGATGTAGCGCGACACTACGATGACCGAGGCCTGGCTGGTCAGACCCTGGCCGAAGAAGCGCAGCAGCAGGATGGCGGGAAACAGCAGCAGCGGCGACAGCGCCGGCATCAGGCTCATATAGGCCATGGCCAGTACCAGGCCGCCCAGGATGCCGAGGCTGTAGCGCCGCAGTGGCAAGCGGTCGATCAGGCCGCCGCTGCGGATCACCAGGGCGGCGCTGGTTAGCGTAGCAAGCGAATAAATCGTACCGAAACCACCCTGGCTCAACCCATAGGCGGAGCGGATGTCGGCATTGAATATGGAGATGAAATAGGTTTGCCCAAAGGACGAAAATAAAGCGAGAAGAAAGCCGTAGCCAATTAGCCGGCGGTGTTGTCGAATCAACGTCAGGTAAGACATGGGGCATTCTCTCGCACGGGTCTGGCACGGCAACCAGTCATGGTGTCGCCGAAGTGCCCTGCGGTGGGTTCATGCCGGTCATTGGGAGTGTCGACAAGGCCATGGCGATCAATGGGCCGGTGTTTCAGATCTACGATTCCTTCGGCGATCGACCGGGGCAGGGCAACCCGGCCGCGGTCTTCCTGATCGACGGTTGGCCGCCTGAACCCATGATGCGCGCCATCGCTGGCGAGCTGAACGCCTGGACCGCTTTCGTGGTGGGGGCCGCCAGCCGTTATGCGGTGCGCGTCTTCTCCATTCCGCCCATCGTGGAGAACGAAATCTGCGGCCATGCATTGCTGGCCAGCGCGCGCGCACTGTTCGATGGCCCGGAGCGCGCCAGCGACCGGCTGGTGCTGCAGGCGCGTGGCGGCACCGTTGAGGCCTGGCCCCTGCCTGGTGGGGCGATCATCGACATCCCCGGCATTGCCGTGGAGCCGACCGAGGCGCCGCCCTGGGCTGCCGCGCTGGGCGGCGAGCCGCGCGGCTGGTGGCGCCGGCAGCAGGGTTACCCAGCCTACATCGCACTGTTCGACGACGAGGCGGCGCTGGCCAGCCTGCCGGCCGACGCCTTGGCGCTGCGCAGCGTTGACGCGCTGGTGCTGGCCACGGCGCCTGGAAGCCAGGTGGATTTCGTCAGCCGCCTCTTCGCGCCGATGAAGTCGCTGATCGAGGACCCGGCGGGTGGCACCCAGCACGCGCTGGCCGCGCCCTTCTGGGCGGCGCGGCTGGGTCGTGACGACCTGCGGGCGGTGTCCAGTTCGCCCCGTGGCGGCCGCTGCCGCTGCGTGGTCAGCGGTGCGCGGCTGCGCATCGAGGCGCCGGTGGCCCTGGCTGCCGAAGGCCGACTGCTGCAACGGGACTGGGTCAGCTAGCCCCCAGCGGGCCGTTCGATTTCCTGCCGAAGCCAGCGCCGGAAGGCCTTGGACTTGGCCGGCAGCGCGCCGCCGGCATCCCAGGTCAGGCGATAGTCGAAGCCGCGATGGACCAGCGTCGGAAAGGGCTGCAGCAGGCGTCCCGCCGCCAGGTCTTCCTGTGCCAAGCCGGCGAAGAACAGCGCCACGCCGTGCCCGTCCAAAGCGGCGCGCAGCAGGGCGTGGGAATCGTTCAACCGCATGCTCTCTACCTTGGCCGGCAGGCGGCTGCCCTGGGCGGCGAACCAGGCCTCCCAGTCGGCAAACTCGAACTCGTAGAGCAGCGGCGCGCCGGCCAGTCCCGCCGGCCCGCGCGGCCCCTTGAGGCGCCGGGCCAGGCCCGGGCTGAGGACCGGCGTCAGGTCGCCGGGCATGACCAGTTCCTGCGCTACGCCGGGCAGCGGGGCGCGGCACCAGTTGATGCCCAGGTCGATGGCGGCGCGGCGGAAGTCCGCCGGCTCGTAGGCATGGTGCAGCCGCAACTCGATGTCCGGATGGCGGCGGTGGAAGCGCATCAGGCGCGGGGTCAGCCAGCGCGCCGAGAAGAAGGGGGCCACGCTGAGGTTGAGGAGCTGCCGGCCGGCACTGCCGGCGATGCGCTCGACCGTCGCCTCGATGGCATCGAAGGCGCCATGCAGGCTGCTGAACAGGGCTTCCCCGGCATCGGTCAGGCGGTTGCCCTGGACGCTGCGCTCCACCAGACGCACCGCCAGTGCTTGCTCCAGCGCCTTCACCTGGCGGCTGATCGCCGCCTGGGTGACCCCCAGGTCGCCGGCGGCGCGGGTGAAGCTGAGCGTCCGCCCCAGCGCCTCGAAGGCACGCAGAGCGGTCAGGTTGGGCAGGCGGCGGGACACGACATAACTCCAGGTAATGCAGTTGGCCGAGAAGTCATTTGATGCCTGGACAGCAGCCAAGGCAAATCTGGCTCGACGGCGGGATGCTGCAACAGGAGGGTCAGCCACCATGAGCCAGACGAATGTCGAGCGCTCGCACATTTCAGCCGCCGAGATCCGCAAGGGGGCCTTGCCATTGCTGGTCCTGGATGAGTCGACGGTGGAGGCGCTGCTGGATCCCGCCGCGCTGCTGGCCGCCCTGGCCGAGGGGTTCGCCGCGCTCTCGGCCGGGGCGGTGCAGGTGCCGGCACGACCTGAGTTGACGGTGCCCGGCCAGGGCTTCCTGCTGTCCATGCCGGCCTGGCAGGCCGGGCGGCCGCTGGCGGTTAAGCAGGTCGCAGTGTTCGAGGGCAACTTGGCGCGCGGCCTGCCGAACCACCTGGGGCTGATCACGCTGTTTGATCCGGCCACCGGCGTGCCGCTCTGTCTGCTGGACGGCACGGCGATCACCGCGATCCGCACCGCCGCGGCCGCCGTGCTGTCGGTGCGGCTGCTGGCGCGTCGCGACGCGCGGGTGGTGACGCTGGTGGGTGCCGGCGTGCAGGGGCGGGAGCATCTGCGCCTGCTGCCGCTGGCCGACGACTTCGCCGAGATCCGCGTCGCCTCGCTGCTGCCGGAGGACGCCGTGCGCCTGGCGGCGACGCAGCCTGGCGCACGCGCGGTCACCGACCTGCGAGCGGCGGTGGCCGACGCCGACGTGATCTGCCTCTGCACCCACGCCTATGACCCGGTGATCGAGGCCGACTGGCTGCGGCCCGGCACGCACGTGACCTCGGTGGGCTATGCGCCACCGCGCGGCGAGCTGCCGCCGGCGCTGCTGGAGCGCGCCCGGCTTTTCGTCGAGACGCGCGAGGCGTTCCAGCCGGTGCCGGTTGGCTGTCCCGAGTTGGCCGGCCGCGACGCGGCCCAGGCGACCGAGCTGGGCGAGGTAGTGGCAGGCAGCCGGCCCGGCCGCCGAACCGCCGCGGAGATTACGCTCTACAAGGCCATGGGCACGGCGATGGAGGACTTGGTGGCGGCCGAGCTGGTGTGGCGTGCCGCCGTGGCGCGCGGCCTGGGCCAGTGGGTGACGCTGTAGCCTGAATTACTGCAGCGACCTTACGGCCCGGCCAAGGTCGCCCGCCAGGTCGCCCTTGCGCCCGACGCTGACGCGCTCCAGCCCCAACCAGCCGGCCATGCGGCGCAGCTCCTGCGCCAGCGGCGCGGCCACCTGGCCGGCGTCCTGGCCAGCTTCCAGGTGCGCGGTGTTAACCTTCAGCACGCCGGCCGCGCGCTCCGACTTCAGGCAGACGCGGGCGGCCAGCGCCTCGTCCAGCAGGAAGGGCAGCACGTAGTAGCCGTGCTTACGCTTCGGCCCCGGTGTGTAGATCTCCAGCCGGTAGCGGAAGTCGAAGAGGCGTTCGGTGCGGTCGCGTTCCCACACCAGATTGTCGAACGGCGACAGCAGCGCCTGGGCCTGTACCTTGCGTGGGCGCCGCGCGTCACGGTGCAGGAAATGCTGCTGGCGCAGACCCTGCACCTCGACCGGCAGCAGCAGGCCCTCCTCGACCAGCTCGGCCAGGCGGGCGCGCAGGCCCTCCACCGGCAGACGGAAGTAGTCGCGCAGCTCGGCCTGGGTGCCCAGGCCCATGGCGCGGGCGGACTGTGCCAGCAGGTGGCGGATGGCGTCGTTCTTCGGCACCGTCGGCCGGGCGATGATGTGGGCCGGCAGTGCGCGCTCCGGCAGATCGTAGATGCGCTCGAAATTGCGCCGGGTGCGGGTGGTTATGAGGCCGGCCCAGAAGAGCCATTCCACCGCCATCTTGCCGCGGCTCCAGCCCCACCAGCCGCCGGCGCCCTTGCCGCCGTCCTCCAGTTCGCCAGCGCCCATGGCGCCGCGTGTCGCGATCTCGCGCAGCACGGCATCGCAGAAGGCGCGGTTCTCGCGGCCGAACTTGGCCAGGCCGCTATAGAGCCCCTTGCCGGCGGCGGCGTCGGCCATGCGCCAGCGGACGTAGGGCTGCAGCTCGAGCGGCAGCAGCGACGCCTCGTGGCCCCAGTACTCGAACAGGCGCCGCCGCTTGCCTTGGCTCCAGGCCGCCTGTTCCAGCAGCGTCTGGGCGTAGCTGCCCAGTCGTGCGAAGCCCGGCAGATAGTGCGAGCGTGTCAGCACATTGACCGAGTCGATCTGCAACACCTGCAAGCGTCGTAGCATGCGGTCAAAATGCCCGGCGTTGGCCCGGGCTGGCCGCTTCTCGGCAAAGCCCTGCGCCGCCAGCGCGATGCGTCGCGCGGCGGCCTGGGTCAGACGCTCGGGTGCGGTCACACCACCACCGTGCTGAGCGGCGGCAGGCCCTCGATCGCGGCCTCGAGCTTGTCGCCTCGCTGCACCGCGGCGACGCCGGCCGGGGTGCCGGTGAAGATTAGGTCACCGGGCTTCAAGGTGAAGAGCGCGCCGAGTTCCTTCAGAATCTCCTCGAGCGACCAGATCATGTGGTCGAGCGGCGAGGACTGGCGCACCGCGCCGTTCACTGTCAGGGAGAGTCCTGGGTTAGCCGGCCCGCTCCAATCCGCTGCCGGCAGCAGCGCGCCGACCACGGCCGAGGCCTCGAAGGCCTTGGCGATTTCCCACGCCGCCGCCGCTGCCTTGGCCTTGGCCTGCAGGTCGCGCCGCGTCATGTCGAGGCCGACGGCATAGCCCCAGGGCCGCAGGTCCTCGCCCAGCACGCAGACCAGCTCCACCTCGTGGTGCAGGTCCTGGGTCGCCACCGGGTAGGGCAGCGGCTGCCCATCGGTGACCAGCGCGTCGGCCGGCTTCATGAAGAAGATCGGCGAACCGCGGTTGGGATCGCCGCCCATTTCGCGCACGTGGTCGGCATAGTTACGGCCGATACAGAAGATGCGCCGCACGGCGAAGCGTTCGGCGCGACCGACGATGGGCAGGCTGGGGGTTGGCCAAGCGGGTAGGGCGAAAAAGTCGGTCACGGCTCTGGTCCTCGTTGTTGCAGCGCAAGGATGCCCTTTGCCCTCCGTGGCAGGCAAGTTAGGCTGACCTGCCTTGGCCGCACGGCTGAGTTTCCCGGGAGGATGTCATGCGCCTGCGTTCCCTTGCTGCTGCGTTGCTGCTTGCTACCGCGCCGTTAGCGCTGCCGGCTTCGGCCGCCGAGGTCACGTTGCGCGTTCAGCACTTCCTGCCGCCCAACTCGGCGACCCAGGTCGACCTGCTGACCCCCTGGAAGGAACGCCTGGAAAAGGACTCCGGCGGCCGCATCGCCATCGAGATCTATCCGCTGATGCAACTCGGCGGCAAGGCGCCGCAGCTCTATGACCAGGCGCGGGACGGCGTGGTCGACGTGGTCTGGACCCTGCCGGGCTACAGCGCCGGGCGCTTCCCCATCGCCTCGGTGTTCGAGCTGCCCTTCATGTCGGGCACTGCCGAGACCAACAGCCAGGCGGTGGAGGAGTTCGGCGAGCTCTACCTGCAGGCGGAGTTCGGCGAGGTGCATCCGCTGCTGTGGCACGCCCATGGCCCCGGCGAAATCCATGTCCGCGACAAGGAGATCGCGAAGCTGGAGGACATGGCGGGGCTGAAGATCCGCGCCCCGTCGCGCCTGATCGGCGAGGCGCTGGAAGCGCTGGGCGCCACCGCCGTCTTCATGCCGGTGCCGCAGGTGCCGGAGCAGATCTCCAAGGGCGTGATCGACGGCGCCGTGCTGCCCTTCGAGGTCACGCGTTCACTGAAGATCCCCGAGCTGGTGAAGAGCCACACCATCCTGGGCGGGCCGCGCGGCCTCTATACCGCGGTCTTCTTCCTCGGCATGAACAAGGCGGTGTGGGATGCGCTACCGGACGACCTGAAGGCCATCGTCAACGCCGCCGAAGGCGTGCCCGAGGCCAAGCGCATCGGCGCGCTGTGGGACGTGCGCGAGCAGCAGGGCCTGCAGGAAGCCATCGATCACGGCAACAAGATGATCTACCTGGACGAGGCCGAGACGCAGCGTTGGGTCGACAAGACCCGGCCGGTCACCGACAAGTGGATCGAGGACATGAACGCCGCCGGCTATGACGGCGCCATGCTGCTGAACGAGGCGTTGCGGCTGATCGACAAGTATTCCCCGGCACAGTAGGTCCGGCGCGGCGGTGGCAGCGGCGGGAGTCTTCGCGGGTCCGGTCGGCCGGCCGCTCTGGCTGGCCGCCGTCGCCAGCGCCGGGGCCGGCGGTGCCGTGCTGCTCGGCCTGGCGCTGATGACGGTGCTGTCGGTGCTGGGGCGGGCGATCCTCAACCAGCCGCTGCCGGGTGACTTCGAGATCATGGAGAACGGCATCGCGGCTGGGGTCGGGCTGCTACTGCCCTATGCCCAGGCCAAGCGCGGCCACGTCATCGTCGACTTCATGACCAACTGGGCGCCGGCGCGCTGGCGTCGGCGGCTGGATGGCCTGGCGGCGTTGCTCTTCGCCGGGCTCTTCGCCCTGCTGCTGTGGCGCGGCGTGGCCGGTGCCCTGGATGCCTGGCGCGGTGACGAGCAGACGGTGATCCTGGCCTGGCCAATCTGGCCCTTCTTCGTGCCGGTGCTGCTCGGTCTGGCGCTCTCCATCCTGATCCTCCTGCTGCAGGCTTGGAATGATCTGCTCCAGCGGCCGGCGCAGGTGGCGGCATGAGCGGGCTGGAGGTCGGCGGCCTGGCCTTCCTGGCGATGCTGGGGCTCTTCGCGCTGCGCGTGCCCATCGCCGTGGCGATGATCGCCGTCGGCATCGCCGGCTACTGGTCGATCGTCGGCTGGACCTCGCTCGGCGCGCACCTCAAGGGCGTGGTCTACTACCGCTTCGCCTCCTACGACCTTTCGGTGGTGCCGCTGTTCATCCTGATGGGCTCCTTCGCCACCAAGGGCGGGCTATCGCGCGCGCTCTTCGCCGCCTTCAACGACTTCTTCGGCCACCGGCGCGGCGGGTTGGCGGTGGCCGCCGTTGGGGCTTGCGCCGGCTTCGGCGCGATCTGCGGCTCCTCGCTGGCCACCGCTTCGACCATGGCGCAGGTGGCGCTGCCGGAGATGCGCGCGCGCGGCTATTCCGGCGCGCTGGCGACTGGCACGCTGGCCGCCGGCGGCTCGCTCGGCATCCTGATCCCGCCGTCGGTGGTGCTGGTGATCTACGCCATCATGGCGGAGCAGAACCTGATCAAGCTCTTCACCGCCGCCTTCGTGCCGGGGGCCCTGGCGGCGCTGGGTTATGTCATCGCCATCAGCGTCTATGTGCGCCTGAAGCCAGACTCCGGCCCGGCCGGCACGCGGGTCGGCTGGGCGGCGCGCTGGCGTGGCCTGGCCGGCACCTGGCAGGCGGTGCTGCTGTTCTTCCTGGTGATCGGCGGCATCTACCTCGGCTGGTTCACCGCGACCGAGGCCGCCTCGGTCGGTGTCATCGCCACCGCACTGCTGGCGCTGCTGCAGCGCCGCTTGGCCTGGCGCGACCTGGTGGAGGTGATGGGCGACGCCGCGGTCTCCACCTCGATGATCTTCCTGATCCTGCTGGGCGCGGACCTTTTCAAGTCGCTGCTGGCCTTTGCCCACGTGCCCGACGAGCTGTCGCAGGCGATCCTTGAGCTCGGCCTCTCGCCAGTGCTGATCGTGGCGCTGATGCTGCTGATCTACCTGGTCCTGGGCTGCATCATGGACTCGTTGTCGATGATCCTGCTGACCGTGCCGATCTTCCTGCCGGTGGTGCTGTCGCTCGACTTCGGGCTGACCACCGAACAGACCGCCATCTGGTTCGGCATCCTGGCGCTGACCACGGTGGAGATGGGGCTGATCACCCCGCCGGTCGGCCTCAATGCCTTCATCATCAATCAGGCGGCTCGCGACGTGCCCTTGAGCGAGACCTTCAAGGGCATCGTGCCCTTCCTGGCGAGCGACGTGACCCGCGTCGTGCTGCTGGTGCTCTTCCCCGGGCTGACGCTGTGGCTGGTGGGCGTGGTGCACTGACTGGTGAACATATTAGAATCCATCAATCGTCCGAAGGCACTGTTATGCAGAGGGGCCTTTGAATATTGCCTCTTCAGGTGACCTGATTGCGGAAAGTATATTTTCTGCAACTTTTTCAATCAGTTTTGAACCCCAGAACGGATCGGTGACAGTGTAGTAAATAACGCGAATATGTTGTAAATCAAAAGGAACATCTTCTTCGTTCGAAGAAACTAAGACGACAGGTTTACGCAAAGCATGAGCTAGCCCCAACTCATAAAAGACGTTTGGATTCCGCGAGGTTAGCTCAGCAACTAAGACTTTCGCTGCATTTATTCCATGCCAAACTTGGTCGATAATCTTCCCTGTTCCGAATATATCCGCGTCTGCTCGCACCGCAGTTAGGCCTGCCTTTTCAATGGCAGGTTTGTAAATAGACTCATAGTAACCCCCTAAGGGTGGTGAGAATGGTTGCATCACGAAACAGGAGTCACTTGCACTAACGGGTACGCCCTTCCCCAATTGTTTTATTCTATCCGAGCGATCCTGAGTGCTCGGTTCTCCTGACAAGAAATCAACTACTCTATATTTATCGCCATGCTTTACTAACAACTGTGCCTTTTCTAAAGAAGATACAAAAATACCTTTAAATTCTTCAAATTTTGCGGCCGGCACTTTGTAAGTATCTACAACAGAATTTCTTAAAAACTGATCGTCTGGGAGGTTTTCGCCGCGATAATGTTTGTAAACATCTGAAATCTGGGGGGCTAGAAGAATAGACTGGCGATATCCATCCAATTCATCCGCAGGATTGTGTGGCCGGATTATCTGCTTGGCCAGAGCAGAAGGTTCAATTTTTCCCGGGGAGGGTCTCTGCAAAAAGCCAAACTTTAAAGCGGAACTTACTTCTAGACGGAATGGCCCATGATCTTCCTTGAAGCCGAGGAAGTTAGCGGCCTCTTTCTGTGAGCAGGCGTTGCCGGCGTTCTGCTCAAGAATTGCTCTTGGAATACGTAACGCGGCTTCGACGGAATGCCTCGGATAGCGCGCGTTACCTGAACCGTCATCATCACTTGCTGACTTTTTTTGAGGTGTTTTTGCCTTACGCGCATCTGATTTCTTGGGCACAGCCACTTTAGCACCCCTTCTCTTGAGTTCCGTCTTTTATCGAGTAGAAAAAACAGCAAGTCATCTACGAAATATGGGTCAAGATTACCTGTAAGACGTATCGACACAACTCTGGCATCGAACGGCCGGAATCCACCAGAGATTGCAAATTCTATGCATGAAACCGGGTCAAGTCGAGCGTGTGAGTGGTTGGACAGCCTTCGCCATGTGCACCGCTGTCCAGGCCGCTGTCACCTCGCGCCCTGTCTCGCGGTAACCGCGGGCGCCGTAGAGCGCGATGTTCCGCGCCATCAGCGCGTTGGTGAAGAGGCGGATCTCGCCCTGGCCGAGGGCATGCGCCCGCGCCTCGGCGAAGTCGAGCAGGGCGCGGCCCAGGCCCGCGCCCTGGCGGGCCGGGCACACCGCGACCGACCAGATGGTGACGCAGCCCGCGCCGGGTTCCAGCGCCAGGGAGGCGTCCAGGCCGGCCGGGCCGTCCAGCGCCCAGATCTCCATGCGGTCAAAAAGCGCCGCCCAGTCTGTCGCCATGGGCTGCGGCTCCCGCCCCAGGATTGGCACCCAGGTCGCGTAGGCCGCGCGCGCCAGCGCGTTCAGCGCGGCAACGTCTTGCGGGCCAGCGCGGCGCAGCTCAGAGGTGGCCAAGGTCAGACGTGGAAGGACTCACCGCAGCCGCAGCGGCCCTTTTCGTTGGGATTGGTGAAGACGAAGCCGGTCTGGAACTTGTCTTCGGTGTAGTCCATCGTCGAGCCGATCAGGAACATGATGGCGGTCGGGTCGATGAAAAGGCGCACGCCCTTGTCCTCGACCACGTCCTCGAACTTTTTCTTCTCACGAGCGTATTCGACGACGTAGCTGAGGCCGGAACAGCCCTTGGACTTGACGCCGATGCGCAGGCCCAGCACGGGCTGGTCGCCGCCTTCGGGCGCCTTGGCCATCAGGCGCTTCACGCGCTCGGCAGCGGCATCGGTGAGGTTCAGGATCGGGGCAGCCATGGGCGGAGTCTCCAGGTAACGGAAATAGTATATGGGCTCAAAGCATGCCAAGCGCCAGTTTGGCGTCTTCGCTCATGCGCTCGGTGGTCCAGGGCGGGTCCCAGATCAGCCGCACCTCGACCTCGCCGACGCCGGGCACGGCGGAAACCACCTCGGCCACCTTGCCAGGCATCTCGCCGGCCACCGGGCAAGCCGGCGCGGTCAGGCTCATCTCGACGCGGACTGAGCCGTCCGGGTTGACCTCCAGGCTGTAGATCAGCCCCAGGTCGTAGATGTTCACCGGGATTTCCGGGTCGTAGACCTGGCGCATGGCCTCGACGATCTCCGGCTCGGCGGCGACTTGCGTTCCGGGTGCCAAGGGCTCGCCGCGCCGGGCCGAATACTCGGTGCCGGGCGCCGGCTGTTCCATAGTGTCGGCGTAGGGATTGGCGCCGTGATCGTAGGGATTGCTCATTCCGTGGTTGCCTCGCCCTTGCCGTCGAGCGCCGCCACCAGCGTGTGCCAGGGCAGCGTCGCGCATTTCACCCGCGCGGGATGGTTCCGCACGCCCGAAAGCGGCAGCAGCGGCTCCAGGTCCGCCGACGGCCGATAATCCTGTTCAGTGCAGAGGCGGCGGATACTGCCCGCGAGCTCGCGCGCCTCATCTTCGTTCTTGTCACTCACCGCCTCGGTCAGCAGCGAGGCCGAGGCCAGGCAGAGCGCGCAGCCCTTGCCCTCGAAGCCGACGGCGTGGATGTGCCGCTGCTCGTCCAGCGCCAGGTAGAGCGTCACCTGGTCGCCGCAGAGCGGGTTGTAGCCGCGCGCCTTCACCGTGGCGCCAGCCGGCTTGCCGAAGTTCTTGGGGCGCTTGCTGTGATCCAGGATGGCGTCCTGGTACAGCGCCTTCAGGTCGTCGAGCGTTTCGGTCATCCGAACAGCTCCTTCACCTTCAGAACCGCTTCGGCCAGGCGGTCGACTTCGGCCGTGGTGTTGTAGAGCCCGAAGGAGGCGCGCACCGTCGCCGGCACGCCCAGGCGCTGCATCAGCGGCTCGGCGCAATGGTGGCCGACGCGCACCGCCACGCCCTGGCGGTCGATGATGGTGCCGACGTCGTGCGCGTGCGCGCCTTCGATATTGAAGGAGACGATGGAGGTCTTCTCCGGCGCGGTGCCGATGATGGTCAGGCCGGGAATGGCGGAGAGCCGCTCGGTGGCATAAGCCAGCAGGCCGGCCTCGTGCGCCGCCACGGCCTCGTGCCCCAGCGCCTCGACATAGTCCAGCGCGGCGGTCAGGCCGATGGCTTCCAGGATCGGCGGGGTGCCGGCCTCGAAGCGATGCGGCGGCTCCTTGAAGGTGGTCTCCTCGAAGGAGACCGAGGCGATCATTTCGCCGCCGCCCTGCCAGGGCGGCATCTCCATCAACCGCTCCCACTTGCCGTAGAGCACGCCAATGCCGGTCGGGCCATAGATCTTGTGCGGGGCAAAGACGTAGAAGTCGGCGTCCAGTGCCTGCACATCGACGCGCTGGTGCGGCATTGCCTGGCAGCCGTCGACCAGTACCGGGATGCCGCGCGCGTGCGCCGCCTTGATGACGGCCGCGACCGGGACCACGGTGCCCAGGGCGTTGGAAACGTGTGTCACCGCGACCAGCTTGGTGCGCGGCGACAGCAGCTTCTCGAATTCCTCGAACAAGAAGGCGCCGCGGTCGTCGATCGGCACGATCTTCAGCACGATACCCAGGCGCGTGCGCAGCATTTGCCAGGGCACAATGTTGGCGTGGTGCTCCAGGGTCGAGATGATGACCTCGTCGCCGGTCTTCAGGTGCGCCATGCCCCAGGATTGCGCCACCAGGTTGATGCCCTCGGTGGCGCCCTTGGTGAAGACGATCTCGTCGTCCTTGGCTGCGTTCAGGTGGCGGGCCACGCGGCTGCGCGCCTGCTCGAAGAGGTCGGTGGATTCCTGGCTCAGCTTGTGGATGCCGCGATGCACGTTGGCATAGCAGGTCTCGGCCATGTGGGTCATGGCGGCCATCACCTGGCGCGGCTTCTGTGAAGAAGCGGCGCTGTCCAGGAAGACCAGCGGCTTGCCATAGACCTGGCGCTGCAGGATCGGGAAGTCCGCGCGGGCGCGCTCGACATCAAAGGCCTGCACGGCGTTGTGGCCAACCACAGGCTTGGTTACCGCGTTCATGGCTGGATCTCCGTCAGGCGCGCATCCAGCAGCGCCTGCAGCGGTTCGGTGAGCAGAGAGTCGAATCCCACCAGCGTCTCGGCAAGGAAGGAGGCGATCAGCAGGCGCCGCGCCAGCGCCAGCGGCAGGCCGCGGCTGCGCAGGTAGAACAGCGCCGCCTCGTCCAGCTTGCCGCTGGTGGCGCCGTGCGCCGCCTGTACGTCGTCGTGATAGATGCGCAGCTCCGGCTTGGTCCAGATGGTGGCGCGGTCGCCCAGCAGCAGCGTCTTGTTGGACAGGCGACCGTCGGCGCGCGCCGCGCCGGCGGCCATAGCGATGCAGGCCTGCACCTCCTGGCGGCTTTCGCCGGCCAAGGCGCCCTTCAGCGTCTCGCGGCTGGTGGTGTCGGGCGCGGCATGTAGGATCTCGGTCACCAGGTCGGCCTGCTCGCGGTCCCGCAGCAGATAGGCGCCGTTGACCAGCGCGGTGGCGCCGCGTGCCGCCAGCGCGACCTTCAGGTCGCGGCGCACCAGCTGGCCGCCAAGCTGTACCACCAGGGTCTCGTAGCGGGCGTCGCGGGCGACGGTCACGCGGGTCTCGGCCAGGTGCGTGGTGCCAGCGCCCTCGGCCAGGACGATCAAGTGCGTCAGCGTCGCGCCTTCGGCCAGCTCGATGTCGGCCTGGTGGTTCAGGAAGCGCGGCGCGTCGCCGAGGCCACGATGCTGCTCGACGAGGACCGCGCGCGCCTTGGCGCCCAGCGAAACTTGCAGGCGCGGCTGGGCGGTGACGGCGCCCTCAGCCAGGGCATTGACGAACTGCAGCTCGACCGGGCGGGGCAGCGTTTCGCCGGCGCCGACGGTCAGCGTCGCGCCGTCCTGGAACAGTGCGAGGTTCAAGGCAGCCAGGGCGCTGGCATCCTTGGCCAGGGCCGGCGCCTCGGGTGCCGCCGCCGACAGGTCGGCCAGCTGGCTGCCGGCGGGCAGGGCGCCGACCTGGGTCAGCCCCGGCTGCGCCAGGCCGTCGAGGAAGACCAGGCGGTCGGCCTCGGCCAGGAAGTGCGGCGCGGAGTCCAGGGCGCCGGCGGCACCGGGCAGGGTGAAGTGATGCTTGGCCAGGCCCAACAGGCTGGTGTGGCGCCAGGCCTCGGCCTGCTGCGTCGGCAGTCCGAGTTCCAGCGCGCGGTCCAGCGCCTTGGCCCGCGCGGCGGCCAGGGCGTCGGCCGGCAGCAGCTGGGCAAAGGGCAACAGGGCCTCGCGGTCGCTGGTGACCCGCTGGCTCATGCCGCCTCCACAAAGGCGGCGTAACCCTTGGCTTCCAGCTCCAGCGCCAGCTCCTTGCCGCCGGACTGGCGGATGCGGCCGCCAGCCAGGATGTGGATGCGGTCCGGCACGATGTGATCGAGCAGCCGCTGGTAATGGGTGATGACCAGGAAGGACCGCTTGGGCGAGCGCATGGCGTTGACCGCGTCGGCCACCACCTTCAGCGCGTCGATGTCGAGGCCGCTGTCGGTCTCGTCCAGGATCGCCAGCGTAGGTTCCAGCACCGCCATCTGCAGCATCTCGTTGCGCTTCTTCTCGCCACCGGAAAAGCCGACGTTGACCGCGCGCTTCAGCATCTCGTCTTGCATGCCGAGTTCCTTGGTCTTGGCCCGCAGCAGCTTGACGAAGGCCATGGCGTCATAGGGCTTCTGCCCGCGCGCCACGCGCACCGCGTTGGCGGCTTCCTTCAGGAAGGTGGTGTTGGCGACGCCGGGAATCTCCACCGGATACTGGAAGGCCAGGAACAGGCCCTTGGCGGCGCGTTCCTCGGGTTCCAGTGCCAGCAGGTCTTCGCCATCCAGCAGCACCTGGCCCTCGGTCACGGCATAGCCCGGGCGCCCGGCCAGCACATAGGACAGCGTCGACTTGCCGGAGCCGTTGGGGCCCATGATGGCGTGCACCTCGCCGTCGGGCAGCGTCAGGTCGAGGCCCTTGATGATGGCCTTGCCGTCGACGGTGGCGTGCAGGTTCTTGATCTCAAGCATGGGACTGGGTCTTCACTTTCAGGTCAGGGTAACGCAGCGAACGATCGAGGTGTCGGCCGGAGACGGTGGCAAACCAGACGGCCGAGCCGATCAGCCCGGCGAGCGAGAGGCCCAGCCAGGCCAGGCCGCCGGTCAAGGCATAGAGGGCGATCCCGGCCACCAGGGCGCCCGCCACCAGGGCAATATAGATCGCCACGACGCGATGCCCCTCGGCGGTCACCGGCCGCACGCCACGGCTCCAGCGGCCAGCGCGCACGAACCAGACCCCGGGCTTGAGGCGGGTGGTGTCGAGCGTTGGCGTCATCCCACGCTGCCTTCCAGGCTGATGCCGACCAGCTTCTGCGCCTCGACCGCGAATTCCATCGGCAGCTGCTGCAGTACTTCGCGGCAGAAGCCGTTGACCACCAAGGCCACGGCCTGCTCTTCCGGAATGCCGCGCTGGCGGCAGTAGAACAGCTGGTCCTCACTGATGCGGCTGGTGGTGGCCTCGTGCTCTACCTGGGCCGAGGCGTTGCGGCTTTCGATATAGGGCACGGTGTGCGCCTGGCAGTGGCTGCCAATCAGCAGTGAGTCGCACTGCGTGTAGTTGCGCGCGCCCTCGGCCTTGGGACTGATCTTCACCAGGCCGCGATAGGTCTGCAGCGAGTTGCCGGCCGAGATGCCCTTGGAGACGATGCGGCTCTTCGTGTTGCGGCCCAGGTGGATCATCTTGGTGCCGGTGTCGGCCTGCTGCCGGTGGTTGGTGATGGCGATGGAGTAGAACTCCCCCTGCGAGCCGTCGCCCTGCAGGATGCACGAAGGGTATTTCCAGGTGATCGCCGAACCGGTTTCCACCTGGGTCCAGGAGACCTTGGAGTTCTTGCCGCGACAGGCGGCGCGCTTGGTGACGAAGTTGTAGATGCCGCCCTTGCCGTCGGCATCGCCGGGATACCAGTTCTGCACCGTCGAATACTTGATCTCGGCGTCGTCCAGCGCGACCAGCTCGACCACGGCGGCGTGCAGCTGGTTCTCGTCGCGCATCGGCGCGGTGCAGCCCTCCAGGTAAGACACGTAGCTGCCGGCGTCGGCGATGATCAGGGTGCGCTCGAACTGACCGGTGTTGGCGGCATTGATGCGGAAGTAGGTCGACAGCTCCATCGGGCACTTCACGCCCGGCGGGATATAGACGAAGGAGCCGTCGGTGAAGACCGCCGAGTTCAGGCAGGCATGCTTGTTGTCGGCGTAGGGCACCACGGAGCCGAGGTACTTCTGCACCAGCTCCGGCGCGCGGCGCACCGCCTCGCTGATCGGGCAGAAGATGACGCCGGCTTCTTCCAGCTTGGCGCGGAAGGTGGTGGCGACCGAGACGCTGTCGAACACCGCGTCGACCGCGATGTTGCTGTTCTTCACCCCGGCCAGGATCTCCTGCTCGCGCAGCGGGATGCCCAACTTCTCATAGGTTTCCAGCAGCTTGGGGTCGACCTCGTCGAGCGAGGCCGGACCGTCGTTCTTCTTCGGCGCCGAGTAGTAGTGCGCGTCCTGATAGTCGAGCGGCGGGAAGGACACGTTGGCCCACTGCGGCTCCGGCATGGTCAGCCAGTGGCGAAACGCCTTCAGGCGCCAGGCCAGCAGCCAGGCCGGCTCGTCCTTCTTGGCCGAGATGAAGCGGATCGTCTCCTCGGACAGGCCCTTGGGCGCGGTATCGGCTTCGATGTCGGTGACGAAGCCGTACTTGTAGCGCTCCAGTTCCTCGACCTGCCGGGTGGTATCCAGCTTGGCAGCCATCAGCTCACTTTCTCTCCTGTACCGCGGCCCCTCGTTACATTGCTGGTGGGGACCGTCTTGTCGTGTTGTTCAGAGTGTCTTTTCGTTCAGCCGCAGGATCGGTGGACCCAGGGCGGCATCGGGCATGATCATGTCGGCCAGCGTTACGCCGGCCAGGGCATCGCGGATCGCCTCGTTCACCTTGTTCCAGTTGCCCGCCATGGGGCAGAGCGAGGACACGCCGCAGGGATCGGGCGAGCCCTCGACGCAGGCGGTGAGCGCGATCGGCCCCTCCAGAGCCTGGACGATATCGGCCACCGTGATGTCGCTGGTGCCACGCCCCAGGCTGTAGCCGCCGGTGGCGCCGCGGTGCGAGGCGACGATGCCCGACCGCGCCAAGGAATTCAGCAGCTTGGCGACCGTGGGCAGCGGCAGCTGCCCCTGGTCGGCGACCTGCTGCGCCGAGGTCAGCGCGCCGGGGCGCCGTGCCATCTGCGTCAGCACCACCACCGCGTAGTCGGTCAAACGATTGAGCCGGAACAAGGCCTTGGTTCTCCTCGACGTTTCCCTGGACTACAAATCCTACTGAAAGCGTCCGGTTTGAGATTTAGTGAAGCCGAGGCCGATTTGAAAGGCTTTTTTCGCCCCCTATCACGCGCTGCCGCCCTGCGCTAAGGCTGGGCAAGGACAAGCGGCGGGAGGGGCGGCGCCATGGCAGCCAGGGTCACCACCATCGAACACCCCATCGTGCAGGACGCGCTGGCGCGGCTGCGCGACCGCGCGACGCCGCCGGCCATGTTCCGTGACGACCTGCGGCGGGTCGGCTGGATCCTGGGCTACGAGGCGCTGGCCGACTGCAACACCGTGGCAGCCCAGGTGGAGACGCCGGTGGCACCGGCCGCGGTGCGCCGCTTGGCGGAACCGCTGCCGGCGCTGGTCACCGTGCTGCGGGCCGGCAACGGCCTGCTGGAGGGGCTGCTGGACTTGCTGCCGGCAGCACCGGTCGGGCACCTGGGGCTTTACCGCGACCATAAGACGCTGCAGGCGGTGGAGTACTATCGCCGCCTGCCGAAGCTGATCGAGCAGCGCCTGGTGCTGATCTGCGATCCCATGCTGGCCACCGGCCATACCTCGATCGCCGCCTTGAGCCGGTTGAAGGAAGCCGGGGCGCGGCAGATCCGCTACCTCTGCCTGGTGGCGGCACCCGAGGGCATCGCCACGCTGCAAGCCGCGCATCCCGATGTGGCGATCTGGACCGCCGCGGTTGACGAGCGGTTGAACGAGAACAGCTACATCGTTCCGGGCCTGGGTGACGCCGGCGACCGGCTTTACGGAACCTTCTAGGTCAGGCGGCCCCGGCTAGCTCAGGCTGCCCCGGCCAGCAGCGCCTGCACACGGGGCGCGGCGAAGTCGATGAAGGCGCGCAGCTTGGGCGCGACGCTGCGGCGCTGGGCATGGACCAGCTGCACTGGCAGGGGCGGCGGCGTGTGCTGGTCCAGCACCACGACCAGGCGACCGGCCGCCAGTGCGTCGCGCGCCATGTAGGACAGCGCGATGGTGATGCCCTTGCCGCGTTCCGCCGCCTCGATGCAGGCGTGCGCGTCGTTCATCTCCAGGCGCGCCGGCAGGGCCAGGCGCGCCGGCTTGCCGGCCCTGACATAGCGCCACTCCCGGTTCGGCATCAGCGTGTTGTGGGCGATGATGGTGTGCAACCGCAGTGCTTCCGGGCTTTCCGGGACGCCGCGCCTGGCCAGGTAGTCCGGGCTGGCGACCAGCAGGCGGCGCACCTGGCCCACCGGCCGGGCAATCAGGGCGGAATCCGGCAGCTGGCCGATGCGCACCGCCAGGTCGAAGCCTTCGTCGACCAGGTCGACCAGGCGGTCGAGCAGCAGCAGCGCGACGTTGATGCGCGGATGCGCGTCGATGAAGTCTATGACGATGGGCTGCAGCACGCTGCGGCCGAAGGCGAGCGAGGCGGTGACTGTCAGGTGGCCGCTCGGCACCTTCGACAGGCCGGCCAAGTCCTGCTCGGCCGTCTCCAGGTCACCCAGCACGCGGCGCGCGTCCTCCAGGAAGCGGCGTCCCAGTTCGGTCAGCCGCAGGCTGCGCGTGGTGCGCTCGAACAGGCGCACGCCCAGGCGTGCCTCCAGCGCGGCCAGGCTGCGTGTAACCGCCGGCGGCGAGCTGTGGATGACCTTGGCCGCGCGGGCCAGGCCGCCGCTGTCGGCGACGGTGACGAAGACCCGCAGCTCCTGGAAGCGATCCATCGATAATTC
The DNA here is from genome assembly GCA_038363005.1 of Rhodospirillales bacterium. Classification (GTDB taxonomy): domain Bacteria; phylum Pseudomonadota; class Alphaproteobacteria; order Kiloniellales; family JACOMY01; genus JAKOWB01. The sequence continues at coordinate 105,217 of JBBQBI010000014.1, forward strand.
CGTTCAATGGAAGAATATCTTTCATACTACAGATATTCTTGCGGCCCGTCGTCGGGGATATCTCTTGGGCAGCCGGCCAGTCCGGTACGCCTTCCCCCAGGAAACCCAGGAGATCAGCCATGTCCCGTATCGCCACCCCGGCCTCGATCGAGGTCAGCCCCGCCGCCTCTCAGCCGCTGCTGCAAGCCGTCCAGAAGCTTTTCGGTACCGTCCCCAACCTGTTTCGTGTCGTGGGCAACAGCCCGGCAGCGCTGGAGGGCTACCTCGGTCTGAACGGCGCGCTGGCCAAGGGCCGGCTGGACGTGCGGACGCGCGAGCGCATCGCCCTGGCGGTGGCCGAGGTGAATGGCTGCGACTATTGCCTGGCGGCTCACAGCTACCTGGCGAAGAACCTGGCCAAGCTCGACGCCGAGGAAATCGCCGCCAACCGCGCCGGTGGCTCGCAGGATGCCAAGGCCGCGGCGGCGGTGCGCTTCGCCACGCAGGTGGTGCAGGCCCGTGGCCAGGTCAGTGATGCGGCGCTGCAGGCGGTGAAGGCCGCTGGCTACGACGATGCCGAGGTGATCGAGATCGTCGCCCACGTCGCGCTCAACACCCTGACCAACTACGTCAACACTGTCGCCGGGACCGTCGTCGACTTCCCGGCCGTGGCGGCCGCGCGCCAGGCGGCGGCTTGAGTTCAATCCACCCGGCCGCCCGCTCTTCGCGGAGCGGGCGGCCGCAATCCGGGAGTACGAAAGATGACCGACCGTCCGCCGCTGCCGCCCTTCACCTTCGAGTCCGCTGTGCAGAAGACGCGCCTGGCGGAGGACGCCTGGAACAGTCGCGATCCGCAGCGCGTGTCGCTGGCCTATACGCCCGACAGCCAGTGGCGCAACCGGGCGGAGTTCCCGCGTGGCCGGGCGGAGATCGTCCGCTTCCTTGAGCGCAAATGGGCGCGAGAACTGGACTACCGCCTGATCAAGGAGCTCTGGACCTGGCAGGACAATCGCATCGCCGTGCGCTTCGCCTACGAATGGCACGCCGCCGGCGGCCAGTGGTACCGCTCCTACGGCAATGAGAACTGGGAGTTCGATGCCACCGGCCTGATGCAGCGCCGCTTCGCCAGCATCAACGACCTGCCGATCACCGAGAGCGAGCGGCTCTTTCACTGGCCGCTGGGTCCCCGGCCGGCCGATCACCCTGGCCTCAGCGACCTCGGCCTCTAGCCTTCTGCCCGACAGGAGTACCCGCCATGGCACACAAATTCGCCGAGCTTGCCTTCACCCCCGCCGTGCAGCGCGAGCAGGAGCGCCTGGGCAGCCGCCGCAGCTATGCGCGCCTGGAGGAGGGCCCCGAGCACCACAGTCGCCTGGGCCCCAACGAGGCCGCCTTCATCGGCGCGCGGGACAGCGTCTACCTGGCGACGGTGAGCGAGACCGGCTGGCCCTACATCCAGCATCGCGGCGGGCCGGTGGGCTTCATGCGGGTGCTCGACGAGGGCAGCATCGGCTTCGCTGATTTCGCCGGTAACCGGCAGTACATCAGCCTGGGCAACCTGCAGGGCGACGACCGCGTCTCGCTATTCTTCATGGACTATGTGAACCGCACGCGGCTCAAGCTGCTGGGCCACGCCCGCGTCGTCGGCAGCGACGAGACGGAACTATTGCAGCGCCTGACGGTGCCGGGCTATCGCGCCCGGGTGGAGCGCGGCCTGGTCATCACCGTCGCGGCCTTCGACTGGAACTGTCCGCAGCACATCACGCCACGCTTCACGCAGGAGCAGGTGATGACCATGGTCCAGCCGCTGCAGGATCGCATCGCCGAGCTCGAGGCGCGCCTCGCGCCGTCCTGAGGAAGCTGCACGCCGCGGGTTGCCGCCTGGAAGTGCAGTGGCTACCGTGCTCCCGACAGTGTCGAGTTTCGCAGCCTGCCGGCTTTGGGCTTTGCCCGCATGCCGTCAGGCGCTATCTCTGACTCATCAAGAGGGCCAAGGACGCCGCTTGCTGCGCCTGATGGTCCCTGCAAACCTGGGAGGACGACAATGGGATTTTTCAACAAGAGCCTTTTGGCTGCTGCTGCTCTGGTCATGGCGACCGGCGCTGCCGGCGCCGATACCATTACCCTGAAGGCCTCGCACCAGTGGCCCGGCGGCAAGGGTGACGTGCGCGACGAGATGGTGCAGCTGCTGGCGCGCGAGGTTGAGGCCGCCAACGTCGGCCTAGCCATCCAGATCTATCCGGGCCAGTCGCTCTATAAGGCCAAGGACCAGTGGGGCGCCATGGTCAACGGGCAGCTCGACATCGCCGCCTTCCCGCTGGACTACGCCTCCGGCCGCGTGCCGCAGTTTTCCGCCACCCTGATGCCGGGCTTGGTGCGCAACCATGACCGGGCCGAGCGGATGAACGACTCGCCCTTCATGGCCGACATCAAGGCGCTGGTCGAGCAGAACGGCGTCGTGGTGCTGGCCGATGCCTGGCTGGCCGGCGGCTTCGCCTCGAAGAAGAACTGCATCACCTCGCCCGATACCATCGCCGGCCAGGTGACGCGCGCCGCGGGACCGGCCTTCGAGCAGATGCTGGCGGGTGCCGGCGCCTCGATCTCCTCCATGGCCTCGTCGGAGATCTATACCGGAATGCAGACTGGCGTGCTGGACGCGACCAACACCTCCTCGGGCTCCTTCGTCTCCTACCGGCTCTATGAGCAGGTGGTCTGCCTGACGGCGCCGGGTGCCAACGCGCTGTGGTTCATGTACGAGCCGATCCTGATGTCGAAGAAGTCCTGGGACGCGCTGAGCGCCGACCAGCAGGCGGCCCTCATGGCCGCCGGCCAGAAGGCCGAGGACTACTTCAAGGGCGAGGCCCGCAAGCTCGACCAGGAGATGATCGACGTCTTCAAGGAAAAGGGTGTCGAGGTGGTGGAGATGAGCCCGGCCGATTATGACGCCTGGCTCGCCATCGCCAAGGCGACCTCCTACAAGGTCTTCTCGGAAGAGGTCGAGGGCGGCGCCGCGCTGATCGAAAAGGCGCTGGCCGTCCAATAGCCTGACGCACAGGGCGCGGCCCCCCCCCCCCGCCCCCGGGGGGGCCCCAATACCCCCCCCCCCCCCCAGCCAAGCCAAAAAACCCACCGAAACACCCGGGGCCCCCAAGCC
>JBBQBI010000015.1:0-106481 GCA_038363005.1 Rhodospirillales bacterium
CCTCGCAGCGGCCGCCCTTGACGTTGAACGAGAAGCGGCCGGGCTCGTAGCCGCGCGCCTTGCTCTCGGGCAGGCCCGCGAACCATTCGCGGATCGGCGTGAACGCGCCGGTGTAGGTCGCGGGGTTCGATCGCGGCGTCCGCCCGATCGGCGACTGGTCGATGTCGATGATCTTGTCGATATGCTCGAGGCCCTCGATGCGGTCGTGCGGCGCTGCGCCTTCGCTGGCGTTGTTGAGCTTGCGCGCGATGGCTTTGTATAAAGTGTCGATCAAGAGCGTCGACTTGCCGCCGCCGGACACGCCGGTGACGCAGGTAAACAGCCCCAGCGGAATTTCCGCCGAGACGTTTTTGAGGTTGTTGCCGCGCGCGTTGATCACCTTGATGGTGCGGCGATGGTTCGGCGGCCGCCGCTCCGGAATTTCCACGGACATTTCGCCGGTGAGATATTTCCCGGTCAGCGATTTCGGATTGTTCATCACATCTGATGGCGTGCCCTGCGCAACGATGTGGCCGCCATGGGTGCCGGCGCCGGGGCCGACATCGACGACGTAATCGGCGAGACGGATGGCGTCCTCGTCATGCTCGACCACAATCACGGTATTGCCGAGGTCGCGTAGCCGCTTCAATGTTTCGAGGAGGCGCGCGTTGTCGCGCTGGTGCAGCCCGATCGAGGGCTCGTCCAGCACGTAGAGCACGCCGGTCAGGCCGCTGCCGATCTGCGACGCCAGGCGGATGCGCTGGCTCTCGCCGCCTGACAGCGTGGCCGAGGCGCGCGCCAGGGTCAGGTAGTCCAACCCGACGTCGGACAGGAAGCGCAGGCGGTCGCGGATTTCCTTCAGGATGCGGTGCGCGATCTCGCGCGACTGCGGCTTCAGCTGCTCTTCCAGCCCGCCGAACCAGGCCAGCGCGTCGCCGACCGCCAGCCGCGCAACCTGGCTGATCGACTGGCCGCCGACCTTCACCGCCAAGGCTTCGGGCTTCAGGCGGTCGCCCTGACAGGTCTCGCAGGGGCGCTGGCCCTGGTACTTGCCCAGCTCCTCGCGCACCCAGTCGCTGTCGGTCTCGCGCCAGCGGCGGTCCATGTTGGGGATCACGCCCTCAAAGGCCTTCTTGGTCTCGTAGGCGCGCAGGCCATCGTCGTAGCGCATACGGATCTCGGCCCCGTCGGAGCCGAAGAGGATCATCTGCCGCGCCTTCTCCGGCAGCTTGTTCCAGGCTGTGCGCATCGACACCTTCAGGTGCCGCGCCAGGCTCTCCAAGGTCTGCTGGTAATAGGGCGAGGTGGAGCCGGCCCAGGGCTCGACCGCGCCGTCCTCCAGGCTCTTGCCCTCGTCCGGCACCACCAGGACGGGGTCGAAGTAGATGGTGGCGCCCAGGCCGTCGCAGGCCGGGCAGGCGCCGTGCGGCGAGTTGAAGGAGAAGAGACGTGGCTCGATCTCCTCGATGGTGAAGCCGGAGACCGGGCAGGCGAACTTGGCCGAGAAGGTGATGCGCTCGGCCGAATCGGCGTCCTCGGTGAAGGCCAGGCCGTCGGCCAGCTCCAGCGCCGTCTCGAAGGAATCGGCCAGGCGCTGCTGCAGGCCCTGGCGCACCACCAGGCGGTCGACCACCACCTCGATGTCGTGCTTGCGTTTTTTGTCCAGAGCCGGCGCCTCGGCGATCTCCATCAGCTTGCCGTCGATCTTGACCCGCTGGAAGCCGCGCTTCATCAGGTCGGCCAGCTCCTTGCGGAACTCGCCCTTGCGGCCGCGCGCGATGGGCGCCAACAGGTAAAGTCGGGTATTTTCCGGCAATTCCATCACGCGATCGACCATCTGCGAGACGGTCTGGCTTTCGATCGGCAGGCCGGTAGCCGGCGAATAGGGGATGCCGACCCGCGCCCACAGCAAGCGCATGTAGTCGTAGATTTCCGTCACCGTGCCGACGGTGGAGCGCGGATTCTTCGAGGTGGTTTTCTGCTCGATTGAGATCGCCGGCGACAGTCCTTCGATCGAGTCGACGTCGGGTTTCTGCATCAATTCAAGGAACTGGCGGGCGTAGGCCGAGAGCGACTCGACGTAGCGCCGCTGCCCCTCGGCATAGATCGTATCGAAGGCCAGCGAGGACTTGCCCGACCCCGAAAGCCCGGTGATCACCACCAGCTCGTTGCGCGGCAGGTCGAGCGAGACATTCCGCAGATTGTGTTCGCGCGCGCCGCGGATCGAGATGGTGCCGTGCAGAGGGGCGGTCATGGGGGAGGGGCCTCTATCTTCGCGTTTCGTTCTTCAGATAGCACGCGTCAGGCGACGGACAAAGCGGTGGACGGCGATGCCCGGTCGGAGGCCCGCGCCTACCCACAGGCAACGCTGTCACGAAGCCGAAATCTCCTTGGTTTTGCCCGGCTACGTTGTTTAGAGTCGGCGCCTCGGATACTGAACGACTCCGGTGTGTGTGAAAGGTCAGCGTATGGCAGGTAGCGTCAACAAGGTCATTCTGGTCGGCAATCTTGGGCGCGACCCCGAGGTGCGCACGATGCAGAGTGGTGGGCGTGTCTGCAACCTGTCGGTGGCCACCTCGGAGACCTGGCGCGACAAGGCCAGCGGCGAACGCAAGGAGCGTACCGAGTGGCACCGCGTCGTCGTGTTCAACGATAACCTCGTCAAGCTTTGCGAGAGCTATTTGCGCAAGGGCTCCAAGGTCTATATCGAAGGCCAGCTGGAAACCCGCAAGTGGCAGGACCAAAGCGGCCAGGAGAAGTACTCGACCGAAGTCGTGCTGCGTGCCTTCCGTGGCGAGATCACGATGCTCGACACGCGCGGCGGCGGCGGCGACTCGGGTGGCGACCCTGGCGGCTATGGCGGCGACGGGGGTGGCCCCGGTGGCGGGGCCGGCGGCGGGTCGGGTGGTGGGCGCGGTTCGGCGCCCCCGCGCGGCGATCTGGATGACGATATTCCGTTCTGATGCAGCCGGCGGGCGGCGTTTCGTGCTTGACCTTGCCTTCCGGTTTCTCTCATAGCTAGTTCACCGTTTGACAGGGAGGGCTGTTGTTATGTCCAAGTCCATGACCAAGGCCGATATCATCGCGCACGTCGCAGATAAGGCTGGCGTCTCGAAGGCCTCGGCGCAGGACGCGGTCGACGCCTTCATTGGCGCGATCGAGAAGGGTCTGAAGGGTGGAGGCATTCGTGTCGCCGGCCTCGGCACCTTCAGCGTTCGCAAGCGTGCGGCGCGCATGGGCCGCAATCCGCAGACCGGCGCGACCATCAAGATCGCCGCCAGCAAGTCTGTCGGCTTCAAGGCGGCGAAGAACCTGAAGGACGCTGCGCGCTAACCAGCGCGTCTGCGTTCCAAAGTTTCAGCGGCGTGATCGCCCCGTCCGGGGTGGTCGCGCCGTTTGCCTTTTGTAGGCTCGACTCCTGGGCCGATTCGGCCCGAATCCGCCGCCGCGACACGGGGAAGTGAAGAAGGCGTCGCGGGGGTCGCAAGAAGTTCCGAATAGATCATATATTTCAATGAATTATCCGAGCCATTTTCGGCTGCCCGCGAGATTGTGACGACTGGGTGGCTGTGCTAGCGTCGGGACGTTCCTGAAGCGCCGCCGAACGCGGGCGCCGGCGGCCATTTCCGCCGAGCCAACGCCCGACGTGCGCAACCCCTTTGCCTAGCGAGAATTGCCCGAGTGACCGACAGCCTGCCCCCCAACGCTGGCCAGCCGCGCGACCACGGCGTGCAGCCGGTGACCATCGAAGAAGAGATGCGGCGCAGCTACCTCGACTACGCGATGAGCGTAATCGTCGCGCGTGCGCTGCCCGATGTGCGCGACGGCCTGAAGCCGGTGCATCGCCGCATCCTGTTTTCGATGAAGGAGCAGGGCTACGACTGGAACCGCGCCTATCGCAAGTCGGCGCGCATCGTCGGCGACGTCATGGGCCAGTACCACCCGCACGGCGACAAGGCGATCTATGACGCCATGGTGCGCATGGCGCAGCCCTGGTCGATGCGGCTGGAGCTGATCGACGGCCAAGGCAACTTCGGTTCGATCGACGACGATCCGCCGGCGGCCATGCGCTACACCGAGGCGCGCCTGGCGCGGGCCGCCTCGGAGCACCTGCTGGCCGACATCGACGAAGACACGGTCGACTTTCAGGCGAACTACGATGAAACCACGCGGGAACCCACGGTCCTGCCGGCCAAGCTGCCGAACCTGCTGGTGAATGGCGCCGGCGGCATCGCCGTCGGCATGGCGACCAACATTCCGCCGCATAATTTGGCCGAGGTGGTGGACGCCCTGGTGGCGCTGGCCGACGACGGCTCCATGACGCTGGAGCAGATCATGGGCCACATCCGCGGCCCCGATTTCCCGACCGGCGGCGTCATCGTCGGCCGCACCACGCTGCTCGAGGGCTATCGCACCGGGCGCGGCACCATCATCGTGCGCGGCCGCGCTGAGATCGAGGAAGGCAAGGGCGGCAAGTCCACAATCATCATCAACGAGATCCCCTTCCAGCTGTCCAAGGCGCGGCTGATCGAACGCATCGCCGAGGTGGTGCGCGAGAAGGTGGTCGAGGGCATCACCGACCTGCGCGACGAAAGCGATCGCGACGGCCTGCGCGTGGTGATCGAGCTGCGCAAGGACGTGCAGGCCGACGTGGTGCTGAACCAGCTGTACCAGCACACGCCGCTGCAGGGCTCCTTCGGCATCAACCTGCTGGCCATCGACGGCAAGCGCCCGGTGCTGATGAGCCTCAAGGACATGCTGCAGGCCTTCCTGCGCTTCCGCGAGGAGGTCATCACCCGGCGCACCGCCTTCCGGCTGAACAAGGCGCGCGAGCGCGCCCACGTGCTGGTCGGCCTGGCCATCGCGGTGGCCAACATCGACGAGATCGTCACGCTGATCCGCGCCGCCAAGGATCCGACCACGGCGCGCGAGGGCTTGATGGCGCGCGACTGGCCGGCCGGCGACGTGGCGCCGCTGGTGGCGTTGATCGACGAGCCGGGGCATCGCGTCGCCGCGGACGGTACCTACCGCCTGTCGGAAGTGCAGGCCAAGGCGATCCTGGCCCTGCAGCTGCAGCGCCTGACCGGGCTGGAGCGCGACAAGATCGCCGAGGAACTGCAGGGCCTGGCGGCGGAGATCCGCGGCTTCCTGGAGATCCTGGCATCGCGCACTCTGCTGATGGACATCTTGAAGAATGAGCTGCTGGAGCTGAAGCAGCGCTACGGCGACGCGCGGCGCACCGGGCTGGAAGACGGCGGCGCCGACACCGACATCGAGGACCTGATCCAGCGCGAGGAGATGGTGGTCACGCTGTCGCACACCGGCTGGATCAAGCGGGTGCCCCTGGCGGCCTATCGCACGCAGCGGCGCGGCGGCAAGGGCAAGTCGGCGATGGCGACCAAGGACGAGGATTTCGTCACCACGGTCTTCGCCTGCTGGACCCACACGCCGGTGCTGTTTTTCTCCTCCGCCGGCATGGTTTATCGCCTGAAGGTCTGGCGCCTGCCCCTGGGCAGCCCGCAGGCCCGGGGCAAGGCGCTGGTCAACCTGCTGCCGCTGGGCAAGGGCGAGACCATCACCGCTTTCCTGCCGCTGCCCGAGGACGAGGCCGAGTGGGAGACGCGGCAGCTGGTCTTCGCCACTTCGGCCGGCACTATCCGGCGCAACCGCCTGTCCGACTTCCGCAACATCCGGCAGAGCGGCCTGATCGCCATGAAGCTGGACGAGGACGTGCGTCTGGTCGCCGTGCGCGACGTCGCCTGGACCGAGGCCGACGAGGCCGATCCGGCGGCGCAGCGCCCACGCGTGCTGCTGGTGACCGCCGGCGGCAAGGCGACCAAGTTCCCGCTCGACGAGGTGCGGTTGTTCGAGGGGCGCGCCTCCTCGGGCGTGCGCGGCATTCGCCTGGCGGCCGGCGACCAGCTGATCGACATGTCGATCCTGGATGGCTTCTCGCCCTCGGTGGAGGAGCGCGAGGCCTACTTCGCCGGTGGCGCCGGCCTGGCGCCGGAACGCCAAGAGGAACTGGCCAAGCACGAGCAGCTCATCCTGTCAGTGGCCGACGACGGCCTGGGACGTCTGACCTCGTCCTACGAGTTCCGCGAGACGGCGCGTGGCGGACAGGGCATCAACAACCTCGAGCTGTCGCGCGGCCGCGGCAAGCCGGCAGCCCGCGTGGTCGCCACTTTCCCGGCCGAGCTGGGCGATCACCTCATGCTGGTGACCGACGGCGGCACCATGATCCGCTGCCCGGTACAGGGCATCCGCCAGGCCGGTCGCGCCACGCGCGGCGTGCGAATCCTGGATGTCGCCGACAGCGAGCGCGTGGTATCGGTGACGCGCCTGCTCGACGATGGCGAGGATGCCAGCGACGAGGGCACAGCGGGCGAGGGCCCGACCGATACGGATTCTGGCGATGACACCGCCAAGGGGTCCGACACGGGGCAGGAGCCGGCCTAGCGGCTGATCCTGGCGGGAACGGGGACAGGGACGTCACGAGGGGACGAGGGCGCGATGGCAAAACCTTTGATCGGGGTCTATCCGGGCACCTTCGATCCCATCACCAACGGCCATCTGGACATCATCACCCGCGCCACGCGGGTGGTGGACCGCCTGATCGTCGCGGTGGCCAAGAACGACGGCAAGGGCCCGCTGTTCACCACCGACGAGCGCCTGGCCATGGTCCGCGAGGAGCTGGCGCAGATCCAGACTAACGGCGTCGCCATCGAGGCGCGCCCCTTCGACAACCTGCTGATGCACTTCGCGCAGGAGGTCCACGCCTCGGTCATCGTGCGTGGCCTGCGCGCGGTCTCCGACTTCGAGTACGAGTTCCAGATGGCCGGCATGAACACCCGCCTCGACCCCAAGGTGGAGACCGTGTTCCTCATGGCGTCGGAGCGGCAGCAGTTCATCTCCTCGCGCTTCGTCAAGGAGATCGGCTGGCTCGGCGGTGACATCTCGTCCTTCGTCACCTCGCGCGTCGCCGCCCGCCTCAAGGAGCGCTTCGCCCGCGGGGCCTAGCGGACTGCCTTTCCGCCAGCGCAGTGGCGCAGACTTGCGGGCTGCGCGACAATGGCGCTCCCCGCAGTGGGGAGGAGGCGAGTCGCCATGTGTCGTTGGGCGGCCTACATCGGGCCGAAGATCTTCCTCGAACAGATCGTCTGCGCGCCGCACCAGTCGCTGATCGCGCAAAGCCAGCACGCGCGCGAAGGCAAGGCGGAAACCAACGGCGACGGCTTCGGCCTGGCCTGGTACGACGAGCGGCCCGAACCCGGCCTATACCGCGACATCCTGCCGGCCTGGAGCGACCCCAACCTTCGTAGCCTGGCACGCCAGGTGCGCTCCGGCCTGTTCTTGGCGCATGTGCGCGCCTCGACCGGCACGGCAACCAACCGCAGCAACTGCCACCCCTTCGCCGTCGGCCGCTGGAGCTTCATGCACAACGGCCAGATCGGCGGCTACGAGCGGCTGCGCCGCCGCCTCGACATGCTGCTGCCCGAGGAGCTCTACCCCCACCGCAACGGCACCACCGATTCGGAAGTCATGTTCCTGATCGCCCTCGGCCTCGGCCTGGAGCAGGACCCGGTCGGCGCGCTCGCTCGCATGGCCGGCCTGGTGGAGGATCTCGCCGCCGGCCTGGGCCAGCCGCCGCTGCTGCGGTTCACCGCAGCTTTGAGTGACGGCGAGCGGCTCTACGCCGTGCGCTATGCCACCGACGCCTTCGCGCCGACGCTCTACTACCGCCACGGCCCCGGCGGCGGCTGCACCGTGGCTTCCGAGCCGCTGGACGCCGAACAACGCAGCGACTGGCAAGCGCTGCCGCCCGGCAGCTTCGCCATCGTCACCGACGGCGCCGTCGAGGTGCAGCCCTTCCGCCCGCTGCGGGCCGAGGCCAAGGGCGCGGCCTGAGGCGCTCTGTCGGTGTTGACCGTTCCCTCGCCCCTCAATAGGGTCCGGCCGCGATTCCCGAGCCCGTAGCTCAGTTGGTAGAGCACGTGACTTTTAATCATGGGGTCCCGGGTTCGAATCCCGGCGGGCTCACCACTGTCCCCACGACTTGTCGCAACGTCGCTGCTTCGCCCTGCCACCATACAGCGGCGGGCGATGCCGCTGGCCGTGGCGCGCTTGCGGGCGCAGGGTCGTCACCCGACCTTCGAGGCACGGAAGATCAGATGCAACGTCTCCTCTCCAGCGTGGCCCTGGCCAGCGTGACCCTTGCTGCACTGCTGGTGGCCGTGCCCGCCGGCGCCTTCGATGAGGCACAGCTGCAGCAACTACTGGCGACCAAGAGTTGCCCGGCTTGCGATCTCAGCTACGCCGACCTGTCGTTCGCCATCCTGATCCGCGCCGACCTGACCGGGGCCAATCTCGCCGGGGCCAATCTCAATTACGCCGATCTGCGCGAGGCAATCTTGACCAACAGCGACCTGAGCCGCGCCCTGCTGTCCCACGCCCTCCTGGGCGACGCGGATATCACCGGCGCCGACCTGACGGACGCGCTGTTCTGCCAGACGACCATGCCGGATTACCGCGAGCGACCGGCGCGGCAGGGACCCGGAGTCTATATCCAGGAATTGCCCTGCCCCTATTGATCGCCGCCGCGGTGCGGCCTGGCGCAGCTCAGCAGTCGTCGTTGTAGGTCACGCCGTTGCCGTCCTTGGCACCACACCACTTGACGTCGGTGGTCATGGCGTTCTCGAAAGTGGTGCCGGCTATGTTGGTGTTCGACAGGTTGGCTTGGCGCAGGTTGGCGCCGGCGAGATTGGCATTGGTCAGATTGGCGCCTGAGAGGTCGGCGGAGGGCAGGCCGGCGCTCTCCAGGGCGGCGCCGGTGAGATTCGCGTTTATCAGCTTGGCGAAGGTGAGGTCGGCCCCCTCCAGGTTGGCGTTCGTCAAGTTGGCCTTGGTCAGGATCGTCCAGCGCATATTGGCGTTGCTCAGGGTCACGGCTGTCAGGTCGGCGCCGGTCATGTCCGCCCCGGTGGCGCCCTGTACGCCGCCGCCCAGTTTCGCTTTGGCCAGGTTCGCGCCGGCCAGTTTCGCGTTGGTCAGGATCGCCCGGGAGAGGTCGGTCCGCACCAGCGTCGCGCCGCGCAGGTCGGCGCCCGCCAGGTTGGCGCCCCAGATCGAGGTGTCCTGCAGGTTGGCATTCCTGAGATTGGCGCCGGGCAGCTCGATTTGATCCAACTCGGCATTCGAGAGATCGCAGCCCGCGCAGGAGCCGGTGTCCTTCAGCCGCTGGAGGTGAGCGGCATCGAAGGCCTGGGCTGGAAGCGCGAGTGCGCAGCCCAGCAGGGCCACGAGCGCTATTGATCGATTCTTCATCGTTTCCTCCGCCGCAGGTTTGTTGGTTGAGCTTTCACCATAGGCGCATGTGACTACGCGGCAATGCGCAATCGCCCCTTGGTCGCGGCAATCACACGGCGGCTTGCAGCCAGGCAATGAGGCGGCGCACCACCGGCTTCTCGCCGCGCGCCTGCGGGTGCACCAGGCAATAGGGATGCGCCAGCGGCAGCGCGGTCGTAAAGGGCGCGACCAGGCGCCCCGCCGCCAGGTCCGGGCCGGCAAGCAGGCGCTGGCCCAGCGCGACACCCGCGCCGGCGACCGCCAGGTCGATCACCAGGCTCGACATGCTGGTCTTGTGGCCGCGCTCGACGCCCAGCTGCCGGCTGCTGCCGGCGGCGCGGAACCAGGCCGGCCAGGTCGGGTAGGAGGCGAAGCTGGCGCCCCAGTCGATGTGGATCAGGTCGCGTTCGGGGATTGAACCCGGGTCGTCCGGATCCAGTGCGACGCGTGCCAGGTAGCCCGGCGCGCAGAGTGGCGTGACCTGGTCGCGGATCAGCGGCAGGGTGACCAGGTCGGGATAGAGATGCTCGCCATAGCTTAGCCGCAGGTCGATGTGATGGTGGGCGAAGTCGACCGGGTCGTCCTCGACCCTGAACTCGCAGCGCACCTCGGGCGCGCTCGCCAGGAAGGCACCCAGCTGATGGTTCAGCCAGCGCACCGCGATCGAGGGCAGGGCGCTGACCACCAGGTGGGCGCGCGCCTCGCCACGCAGCAACCGGGCGGTCATGGCCGAGAGGCGGTCGATGATCTCGGCGGCGTCGGCGAAGACCGAGAGGCCGGCGTCAGTGAGCTGCAGGCGGTTGTGCCGGCGGATGAAGAGCTGGCGGCCGAAGAACTCGCCCAGGATGCGGAGCTGCTGGCTGACGGCGCCCGGCGTGACCGAGAGCTCGCGCGCTGCCAGGCTGAGGCTGCCGAGCCGTGCGACAGCCTCGAAGGCCTTGATGGCATTGAGCGGCGGCAGCTTGCGCGGCATGTGCGGCGCCCTTCTGACTAGAGTTTAGATTATCTAAACCCTTGGGAGAATTAGTGCAATTCTGCCGGTACTGGCGCGGCCCTAGGCTGGTGCCGTTGGCCCTGCGGCGGTCTGGGAGTCTGTGCATGTCCGAAGTCGATGCCCTGGCGGTGCATGGCGAGCTTGGCGTCATGACGGCCGATCCGGCAGCGTCCTGGACGCTGCCCAGCCGCTACTACCTCGACCCGGCGATCCACGCCCTGGAGCAAGCACGCATCTTCCAGCGCGCCTGGACCTATGTCGGCCATGCCAGCGAGGTACCGGCGCCGGGCAGCTACTTGACCGAGCGCGTGGCCGGACAGCCGGTGCTGCTGCTGCGCGACCGCGACGGCGTGCTGCGCGCTTTCTACAACGTCTGCCGGCATCGCGCGCACCTGCTGCTCAAGGGCTGCGGCCAGCTGAAGGCCGGTATCACCTGCCCCTACCACGCCTGGACCTATGCGCTGGACGGGCGCCTGAAGGCGGCGCGCCTGACCGATGCGGTGGCGGGCTTCGACAAGGCCGAATTTCCGCTGCGCCCACTGCCGCTGACCAACCTGTCCGGCCTGCTCTTCGTTTCGCTGGATCCGCAGGCGACGCCGCTGGCGGAGGAGGTGCCGGGTTTCGAGGCGACGCTGCTGGAGCACCTGCCCGGGCTGGCCGACTTCACCGTCGCGGCGCGGCAGGACTTCGACATCCAGGCCAACTGGAAGGTCTGCGTCGACAACTTCAGCGAGGCCTATCACATCCCGGTGGCGCATCCGGAGCTCAGCCGCCTGCATGGCGGGCAGCCCAAGGCGGCAGTGGTGGGTGCGCGCTTCGCCAGCTACCGCAACATCGGCCGCAGCAGCTATCCGGGGTTCGCCGTGCAGCCGGACGAACCCTATCTCACCTGGACCCTGTGGCCGCACCACTGCCTGCTCAGCCTGCCGGGCAGCTGGCACCTGATCATGCTGCGCATGACGCCGGAGGGCCCCGGCCGCTGCCTGGAGCGCGCCGACATCCTGGCGTCGCCGGGCGCGCTGGCGCCAAACCTGGAGGCCGTGCGTCGGCTCTTCGCCGAGGTCTTCAATCCTGAGGACATCGCCATCGTGGAGAGCGTGCAGCAGGGGCTGGCCAGCCTGGGCTATGACCAGGGGCGCTATATCGTCGACGCGGCGAACTCCTGGTTCTCGGAGAGCGCGCTGCACCGCTTTCACCGTCAGCTGCTCGCGGCGCTCTCCTGAGCGGCGGCCGCCTGCAGGCGCGCCAACTCCTCCACCGGAATGTGGCAGTGGATGACGTGGCCGGGGCCGGCGTCGGCCAGTGGCGGCTCCTCGGTCTCGCAGATGCGGCCGATCTTGCGGGCACAGCGGGTGTGGAACACGCAGCCCTTGGGTGGGTCGCTGGCGCTGGGGATCTCGCCGCTGAGGCGGATGCGCGTGGCGCGCCGCCCGTCGATCGAGGGCACCGCGGAGAGCAGCGCCTCAGTATAGGGATGCTGCGGGCCGGAGAAGACCTGCTCGGCCGGGCCGACCTCCATCAGGCGGCCGAGGTAGAGAACAGCGATGCGGTCGGCCAGGAAGCGCACCACGCCCAGGTCGTGCGAGATGAAGATGTAACTGACCTGCCGCTTGGCCTGCAGCTCGACAAAGAGATTGAGAATGGCCGACTGCACCGAGACGTCGAGCGCCGAGGTCGGCTCGTCGCAGACCACCAGGCGCGGCTCGCCGGCGAAGGCGCGGGCGATGGCGACGCGCTGCTTCAGGCCGCCGGAGAGCTGGCGCGGCTTGGTGCCCAGCGTGCGGTCGGGCAGGCGCACGGCGCGGGTCAGCTCCAGCAGGCGCTCGTCGCGCGCGGCGCCGAACAGGCCGGCCAGCTTACCGATGGCGCGGCCGATGATGCGGCGCACGGCATGCGCCCGGTTCAGCGCGGAATCGGGGTTCTGGAAGACGATCTGCAGCGCCTTGCCCTCGGCCGCCGAGCGGCGGTCGAGCAGGCCGGGCAGCGGCTTGCCGTCGAGCTGCAGGCTGCCCTCCTGGTCCGGTGCGACCAGCCCCAGCAACAGGCGGGCGAAGGTGGTCTTGCCGCTACCGGACTCGCCGACCAGGCCCAGCGTCTCGCCGGCCTTGAGCTGCAGCGAGACGTCGTGCACCGCCTTCAGGCTGTGACCCTTCATGTGGAAGGTCTTGGACAGGTGCTCGACGCCCAGCAGCGGCGGGGCGTCGGCCGCCACTGGGGCCGGCGTCGGCAGGGCCGGCTCTGTGCGCGGCAGGTCCGGCGCCTCCTGCCAGAAGTGGCAGCGGCTACGCCGCCCGTCGCCCAGGTCGAACAGCGGCGGCGGTGTGGTACGGCAGAGGTCACGGGCCAGCGCGCAGCGGTCGGCGAAGACGCAGCCGTCGATCCGCAGGTCGGCCGCCGGCAGGAAGCCGGGGATGGTGTCCAGCGGCCCCTGGTCCTTGCGCCGGCCACGCTGCGGCAAGCAGCGCAGCAGGCCGACGGTGTAGGGATGGCGCGGCGCGGCGAAGAGCTCCGCCGCGGTGCCTTCCTCCACCATGGTGCCGGCGTAGAGCACGCCGACCCGCTCGCACAGCGTGGCGATGACGCCCAGGTTGTGACTGATGCAGAGGATCGCGGTGTTGAACTCGGCGCGCAGCTGGCGCACCAGGTCGAGCACCTCGGCCTCCACCGTGGCATCCAGGCCGGTGGTGGGTTCGTCCAAGATCAGCAGCGCCGGATTGATCGCCAGCGCCATGGCGATGCAGACACGCTGCTGCATGCCGCCGGACAGCTGGTGCGGATAGCGGTCGAGCACGCGCCTGGGGTCGGCGATGCGCACGCGCTGCAGCATCTCGGCCGCGCGTGACAGCGCCTCGCGGCGGCCGAGGCCCAGCGGTTCATAGACCTCGGCCATCTGGCGGCCGATCTTCAGCGAGGGGTTCAGCGCCCGCCCAGGGTCCTGGTAGACCATGGAGACGGCACCGGCGCGCAGGTGGCGCAGCTCGTCGCCGCTGAGGTGGGTGAGGTCGCGGCCGGCAACCTCGATGCGGCCGCCGCTGATCTGGCCGTTGCGTGCCAGGTAGCCAACGGTGGCGTAGGCGATGGTGGACTTGCCGCAGCCTGATTCGCCGACCAGGCCATAGGCCTCGCCGCGGCCAATAGTGAAGGAGACGCCATGCACCACCTGGCGTTCACCGCCGCGCACGCGGTAGCTGACCGACAGGTCCTCGACGGCGAGGGCTGGTGTCGTGGCGTCAGTCATGCAGCGCCGCCTGCATCGCATCGGCCACCAGGTTTACCGCCACCACCAGCGAGGCGATGGCCAGGCTGTCGAACAGCACGGTCCACCAGTAGCCGCCGGTCAGCAGGCCGTAGTTGGTGGAGATCGACAGGCCCCAGTCGGGCGAGGGGGGCTGGATGCCGAAGCCGATGAAGCTGAGCGTCGCCACCGCGAAGATGGCGTAGCCCAGGCGGATCGTGGCCTCGACCAAGATTGGCGCGGCGACATTGGGCAGGATCTCAATGAACATGACGTAGAGCCCGCTTTCGCGCCGCAGCTCGGCGGCGGCGACGTACTCCACCTCGCGCTCGGCCAGCACAGCGGCGCGCACCGTCTTGGCGATGATCGGCGCGAAGGTGAAACCGATGACCAGCACCACGGTGATGGTGGAGGTGCCGAGCGCCACCAGCGCCAGCAGCGCGATGACGATGGTCGGCAGTGCCAGCATGGCGTCGATCACGCGGCTCAGGATCTCGTCGGCCCAGCCGCGGTAGTAGCCCATGACCAAGCCCAGCGCGGCGCCGGCGAGGGTGCTGATCAAGGTCGCCAGCGGCGCCACGGTCAGGATGTCTCGCGAGCCGACGATGACGCGAGAGAAGACGTCGCGGCCCAGCTGGTCGGTGCCGAACCAGTGCTCGGCCGACGGGGGCATGAGGTAATTCATCATGTCGTCGGCATAGGGATCCAGCGGCACCACTGCCTCGCCGAACAGCGCGCAGAAGACCCAGAACAGGATGATGGCGGCGCCCACCAGAAAGGTGGGCGAGCGCAGCAGCACGCGCAGGCGCTCGCGGCGTTCCCGCGCGGCGGCGCCACCGTCGCTGGCGACCAGGGGCAGGGGGGCGTCGCTCATTCGCCGCCCCCCAGTCGGATGCGTGGGTTCAGCCAGGCATAGATCAGGTCGGCCGCCAGGCTGGCCAGGATGAAGACCGCGCCGACCACCAGGACGGCGGCCTGCAGCATGGGGAAGTCCTTCTTCTGCGCGGCGGTGTAGATCAGGCTACCGATGCCGCGGTAATGGAACAGCACCTCGATCGCCACCAGGCCGCCCAGCAGGTAGACGGTCTGCGTCGCCACCACCGAGATGGTCGGCAGCAGGGCGTTGCGCAGCGCGTGGCGGCGGATCGCGGTGGAGCGCTTCAACCCCTTCAGCATGGCGGTGCGCATGTAGTCGGAATCCAGCGCCTCGATCATCCCGGCGCGGGTCATGCGCGCGATATAGCCGAACAGCACCAGCACCAGCGGGATCGACGGCAGCAGCAGGTATTTGATCTGCACCAGCAGGCCGGCGTCAGCCGGCGCGGCGGCGGAGAGCGGCAGCCATTTCAGCCAGACGCCGAAGATCAGGATCAGCACGATGCCGGAGATGAACTCCGGTACTACGGCCGCTGACAGCCCGCCGACGGTGATGACGCGGTCGAGCGGCCGGCCAACGAAGAGCGCCGCCAGCACGCCACCCAGGATGCCGAGCGGCACCACCAGCACCAGGGCGAGCAGGGCGAGGCGCAGCGAGTTGCCCAGCGCATTCCAGACAAAGGGCGCCACCGGCTGGCGCATGGCGAAGGAATCGCCCATGTCGCCCTGCACAAAGCCGCCGAGCCAATCGGCGTACTGCGCCAGCAGCGGACGGTCAGTGCCGAGTTCGTGGTTCAGCTGGTCGACGGCGCGGGGATCGGCGAAGGGGCCCAGCATGGCGCGCCCGACATTGCCGGGCAGGACGTGGCTGGCCAGGAACACGATGATGCTGAGCAGCCAGAGCGTCAGCACGAACAGCAGAAAGCGTCGCAGCGCGACTTTCAGCAACGGCCCCGCCCTTGTCCCGTGCCTTCACGAGAGGCCCCCGGCCGCCCTGCGGCGGCCGGGGGTATCTACGTGCCCGTAAGGCAAACGCTAGCCTAGAAGGACGCCTGGTCCAAGCGGATCTGCCCCATCGCGGTGGGGATGACGCCGTTCAGGCCGACCTTGGTGGCGCTGACGAAATCGTAGAAGTAGCTGAACAGGACCGGTGTCTCTTCCAGCAGCAGCTTCTGGATCTGGCTCGCCGAGGCGCGCTGCGCCTCGAGGTCCAGGGCGGCGATATAACTGGCCACCAGGCCATCGTAGGTCGGGTTGTTGAAGTGCGCCGAGTTCCAGGTCCCGGTGCTGGCCAGCGGCGCCGCCAGGAAGACGTTGGGCACGCCGCGGTGGCCGTAGTCGGTGATGCCCATGGTGGAGTCCAGCCAAGGCGACTTGCCGGGCACCGCGTCGCCGTAGTAGGTGCCCTGGTCGAGGACCTGCAGCGTGATCTTGCCGCCGATCTGCTTCACCGCGTTCTGGATCAGCACGGCGTACTCCGGCAGCTCCAGATAGTCCTCGGTGGTCAAGGTGACCTCGAAGCCGTCCTTCATGCCGGCGGCTTCCATCAGCTGCTTGGCCTCGGCGATGTTCTTCTCGCGCTGTGGCACGCTTTGGTCGGTGGAGGGATAGACCGCGGCGAAGGGGCTGTCGTTGCCGATCGCCGCCTTGCCCTTCATCATGCCGTTCACCAGCGCCGGCCGATCGAGGCAGAGCGCGATGGCGCGACGCACGCGGGCATCCTTGAAGGGGTCCATGTCGACCCGCATGTGCACCTGCTCGTGCGCCGTCGAGGGCCCGGTCAGGATCTGGATGTTCGGGTCGTTCAGCAGCGCCACGGACTGCAGCACCGGGGCCTGCAGGATCAGGTCCACCTCGCCACCCTGCAGCGCCAGGATCTGCGGCTGGATGTCGTTGTAGTAGGAGATCTCGATCCGGTCGGCGATCGCCTTGGGGCCCCAATAGCCGTCGAAGCGGGTGAACTTGGCGCCGACCTGCGGGGTGTAGCTTTCGTACTTGTAGGGGCCGGTGGCGATCCAGTTCTTCTCGAACTCGGCGCCTTCCTTAGCCGGCAGGATCACGGCGTTGTAGTTGTCGGACGACAGGTAGTAGGGGAAATTGCCGTTCGGCGCGTCGAGCGTGAACTCCACCGTGTAGTCGTCGATCTTGCGCGTTGCGCCGGCCGACAGCACGCCGCTGAAGGCGGAGAGCGCGTTGGAGCCGTTGGCCGGGTCGGCCAGGCGGTTGATCGTAGCGACCACGTCGTCGGCCGTCATGGTGGCGCCGTTGTGGAACTTGACGCCTTGGCGCAGCTTGAAGGTCCAGACCGTGCCATCCTTGTTGGGGCTCCAGCTTTCGGCAAGCTGCGGTGCCAGGGTCAAGTTGGGCATGTCGAAGCAGAGGTATTCGCCGACCTGGCTCAAGGTGGTGATGCCGCCGCCGTCGGCGATCTTCATCGGGTCCAGCGTCGCCGCCGGCACGGTCTGCGCCATGCGCAGCACGCCGCCGGGGACCGCCGCGCGCGCCGCGCGCGGCATGGTGCCCATGCCGACGGTGCCGAGGACGCCGCCCAGGAAGGGCAGCGACAGTCCCAGCACCGAGCCATGGCGCAGGAAGCTGCGGCGGTCGATGCGGCCGGCGACCAAGCCGTCGATCAGGTGATTCTCGATGGGGCTGCGGCCGCGCCGCAGCAGATCCAAACGCTTGAAATCGAATTTCATCTGCTTGTCTCCCAGTTGCCCTGCTGCCATCGCGAACGACGTTGCGCCCGCCTCTGCTTCATCATACCCGAGTTGACCCTGCAGCCCACGGTCGATCGGTCGCAGCACTCATGCGGCGGCTCATGCGACCCGGCCATAGAAGCCCAGCTGCTCCTCCGGGGTGAAGAGGACGCCCGGACGATCGTAGTAGGAGAAGATCGCCACGATACGCTCGCGCTCGCCCTTCGGCGGGCTGACGCGGTGCAGTGTGTTCTTGCCCAGGAAGACGTTCAGCGTGCCGGGCGCCAGCGGCAGGGCGCGCACCTCGGGGTCCGCGCCGGCCAGCACGCGGGCGACGCCGTCGTAGTTCGGCTCCTCGGCGGTTCGCAGGTTGTAGCGGTATTCCAGTTCGCCGCCGATGGTCGGGGCCTGGATCATCAGGGTGGTGGTGAAGATCGAACGGTCGAAGTGCCAGTTCAGCCCCTCGCCGGCGCGGTACTCCATCACGTTTACCCGCGCCAGGGGATCGGCCATGGCATAGAGGCGATGCATCCCCAGCGTGGCGGCCAGGAAGTCCTGCAGCGCCGGGCATTCGTAAATCCGGGTGATTACGGAATCGCCGATCTGGTCGCCGCAGAGCGTGTGGTTGATGGTGTCGACCATGCGCAGCGCCGGGTGGTCCGGCGACAGTCCGGGGACCTGCTTGAGGAAATAGACGTTGTGGCGGCGTTGGTGGACGAAGGCCTCGGTGGCGAAGCGCGGCCGCAGCGCGGCGGCGCAATCAGCGATGGCCCCCGGACGCACCAGGCCGTCGAGGCTGAACAGGCCCTGGCTGGCCAGCGATTGCCGGCAGCGCTCGACCAGGGCCAGATAGGCGTCGCTGCCCGGCTGTTCCAGCGGGTAGCGGTCGAGATCGAGGATGTCCTTCACGGGCTGGCTCCCTTGGCCTGCTGCCCGGGGCTAAGGCGCGACAGCGCGTCGCCCAGGCGCTGGTTGAGATAACGGTAGAAATCCAGGGTCGGGCCTTCGAAGTCGGCTGGCGCCAGCGGGCCAGGTGCGAAGCTGGGCGACTGCAGCCCCTGCATCAGGCCGAGCAGCACGGCCTTGTCCTCATTCATGGTGCGCTGGAACAGCTCGACCGCCCAGGTGACGCGCTCCTCCGGCCAATCGGCGCCGAAGAAGATCAGGCCGAGCTTCAGGCGCACGGCCTCGGCGCCATCGGGCTGGATGCAGATGAAGGAGCTGTAGTCACCGGCGCAGCCGATCACCAGGCCAGGCGGCACCGCCGCCATGACGCAGCGGTCGGCCTCTTCGTCGCTGAGGTCGGGGTGGCCCTTCTGCGAGCGCGGCAGCGTCGGCGAGAAGCCGGCGTAGTAGCCGAAGTAGCCGTCGCCTGCCGGGAAATGCTGGCAGAGGCTGGTCGGATTGACCGGATGCAGGGTTTCCTTGTGCAGCGGCGAGAGGTGATAGCCCTCCATGAAGTTCTCGATGAAGCACTTCCAGTTGATCGCCCAGCGCTCGCTCTCCAGGTAGCGCAGCGTCATCTGCTCCAGGTGATAGTGCGCCACCAGTGGCTCCAGCCCGGCCAGGCGCGCGGCCAGCGGCGGCGGCTCGGCAGCCAGGCAGACGAAGACGAAGCCATGCCAGGTTTCGCAGGCGAAGCTGGGCAGGCGGCAGTCCCGCGGGTTGAAGTCCGCGCGCTTGCCGAGGCGTGGCGCGCCGATCAGGCGGCCGGCGGTGTCATAGGACCAGGCGTGATAGGGGCAGACGAAGGTCTTGCGGTTGCCGCGGTCGGCCGCCAGCAGGCTGCCGCGATGGCGGCAGACGTTCGACAGGCAGCGCAGCCTGCCATCGACGCCCCGCACCACCAGGACCGGTTCTGCGCCAAGCTGCGCAGTCAGGTAATCCCCGGGCTTGGCCAACTCTTCCTCGCGCCCGACGCAAATCCACTCGCGGGCGAAGAGTTCGGCCTGCTCCAGCGCAACGACGGCCGGGTCGGTATAGAAGGCGGCCGGCATGCCCCAGGCGCGCTCATAGGGGCGCTGGCTGACATCCTGCAAGGCACTGCCGAGGCCGCCAGGGCCAACGTCGCTCGCTGCCAAGGGCACATCCTCCCCATGAACCTGCGATCAGACTATCAGGTGGCTAAGCGGCTCCGGCGAACCGAGAAATACTCAGACTGTTTTAGATTTTCTAATGACAGGGCTTGGAACAATGCCTGATGAGACGATAGCCTCCTCCGAGGCGGTCATCTGGGGCAAGCAGTCTGGACAAGACCGGAGCGCATTCGGTTGCCCTCAACACAAGGATGCGTCGATGCCAAGACGTGAGGACAACAAGTGATGTCGAACCTGCAGACTTTCGCCGAGATATCCGAGGTCGTAAGAATCTATGTCGAAGGCATGTGCCAGAATGACCCGGCAAAACTTCGTGCCGCCATGCATGAAAAGTCCTCTTGCATCGGACACTACGAGTGCGGCTTGGAGTGGGACACGCGGGACGCCTTCATCGCAGCGGTCGATAAGGCAGTCGTTGCGCCGGACCCTTCGCCTTGGCACGCCATCAGCGCGATTTCAGTTGTTGGCGATGTTGCAGTGGTCCAACTGGAAGACATCTGGCTCGGCATGCATTTCGACGACACCTTGACGCTTCTGAGACACGACGGCCGATGGATCATTGTCTCCAAGGTTTTCTTCTTGAGGACCGCCGCTTAAACCACTGAGAGTCCCAGCTCGCCACCTGAGATCGGGTAGCGCCGCTCAAGTGAACAGCGGGACAAAGGCGTGGCAGGATGCCCTGTCCTGGTGCCAGGCGGCGGGGCGCTACTCGCTGAGTGCCGCATCGAGCCAGACGACGAATTCATCGTAGTCGTAGCGATCAATTAAGGGCTTTTTACCGTTTATCAGGAAGCTCGGTACGGCATAGATGTCGTCAGCCGCAGCGTTCTTCTGGTACCAGGCAAGCAACGCTTCGTAAAAGAGTGTATCTGACATGCATTCATCCATCCGGCCGTTGGTCAGACCGGCTATGCGTTCGACGCTATATAGCTTCTGCATGATTTCCTCAGGTGCGTGTTTAAACCAATACTCCTCCTGGCTATAAAGCAGGGCCACGATACGAAAATAGCGGTCCGCAGGAGCGCAACGCGCAATCATCGAGCCCCATATGTCGGGAAGATTATAGTATACCTCTCGATAGATCAGTCGCACATTGTCGTTAACGATGTAGTTTATTTTGATTCGCGGAAATATATTCTTGTGGAAAGCAGCGCAATATTTTCTGGCAAAGCCACAATACATAACCATGGTAACCGGTGCATCGGGGCTGCCGAGCACCATGTCAGCCACAGTGGTCCGGTCCTCTGCGACCCCGGTGACGGGCCACAGGCTGGCGGCGACACAGAGTGCCAGTATCTTGGTCCGGAACGGTGATTTCATCAGGCGAGCCTCAAGGGTTCGGGATTGAATTGCTGCTGGCCCGACCAGATCACCGGCCCCGGCGAAGGCTACCCTTTGCGCTGATGTCATTCCAAGCATTCCCTGGCACAGGGCGTCCTGAGCAGAGACCGGTTGGCCGGCAAGGTCTAGGCGATGCCGCGCGCCCTTGCCTATTGTGCGGAGGAGCTGGCAGGAGCCACCACATGCTGGAACTGTTCGCTGCGCCGACCGTCAATGCCCAGCGGGCCATCATCGGCCTGCTGGAATCCGGCCTGCGCCACCGCTTGACCAGGGTCGATCTGAAGGCCAAGAGCGCCGCCCTGCTGAAGGCCAACCACCATGGACGCGTGCCGACGCTGGTCGACCCGGTGGGCGCCGACGGCAAGCCGCTCTGCCTCGACCAGTCAGGGGCCATCCTGCTCTATCTCGCCGAAAAGAGCGGGCACCTCATGCCAGGCGTGCCGCGCGAACGGGCAGAATGCCATCGCTTCCTGATGCTGCATGCCAATGACCTGGGGCCGGCCTTCGTGTCGTCCTACAACGTCACGCGTCTGGGTGCGCCGCAGGAGCTGGCGGCCGCGCACTTCCGCGCCGCGACTCTGCGGTTTTGCCGCATGCTGGACGAGCGTCTGCGGCGCGTGCCCTTCCTGGCCGGGTCGGAGTTTTCCATCGCCGACTGCGCCGTCTATCCCGACATCCCCTGGTGCTACGCCGATTGGCCGGAGGTTGGCCGCCTGCGCCACCTGCGGCGCTGGATGGAAGCGGTCGGCGCGCGCCCGGCGGTGGCCAAGGCCATGGCCTGGGGCCAGGCGTGAGCGTGGGGCCGGTCCGCTTTGTCGTGCTGGCGCATGCGCGCAGCGGCTCGGGCTGGCTCTGCGGCCTGCTGGACGCGCATCCGGCGTGCTGCTGCTTCGATGAGCTTTTCAACCAGCGCTTCGTCAATGGCGGGATGCGCTTGGCGATGTTCCGCGGCATCAGCCCGGCGATGCGCGATGCCGATCCGCTGGGCTTCCTGGAGCGGGCCTTTGACCAGGCCGCCACGGCGGGCGTCACTCACATCGGCTTCAAACACCTGCCACTGTTCAACGCCGCCGTGCTGCGCCAGGTCGTCGAGGATCCGCGCTATCGCGTGATCCTGCTGACCCGGCGCGACCGCCTGGCGCAGTACGCCTCGATGGCGATCGCCCAGCAGGCCGATGTCTGGGGGCGCTTCGGCGATCAGCCGGCGCCGTCCGAACAGCCGCGCGTAATTTTTGACACCCGCGCCTTCCTGGATTTCTGCCGCACCGTTGAGGGTTGGTTCGCCGCCGAACGCCGGCAGCTCCGCGCCGCCGGCCGGCCACTGCTGGAGCTGACCTACGAGGAACTGGACGCGGGCACTGGCCTGCCGCGGGTGCTGGCGTTCCTTGGCCTGCCAGGGTGCGACGGCCTGGATAGCGGTCATCAGCGGCAAAACACGCCGGCGATCGCGGCGCGTTTCACCAATCCACGCAAGGCACTGCTCATCGGCCGCCTGGCGACCTATCGGCCAACCCGCAAGCTGCTGCGTGTGCTGCGCGGCATCCGCCCGCTGCGTCGCCTGGTGGACTGACGCCACGGCGGGCCTGTCGCACTAGTCGCCGCTGGGGCCCCACAGCCTGTCGACCGAGGCGATCTGCTTCAGATAGACCTCGGCGGGCACCAGCTGCGTGAGGTTCTTGGTGCGCATCGAAATGAACAGCAGCAGCAGGGCAAAGATCACGATCTGGGTCAGCCCGATGGCGGCCAGCCCAAGGGCAAGCGAGGCCCACCCCGGCAAGTCGAGTTGTCCAGTGACCTTGATGAGCACGATGACGACCATCAGGGCGACCAGGAGGCCCGCGGCACCGCCCAGCAACAGCAGCACCCGCAGGAGCACGCGGTCCAGATCGACGGCGATGGCGCCAAGGCCATGCTGCAGGTGGCCCACGAAGCCGAAGTGCGTCTTGCCCAGCAGGCGGGTCCCGCGGTCGGTCGGCACCCGGGTCAGCGGCACGCGGGCGCGCAACAGAGTGCCGGGATAACTGCTCAGCAGCTCCGGCATGCGGACCAGGCTCTGCAGCTGGGCAAAGGAACAGACTCCGAAGATGCCGAAGGAGAAACGCCGACCGGTGACCAGCCAGAAGAGCTGCTTGAACAGGAAATAGTTGAGCTTGAAGATCCAGCTTTCCTGCCGGCGCCGGCGCTGGGCGACGACCAGGCGCGTCGGATCCTCCCGGAAGACGCGTAACAGGCCCGGCACATCGACGGGGCGATCCTCGCCGTCGCCATCCATCAGCAGCACCGCCGCGCAGGGGCGCCGCGCAGCGATGTGCGCCAGGCCGATGCCGACGGCGAAATGCAGGCCGCGATTGACGTGGAGATTGGCCACCTCGAGGCTGTCAACCTGTGACAGCGTCTTGGCCAGAGCGGCATCCCAGCGCCTGGCTTCCGACGAGCCGTCGTTCACCAGCGTGACGTCGAAGCGCTCGCCGCTGCGGGTCGCCACCTCGTTGAGGTCGCGCAGCACCAGCTCAACCGTTTGCCAGTCGTTGTAGACCGGAATCAGCACGCGCAATTGCGCCAAGACCGCCTTCTCCAATTGCATGCCAGGGTAGGCACAAGCCGCGCCGGACTGTGCATGTCACGCCGAGCCTCGTCCAGCGCGCGCATGGCTTTGCTGTTCGGCTGGCGTGCCGACCGGTGGCGGCGGCCAGCTTGCCATGGCATCGAGGGCGCGGGATAACCGCCGGAGGGTTGGAGGGCAAGATGCGCTGGTGGCAGGCGAGGGACGAGGCAAGCGCCACGGCGCCCTGGTACGGCAGACCGCGTAGCCTGCAGCTCCTGGCGCTGTTGTTGCTAGGCTTGCTGCTGGGCAACGCAGTGCTGTCGATCGGCTTCAAGGTGACCGATTTCGAGTGGCACTCGGAAAAGGCGCGCGCGTTCCTCTTTGCCCGGCCCTATCCGGACGCGGCCATCACCTACCTGCTGCCACGCATCATGCTCGACAGCGTGGTGGCGACGCTCGATCCCTTGCTGGCCCGCGCCCTGGTCTATCCGTTGGCAGTACTGCTGCTGTTGTGGAGTGGCAGGTCCTGGCTGCGACTCACGGCGGCGCCGGACGACCCGCTCTGGCTGCGCTGGCTGCCGCTGCTGTCGGCGCTTTTCGTCCTGCATCCCTATCTGGCGCGCGACCTCAACGACTGCGGGCCGCAGATCGTCACCCTGGCCTGCCTCACTGGTGCCTTCCTGACGCTTGGACGACGGCGTCCGCTGCTGACCGGCCTGCTGATCGCCACGGCTATCGCCTGGAAGGTCACGCCGCTGCTCGTCGTCGGCTACCTGCTGCTGAAACGCCAGTGGTCGGCCGTGGTGGCAACCCTGGGCTGGACTCTGGTCTGGCTGGCGCTGCCGGCCCTGGTGTTGGGCTGGGACACCACGCTGGAGGTCTATCGCAAGTGGCTGGAGCAGATGGCCTGGATACTCGGCCAGTCCGATCCCACCGTGCTCGGCTTCGAGCCGCCGCGGCATCAGAACCAGTCGCTGCGCATGCTGGTCGCGCGCTACACCATGACCTTCGAGCCGGGACATCCGATCAACCGCGACGGCGACATCGGCGCGCATTGGCTCTATCTCACCTTTGGCAACCTGGCCCCGGCGACCGCGCAGCGCGTCTATCAAGGGGTGCTGCTGCTGCTGGGCGCTCTCTTTGCCTGGCGGTTTCGCCATCCCTGGGACCGCATGACGGTCCAGGCGCGCGGGCGCGAGTGGTCGGCCCTGCTGCTGGTCATGACGCTGATCTCGCCCCTGGTCTGGCTGCACCACCTGGCTGTCGCCCTGCCGGCCGCGGTCTTCGTGGCGCGCGACCTGCTGTCCCGGCGGCGCCCGCCGCGTTGGCGCCTCTGGGCAGTGGGATTCATCGCCGTGGTGCTATTGCTGCTGCAGCGCGACGTGGTGCAGCGCGAACTCTCGTTGCAAGTATTGGCATACAAGTTCGATGCCTTTGCCATGTGGCTGCTGGTGGCGCTGGTGCTCCTGCCGCCACGCGACAAAAAAGGTCCGTAATATCCATACTCTAGCTGATTGCCGTGCGGGGAATGACCGGGTAGGTTCCTGGCTCCCAGCGTTGTTTTGCCGGAGGATCCATGCGCCGTTCCCTGCTGCTTGCCGCCGTGTTGGCTTGCGTAGCCCTGCCGGCGGCCGCCGATACCTTGCAAAAGATCAAGGATAGCGGCTCGATCTCGCTGGGCGTGCGCCAAGACGCCAAGCCTTTCTCCTTCATCGACGGGCAGGGCCAGGCCGCCGGCTACTCGGTGCAGGTCTGCCAGGCTGTCGCCAAGTCGATCCAGCAGAGCCTCGGGCTGGCGCAGCTGACCATCGACTACAAGTTGGTCACCGCGGAAAATCGCTTCAAGCTGCTGCAAGATGGTGCGGTCGACCTGGATTGCGGCGTCACCACCTACAGTCTGTCGCGGCTGGCCGATGTCGACTTCAGCCTGCTGATCTTCGCCACTGGCATCGATCTGATGGTGCGGCGCGACGCCGACATCGCCGGTCTGGCCGATGTGGGCGGCAAGACCATCGGCGTGCTGTCCGGTACCACGGCAGAAGCCGACCTAAAGGAACTGCTCGGTGCCTCGGGCATCACCGCCAACATCACCAAGCTGCCGAGCTACAATGACATGCTCGCGAGCCTGGAGACCGACGCGGTGCAGGCGCTGTTCGGCGACCGCGCGCTGCTGCTGGAGGCCCGGTCGCGGGCGCTGGATCCGCAGCACTTGAAGGTGCTGCTGGCCAAGTACACCTACGAACCCTATGCCCTGGCGTTGCGGCGCGGCGACAACGACTTCCGCCAGGCGGTCGATACCGCCCTGGCGAAACTCTATCGCACAGCACAGATCGCGAAGATCTATGAGGTTTGGTTCGGCCCGCTGGTGGACGATCCGGAAGCCGCGGAACTCTACCACCTTCTCGGACTGCCGGATTGAGGTCTGGTCAATGGCGGGCCCGGGGCGGGGCAGCGGCATAGGCTTTCCAGTCAGCGGCGCTCTGCAATGGGGCGCTCTGCTGCTGGGCCTTGCGCTGCTGGCAGCTCCGGCGACCGCCGGCCAGGCGGTGCCGGTCGAGCTGCTGGACGCGGTCAATGCCGTGCGGGTCGAGCACGACCTGTCGCCGCTGCAGCTGGACGAGCGGCTGGAGCAGATTTCCCAGGACTATGCCGTGACCATGGCCGAGAGCGATTGCATGGCGCACGACTGCGGCGGGGTCGGCCGCATCGCCCAGCGCGCGACGCGGGCGGGTGTGGCCTATCGCCTGATCGGCGAGGCCTTGGCGGCGGGTCCGCCGGACGCCACGCGGGTCGTCGACCTGTGGATGGCCAGCGAACACCACCGCGACATTCTGTTGAATCCGGACATCACCTCGGCCGGGGTCGGGCATGTCTTCAAGCCAAATGACGATGGCGTGGCGGACTACGGACACTATTGGGTGTTGACCGTAGGGCTCTATGACTGAGGGCCGGCGCTCTCGCGATGAACAATTGGTTTAGCCTCGGCCCGAATGCCGGCCTAATGTCGGGTCGCTCGGCCGGCGGTTGTGACGCCTGCACGCGGGTTCCGAGCGGAGTCGACAGACCGGGAGTGCCGGTGTGACCGTGCCTGCGACGGCGAGCGCCTATCATCAGAACACCCCGCATCCTGCGCGTCGCTTGCTGGAGCGCAGCTGGCCGCATCTGCTGCGCTGCTGGCCCGGCATTCGCCGGGCTGAGGGGTACTTGGCGCAGTCCGGTCTGTTCGACGACGACTTCTACCGCGACAGCCACGCCCTGCCAGCCTGGGGACAGGAAGCGCCGGCACTGCATTACCTGCTGGTCGGCGGCCCGCGGGGCTACGATCCGCACCCGCTGTTCTTCGGCGAGCACTATCTGGCGGCGCAACCCGACGCGCGCGCCTGGCGGGCGCCGCTGCTGCACTTTCTGCTGTACGGACGGCGCTATGGCGCCAGCGGACTGGCGATGTTCGACGCCGCGGCCTATCGGCTCGCCAACTCCGGCCGCGAGCTAGCCGCCCGGCGGCCCTACGAGGACCTGCTGCGACGCCCCTGGCGGGAGGAACTTGATAAACCCCTGCTGCAAGTCCCGCTGCTGCACCGCTGGTCGCGCGGCCATGGCGTGCCTTCGCAGGCCAAGGCCCTGGACCGGACGCTCGCTGACGCCAGCGGGGACCATGCGGCGCTGGAGGCGCGGGCACTGGGGGATGGAGAAGCCATTGTGCGGCAAATGGCGGCCACGCTGCCCGGCCCGGCGGCCTTGCTCGGCGCCTGGCTGACCAGGGCGCCCGAGGTGCTGGAGAGCACCTGGCCGGTGGCGACGGCAAAGGCCAATGCGCGGGCCGAGGGGGCGCCCCGCAACCGCGTGGTGGCGCTGCTGGAGGCAGAGCTGGAACGCTTCCTGGCCGGCGATCAACGCCTCCGCTTTCCCGCGGTCGAGCGGCCGCGCGTTACCGTCCTGCTGGTGCTATTCAACCAGGCCGCGCTCACGCTTGGCTGCCTGCGGGCGCTGCTGGCGCAGGCCGATCCGCCCCCCTATGAGTTGGTCGTGGTGGACAATGCCTCGAGCGACCAGACCGCGGCGCTGCTGGACCGGCTGGATGGCGTCACCGTGCTGCGGCAATCCCGGAACCTGCACTACCTTGCCGGCGTCAACAGCGCGCTGGAGAGCCTGCATGGCGAACAGCTGCTGCTGCTGAACAACGATGCCTTCATCGCACCGGACGCGCTGCGGCGGGCCAGCGACTTGCTGCGGCTGGACCAGAGCATCGGCGCGGTCGGTGGCCGCCTGCTGTTTGCCGATGGCCGCCTACAGGAGGCTGGCAATTTCCTGCTGCAGGACGGCTGCACGAAGGGTTATGGGCACGGCTGGCCTGGGAACGTGCCGCAAGTCCTGTTTCAGCGCGATGTCGACTATGTCTCCGGCGCCCTGCTGCTCGTACGCGGTGAATTCTTCCGCCAGCGAGGCGGCTTCAGTTCCGCCTATCGCGGCGCCTACTTCGAGGACGTCGACCTGTGCGAGGCGATTTGGCGGAGCGGCCAGCGGGTGGTCTACGACCCGCGCGTCGTGGCCCTTCACCTGGAATCGGCATCCAGCCCCGACATGACCGACGCCATCAAGCTGATGCAGGCCAACCAGGCGGTCTTTGTCCGCAAGTATCCTGATCGTCTGGCCGCGTCGCTGCCGGCCAAGGACCCCGGAGTCTGGCGGCTGCGCCATCGCGGCGGCACCAGCCGGCGACGCGTGCTGTTCCTCGACGATCGCATCCCGCTGGCACGCTATGGCTCCGGCTTCCCGCGCGCCCGCGCGATGCTCGAGGCGCTGGTGCGGCAGGGCAATGCGGTTACGCTGGTGCCGGCCAGCTATCACGGCGAGCGCTGGGAAGAGGTCTGGGAAGAGCTGCCGGCCGGTGTCGAGCTGTTGCCGCACCTGCCGGGAACGCAGGTCTGGTCGCGGCTGATCGAGGCGCTGCGGGAGGACGACGCGGTCATCATCTCACGGCCACATAACCTGGCTTTGCACTGCCCGGTACTGCGGCTGGCCCGCGAGCGCGGCTGGCCGGCGCGAGTGATCTTTGACGCGGAGGCGATCTATGCCCGGCGCGAGATCCTGCAGGCCACCGTGCAGGGCAGGCCCCTGCCGCCGCGTGAAGCACGACGACGGGTCTGGGTCGAGGGTCAACTGGCGCAAAACGCCGACGTCGTTCTCACGGTCAGCGAACAGGAGGCGCGCGATCTGCGCCGCTGCGGCGGGCGGCCCACCCTGGTGCTGCCGCACAGCATCTTGCCAGCACCGGGCGCCGCCGGTTTTGCCGAGCGCCGCGGCCTGCTGTTCGTCGGTGCCACGCACGAACTGGATACGCCAAACGGCGACGCACTGCGGTGGCTGGCCGAGCGAATCTGGCCCCGGATGGCGGCTTGGCTGGCGCCCCAGGGGCTCAGTGTGGTCGGCCAACTGCCGCCGTCGCTGCGCGCGCTGCTCGAACGTCAGGGCCTGCAGTGCCTGGGTAGCCAGGCTAGCCTGGCGCCGATCTACGACTCGGCCAGAATCTTCGTGGCGCCGACGCGCTTCGCCGCCGGTGTGCCGCTGAAGATCCTAGAGGCCGCGGCGGCGGGTCTGCCGGTGGTTGCCAGCAGGCTGCTAGGCGAGCAGCTGGGCTGGCGCGACGGTCGGGAGATCCTGCTGGCCGATGTCGAGGACCCGGCGGCCTTCGCCGCTGCCTGCCAGCGCTTGTACAAGGATTCCGCCCTGTGGAACCGGCTGCGCGCAGGTGCCCTGGAGCGGTTGCGACAGGACTGCGACCCGGCGCACTGCGCGGCAATTCTGGAGCAGGCTATGACCCTGCCGCTCAAGGGGTAGAAGAATGCCGTTGCGCTTTCGCGGTGGAGCGCTATAACAGCGCCCTTCGCAACGCCTGGGCCTGTTTGCCCGGCACCTCCCGATGCGGCTGTGGCGGAATTGGTAGACGCGCAGCGTTGAGGGCGCTGTGGCCGAAAGGCCGTGCTGGTTCAAGTCCAGTCAGCCGCACCAACCGCCAGACTTGCGGGTGAGCGGGCAGGAGCCAGGGGCGAGGCGAGGGAACGATGGGTGCCACGCGGCTGTGGCGGAATTGGTAGACGCGCAGGTTTCAGGTACCTGTGAAGCAATTCGTGGAGGTTCGAGTCCTCTCAGCCGCACCACCCCGTTCAGACTGACGCAGATGCCCGGCCTTCGCGCCGGGCATTGCGCTGTCTGGGGTACCTCAATCCAGCAGGAAGCCCTCCTGGAAGGGATCGGAGGCTTCGAGCGTGAAGCGCGCCGTGCCGCTGTAGTGCGCCTCGCCGGCGACCTCCACCACCACGGCCGGATGCGGTCCCAAGCGGGTCTCGCGCAGCACCCGGCCGGTGAAGCAACTGCCGGTCACGCTTTCGAAGCTGCGCTCCTGCCCCAGGCCGATCAGGCGGCGGCGGAACTGCACCGCCAGGCGCGCCGTGACACCAGAGCCGGTCGGGCTGCGATCGACCTGCCGCCCGGCGAAGATGCAGGCATTGACCGTCGGCGTCGGGGAAAAGGGATCCAACCCGTCGGTCAGGATGGTGCCGTAGAGGAAGCCCAGGTCGGCTTCTTCCGGGTGCTCGATCCTGAGCTGGGCCTGCACCGCCTGGGTGATTTCCCAGCCGGCGTCAGCCAGCAGGCGCGCCGGCGTGCTGCCGAGGTCGAGACCTATGCTGGGTGCCGGCACCAGGGCATAGAAGGCGCCGCCGAAGCCGATATCCAGGGTCACTGGACCCCAGGTCGGCGTCTCCACCGTCTTGTCCAGCGCCAGGGCGAAGGCCGGCACCGATTCGAAGCGCACCAGGCCGGGCTTGCCGTCGCGCATCGCGACGTGCGCCACCACCGGCCCGCAGGGGCACTGGATGGTGACCGTGGTTTCCGGCTCCACCGGCGCCACCCGGCCGCTGTCGATGGCCCAGCGCGCCATGGCGATGGTGGCGTGGCCGCACATGGTGCTGTAGCCCTCGTTGTGGGTGAAGAGCACCGCTAGGTCCATGCCGGGCAGGTCGGGTTCCACCAGCAGCACGCCGTACATGTCGGGGTGGCCGCGCGGCTCGCGCATCAACAGGCGGCGATACTGGTCCAGCCGCTCCTTGGCGTCGCGCCGCTTCTCTAGGATGGTGGCGCCGCGGATCGCCGGATAACCGCCGACCACCAAGCGCACCGGCTCACCCCCGGTGTGCATCTCTACGGTCTCGACCTCGAAGCGCTGCATGGCCCGTCCTCCCGCCCATGCCCTTGCCTGGGCTGGGTATCCGGGCTCTTGTTTAGCGGCTTGACCGGGGAGGGCGAAAGATGTTCGAAGGCTTCCGGGATGCGCGCATCAAGACCAGCAGCGCCGAAATCCACCTGAAGACCGGTGGCAAGGGCCCGCCGCTGCTGCTGTTGCACGGCTTCCCGCAGACCCACCTGATGTGGCACCGCTTGGTGCCGGCCCTGGCCGAGCGCTTCACCGTGGTCTGCCCGGACCTGCGCGGCTACGGCGCCTCCTCCAAGCCGGAAAGCGGCGCCGACCATGCCGGCTATGCCAAGCGGGCCATGGCGCAGGACCAGGTGGAGGTCATGGCGCAGCTGGGCTTCGCCCGCTTCCAGGTGGTGGGGCACGATCGCGGCGCCCGCGTGACGCATCGCCTGTGCCTGGATCACCCGGCGGCGGTTGAGCGCGCCTGCGTCATCGACATCGCGCCGACCCTGACGATGTACCAGGCCACCGACCAGGCCTTCGCCACGGCCTACTATCACTGGTTCTTCCTGATCCAGCCGGCGCCGCTGCCCGAGCGCCTGATCGGCGCCGACAGCGACTGGTGGGTCGAGCGTACCCTGGGCTCCTGGGGCGGCGGCCACTTCGACCCGGCGGCTGTGGAAGCCTACAAGGCGGCCTTCCGCGACCCCGCCACCCTGCATGCCACCTGCGAGGATTATCGCGCCGCCGCAGGCATCGACCTGACGCACGACCGGGCCGACGCCGACCGGCGGGTGAGCTGCCCGCTGCTGGTGCTGTGGGGCAGCAAGGGCATCGTCGCCCGCACCTATGATGTGCTGTCGAGCTGGCGGGCCAAGGCGACCGATGTGCGGGGCGAGGCGCTGGCCGGTGGCCATTTCCTGCCTGAGGAGAACCCGGCGGCCACCCTGGCCGCGCTGCAGGGCTTCCTGGTCGCCTAGCGCGGCGGCTTGCCCTTGCTGAGCGTCATGCGTGGGATCTGCACGACGCCCTTGACCCGGCGCTTGGGGGCCGGCGCCGGGGGCCCTTCGCCGCCGCTCAAGGCGCCCAGTACCACCGGCTGGTTCAGGTCGCCGCCCTGGAAGGCCACCAGCACGCTGTCGCCGGGGGCGCCCAGGGCCCCCACCGTTGCGCCGCCAAAGGGCCGCAGCACCCTGGCCCAAAGCTCCAGGCCGGCCGGCGCCAGCGTTGGCGGCAGCAGCACCTTGACCCGCCCCTGGCCCTGCGGGTCGCCATCGAGCTGCGACAGGCGGGCGGCGTAGACGGCGAAGGTCGGCATCGGGGCGCTCCTCGGGACGGGACTCCGCGCCAGCGTACCCGATCATGCCCGCGCCGGCCGCACGGCAACGCTTGCGCCTCTCATGCCGTTGTTACCTTGACCCCGGCTCTTGCTAGAGTGCCGGCGCGTGACACAGGGGTGACGCTTGGCGGAACTGAAGGACGAAGCCCGCGAACGACTTTACAAGACCATCGGCGGCCGCAAGCCGCCGCGGAAGCCCTCGCGCTCGCCGCTGTGGCAGCGCATCCGCACCTACTTCATCACCGGCGTGCTGGTGACCGCGCCGGTCGGCATTACCATCTGGCTGGCGCTCTGGTTCCTCGACTTCGTCGACTCGCGCGTGCTGCCGCTGATCCCGCCGGCGTGGAATCCCGAAACCTACATGCGCTTCTCGGTGCCGGGGCTGGGCGTGCTGCTGCTCTGCCTGTTCCTGCTGCTGGTCGGCAGCGTGACCGCCGGCATGGTCGGCCGCGCCATCCGGCGCGAGGGCGCCAAGCTCATGGCCCGCGTGCCGGTGCTGCGCTCCATCTACAGCGCCACCGAACAGATCTTCGAGACCGTGCTGACGCGCCAGACCAATGCCTTCCGCGCCGTCGCCCTGGTGCAGTATCCGCGCTATGGCACCTGGTCGATCGGCTTCGTCACCGGCACCACGGTGGGCGAGGTACAGGCGCTGACCGGGCCGACGGTGATCAACGTCTTCGTGCCCACCACGCCCAACCCCACCACCGGCTACCTCCTGTTCCTGCCAGAGCACGAGGTGCACCTGCTGCCGATCACGGTGGAGCAGGGGCTGCGGCTGGTGATCTCCAGCGGTATCGTGCTGCCCGACCCGCCGGCCGACGAGACCGCCACCGAGGCCAGCCGGCGCGCCACCGCCGAGGCCCTGGTAGAGCGCCGCCTAGCCGAGATGCGCGAGCCGCCGGCGCCAAAGGACCACAGCCGCTCGCCGCTGCTGGCGCGCCTCAGGACCTACTTCGTGACCGGCATCCTGGTGACCGCGCCGATCTTCATCACCTCGTGGCTGGCCTGGCAGATCTTCCAATTCTTCGACCAGAGTGTGAAGCCGCTGATTCCTGACGCCTGGAATCCGGAAACCTACACCCCCTTCGCCATCCCCGGCCTCGGCATCGTCATCCTGCTGATCTTCCTGCTGGCCATTGGCGCCTTCGTCACCGGCTACCTGGGCAAGCTGGCGCTGGCGGCGGGTGAGCGCTGGGTCGCCCGCGTGCCCATCGTGCGCGGCTTCTACAAGGCGATGAAGCAGGTCTTCGAGACGGTGCTCTCGCCGCAGTCCAACGCCTTCCGCGAGGTGGTGCTGATCGAGTACCCCCGGCCCAACTCCTTCTCCATCGGCTTCGTCGCCGGGCAGAATTCCCAGGCGCTGGAGAAGGCGGCGCAGCGCGAGCTGATCAATGTCTTCGTCGCCACCACGCCCAATCCCACCTCCGGCTTCCTGCTGCTGGTGCCGCCCGACGAGGCCGTGGTGCTGCACATGACGGTGGAGGAGGCGCTGAAGATGGTGATCTCCGGCGGGCTGATCACGCCGGATGCCCCGGTCCCGCCACCGCTGCCGCCGGGCGCTGCGTGACTCTGGCGACGATCCCCAGGATAGGCAGTCCGCGCCTGATCCTGCGCCCGCACCGCGCCGACGACCTCGAGGCCTGCGCCCGGCTCTGGGCCGATCCCGACGTGGTGCGCCACATCACCGGGCGGCCGCAGACGCGCGAGGAGACCTGGGCGCGGCTGCTGCGCTACGCCGGGCATTGGGCCTGGCTCGGCTTCGGCTACTGGGCGGTTGAGGAGCGGGAGAGCGGCGCCTACGTCGGCGAGTTGGGCTTCGCCGATTTCCACCGCGAGGGCTTGCCGCAGCTGGCAGGACTGCCAGAGCTCGGCTGGGCGCTGAGCCGCGCCGTGCAGGGCCGTGGGTACGCCACCGAGGCGCTGCGGGCGGCCCTGGCCTGGGGCGATGCCAACCTGCCAGCGGCTGAGACCGCCTGCATCGTGGCGCCGGATAACCTGGCCTCGCTGCGCGTGGCAGCGAAGCTGGGGTACCGCGCCGTAGCGAACACGCTCTACAAGGGCGAGCCGACGCTGCTGTTCACGCGGGCGCGGGATGCTGTGGCGCCGGCGCTGGCCTAGGCCGGCCGCTCGGCTAGCACCAGAAGCAAGAAGGCCGCATGATCTCGCCAGCGACCGAACTTCTGCGGCCTGGCTGCGGTGGCGGCTTCGCTCGGGCGGGGCTCCTCGACGCGCGCGATGCGGAAGCCGGCCGCCGCGACCGCGGTGAGATAGTCGCCTAAGGTCCGCGGGAAGCGCGGCACCGAGAAGAGCGTCACGCCGGGCTCGATCCTCGCGCGCGCGGCGAAATGCCATTCCTCCACGAAGGAATGCCCTTCGAAGTAGCGCGAGACATGGAGTTCGGTCCCATGTCCTTGCGCATCCTTCTCCCAGCGCAGCCCCGGCGTGATGAAGCAGGGGTGCAGGATGCTGAAGGCGAGAAAGCCGCCTGGCCGCAGCAGCCGATAGGCCTCGCGCATGGCGCCGGGAAAGTCCGGGCCGTCCATCAGGGCCATGGTGGAGACGACGGCATCGAAGGCGGCGGCTGGCAGCCCCGTGTGGTCGCTGTAGGAGCGGACCGCATAGGCGATGCCGAGGGGGTCGGCGGCTTCTGTCTGCCAGGCAAGCGCGATCATCCGCTGGGACAGGTCGATGCCGGTCAGCCGTGCGCCGTCTTGGGCGAAGCGGCGGGTATTGGTCCCTTCGCCACAGCCAAAGTCGACGACATCGAGTCCGCTCAGCGCCGGCAGAAAAGCCTGAAAGGCCGGAAAGGTGAAGGCTTCGCGGTAGACATCGAGGCCGTCGCGCACGTCACGGGCCCATTGATCGGCGTTCCGGTTCCAATGGGCGGCGACCTCGGCATCGTCATGAGCGGTCATGGCCGGCTCCCGCTGCTGGTGAAGGGGCGCGTTGATAGCTGGGCGCGCCGTCGAACTCAACCCGCCCGCAGCAACCTGACCGCCTCGTCCCGCCCAAATAAGTACAGCAGCACCCTGAGCGCTTTGCCCCGCGGGCCCTGCAGCTCCGGATCCAGCTCCAGCAGGCGCCGCGCGTCGTCGCGGGCGATCTGCAGCAAATCCGTCTGCTCGGGCAGGCGGGCGAGGCGGAACTCGGGGAAGCCGGCCTGCTTGATGCCGAGCAGCTCGCCGCCGCCACGCAGCCGTAGGTCCTCCTCGGCAATGCGGAAGCCGTCCTCGCTCTCGCGCAGGATCTCCAGGCGGGCACGGGCCGTCTCGCCCAACGGCTGGCCATAGAGCAGCAGGCAGGTCGACTTGCCGGCCCCGCGCCCGATGCGGCCGCGCAGCTGGTGCAGCTGCGCCAGGCCGAAGCGTTCGGCGTGCTCCACCACCATGACGGTGGCGGCCGGCACGTCGACGCCGACCTCGATCACCGTGGTGGCGACCAGCAGGTCGAGGCCGCCGGCGCCGGGGGCGCTGTCGGCGAAGGCGGCCATCACGGCGTCCTTCTCCTTGCCCTTCAGGCGGCCGTGCACCAGGCCGACGCGGGTGGCGCCGAAGCGGGCCTTCAGCTCGGTGAAGCGCTGCTCGGCGGCTGCCAGGTCGCTCTCGTCGGACTCCTCGACCAGCGGGCAGACCCAATAGACCTTGCGGCCCTGCTCCAGCGCGCGGCCGACGCCGGCGGTGACCTCCTCCAGCCGCTCCAGCGAGACCAGGCGGGTGTCGATCGGCTGGCGGCCGGGCGGCTTCTCGTCAAGCTTGGAGACGTCCATGTCGCCATAGAGCGTCAGCGTGAGGGTGCGTGGGATCGGCGTCGCCGTCATCACCAGGATGTCGACCGCCTGGCCCTTTTCGGCCAGCGCCAGGCGCTGGTGCACGCCGAAGCGGTGCTGCTCGTCGACCACCGCCAGCAGCAGGTTCTTGAAGCGCACGTCGTCCTGGAACACCGCGTGGGTACCGACCGCCAGCAGCGACTCGCCGCTGGCCAGACGCTGCAGGACGGCCTCGCGCGCCTTGCCCTTGTCGCGGCCGGTCAGGAGCTCGACCCGCAGCCCGGCGGCGGCGGCCAGCGGCTCGATGGTCTTCAGGTGCTGGCGCGCCAGGATCTCGGTCGGTGCCAGCAGGGCGGCTTGGCCACCGCATTCCGCCGCGGTCAGCATGGCGAGCAGCGCCACCACGGTCTTGCCGCTGCCGACGTCGCCCTGCAGCAGGCGCAGCATGCGGCTGTCGCTCGCCATGTCGGCCAGGATCTCGTCCAGCGCGCGGCGCTGTGCCCCGGTCAGGCGCCAGGGCAGGGCGCCCAGCACAAGCGAGCGCAGGCGGCCGTCGCCACGCAGGCTGCGGCCGCGCGCGCGCTTCTGCCGGGCGCGCACCAGCGCCAGTGCCAGCTGGTTGGCCAGTAGCTCATCAAAGGCCAGGCGCTGGCGGGCCGGGCTGTCGGGCGCCAAGTCGGCCTCGTCCTGTGGCTTGTGCGCCGCCAGCAGTGCCGCCTGCCAGGCCGGCCAGGCGTGGCGCCGCAGCAGCAGAGGGTCCTGCCATTCCGGCAGGTCCGGCAGGCGGGCCAGCGCGGCTGCCACCGCCTTCTGCACCACCTTGGGCGTCAGCCCGGCGGTCAGGGGATAGACCGGCTCCAGTAGCGGCAGGCTGGCGGCTTCCTCCGGCGCGACGATGTAGTCGGGATGGGTGATCTGCCGCCCGCCGGACCAGTCCTCCAGCTTGCCGCTGACCACGCGCTGGCTGCCGACCGGCAGCTGCGCCTCCAGCCAGGCGCGCTGGGCGTGGAAGAACACCAGGTCGACGAAACCCGTCTTGTCGGAACAGCGCACCCGCCAGGGCTGGCGTTGATTGCGCGGCTCGGCGATCTGCTCGACCGTCACAGTCACTGTGACGATGCGGCCGGTCTGCGCCACTGCCAGGGTCGGCTGGTAGCGCCGGTCGATCAGCCCGCCGGGCAGGTGCCAGCAGAGGTCGACCACCCGGCCGCCGCCGTCGCCATGGTCGGTCAGTCGCGCCAGCAGCTTGCCGAAGCGCGGACCGATGCCCGGCAGGCTGGTGGCTTCGGCATAGAGGGGGAAGAGGACTTCTGGGCGCACGGCGGGATGATAGGACGGGCCCTCGCTTCATACACCCCCCTCCCGCAGCCGCAGGGTCGGGGAGGGGGTGGCGGGACGGCGGCGCCGGGCCTATATCCTTGCCGGCGCATGACCGATGACCGTCACACCCGCGTCAAGCGGCTGATCTACCGCTCCTGGCACCGCGGTACCAAGGAGCTGGACCTGCTGCTGGGCCCCTTTGCCCAGGCGGAGCTGGAGGAGCTTACCCAGGACGAGCTCGGCGACTACGAGACGCTGCTCGAGGCGCCGGAGCCCTTGCTTTACGACCTGCTGACCGGTAAGGCCTCGGCGCCACTCTTCGACACCCCGGTCTTGCGCCGGATTCATGCCTTTCACCACCGGCCGAGAGCCTAGTATCCCGCCCGTGCCAGCCGATTCTCTCCCCCTGTTGCCAGCCACGCTCTTCACTCCGGGCCGGCACGCCTTGGCCGGCGTGCCCGAGGGGGCGGAGGCGCCGCTGGCGCCCTTGCTGTTGGCGGCCCGGCCGGGCAGCACCTTGGTGCTGGTGGCACAGGACGACGCGCATCTGGCGCGCAGCGCCGCGGCGCTGCGCTTCTTCAGCCCGGGGCTGGAGGTGCTGGAGGTCCCGGCCTGGGACTGCCTGCCCTATGACCGGGTCTCGCCGCACCGCGACATTCTGGCCCGCCGCATCGATGCCCTGACCCGGCTCAAGGAGCCCGCCGGGCCGGCCGGCCGCGTCGTGGTCACCACGGTCAATGCCCTGCTGCAGCGCCTGCCGCCGCGCCACCAGCTCTGGCCGCGCGTGCTGCTGGCCAAGGCCGGCTCCACCCTGGCGCCCGAGGCGCTGATCGAGGCGCTGGGCAAGAGCGGCTACCAGCGCGCCGATACCGCCAGCGAGCCCGGCGAATACGCCGTGCGCGGCGGCCTGATCGATGTCTTCCCGGCCGGCGCCGAGGCGCCGCTGCGCCTCGACTTCTTCGGCGACACCCTGGAGACGCTGCGGGTCTTCGATCCGCTGACCCAGCGCACCACCGGCAAGGGCACCGCCCTGGTGCTGAAGCCGGTGAGCGAGGTGCAGCTCGACCCGGACTCGGTGGAGCGCTTCCGCTCCGGCTACCGCGACCGCTTCGGCAGCGGGCGCGACGATCCCCTCTACGAGGCGGTCAGCGAGGGGCGCTTCTACGGCGGCCTGGAGCACTGGCTGCCGCTCTATTACGAGCGCCTGGAGACGCTGTTCGACTACCTGCCGACCGATGCCCTCTGGCTGCTCGACCATCAGGCCGACGCGCTGCGCGACCAGCGCCTGGCCCAGGTGCGCGAATTCCACCAGGCCCGCGTGGCGGCGCAGAAGTCACGCGAGGAGGGCGGCGCGCCCTATCGCCCGCTGCCGCCCGAGGCGCTCTATCTGCCCGAGGCCGAGTGGGACCGCCTGCTGGGCGCCAGGCCCACGGTGCTGCTCAGCCCCTTCCAGGCGCCAGGCGGCCAGGATCTGGGGGTGCGCACCGCGCCGGACTTCGCCGCCGCGCGCGCCGCCACCAGCGGGCTCTATCCGGCGGTGGCCGCGGCCTTCACCGCGGCGGTGGCCGCCGGCCAGCGGGTGATCGTCGCCGGCCTCAGCGAGGGCTCGCGCGACCGCCTGGGGCATCTGCTGGCCGAACACGGCATCGCCTCACAGGCGCCGGTCGAGGATTGGCCGGCGGTGCGGCGCCTGCCGGCTGGCAGCGTGGCGCTGGCGACGCTGCCGGCCGAACACGGCTTCCTTGGCCTCGGCGTGGCGCTCTTCACCGAGCAGGACATCCTGGGCGAACGCCTGGCGCGCGCCGCCGGCCGCCGCCGCAAGGCGGAGAACTTCCTGTCCGAGGTCGCGGCCTTGGGCACCGGCGACCTGGTGGTGCATGTCGAGCACGGCATCGGCCGCTATGACGGGCTGGAGACCTTGGACGTCGGTGGCGCGCCGCACGACTGCCTGAAGGTCACCTATGCCGGCAACGACCGCCTCTATGTGCCGGTCGAGAACATCGACGTGCTGTCGCGCTACGGCAGCGAGGACACGCCGGGCGAGCTGGACAAGCTGGGCGGCGTCGCCTGGCAGGCGCGCAAGGCCAAGGCGCGCGAGCGCATCCGCGAGATCGCCAAGAAGCTGATCAAGATCGCGGCGCAGCGGAAGATGAAGCAGGTGCCGCCGGTGCTGCCGCCGGAGGGTCTGTACGAGGAATTCTGTGCCCGCTTCCGCTACGTCGAGACCGACGACCAGCTGCGCGCCATCGAGGAGACGCTGGACGACCTCGGCGCCGGCCGGCCGATGGACCGGCTGATCTGCGGCGATGTCGGCTTCGGCAAGACCGAGGTGGCGCTGCGCGCCGCCTTCGTCATGGCGCTGACCGGGCGCCAGGTCGCCGTGGTGGTGCCCACCACGCTGCTGGCCCGCCAGCACCACAAAACCCTGACCGAGCGCTTCGAGGGCCTGCCGCTGCGCATCGCCCAGCTGTCGCGCCTGGTGACGCCAAAGGATGCGGCCGAAACCAAGAAGGGCATCGCCGAGGGCCGCATCGACATCGTCGTCGGCACCCACGTGCTGCTGGCCAAGTCGATCGCCTTCAAGGACCTGGGGCTGCTGATCGTCGACGAGGAGCAGCACTTCGGCGTGAAGCAGAAGGAGCGCCTGAAGGAGCTTTCGGCCGACGTCCACGTGTTGACGCTGTCCGCCACGCCGATCCCGCGCACCCTGCAGCTCGCCATGTCCGGCGTGCGCGAGATGAGCCTGATCGCCACGCCGCCGGTCGACCGCCTGGCGGTGCGCACCTTCGTGCTGCCCTACGATTCCGTGGTGGTGCGCGAGGCCATCCTGCGCGAGCGCATGCGCGGCGGGCAGACCTTCTACGTGGCGCCGCGGGTCGAAGACCTGGCCGCCGTCGAGGAGCGGCTGCGCAACCTGGTGCCGGAGGCGCGCTTGGCGGTGGCGCACGGGCAGCTGGCCGCCGCGCAACTCGAGGAGGTGATGAGCGCCTTCCTCGACCGCCGCTTCGACATCCTGCTGTCCACCAACATCGTCGAGTCCGGCCTCGACATCCCCACTGCCAACACCTTGATCATCCATCGCGCCGACATGTTCGGCCTGTCACAGCTCTACCAGCTGCGCGGCCGCATCGGGCGCTCCAAAACCCGTGGCTATGCCTACCTGACGCTGCCGCCCGGCCGCCTGCTGACGCCGACGGCGAAGAAGCGGCTGGAGGTGATGCAGACGCTGGACAGCCTGGGCGCCGGTTTCATGGTGGCGAGCCACGACATGGATATCCGCGGCGCCGGCAACCTGCTGGGCGAGGAGCAGTCGGGCCACATCCGCGAAGTCGGCATCGAGCTCTATCAGCAGATGCTGGAGGAGGCAGTCGCCGCGCTGCAGGCGCGCCGTGGCGGCGATGCCGCCGAGGCCGCCGCCGTGGTGCAGGAAGGCTGGACGCCGCAGATCAACCTCGGCATGCCGGTGCTGATTCCCGAGGCCTATGTCGCTGACCTGGACGTGCGCCTGGGGCTCTATCGCCGCCTGGCGCGTCTGGTGCACGGCGACGAGATCGAGGCCTTCGCGGCCGAGCTGATCGACCGCTTCGGCGCGCTGCCGGCCGAGGTGGAGAACCTGTTGCAGGTGATGACCATCAAGCGGCTCTGCAAGCTGGCGGCGGTGGAGAAGATCGACGCCGGCCCCAAGGGCGCCGTGCTGGCCTTCCACGCCAACCGCCCGGCCGATGCCGACCGCCTGATCGCCTTCATCCAGAAGAGCGGCGGCGCGGTGAAGCTGCGCCCCGACCAGCGCGTCGTGGTACCAGGTACCTGGGGCACCGCGGAGGCCAAGCTGGCAGGCGTCAAGGCGCTGCTGGAGAAGCTGGTGCCGGGGGCGAAGCAGGCAGCGTAGATCTCCCTCTCCCCTTGCGGGGGAGGGTTGGGGTGGGGGCCTCTCTTGTCGATTGTTTGCGGCGCTGGCCCCGAAGCTCCAACCTAGGCCCCCTCCCACCCCTCCCCCGCAAGGGGGGAGGGCTAACCAGGTGCAGGCGCCCGATCCATGACAGTCACCCTCGACTCCCTCGACGACTTCTCCCTCGACAACCTGCGCCGTGTCGCCTGGAACGGCGAAGCGGTGAGCCTCGGCGACGCGGCGCGCGCCCGCATCCGAAAAGCCCGGCAGGAGTTCCTGGCGTTGATCGCGACCGAACCGGACAAGCCGGTCTATGGCGTGACCTCCGGTTTCGGTGATCGCGCGGCGGTGATCCTCAGCGAGGACGAGCGCCAGGCGCAGGCCAAGCGGCCGCCGCTGGTGCGCTCCATGGGCCTGGGCCCGGCACTGCCGGAGCGGGTGGTGCGGGCGATGATCCTGACCCGGCTGCTGAACTATGTCTCCG
Source organism: Rhodospirillales bacterium (assembly GCA_038363005.1). Taxonomy (GTDB): domain Bacteria; phylum Pseudomonadota; class Alphaproteobacteria; order Kiloniellales; family JACOMY01; genus JAKOWB01. Next base: position 41,107 of record JBBQBI010000015.1, read on the forward strand.
GCTACGCCGCGATCAGCCTGGAGACCACCGAGGCCATCGTCGCCATGCTGGATGGCCGGCCGCTGCCCGTCGTGCGGCTCTACGCGCAGGACAGCGAGGGCGAGCTGCACCAGCTCTTTAACCTCTATCATCAGCTGATGGGCGAACCCAGCCAGCTGCGCGACCAGAATGCGCTGCGCAATGGCACCGGCTGCGCCCCGGGCCTGGTGGCCGACACCGCGCTGCTGGCCCGCCGTCGCGCGCGGCTGACACTGCGCGTGCTGGCGCTGTCGCTGGATGCCGCCAACATGGGGCTCGACCCGCTCGACCCGGCATTGAAGCCGTTGCTGCGCGATCCGCACGAGGGCGCGGCCATCGACCTGCTGCGGGCCGATCTGGCCGGCGTGACCATGGTTGGGCGGCGGGCCCATCAGGCACCGATCTCCTGGTGCATCGTCACTCGCATGGCGGGGCAGCTGCTGCGCGTTGTGGCCGAAGCCGAGTCCGCGGCCAGCCACCTGCTGGCGGCGGTGAATGACAACCCGGTCTTCCTGGGGCCGGCGGAGGCGCCGCCGCACGGCCGCTGCATCACCAGCGGCGGCTTCCATGTGCCGCGCGCCTATCACACGCTGAACTGGCTGGCGCAGGCCTGGGCCGACGTGGCCGCCATCGTCGCCAAGCAGGTCGACCAGATCCACAAGGCCAGCGTCACCGGCCTGGCCGACAAGCTGTTCACCGCCGACAACCGCTTCTCGACCTTCTTCCTGGGCACCGCCGCCTATGACCTGGCGACGCGCGCCCGCGATGCGGCGATCCCGGCACTGACGCCGCTCTATCCCGGCCACGATACCCAGACCGACACCATCATGCCGCTGTTCCGCGCCTGGGAACGCGAGAGCCAGGCGGCGCAGGCCTTCGACTGCTGCCTGGCCATGCTGGCGGCCAGTGCCAGCCAGGCCCTGGCCGTGGCCGGCCGCGACCCGGCGCCGCCACTGCGTGGGTTCCTCAAGGCGGTGCGCGCCGCCTTTCCGCTGGTGACCACGCCACGCGACCTGGGTGAGGACACGCAGCGCCTGGCGGACGCCTTCGCGGCGGCGCTGCTGGGGCAGGGCGAGGATTTCGGTATCCCGGCTGAGTCGCTCGCCGGGTAGAGCGGAGAGCTGTTTACTCCGCCGCCTGGTCCTTGTTGTTCGCCAGGTCGAAGAGCTGGAACAGCACCTCGGGTGGGTGCGCGCCGGACAGCACGTACTTCTGTTCGAAGATGTAGGTCGGCACGCCCTGGATGCCCATCTCGCGCGCGCGGGTGTCTTCCGCCAGCACTTCAAGCAGCCCTTCGGTACCCTCCAGGTAGGCCTCGAGCTCGGCGCGCGGCAGGCCGATCGATTGGCCAACCTCCAGCAGCACCGCCGGGTCGCCGATGTCGCGGGCCTCGATGAAATAGGCCTGGAAGACCGCCTCCATCGCCGCCTCGCTCATGCCGGCGGCGGTGGCCAGGCGGATCAGGCGGTGCGACAGCGCGGTGTTGGGCGTGCGCGTCATGCGGTCGAAGGCGAAGGCGATGCCCTCCAGCTCGCCGGCGTCCAACACCGGCTGGTAGACCTGCTTGGCGCGGTCGGCGCCGCCGAACTTCAGCTCCATGTAGCGGTCGCGCGCCATGCCTTCGCTCGGCATGCTGGGGTTGAGCTGGAAGGCCCGCCAGGTCAGCTCGACCTTGTCCTGCGGCCGTTCCGCCAGGGCGCGCTCCAGGCGCCGCTTGCCGATCAGGCACCAGGGGCAGATGGTGTCGGCGTAGATGTCGATCCGCATGGCAGTCTCCAAAGGGGTCGCCGTCCCTTGACCCGCGACGGCTGCCCCTGGACGATAGCGCGCCGCGACCGCGACACCCAAGCCCCTCCAGAGTCCCAGGACCCATGACCGGAACGCCGCGCCAGACGATCTACGACCAGGGCCTGGACCGCAGCCCGGCGAACTTCGCCGCCATGAGCCCCATCGGCTTCCTGCGCCGCGCCGCGCTGGTGCACCCGGAGCGCCTGGCCATCGTGCACGGCGACCAGCGCATCACCTATGGCGAGTTCTATGTGCGCTGCCAGCGCTTCGCCTCGGCGCTGCAGCGGCGTGGCATCGGCCATGGCGACTGCGTGGCGGTCATGGCGCCCAATGTGCCGGCACTGCTGGAGGCGCACTTCGCGGTGCCGATGCTGGGCGCGGTGCTGAACGCCATCAACACACGGCTGGATGCCGCCACCATCGCCTTCATCCTGGAGCATGGCGAGGCCAAGCTGCTGATCACCGATCGCGAGCTGTCGCCGGCGATGGCCCCAGCCCTGGCGCAGCTCGGTCGCCGCCTGCCGGTGATCGACATCGACGACCCGCTGGGCAGCGGCGGCGAGCTGCTGGGCGAGACCGACTACGAGGCCTTCCTGCTGGAGGGCGACCCGGTCTTCCACAGCCAGGAGCCGCGCGACGAGTGGCAGAGCATCTGCCTGCTCTATACCTCGGGCACCACCGGCAACCCCAAGGGCGTGGTCTACCACCACCGCGGCGCCTATCTGAACGCGTTGGGCAACGTCATCCAGTTCGGCCTGTCGGCGCGCTCGGTCTACCTCTGGACCCTGCCGATGTTCCACTGCTCCGGCTGGGCCTACACCTGGGCGGTGACGGCGGCGGCGGCGACCCACGTCTGCCTGCGCAAGGTCGATCCGGCGCTGGTGTTCCAGCTGATCGAGCAGGAGAAGGTGACGCATCTCTGCGGCGCGCCGGTGGTACTCAACCTGTTGGCGCACGCACCCAACGCGGTGAAGCGGCCGCTGCCCAACGCGGTCAAGGTGATGACCGGCGGCGCCGCGCCGCCCTCGGCCATCATCGAGAACATGGAGAGCCAGGGCTTCTCCATCATTCACGCCTATGGCCTGACCGAGACCTATGGCCCGGCCACCGCCTGCCTGTGGCAGGAAGCCTGGGGTGAGCTCGACCTGACCGCCCGTTCGGAGAGGATGGCGCGCCAGGGTGTCGCCAACCTCACGCTGGAGGCCGCCACGGTGCGCGACCCCGACAGCCTGGTCGAGCTGCCCTGGGACGGCACCACGCTGGGCGAGATCATGGTGCGCGGCAACACCGTGATGAAGGGCTACCTGAAGAACCCGACGGCGACGACCGCCGCCTTTGCCGGTGGCTGGTTCCACAGCGGCGACCTGGCGGTGCGCCACCCCGACGGCTACATCGAGGTGAAGGACCGCTCGAAGGACATCATCATCTCCGGCGGCGAGAACATCTCGTCCCTGGAGGTCGAGGAGGCACTCTATCGCCATCCCATGGTGCTGGAGGCGGCGGTGGTCGCCCGGCCCGACGAGAGGTGGGGCGAGACGCCCTGCGCCTTCGTAACGCTGAAGTCCGGCGCCGAGTGCACGGCGGAGGAGATCATCGAGCACTGCCGGCGCGCGCTGGCTCGCTTCAAGGTGCCGCGCAGCGTTGTCTTCGGCCCGCTGCCCAAGACCTCGACCGGCAAGATCCAGAAGTTCGTGCTGCGCCAGCAGGCCAGGGAGCTGCCGTGACCGCAGCCGCCTTCGACCTGAACGGCAAGGTGACATTGGTCACCGGCGCCTCGGCGGGGCTCGGGCGCCACTTCGCGCTGACCCTGGCGCGGGCCGGCGCCACGGTCGCGGTCACCGCGCGGCGCCTGGCACCGCTGCAGGCCTTGGCGGCGGAGATCACGGCCTCCGGCGGGAAAGCGCTGCCCGTCGTGCTGGACGTGACCGACACGGCCTCGGTCGCCGCGGCCCTGGAGACGGTGGAGCGCGCGCTGGGCCCCATCGACATCCTGGTGAACAACGCCGGCATTGCCGCCACGGCGCCAGCGCTGGACGTCGCCGAAGACGACTGGAACCGGGTGATCGCCACCGACCTTTCCGGCGTATTCCGCCTAGCCCAGGCGGTCGCCCGGCGCATGGTCGCCGACAAGCGCGGCGGCAGCATCGTCAACATTGCCTCGATCATCGGGCTGGGCGGCGGCTCGCTGCTGGCTGCCTACAGCGCCGCCAAGGCCGGCGTGATCAGCCTGACCCGCACCCTGGCCGTGGAATGGGCGCGCCACGGTATCAGGGTCAATGCCATCGCGCCGGGCTATATCGAGACCGACATGAATCGCGAAACGCTGAACTCGCCGGTCGGCGAGATGATGCGCAAAAAGATCCCGCAGCGCCGCTTCGGCCTGCCGGAGGACCTCGACGGCCCGCTGCTGCTGCTGGCAAGTCCGGCTTCCGCCTTCATGACCGGTGCCTGCCTCGTCGTCGACGGCGGGCAGTCGGTCGTCATCTGAGGAGTTCTCATGTTTCTCGACCATCGCACCTACACCCTCAAGCCCGGCAAGCTGAAGGCCTATCTGGAGCTCTATGAGCGCGAGGGCCTGCCGATCCAGCGCCAGCATCTGGGCGAACCCTTCGGCTGGTTCACCACCGAGGTCGGCAACGTCAACCAGGTCGTGCACATGTGGCTCTACAGCGACTTGAACGAACGCCAACGCCGCCGCACCGCCATGCTGGCCGACCCGCGCTGGCCGAGTTTCTCCAGCCAGGCAGGCGAGCTGCTCGACACCATGGAGAACAAGATTCTGCGGGCGGCGAGCTTCGCGCCCGTCGCGCCGCCGGTTCGCTGAGGAGCAGGGCAGCCGTGGACTTTACTCTGTCGCCTGCCGTCGCCGACTACTGCGCCAAGGTGCGCGCCTTCGTCGAGCGCGAGATCCTGCCGCTGGAGGCCGAGCCGGCCACCTATGACGCGCACGAGAACATCGCCCTGCCAGTGCTTGAGGGTCTGCGCGCCAAGGTGAAGGCCGCCGGCCTCTGGGCGCCGCAGATGCCCAAGTCGCGCGGCGGCCAGGGCCTCGACGTCGTCGGCTGCGCCGCCGCCTATGAGGTCATGGGGCGTTCGATCTTCGGCCCCGTCGCCTTCAACTGCGCTGCGCCGGACGACGGCAACATGACGGTAATGCAGAAGATCGGCACGCCGGCACAGCAGGATTGGTGGCTGCAGCCGCTGGTCGACGGCAAGGTGCGCTCGGCCTTCGTGATGACCGAGCCGATGCCCGGCGGCGGCAGCGACCCGACGCAGATCCGGACGCGGGCCGAGAAGCGCGGCGACCGCTATGTGGTGAACGGCCACAAGTGGTTCATCACCGGCGCCGGCGAGGCCAGCCACTTCATCCTGATCGCGCGTACCAGCGACGACCAGCGCCATGGCCTGTCGGCCTTCCTGTTCCACAAGGACCAGCCGGGTTGGGAAATCCTGCGCCGCATCCCGATCATGGGGCCGGAGGAGCACGGCGGGCACTGCGAGCTGCGCTTCGACGGCCTGGAGATCCCGGCCGAAAACCTGCTGCTGAAGGAAGGCGACGGCCTGAAGGTCACGCAGATCCGTCTGGGCACCGCGCGGCTGACGCACTGCATGCGTTGGCTCGGCATGGCTAAGCGGGCACTGGAGATCTGCCAGCCCTACATCAGCCAGCGCGTCGCCTTCGGCCAGACGCTGGCGGAGCACGAATCGGTGCAAGGCCTGCTGGGCCGCGCCGCCATGGGGATCGAGATCGGCCGCCTGCTCACCATGCGGGCGGCGGCCAAGCTCGACCAAGGCGACTTCGCCCGCAAGGAAGTCTCCATGGCCAAGGTGCAGGTGGCCGACACGCTGCACCTGGCGATCGATACCGCCATGCAGCTGATGGGCGCCAAGGGCTACTCCAAGGATACGCGGCTGGAGTGGATGTACCGCTATGCCCGCCAGGCCCGGCTGGTCGACGGCGCCAGCGAGGTACACATGATGGTGCTGGCGCGCGCCCTCTTGGCCGAGGGCCAGGACTTCTGGTCGTGGGGCTGACTTCCGAACCGCAGGCGAGCCTGGGACGCCTGGGCGAGCGGCGCGCGAGCCTCGAGCCCTGGTTGGCCAGGGCGGCCGGCGCGGCCGGCGCCACGCTGGCCGGCGCCACGGCGCTGAAGGGCGGCGCGATCCAGGAAAACTGGCTGGTCGCCATCGACTTCGCCGAGGGACCCTGGGCCGGACGACAAGAGCTGGTGCTGCGCAGCGATTCGCCGTCCGGGGTCGAGGCCAGCCTGTCGCGCGCGCAGGAATTCCGACTGCTGCGGGCGGCGGCGGCTGCCGGCGTCACCGTTCCGGAACCGCTGTGGCTCTGCGAGGATCTGGCCGTGCTGGGGCGGCCTTTCTACGTGATGCGGCGGCTGGCTGGCACGGCGGCCGGCTTCCGCATCGCCAAGGACCCGGCGCTGGGCGGCGACCGCGAGCGCCTGGCCGAGCGGCTGGGCCGTGAGCTGGCGCGCATTCATTCCATCACGCCCGCCAGCCCGGTGGCAGCCGAGCTGGGCTTCCTGGAGACGCCGCGGCCCTCGCCGGCGCTGGCCGCCGTGGCGCGCTACCGCGCCTGGGTCGACCAGCTGGGCATCGCCGACCCGGCGCTAGAGTGGGGCCTGCGCTGGGCCGAGGTGCAGGCGCCGCCGACCGCGGGATTGGTGCTGACGCACCAGGACTTCCGCACCGGCAACTACATGGTGAACGGGCAGGGGCTGACCGGCATCCTGGATTGGGAGTTCTGCGCCTGGGGCGACCCGCTGACTGACATCGGCTGGTTCTGCGCCCGCTGCTGGCGCTTTGGTCGCGACAGCCTGGAGGCTGGCGGAATCGCCTCGCGCGCCGCCTTCTATCGGGGCTACGAGGCGGTAAGCGGCCGGCGCATCGATGACGACCAGGTGCGCTATTGGGAAATCATGGCGCACCTGCGCTGGGCCGTCATTGCCCTGCAGCAGGGCGCGCGCTTGTGGCAGGCCGGCGAGCCGTCGCTCGAGGCGGCACTGACCGGGCGCATCGCGCCGGAGCTGGTGCTGGCGGCGTTGCGGGCAACGGCACCGGAGTTGGGGAGGGCAGGGTGAGCGACAAGCTGAAGGCGGCCGACCGGCCGGCGGCCGGCGAACTGCTGGCAGTGGCACGCCAGACGCTGCTGTCGGATCTTCTGCCGGCCTTGCCGGAGGAGATGCGCTACCAGGCCCTGATGCTGGCCAACGCCCTGGCCATCGCCGGGCGCGAGATCGCCCAGACTGGCGGCGAGGACGCGGCCGCGCTGCAGCGCCTGGCCGTCGAGATTCGCACCGGCCAGCACGACGGCGACGCGGCGGTGTATGACCGTCTGCTGGCCTGGACGCGCGCGCGCGTCGCAGTGACCAATCCCAAGGCGCTGTCTTAGACAACCATGGAACAGGGCGCCCCCCAGGGTGCGGCGCCGCGGCCAGCCTATCGGCGGCTAGGCACGCCGCGCCTGCTGCTGGCGCTGCTGGTGCTGCTCTGGCACTGCGGGCCGATCTCCGGCGTCAATCAAGGCTGGCCGGAGGCCACCGCCTACGGGCCGGTCGCCGTGCTGGTGTTCTTCGTGCTCTCCGGCTTCATCATCACCGAGGCGATCCTTGGCAACTACCTGGGACGCCCCTGCGCCTTCCTGCTGAATCGGCTGGTGCGCCTCTGGCCGGGCTACCTGGCAGCCCTGCTGGCCATCGTCCTGGCCGACTGGATCGCCGGGCTGGCGCCGACGCTCGACCTGGGCTGGCGCAACCTGGCGGCCAATGCCCTGGCGCTGTTCCCCAGCGTCCCGCTGACCGATTGGCTGCTGGGGCTGGCACCGCGGCAGACGCTGCTGGATGTCACCTGGGCGCTGCGGGTGGAGTTCACCTTCTACCTTGCCGCCGCGGCTGTGCTGCTGGTTGGCCGCGTGGCGCCGCGCCGGCTGCTGGCACCGTTGCTGGCGACCCTGCTGTTGGCCAGCCTAGTTGGACACCACATCCTGCAGGTCACGCCGCGCGCGACCTTCTACCTGGGCCTGGCGCCGCACTTCCTGCTGGGAGTCGTCGCGGCGTTGTGGCTGAACCGGCGTCTCGCCACCCGTTGGGCCGGCCCGCTGGCGGCAGTCTCGGCGCTGCTGGCCTACGGCCAGGCGCTGAACTTCACCGTCGGCGACCTCGACCGGCTGCCCTGGCGCCACCTGCCCGACTGGGAGCATGTCGCCGGTGCCAGTCTCTGGCTGCTGCTGCTGGCCTGGTGCTGGCGGCGAGTCGTTGTTCAAGGCCGACCGCAAAGCCTGGTGACCGATCGTCTGCTGGGCGAGCAGACCTACAACCTCTACCTCTTCCACCTGCCGGCGATCCTGCTGGTCGGCTGGCTCTGGCCGCAGCCGGACTGGAGCAACATTCTGCCGGCGCTGGCCTTGGCGCTGCTTCTGGCAACCGGCTTCGGTGCCTTGAGCGAGCCCTGGCTGCGGCGTTGGCGGACCCGGCTGCGCGGTCGGCCGCTGGCGCTGCCGGGCGCCTGAATTGTGAAATCTTTCAGGCAGTCGCGATTTCCTCTTGCAGTGCGGCGCAGAAGATTTATATCACCGCATCAGACGCCTAACGCACGTGCCGCTGGCCCCTGGTAGGTTACGCAACGACGGATCGCGTCCTTCTGGCAACTGCCGCCCGCAAGGGTGGGTTTCTGAGAGGGATCTCGATAATGATCATTGCGCCCCGGGGCAGCACCGCTGCCCGTGTCTCCGTCTCTGCCGACAACATGACCGTCCCCGGCCTCTTCGCCGAGCAGCCTGCCGTGGGGCCGGTGGAGACGCCGTCGCAGCCGGCGCGCCGCGCCCGACGTCGCGGCCAGTTCCTGGACCTGGGCGTGGTGCCGGAGCAGCCGCGCGAGCGTGGCGGCATCACTGCCAAAATTGCCGAGTTCCTTGACCGGGTGCAGCCGGCGACGCCCTGCGTCGTGGTCGACCTGGATGTGGTCGAGGGCAGCTACCTGGGCTTGGCGGCGGCGCTGCAGCCGGCTGAGGTCTACTATGCCGTGAAGGCCAATCCGGCGTCGGAGATCCTGCGCCAGCTGGCGCGGCGCGGAAGCAACTTCGACGTCGCCAGCCGGGGCGAGATCGACCTCTGCCTGGAGGCCGGCATCCCGGCCAGCCGGCTGTCCTTCGGCAACACCATCAAGAAGCAGTCCGACATCGCCTATGCCTATGGCCGTGGCGTGCGCCTCTTCGCCTTCGATTCCGAGGGCGAGCTGGCCAAGCTGGCCCAGGTGGCGCCGGACGCGCAGGTCTTCTGCCGCGTGCTGGTGGACGGCGAGGGCGCCGAGTGGCCGCTGTCGAAGAAGTTCGGCTGCTCCTTCGCCATGGCCAAGCAGCTGCTGCTGCAGGCCCAGGGCCTGGGGCTGCAGGCGGCCGGCGTGTCCTTCCACATCGGCTCGCAGCAGTGCGACCTCAGCCAGTGGGGCAAGGTGCTGGCGAAGATCGCCGCGCTCTATGGCGAGCTGCGGGCAGCTGGCCTGTCGCCCAGCCTGCTGAACCTGGGCGGCGGCTACCCGGCGCGCTACCAGAAGGACGTGCCCTCGATCGCGGCCTATGGCCGGGCGGTCATCGACGCGGTGCGCGAGCACTTCGGCCCGGTGCTGCCGCGCCTGATCGTCGAGCCCGGCCGCGGCATGGTTGGCGAGGCCGGCGTGATCGAGAGCGAAGTCGTGCTGGTCTCCACCAAGGAGCTGGGCGAGACCACCCGCTGGGTGTACCTCGACATCGGCAAGTTCTCCGGTCTGGCCGAGACCATGGACGAGGCCATCAAGTATCGGCTGCTGACGCCGCACGACGGCACGGCCACGGGTCCCGTGGTACTGGCCGGCCCGAGCTGCGATTCGGCCGATGTGCTCTACGAGAAGACCGCCTACGAGCTGCCGCTGGCGCTCCAGCCCGGCGACAAGGTGCGGATCCTGTCCTGCGGCGCCTACACGACGACCTACTCGTCGGTTGGCTTCAACGGCTTCGCGCCGCTCAAGTCCTACTGCATCTGAGTGCGAAAGCCCTTCTCCCCGGTGGGAGAGGGGCTTTCGATTCCTGCTGCATCGCAAAAAGCCCTTCCCCCGAAGCGTCGCTCTCGTCCATAGTTTCTCTTGCGCAAAACGGGGGACTGGGTGGCGGCAGCACAGACGCAGCGGCAAACGCAGAGTGCGGGACCGACGACCGGCGGCCTGCTGGCGGCCTATGACCGGGGTGGCTACTGGTGCGAGCTCTACGGCAACGGCAAGGCGCCGCTGCCCGACGGAGCCGAACTGGCGCGGCGCCTCAACGCCTTTTCCTTTGCCGAGATCATCCGCCGATCGCAGCAGGCGACGCGCGAATTTATGTCGCTGGGCGTGACCTTCACGGTCTACACCGACAAGGACGCCATCGACCGCATCCTGCCGTTCGACGTGATTCCTCGCATCATCACGCGACCCGAATGGCAGGTCCTGGAAAAGGGTGTGATCCAGCGGGTTGCCGCGATGAACGCCTTCCTGGCCGATATCTACGGCAAGCAGAAGTGCATCAAGGACGGCATCATCCCGGCCGACCTGGTGCTGGGCAATTCCAACTACCGGCCCGAGATGGTCGGCCTGAAGGTGCGCTACGGCACCTATATCCACATCTGCGGCACCGACCTGGTGCGCGGCGCCGACGGCAAGTTCCGCGTGCTGGAGGACAACGGCCGCACGCCATCGGGCGTGTCCTACGTGGTGGAGAACCGCCACCTGATGCAGCGCACCTTCCCCGACCTGGTGCGCGACCTGCCGATCCGCCCGGTTTCGAACTACGGCCAGAAGCTGGCCGAGGCGCTGATGGAGATCGCGCCGGCCGGGGTGACCGACCCGCAGATCGTGCTGCTGTCGCCGGGCACCTACAACTCGGCCTACTTCGAGCACATCTTCCTGGCGCGCGAGATGGGCGTGCCGCTGGTCGAGGGCCGCGACCTGACGATCGAGGACGACAAGGTCTTCATGAAGACCATCAGCGGCCTGGCCCCGGTGCATGTGATCTATCGCCGGCTGAACGACGATTTCCTGGACCCCGAGGTGTTCAACAAGGAATCGATGCTGGGCGTGCCCGGGCTGATGCGCGCCTACAAGAAGGGCAACGTGGCGTTGGCCAACGCGGTGGGCACTGGCGTGGCCGACGACAAGGCGGTCTATGCCTACATGCCGCGGCTGATCCGTTACTACCTGGCGGAAGACGCCATCATCGAGAACGTCGACACGCAGATCTGCCGCGAAGCCGAGGGCCTGAAGTACACCCTGGCCAACCTGGCCAAAATGGTGGTGAAGCCGGTCGGCGAGTCCGGCGGCTATGGCATCACCATCGGCCCGCGCGCCACCCGGCAGGAGATCGCCGACTGCCGTGCCAAGCTGAAGGCCGACCCGGCGAACTTCATCAGCCAGCCGATGGTGGAGCTGTCGGTCTGCCCGACGCTGATCAATCGCGCGATCGAGCCACGGCACGTCGACCTGCGCCCCTTCATCGTCACCGGCAAGTCGAGCTGGGTGCTGCCCGGCGGCTTAACCCGCGTGGCGCTGCGCAAGGGCTCGCTGGTGGTCAATTCCTCACAGGGCGGCGGTTCGAAGGATACCTGGGTCCTTGACTAAGCTCCTTGCCCGCTTCGCCGACTGCGTCTTCTGGCTGGCCCGCAATGTCGAGCGCGCCAACTCCCTGGCCCGCGTGCTCGACGTCAACCAGACCTACAGCTACGACACCAAGGGCGGCCGCAACTGGGAAGTCGTGCTGCGCCTCTATACCGACGAAGAGGAATTCAACCAGCACTACGAGCAGATCACGCCGGAAAACGTGCTGGCCTTCTACATCACCGATGTGCGCAACGCCTCGTCGATCCGTTCCTGCATCCGCTGGGCGCGGGAGAACGCGCGTACCATCCGCCCGCTGATCTCGACCGAGATGTGGACGCACCTAAACGTCTTCTACGAGCACCTGAAGGGCATCGACCCGGCCGACATCACCTCGCAGTCGCTGAGCGAGTTCTGCGCCGCGGTGAAGGAGGGCTGCCAGACCCATATCGGCATCACCCGCGAGACCTTCTATCGCGACGAAGCCTGGGCCTTCTACCTGATGGGCCAGCAGCTCGAGCGCGCCGACCAGACGACCCGCCTGCTGGACGTGAAGTATCAGCAGCTGCTGCCCAAGGCGGCGGAGGCAGGGTCGGCGCTGGATGTCTCCCAGTGGCACGCTCTGCTGCGCGCCGCGGCCGGCTTCCACGCCTTCCGGCGCGAGCATCCCAGCCAGACCACGCCCGAGGCCGTGGCCTCCTTCCTGCTGTTCAATCCGCGCTTCCCGCGCTCGCTGCTCTGCGCGGTGAACGAGGCCTCCCAGGCGCTGTCTTCCTTGCGGCACGAGTTCGGCCTGCGCAACGGCACCCTGGCGCAGAAGCAGCTGCGCGGTTTCCAGTCGCGGCTGATCGACATGACCATCGAGGACGTGTTGGGCCAGGGTATGCACGAGACCCTGGACTGGGCGCAGGGCGAACTGATCCAGGCCACGACCCTGCTGCGCCGCGAGTTCTGCGGCGCCGAGTAGGCGCGACACCCGGCGTTCAGCCACTGCCGACTTTGCGCTAGACTGCCGCCACAAGGGCACGCCAAGCACTCGGCACGCAGGAGCAGGAAGCGCCATGACCGCACGCACACTTTTCCCGACGACTGTCGCCGGCAGCTTGCCGAAACCTTCGTGGCTGGCGGAGCCGGAGAAGCTCTGGGCGCCTTGGCGCATGGCGGGTCAGGAGCTGACCCGGGCGCAGCAGGACGCCACGCTGGTCTGGCTGAAGGAGCAGGAGGACGCCGGCATCGACATTGCCTCGGAAGGCGAGCAGTCGCGGGTCCACTTCGTGCATGGCTTCCTGCAGGAGATCGCCGGCATCGACTGGCAACGCAAGACCAAGATGGGCATTCGCGACAACCGCTACGTCGTCGAGGTGCCGACGGTCACCGGGCCGGTGACCCGGCCGAAATCCGTGCACGGCGACCAGGCGCGCTTCCTGCGCGCGCATTCAACGGGACAGGTGAAGTTCACGCTGCCCGGCCCCATGACGATCTGCGACACCATTGCCGATGCCCACTATGGCCGGCGCGCCGACATGGCCATGGCCTTCGCCGCGCTGTTGAACCAGGAAGCGCGGGAGCTGCAGGCCATCGGCGTCGACGTCATCCAGTTCGACGAACCCGCCTTCAACGTCTTCATGCGGGATGTGCAGGAGTGGGGTGTGGCCGCGCTGGAGCGCGCCGCCGAGGGGCTGACCTGCAAGACCGCGGTGCACATCTGCTACGGCTATGGCATCGAGGCCAACATCAAGTGGAAGGAGACGCTGGGCGGCGAGTGGCGGCAGTACGAGGAAACCTTCCCGGCGCTCAACCGCAGCAAGATCCAGCAGGTCTCGCTGGAGTGCGCCGGCTCGCACGTGCCGCTGTCGCTGATCGGCCTGCTAAAGGACAAGGAGATCCTGGTGGGCGCCATCGATGTCGCCAGCACTCGGATTGAGACCGCCGAGGAGGTCGCCGCGACCCTGCGGGAGGCGGCCGCCTTCGCCGATCCGGAGCGCATTCACGCCTGCACCAACTGCGGTATGGCACCGCTATCCCGAGAGGTCGCCGTCGGCAAGCTGCAGGCGCTGGGCCGCGGTGCGCAGTTGATGCGGCAGGCGGCGCGGGGCTAGCGCCGTGCCGGCGTGCCCAGGGCCTTGGCCGGGGCGCCGACCTGGGGCGACAGCGGCGGCAGCGGCTCTGGTGCCGCCGGCGGCTCCGGCGCGGCGGGCAGGTCGGGATCCTGCGGGGCTTCGGGCGGCGCCTCGGGCTGGGCCTGAGTGGGCGTGGTCTCGCGGCGCAGGGCCCGCACCTGTACGTCGATGTCCAGGCCAAGGAAATCGCCGGGCAGTCCCTTGAAGCTGCCGCTCAGCGGAATGGCCTGCGCCGGGTCGCGCGCGACGGCGACGCGGATCAGGTTGCGGCCGCCGACGATACCGTTGGTCGGGTCGAACTCCACCCAGCCTGTGAGCGGCAGGAAGACCTGCACCCAGGCGTGGGTGGCGCCGGCGCCGCGCAGCAGGCCCTGTGCCTGCGCCTCGTCGGCCGCCGGGTCGTAGAGGTAGCCGGTAACGAAGCGGGCGGCGAAGCCCAGGGCACGGGCGGCCTCCATCATGAAGAGAGCGTAATCGCGGCAGGTGCCGCTTTTGGTCTCCAGCGTCTGCGCCGGTATTTGCGTGCCCTCTTCATAGCGCGCGTTGTAGTTGAACTCTTCCCTGATCGCCTGGGTCATACTCGTCAGCACTGCCAGGGAGTCGGCGCCCGGCAGGGCGAAGCGCTGGGCCCAAGCCAGGATGTGGCCGCCTGCCGGGTAGTGCCGCTGGTGCGTCTGCGCCAGGTCCGCCACCAGCTCGGCCGGATAGCTGAAGGGGTAGGTCTCGATCGCCTGGCCCAGTGGCCGTTCCGGCAGCTCGCCGCCATCGAAGCGCTCCATCAGCAGCCGGCTCTCCACCAGCAGCTCGTTGCCGGGCGCGGTGAAGTCGATGAAACAGACCGAGTTGGAGAAGACGTCATGCTGCCAGCGCACCTTGCCGGGCGGCGACAGCGTCAGGGTGGCTTCCAGCAGGCGTATGTCGTGGCTGTCGCGCGGGCGCAGCATGGCGCGGTGGCGGCCGAAGGTGACCTGGTTGGCGTAGCGGTAGGTCGAGCTGTGGACGACTTCGAACAGGGGCAAAGCTAGGGGTCTCCTCGGGCGTCAAGCTAGCATGGCAACGCTGCAGCCGGGCGGTTGGGGGCCAGCGTGACGCCGCACGGCAGGCCATCGTTTAGAAGTTAACTCATTTATGATATTAGGAAAGACAGACAAAGACTTGATATAAATATATTATTGCGGCAGTTTTTTGTTGCGCGAGACCGCCCCTGAGCGACTAGGCCTGCCGCAGGTACCAGGCATAATCCAGCGCGGTGGGCTGGCTCATGAAGCGGTCGATCTCCGCCCGCTTGATGGCGCTGTAGATCTCCAGCGTACGCTCGCCCAGGTAATCCTTCAGGAAGCGGGAGCCGGCGGTGCACTCGGTGGCGGCGTACCAGTTGGTCGGCAGCAACCCCTTGGGCGCGTTGGCATAGCCGTTGCCCTCGACCATCGGGCCCGGGTCGAGTTGCTCGACGATGCCCTTGTGCATGCCGGCCAGCACGGTGGCCAGCGCCAGGTAGGGATTGGCATCGGCGCCGGCGATGCGGTGTTCGACGTGCCGCGTCTCCGGCGCGCCGGCCGGGATGCGCAGCGAGACCGTGCGGTTATTGACCCCCCAGGTCGGTGCTAGCGGGGCGTAGGAATTGAGCCGGAAGCGGCGGTAGGAATTGGCGTTGGGCGCGAAGATGCCGACGCCGTCCGGCATGGTCTCCTTCAGCCCGGCGATGGCCTGCTGAAGCAGCGGACCCCCGGTAGGGTCGGCGCTGGCGAAGGCGTTGTTGCCCTTGTCGTCGTTCAGGCTGACGTGCAGGTGCATGCCGCAGCCGGAAAAGCCGGCATAGGGCTTGGCCATGAAGCTGGCGACATAGCCCTGCTGCGCGGCGACGCCCTTGACCAGGCGCTTGAACAGGATGGCATCGTCGACCGCCCGCAAGGCATCGGGCTGATGCTGCAGCACCACCTCGAGCTGACCCGGCGCGTATTCCGAGATCAGCGTGCGCAGCGGCAGGCCAAGGGCACGGCCGCCGGCATAGATCGCTTCGATCACCGGGGCGAAGTCCTCCAGGTCTTGCATCAGGTAGGCCTGCAGCTGTTCCGGCCGCCAACCCTGCTTGGAGGCAGCGGGGCGCGGCTTGCCGGCCAGCGCACTGTCGCGGTCCATCAAGTAGAACTCGAGCTCGACCGCCGCCACCGGGGTCAGGCCCAGCGGCTTGAAGCGCTCGATCACCCGGGCCAGGGCATGGCGCGGGTCGCCCGGCGAGCCGGCACCGTCGGCCTCGTGCATGGTCAGCAGGAACTGCGCGCTGGGGACTTCGCCATAGGGCAGCGCCCGCAGCGACCCGGCCACCGGCCAGCAGGTGCGGTCGGCATCGCCGTCCTCCCACACCAGGCCGGTCTCTTCGACGTCGGCGCCGGTGATGTCGAGGCCGAGGATCGAGCCGGGCAGGGGGCGGCCGTCCTGGAAGGCCTTGGCCAGTTCCTCCGGGCGCAGCACCTTGCCGCGCTGCACGCCCGACAGGTCGGTCAGGAAGCAGTGATAGGCCTCGACCTCGGGATGCGCCTTGAGGAAGGCCTCGGCTTCGGCGGGGGAGCGTGTCTCGGTCATGGGGGTCCTCTAGGCCGTCAGCGCGGCTAGGCAGGCATCGAAGGCCTCGCCTAGGCGGGCCACGTCATCCGGCGTGGTCGCCGGCGAGGCCAGCAGCATGTTGTGGAAAGGCGTCACCAGGACGCCGCGGTTCAGCAGGTAGAGATGCACCGCCTGCTCCAGTGCGCCGTGCGGCAGGGCCATTGCCTCGCTGCCGTTGCGCAGCGGTTCTGGCGTGAAGACGAACTCGGCGCGGGCCCCCAGGTGGACGACGTGCCAGGGCAGCGCATGGCGCTGGATCGCGGCGGTGAGCTGCGTTGCCATCAGCTGCGCCAGACCCAGCATGTGCTGGTAGTTGGCGTGGGTCATGACCTGGCCGAGGTTGGCTCTCAAGGCCGCCAGCGCCAGCGGGTTGCCCGACAGCGTGGTGCCCATGCCGCTGTGGCCAGGCGGTCGGCGGCGGTTCACCGCCTCCATCTGCTGCGCCACCGCCTGGGTGAAGCCATAGACGCCGCAGGGCAGGCCGCCAGCCACCGCCTTGCCGACGACGAAGAAATCAGGGTCCAGCCGGTGCGCCCGGGTGTAGCCGCCGAGCGCTGTGGAGACGCTGTGCGTCTCGTCGATCGCCAGCAGGCTGCCGTGCTTGCGCGTCAGCTCGCGCAGCGCCGTGTGGTAGCCGGAGTCGGGCAGCACCATCGAACAGTTGGTCAGCGCCGGCTCGGCCAGCACGCAGGCGATGTCGGCCTGTGCCAGGGCGGCCTTCAGCGCCGGGATGTCGTTGAACTCCACCACCACGGTCGAGGCCTCAAGGTCCAATGCCTGGCCGACCAGGCTGGGCCGCGGCACGGTCTGGCCGTTGCCGCCCATATCGGCCGAGGTCTCGTCCACCTGGCCGTGATAGCAGCCCTGGAACACCAGGATCTTGGGCCGGCCGGTGATGGCGCGCGCCCAGCGCAGCACCGAACGGTTGGCGTCCGAGGCAGTCGCCGTCATCTGCCAGAACGGCAGGCCGAAGATCTCCGCCAGCAGGCGCCCAGCCTCCGGCGCGTCGGCCGAGGGCAGCATGGCGGTCAGGCCCTGGGCCGCCTGCTGCTGGATGGCCGCCACCACCGGCGGCGGCGAATGGCCGAACATGGCGCCGGTGTCGCCCAGGCAGAAGTCGACATAGCTGTTGCCGTCGACATCGGTCAGCGTGGCGCCCTGGGCGGTGGCGACGAACAGCGGGAAGGGGGTTCCCCAGTCCAGCATCCAGTGCAGCGGCACGCCGTTCCACCAGTGCTTGCGGCTGTCGGCTGCCAGCGCCTGCGAGCGCGGCCGGGCGGCGGCGAAGCGCGCGCGCTCGGCGGCCAGCAGGCTGTCGATCCGGGCCTTGGCGACGCCCGCGAAGTGGGTGGCGGTCTGGACAGTCACGTTTTGGGTCCCCTCGCTGCCTCTGGCTTAACCGAGCCGGCGCGGGGCGGCAATGGCGCCCCTCGAAAGGAGGGGCCGGGTCTGCGCCGGCCGCGCTTGACCCGGCGGTCGGGTCGGGGAAACCCTGGGGCTTGGCTCAGGTCCGGCCGTAACGACAGGTGTATGCCATGCCAGCAGTCAGCGATGCCGATGTGACCGCCTTCGCCCGCGATGGCGCTGTCTGCTTGCGCGGCGTCTTCACGGACTGGCTGCCGGTGATCGGAGCTGGCATCGAGCGCAATCTGCGGGAGCCCGGGCCTTTTGCCTCGGAGAACACCAAGGCCGGCGATACGGGTCGTTTTTTCGACGACTACTGCAACTGGGAGCGCATCCCGGAATACCGCGACCTGGTGCTGAACTCGCCAGCGGCTGAGATCGCCGCGGCGATCATGGGCTCGGCCACCGCGCAGTTCTTCCACGACCACCTGCTGATCAAGGAGCCGGGCACCAGCAAGGCGACACCCTGGCACCAGGACATCCCCTACTATTTCGTCGAGGGGCGGCAGACCGTCAGCTTCTGGATTCCGGTCGATCCGGTGGAGCAGGCGACCCTGCGCTTCGTCGCCGGCTCACACCTGTGGGACAAGCGTGTGCTGCCGGTGCGCTGGCTGTCGGATACTAGTTTCTATCCCGATCCGGAAGCCTATCGCCCGGTGCCCGATCCCGACCGCGAGGCCGGCTACGAGGTGCTGGAATGGCCGCTGCAGCCGGGTGACTGCGTGCTGTTCAACTATGGCACCCTGCACGGGGCGCGCGGCAACATGAGCGGGCTGCGGCGGCGTGCCCTGTCGATCCGCTTCGTCGGCGACGACGCGCGCTATGCCGAGCGACCTGGCCGCACTTCGCCGCCCTTTCCAGGCCACGGCATGATCGAAGGCCAGCGGCTGCGCGAGGACTGGTTCCCGCCGGTCTGGCCGCGTTGAACGCCGGCACCGCTTCCTAGGACCGGGCGAAGGACAGCAGCCGCCGGCGCCAGGCGCGGCGGACCTTCTTGCGACGGTCGGCTTGGGTATCGAGGGCGCGACGCAGCAACTCCTGCGCCGCGTGCCGCTCCTCGCCGGTGCGGGCAGGCAGGGTTGGCAGCAGGCCGCGAATGAAGCGGATATCGCCGCGTTCCAGGCGATAGTGCCGGAAGGTGCCGAACTCCAGCAGCTTCAGCGACGTCGCGCCAGCCAGCCAGCGTGCCTCCGCACCCGACAGCAGCGGCGCGATCTGGCTCAGCATCCCCGGCAGGGTGGTCTGCCGGGCCAGGCGCGTGAAGAGGTCGGCATCGATCGGCGGTTCGGCCAGACCGGCGCGGCGGCGCTGTGCCATCAAGGCAGCCAGCTCGCTGCCCAGCGCCTGCAGCCGGCCATCCCGGATCGAGCGGTTGGAAATCGACTGCGCGTGCTCGCGATAGCTGCCCAGGCGATCCGGCAGCACGGCCAGGCGCCCGGGGCCGGCCAGCCGCCACCAGAGGTCAACATCCTCGGCATGACGGATCGGCCGGTAGCCGCCGACTGCCTGCAGGGCATCGCGGCGCAGTACTGCGAAGGGATGCGGCAACAGCGGCGGGCGGCTGGGCATGGCGTCCGGATCGGCGAGGTCGGGGTCCATCGGCCACCAGCTCTCGCCCAACTCCTCGTCGGCGTCGCCGATGCGGTCGAAGCGCGCGCTGATGGCGACGCAATCGGGGTGCTCGGCCAGGTACCGCAGCTGCAACGCCAGGCGCTGAGGGTAGGAGATATCGTCGGCATCTTGCCGCGCGAGCAGCGGCGCGCTGGCCTGCGCCAGACCGAAATTCAACGCTGCAACCAGGCCCAGCGGCGGCCGGCGGAAGACCTGCACCCGGCCATCGCGGGTGGCCAGGCGTTCGGCCAGCGCGGCGCTGTCGTCCTGCGAGCCGTCGTCGATCACCAGGACCCGCAGGTCACTGAACTCCTGCGCCAGGAGACTTTCCAGGCTGGTCGCCAGATGCGCCGCGCTGTCCCGCACCGGCAGGACGACATCGACCTGGGCGCCGCCCCGTTGCTGGGTCATGCCGCATGCGTTTCGGTCAGCTTGAGGGCCAGGTCGCGGCCGATCACCCGGTGCAGCGCCGCGCCCAGCGCCGTATCCTGGGTGCAGAGGCCGGCGAGGTCGGGCTTGGCGATGGCGAAGACCCGGCAGGCCGTCATGGTGGTGACCGTCGCGATGGCGTTGCCCTGCATCATCAGGCTCATCTCGCCGATGAAGGCACCGGGCTGCATCAGAGCCACGTCACGGCCGTGCACGGCGACACGCGCGGTGCCGCTGCCGATCACCAGCAGCTCGGGCACCGGCTCGCCCTCGCGGGTCAGCAGCGTGGCGGCCGGCAGATCGCGCCAGGCACCAGCGCGCAGCAGCCGGCTGAAGGCGGTGCGGGTGAAGGCGGCGAAAGGTCCCCGGTGCAGCAACATTTCCTCGGCCGAGAGCCGGGCACGCAACCGCTCCTGCGCTAGACGCCAGAGCTGCACGACATTGATCAGCACAAAGATACTGCTCCAGAAGATCCCCACCCACAGCGGCTCGCCGGCGGCGAAGATGAAGTAGATGGCCTCCAGCGCCAGCGAGACCACGGCCAGACTGCGCAGCCATAGCATCGAGGTGACCAAGTACGACATCGCCAGGATCAGGTAGCAGGTGGCACCGGTCCAGTCCTGCCAACCCATCCAGTCAAGGCCCAGCCATGCCATCGCTGCCTCCGTGCGAAACATCTTGTCCAGGCCCCGCCGACGAAAGCACAGACGGGGCCATCATCATCGAATATTCTCATCCGGTGTAAGGAATTTGCGAGAGGGCCAAAGGGTGACAATCCAGGACGGCTATCAGATCCGCAATATGACTGCGGAAGACCTGGAGATCGCGGTCGAATGGGCCGCGCTGGAAGGCTGGAACCCCGGGCTGGCCGATGCGCGCTCCTTCCAGGCGGCTGACCGCAATGGCTTCCTGGTCGGCCTGCTGGACGGCGTGCCGATCGCCAGCATCTCGGCGGTGAACTACGGCGGCATCTTCAGTTTCATCGGCTTCTACATCGTGCGGTCGGACCAGCGCGGCCGAGGCTATGGCTGGCGCCTGTGGCAGGCGGCGATGCACCAGCTGCAGGACGTACCCTGTGGGCTCGATGGCGTGGTGGCGCAGCAGGAAAACTATCGCAAGTCCGGCTTCGTGCTGGCGCATCGCAACATCCGCTATGGCGGCGAGGTCAGTGTCGAGGCATCGGCGGACCCGCGCATCCGGCCGGTCGGCGGCCGGCTGCGGCCGGCGGTGGAACGCTATGACCGGGCACACTTCCCGGCGCCGCGGCCGGGCTTCCTCGATTCCTGGTTGGACCCCACGCTGCGGCACTGCCTGGCCTTCGTCGAGGACGGCGCGGTCAAGGGCTATGGCGTCATTCGCCCCTGCCGCGATGGGCGCAAGATCGGCCCGCTGTTTGCCGAGCGGGCCGATATCGCCGAGGCGCTGTTCCAGGCCCTGGCGATGAGCGGCGAGGGACCGGTCTTCCTGGATCTGCCGGAACCCAACATCGCGGCGCGTGCCCTGGCCGAGCGTTTCGGCCTGCAGCCGATCTTCGAGACGGCGCGCATGTACCTGGGTGGCGACCCCGGGCTGCCGCTGCAGCGCATCTTCGGTATCACCACCTTCGAGCTGGGATGATGGCGACACCCACGGCACGCCCGGTGCGCCTGCGCCTTGCGCGCCGTGCCGGCTTCAACCTGCAGGCCCTGAGTCAGGCGACCAATGGTCTGCCGGCCATCGTGGTGTCGCGTCCCAGCCGCTGGGGCAATCCCTTCCGCATCGGCGTCGACGGCGACCGCGCCGCCTGTGTCGACCGATATGGCGACTGGCTGACGCGCGAGCCGCCGGACGCCGCCCGGCTGGCGACGCTGCGCGGTCACAATCTCGCCTGCTATTGCTCGCTGGATGGACCCTGCCACGCCGATCTGCTGCTGGCGCTGGCCAACCCGCCGGCACCGGGGCGGAACCGCTGACCGGACGGGGCGTTCTCTGCCGCAACCCCTGGCGCGCGCCGCCATCCCGGAGGGCCTTTTCATGCGAACGCCGTTGACTTATCTCGCACTCCTGACCCTGCTGGCCGCCTGCGTACCGCAGCAGCAACCCGCCCCGTCGCCCAATCCGCTGGCCGGTGCCACCTGGATCGCCAGCGAGCTCGGCGAGCAGCCGGTGCTGGCGCAGCAGCCGCCGACGCTTGACGTGCAGCCAGACGGCAGCGTCTCCGGCAAGTCCGGCTGCAATGGCTTCGCTGGCGCCATGGTGGTGGCGGACGAAACGCTGACCTTCGGCAATCTGATTTCGACCAAGATCGCCTGTCCGCCGCCGCAGTCGGCACAGGAGCAGCGCTACTTCCAGGCGCTGGAAGCCACGCGGCGCTATCTGCTGGACGGCAACAGCCTGCGCCTGCTGGACGACAGCGGCGCCACGCTGGTGCGCTACGAACGTTAGCCTGCCCCCGGGTACCAGCCGACCAGGCCGTGCGGCCGATAGCCCATGAGCTGCCGCACCGGCGCGGGCAGGCTGTCGGCGGTGGCGCGCGGCACCGACAGTGCCATGTTCTCCTCCTGCCGCAGCCAGCCGAGTGAATAGGTGTTGACCAGGCCCATGCGTGGCCGGTCGCTGCGGTTGGCGCCGCCACCGTGATAGGTGGTGCCGAGGTAGAGCAGCAGAGAGCCCGCCGGCATCTCCGCCTGCAGCGTCGCTTCGTCTGGAGCGGGCAGGCGGTCGAGCGGCCAGCGATGGCTGCCGGTGACGACGTGAGTGGCGCCGTTCTGCAGGGTAAAATCGTCGAATGCCCAGAGCGCGGCGACCTCGAACTCGATGCCGGCGATGCGATGCGAATAGCAGTTCTGGTCGCGGTGCAGGCGCTGGCGACCCTCGCCCGGCAGGATATCGATCCCGGTCAGGCTGCCGAAGCGGTAGTTCAGGCAGTGCGGCAGCAGGAAGCGATCGGCCATGGCCAGTACCAGCGGGTGGGTCAGCAGCGGCAGCACGGCGGTCGACTTGGCCAGCACCGCGCCGATGCGCAGCGTCTTGTAGCCGTTGAAATCGCCGGCGCTGTCCAGGCCCTCTCGGTCGAGGTGCGGACGGAACTCCGCCTTGATCGCGGCGCAGAGGGCAGGGGAGAGCGCGCGCTCGACGATTGCGGCGCCATCGCTGGCCAGGGCGGCGAGCAGCGGCTCCGCCGCCACCGTCGGCGCAAAGCGCGCGATCTTTGATGGCGCGCTGGTCGCTTGGCTGTCGAGTGATGCGGTGTTGCCTGACGTCATGGCGACAGAGTCGCACGACATTCGCCGCACTGCAAAGCCGCCCACGCATTGGCAATGCGTTCGCAATGGCCTATCTCAAGGAGTCTGGTCCTGACGTCCATGCGCGACAGGGCCTTTCGGCGTGTGTTTTCCGCGCCGCCATCGCCCACCCCGACTGACAGACAAGAGCGAGGCCGCCGTCATGAATCCTGAGGATATCACCAATCAGGTCTCCACCTTCGTCAAAGGGCTGACCGAATGGGCGGCCGATGCGCTGCCAAATCTTGCCGCTGCCCTGATCCTGCTGCTCCTGGGATGGTGGCTCGCTGGGCGCCTGGCGCGCGGTCTTGGCACGGTGTTGCGGCAGACCAAGGTGGACCCGACGCTGCACGTCATTGTCACCAGCATGCTGCGCTACGCCGTGCAGATCGTCGTGTTCATCGCGGTGCTGGGGCAGCTTGGCATCCAGACCACTTCGATCCTGGCGGCGCTCGGTGCCGTGGGCCTGGCCATCGGCCTGGCGATGCAGGGCACGCTGTCGAACATCGCCGCCGGCATCATGATCCTTTGGCTGCGGCCGTTCCGCGCCGGCGACTACATCGACGCCGACGGTACCGCCGGCACGGTGAAGCAGGTCGGGCTCTTCACCAGCGAGCTGGAAAGCTGGGACGGCCTCTATCTCTTCGTGCCCAACGCTCAGCTCTGGAACAAGCAGGTGATCAACTACACGCGGCTGCCGACGCGGCTGGTCGACCTGCAGTTCGGCATCGCCTATGGCGACGACATCGCGCTGGGCAAGCAGACACTGCTCGATCTCGCCGCCGCTGATTCGCGCACGCGCAGCGAACCGGCGCCCAACGCCTTCGTCGCCAGTCTGGGTGATAGCGCGGTGGTACTGTCCTTGCGCGTCTGGTGTGCCACCACCGACTACTGGGCCTTGAAGCGCGCGCTGACCGAGCAGGGCAAGCTGGTGCTGGAGCAGGCCGGCCTGTCGATCCCCTTCCCGCAGCGCGACCTACACCTGATCGGCAACACCTCCCTGCCGGCAACGGCGCCGGCCGAGGTGCGTTAGCCGGGAGAGACAGTGAAGCCGCCCGCGCCACAGCGTCTGTGCCAGACTGCCCAGCGAACGTGCAGAGACCGGGACGCGACCCGCGTCGCCGGCTCCACGCTCAGCGGAGAACACAGATGAAGCGGCTGCTGATTGCGGCGAGTCTGCTGGCCAGTGGCCTGCCGCCGCCCGCGCAAGGCTACGATCCCGCTGATCTCGCCATGCTGGACGTCAACGGCATGTGCGATGCCTGCGACCTGTCGGGCGCCGATCTCGCCGGCGTAGACCTGACTTTGGTCCCGGGCGACGACGACATTGTGGTGCTTGCCAAGGCCGACCTGTCAGGGGCAAACCTGAGCAGTGCGGTCTTCGACCACGCGGACTTCTCGGGCGCCAATCTGAGCCAGGCCGATCTGAGCAAGGCCAGGCTGGCCGGGGCCAAGCTGAAGAACGCGAACCTGACGGGTGCAAACCTGACGGGCGCGCGACTGGCGGGGGCCAACCTGAGCGACGCCACCCTAATGGACACGAACCTGTCCGGCCTGGACTTGTCGAATACTCTGCTGTGCCGCACGACCATGCCCGGCGACTATCGTGAGAACCGAGGCTGCTGACGGGCGGCCCTCTGCTGTATCCAGTACCGGCAACGAAGGGATGGCTTGACGATGCAGTCAATTGCGACGCGATGGAGCCGCTGCGCACCACTGGCGGCCGCCTGCCTGCTGGCCATTGTCTCACCCGGCGCGGCGCTCGCCTGGGACAGCATCAAGTTGAATCCCACCCACCCGACACACAGCTACCTGACGGAGTGGGGGATCGATCAGGTGGCCGGACAATGCGGCGAGGCGGCGCAGTACCGCGCGGTTCTCGTCGAGGGCGCCAACCAGGAGCTGCATGAGCTGCCGGTCACCGGCACGCTGCATGGCCTCAACCTTGAAGCCAAGCGCGTTCAGCACAAGGGCACTAACGAGGGAACGGACGACATCGAAGGTTGGTGGCAGGACAGTCTTAACGCCTACCAGGCGGGCGACAAGCAAGCCGCCTATTTCCTGCTCGGCATCATGCTGCACAACGTCGAGGACATGGGCGTGCCGGCGCACGCCAACAAGGTCTATCACCAGGGCAGTCCGACCGAGTTCGACAACTTCGAGTTCATGGGGTTGTCGAACTGGAAGCCGCGCTTCGACGACGTCGATCGCAGCGACCCAGGCTATGCCGAGCCTTGGAAGTACTACGAGTTCAGCCGCGATTGGACCCACACGGACGCGCCGAACTACAAGAGCCCGAGCAGCTTCTCCAAGACCTGGACCTTCGCCAGCAGCTCCGAACGCATGCTGCTGCGGCACCGGCAAGGACGTACGGCGACGGTCGTCTCCTGGACCCTGCTCAGTGCCTGCGCCGCCTTCGGTGCCCAATAGCGGCGGCCGCCGCGCATCGCGCGCAGGTGACGTCTATTTGCACTCCCAGCTCATGGTGCTGATCTTGATCTGTGCTGGACAGGTGACGACGATGATCCCGACGTTGTAGCTGGTTCCTTCGGTGTCGTATGGCGTCATGGCGGGCTCCAAGCAGGGATGGTCGGACACTTTCCCAGCCTGTGCCGAATGGCACAGGCGAGTGTTTGCGCCGCCGACAGGCAAACGAGGGTGACTTTGCGACGGGCAGCGGCCTAGGGTTATGCCTCACCTTCAAAGGGGCGGAGAACGACATGAAGTCCAGATATGTGCGCCAGGCATTCTTTGCGGGACTGGCGACCGCGCTACTGTCGACCACGGCGCTGACGGCGATTTCCTCCGTCGCTGTGCGTCCGGCTTACGCCGATGAAGCGTCGGAGCTGGCCTCGATCAACGCCTTCTTCGACTTTGGCTACGGCGTCTGCGATGCCGAAGTCCTGTCCAAGTTCTGGGGCATCGACTTCTGGGAGGCCAAGGTGATTGGCGGCGAGAAGGTCCAGGCTGGCGCGCATGACGTGTTGAGCGAGGTCCTATCGCAGGCCTATGGCAGCCACGTCTGCGGCGAGACCTCTGCCCTGGACTATCACGATGCGGGCGACATCGCCGCGCTTTGGATGGGCCAGACCGAGGCTTGATAGCATGCACGGGCCGGCGGCAAGCCGGCCCGTGACCTCCACAGCGGCACGCAACGTCGAGGTCTGCCTGCCAATATTTCCATCGCTTCCCAATGGCCTGATGTCGCGCTGGCTGTCGAGCGAGGATCTTCGAGCATGATGCACGGTACCGATGGCCGATAAGTCGCTACCCCGCCGCCGGCGCTGGCCCTATGCCCTGGCGATCCTGGGCTTCCTGGCCTATGCCGCGTGGATGTTGGGCCCCTATATCCGCTCCATCGTCGTGCGCGACGCCGCCGTGACCACCTGGTCGCATGTGGCCACCACGCCGATCGAGGGCACCATCGAGTTCGTGCCCAGAGAGGCGAATGCCGTCATCGGTGCGGACGGCCTGATCGCCCGGGTGCACAACGACTATGCCAGCCGACAGGCGGTGGACGAGGCGCAGGGCGACTTGGCGCGCGCCACCGCGCGGGTCGAGGAGCTGGAGCTGCAGCTCGAGGAGATCAAGGAGCTGGACGACGAGCGCCAGGACACCAAGGCGCTCTACGCCAAGAACTTCCGCGAGCAGCTCGACGTCAAAATCGACAACCTGGAGAAGCGGATCGAAATCGCGCAGAACCTGCTCGACCTCGTCGGGCAGATCGCCGCGCGCAAGGTGGCACTGGTGGCGAAGGGGGTAGGCTCGCCCAACGACGCTGACGAGGCGCAACTCCGCGTGCACGAGGCGGCCAACGATCTGGCTGGCCTGCAGGCCGACCT
Organism: Rhodospirillales bacterium; assembly: GCA_038363005.1. Classification (GTDB taxonomy): domain Bacteria; phylum Pseudomonadota; class Alphaproteobacteria; order Kiloniellales; family JACOMY01; genus JAKOWB01. The sequence continues at coordinate 67,801 of JBBQBI010000015.1, forward strand.
GGCCTATGCCCGGGTGCGCCGGGAAGCCGCCGACCACGGCATCTTCTCCATGGACAACAACGACGATCCCGGCTGGGCACTGGGCTCGCGCATGGAATTGAAGCTTGAGAAGAAGGTGACGCGCCTGCAGCTGCGCGATGCCATCGCTGAAGCAGCCTATGTGAAGACGCGCCTGGCCAGCGAGGAGGCCGACCTGCAGCGCCGCAGCGCGGCGTCGGTCGCGGTCCCCGCCGGTAGCATCGTCTGGAGCGACCTGGTCAGCTCCGGTGCGACCGTGCTGGCCGGCAACGCGATTGCCGAGTGGCTCGACTGCGGTGTCCTGCTGGTCGACGTGCCGGTGTCGGATGTCGAGGCGGCGCTGCTGAAGATCGGCCAGCCGGCCAAGGTGCTGCTGGAGGGCGAGAGCGCGGAGCGGCAGGCGCGGGTAATCCAGGTGCGGGGCGCCGCCTCGATCCTGGGGCGCAAGGATCTGGTCGCCCTGGCCAAGGGGCGAGGGGAGGGGACGGCGCAGGCCCTGCTGCAGCTGGTAGGCGAAGGCGCGCCCTTCGACAGCTGCCCGGTCGGCCGCGCGGCCTTCGTCGACTTCCCGGATCTTGGCTTGCTCGACGTCATCCTGGCGCGCCTGAGGCTGTGAGATGACGGCCGGGGCCCGCGGCTACGGCCTGGACGTCGCACCGCCGCGCGGAAGCATCACACCCGAGCAGCGCGCCAGCGAACGGGCGTCGATCGGGTCCGCCATCGCCGACACGGGGATCTTCCTGCTGCTGGTGGTGGCGACGCTCGCCTCCTCGTCGCTGACGCTGCTGACCGAGACGCTGCGCAGCTGCGGCATGCTGGTCGTGGAGTACATTTCGGTGCACCTGCTGCTGGCCGTGCATCGCGAGCGTTTCCATGCGCTGCACTATGGCGTCGGCAAGGTCGAGCAGCTCTGCAACTTTTTCTGCTGCGCCGCCTTGGTGGTCGGCGGCATCTTCATCGCCGAGAAAGTGGTGCGGCTGCTGCTGGAGGGGGGCGCGGCGACGGCACCCTCCGGCCTCGCCCTGGGGGCGGTCGCGACTGGAGCCAGCGCGCTGGTCAATGGTTGCGCCCTGATGGCCATGCAGGCTGCCTATCGGTCGGACAGCTCGGCCATCTTCCTCAGCCAGATCAACGGCCGGCGCGGCAAGTTCTATGCTTCGCTCTCGGCGCTGGTCGCCGTCACCGGCTCGGCCCTGGCGGAGGATCCGGCGATCGGCGCGCTGATCGATGGCCTGGGCGCCGTGGCCGGCGCCTTCTTCATGATCTCCATCGGCGGACGGTTGGGTCTGCGTTGCCTGCTCAGCGTGCTGGACCTTCGCGTCCCCGCCGACCTGCGGGATAAGGCAGAGCGCGCGCTTGCCACGGTCGACAGGCAGCATTCTGGTACCGTCGCGCTGCGGACCCGCCGCTCCGGCCGCTTCTCGCAGATCGAGGTCACCCTGGAGCCGCGCGAGCACGGCGACCTGGCCTCGCTGCAGGCGCAGGCAGCTGCGATCGAAGCGGCACTGGTCGAGGCGTTCGGCGATTCGGCTGACGTCTCCGTCGTGCTGCGGCCGCGGCGGGTGCCGGCGCCATGACGGGCACCGCGCCAATCGACCATGCCTTGGTCGCCAGGCCCTGGCATCGCTCCCTGCGCAGCGACGGCCTGGCCCTGGGACTGCTGCTGGTGGCGGTGCTGCTCACCGGGTCCGTCACCCTGCTGGCGCAGCTGCTGCGCCACGCCGGCATCGCCCTGGGACACGCCATTGCCGGCGCCGGCACGCGCCTGGGGCGGGGCAGCCAGCGGGCACACTTCGAGTTCGGGCTGGAGAAGCTGCGGCGCTGTTGCGAACTGCTGCTTGGCCTGGTGCTGGTCGGCGGCGCCCTGTGGCTGATCCGCGTCGGACCGGAGATGTCGCTGGCACTGGCCAACCAGCCGCCTGTCCTGCTGGCCCTGGCTGCTACTGCCAACTTCGCGTGGCTTCTCTGGGCCTGGCCGGAGGAGGAGCGGCGCTCGGCGGCGCGGGGGGTGCAGGTCGTCGCGCAGCTGCTGCTGACGACAGCCGCGATGAGCCAGGACGGGCAGCTGGCTCACCTCGGCGGTCTGCTCGCTGGTGTCCTTATCGCCCTGCTATCGCTCAGGCATGGCGCGCGCGTGGTGGTCGACACGGTGCGCGACCTGATTGATCGCCCGGTCGATCCCGAGACGCTGCTGCCGCTGCTGGCGCTGATCGAAGAGGCCGGCATCACGCTGGACCTGATCAGGCGCCTGCGCAGCCGGCAGGTCGGCGGCCGCATCTTCCTAGAGCTGCACCTGCGCGTGCCGCCGGACGAGCCGCTCGACCGGCTGTCGGCGCGCCTCGACAGCGTCAGCGCGGCGCTGACCAAGCAGCCCTTCGAGGTCGATCTGGCGATCAAGGTGCATTGAAGCCGGACCGTAACGCCCAGCCTTGTTGGCTAGAAGAAGGCCATGGTCCGCAGTTCAATGCTCTGCCGGCGGCGCGGGTTTACCGGCGTGTTTGGGTCCTCGAAGGCGCTATGGCCCATGAAGCGGGCGCGGCCGTCGGTCTCGCTATCGTAGGTCTTCAGCAACAGCGCTTCGTTCGGGGTCATCTGCGGGAAGTAGAACCAGCGATGCGCCGACGAGTAGCGCATCACAAAGATCTCGCCGGTGCGCTCGCGGTACTTCAGCTCCATCAGCAGCATGTCGGCGTCGATGCTGCTGCGCGCGTCGCACACTGCCAGCGGCAGCTCCTCCACCGGGTCATAGAGCGGCTTCCAGACGTTGTAGAAGGCGACGCGGCGCGACAGCAGGCGGTCCGCTTCGCCAGGCAGCAGGTCGCGCACCCGCTGCGGTCCGGACTTCGGCGTGTAGTCGCTGTGGGCCAGCAGGACGGCCGGTCGCTGCACGTCGGTCTGCTGCTTCAAGTCGGCCGGCAGCCGCTTGCGGATCGTGTGATCGAAGACCTCTACCCGCGGCGCGCCGGTCAGGCGGCGGACAAAGTCGGCCACCTGGGGATAGAAGCTGGTCTTGATGGCGGCGTCCTGGTCGAAGTGATTGAAGGTGGTCTGGAAGGCGCTGATCTCGAAGCCTTCCCGGTCGACGCTGAGACGGTCGGCCAGTGGGCGGGCGTCTTGGATCTCGACCGCGCGGACGTCGGTGCCGGGCGGATTGAGCAGCACCGATGGATCCGGCTCGTAGAAATAGTAGTCGATGGGCCGGCCGTTATCGACCGAGTAGACCATCTCCGCTTTGACGCTTGCCATGTCTTCCGCCTGTCTCGATGTCCGTCAGACTGCTTCAGGCAGCCGCCGGCAGAGTGAACCCGCGCTCCACCACGGTGGCCTTCCAACAGGGCAGGGCCTCCACGTTCTTGGTCATCCAGCGCACCAGGTTGGGATGCTGGGTGAGGGGCAGCGCCTGCCAGTCGTGCAGATGCATAGCCGCGGCCAGGGAGATGTCGGCGATGGTGGGGCTCTCGCCGCAGACCCAGGTGCTCTTGGCCAGGCGCGCGTCCAGGATGCCGGCCAGTTTGTGGAAGGTCTCGGCCTGGGCCGCCAGGACCGCCGGATCGGGTGCCCCGCCGAGCAGTGGTTTCACGCAGTTTTCCACCAGGAAGACATAGCAGCTGGGGAACCACTGGGCGGACTCCCAGAACAGCCAGCGATTGACGTCGGTCCGTGCCTTCAGCTCGGTCGGGTAGAAGGCGCTCTTGCCATGCTTGTCGGCCGCGTACTGCAGGATGGAGTTCGATTCCCACAGCACCATGCCGTCGTCCCGCATCGCCGGGAGCGAGGCGTTGGGGTTGATCGCCAGATAGGCGGCGCCCTTGTGCTCGCCCTGGAAGTAATCGACCTTGGTCAGCGTGTAGTCGACGCCCATGAGCTGCAGGCCGGCCAGCACCTTGCGACAGTTGACGGTGATCGGATCGGCAAGGATCTCCATCTGCGGTTTCCTCTCCTGATGGCGGCCGGGTCTCACGCCCTGCCTTGCTCGACAAGGCTAGGGTCCCATCGCATTATCGCGCCAACAGATGATTGCGATAGGAATCATCGCATTGAGCGATATTACTCGCCTAAGCACGACGCTGCTGCTCGCCTTCGACGCGCTCATGACCGAGCGGAACGTCACGCGCGCCGCTGGCCGGGTCGGGCTGACCCAGCAGGGCCTGAGCGGTCAGCTGGCACGGATGCGCGCGCTTTTTTCCGATCCGCTGTTCGTCCGTGACGCCAGCGGCGTGGCGCCGACGCCGCGGGCCGAGGAGCTGCATCCACGGATCAAGCAGGCCCTGGCCAGCCTGGAAGGCGTCCTGACACCCGCCGCTTTCGATCCCTCCCGCGCCGCCGACACCATCAACCTGGCTGCGTCGGACTATGCCCAGGCGGCGGTGTTGCCCTTGCTTTACCGGCGGGTGCGAGAGGCGGCGCCCTTGGTGCGGATCGCCGTGCAGGCCTTGAACAACGCCACGCTCGCCGACGAGCTGCGTAGCCGGCGGGTCGATATCGCGCTGACCGTGCCGGAGTTCGCACCGCCGAACCTGCACAGCCGGCGGCTGTTCCACGAGCGCTACCTGCTGGCCATGCGCCGCGACCATCCCCTGGCCCAGACGCCGGGGGACCTCGCAGCCTTCTGCGCCGTCGAGCACCTGCTGGTGGCGCCAAACAAGGGGGACTTCTTCGGCGCCACCGACGAGGCGCTAGCACGGGTTCGCCGCAAGCGCCGTGTCGGGATGGTGCTGCCAAGTTTCGCGGTGGCGCGGTCCCTGTTGGAGTCGACGGACCTGGTGGCGGTGTTGCCGGAGCGCACGCTGCTCGCCGCCGGACCGGAGCTCTTCGTCGTCGAGCCGCCGCTGCGGATCGACGGCTTCGACCTCGTCGCCATCTGGCCAGACCGCATCAACGCCGACCCGCTGCAGCGCTGGTTCCGCGAACTCTGCTTCGAGGTCACCGAGGGGCAATAGCAACGCGCTGGCCGCTCTCTCTGCCGAATTCATGCGGCCGTGCGCCGTCGTGGGCGCAAGGTGGAAGCCGCCGGCGTAGGACAAAGGAGGGCGCGATGAGACGGTGGACGCAACATCGCTTGCTGATCCGTTGGCTTGCCGTCGCATTCCTGCTGGCGTTGACCGCTCCAAACGCGGAGGGCCGGGCCGACGACCTCACCTTGCGGGATGGCGGGCCGAGTGCGACAGCTTTGCTGGAGCCCACGGACTTCGCGGGCCTGGCCTTCTTTCGGCCGGTCCTGACCGGCGTGCTCTACCGCGCCGGCTTCAAGGGGGGCGACAAGGAGCACGATGGCCTCAGCCAGGCGCAGCGCGCCGCCCTCTGTGCCGCCGGCTTCTCCGCGGCGCGTTACATCGACTTCGGCAGCCGGACCCAGTTTGGCGTGAGCAGCTGCGCTGAAGGCGAGCTGGACTATGAGGCTGGCCGTTCGGACAGCGCGGCGGCGGTCCTGGCGGCGGTCTATGACGTCATCAGGACGCCGGGGAAAGGCCCGGTTCTGCTGCATTGTATGTGGGGCGTGCATGCCTCCGGCGCGGTCGCTGCCATGGCGCTGGTGCAGTTTTGCGGCTGGAGCGAGGTAGCGGCAAAGGCCTACTGGAACGCGGCCCGCAACGGCGCCGGCTGCGGCGGTGGTTGCGATGCCTGGATCGACGAGAAGTTCTCGCACTTCTCAGCCAACCCCGCCCTCGTCCTGACCGCTGCCGAGCGCAGCGCCATCTGCCCACAGGAGCCGTGACAGGCCGGGCCATCAAATCGGCCCTTGGAAATTCATGCTGCGGGGCGTTCGCTTGAGCCCATAATCGTCCTTGCACCACGGCGGAGGAAGCGATGACCAAGCGAACCCTGATGGCGGCGGCCCTACTGGCCTGTACGATGCCGCTCTCAGCGCAGGCCTTCGATGCGGCCGCCTTGCAGCAGCTGAAGGATAGCAACGCCTGTCCGCAGTGCGACTTGAGCGACGCCAACCTGCGGCTCGCCAAGCTGTCCGGTGCCAATCTGGAGCGTGCTGATCTGCCGCGCGCGAACCTGTCGAATGCGGAGCTGTCGGGTGCCGATCTGCGCGGTGCGAACCTCAGCAGCGCCAATCTCCGGGGCGCTAACGTATGGGACGCCAACTTGACCAGCGCTACCCTGCAGGACGCTGACCTGCTAGGGGCCAGCCTGGCGGGCGCCGACATCACCTCCGGCAGCCTGCGGAACGCCGACCTCAGGGAGGCCACGCTGGACAGGGCAGAGCTGCTCTACGCTGAACTGTCGGGCGCGAACCTGACGGCCGCAACCTTGTTAAAGGCGAACCTGACGAGCGCCTTTCTGCTGAACGCGACGCTGGCCGGCGCGTCCCTGCGGGAAGCAAATCTCACGGGCGCAAACCTGACAGCTGCGAACCTGACGGGTGCGAGCCTGGTAGGCGCCAGTCTGGTTCTCGCCAATCTGACGGACGCGACGCTGCAGGGAGCGGACCTGACCGACGCTGACCTGACAAACGCCACTTTCTGTCGCACGACCCTGCCGGATGGGCAGATCGATAACAGCCGCTGCCCCTCGGTGATCACCACCTGGCCGGAGTGAAGCCTTCAGGATGCGGGCCCAGGCGGCACGCGCAGCTTCTTGTCAGGGGGGGCGGATCAGCAGCCGCTGTCGCCGCTCTGGCCATCGGGCATGACCGTCCCGCAGAGGATGGCATCGGCAACATTGGCGCCCGCCAGCGTCGCATGCCAGAGGCTGGCGCCGTGGAAGTCGGCGCCGGCCAGCTTCGCGCCCGTCAGGTCGGCGTCGGCGAGGTTGGCGATCGTCAGGTCGGCGCTGCATGCCGTCGCCGGCCAGGTTCGCGATCTTCTGGTGAGGGCCGTCGAGGCGGTTTGAGGCGAGGCGCCGCCGTTTGGTCGGCGGGGCTACGGACGGCGGCACGGGTTGGACGCCGCGATGCCGTCGTCGGCTCGTGTGGCCGGGACCTCGGCACGACGGCGGGACTGACATGGATGTGTAGAGTGCGATATTCTCCGGGTATGCATGTTCCGCAGTGAACAGCGCGGGGGGAGTATCGACCATGGCCGACCCAGTCCTTATCAAGATGATCGATGGGATTTTCGGCGCCCACATGGACGCCGAGCTTGCCGGCGACCTCGACAGGACACTGGCGACCATGTCGCCCAATCCGCATCTGGTGAGCGTGCCGACGATGATGGGCGGCCAGGGTCCGGAGGCCGTGCGACGCTTCTATGCGAACCGGCTGATCGGCCGGTTTTTCCCGCCGGATGTAAAGCTCGACGTGATCTCGCGGACCTACAGCGAAGAGCGGTACGTCGAGGAGCTGATCATCTCCTTCACCCACACCGCGGTCATCGACTGGATGCTGCCCAAGGTCGAGCCGACCGGCAAATACGTGGAGGCGGTCTTCGTCGTGATCGTCGGGATCGAGGCGGGAAAGGTGTCCTACGAGCACATCCTGTGGGATCAGGCGAACGTCCTGGTCCAGATCGGTCTAATCGACCCGGCTGGCCTGCCGGTCACCGGCGCCGGAGCGGCGGCGAAACTCAGGAATCCAGCCCTGCCAGATCCCTTCTTCAACGAGGGATAGGGCGAGCAGGCGAGGGAGTAATCGCGATCGCGGGCGCAGCATCCGGACGCTACGCCGAGCGACAGCCATGGCCGCTCGTCATGATCGAGCATTGGCGGATGGGGTGGGATTCGAACCCACGGAGACGTTGCCGCCTCGCCGGTTTTCAAGACCGGTGCCTTCAACCGCTCGGCCACCCATCCCTGCGGGGCTGTCCTACACGCTGCCGGGTCGCTCCGCCAAGCCTCTCAGGCGGCGGGCGTGGCCGGGGCGGTCATCGGGATCTGGCCGGCTGCCATGGCGGCATCCAGGCGGTTGCGCGATGACATGCCGACTAGGCCCGCAGCGCCCCAGACCACCGCGCTGAAGGCCTTGATGCCGCCGCGCAGGGCATCATGCTCGTCGACGAAGGAGTAGACGGCGAAGGCGCCCATCAGCACGAACAACACCAGCCCGGCGATGCGCAGGAAGCCCAGCTGCTTGCGATAGGCCTTGAGGAAGGCGGCGTGGTCGCCCTTGAAGCGCTTGTTCACCCAGCCGCCGATCACCTTGGTGGTCTCCATCGGCGTCCAGATGGTGGCGGCGATGGCGCAGACCAGAGCAACAATTTCCAACATGGGCCTCTCCTGTCGGGTGCCGCCGCGTTGCACAGGCGACCAGTCTGGCCGAGATCGCGGCACCGCCGCAACGCCCTGGACGCCCGCCAGGGCCCATGCGAAGCATGCGGCGCTGGGCAGGCGGCCCCAGCCGTTGGTTGGGGGACCATGGTTTTCGAACTCTCCAAGATCTTCTGGGGCCTGGCCAAGCCGACCACCCTGCTGCTGATGGCGCTGGTGCTGGGCGCGCTGCTGCAGTGGCTGCGCTGGGCGCGGGGCCGGCGCATCGGGCGTTGGCTGCTGACCCTGGCGGTCGGCTGGTTCCTGCTGATCTCGCTGTTCCCGCTGGAGCGCCTGTGGCTGCAGACCCTGGAGGCCCGCTTCCCGGAGCTGCGCAGCCTGCCGGCCCAGGTGGACGGCGTGGTGGTCCTAGGCGGCGCGCTGTCCTACGTCTCGGCAGCGGGGGAAGAAACCCCGCAGATCAACGAATCGGGCGGGGACCGCCTGGCCGCCTTCGTCGCCTTTGCCCGGCGCTTTCCCGACGCCAAGCTGGTGTTCGCCGGCGGCAGCGGCTCGGTGCGCAAGCCCGAGCTGCGCGAGGCTGACGACGCGGCGCGCATCCTGGCCACGCTGGGGGTCGATCCGGCGCGCCTGATCCTCGAGCGCGAGTCGCGCAACACCTGGGAGAACGCGGTCTTCGCCAAGGCGCTGGCCAAGCCGCAGCCGGGCGAGACCTGGGTGGTCATCACCTCGGCCTTTCACATGCCGCGCGCCATTGGCTGCTTCCGGGCCGCCGGCTGGGGCGACGTGGTGGCCTATCCGGTGGACTACCTGACCAGCGAGCGCGAGTGGCTGGGTTTCGACGTCGACCCGCTCTACAGCCTGGGGGCTCTGGATATCGCCGCCAAGGAGTGGATCGGCCTGGTGGTCTATTGGCTTATGGATCGCTCACCGACGGTGTTTCCGGCGCCCTGACGGGGCCTGCGCCCTCAGGAGAACACATTTCCGCTGCATTGCGGCGCACACCACCCTGTGGCAGGAGAGTCGTGGGGCGGGGGTTGCATGGTGTTGGAGTCGTCGAAGTGAAAGATCTAACCCGCCGTACGCTGCTCAAGGGGACCGCGCTGCTGGCGCTGGCCGGCGCCACGCGCCCGGTCCTGGCCGCCGCCACCGACTTCGACAGCTGGCTGGTCGAGCTGCGCACCGAGGCCGCCGGCAAGGGCATCTCGCAGAAGACGCTCGACGCGGCGCTGACCGGTATCGCACCGATCCAGAAAATCATCGACCTGGACCGCAACCAGCCGGAATTCACCCAAACCTTCTGGCGCTACATGGTGCCGCGCATCACCGACACGCGGATCGCCGAGGGGCAGGTGAAGCTGGCGGCGAACCAGAAGGTGCTGACCCGGGTCGAGGAAGACCACGGCGTGCCGGCCGAATCGCTGATGGCCTTCTGGGGGCTGGAGACCAACTACGGCGGCTACATGGGCGACTTCAAGGTGGTGGCGGCGCTGGCCACGCTGGCCTGGGACGAGCGGCGCAGCGCCTTCTTCCGCACCGAGCTGCTGAACGCGCTAACCATCATCGACCAGGGCCACATCACCGCGGATGGCATGATCGGCTCCTGGGCCGGCGCCATGGGGCATTTCCAGTTCCTGCCCTCGACCTTCCTGAACAACGCGCTGGACTATGATGCCGACGGCAAGAAGGACATCTGGACCAACACCAGCGACGCCTTCGCCTCGGCCGCGCACTTCCTGCAGAACAGCGGCTGGGTGCCCGGCCTGCCCTGGGGCTACGAGGTGATCATGCCGCGCGACTTCCCCTGGGAGGAGTCGGGCGCCGACAACCGCCAGCCGGTGAAGCACTGGCAGGCCCTGGGCGTGCGCCGCACCGACGGCGGCAAGCTGCCGTTCCAGGAGAAATCCGGCGCGGTGCTGCTGCCTGCCGGCTGGCAGGGGCCGGCTTTCGTCGTGCTGCAGAACTTCTACACCACGCTGCGCTGGAACAACTCGCACCTCTACGCCATCTCGGTCGGCCACCTGAGCGACCGCATCGCCGGCAAGGGCGCCTTCACGGCGGTCCAGCCGGTCGAGGAGGAGCGCCTGTCGCGCGACGAGATCAAGGCCATGCAGTCCTATCTGAACGCGCTGGGCTTCGATTGCGGCGAGCCCGACGGCAAGGTCGGCCCGAAGACCCGCGGCGCGCTGCGCGACTTCCAGAAGAAGTATGCCTTCCCAGCCGATGCCTTCCCGACACGGGCGATCATCGAGGCCTTGCGGCTGCAAGCGGGTTGAACCGGGCAAGGGGACCAAGCCAGATGCATAGGCTCGTGGCGTTCCTGGTCAAGCTGGCGGCGGTGGGGGGGCTGGTGGCGCTGGCGGCCTGTGGCTCCAGCCAGACGGTCAAGCCGGGGCCGGTGGGCGAATTCAAGGTCGGCAAGCCCTATCAGGTCAGCGGCGTCTGGTATTACCCCAAGGCCGATTGGGAGTACCGCGAGACCGGCATCGCCTCGTGGTATGGCCCGGGCTTCCACGGCAAGAAGACGGCGAACGGCGAAACCTATGACCAGAACGCGCTGACCGCGGCGCATCCCACGCTGCCCATGCCGGTCATGGTGCAGGTGACCAACCTGGAGAACGGCCGCTCGATCAAGGTGCGCATCAACGACCGCGGGCCCTTCGCCAACGGCCGCATCATCGACCTGTCGAAGCGCGCGGCACAGCTGCTCGACATCGAGCGCAAGGGCACCGCCAAGGTGCTGGTCGAGATCCTGCCGCAGGAAAGCCAGCAGATGGTGGCCGTCGCCCAGGCCAAGACACCGGTCACCGACGACAAGGACCTGCCGGCGGCGGCGCCGGTCGGCCAGGTAGAGGCCAAGCCGCTGGGCGGTGGCTCGGCGGCCAGCAGTCCAACACCGACACCGGCGGCAGCGGCACCAACCCAGGTCGCGGTGCAGACGGTGCCCGTCTCGTACGGCCAGGTTGAGCAGAAGAACGTGGTGCCGACGCAGCTCTTCATCCAGGCTGGTTCCTTCGCCAACCCGGGCAATGCCGAGGCGCTGCGCAGCAAGATCGCCCGCTACGGCCAGGCCTTCGTCGTCGCCGCCAAGATCGGCGCCAACACCTTCTACCGCGTGCGCATTGGTCCGCTGGGCTCGGTGGCCGCGGTCGACAGCACGCTGAACAACCTGATCGCCGCCGGCTATACGGAGAGCCACGTGGTGGTGGAGTGAAAGGAACCGTCTGTCCCATGACCCTGATGTCGCGCCTGGCCGTCCTCGCCCTCGTCCTGCTGCTGGCGCCGCTGCGCCCGGCCGCGGCCCTGGAGACCGCCGCCACCACGGCGATCCTGGTGGATGGCGACAGCGGCGCGCCGCTGTTCGAGAAGAACGCCGACGTGCGCATCCCGCCGGCCTCCATGACCAAGCTGATGACCGCCTACCTGATCTTCGAGCGGCTGAAGGACAAGCGCCTGTCGCTGGAGGACAAGCTGCCGGTCAGCGAGAAGGCCTGGCGCATGGGTGGTTCGAAGATGTGGATCGAGGTCGGCGAGCAGGTGCGGGTTGAGGACATGCTGCGCGGCCTGATCATCCAGTCGGGCAACGATGCCGCCGTGGCCTTCGCCGAGGGCCTGTCCGGCAGCGAGGATGCCTTCGCCGAGGAGATGAACAAGAAGGCGCAGGCCATGGGCCTGACCGGTTCGCACTTCGCCAACGCCAGCGGCTGGCCCGATCCAAACCAGTACATGACGGCGCGCGACCTAGCGACGCTCAGCCTCAACCTGATCCACGACTTTCCGGAGTACTACCACTTCTACAGCGAAACCGAGTTCACCTGGGCCAACATCAAGCAGCCCAACCGCAACCCCTTGCTCTATCGCGGCATGGGCGTCGACGGCCTGAAGACCGGCCATACCGAGGAGGCCGGCTACTGCCTGGCCGCCACAGCGGTGCAGACCGGCAAGCGCCTGCTGCTCATCATCACCGGCATGACCAGCGAGAAGAACCGCGCGGAAGAGGGCGAGCGCCTGCTCACCTGGGGCTTCCGCGAGTTCTCCAGCTACAAGCTCTTCAGCGCCGGCGAGGTGCTGGACAATGCCCCGGTCTTCATGGGCGCCGACGATACAGTGCCGCTGGTGGTGCCGCATGACATCGAGCTGCAGATGCTGCGCTCCAGCCGCGCCGACATGAAGGTCACGCTGCACTACCAGTCGCCGCTGGTGGCGCCGATCCAGCAGGGCCAGGAGGTCGCCTGGGTCACCGTCGAGGCGCCAGGCCTGCGCCCGGTCGACCTGCCCATCGTCGCCGGCCAGGCGGTGGAGGAAATGGGCTTGATCGGGCGCATGATCGAGGGCGTGAAGTCGCTGCTCTGACGCTGTCCGCCGGCCCGCATTGACCCTGCGCCCCGGGCTGCCCAGAGTGCCGCCATGGCGCGTGGGCGATTCATCACCTTGGAAGGCGGCGAGGGGGCGGGCAAATCCACCCAGGCCACAGCGCTGCGCGCCCTGCTGGAAGCGCGCGGCCGCCGCGTGGTGGCGACGCGGGAGCCCGGCGGCACGCCCGGCGCCGAGGAGATCCGCGCCCTGCTAGTGACCGGCGACCCCGGGCGCTGGGATGCCTGTAGCGAGGCCCTGCTGGTCTTCGCGGCGCGGCGCGACCATGTCGAGAAAGTCATCGAACCGGCCCTGGCGCGTGGCGACTGGGTGCTTTGCGACCGCTTCCTCGATTCCACCCTGGCCTACCAGGGCTATGCGCGCGGCCTCGGCCCCGGCGCCATCGAGGCACTGCACGCGCTGGCCATCGGCCGGCTGCGACCCGACCTGACGCTGCTCTTCGACCTCGATCCGGCCATCGGCCTGCGGCGAGCCGCCGCCCGGCGCGGCGGGGAAGGGCGGTTCGAGGCGCAGGACCTGGCCTTTCACCAGCGCCTGCGCGCCGGCTTCCAGGCCATCGCCCAGGCCGAGCCCGAACGCTGCAAGGTGATCGACGCCGAGGCACCGCTCGCGGCGGTGACGCAGGCGGTCGAGCAGGCGGTTCTGGCGCGCTTCCGGGGCGAACTGTGAGCGACGAAGCCCCCGCCTTTCCTGCGCCGCGTGCCAATCCGCTGTTGCTCGACCAGGGCGCGGCCGAGGCGGTGCTGCTGCGCGCCGCGCGCTCTGGCCGCCTGCCACATGCCTGGCTGCTGACCGGGCCGCGCGGCGTCGGCAAGGCGACGCTGGCCTTTCGTTTCGCCCGCTTCCTGCTGTCCGGCGGCGAGGCGGCGGAGGAGGGACCAAGCCTGTTCGGCGCGCCGCCGCCAGTCAGCGACCTGGCGCTGCCATCGGGCCACCCGATTTTTCGCCGCGTCGCCGCGGCCGGGCACCCCGACCTGCTGACCCTGGAGCGCGGGGTGAACGAGAAGACCGGCAAGCGGCGCGGCGAGATCGTCATCGAGGAGGTGCGCACCGCCGTCGACCGCCTGCATCACACCCCGGCCGAGGGCGGCTGGCGCATCCTGATTGTCGACAGCGCCGACGAGCTGAACCGCAACGCCGCCAACGCCCTGCTGAAGATCCTGGAAGAGCCGGCGCCGCGTTCGCTGATGCTGCTGGTGGCGCATGCGCCGGGCAGCCTGCTGCCCACCATCCGTTCGCGCTGCTGCCATCTGGCGCTGGCGCCGCTGCCGGCGGCCACTGTCGACCGGCTGCTGAGCGACTATGCGCCGGAGCTGGAGGAGGCCGAGCGGCCGGCCATCGTCGGCCTTGCCGATGGCTCGATCGGCCGCGCACTGGACCTGGTGGAGGCCGGTGGGCTGGAGCTCTACCGCGAGCTGGTCGGGCTGCTGGGCACCTTGCCGCGCCTCGATATCCAGCGTACCCACGCCTTCGCCGACACGCTGGGGCGGGCCGGCGCCGACCGTGCCTTCGCCACCGCCATGGAGCTGCTCGGCTGGTGGCTCGCGCGTCTGGTCCGCGAGGCGGCGCTGGGGCGCCAGCCGGCCGCCGTGGTGCCGGAGGAGGAGGGCCTCGCGGGGCGCCTGGCCGGGAGCCGGCGCCTTGCGGATTGGCTCGCGCTGTGGGAAAAACTCACGCGCCTCGTGGCCCGCACCGACCGCGTCAACCTTGATCGCAGACAGGTGGCCATGACGGCGTTTCTCGAGATCGAGGCCCTGGTCGCCGCCTGAGACGGATGCGCCCTCGGCGTCTCCGCCAGAAAGCAGTGCCATGCCGGACAAGACTTACTACATCACCTCGCCGATCTATTACGTCAACGACGCGCCGCACATTGGGCACGCCTACACGTCGCTCGCCTGCGATGTGCTGGCCCGCTTCAACCGGCTGGACGGCAAGCGCGTGATGTTCCTGACCGGCACCGACGAGCATGGCCAGAAGGTGGAGAAGGCAGCGCAGGCCGCCGGCACCGACCCTAAAGCCTTCGTCGACCGGGTCAGCCAGAACTTCCGCGACCTCTGCCGCACGATGAACTTCTCCAACGACGACTTCATCCGCACCACCGAGGCGCGCCACGTTGCGTCGGTGCAGGCGCTGTGGACACGGCTGGTCGAGCGCGGCGAGATCTACCTCGACAACTACGGCGGCTGGTACGCGGTCTCCGACGAGGCCTTCTATGGCGAGGACGAGATCACGCTGCGCGACGGCAAGCGCTATGGCCCCTCGGGCAAGGAGGTGGAGTGGGTGGAGGAGCCCAGCTACTTCTTCCGCCTCTCGGCCTGGCAGGACCGCCTGCTCGCCTTCTACGAGGCGCATCCCGACTTCATCGCGCCGGACACGCGGCGCAACGAGGTGCTGTCCTTTGTGAAGGGCGGCCTGAAGGACCTGTCGGTCAGCCGCACCACCTTCAAGTGGGGCATCCCGGTGCCGAACGATCCGGCGCACATCATGTACGTCTGGATCGATGCCCTGACCAACTACATCACCGCGACCGGTTTTCCTGACGAGAGCCTGGAATCCTACAAGGCCTTCTGGCCGGCCGACCTGCACATGGTTGGGAAGGACATCCTGCGCTTCCACGCGGTCTACTGGCCGGCCTTCCTGCTGGCCGCCGAGCTGCCGGTGCCGCACCGCGTCTTCGCCCACGGCTGGTGGACCAACGAGGGGCAGAAGATCTCCAAGTCGCTTGGCAACGTCATCGTGCCGCAGGACCTGGTTACGCGCTATGGCCTTGATACCGTGCGCTATTTCCTGCTGCGCGAAGTGCCCTTCGGGCAGGACGGCGACTTCAGTCACGCCGCCATGGTCCGGCGCACCAACACCGACCTGGCGAACGACCTGGGCAACCTGGCGCAGCGCTCGCTGTCGATGATCCAGAAGAACTGTGGCGCCCTGGTGCCGACCCCCGGCGACTTCACCGAGGCCGACCGAAAGCTGCTGGACGATGCGCTGGCGCTGCTGCCCATGCTGCGCCAGGCCTTCGCCGGCCAGCTGTTCAACCGCGGGCTGGAGAGCGTCTGGCAGGTGGTCGGTGACGCCAACCGCTATATCGACGCCCAGGCGCCCTGGACCCTGAAGAAGACCGATCCGGCGCGCATGGCGACGGTGCTTTATGTGTTGGCCGAGACGGTGCGCCGCCTGGCGCTGCTGCTGCAGCCGGTGATGCCCGACACCATGGGCCGCCTGCTGGACCAGCTCGCCGTCGACGCGGCCGGGCGCGACTTCGACAGCTATGCGCGGGCCTTGACCGCCGGCACGCCGCTGCCGCCGCCGCAGGGCCTTTTCCCGCGCTATGTCGAGCCGGAGGCCGCCGCCTGATGGGACTGGTCGACAGCCACTGCCACCTCGACTACCTGGAGCGTGAGGGCCAGGATCTGCGCGCGGTACTGGACCGCGCACGGGCCGCTGGTGTCGAGCAGATGGTGACCATCGGCACCAAGCTCAGCGAGGCCGCCAAGGTGATCTCGATCGCCGAGCGCTTTGCCGAGGTGGTGGCGACCGTCGGCGTGCACCCGCACGAGGCGGGGAGCGAGGGGGTCAAGGACCCGCGGGTGCTGATCGACCTGGCGCGCCACCCAAAGGTGGTCGGCATCGGCGAGACTGGCCTGGATTACTTCTATGAGCACTCGCCCAGGGCCGAGCAGCAGGCCAGCTTCCGCGCCCACATCGCCGCCGCGCGCGAGACCCGGCTGCCGTTGATCGTGCACGCCCGCGACGCCGACGACGACACCGTCGCGGTGATGAGAGACGAGTTCAAGAACGGCGCCTATCCGGCTGTGATCCATTGCTTTACCGCTGGACCCGCATTGGCCGAAGCGGCGCTGGAGATGGGCTTCTACATCTCGCTGGCCGGCATCGTCACCTTCAAGACGGCCGACAGCCTGCGGCTGACGGTGGCCGGCGTGCCGCTCGACCGGCTGCTGGTGGAGACCGACTCGCCCTACCTCAGCCCGGTGCCGCACCGCGGCAAGCCGAACGAGCCCAGCTTCGTGTCGCACACGGCGGCCAAGTTGGCGGAGATCAAGGGCGTCACCATGGCCGAGCTGACGGCGGCGACCACGGCCAACTTCCACCGCCTGTTCTGGAAGGCGGCGTGACGGCGACCGACGGCAAGCTGCGGATCACCCTGCTGGGCTCCGGCGGCTCCGGCGGCGTGCCGCTGCCGGATGGCTCGCCGGGCGGCTACTGGGGCGCGGCCGACCCCAAGGAGCCGAAGAACCGTCGCAGCCGCGTCTCGGTGCTGCTGGAGCAGGACGAGCGTCGCCTGCTGATCGACTGCTCGCCCGACCTGCGCGAACAGCTCATCGCCCGGCGCGTGCCGGGACTCGATGCCATTCTTTTCACGCACGCGCACGCCGATCACTGCCACGGGCTGGACGACCTGCGCTCGCTGTCCTATCGCCAGGGTGGGCCGATCCCGGCCTACATGGACCGCGCGACGCACCAGGCGCTGACCCTGCGCTTCGACTATGCCTTCACCTCCAGCCACACCGGCGCCCGGCTTTATCCGGCGCTGATGCAGGACCACGTCATCCAGGTGGGCGAGCCCTTCAGCGCCGCCGGCTTCGAGGTGCTGGCGATCCACCAGGACCACGGCAACGTGCATTCCCTGGGCTTCCGCATTGGCAACTTCGCCTATTCCACCGATGTGGTGCGGCTGGACGAGACGGCCTTCGCCGCATTGGAGGGCCTCGACCTCTGGGTCGTCGACTGCCTGCGCTACGAGCCGCACCCGACGCACAGCCACTTCGCCGCGACGCTGGAATGGATCGAACGCCTGAAGCCGAAGCGCGCCGTGCTGACCCATCTGAACCAGGCGGTGGACTACGCCAAGCTCAAGGCCGACTGCCCGCCCGGCGTAGAGCCGGGCTGGGACGGGCTGACGATCGAGCTGTAGCGCTTCAGCGCAGCGCGACCTCATGCGTCGCGAAGGTGCGGTTGACCTCGGCGAACCCCAGGTGGCGGTAGAAGGCCGCGGCCTCTGGCGAGATGGTGCGCAGCTCGAGCAGCGCGAAATGCGGCTGCGCGGCCTCGAAGATCGCGCGCACCAGGACCCGCCCGACGCCGCCCCGGCGATGCTCGCGGTGGACATAGAGGTGGCGCAGGCGGCCCGTATCGGGACGGCCGCCGTAGGGATCGCGGTTCAGGCCGCAGACGCCGACCAGGGCCTCGCCGGCGAAGGCGCCGAACAGCGCTTCGCCGGGCAGCGCGAAGCGGTTGCCGCCGTTCTTCCACTCCTTCCACAGCCGCCGCACCATCGACTGCGTGTCGGCCAGGCTGTCGGCCAGCAGCGGCTGCAGGCCGGGGCAGGGCAGGCGGAGGTGGCGTATGCTGGCGGCGGCCATCAGCCCTTGGCGGCGTCCCGCGCCAGACGCTCGGCGATGGCCGGCATGGCACTGCCCTCGACGTTGGCGAAGGCGAGACGCAGGAAACCCTCCTGGCCGGGGCCGAACCAGGCGCCGGGCAGCGCCAGCAGGTTCTCCTCGTCGGCCAGGCGCCTGGCCACCTGCAGCGCCGGCCGTCCGGCGAAGGGGTGTTCCAGGTAGGCAAAATAGGCGCCGGCCGACACCAGCCGGTAGCCCAGGTCGTTGCGGTTGAACGCCGCCTTCAGCGCGGCCAGGCGGTCGCGCATCAGTCGCGTGTTGCCTTGGCGCCAGTCCAGCAGGTGGCCCAGGCCGTAGAGCGCGGCCTCCTGGCCGATGCGCGGCGCGCAGATCGCCACGGTGTCCATCACCTTGGCAATCTCGTCCGACAGGCGGCGGCCGGCGATGATCGAGCCGACGCGGTAGCCGGTGATGCAGTAGACCTTGGAGAAGGAATAGAGCTGCACCAGCACCTCGTCCCAACCGGGCTGCTGGAACAGCGCGTGCGGCGCCCCGTCGCTCGGCAGGAAGTCGCGGTAGGTCTCGTCCAGGATCAGCGCCAGGCCGTGCGCCTGGGCGAGGTCGAAGAAGGCCTGCAGCGCCGCCGCCGGATAGATCGCGCCGGTCGGGTTGTTGGGCGACACCAGGACGATGGCGCGGGTGCTGGGCGTGAGGGCCGCCGCGGCGTCGGCCGGGTCGGGAACGCCGTCTCGATCGGCGCGGAAGGGGATGTGCACCGCCTTCACCCCCGCCATGTCGCACCACATCTGGTGATTGAAGTAATAGGGCAGCGGCAGGATCACCTCGTCGCCCGGCGCGCAGAGCGCCTGGATCGCGAAGCAGAAGGCCTGGTTGCAGCCGGCCGTGATGGTCACCTGCGCCGGGTCGATGGCGGCGCCGTAGAAGGTGTTCATGTCGGCCGCCAGGGCGCGGCGCAGCTCCGGCCGACCGGGAACGTCGGTGTAGCGCGCCATGCCGGGTTGGCCGACGACGCTGGCCAGGTGATCGGTCAGGCCCCGCGGCGGCGGATAGCCGGGCACCGCCTGCGCCACGTCGATCAGCGGCTTGTCAGCCGGAAAGCTGCGGCCGGCGATCCAGCCCTGCGCCTCCGGGATCGGCGGGGCGGCGACGGCGTGTAGCAGGGGATTGATGGCATAGGACATGGAGTTACCTGCGAAAGATCGCCCTCACCCTGTCCCTTTCCCGCAAGGACGGGAGAGGGAGCGCCTTGGCCGGCTTTGGGGATTCCTCTCCCCCTCTCCCGCTTTTGGCGGGAAAGGGCAGGGTGAGGGCCCTTGGTTGAAGCTACTCCGCGAACCAGAAGCTGGAGGGTTGGTAGACGCCGAACTGTGCCCCCGGCTCCCAGTTGTAGACCGCCCGTTCTGGCAGGTTCATCAGCTTGGCGCTGGCCACGATGGGCTGTGGCACGCCGGCGACCAGGCCGATGGTGTAGACCTGTTCGGCATCGATCTGCAGTATCTCGCGCCAGATCTCGGCGCGGCCGGCCAAGGTGTCGGCGTAGCGCCAGGCGTCGTAGAGCTCCATCAGGCGCTTGGCCTCGGGCATGTCGATTGGCTCGCCCGACTTGCCCTTGGTCTCGTAGTACTGGCCCCATTTCGGCCACTGGTAGCTCTGCTGGTGCACCGGGACGAATTCCTCGGGGCTCATGTCCGGCGTCGGCAAGCCATTCTCATAGCCGAACCAGATCGCCATCACTGTCTCGCCGGCGAAGATGCGGTTGCGCAGCACCGTGCGCTCCGACGGCTTCGTGTGCACCTTGATGCCGATCTCCGCCCAGGTATCGCGGATCAGCTCCATGACGTCGGCTTCCTCGCTGTTCTCGCCGGCGCTTTCCACCACGATCTGGATCGGCCGGCCGTCGGGCAGCAACCGGATGCCGTCGTCGTCGCGTTGGGTCAGCCCCATCTCGTCCAGTAGCTGGTTAGCTGCGGCAATGTCGAACTGCGCCCAGGCATTGCGCAGGTCGGCGCTGTAAAGCGGGCAGGCCGGCAAAACCGAGTGGTTCCCCTCCATGCCCAGGCCGTAATAGATCACCTGGTTGATCTCGTGCCGGTCGATGGCCAGCGACAGCGCACGGCGGAAGCGCACGTCGCGCAGCACTTCGCGCCACACCGGGTCGTTGACGTTGAGGTTGGGATAGAGCGCCAGCTCGGAGCCGCGCACCGTGTCCCACAGCAGCACCTGGAAGCCGCGGCGCTTCTGGCCCTGCTTCAGGAAGGTGTAGTCGCTGAAATTCAGGCCGCGCGACTGCAGGTCGCTTTCGCCGGCGCCGGCCTTGGTCGAAATCAGCCCGCCGGACACCACCTCGAGATTGAAGTGGTCGATATAGGGCAGCTGCTGGCCCTTCTCGTCGATCCGGTGGAAGAAGGGGTTGCGCTCGGCCACCACGCGCTCGGCCGAGGGCTTGGCCGCCAGGCGCCAGGGTTCCAGCGTCGGCAGCTTGACGTTGTCCATGTTGTAGAGGTTGTCGAGCTTGTTGTGCAGCGCCGCCCAGGAGTCCTTCTCGGCCTCCTTCACCTTGGCGGCGAGCTCGTCCGGGTCGGCGTACTTGGCGTGGTACTTTTTCAGGTAGTGGAACGGCCGGTAGATATAGAGCGGGGTGGCGCCGGCCAGCGCCGGCAGGAAGAAGGGATTGGGCTTCGACCAGCTGTAGCGAATGGTGGTCTCGTCGATCACCTCGACCACCGGCGGCTCGCCGTCGACCAGCATCTGAATCGGCGGTCCGCCGGGCGAAAGGTCCGGGTTGTTGGCCACGTCTTCCCACCAGTACTGGAAGTCACGGGTGGTGAAGGGCTTGCCGTCGGACCACTTGTGGCCAGGCCGCAGGTAGAAGGTGAAGATGCGGCCGTCGACGACTTCCGCCTGGCGCAGGATGTCGGGTACGAAGTTGTAGGTCTCGTCGTAGCCGATCAGCCGGGCATAGCCATAGACCGACAGCAGGCGGCTGTCCTTGGTGCGGCCGATCAGCATGCTGAGGTCGCCGCCGGAGCGGCCGACCTGCCGCTCGGGCGTCGTCTTGACTACCAGCGGAATGGCCGGCACGCGCTGATCGACCGGCGGCAGGCTGCCATCGCCCACCGCCTGCTCGAGCATTGGTGGCTCCTGCAGGGCGGGCAGCGTAAGCGGCTCATCGCGGGTCAACAGGACGGTCTCGGCAACAGCCGGCGCTGTAGCCAGAAGAAGTGCCGAAATCAAGAGACTGCGAAGCATTCTTCACATCCCACTTTAGTTTGTGTCGGGCAGGCGCACCAGGGTCATACCCGACCCCGGTGGATGGTGCGTCAGCGGCGCCAATTCCGGCAAGGTCATACAATCAGCTACCAGACGGCGCGCCGCCTGGCGACGCTCCACAGTGTCATCATAGCGATAAATCTTGCCGTTGCGTTGCCACTCGATGACGCCGCCGGGTGGCGTCGCGTCATCCAACAGCATGGCCAGGGTCGGCACCGGCGGCGCGCCGGTGGCGTGCAGCTGGCGGGCGGCGAAGTTGTCGTCGAACAGCGCCAGGCGAAAGCCGCGGGCCGCGGCCTCGGCCAGGCGGCGGGCATGGCTGACGTGGTCGTCGAAGAAGGCCAGCGCGCGCTCGCCGGGCGGCGGGGCGAGGGGCAGGGTGCTCCAGTCCATCAGGTGATAGGCGACGCCTGGTGTCTCGTGGCGGCCCTCGTCCGGCACGGCGACGTCGAAGGTATGGATGCGGGCTGTCGGGCAGGCCTGGCGCAGCAGCCAGGCCGACTGGCCGCGCCAGGTGCCGCTCTCGACGATCAAGGCTGGATCCAGCGTGTGGGCCAGCAGGTAGAGCCAGAGGCTGTCGTTCAGCCCGCTGCCGCCCCGGTTTTCGGCCAGCGGGCGACGGGCATAGTGCGCCAGGAAGGCGTGCAGCAGCGGCGCGGCGGCTGGCGCCGGTCGGCCGGCCAGCGCCGCGGCGGCGGCCAGCGCCGGTTCGACGACGGCCAGCAACGCCTGTTCCAGCCTGGCCTTCTCGCGCAGGCTGACCGGCCAGCCGAAGGTGACGGCCGGATCGTTGCAGTGGACTTGGTAGAGATAACCCATGCGGAGCAGACGCTAGCCGAGGCGCCTGGCCTTCGCCAGCGTCGCTATCGGGTTGCCTCGGCCAAGGGCAGGCGCACCGCCTCGGTTCCCAGGCGCTGCGGCCCAGGCGTGTCCAGCAGCCCCATCAGCAGGTGGACGCGCGTGCCGCCGCCCACCAGCTCGTTGACCGCGCGGTGCTGCTGGTCGACCCGCACCAGCCAGGCACGGCCGTCGGCCGGCAGATGGCGCCGGATGACCTGGCCGCCGACCTTCCAGTCGAAGAAGCAGCCAGGGTTGGTGGTGATGGGGACATGCAGGCGCCAGCTTTCCTGCTTGGAGTCGACATGCCAGGCCATGTGGAAGTCGCGATCCTGCAGGGCCATCATCCGGACCCGGAAGGGCTTGAGGCCCAGCAGCGCCAGGCTGTCGAGCACGCCCTTAACCGCGCCCTGGCACAGCGGTGTCGGCCTGACCGCGGCACGCGCCGGCAGCGCATTGCTCGGGCGGACCTTGGGATCGAGCGCGATCTGCTGCACGCCATCGGTGACGGTGCCGTCCCGACTGGTAATGGCCCAGCCGACGTACTCGGCGCCGTTGTCGTAGTAGGGCTGCGAGGGCGTGGGCGCGACGGCGTCGAGGTAGTAGCGCCGCAGCGCCGCCACATCGCAGCGGAAGTTGACCAGGTCACCGCAGAGGAACTCACGCGCCATCGAGGATACCTTCACGCGTTGCAGGCGGCAGTGCAGACTAGTTGGCCCGCTGGAAAAGTCTTGGCAAGTCCCAAGCATGCCGGAAGCCCCTGAAAATGCTAGTCCTTGCCGTATCTATTTTTTCCATAATATACATTATGCGCATTTAAGATCCCAGGTGGGCGCTGCCGTCGTGCCGCCATGCTCGGCTGCTCTCCTGCTGTCTTGGCTGTCTTCCAGGGAGCCTGGACCGGATGCTGCGCCTGACGCTGTCCTTCGCCCTGCTGGGCATTCTGCTGGCCTGTGGAAGCCCCAGACCCGGCTATGGCGGGCCCGGGCCGGCGGCCGAGACCATGCGCCTGACGGCCTACAGCGACGGCCTGTCCTGTCCCGGTGGCTGCGATGCCCATGTCGTCTTCCATCCACGGCATGACGGCACCCGCTATGCCTTCGCGCCGGGCCAGACGCTGCTGGCCAACCGGGCCACCGCCATCCAGCATCCCTGTGGCGGCACCGGCGCGCCGGATGGCGGCCGAGCCTGCGTGATCTGCTTCGACGAGAGCGACGCCAGCTGCCTGCTGGTCACGCACCGGGGCAGCGGACCACCGGCCGGCCGCTTCGACGTCACCGCGGCCTTCCTGGTGGCGCACTGCGATGCGAGCACCCTGCCCGGCCCGCTGGCGGCGAGCTGTGCCGACTTTCGCCTGGCCGAGGCCGCCCTGGCCGCCCGGCGCAACTGCATCGCCGAACCGACGCTCGCAGCCTGTCAGGCGGTGATGCGCGCCGCCGAAGCCGACAAGGCGGCCGACCTGCCGCGCTACGCCGCCTGTCTCGCCGCCGGCGGCGATGCGGCCTACAATGCCCGTGTGACCGACCCGGCCCTGCATCGCGCCTTCGACTGCGCCTACTTCGCCAACCAGCGCAATGCCGCCGGGAGGCGCCTGGCGCCCGGTGCCTGCCCGGCCGGCAGCTTCGTCGGCCAGGACGGCTATGACTGCTGCGCCGGGGTTGCCGCGCTCGACGCCATCGACCCGCGGGAATGCGGCCTGTACTACCGCGCGGCGGACTAGCCATGCCACGCACCGCACTGCTTCTCCTTGCCTTGCTCGTCTTGCCGTTCGGGGGCGCGCGGGCTGAAGGCCAGCCCTCGGTCGACCTGGCATTGGTGTTGGCGGTCGATGCCTCGGGCTCGATCAACCAGGCGGAGTTCGCTTTGCAGAAGCAGGGCATCGCCGAAGCCATCACCAGTCCGCAGGTGCTGCAGGCCATCCAGGGCGGCCAGCTGCGCCGCATCGCCATCGCCTATGTCGAGTGGGGCGGGCCGGGCAATGCGCAGACCATCGTCGACTGGCGCCTGGTCGATACACCGGACAGCGCCCGCGCCTTCGCCGACGCGGTGCTAGGCGCCCGCCGCTCCGCCCAGGGCTACAACGCCATCGGCGACGCCATCCTGCATGGCCTGGACCTGCTGGCCGCCTGTCCCTGCTGGCCGCTGCGCAAGGTGATCGACATCTCCGGCGACAACAATGACCGCGTCAGCCTGGTACCGGCGCCGGTGGCCCGCGATACGGCGGTCGCCGCCGGTGTCACGGTGAACGCCCTGGCCATCCTGCAGAACACCCTGCTGGGCCCGCGCGGCAAGCCGCTGCTGGTGGAGAACTATGAGAACGAGGTGATCGGCGGGCCTGGCGCCTTCGTGCTGCCGGCCAAGGGCCGCGAGGCCTTCACCGAGGCGCTGCTGGACAAGATGGTGCTGGAAATCTCCGGCCTCGCGCCGCCGCTAGACCGCCACGCCGGGCCGTAGGATCACCGCCGACCGGTAGGCCGGTTCGCCGTACCAGCACATGCGATCCAGCGCCGCCGTGGGGATCGCCAGGTGGCTGCCGTCGACCCAGCTCTCGCCCAGATGGGCGTCGATCCAGGGATCGTTCACCAGCCAGCTATCGCCCAGGCGGGCATGCGCCAGCACCCAGTGCGGCCCGCCATCGGCATGCATCAGGTCCTCGTCGATCAACAGGATCGCTAATGCGCCCTCGTCCAGCGCGGCGGCGATTTCCGCCAGCTCGAAGGCGCGCATCTGGACGGTGGCACCCAGCGCCGCGGCCTCGCGCCGGAAGCCCTGCTGGACGAAACGCATGACCTCGCGCTTGTCCTCGCTGGAGGCGCGGTTCAGCAGCACTGCATCCTGCGACGAGAGGTAGACCGTCGCCGCCAGCCCGCGCTTCATCGCCGCCACGGCCAGGCCGAAGGGGTCGCAGCCGCCTGGCGCCGCCGGGGCATAGATCGTCGTCGCCTCGCGCCAGAGCTGCAGCTCCTCGGCGCGCTCCAGCAGCGGCGCCACGCCTTGGTAGGCCAGCCCCATGCCCAGCGCACAGGGCCCGCAGGTCATACCGGTCGTCTGGCTGTAGTAGGGCGGCGCCTGGTTGGGCCAGGCGTTCCCCAAGGGCCGCGCCCAACCCGCCGGCAGCGCCGTCAGGTGGGCGCCCCGCGGCTGTGGCAGTGGATGGTACCCGCGGGCCGCCAGATCGGCCGACGACAGCGGAAAGCCGGCAGGTTGTTCCAGCTTCACCACGACGGCGCCCTGCTCGGCCGCCAGCGTTTCGAAGGCGGCCAGCAGCCGGGTGGCTATCTGGGGCGCGCCCGGCGCCCAGAGCAATGCCAGCTTCAGATAGGCCGTGGCGGGCCGGCGATAGCCGAAGGCTAGGCCGGTCACACGGCCTTCGCGGCGGGCCACCAGGGCGTGGCGCTCCTGCTTACCGCCCGCGGTTTCCAGCACCAGGCGTTCGACCGCCGGCAGCGCCGCCAGCAGGGCCGTCCAGGCCAGGGTGTCACTGGGTCGGCAGTGCGTGATGTCGGGGCTGTCGGCCAGCAGGCTGTCGGGCGGCATCGGCATGTCCTCGTTCCGGTGGTGCCAGTGTGCCAAGTCGGCTCTTGGCCGTCATCCCCCGCCGCCCTAAGGTCCGCGGGCCATGAGCGACCCCAAGCCGCCTGCCCCGCCCGCCAACCTGCCGCCCGTGCAGCGCCTGCGCGCCATCATGGCCCGGCTGCGCGATCCAGCAACCGGCTGTCCCTGGGACCTGAAGCAGTCCTTCGCCAGCATCGCCCCCTACACCATAGAAGAGGCCTATGAGGTCGCCGAGGCGATCCGCCACGACGATATGGCGGGCCTGCAGGACGAGCTGGGCGACCTGCTGCTGCAGGTCGTGTTCCACGCCCGCATGGCCGAGGAAGCCGGCCACTTCGACCTGGACGGCGTGGCCACGGCGATCAACGACAAGATGATCCGCCGCCATCCGCATGTGTTCGACAGCGGCGCCGCCGACACGCCCGATGCCGTGAGCCAGAGCTGGGAAGCCATCAAGGCGGCCGAGCGCGCCGCCAAGGCCGGCGGCCAGCCGATCTCGGTCCTCGACGGCGTCACCCTGGGCCAGCCGGCGCTGAGCCGCGCGGTGAAGCTGCAGAAGCGCGCGGTCGAGGTCGGCTTCGACTGGCCGCACCTGGACCAGGTGATGGCCAAGGTCGAGGAGGAACTGGGCGAGGTTCAGGCCGAGCTGGCCGCGCCGCAGCGGGACAAGGCGCGCTTGACCGACGAGATCGGCGATCTACTGTTCGTCGTCGCCAACCTGGCACGCCACCTGAAGATCGATCCGGAAGCGGCGCTGCGCGGCTGCAATGCCAAGTTCGAGCGGCGCTTCCGCTACGTCGAGCAATCGCTGGCGGGCGAGGGCAAGTTACCCGGCGAGGCTACGCTGGACGAAATGGAGGCCCACTGGGTCGCCGCCAAACGCATCGAGAAGCAGCAGGGCTGAGAGGAAGACAGACATGACCAAGATCGCACTCATCACTGGCGCCACCGCCGGCTTCGGCGCCGCCACCGCCCGCCGCTTCGTCAAGGACGGCCACAAGGTGGTGATCACCGGCCGCCGGCAGGATCGCCTGGACGCCATGGTCAAGGAACTGGGCGCCGACAAATGCCATGCGCTGAACTTCGACGTCTCCGACCGCCAGGCCGGCATCGACGCCATCGCCAGCCTGCCGCCGGCCTTCGCCAAGCTGAACGTACTGGTCAACAACGCCGGCGGCGCCAAAGGCCTGGACCCGGCGCAGAGCGCCAACCTGGATGACTGGGACTGGATGGTCGACGTCAACATCAAGGGCCTGATGTACGTCGCCCGCGCCGTCCTGCCTGGCATGGTCGAGCGCAAGGACGGCGTGATCATCAACGTCGGCTCGGTCGCCGGCACCTACCCCTACCCCGGCGGCAACGCCTATGGCGGCGTGAAGGCCTTCGTGCACCAGTTCTCGCTGAACCTGCGCGCCGACCTGGTCGGCATGGGGGTGCGCGTCACCTCCTTCGAGCCCGGGCTGGCGGAGACCGAGTTCTCGCTGGTGCGCTTCAAGGGCGACGCCGAGAAGGCGGCCAACGTCTACAAGGGCACCAAGCCGCTGCAGCCCGCCGACATCGCCGACATGCTCTACTGGGTCGCCACGTTGCCGCCGCACGTCAACATCAACGTGCTGGAGGTGATGGCCGAGAAGCAGGCCTTCGGCCCCTTCGTGGTCAAGCGCGACGCCTGATCGGGCAGCAGCATGACCCAGCCGCCGCCTGCCCGCATTGGCGACCCCCTGGAAGCAGTCGACACCCCTGCCCTGTTGATCGACCTCGAGGCCTTCGAGGCCAATCTGGCCCGGATGGCGTGGTTGGCGCGCGACCTCGGCGTGCGCCTGCGGCCGCACGCCAAGACGCACAAGTCGCCGGTGGTGGCGCTGCGCCAGGCGGCGCTGGGCGCCGTCGGCCAGTGCTGCCAGAAAGTGGCCGAGGCAGAGATCCTGGCGGCCGGCGGCATCGGTGACATCCTGATCAGCAATCAGGTGGTCGGTGCCCCCAAGCTGGAGCGCCTGGGCGCGCTGGCGCGGCAGGTGCGCCTGTCGGTTTGCGCCGACGACGCCGGCAACGTCGCCGACCTGGGTCGCGCGGCCGAGCGCTATGGCGCGACGCTGACGGTGCTGGTGGAAATCGACGCCGGCATGGGTCGTTGTGGCACCCAGCCGGGCGAACCGGCCGCGGCCCTGGCGCAGGTCATTGCCGGCACGCCGGGATTGGTCTTCGGCGGGCTGCAGGCCTATCACGGCTCCGCCCAGCACATCCGTGGCCATGGCGAGCGCGGCCAGGCCATCGCCAAGGCCGGCGAGCGGGTGCGCGAGACGCTGGCGGCGCTGGAGCGGCGCGGCATCCCCTGCCCCATCGTCACCGGCGCCGGCACCGGCACCTTCGTCTTCGAGGGCGCCTCGGGCCTGTGGGGCGAGCTGCAGTGTGGCTCCTATGCCTTCATGGATGCCGACTACGCCCAGAACCTCGATGTCGAAGGCGAGCCGATCAGCGGCTTCCGCCACAGCCTCTTCCTCTGGGCCACGGTGATGAGCCGACCGACGGCCGACCGCGCGGTCTGCGACGTCGGGCTGAAGTCCACCACGACGGAGTCAGGCCTGCCGCTGGTCGCCGACCTGGCGGATGTCACCTATCGTGGCGCCTCCGACGAGCATGGCACGCTGATCGTCGGTACCAGGGCGGCGCCGCTGCCGCTTGGCAGCAAGTTGCGCCTGATCCCGGGGCACTGCGATCCGACGATCAACCTGCACGACTGGTACGTCGGCATCCGCGCCGGCCGCGTCGAAGCCCTTTGGCCGATCGCCGCGCGTGGCGCCTCGACCTGATCGCCGCGACGACTACTGCGGCACCAGCTCGACGCGGCGGTTCTTGGCCCGGCCCTCCTCGGTGGTGTTGGGCGCCACCGGAGCCATCAGTCCGGCGCCGGCCGCCTTCAGGCGCGTCGCCGCGATACCCTTGCCGGCCAACCAGTCGACCACGGCGGCGGCCCGCTTATAGGACAGATCGAGGTTGAACTCGAAGCTGCCCTCGTTGTCGGTGTGGCCGACGATGTAGAGCCCGGCCGACGGGTTGTCGGTCAGGTACTTCACCACCTGCCCAAGCGAGTCCGCGGACTCCGGCTTGATGTCAGTGGAGCCGGTGTCGAAGGTGATGCCATAGAGCGCGATGCGGCCGGTCTCGCGGATCGACTTGTCGATCTCGCTGGCCTCGACCACCACCATGTTGTCTTCCATGCCTTCGGTCACGATGACATCGAGCAGCGCCAGGGCGTGTTCCTGTATCGCCTTGTCCATGTCGAAGGTCTCGATGGCGACATAGAGCGAGACATAGACGTCACCCTCCGGCCGGCTGAGCTTGGCCGCCAGGTAGCGCACGTCCTTCGGAAAGGAGAAGGCGTACTCCGTCATCTGGCCATGGTTGGTCAGCTTTTCGCCCAGGACGTAGAGCGCGAACTGGGTCAAGGCGCCGCCCTCGTTCGGGCCGCAGTCGGCGGCCTTGCACTGGTAGAGGATCTCGAAGCCCTGCTTCTCCAACTCCTTCTGGTAGTTGCGGTAGACCTCGAGGCTCGAGCGCTTCTCCGGCGCCACATAGATGATGCGAGTCCACGCCCCCTCGACATCGAGCTGGCTCTCGAAGGTCGGCTCATAGGCCAGCTGCTTGCCGGTCGGGATGGTGAACTCGTCGAACTCGTGGAACTGGTAGCCGAGGATCCAGGAACCGGCATAGCGCTTCAGCAGCGGGTGATCGGCCGATCCCTCGACGTCGGTTTCCTGGGCCGCCGCAGGCAGCGCGCAGAAGATCAGCAGCAACGAGAACAGCGATGCCAGACGGCGCATGTCACGACTCCAAGCGGGAAGTGGGACGGCATCTTAGCCGCAGTTGGCAAGCGCGCCGGGGCGGAATTGCCGTCACCGGGGCGCTGCGGCGCGCAATTCTCTTGCCTGCGGTCACCTACTATCAATAGGTTCTGCTGGGGCATTGAACAGACGATGTATTTTCATTCGAGGATTGTCCGTGCCGGACGACGTTCGCAACCTGAACGCGCCGCTCCGCGCCGAGGACCTGGCCCCGCTTGGCCGGCGTTGCCGGTTCGTCCAGCTCCATGGACCGCTGAGCGACGGCGACTATCGCAGCCTTGGTGAACTGCTCGCCAGCTATCCGCTGGTGACGCTCCGCGTCGCCAGCGAGGCGACCCGCGACCTGGAGTTCCTGCGCTACTTTCCCAGCCTGAGGCGCCTGCATTTCGACCTCCTCGATCTGCGCAGCGTGGAGGGCCTGAATCACCTGCCGCGTGACCTGATCTATCTCGGCTGGGGCGCGACGCGCAGCGGCCGCGGTTCCCTCAAGGTGCTGCAGCGGTTCCGTCGCCTGCGGCAGCTGGCGCTGGAAGGCCAGCAGCGCGATCTGGAGGTGATCGGCGAGTTGCGGCAGCTGCGTGAGCTGACGCTGCGGTCGGTGCGGCTGCCCGACCTGACGATCCTGCAGTCGCTGGCCCGCCTGCGCCGCCTGCACTTCCTGCTGGGCGGCAACCTCGACCTGGCACCGCTGCGTACCCTGCACGCGGTCGAGGCGCTATCGCTGCTGCGAGTGCGCGGCCTGGCCGATCTCTCGCCGTTGGCCGGGATGGCCGGACTGCAGGAGCTGACGCTGCACGACCTGCCGAAGGTCACGGCCCTGCCCAGCCTGGCCCGCCTGGCGAAGCTGCGCCGCGTCGAGATCCAGAATCTGAAGAACCTGCGCGATCTATCGCCCCTGGCCGAGGCGCCGGTTCTGGAAGAGGTCCGCCTCTATGCCATGCGGCACAGCGATACCGACGTCCTGACGCCGCTGCTGGGCCGCCCCAGCCTGCGCCGCAGCGTCTTCCTGTTCGGAAGCGAGGCGAAGAGTGCCGAGGCACGCCGCCGCTTCGCGCATCGCGAAAAGGAAAACGCCTAGGCAGTGCGGCGGCGCGCCGCTGCGCCAAGGCGCGGCCAGACCAGAGGTTGCCGAACCGCCGCGCTTGGCGCACTTTCTGTAGAGTCGCACACCCGCCCCTAGGAGCGACCGATGACGGCAGCTGACGCGGTCGATCTGGCCCGCATCCAGTTCGGCTTCACCATCTCGTTCCACATCCTCTTCCCCGCCTTCACCATTGGGCTGGCCAGCTACCTGGCGGTGCTGGAGGCGCTGTGGCTGAAGACCGGCCGCGAGGTCTACCGCGACCTCTATCGCTTCTGGGTGCGTATCTTCGCCGTTTCCTTCGGCATGGGCGTCGTCTCCGGCGTGGTGATGAGCTACGAGTTCGGCACCAACTGGAGCCGGCTCAGCGACATCGCCGGCAATATCCTGGGGCCGCTGCTGACCTATGAGGTGCTGACCGCCTTCTTCCTGGAAGCCGGCTTCCTCGGCATCATGCTGTTCGGCTGGGGTCGGGTCGGCCGCAAGCTGCACTTCCTGGCCACGCTGCTGGTGGCGGTCGGCACGCTGATTTCCAGCTTCTGGATCCTGTCCGCCAACTCCTGGATGCACACGCCGGCCGGCTACGCCATGGTCGACGGCCGCTTCGTGCCGGACGACTGGTGGGAGATCATCTTCAACCCCTCTTTCCCCTATCGGCTGGTGCACATGGTGCTGGCGGCCTACCTCACCACCGCCTTCGCGGTTGGCGCGGTCGGTGCCTGGCACCTGCTGCGCCACCGGCGCGACGGCAGCCGCGGCGAGGCCGCGCGCATCATGTTCTCCATGGCGCTGTGGATGGCGGCCCTGGTGACGCCGCTGCAGATCGTCGCCGGCGACGCCCATGGCCTCAACACGCTGCAGTACCAGCCGGCCAAGATCGCCGCGATGGAGGGCCATTGGGAGACGCAGAAGGGGGCGCCGCTGATCCTGTTCGGCTGGCCCGACATGGCCGCCGAGGACACCAAGTGGAAGATTGAGATCCCCCACCTCGGCAGCCTGATCCTGACGCACGACTGGGACGGCGAGTTGAAGGGTCTGAAGGATTGGCCGCCGGAGGAGCGGCCCAACGCCACGCTGATCTTCTGGACCTTCCGCATCATGGTGGGCATTGGCTTCGGCATGTTGGGCCTGGGCGTGATGAGTCTGTGGCTACGCTGGCGCGGCCGGCTTTATGACCATCCCTGGTTTCTGCGCCTGGCGGTGCTGATGGGGCCGGCTGGCTTCGTCGCCATCCTGGCCGGCTGGATCACCACGGAATCCGGGCGCCAGCCCTGGGTGATCTATGGCCTGTTGAAGACCGCCGACGCGGCCTCGCCAGTGCCGGCCGGCAGCGTCGCGACCTCGCTGGGGATCTTCATCGTTGTCTACCTGACGGTGTTTGGCGCCGGACTGTTCTACCTGCTGCGGCTGGCCGCCAAGGGGCCGGAGCAGACGCCGGAGTCGCCCAAGGGTGGGCCGGGCGAGCCCAAGCAGCCACTGCGGCCGCTGTCGGCCGCCGAAGCGGCGGAGTGAGCGCCATGGAACTCGACCTGCCACTGATCTGGGCCGGTGTGATCGCCTTCGGCGTCATCATGTACGTGCTGATGGACGGCTTTGACCTCGGCATCGGCATCCTCTTCCCGCTGTTCCGCGACAAGAGCGACCGCGACACTATGATGAACTCCGTCGCGCCGATCTGGGACGGCAACGAGACCTGGATGGTGCTGGGCGGCGCCGGCCTGTTCGGCGCCTTCCCGCTGGCCTATGCGGTGCTGCTGCCGGCGCTCTACCTGCCGCTGATCCTGATGCTGATCGGGTTGATCTTCCGCGGCGTCGCCTTCGAGTTCCGCTTCAAGGCCGGCGATCGCGGCCGGCGCTGGTGGGACCTGGCCTTCATGGGCGGGTCAACCCTGGCCACGCTGATGCAGGGCATGGCGCTGGGCAGTTTCATCCAGGGCATCCCAGTGGTGGACCGCGGCTATGCCGGCGGCGCCCTCGACTGGCTGAACCCCTTCTCGCTGTTCGTCGGCCTGGGGCTGGTCGCCGGCTATGCCTTGCTGGGCGCCGCCTGGCTGGTGTTGAAGACCGAGGGCGCGCTGCAGCAGCGCCTCTGGGGCATGATCCTGCCGCTGACCGGACTGGTGCTGGCGGTGCTGGCCGGGGTGTCAGTCTGGACGCCGCTGGAACGCGCGCCGATCGCCGCGCGCTGGTTCGACTGGCCCAACATCCTGTACCTGGCGCCGGTGCCGCTGCTGGTGGGCCTGGTGGCGCTGCTGATCCTACGCGCGGTGCGGCAGCGGAAAGACCGCCAACCCTTCCTGCTCGCCATGACGCTCTTCGTGCTGTCCTACGCCGGGTTGGCCATCAGCCTGTGGCCCAACATCATCCCGCCCGACATCACCATCTGGGATGCCGCCTCGCCGCCTGAGAGCCAGCTGTTCCTCATCGTCGGGGTCGCCATCATGGTGCCGATCATCCTGGCCTACACCGCCTATAGCTACTGGGTGTTCCGCGGCAAGGTGCAGGGAGAGCACTACCATTGAGCCCACGCAGCTTCCTGAAGACCCGCACCCGCCACTGGCTGTGGTTCTTCGGCCTGTGGATCGTCGGCTTCGGCGGCACGGCGGCGCTGGTCTATCTGGTGAAGTGGGCGATGGGGCTGTAGCAGCTCAGGACAGCGACCTCAGTCCTGTCCCAGCAGGACCTCATAAAGCCGCTCCCAGCTCCCAGCATCCGGTGCCAGCAGCAGGCCGATGCCTTCGTGGCGCAGCGGCGTGTAGTCGACGCCATCATCGGTGAAGCGGCAGACCGCGCCGGCTTCTTGCAGGGCCAGGCAGCCCGGCGCGTGATCCCAGGGCTTCAGCTTGGTGAAAAAGGAAAAGTCCATTTCCCCGCCGAGCAGCCGCAGGTATTCGATCGAGGCTGCCTGCTTGCTCTTCTGCGCGTCGACGCGGCTGCGCCGCTGCTGCATCAGGCGCCCCAGCTCCGGAGTCGAGAACATGCCGGCGTGCAGCGTTCCCTTTAGTGCTGCCGGCGGCCGATCAGCATCGGCGATGCGCACCCGCCGCCCGTCCAGCAGGGCGCCGGCCCCGCGTTCCACCATCGCGCTGCGCTTCAGGATGGGCGCGTAGATCCAGCCGGCCTGGCTGACGCCACCGCGCACCAGGGCAACCTGGACCGCGAAGTTCTCCACCCCGCGCGAGAAATTGCCGGTGCCGTCGATCGGATCGATCACCCAGACCGGGTCGTCGCCGCGCAGCAGCTCTAGAAGGCGGGGATCGGCCGCCACGGCCTCCTCCCCCACCACCACGGAGCCCGGCAGCAGGGCGGTCAGGCGGCGCTCCAGCGCCTGCTCGGCGGCGACGTCGGCCACGGTCACCAACTCGCCGCCGGCCTTCTCGCTGATGTCGCCGGCCGCCAGCTTCTGGAAGCGCGGCACGATCTCCAGCGCAGCGACTTCCATCAGGATGTCGGCGATGCGTTCGGGGTCGGGGATGTTCATGGGCCAGAGCTAATGCGCCAGCCCCGCCAGGGAAAGTCCAAAAGCAACATCCGTCAGTCGGCCCAGCCCTGCCGCAGCGCCCGCTGCTCGGCATCCGCGCTCATGGCCGGCGCCGCGCCCAGGCCATCGAGATAGGCCGCGAGGCTCTCGACCGCGCCGTCCGAGGCCGGGGCATAGCCGCCGCCGGTCGCGGCCGGGTCGGCTACCACCAGGGCGAGCTGCCAGGTACCCGCCTGCCGGCAGGCCAGGCCGCGCAGTCCCTGTTCAGCGCTGACCAGCGCAAAGGCGCGACAGACCCCGTCGGCCACGGGGTAGCTGGCCAGCAGGCGCAGCTGGCTGCCGTCTGGCAGGGCGATTGTCGCGCCGCTGGGACTGGACTGCAGCGCCTCCAGCAGCGCCGGATCACCGGCCAGCAGGCCGGCCGCCGGTTCCAGCCTGCCGCCGCGGCCGAGCAGAAAGCCGCCCAGCGCCGCCGCCAATAGCAGCGAGGCCGCCAGGGCCAAGCCCCAGCGCGGCAGGGCAATTCGCCATGGCCGGCGCAGCGGCAGGACGCTGGCGCCTTGCAGTGGCGCCGTCAGGCGTTCCGGTGGCGCAGCGACCAGCAGTCCGGCAAAGGCGTCATGGGCCAGGCGGCGCGTGCGGCGGAAATCCTCGGCGCGGGCCGCCAGCGCAGGGTCGGCAGCGATGCGCCCGGCGAGTTCCGCCGCGGTCGCGGGCTCAAGTTCGCCGTCGACAAAGGCCATCAGCATCTCGTCCCTCACCTCTGTCTGAGTCATCGTGCCGCTCCTGCCCTGCCCTGCCCCACGCTGTCGACCGACACCTGCTCGGCCAGGCTGCGGCGGGCGCGCGACAGGCGGCTCATCACCGTGCCAATCGGTATGTCCAGCACCTCGGCGGCCTCGCGGTAGCTCAGCTCCTCGATGCAGACCAGCGCCAGCACAGCGCGCTGCTCTTCAGGCAGCGAGGCGATGGCGCGGCGGGTTGCCGCCATCGTCGAACGCGCCTCCAAGGTTACCCGGCCATCCTCGCCGGCCAGCGCGGCTTCAAGTCCTGGTTCGTCCAAGGGAACCTGTGGACGGCGGCGGCGATGGCTGTCGATCCACAGATTATGGAGGATACGAAACAGCCAGCTGTCGAGCCGGCTGTCCGGCTGGTAGCTGGCCAGCCCGCGCAGCGCCCGCTCGCAGCAACCCTGCACCAGGTCGTCGGCCGCCGTGCCATCGCGCGCCAGGGCCAGCGCGAAGGCCCGGAGACGCGGCAGGAGGGCCACGATCTGCTGCTGCACCGCCTCCACCGGGTTGCCTCGCGCGCTGTTGTTCACGGCCAATAACGCCGAAGCTGCCAAGTCTATTCCACCGCGACCCGAGAAAAGCCGGAATAGCGTGCGACCCCCGGACGTTATTGCCCCAGTCGGTCCCGTCACCGGACCGAAGCTGCCGGAAGGAACCCGACACTGCGCCCAATCCTGACCCGCTTGCCGTCTCTGCTGGCACTGCCGGCCCTGCTGCTGGGCTGGTCGCTGGCGGCGCCGCTGCTGCAGCTGCCGGGACCGGCTGTGCTGCTGCCGCTGTCTTCCGCGTTGGCTGACAGCGATGACGACCGCAAGGGGAAGGACCACAAGGAGCGCAAGGACAAGCACCACAAGCATGGCGACGACGACGATGACGAGCGGCAAGGAGAGTCTGGCCCACCGCCTGGCCCGCCATCGCCGCCGGAGCTGCTGGTCGCCACCTCCTATGGCGGCGATGCGCCACTGATCGAGGCCGCCGGCTTCGTCATCCTGGCGCGCGACCGCCTCGACCTGATCGGTGGCGAGCTGCTGCGGGTGCGAGCGCCGGCGGGTATCGGGCCGGAGCAGGCGCGGGACAGGCTGCAGCTGCTGGCACCCGGCAGCCTGATCGACTTCAACACGCTCTACCGCCCCGAGGAGTTCGGCTGCGACAGCCAGGGTTGCCGTGCCTTCCAGACCATCGGCTGGCCGGCGCTACCCGGCGACTGTGGTGCCGCGCCCCTGATCGGCATGCTGGACACCTCGGTCAATGCCGCGCACCCGGCGTTGGCCGGCCAGTTGCTGGAGATCGTGCCGCTGCTGGCCGATGGCCGGGAGCCCGCTTCCGAGGTGCATGGCACAGCCATTGCCGCGCTGCTGGTCGGCCGCGCCGACGCTGCCACCCCCGGGCTGCTGCCACGCGCCCGCTTGATCGCCGTCGAAGCCTTCCACAGCGATGCCGCCGGTAACGCCAGTGCCGACGCCTTTGACCTGCTGCGCGGCCTGGACCTGCTGGCGCAGCGCCAGGTTGACGTGGTGAACATGAGCTTCGCCGGCCCGCCCAACCTGGTGCTGCAGCAGGCACTGGCGGCGGCGCACGCGGCGGGTATTGGCCTGGTGGCCGCGGCCGGCAACGATGGGCCAGCCGCGCCACCGCTCTACCCCGGCGCTTACGAAGGCGTGTTGGCAGTGACCGCCGTCGACGGCGAGTTGAACCTTTTCAGCCAGGCCGCCAGCGGCCCGCAAGTCGCCTTCGCCGCGCCTGGCGTGCGGCTGTGGACTGCCGCCAGCGTTTCCGGCGGGCGCTTTCGCAGCGGCACCTCCTACGCCGCGCCCTTTGTCACCGCGGCGCTGGCGGTCGAGCGCGCACGGCAGCCGGCGCGATCGCTGGACGCGCTGATCGCGCTGTTGGCCGGCCGCGCCCGCGACCTGGGTCCGCCAGGCCGCGATCCGCAGTACGGTTGGGGCCTGCTGCAGGCGCCTTGCGATGACGGGGCTGACTGAGCGGCCGCTCAGTCGTCGTCGTCATCGTGGTCGTGGCCATGGTGCCAGCCGTTGTCATCATCATCGTCATGATGCTTCTTGTGCTTCTTGTGCTTGTGCTTGTGGTGTCGCCAGTCGTCGTCATCGTCATTATTGTTGCCGCCGTTGCCACCGCCGATGCCGATGCCGAACCAGGCACCCCAGTCAACTTCGACATTGGACTTGGCCAGCACGAACGAGTCCGGGGCGGCGGTGTCCGGCGCCGACGGCAGGGCCAGCGACAGGGCGTTGGCGGATGCCGCGCCGAGGCCAAGGGCCAGGCTGGCAGCGAGTGCGAGGCGTGCGAGCATCGTCTTCCTCCGGAACTTTGGCTGGCGCGTCGTAGCGCGCCTGCGAGGACAACGCCGGCTCCGGAGATCTATTCCCGCGCCGCCGCCAAAAGCTGATCCAGTGTCTGGTCGAAATCGTCGCGCCAGCGCTGCGCCGGCGGCGGCAGGCGGTCATCCAACGGCAGGATCCAGTCGTCGGCCGCGAGGCTGTAGCCGACCGCACCGAGATCGCGCTCCGGATCGACCAGCGGCTGCGATGGCCGCCCGTTCAGCGAGACGGCGGTGAGCGCGCGGACCTCGACCTTCGCCAGGCCGCGCTCGGCCCGCCAGATGCTTGCCAAGTGGCCAGCGAACAGCCGCAACAGCTCAGGCCGACCGGCCATCTTGCGGACCTGGCGCGGGGTCAGGTAGTCGGCCGGGTCGACCTGCCAGGTCCTGCCGCTGGCAGGATCGCGCACCAGGAACAGCGTCTCGCCGGTCTTGTCGCGCAGCATCATTTGCCAGGAGAAGAGGTGCCCCTCTTCGGTCCAGGATACCGAACCAGGATACAGCAGGTGGCGCAGCGGCAGGCCGGCCTGGAACAGCAGCCAGGCGGCCAGCAGGGCGGTGACCAGCCCGCGCAGCGGGCGGGACGGCCGGGTCCAGACGAGGTCGGGGCCTAGAGTCGGCGCCTGGCCGCGCAGCCGGCGCCACAGGCGGCGTGGCCATTCCGGCTCGAAGAACAGCAGCGTCGCGGCAATGGTGAACCAGGGGAAGATGCCGATCGACCAGAACAGGCTGTTGAGCAGGTGGAAACCGCAATAGGCCAGGAAGACCCAGAAGCGCGTGCGGCGGAACAGCAGCAGCGGCGCACCCAGCAGATGCAGTGCGATGGCCCCCCAGGCCGCCAACTGGATCACGGCCGGGTCAAGCAGCAGCGGACCGATCAGCGGCAGGTCGGCGCTGCCGGACAGCCAGACGCCCAGCGGTTCGCCGGCCAGCCAGTCGGCGTTGATCTTCACGATCCCGGCGTAGAGCAGCACGATCTCGAGCTGCCCCTTCAAGAGCCAGAGTGACCAGCCGGGCACCCGCCGCTCCGCGCCGCGCCCGGTCATCCAGGCATCCAGCGACCAGCAGCGTGCCGCCGGCACCACGCTGAGCAGCGCGGCGAACAGCATCACCAGGTAGAAGTGATTGAGGTAGCGGGCCTGGTCGAGCAGGAAGACGTAGCTGAATCCGAGCAGGAACAGCGGCATCGCCAGGCGATAGAACAGCCCGAGGGCAATCATCAGCGCCAGCGCGCCCAGCACTACGAAATGCCACTGCAGGCCGTCGCCTGGCCAGGGCACCAGCCATTCGAAACCCGGATAGGGGAAGAGCCAGCGCGGTGCCTGGTAGAACTCCTGCACCCAGCCGCGGCTGGTGTAGCGCCAGACCTCCCAGAACATCACCAGCCCGAAGGCGATGCGGAAGACGGCGAGCGAGGCACCATCGAGAGGCTGGAACAGCGCGGCGGTCATGCGGCGGAGCATGGCGGCCTCCGTCGGTCTGGACGTTGGTCTGTCCAGGACAACGCACCGGCTGGCCCGCTATTCCATCGCGGTGCCGAAAAAGCAGAAGGGGGGGGG
>JBBQBI010000016.1:0-106219 GCA_038363005.1 Rhodospirillales bacterium
GCCGGCCACAGTCCCCGGGGCCCGCGCGCCCGCCGGCGCGCGGCCCCTGCTCTTTTGTGCTCAGAGCGTGCCGAGGCGCAGGTAGGCGAAGCCCAGTACCGCCGCCAGCAGCAGCGTGATCACCAGCGACAGGCCGCCGGCGCTGCCATAGAGGGCGATGGCCACGACACCCAGGATGACCAGCGCGCCGGCGGTGGCGATCGCGGTGTTGCGGGCAGCGGCGAACTTGCGCTGGCGGGTCAGCTGCCAGCCC
Organism: Rhodospirillales bacterium; assembly: GCA_038363005.1. Classification (GTDB taxonomy): domain Bacteria; phylum Pseudomonadota; class Alphaproteobacteria; order Kiloniellales; family JACOMY01; genus JAKOWB01. The sequence goes on from JBBQBI010000016.1 coordinate 254, forward strand.
CACAGGCAATAGCCGGCAAGACCGAGATCAATCAGCGCGAAGAACACCGCCAGGCCGTTGCCGCCGGTGTTGGCCACGCCGATCAGGAAGAAGATCACCAGCACCGCGGCGACGAAGCCGAAGGCGACCTCGACCTGGGTCTTGGGATTGGCCAGGTCAAGGCTGCCGGTCGCGGCGGCCGGCGGCGGCGCGGCGACCGGGGTGGACTTGGTCGGAGCTTGGGCTGCTGTGGCCGGCGCAGGCGCCGCCGTGGCGGCGACCGCCTTGCCGCAGGAGGGGCAGAACTTGGCATCCGCCGGAACCGCCGCGCCGCAGGTCGTACAGAACATGACTGAAGGTCCCCCCACAGATCATCTGCCGAGACTTCAAGCCTGCCGCAGCCGCGAGCGCTTGGCCAGGGTCTCCCGCCGCGGCCTAGAGCTTCGCCTCAGCTACGGTTCATGCGGTTCTTGATCAGGTCCTCGACGACGCTGGGATCGGCCAGGGTCGAGGTGTCGCCCAGGCTGCCGTACTCGTTCTCGGCGATCTTGCGCAGGATGCGGCGCATGATCTTGCCCGAGCGGGTCTTCGGCAGGCCCGGGGCCCACTGGATCTGGTCGGGCGTGGCGATGGGGCCGATCTCCTTGCGCACCCAGGCGACCAATTCCTTGCGCAGTTCGTCGCTCGGCGCTTCGCCGGTCTTCAGGGTGACGTAGGCATAGATGCCCTGGCCCTTGATGTCGTGCGGATAGCCGACCACGGCGGACTCGGCGACCTTGGGATGGGCGACCAGCGCGCTCTCCACCTCGGCGGTGCCCATGCGGTGGCCGGAGACGTTGATCACGTCGTCGACCCGCCCGGTGATCCAGTAGTAGCCGTCGGCGTCGCGGCGGCAGCCGTCGCCGGTGAAGTACTTGCCCTTGTATGTCGAGAAGTAGGTCTGGATGAAGCGCTCGTGGTCGCCATAGACCGTGCGCATCTGCCCGGGCCAGGAATCGGCGATGCAGAGGTTGCCCTCGCAGGCGCCCTCCAGGTGCCTGCCGTCGGCATCGACCACCACCGGCTGGATGCCGAAGAAGGGCCGCGTCGCCGAGCCGGGCTTGAGGTCGGTGGCGCCGGGCAGCGGGGTGATCAGGATGCCGCCGGTCTCGGTCTGCCACCAGGTGTCGACGATGGGGCAGCGCTGGTCGCCGACATGGCGCCAGTACCACAGCCAAGCCTCAGGATTGATCGGCTCGCCGACCGAGCCCAGCACGCGCAGCGACTGGCGGCTGGTGCGCTTGACCGGCCCTTCGCCCTCGCGCATCAGCGCGCGGATAGCGGTGGGCGCGGTGTAGAAGATGTTGACCTTGTGCTTGTCGATCACCTGCCAGAAGCGCGAGGCGTCGGGGTAGTTCGGCACGCCTTCGAACATCAGCGTGGTGGCGCCGTTGGCCAGCGGGCCATAGACGATGTAGCTGTGGCCGGTCACCCAGCCGACGTCGGCCGTGCACCAGTAGATATCGCCGTCGTGGTAGTCGAAGACATACTGGTGCGTCATCGCGACGTAGACCAGGTAGCCTGCCGTGGTGTGCAGCACGCCCTTGGGTTTGCCGGTGGAGCCCGAGGTGTAGAGGATGAACAGCGGATCCTCGGCGCCCATCGGCTCGGCCGGGCAATCGGGCGAGGCGGTGGACATGGCCTCGTCGTACCAGAGGTCGCGACCCTCCTCCCACTTGACGGTACCGCCGGTGCGCTTGACCACCAGCACCTTGCGCACGCCGCCGACCTTGGCGATGGCGGCGTCGACGTTGGCCTTCAGCGGCACCTTCTTGCCGCCGCGCAGTCCCTCGTCGGCGGTGATGACGAAGTCCGACTTGCAGTCTTCCAGCCGGTTGGCGATGGAGTCCGGCGAGAAGCCGCCGAAGACCACCGAGTGGATGGCGCCGATGCGGCTGCAGGCCAGCATGGCGTAGGTCGCCTCGGGGATCATCGGCATGTAGATGGTGACGCGGTCGCCCTTCTTGACGCCGTTCGTCTTCAGCACGTTGGCCAGGCGGCAGACGTAGCCGTGCAGCTCGCCATAGGTGATGTGCGCCTGCTCGCTCGGGCTGTCGCCTTCCCAGATGATGGCGACGTCGTTGGCCTTGGTCGGCAGGTGGCGATCGATGCAGTTGTAGGAGACGTTGGTGGTGCCGTCGGCGAACCAGCGGATGTGCACCTCGTCAGGCCCATAGGACACGTCCTTCACCGTGGTGAAGGGCTTGAACCAGTGGATCCGCTTGCCCTGCTCGCGCCAGAAGCCCTCGGGATCGCGCACCGAGTGGTCGTACATCCGCTGATAGGTCGCGGCGTCGACCCAGGCGTTGGCGGCGGTCTCCGGCGGTACCGGGATCAGCGTGTCGCTCATACGGCTCGTTCCCTCTGCTGCGGTCGCGCTGCGATCGCGACCCTTGGTCTTGGCGCCAATTATTGAACGCTTGGGCGCGACGCGGCAACGCCACCGTCGTCCTGTGCGAGCTTCACCCCGGCCATCAAGCCGACCGCCAGGGTCAGCAGCAGGCTGCCGAGGTACAGCATCAGGCCACGGTGCAGCGGCCCCGGGCCGAGGTAGGACAGGTAGGGAGCCACCACCAGCACCAGCAGGAGGCCGGCGACGGGCAGCCACTGCGCCAGCCGCGCCAGCGGCAGGCGCTGGGCCAGCCACAGGGTCGGCAGCAGGAAGGCGGCGGCGTGGTGCGGCTGCGCCACCGGGCTAAAGGCCAGCGGCAGCAGCCCCAGCACGGCGCCTTCGCCCAGCAGCCGGGCCCCGGGCGCGGTCTCGCGCCGTGCCAGGCGCCACAGCGCCCAAGCCACGGCGGCGACCAGCAGCCCACGGCAGAGCCACAGCGGCAGTGTCAACGCCGGATCGACCAGCTCCCGCCCGGTCAGCGCCGCCAGCAGGCTGCGCAGCGTCGCCAGCGTGGCGACGAACTTGGCCTCCACCGCCGGGTCGCTCATCGCTAGGGTCTGGCGCAGCCAATCCAGGGTCAGGCGCCAGGCCGCGTCCGGTCCGAGCACCAGCAGCGGGCAGAGCACGAAGAAGAGCAGCAGCCAGCCCAGCGTCACCAGGACCCAGCGGTCGAAGCGGCGCCACAGGATCCAGGGCAGCAACACCAGGGCATAGAGCTTCAGCGCACCGCTGGCAGCCAGCCAGAAGCCGGCCCAGCCGGGCCGTTGCGGCCCGGCCAGCAGCGCCAGCCAGAACAGCAGCAGCGCGATAAGGTTGACGTTGTGGGCGCGGAAGTCCCAGTGCAGCCCGAAATGCGCCGCCAGCACCGCCAGTATGGCGAGCAAGCCATTGCCCAGGCGGGGCAGCGCCGTCGGCCGCGCCGGACCCTGCAGGCTACCCCAGACGGTCATGGCCACCAGGCTGCCGAGCGACAGGCCCGACCAGAGCAGATAGCCCGCCGGTTCGCCGAGCAGCCCGACGCTGCGCGCCAGCAGCAGCGCCGGCAGCGGGTAGAACTGGTTTCCCGGATAGACGCCATCGTGCAGCAGGCGGTGTGCCCCGCCCTGCAGCAGGAAATAATCGCCGGTCTCCTTCACCGTTGGCGGGAAGGGCGGGTGGAAGACGCCGAGATAGTAGATGCCGTAGAGCAGCGCGAAGAGCGCGGCACCGGCGGGCCAGAACCAGCGTGGCAGGGCGGCAAGCGTCATGCCTGCGATTTGGCAGGGACCGGCCAGCGATGGCAATGGCCCGGCACCAGAACGCCCCAGGGCGCCCTTCAGCTTCGCGGGCAGAAACGGCTGCATACCCGCTTGCGCGACACTTGCGTCATGGGCCTAAGATGACCCATGTGAGTAAGGTGTTAGGAGGCGACCAGCGGCCACTGCCGCCGGGCACCGCCCCCGGTCGAAGAGGAGAGACGAGCCGATGGCCTTTTCCTGGCTCATGGGCCGCAAGACGAAGCCAGCGACCCCCCCGCGGCGGGCGCCGGCGCTCGACCGGGCGCTTAGCCGCGACGACGTCGACAGCGTGCGGCGCCAGTGGACCCTGCGCTTCGAGGAGACGGCGCGCCTAGCACTGGCCGATCTGGCGGACGAATTGGCGGCGGCGCGGGAGGCCGAGGGCCCACAGTCGCAGGCGCTGCATCTGGCGGCCATGCGCGACGCCATCGAGCGTGTTGCACAGGAACAGCAGGACCCGGCGGTGACGCGGGCCTGCGCGCTGTTCGACCAGCTGGTCGGCAGCGCCGCGGCGCCACTGGCGCTGCGGCACGAGGCGGCGCAGCTGGCGCTCGACACCTTGACCTTCCTGGTGCTGGCCGACGCGGTGGAGCGCAAGGCCCGCGCCGCCGCCGCACTGGCCCAGCTGGAGCAGGCAGCCCTGCGGGCGCTGGCCGCCTAGGTCCGGCGCGGCGATCAGGCCCCTGGTGGCGGCGCGCCCGGCCGGCTAGGTAGTGGGCGGCTGCCGCTGCGGGAGGGGGCATGACGCACCCGGGGTTCGTCTGGCCTGGCGTTCTGGCGCGCCCTTGCGGCGCGCTGCCGCTGGGGCATTGGTTGCTGCTGCTGCTGGCCGGCGCCCTGGTGCTGGGCAACAACCTGCAGCACTTCGGCGCGCTGACCGAGCACGAGATCGTGGTCGGCGGGATCGCCAAGCAGATGGTGCGCGACGGCACCTGGGGACACCTCTACATCGGCGACCGCGACTGGCTGGAGAAGCCGCCACTGCCGCACTGGCTGGCCGCCATCTCCATCGCCGTCTTCGGCGCCAAGGGCGAGTGGGTGGTGCGCCTGCCCTCGCTGCTTGAGGGGCTGGGCGTGGTGCTGATCGTCGCCGGCCTGGCCGGACGCTGGTACGGCGCCACGGTCGGCCTGCTGGCCGGCCTGCTGCTGATCGCCAGCCACAGCTTCTTCCTCTACAGCCGCCTGGCCGAGAACGACATGGTGCTCTGCCTGCTGGTGGTCGCCACCTTGGCCTGCCTGGCACGTACCTTGGAAGTTGCGGACGACGCCGACGCCTGGCGCCGCTGGCGCTTCCGCCTCTGGCTGCTGCTGGGCGCCTGCAACCTGACCAAGGGGCCGCTCTACGGCGACCTGCTGGTCGGCAGCGTGCTGCTGGCCTGGTGCCTGTGGCAGCGCGACTGGCGCCTGCCGCTGCGGCTGATCTCGCCCCTTGGCCTGCTTTGCTTCGCGGTGCTGGCGCTGGCCTGGCCGCTGTGGATCTGGAGCCAGGGGGAACTCGACACGCTGCTGCACTGGTGGTTCGGCGAGATGGAGGGCCGCTTCGAGCAGAGCTACTACGGCCAGTCGCAGCCGGTCTGGTACTACCCCGTCAGCCTGACCTGGCAGCTGCTGCCCTGGACGCCGCTGCTGCTATTGGCCTGGCCGCTGGCCTGGCGTCGGCAGCGCGAAGCGGCGCGGACGGCAACGCCGCGGGCCTTCAACCACAATCGCTTCCTGATCTGCTGGGCCCTGGCGCCACTGCTGCTGCTGAGCCTGGCGCCGCACCGTCACCACCACTACGCCCTGCCGACCCTGCCGGCGCAGGCGCTGCTGCTGGCGGCGGCGCTGCCGACACTCGGGCATTGGATCCTGGCGCGGCGCCAGCTGGCGTGCCAAGTGCTGCCGGCGCTGCTGGTCATCGCCGCCCTGGTGCTGGCGCTGCTGGCCTGGCGCCTGGGCGACTGGCTGCCGGAGGCCGAGCCCTTCCTGCTGCCCTTCTGCCTGCCGGCACTGCTGGGCGCCCTGTTGCTGGCCTGGGCGCTGCGGCGCGGCTGGGCCGGGGCCGCGGCGGCGGCGCTCTGCGGCAGTTTCCTGCTGCTCTTCTGGGTCTTCGGTTCCGGTCTGATTCCGCGCAACGACCCCTCGGCCGCCGACACCGCCTTCTTCGCCCGGGTGGCGGCGGCGCTGCCGGCCGAGGCGCGCCTGGTGCTGACCGGCGACCAGGCGGTGGCGCGCTACAGCTTCTATCTGGATCATCCCAGCGAGGGGCTGTGGTGGCCCGATCGCCTGCGCGGCCAGCTGCAGCCGGGCGAGACGCTCTTCGTGGTGATGCGCGGCGAGTTCGAACCAGCGCTGCGCAAGCTTGGCCTGCTTACGTTGCTGGACCGCAGCACGCTGTCGCGCTTCGGCGGCAGTCCAAAGATGCTCTATGGCCTCTATCGACTTGAGGTGCCGGCCTCGTCCAGCAGCACCTCGCCCGCCTCAATCTTCAAGGCCACTGCCTCCAACCGCTGACCGGCGCAAGGCCCGGCGACGCAGTGGCCGTCGTCGATGCGGAACAGCGCGCCGTGCGTCGAACAGAGGATGTAGTCGCCGCCGGCGGTTAGGAACCGGTCGGGGGTGAACTCCAGCGGCGTCCCCAGGTGCGGGCAGGCGTTGACGTAGCCGTAGAGCTGCCCACCGTCGCGCACCACGAAAACCTCGCGCGGCTCCTGCCCGCGCCCCAGGTCGAAGCCCCGCGCCTCACCTTCGGCAAGCTCGTCGGCGCGGCAGAGCCTCTTCACGGCGCCTTCTTCAGCCCGCCCAGCTTGCAGATCAGCGCCCAGTGCGGCGCCGAGATCGGCATGACCGAGAGGCGCGACTGGCGGATCAGCGCGATGTCGGCCAGCTTCGGCTCGTCCTTCATCTGCGCCAGGGTCACCGGCGTCGGCAGCGGGGCGACCGGCGCCACGTCAACCATGACGAAGCGCCCAGCCGGATCGGTTGGATCGAGGTAGGCTTCCTTGGCGATCTGGCAAATGCCCACCACCTCCTTGCCCTCGTTGGAGTGGTAGAAGAAGGCGAGGTCACCGACCTTCATGGCCTTGAGGTTCAGCGCCGCCTGGTGATTGCGCACGCCATTCCAGTGGGTGCGCTTGTCCTTGACGAGCTGCTGCCAGGAATAGGCCGCCGGTTCAGACTTCATCAGCCAGTGGTTCGCCATCGCTTGCCTCGCTCCCTGCCCAGGCGTCATGCTCTCGCTCCCTCCAACATGCGAGAGAGACGATGTTCCTGCAACTCTCCACCTGGCCCGAGGTCGAGGCCTACCTGAAGACCTCGACGACCTGCCTGATTCCCATCGGCTCGACCGAGCAGCATGGGCCCAACGGCTTCATCGGCACCGACGCGCTCTGCCCGCAGCTGCTGGCCAAGGGGGTGGCCGAGGAAACCGGCTGCCTGGTGGCGCCGACGCTCTCCATCGGCATGGCGCAGCACCACCTGGGCTTCTCCGGCTCCATCACGCTGCGGCCCTCGACCTTGATGCTGGTGATCCAGGACGTGGTGAACTCACTGGCGCGGCACGGCTTCGACCGCTTCTATTTCCTCAACGGCCACGGCGGCAACATCGCCAGCGTCACCGCCGCCTTCTCGGAGATCTATGCCGAGTCCTCGCTGGGCACCGCCGACAGCAACCGCCAGCCGCTGATGTGCAAGCTGAAGAACTGGTGGGACGTGCCCTCGGTCGGCGCCATCTCGCGCCGCCGCTTCGGTGCGTCCGAAGGCAGCCACGCCACCTGCTCCGAGGTCTCGCTGACCTACTACGGCTGGCCGGAGCACCAGAAGCGCGTGCCGCTGTCGCCGGAGATCGCGCCGACAGGCCCGATCTATGACGCCGCCGACTATCGCCGCCGCTTCCCCGACGGGCGCATCGGCTCCAACCCGGCGCTGGCCAGCGTCGAGGCCGGCGCGGAGATCTATAATGCCGCGGTCAAGGAGCTGGCGGCCGACTACCGCGGCTTCGCCCATAGCGGCCTGCAGCCGCTCTAGTCATCACCCTCCAGCCAGCCCGGGCGGCGGTAGGCCGGGTCGGGGTGCTGGTAGAAGCCTTCGCCAGTGCGCGCGCCATGCTTGCCGGCGGCGATCATGCGATGCAGGAAGGCCGGCGCCTCGTCGGCCGGATCGCCGCTGGCCAGCGCGTACTGATGCTCGACCTTGGCGACACTGGGTAGCGAGATTTCGTCCATGATGCCGCAGGGGCCCATCGGCGTGTCGAAGCTCAGCATCCAGGCGCGGTCGATGTCCTCGGGCGTCGCGTAGCCCTCCTCGATCTGCCGCAGCACCTCCTTCTTGATCGCCCGCCACAGGCGGTTGAAGGAGTAGCCCATCTGCTCCTTGCGGCAGAGCAGCGGCACCATGCCGATGGCGCGCGCCCAGGCCTGGGCGAAGGTTACCGCGCCGGGCGCGCCACCCTGCGGCAGCATGATCTCGACCAGCCGGCCATCGCGCGGGTCGCTGAAGTTCATGTTGAAGAAATGCGCCGGACGCCCCGAGCCCTGGGCCAGCGGCGTCGCGGTCAGCGAGGAGGCGTTGGAGCCGATCATGGCCTCCGGCGCCAGCCGCCGGCCGAGCTCGCCCAGCACCTGCTGCTTCAGGGCCAGGTCCTCGGGCACATTTTCGAAGGCCAGCTGCGCGCCGGCCAGGGCGGCGTCCAGGTCATCGCAGGACGTCAGGTTGGCGGCGAGCAGCGCGCGCTCCTCGCCCTGGCTCCAGGTCAGCGCCAGGCCGCGCGAGGTCGCGGCCTTGCCGGCCTGGCTGTCGGTGAGCGCGGTCGGGATGCCGGCGCGGGCACAGGCCCAGGCCACCTTGGTGCCCATCACGCCGGCGCCGATGATGGCGATGCGCCGCGCCGGATCGAAGACCGGATAGCTCATGGCGCGTTGCCGCCACGCCAGGCGGCATCGCAGACGCGGATGTGGTTCTCGCCCAGCAGGCCCAGGACATCAGCGTCGGACCAGCCGCCGGACAGCAGCGCTTCGGTCAGTTCGGCCACCTGCGTCGGCTTGGCGTAGTGGAAGCCCGGCCAGTCGGGGCTGTCGGTGCCGGGCCACTCCTCCGGCCGCGAGCGGATCCAGCGGTTCAGACCATCGCTGTCGAACACGAAGTCGAGGCCGAGGCCGACATGCGCCGGTCCCACCAGGTCGGCGACATGCCGCACGTGGCGCAGCAGCGCGGCGGTCGAGGCCTGCGGATCGCCGAGGTATTCGCTGGAGCCGGAGATGCCGACCAGCCCGCCGGTGGCGGCGCAGGCGCGGATCTGCTCGTCAGTCACGTTGCGCCAGTGCTCGTGCACGGCGCGGCAGTTGGAGTGGCTGATCACCATCGGCTTGCTTGCCATGGCGAAGGCGTCGAGCGAGGTCTGCGCGCCGGTGTGGCTGAGGTCCACCAGCATGCCGACGCGCTGCATCTCCGCCACCACACGGCGGCCAAAGCGAGTCAGCCCGCCGTCGCCGGCTTCGCCGCAGCCGCCGCCAACCGAGTTGGCCTGGTTGAAGGCCAGCAGGTTGTGCCGCACGCCGAGCGCGTGGAAGGCGGCGATCATATCGAGGTTGCGCTCCAGGCAGCGCGTGCCCTCGAAGTGCAGCCCGACAGCCAGATGCCCCTCGCGCTTGGCGGCGCGCACATCCTCGACCGTCAGCAGCAGGCGAAAATCCGGTCGTTCGGCGATCTGCCGACGCGCCGCCGCCAAGCGCTGCACCGCCTCGCCCACGTTGTGATTGTCGCCGGCGATGGTCAGCGACACGGCGGAAAAGCCGGCGGCCTTCAGCCGCCCCAGCGCGTCGAGGTCGTTGCCGACCCAGGGCTCCAGCGGGAAGACGTTGTCCCAGACGATGGCGCTGGCGAAGAGATCTTGAGCGTGGGTATCGGGCATCGAAGCACCCCCCTGGCAGTCCTCCCTCTCCTCGGAAACGAGGAGAGGGTCGCGGTGAGGAGGTCTGGACAGCCTGCTCCGCGATCGGTCGCGGCGTCCCAGTTTGCCGGCCCCTCACCCAACCCTCTCCCCGTGCCCGGGGAGAGGGCTTTCAGGTTTCGGTCCTTACGGCAGCAGCACCGTCGAGCCGGTGGTCTTGCGGCCTTCCAGGTCCTGGTGCGCCTTGACCGCGTCCTTCAGCGCATAGGTCTGGTCGACCTTGATCTTCACCTGGCCGCTGGAAACCATCTTGAAGAGCTCACGCGCCATGGCCTGCAGGCGATCGGGCGTGCGGGTATAGGTCATCAGCGTCGGGCGGGTGATGAACAGCGAGCCCTTGGCCGAGAGCTGGCCCATGTTCACCGGCGCGATAGGGCCGGAGGCGTTGCCGAAGGTGACCATCATGCCGAGCGGCGCCAGGCAGTCGATCGAGCGTTCCCAGGTGTCCTTGCCGACGCCGTCGTAGACCACCGGCACCATGGCGCCCTTGGTGATCTGCTTGACGCGCGCCACCAGGTCCTCGGTCTTGTAGTTGATGATGTGCTTGTAGCCGTGCTTCTTCGCCAGCTTGGCTTTCTCCTCGCTGCCGACCGTGCCGATGGCATTGACCCCCAGCGCCTTCAGCCACTGCCCGGCGATCAGCCCGATGCCGCCGGCCGCGGCGTGCACCAGCACCGTCTGCCCGGCCTTCACCCGATAGGTCTGGCGCAGCAGGTACTGCACCGTCAGGCCCTTCAGCATCATCGCCGCGGCGGTCTGGTCCTCGACCCCCTTGGGGATCTTCACCAGCTTTTCCGCCGGCATGACGCGGACCTCGCTATAGGCGCCGATCGGCCCGGTGCCATAGGCCACGCGGTCGCCGACCTTGAAGCCGGTCACGCCCTTGCCGAGCTTCTCGATCACGCCGGCGGCCTCAAGCCCGATGCCGGACGGCAACGGCAGGGGATAGAGCCCGCTGCGGTGATAGGTGTCGATGTAGTTGAGGCCGACCGCGGCGTGGCGCACCAGCACCTCGCCCTTGCCGGGCTCGCCGAGGTCGATCTCCACCCATTTCATGACCTCGGGCCCGCCGGTCGTCTCGAAACGGATGGCGTGGGTCTTGGCTGCTGGCTTGGACATGGTCACCGCCTTGGGTTTTGCCGCCGCGGCCTTGCCACCGGCGGACAGGTGTTGCGCGAAGAAGGCCTTGGTCCGCGCGTTGGCGAGCGCCGCCGCGGCCTGGTCGAAGTGTTCGCCGCCGACCCGCGCGAAGGCATGGTCCTGGTCGGCGTAGCTGTGGAGCGTGACCTGCGGATTGCCCTTCAGGCCGGCCTTGACCGCCGCCTGCGCCGCCGGCGGCACGAACTGGTCCTTGCCGGCGATGTGCAGCATCAGCGGATGGCTGATCGCCTTGGCCTCGCCGAGGAACTGGTCGAGCTGCACGCCATAGAAGGCGACGCTGGCGTCGACGGAACTGCGCGTCGCCATCAGGTAGGCCAGCTTGCCGCCCAGGCAGTAGCCGACGGTGCCGACCTTGCCCTTCACCTCCTGCAGGTCACGCAGGTGCTTCAGTGCGACTTTCAGGTCCTCGATGCCCTTGTCGACGTCGAAGGCGCCGAACAGCGAGAAGGCCTTGTCCCACTCCGCCTTGGACTTGTCGGTGATATCGATGCCCGGCTCGATGCGCCAGAACAGGTCCGGACAGGCGGCGACATAGCCCTGCGCGGCGTAGGCGTCGCAGAGGTCGCGCATCACCTTGTTCACGCCGAAGATCTCCTGGATCACCAGGATGGCCGGCGCCGGCAGTTTCGCCGGCAGGGCGAGGTAGCCGCCCATGGCGCCGTCGGGCGTCTTGAAGCTGATCTTGGACATGGTCTGGGCCTCCCTGGCCTTATGACTTTGCTGGTGAGCCTGCCAAAGACGGCGCCACGCCGCCACCGCCGCGCTACAGCAGGGCCGCGCCTTCCAGTGACAGGAGCTTGTACTTGGTGTCCAAGCCGCCGGGCGCCGAGAAGCCGCCGGAGCCGTCGGCGGCCACCACCCGGTGGCAGGGAATGATGATCGGAATGGGGTTGGCGCCGCAGGCCTGGCCGACGGCGCGAGCGACGCCGTCGATCTGCTTGGCCAGATGCCCGTAGGTCACGGTGACGCCATAGGGAATCTCGCAGAGCGCACGCCAGACGGTCTGCTCGAACTGTCCGCCACGCGGCGCCAGCGGCAGCTGGAAGTCGCGGCGCTTGCGGGCGAAGTAGGCCTCGAGCTGCGCCGCCGCCTTGAGCAGCAAGGGCGAATCGCGCCGGCCGCGCCCGGTGCCGAACACCAGGCCGGTAATGGCCTCGCCCTCGGCAAGCAGCGTGAGGGGGCCCAGCGGCGACGCGACCGTCAGTTGATCCATCGGGGCCAAGTCTAGGCCCCCGGCGGGACGGCGTTAAGCATCAGTCCGTGGCATCAGCCCTGCGTCAGGAGTCCTGCGTCAGATTGGGCGCCTGGGTGCAATCCTTGGCCTCGCCCGACAGCCGCAGCACGCCGTCCTTGATGACGTAGTCGCAGGTCAGCAGCTGCTTGCCGCCGCTGGCCCGCACCAGGTCCAGGGTCAGCCTGCCGTCCTTGGCCGACCAGGTGCCGTCGCCCAGCAGCGCCTCGCCGTTCTTCATCTCCAGCTTGCCGTCGGCGCCCAGTATCAGCACCAGCGACAGGCCGCCCAGGTCGCCGCTCCAGGTACCGACCAGCGGGTCCTTGGGTGCGTCGTCGCCGCACGCCGACAGCAGGCCGGCCAGGGCCAGACAGAGCAGCAGACGACGCATCCGGGGTTTCCTTAAAGAGGCTGGACAGGCGCGGCCTAGCCTAGCGCCGGACAAGGTCGGGGGCCCTGCGACCTGATGGTCGGGGCCCCCTTTTTGTTCGGCCATTCCCTGTCAACTTGCCGTGCGCCAGAGGCTAGCAGCGACGGCGCCTGGGTCAAGAGGCCACAAGGCGTAATTGTGACGAAATTTGGCGCTTTTGCGGCAGTCGGCGCGATTCTTTGGTCGAATCAACAGCGTGTCCGACCGTCTTCGATTGCCTCGAGGGGCCCGGCGCTAGGATTTGAAGAGGTTGGCGACACCGCCGAGGTAGGCTTTCTTCGCGGCGATCTTTTGTCGCACCCGCTCGGCCTCGGTGGTGAGCTCGTCCAGGTAGGCCTCCAGCTCCGCGACCCCCAGAACGTCGAGGTCGCGCAGCTTGGGCTTGGCCTTGCGCGGCTCCAGGTCTTCGATTTCCATGGCTGCGGCCTCCGGCTGGTACAACCAGCGCCTTGCACCGGCGCACCGGCGCATCTTAGATCACCAACCCGCATGCAGGAGAAGCCCATGGCGTTGCCCAGCCAGATGACCGCGATCGAGATCGTCAAGCCCGGCGCGCCGGAGGTGCTGGTGCCAGCCAAGCGGCCGGTGCCACAGCCCGCCGCTGGTGAGCTGCTGATCCAGGTCGCCGCCGCCGGGGTGAACCGTCCCGACGTGCTGCAGCGCAAGGGCGGCTACGCGCCGCCGCCCGGCGCCAGTGACATCCCCGGGCTGGAGGTCGCCGGCCAGGTCGTCGCCCTGGGCAGCGGCGTCACGCGCTGGGCGCTGGGCGACCAGGTGACCGCGCTGGTGGCCGGCGGCGGCTATGCCGAGTACTGCACAGCGCCGGCGGTGCAGTGCCTGCCGGTTCCGCGCGGCCTCAGCCTGGTCGAAGCCGGGGCGCTACCGGAAACCTATTTCACCGTCTGGTCCAATGTGTTCGACCGCGGCCGGCTGCAGGCCGGCGAGAGCTTCCTGGTGCACGGCGGCTCGTCCGGCATCGGCACCACGGCGATCCAGCTGGCCAGCGCCTTCGGCGCCACGGTCTTCGCCACCGCTGGCACCGCCGACAAGGTCAAGGCCTGCGAGGCGCTGGGCGCCCAGCGTGGCATCAACTATCGCGACGAGGACTTCGTCGCCGTGGTGAAGCAGGCGACCGGCGGCGCCGGGGTCAACCTGGTGCTCGACATGGTGGGCGGCAGCTATGTGGCGCGCGACCTCGAGGTGCTGGCGCCAGACGGCCGCCTGGTCTTCATCGCCTTCCTCGGCGGCTCGAAGACGGAAATCGACTTCCTGCCGGTAATGCTGAAGCGCCTGACGGTCACCGGCTCGACGCTGCGGCCGCGCCCCATCGCCTTCAAGGCGGCCATCGCCGAGGCGCTGCTGGCAAAGGTCTGGCCGCTGCTGGAAAGCGGCCGGGTCAAGCCGCAGATCCACGCCACTTTCCCGCTGGCCGAGGCGGCAGCCGCGCACACGCTGATGGAAAGCTCCACCCACGTCGGCAAGATCGTGCTGACGGTGTAAGGCGGCTCGGATCGCGCCTGCTGGCTTCAGACGTAGCGGCCCCAGCCTTTCGGCTGGGGCACCGGACTACTCCCCGGCCGTCTCGCTCTCAGTCTCGGCCTCGGCGGGCGCCGCGGCGGGTGCCTCGACGATGCCCAGGGCCTTGTTCTTCGCCCGCTCCTCGCGCTCCTTGGCGCGGCGCGCCTTCTCGATCGCGGCGTTGAGTTCGGTCTGCGAACAGAGGCCGAGCAGCACCGGATCGCGCGGCCGGATGTTGGGGCTGTTCCAGTGGGTGCGCTCGCGGATCGCCTGGATCGTCGACTTGGTGGTGCCGATCAGCTTGGCGATCTGCGCGTCCTTCAGCTCCGGCGCGTGCTTGACCAGGTAGGCCACGCCATCGGGCTTGTCCTGGCGCTTGGCGACCGGGGTGTAGCGCGGGCCCTTGGTGCGCTTCACCGGCTCCGGCAGGTCGACCACCTTGGGCATCAGGCGCCCCTTGGGATCGGCCTCGCAGCGCTTGATTTCCTCGCGGCTCAGCTGATTGTTCAGGGTCGGGTCGAGACCCTGGATCCCCTTGGCGACTTCGCCGTCGGCGATGCCCTGCACCTCAAGCGGGTGCAGGCCGCAGAAGATGGCGACCTGCTCGAAGGACAGGGCGGTGTTCTCGATCAGCCACACGGCGGTGGCCTTTGGCATGAGCGGTGCGGACATGACTTCTCCTTTCCGGGCGCCGGGCTTTTGCGTCCGTCGCCGCGCTGCCTGAAACCATCAGGCAGTGCTGTTCCTCTTGTGAAGGGATGGCGGCTTCTATACGCCCTTCGCGCCGGCAGGAAAAGGGGGCTTCGCAGGATGTTGACGGGGGGTGTGGAGCGGCTCGACAGGGCGGCCGCCGAGGCGGCGCTGCCGGCGCTGGCCGAGGTGTTGGCCGACTGCGTCGCCGGCGGCGCCTCGGTCTCCTTCATGCAGCCCTTCACGGTAGCGGCGGCGCTGGCCTGGTGGCAGGGCCTGCTGCCGTCGGTTGCGGCCGGCGAGTTGCTGCTGCTGGTGGCGCGCGATGCCGGCGGCCAGATCGCCGGCACAGTGCAGCTGAAGCCGGCGCCGCAGCCGAACCAGACGCACCGCGCCGACATCGCCAAGCTGCTGGTGCACCGCCGGGCCCGTGGCCAGGGCCTGGCAGCTGCCCTGATGCGCCGGGCCGAGCAGGAGGCCCTGGCCCTCGACCGCCGCCTGCTGACGCTGGATACCGTGCCGGGCACCGCGGCGGAGCGGCTCTATCGCCGCCTCGGCTGGCAGGCGGTGGGCGCGATTCCGGGCTATGCGCGCCTGCCGGAGGGACCGCTGTGCGACACGCTGCTCTTCTATAAGTGGCTCGCCTGAGGGCTCTTGGCTTGAGGCGGGAGGGTCAAGCGTGCTAGCCAACCGGCCGCAGCATTCCCCCGGAGGACAGCATGACCGATCAGGCCCAGGGCGCCGGTGCGCCCGCCACCCCGGCCCCCGCCAGCACGGCAGCCGGCGCCAATGAGGCACCGCGCCTTACCATCCTGACGCAGTACATCAAGGATCTCTCCTTCGAGAATCCCAACGCGCCGGTGATCTTCGCCCAGCTCAAGGGGCAGCCGCAGATCCAGGTGAACGTCGATGTCGCCGCCTCACGCCTGCAGGACAAGCTGGCCGAGGTGTCGATCCGCCTGAAGCTCGAGGCCAAGGCCGAGGACAAGGTCGCCTTCATCCTGGAGCTGGACTATGCCGGCCTCTGTGCCCTGGGCGGCAGTCCCTCGGCCGAGGAAGCCGAGCGGCTCTACTTGGTTGATGGCGCGCAGATGCTGTTCCCCTTCGCCCGCGCCATCCTGGCCAACCAGACCCGCGACGGCGGCTTCCAGCCGCTGTTGCTGGCGCCGCTGGACTTCGCCCAGCTCTACCTGCAGCGCAAGGCGCGCGCCCAGCAGGCCGCCGAGGCCCCGGCCGGCACCGCCTGAGCGCACTTCAGGCCTGCCGGATTTAGGCGTTCCAGATCGCGTCCTTGATGCCGGCCAGCATGGCGGCGTGCGCCGCCGCTTCGGCCTCGCTCGGCGCGTGCGGGCGCGGTGGATGCACCGGGCGGGTAGCCAGGCGCGGCGCCGCGATCGCCGCCGCCGCGGCCACGCTGGCCGTGGCCACCGCCAGCTCGGGCTGGCGACCGCCGACTAGCTCCAGGTAGACCTCGGCCAGAAGCTGGCAGTCGAGCAGCGCGCCATGCAGCGCGCGGCCGGAATTATCGACGCCGAAGCGCCGGCAGAGCGCGTCCAGGCTGGCCTGGGCGCCGGGGAACTTGCGCCGCGCCAGGTGCACCGTGTCGACGGCGCGGCTGCGCCCCAGGCCGGGCCGCCCGGCGCGCTTCAGCTCGGCATCGAGGAAGCGCAGGTCGAATTCCGCATTGTGGATCACCAGCGGCGCATCTTCGATGAAGCCGAGGAACTCCTCCGCCACCTCGGTGAAGCGCTGCTTGTCGGCCAGGAACTCGGCCGACAGCCCATGCACGCGGAAAGCCTCCTCCGGCATGTCGCGCTCAGGATTCAGGTAGACGCGATAGTGCCGCCCGGTCTGCAGGTGGTTCACCAGCTCGATGCAGCCGATCTCCACCACCCGGTGCCCGGCCTCCGGGTCCAGGCCGGTGGTCTCGGTATCCAGCACGATCTCGCGCATCAGCCCCTCTTCGTTGCCCGCGGCGGCCAGGCACCTCGCGGCGCCTGTCGGGCGAGTCTGACGGCGCGGCGCAGATGCTGCAAGGCGAAGCCATAGCCCAGGCCGGTCGGCACCACGTAGTCGGCGCGGCGGCGCTTCTCCCGGTCCGGCGTCTGGCGCGCCAAAATCCCCGCCAGTTTTTCGGCGGTCATGCCGGCCCGGCGCAGCGCACGCTGGCGCTGCAGGAAGACCGGCGCGCTGACCACCACGACGAAATCACAGAGCCGCTGGCCCTGGGTTTCGAACAGCAGCGGCACGTCGAGCACCACCAGGCGGCGGCCGGCCAGCGCCTGCTGCCGCAGCCACTGCCGCGTCGCGCGGCGCACCAGCGGGTGCAGGATGCGCTCCAGCGCCTTGAGCTCCGCCGGCTTGCCGAACACCAGGCGTCCCAGCACCTGGCGATCGACGCGGCCCTCGACCACGGCCTCGGGAAAGCGCGCGCGGATCGCCGGCACCGCCGGTCCGCCCTTGGCATAGAGGCGATGCACCGCGGCATCAGCATCGTGCAGCGGCAGCCCCATGCGGCGCAGCTGCCGGGCGGCGGTGGACTTGCCCATGGCGATGCCGCCGGTGAGGCCGAGGACGCGCACGACGCCTAGTCGTCCAGCACGGCGCGGCGCAGCGCGGCGTCGACTTCGGGCTCGACGCCGAACCACTGGCGGAAGCCCAGGCGCGCCTGATGCAGCAGCATGCCAAGGCCGTCAACCACGGCATTGCCGCGCGCCCGCGCCCGCGCCAGCAGGTCGGTTTCCAGCGGGCTGTAGACGATGTCGGTGACCAGCGCGCTGTCCGGCAGTGTCTCGAGCGCCAGGTCAAGCGGCTGCTGGCGGTGCATCCCCAGCGCGGTGGTGTTGACCAGCAGCGCGGCGTCGGCCAGCACGGCCGCGCGCTGCGACCAGTCGGCGACGGTGAGGCGGCCGTCCTGGTCCAGCTGCGCGCGCAACTCCTCCGCCCGAGCGAGTGTGCGGTTGACCAGATGCACTTCCGGCACACCAGCCCGCAGCAGCGCGTAGAGCACTGCGCGCGCGGCGCCGCCGGCGCCCAGCACCACCGCTGGGCCGGCGGGTGGGCTCCACTGCGGTGCTTCCTGTCGAAGGTTCTCCAGGAAACCAAAGGCATCGCTGTTGTCGCCGATCAGGCGACCGTCGCGGATCACCACGGTGTTGACCGCGCCGATGGCGCGCGCCGTCTCGCTGACCTCGTCGCAGGTGGCCAGCGCGGCCTCCTTGTGCGGCACGGTGACATTGCAGCCGGCGAAGCCGAGATCGGCCAACGCGCGCAGTGCGCGGGGAAAGGCCGCCGGCAGGACCGGCAGCGGCACATAGGCGCCATCGATGCCATAGCGCGCCAGCCAATGGCCATGCAGCCGCGGTGAGCGCGAATGCCCGACCGGCCAGCCAAGCACGGCGGCGACCTTCGCCTGGCCGCTGAGTGGGTGCGTCATGTCTCCAGGACCTTGTTGAGCCGCAGGAACTCCAGCAGCGGCAGCAGCGGCAGGCCTTGCACGGTGAAGTGGTCGCCCTCGATCTTCAGCATCAGCTGCGCGCCCAGGCCCTCGAGCTGATAGACGCCGACGCTGCTCAACACCCCCGGGCCGGCCGCCGCCAGGTAGCGCTCGATGCTCTCCGCCGTCAGGCGCCGCAGCGTGATGCGCGGTGCCTCCTGGTGATGCCAGAGGCGTTGGCCGTCGCGGAACACCGCGACCGAGGTCACCAGGCGGTGCGTCTTGCCCTGCAGGGCTAGCAGCTGCTCCGCCGCCCGGGCGTGGTCCGCCGGCTTGTCGAACCAGGTCTCGCCGCAGACCAGCAGCTGGTCGCTGCCGATCACCAGGGCGCCGGGATACTTCAGGCTGACCTTGCGCGCCTTAAGTTCGGCCAGCGCCTCGGCTGCCTGTTCCGGCGTGGCGCCGGTCGCGCGCAGCGAATGCTTGACCTCCTCCTCGTCGACCTGCGGCGGGCTGACGGCGATCGGCACGCCGGCCGCCTCCAGCAGACGGCGGCGCGCGGACGAGCCGGAGGCCAGCACCACCGCGCCGCTCATGGCGCTGCCTGTGACGCGCGCTCCTGCAGCAGCGTCATGATGGCGGCCGCGGTTTCCTCGATCGAGCGGCGGGAGACGTCGATCACCGGCCAGCCCTGCTGGCCGAACAGGCGGCGGGCGGCCAGCACCTCGGCCTTCACCAACTCGGGATCGACGTAGTCGGTCTCTCGCTCGGCCTCGCCGATATGGCGCAGGCGGGTACGCCGCACCTCGACCAGGCTGTTGGGGTCCTTGGTCAGGCCGACGACCAGTGGGCGCACGGCCTGCATCACCACGTCGGGCAGGGTCATGCCGGGTACCAGCGGCACATTGGCCGCCTTCACGCCGCGATTGGCCAAGTACATGCAGGTCGGCGTCTTCGAGGTGCGCGAGACGCCGACGATGATGACATCGGCCTCCTCCAGCCGCTCGGTCGCCTGGCCGTCGTCGTGGCCCAGCGCGAAGTGCACGGCATCGATGCGGCGGTAGTACTCGTCATCCAGTTCATGCTGCAGGCCGGGGCGACCCTTGATGCGGGCCTGAAAGATCGATGCCAGGGTGCGGATGATGGGGTCCAGCACCGGGATCGAAGGCACGCCCTGCTGGCGGCAGCCCTCGACCAGCAGGCCGCGCAGCTCGTCGTTCACCAGGGTATAGAGCACCGGCCCGGGATGTGCGCGAATGCCGGCCAGCACGCGTTCGACCTGACCGGCGGTGCGGATCAGCGACCAGACGTGCTCGATCGGCTCGATACCCTCGAACTGCACCATACAGGCGCGGGCAACCGAGGCGATGGTCTCGCCGGTGGCGTCGGAAACCAGGTGCAGGTGATGGGTGCCAACTGTCATGCCGCTAGCTTTAGGCCGGGCGGTGGCGGTGGGCAACGACTGGAACGCTGTGGGCAAGCCGGGTTGGCCGGTGACCGCACTGGGGACAACTCTGCGACTTGGGGTCCCAGCCAGCGGCGAACGGTAATCCACGGGGATAGTTTGCCCCTGAGTCGGCAGAACAGTGGCTGGCCGGCTTATCCCCGAAGCGCCCAGCATCCTCATCGTGAGGCTGGGCCAGCACCAGCAGAGGCTTCACCCCCAGTTGTCCCGCGTCGCCAAGGACGAGGCCGTCGCCGTGGACAGGCCTGTGGGGAAGGCTGCTGTCCCCAGTCTTCACAGCACCTACTACCTCAACTACCAACTCCCTTGAATCTCTATTCTGGTGTAGTTGAGCCCTCATGACTGGAACCGAGCCGAAATCCCTGCTGCGCGCGCTGGACCACGAGCAGGTGGGTCCGCCGCCGATCTGGCTGATGCGCCAGGCTGGGCGCTACCTGCCTGAATATCGCCAGGTGCGCGCCGAGGCCGGGTCCTTCCTGGCCCTGTGCTACAACCCCAAGCGGGCTGCCGAAGTAACCTTGCAGCCAATCCGGCGCTTTGGTTTCGACGCCGCCATCATCTTTTCCGACATCCTGGTGGTGCCGCAGGCCCTGGGCCAGCCGCTGACCTTCGTCGAGGGCGAGGGGCCGCGGCTGGAACCGCTGGAGCAGGTGCCGCTGTTCGACCCAGTGGCTTTCCGCCGCTTCCTGGCGCCGGTCTATGAGGCACTGGCCGAGACCAAGGCCCTGCTGCCACGCGAGACCGCGCTGATCGGTTTCGCCGGCGCGCCCTGGACCCTGGCGGGCTACATGCTGGACGGGCGGGGACATGATTTTCCCCGCGCCCTGGCGGAGCTGCGACAGGACACGGTGATGTTCGGCCAGTTGATGGATCTGCTGGTCGAGGCGGTGATCGAGCATCTGGTGGCGCAGGTCGAGGCCGGGGCTGAGGCCGTGCAGGTTTTCGATTCCTGGGCCGGCCTGCTGCAAGGGCCAGAGGCGGAGATCTGGTCGCTGGGTCCATTGCTGCGGATCGCCGCGGGTTTCGTCGGGCGCTGCCCGGGCGTGCCGCTGATCCTGTTCCCGCGCAATGCTCCGGCCAGCGTGCTGGAAGCCATCGCCGAGGATGGCCGGATCGCTGGGCTGTCGCTGGGCAGCGATGTCGACCCCGCCTGGGCGGCACGCCAACTGCAGCCGCGCCTGACCCTGCAGGGCAACCTGGACCCGCAGCTGCTGGTGGCCGGCGGCGCCGCGCTGGATGCCGGCCTGGACCATCTGGTCGACACCCTGGGCGGCGGTCCCTGGATCATGAACCTGGGCCACGGCATCGTGCCGCAGACGCCACCGGAACACGTCACGCAGCTTGTCGAACGCCTGCGGCGTGCCAGATAGGCTGCCATGATGTCCTCCCCCACAGCACCGCGCACCGCCATCGTCCTGTTCAACCTGGGCGGCCCCGATGGCCCGGCGGCGGTGGAGCCCTTTCTGCGCAACCTGTTCGGCGACCCGGCGATCCTGCGGGTTCCCGGGCCGGTGCGCTGGCTACTGGCACGGCTGATCGCCCGGCGCCGCGGGCCGGTGGCGCGTGACATCTACCAGCAGATCGGCGGCGGTTCGCCGATCGTCGCCAACACCGAGGCACAGGCCGCCGCGCTGGAGGCCGCCCTGGCGGACGGTGGGACCGTCAAGACCTTCCTGGCGATGCGCTACTGGCATCCACGGGCCACCGCGGCGGCGGCGGCGGTTGCCGCCTGGCGGCCGACCCGCCTGGTGCTGCTGCCGCTCTATCCGCAGTTCTCCACCACCACCACGGCGTCGTCGCTGGCCGAATGGCAGCGGGTGGCGGCCAAGGCGGGACTCGGCGGCCTGCCCAGCCACGCCATCTGCTGCTATCCCGACGAGCCGGGTTTCATTGCCGAGGTGGCCCAGCGGCTGCGTCCGCACCTGGAGGCCGCGCGGGCCAGCGGGCGGCCGGTGCGGCTGCTGCTGTCGGCGCATGGCCTGCCGAAGAAGATCGTCGCCGCCGGCGATCCCTACCAGTGGCAGGTCGAGCAGACCGCCGTCGCGCTGAAGGCCCGCCTGGGCGAGGCCGATCTCGACCTGGTGGTCTGCTACCAGAGCCGGGTGGGCCCGCTGGAGTGGATCGGCCCCTCGACGGAGTCCGAGGTGCGCCGCGCCGGTGCCGACCGCGTCACCCTGGTGGTGGCGCCGGTGGCCTTCGTGTCGGAGCATTCCGAAACGCTGGTGGAGCTGGACCGCGAGCTGCGCCATATCGCGGAAACCGCCGGCGTCACCAGCTACCACCGCGTGCCGACAGTCGATGCCGGCGCGGCCTTCATCGAGGGCCTGGCGCGCCTCGTTCGCGAATCCCTTGCCCGTGGGCCGGGCTTGGCACCGGATGGCGGGCAGCGGCGCTGTCCGGGGACCTGGGGCGGCTGCCCCTGCAAGGAGGAAGGCTGATGCAGGCGTACCTGCTGGACTACTATCCCTGGATCAAGGCGCTCCACATCCTGTCGGTCATCGCCTGGATGGCCGGGATGCTCTATCTGCCGCGGCTTTTCGTCTATCACACCGAGGTGCCGTCGCGGTCACCCGAGAGCGAGCGCTTCAAGATCATGGAGCGCCGCCTGCTACGCGGCATCATCAATCCGGCGATGATCGCCACTTGGGTCTTCGGCCTGCTGCTGGCCACCGCGCTCGACGCCTGGAGTCTGGGCTGGTTCCAGGTCAAGGGCGTGCTGCTGCTGGCCATGGTCGGCGTGCATGGCGCGCTGGCACGCTGGCGCAAGGACTTCGCCGAGGACCGCAACACCCACTCGGCGCGCTTCTATCGCCTGTTGAACGAGGTGCCGACGCTGCTGCTGATCGGCATCGTGATCCTGGTGGTGGTGAAGCCCTTCTGAGCCGGTTTGGCCGGCGCCGCTTGACTTGCAGGGCGGCTTCGCGATAACCACCTGCCTATAAGGCCCGTGTGCAAGCACGCGGGCTCCCTCCTCCTGATGCGGTCGACGGTGGTGCCCCGCTCCCTTCCAAGGGCGACCGGCACCGGCGATCCAAGCCGCAGCCCGGGCCGCCAGCCGGTCGCAGGGCGCCAGACATCCGTCCCGACCGCCACCCGCCCCCGGCGCGCCCCGCGTCGTTCGGCGGGACCCGGCCAGCATCAGCACCCCCATCCAGAGACCCACACACAGACAGTCATGAATCTCCAGGAACTCAAGAAAAAGACCCCCGCCGACCTGCTCGCCCTCGCCGAGGAGCTGCAGGTCGACAACGCCTCGACCCTGCGCAAGCAGGACATGATGTTCGCCATCCTGAAGCAGTTCGCCGAGAACGGTCAGGAGATCTTCGGCGGCGGCGTGCTCGAGGTGCTGCTCGACGGCTTCGGCTTCCTGCGCAGCCCCGAGGCCAACTATCTGCCAGGCCCGGACGACATCTACGTGTCGCCGACCCAGGTGCGCCGCTTCGGCCTGCGCACCGGCGACACCGTCGAGGGGCAGATCCGCTCGCCCAAGGACGGCGAGCGCTACTTCGCGATGCTCAAGGTCAACACCATCAACTTCGACCCGCCGGAGCAGACGCGCCACCGCATCAACTTCGACAACCTGACGCCGCTCTATCCCGACGAGAAGCTGAAGCTCGAGGTCAACGACCCGACGGTGAAGGACATGACGCCGCGCGTCATCGACCTGGTGACGCCGCTGGGCAAGGGCCAGCGCGCCCTGATCGTGGCGCCGCCGCGCACCGGCAAGACCATGATCCTGCAGAACCTGGCGCGCTCCATCGCCGCCAACCACCCCGAGGTCTACCTCATCGTGCTGCTGATCGACGAGCGGCCGGAGGAAGTGACCGACATGGACCGCTCGGTGAAGGGCGAGGTGGTTTCCTCGACCTTCGACGAGCCGGCGACACGCCACGTGCAGATCGCCGAGATGGTGATCGAGAAGGCCAAGCGCCTGGTCGAGCACAAGAAGGACGTCGTCATCCTGCTCGACTCCATCACCCGCCTGGCGCGCGCCTACAACACCGTGGTGCCTTCGTCCGGCAAGGTGCTGACCGGCGGTGTCGACGCCAACGCGCTGCAGCGCCCGAAGCGCTTCTTCGGTGCCGCGCGCAACATCGAGGAAGGCGGCAGCCTGACCATCATCGGCACCGCGCTGATCGACACCGGCAGCCGCATGGACGAGGTGATCTTCGAAGAGTTCAAGGGCACCGGTAACTCGGAAATCGTGCTCGACCGCAAGCTGGCGGACAAGCGCACCTTCCCGGCGCTCGACATCGGCAAGTCCGGCACCCGCAAGGAGGAGCTGCTGGTCGACAAGGCCACGCTCACCAAGATGTGGGTGCTGCGCCGCATCCTGGGCCCCATGGGCCCGACGGATTCGATGGAGTTCCTGGTCGACAAGCTGAAGCACAGCAAGTCCAACCAGGACTTCTTCGACTCGATGAACCAGTAGGGAATCCGCAGCCAACGTTCGCGATACGGACGGCGGCATCGGGGGCGAAAGATCCATGTCCGCACGCCGGCGCTACTGGCTCTTCATCCTGGGCATGGCATTGCTCGGCGCCTTCGTCGCCGTGATGATCCTGAAGGGCGGGCCGGTACCGGCCGTGCAGTGGATCTTCGACGGCCTGGTGGCCTTCTTCGGCATCATCGTCAGGGGACTGGGTGGATAGCATGACCGACACAACGACACGCGTCGCCATCGTGACGGCGGCCGGCAAGGGCATGGGCGCCGCGGTGGCGCGCAAGCTGGCGGCCGACGGCTGGAAGCTGGGGCTGCTGTCGCCGTCGGGCGGCGCGGCGAAGCTGGCCGAGGAGCTGGGCGGCGTCGGCGTCACCGGCTCGGTCACCGCCGAGGCCGACCTCAAGGCACTGGTGGACGGCGTGGTCGGCCGCTGGGGCCGGCTGGACGGCGTGGTGGTCTCCACCGGTCATCCGCCGAAGGGTGCGCTGCTGGAGCTGAGCGATGCCGACTGGCACGCCGGCCTCGACCTGATCCTGCTGCCGGTGCAGCGCCTGGCCAAGTTGGCGACCCCGATCATGCAAAAGCAGAAGGGCGGCGCCTTCGTCAACATCTCCACCTTCGCCGCTTTCGAGCCCGACCCGGCCTTCCCGATTTCCTGCGCGCTGCGTGCCGCGCTGGCCGGCTATGCCAAGCTCTACGCCGACCGCTACGCGGCCGAGGGCATCCGCATGAACAACCTGCTGCCAGGCTTCATCGATACCCTGCCGGAGAAGGCCGAGCGCGTGGCGCAGATCCCGATGAAGCGCTATGGCCGCGCGGCGGAGATCGCCGCCACCGCGGCCTTCCTGCTGTCGCCGGGCGCCGGCTACATCACCGGGCAGAACCTGCGGGTCGACGGCGGCATCACCCGGTCGGTCTGACCATGAGCCGCCCCATCGCCATCACGATGGGCGATCCGGCCGGTATCGGGCCGGAGATCATCGGCAAGCTGTTCCTGGAGGCGCTGCCGGCGCCGGCGCTGGTTGTCGGCGACGAAGCCATCCTGCGCCGGGCGCTGGGCATCGTGGCGCCGCAGTTGTCTATACAGCTGCTGGAGCGGGCGGCTTGTATAGACAAGCCTGGCGTCGTGTCGCTGCTGCCCGTCGGTCGCCTGCCGGCCGACCTGCCCTTCGGGCGGGAGGACGCGCGCGCCGGGCGGGCCGCGGCGGACTACATCGAGCGTGCGGTGGCGTTGGCGCTGGCCGGAGACGCACGCGCGGTGGTGACCGCGCCGATCAACAAGGCGTCGCTGAAGCTGGCCGGTGTGCCCTTCCCCGGCCACACCGAGATGCTGGCCAGCCTGGCTGGCGGCGCCGAGGTCGCCATGCTGCTGGCCAACGACGAGCTGCGCGTGCTGCTGGTGTCCATCCATGTCTCGCTGGCCGAGGCGATCGAGGCAGTGACACCGGAGAACGAGCTGCGCGCCATCCGCCAGGCGCACGCTGCCTGCCGGCAGCTCGGCATCGAACGGCCGCGCGTCGCTGTGGCTGGTCTCAATCCCCACGCCGGCGAAGGCGGGCTGTTCGGCGTGGAGGACGGTCGTGTGATCGCGCCCGCTGTGGCCGCGGCGCAGGCCGAGGGTATCGAGGCCAGCGGCCCCTGGCCGGGCGATACGGTCTTCCTACAGGCGCGCCAGGGTCGCTTCGACATCGTCGTGGCGCAGTACCACGACCAGGGGCTGATCCCGGTGAAGTACCTGGGGCTGGAGGAGGGCGTGAACGTCACCGTCGGCCTGCCCTTCGTACGCACCAGCCCGGACCACGGCACCGCCTTCGACATCGCCGGCAGCGGCAAGGCCGACCACGCCAGCCTGCGTGCCGCCTTTCGCCAGGCGGTCCGGCTGACCGCCGCCTAGCGCACCCAGAAGCGCCAGTCGAACAGCACCAGCACGGTCAGCAGCTCAAGCCGGCCCATCACCATGGCCAGCGAGCAGATCCACTTGGCGCTGTCGGGCAGCGTCAGGAAATTGCCGGCCGGGCCGATCACCGGACCAAGGCCGGGGCCGACGTTGCCCAGCGCCGTGGCGGCGCCCGACAGCGCGGTGACGAAGTCCAGCCCGGTGGCGGCCAGCGCCACGGTGAAGAGGAACAGCAGCCCGAGGTAGAGGAAGAAGAAGACGCCGACTGAGGCCGGCACGTCGGCCGGCAGCGGACGGCCGTTGTAGCGCCGCGCCAGCATGCGGTGCGGGTTGATCGCCTGGCGCAGCTGGCGGTGCGCCTGGCTGAACAGGATCTCCCAGCGGAAGATCTTCACGCCGCCGGCGGTGGAACCGGTGCAGCCGCCGACCAGCATGAGGAACAGGAACAGCGGCAGCACCGCGGCGCCCCAGAGCTGGTAGTCGGTGGAGGCGAAGCCGGTGGTGGTGACCACGGCGATGATGTTGACCGCGACATGGCGCAGCGCCGGTTCGAAGTCGTGATAGACGCCGCCGATCCACAGCCACAGCGCCAGCAGCAGGATGACGCCGCCGAGGAAGAGCAGGAAGGCGCGCACCTGGCTATCCTGCAGCAGCGCCCGACGGTCGCCTTGCCAGACCCGCACCATGAGCAGGAAGGGCAGGCCGCCCAGCAGCATGAAGAGCACCGCCACCCAGTGCACGCCGGGGCCGAAGTGGCCCAGCGAGGAGTCCGAGGTCGAGTAGCCGCCGGTCGACAGCGTGGTCATGCCATGCACCACGGCTTCCAGCAGCGTCATGCCGGTCAGCAGGTAGGCGACGATGCAGAGCAGCGTCAGGATCAGGTAGGTGGCCGAGATGGCGCCGGCGATCTGCGAGGCGCGCGGCAGGATCTTTTCGCTGCGGTCGGAGGACTCGGTGCGCAGGATCTGCATCCCGCCGACCTTGAGGAAGGGCAGGATGGCGATCGCCATGACGATGAAGCCGACGCCGCCCAGCCACTGCAGCAGGCCGCGCCACAGCAGGATGCCGGGCGGCAGCGAGTCGAGCCCGATCACCACGGTGGAGCCGGTGGTGGTGAAGCCCGACACCGTCTCGAAATAGGCGTCGGCGAAGGAGAGGTTGGTCTCGGTGAACATGAAGGGCAGGCCGGCGAAGACCGGAATGCCGAGCCAGCAGAGCGGCGTCAGCAGGAAGGCCTGGCGCAGCCCCAGGGTCACCTTGCGCTGGTGCGTGGTGAAGGCCAGCGCGCCGCCGACGAAGATGGTGATGGCGGCGGCGGCGAAGTAGACCGGCGCGTCGGGCAGCCCCAGCGCCCAGTCGACCAGCCCCGGCAGCATCTCGAAGACGCCGATGGCGACCAGGCAGAGCGCGAAGACGTAGAGGACGGGGCGAACGTCGAACAAGGGGCGGACTGGCGGGCTGTTGCGGGGTGTGGCGCAGGCGTCGCCGACCCTAGGGCCGGCCGGGCGCGGCTGACAAGCCATGGCAGCCGCCGCCGACCGCGCCGGTGCTATGGACTTGTCGCTGGCGACGCGTCGCCTTAGCCTCATATCCCATAACTCGAAATCCGGACCAGCTGTCGATGCCCCGTTGCCCGCTGCCCACCTTGTCCCTGCTCGCCGGTGTTCTCTGGCTCGGCGGACTGCTGGGTGCCGGGCTGCTGGGCGCTGGACTGATCAGCGCTGGGCCGGCCGCGGCCTTCACCGCGGTGGCGGTGGCGGACGGCGAGCAGTCCTATGGCTTCTGCTACGACCGTGCCAGCGTGGGCGAGGCCGAGGCCTGCGCGGTCATCGCCTGCAAGCGCTATGCCAGCAACAGCGACGGCTGTGCCGTGACCTTCGACCACTTCGAGCGCGGCTTCTATGCCTGGGCGCGCGGCGCCAACGGTGGCGGCGTCGGCTATTCCTTCTATGGCCCGGAGGAAGCCGCCAACATGGCGTTGTCGGCCTGCGGCCAGAAGACCGGCGCCTGCGCGGTGCTGGACCACTGGGCCGAGGCACAGGGCGACCGGGCGGAGTTCACCGGTCCGCACCCGCCGCTGACCTTGCCCAATCCCAAGGGTGCCGTGGTGGTGATCTATACCCACGGCTCGGTCGGCGAGTTCGAGGCCGATCCCTGCCGGCTGGACCAGCTCGACGTGCCCTTCGGCATGCCCAGCGCCATCGCTGCGCTGGATGGCCGCAAGATCTGGGGCAAGACCCTGCGGGTCGACGGCTTCTGCACGCCCTCCAAGGTTGGCGAGTTCGACATCGCCACCGGCCGGCCGCGCCGCTTGAAGGTCGAGCTGCGCAAAGAGGACCTGCGCGAACGGGTGCAGGCCTATCGCGACATGGGGGTGCCGGCGCAGCAGATCTTCGTCGCCGGGCATTCCGCCGGTGCCTGGGCGGCGCTGCTGCTGGAGGCCGAGGCGCCGGGGCTGTTCAACGCCGTGGTCGCCATCGCCCCGGCCTTCGCCGGGCGGCGGCAGGACCAGGACGCGCTGTGGCACCGGGTGCGGCAGAACGAGTTTGACGAGCTGATCGCGGCGCCCAAGCTGGATGGCCTGGTCTTCGCCTTCGACGGCGACCCCTATGAGACGCCGAGCACCTTGCAGCCGCTGGCGCGGCGCTGGGATGTCGCCTTCGTCGCCGTGGCGGAGAGCGAGCGTCATCGGCGCGGCTGCTTCAGCGATCCGCACCAGACTGCGCTGGACCAGTGCTTCGCCACCGGCTGGTCGGGGGCCATCGGGGATTGGATCGCGACAAAACTGCGCTAAGTTACCCGGTATGCGATCGTTGCTTGCCCTCCCGGCCGGGCTTTTGGCCGGTTTCATCGCAGTTTCGTCGGTCCAGGCCGAGACCGTCGTGGTGCTGGGTAATGACCTGCGCTACGGCGTCTGCCACAGCGCGCCGCTGGCCAAGTCGCGCGGCTGCGCGATGAACAACTGCTTCAAGGTTTCGACCCAGCCGGTGACCTGCCAGGTGGTCTATCGCTCCACCGCGCGCGGGCACTACGCCGTCGCCATCGGCGGCAACGCCTGGGGCGTCGGCACCTCGAAGGTAAGCGTGGAGGATGCCGTTGCCATCGCGCTGGGCTATTGCCAGGCCAATGGCGGCGCCTGCGTCATCGGCGCGACCTGGGACGAGGCGCCGGAGGAGTAGCGGCGCCGGCTATTTGCGGAACAGGAACTCGCGACCGACCTTCACGCGGCGCTCGCCGTTGTATTCGATGATGTCGGCGGTGGCGTAGGTCTCGCTCCAGCGCGCCGGCAGGTAGCTGCCGGTGCCCACCACGTCGACCGGCGCGGCGGCCTCGGCCATCACCCGGCACTTGCGCGGGTCGAAGCCGGAGGAGGCGACGATCTTCACCTTGGGGAAGCCGGCCTCGTCCAGCGTCTCGCGCAGGCGCCAGATGGCGGCGGCGGTGACGCCGGCGCCGACCAGGTGGCGCAGCTCCTCCTCGGTGCGGTAGCCGCGGATCGCCTGCGGGCAGCGGCGCTCCAGCACGGCGTAGGATTGAGTCGGGTCGAGGTCCTCGACATAGCGGCTGCCGGGCGTGTCGAGGCGCACCGACAGCATCCCCTTGGCGGCGCGCTCAGGGAAGCGGCGGCAGACCGCCAGGCTGTCGCTGATCTCGCGCCCGAAGTAGTCGTTCAGCACCGTCATGGGCTGGTCGGGCCAGACCTCGTCGAACATCTCGGCGGCGCGCACGGTGGAACCGGCGTAGCCGATCAGCGCGTGCGGCATGGTGCCCAGCCCGCCGGCCTGGCCGAAGAAATGCGCCGTGGCGTCGGTGGCGTTGCCGATGAAGCCGACGGCGTTGGCCTTGGCCTTGGCACGGTTGCCGCCGACCGCGGCGGCGTAGGCCATGAGCTCGGCCATCTCGGTGCCGGCGCAGTGCCGCGCGTCCATCGCCAGGAAGGCGACCTTCGGCAGGTCGGCGCACATGGTGTAGGCGTTGAAGGCGGCGACGCAGGCCGGCCCCAGCTTCATCAGCAGCAGCGTCTCCAGCTCCACCAGCACCTTGAAGGAGCCGCTGAGATACATGATCGGCTCGCCGGCGCCGACCCACTTGCCCTCGGGATAGCGCAGGTCGATGGCGACCTCGGCCCCCTGGGCGCTGACCGCGGCCTTGAGCCATTCCACCGCCAGGCGCGGCGCCGAGATCACCGGGCGGCGCATGAAGATGGCGTAGGTGACCTTGACGTCGCCGAAATGCTCGACGACCTGGCGGGTGCGCTTGAAGTAGTGGTCGGTCCAGGCGCCCACGGCGGCCTCGCCGACCGGCCAGTCGGCATTGCCCGCGTGACCCAGGCTGCTGTCATCGGCGCTCATCGGCGACCCTCCCGTCGGAAGCCGCGAGGGAACCGCGCCGGGCGGCAGGGTGTCAAGGCAAGGGGGCTATGCGCGAAGCCAGTGGCCTCTCCCTTTGGCCCGCTGTCATCCTGGCCGGAGAGCCGGGAGCCAGGTATTCAGAGGCCGCGACGTCGGCGACGAGGCATCGACGCCGCCTTGTCGACGGCATCCCCGGCCGAGCTGGGCCCCGGCTCTCCGGCCGGGGTGACAGCGGGAGGGTTTCGGGTCGGGTGCGATTACTCCTTCACCGGCACGGTGTAGTTCAGCGCCATGCGGCCGCCATCGGGATAGATGGTCTGGCCGGTGATGTAGCTGCTGTCGTCCGAGGCCAGGAAGACGCAGACCCGGGCAATTTCGCGCGGCTCGCCGGCGCGGCCCATGGGGGTGCGCGAAAGGATGCCGCGCATCTTCTCCTTGTCGTTGGCGACCTGGGCGAAGACCTCGGTCTTGATCGAGCCGGGGCCGACGGCGTTGACGCGGATGCCCTGGTCCACCAGCGAGAGCGCCATGACCTTGGTGAGCTGCTTCACGCCGCCCTTGGAGACGACGTAGGGAGTGATCGCCGGGATCGCGAGTTCCGCGTTCACGCTCGACATGTTGATGATGGTGCCGCCGTGGCCCTCCTTCACCATCTGCCGCGCCGCCGCCTGGCCGGTCAGGAACACGCCCTTGAGGTTGACCCGGATCACGCGGTCGAAATCGGCCTCGGTCAGGTCGAGGAAGTTCGCCACATGCACGATGCCGGCGTTGGCGATGCAGCAGTCGAGCCGCCCATAGGCCGCCACCGCGCCGGCGATCAGGGCGTCGACCTGCGCCTTGTCGCCGACATCGCAGGCGATGAAGAGCGCGTCATGGCCCTTGGCCTGCAGCGCCTCGGCCGCTGCCTCGCCCTTCGCCTGGTTGACGTCGGACAGCACCACCTTGGCGCCCTCGATGGCGAATTCCTCGGCGCAGGCAAGGCCGATGCCCCCCGCCGCGCCGGTGATGACGGCAACCTGACCCTTGAGACGCATGACCTTGAACCTCGCTTGTCGGCCCATCCTTCGAGACGGCCGCTTTGCGACCTCCTCAGGATGAGGATTGTTGGTTTGTCGGGGCTCTCACTTACCTCATCCGGAAGAGCGGCGCAGCCGCGTCTCGAAGGATGGGCCGGCGGCTTAGTCCCTGGAGCTAGTCCCTGGCGTACCCGATCCCCTGCAACGCCCCCCTGATTTCCTCCAGGATGGCCGGGTCGTCAATGGTGGCCGGCGTCTTGAAGGCTTCGCCGTCGGCCAGCTTGCGCATGGTGGCGCGCAGGATCTTGCCGGAGCGGGTCTTGGGCAGGCGCTGCACGACGCAAGCCGACTTGAAGGCGGCGACCGGGCCGATGCGGTCGCGCACCAGGGCCACCAGCTCCTTGACGATCTCCGGCTGCGGGCGGTTCACGCCCTTCTTCAGCACCACGAAGCCCAGCGGCACTTGGCCCTTCAGCTTGTCGGCGGCGCCCAGCACGGCGCATTCGGCGACGTCGGGATGGCTGGCCAGCACCTCTTCCATCTGGCCGGTAGAGAGGCGGTGGCCGGCGACGTTGATGATGTCGTCGGTGCGCGCCATGACGAAGACATAGCCCTCCTCGTCGAGCATGCCGGCGTCGCCGGTCTCGTAGTAGCCGGGGAAGTGCGCGAAGTAGGCGCGCTCGTAGCGCTCGCGCCCGTTCCACAGGCCGGGGAAGCTGCCGGGCGGCAGCGGCAGCTTGGCGACCAGTGCGCCGATGGTGCCGGGCGGCACCGGATGCCCCTCGGGGTCCAGCACCTTGAGGTCCCAGCCGGGGCCGGGGACCGTGGGTGAGCCGGGCTTCACCGGCATGGGCTCGACGCCCTGCCAGTTGCCGGCGATGCACCAGCCGGTCTCGGTCTGCCACCAGTGGTCGATCACCGGCACCTTCAGTTGCTGCTCGGCCCAGGCCAGGGTGTCGGGATCGCAGCGCTCGCCGGCCAGGAAGAGCGTGCGGAACTGCGAGAGATCGTATTGGCCGATCAACTCGCCGCCTGGGTCCTGCTGGCGGATGGCGCGGAAGGCGGTGGGCGCGGTGAAGAGCGCCGCCACCTTGTGCTGCTGGATGACGCGCCAGAAGGCGCCGGCATCGGGCGTGCCGACCGGCTTGCCCTCGTAGAGGATCGAGGTGTTGCCGCAGAGCAGCGGCGCATAGACGATGTAGCTGTGGCCCACCACCCAGCCGACGTCGCTGGCGGCCCAGAAGACCTCCCCCGGCTTGATGCCGTAGAGCCCTTCCATCGACCAGGCCAGCGCAACGGCGTGGCCGCCGTTGTCGCGCACGATGCCCTTGGGCTGCCCGGTGGTGCCGCTGGTGTAGAGGATGTAGAGCGGATCGGTGGCGGCGACGGGGACGCAGGCGTGCGGCTTGGCGCCGGCGATGGCGTGCGCCCAGGTGACGTCGCGCTCGCCCAGTTCGGCGATGTGCTGGGCGCGCTGCAGGATGATGCAGCGGTCGGGCTTGTGGACAGCCATGCCGATGGCGGCGTCGAGCAGCGGCTTGTAGGCGACGACGCGCCCGGGCTCCAGCCCGCAGGATGCGGCGACGATCACCTTGGGCCGGCAGTCGTCGATGCGGGTCGCCAGCTCGTTCGCCGCGAAGCCGCCGAACACCACGGAGTGCACCGCGCCGAGGCGGGCGCAGGCCAGCATGGCGATGGCGGCCTCCGGCACCATCGGCATGTAGAGGATGACGCGGTCGCCCTTGGCCACGCCCTGCTCGGCCAGCGCGCCGGCGAAGCGGGCGACGACGTCGGTCAGCTCGGCGTAGCTGTAGCTGCGCACCTGCCCGGTCATCGGCGAGTCGTAGATGATGGCGGCCTGTTCGCCGCGCCCGGCCGCCACCTGGCGGTCCAGGCAGTTCCAGCAGGTGTTGAGTTCGCCGCCGCGGAACCAGCGGCTCGCCGGGGCTTCCGACAGGTCCAGCACCTGGTCCCAGGGCCGGGTCCAGTCCAGGCGCTGCGCCTGCTCGGCCCAGAAGCCTTCGGGATCCTCCAGCGAGCGGCGGTGCAGGTCGGCGTAGCGTCCCATCGATTTATCTTCCCTTGGCGTCGGCTTCTTGTTGCCGACCAAGGCAGCCTCATTCCGTGCGCTGGATCAAGAGGGGGGCGCGGCGCCGGCCTCTCGCCTCCGGCACCCTCGGGCTTGTCCCGAGGGTCCATGGCGGGGGTTGGCGCGACTGGAGCTATGGATGCTCGGAACAAGTCCGAGCATGACGCAGGAGAAGGGGCAGGGACGCGAGAACCCCTCACCCCGACCCTCTCCCCGTTTCCGGGGAGAGGGAGGAGCAAGGGCCGCCCCCATTCAGGCCGCCTCGTCGGTCTTCAGCGACACCAGCTTTAGCAGGCCGTCCAGGCCATCGCTGACCCGGAGCGTGCCGACGCGCTCGGCGATCTTCTCCACCGCCTCCAGCTCCTTCAGCCGCAGCAGCAGGGGGTTGTCCTGCATGAGCTGCGCCGTGGCGAGCATGGAGCGGGTGGCCGCGGTCTCCTCGCGCCGCTTGATGACGTTGGCCTGCGCCGTCTTCTCGGCCTCGATCACGCGGTTCATCAGCAGCCGCATGTCGCCGGGCAGGATCACGTCCTTGAGGCCGACCGAGGCGAGCTCGACACCGACCTTCGCCGCCTTGGCGGCGGCGAGGCCGGCGACCTCCTCGTCGATCGTGGTCT
This sequence comes from Rhodospirillales bacterium, assembly GCA_038363005.1. GTDB lineage: Bacteria > Pseudomonadota > Alphaproteobacteria > Kiloniellales > JACOMY01 > JAKOWB01. The sequence continues at coordinate 34,213 of JBBQBI010000016.1, forward strand.
TGTCGCCCAGCAGCTGCTCCAGGGTACGCTGGCCGATCACCTGCCGCAGGATGAGCTGCAGCTCCTTGTAGAGGTAGTCCTTCACATCGGACACCACGCCCATCGCGACGACCGGATCGGTCACGCGGTAGAGCGCGATGAGGTTGGCACGCAGGCCGACGCGGTCACGGGTCAGGATCTCCTGGCCCTGCACCTCGAGGGTCTGCAGCCGCAGGTCGAGCGTCAGCACCTGCACCTGGCGCAGCAGCGTCAGGTAGCCGTAGAGGCCGGGCTCCAAGGTGCCCTGCAGCACGCCGTCGACATAGAGCAGGCCCTGCTGGCGCTGGCCGACCAGCACGGTCAGCAGCTGGCCCTTGGTGGCGATGCGCTGCAGCGGCGCGAGCGTCGCCGCCCGCACCCGCAAGGTCGTGGTCAGGTCCAGCCGCTCGACCGTCATGGCCTCCAGCGTCCGGCCATAGAGCCGGCGCTGGCCGGGGCCGACCAGGTCGACCAGCTTGCCGTCGGCGGAGACCAGCGCGGCCTCGCCGTCGGCGGTGTCGACGGTCAGCACATAGGGCTCGAGGTCGGCCGGCCGCGTGCGCGCCAGCAGCGCCAGCGCGGGCGAGACCAGCGACCGCGTACGCAGGTCCAGCAGCTCGACGGCGAGGCCGCCGAGCGCCAGCAGACGATAGGTGCCGGCGGTCAGCAGGCGCTGATAGCGGCCCCGGCGGGTGACGAGGCCAAGCTGCGCCTCGGTAACGGTGACGGTCTGGTACAGCATCGTAGGTTCTCCAAACAAAGCGCTCGCAGGTAGGTGGAAGGACCGAGGACGGCCTGCCGTCCCGACGGGCCCCGGACCGGGCAGCGGCCGCCGGCTCTTGGGCGCGGCGCCTGTCGCGGTGCGGGCCCGGCCCACCACCGCCGAAGCGGCGCGGGGCGCGGGATGGCATCGCGGCGAGGCGCCGTCCGGCGAGCCGGCGGTGGCGCTGCGGCGGCCCGGTGCTGGCCTGGCCGGCGGTGGACCCTTGGCGGCCTGCGCCGCTTTGGATCCGCGCCGTCCCCGGCCTTCCGGGTACTTGGCTGTGGCGGGAGTCGAACCCGCTACCGCAGGATTAGAAGTCCTGTGCTCTACCAGTGAGCTACGCACGCAGTGTGGTGGAAGACACGGGCATCGAACCCGCGACCTGCCGGGGTTTGCCCGGCCGCTCTACCCCTGAGCTAATCTTCCCTGACCACGAGGGGACGGCGGTCGCGCGCCCCCTCCAGTTGGCCTCGGTACGCCGGCGGAACCGGCGCCAGGCGGGCGTTTGAACCCGCACCTTTGAAGCCGCCAATGGTCTAACGAATGGCATCGCCTAGTCACGGCGCCGCTCCCGGCGGGCGTCTGCGTCCCGCGCGAGGCTGTGCCGCGAAGCCTCGGACCCTTGGCCGAGGCGCATGACGACGAGGATGAAATAAAGGAAGGCCATGAGACTGCTCCTGAAGAATTGGGCTTGCTGGTGGAAGCCCGGAGCAGCGAAGGGACGAGGTCTCGTCAGTCGGCTGTCGGGCGCTCCGTGGGATTGGGCTGGGGGGGCGCGCAATGCGGCCCTGGGCGTCCACTCGACGCCTTCCAGCGATCCCTGAAAATGAACAGATCCGACATCGAAACCTGGTCCTCGACAGCCCGGCGCCGGACCATCCGGCCGCCAGGGGTCGCGACGTATAGTCGCAGTGCTGGGCGAAGGCAAGCGCGAAATTGCCGCCCGCCCTGCCGCTTGCCGCCGACCGCGCCAGCGGTTCAAATCAGCGCCACATGACCAGCCCCTTTACCAGCGACCTTGAGCAGACCCCGGCCAACTTCACCCAGCTGACGCCGCTGAGCTTCCTGCGGCAGGCGGCTGAGGTGTTTCCTGAGCGCACGGCGGTGATCCACGGGACCCTGCGGCGCAGCTGGCGCGAGACGGCGGCGCGCTGCCATCGGCTGGCGGCGGCGCTGGCGGCGCGCGGCCTGGGGCGCGGCGACACCGTGGCGGTGCTGCTGCCCAACACGCCGGAGATGCTGGAGTGCCACTTCGGCGTGCCGTTGGCTGGCGCCGTGCTGAACACGCTGAACACGCGGCTCGACGCCGCCTCGCTCGGTTTCATCCTGAACCATGGCGAGGCCCGGGCGCTGATCGTCGATCCGGAGTTCGCCGCCCTGGCGCAGGCGGCGCTGCGCGATGTCGAGCACGAGATCCTGGTGATCGACGGCTGCGATGCCCTGGCGCCGGCGGCGGCGCGCCTGGGCAGCGTGACCTATGACGAGCTGCTGGCCGAGGGCGATGCCGGCTGGCTGCCCGAGCCGCTGGCCGACGAGTGGGACGCCATCTCGCTGAACTACACCAGTGGCACCACCGGCAATCCCAAGGGCGTGGTCTATCACCATCGCGGCGCGGCGCTGCTGGCGCTGGGCAACATGGTGACCTGGGGGCTGTCGCAGACCGGGACGCCGCCGGTCTACCTCTGGACCCTGCCGATGTTCCACTGCAACGGCTGGTGCTTTCCCTGGACCGTCACCGCGCTGGGCGGCACCCACGTCTGCCTGCGCCGGGTCGAGGCCAAGGCGATCTTCGACGCGCTGGCCGACCACGGCGTCACCCACCTCTGCGGCGCGCCCATCGTGATGCAGCTGCTGCTGGGCGCCAGCGCCGAGGAGCGCCGCGACCTGGCCGGCCGCACGGTGGAGTTCATGACCGCCGCGGCGCCGCCGCCGTCGGCGATCCTGGCCCGCATGGAGGCCGAGGGCTTCCGCGTCACCCACGTCTATGGCCTGACCGAGGTCTATGGCCCGGCCGTGGTCTGCGACTGGAAGCAGGCGTGGGAGGCGCTGCCGATCGAGCAGCAGGCGGCGCTGAAGGCGCGCCAGGGTGTCGCTTACGCGGTGCTCGAGGACCTGATGGTCGCCGATCCGCAGTCCCTGGCCCCGGTGCCGCGCGACGGCCAGACGCTGGGCGAGGTCTTCCTGCGCGGCAACGTGGTGATGAAGGGCTATCTGAAGAACCCGCGCGCCACCGAAGAGGCCTTCGCCGGCGGCTGGTTCCACAGCGGCGACCTCGGCGTCTGGCACCCCGACGGCTACATCGAGCTGAAGGACCGCTCCAAGGACATCATCATCTCCGGCGGCGAGAACATTTCCTCCATCGAGGTCGAGGGCGCCTTCTACAAGCACCCGGACGTGGCGGCGGTGGCCGTCGTGGCGCGCCCCGACGAGAAGTGGGGCGAGACGCCGGTCGCCTTCGTCGAGCTGAAGGCAGGCGCGCAGGTCACCGAGGCGGAGCTCATCGCCCACGCGCGTGGGCATCTGGCCGGTTTCCAGACGCCGCGCCAGGTGATCCTCGGCCCGCTGCCCAAGACCTCGACCGGCAAGATCCAGAAGTTTCTCCTGCGCGAGCGCGCGAAGGGCTAGACGTCTGCTTCGGCCGTCATCCCGGAAGGCGCGCAGCGCCTATCCGGGATCCATGCGGCGACCCTCTCGATGGCGCCCGTCCGACGATGGATCCCGGCTCTTCGCTTCGCTCCGGCCGGGATGACAGCTAGGCTGGCGGACCAACCGAAAGGACCCCACCCATGCCCGCAGCCGTCCACGTCCTCGCCTTCATCACCGCCAAGCCGGGCCAGCGCGCCCAGGTGCTGGCCGCCTTCGCCGCCAACCGCCCGAACGTGCTGGCCGAGGCGGGCTGCATCGCCTACCAGGCGACGCTCGACGTGCCTGACGTCGGCCCGATCCAGACACCCGTCGGCCCCGACAGCTTCGTCGTGGTCGAGCAGTGGGCCAGCCTCGCCGCGCTGAAGGCGCACGCCGCCGCGCCGCACATGGCGGCCTATGGCGCCAAGACCAAGGAGTGGGTGGAGAAACGGACGATCTACGTGCTGGGCGGAGTCTGAGCCGCCGCCGCTTGAGCGGCCCGCACCGCCAGCTCCAGCGCCTGCAGGAAGCGCGACCGGTCCTCCTTGCCGAAGGACTTGTTGAAGCCGCGGTCCACGCCGGTTTCGCGCAGATGCGCCTTCAGGTCGCGCATGGCACTGGCCATGCCAATGTTGGTCGGCGTGAAGGGGCGGCCGGTGGGGCCTAGCACCTGGGCGCCGGCCTTGACGCAACGCGCCGCCAGCGGCACGTCGGCGGTGACCACGATGTCGCCTGGGCCGGCGTGCTCGGCGATCCAGTTGTCGGCGGCGTCGAAGCCATCGCTGACCACGACCTGGCGTACCAGCGGGTCCGGGCTGGGGCGCAGGCCGCTGTTGGAGACCAGCACGACCGGCAGCTTGTGGCGGCGGGCGACGCGCAGCGCCTCGTCCTTCACCGGGCAGGCATCGGCGTCGATGTAGAGCGTCATGCCGGTGATGTAGCGGCCGACGCGGGCGGCGTCACGCACCTTGTGGCGTCGCTACAGCCCGACCATGGCGATGACCAGGGCCTGCACCAGCAGCACGCCCAGCCAGTGGCCGCCGTCGATCACCGTCAGGCTGCGCTTGGCCTGCTGGAAGCTGTGGTTGACCGCCAGGGTGGTCAGCACAAAGCCGAGCCAGAGGAACAGCGCGGCCTTCAGCGCCGCGCCGACGCTCATGGCGTCGAGCCGCACCAGTAGCTGCATCAGCACGAAGGCCATGACGAACTGCGCCGCCAGGGCGACCAGCATGGGAACCAGTGGCGGGCTGCTGGTGCCCGTTTCCGGCGGGGTCTTGCCGAGCGCGGCCATCCAGGCCTTGCCCAGGGTCATGTACCAGAGGGCACCGAAAACGAATCCGGCCACCGCGCTGGCCAGCAAAGCGATCCAGTTCACGTCCGCGAAGGGCATGGGTTTTCCTCCCGCCTGAGGTAGCCGCAGTCTAGCGCGGCGGCGCCGTGGATGCCGGTTGAGCATGGGGGGTGGGATAAGCAACCGGGCGGAGGAGGTACGCCGCGCCGACGACAGTCTGCGGCGATTCCAGCCATCGCCGGCGCCAGCGGCGCGCTAGTCTGGCGTCCCGATTGGACAGGGGGACGGACGCATGAAGATCGTCGACTGCAAGACCTTCGTGGTGGGCAACCCGCCGCCGTCCTTTGGCGGGCGCTACTTCATCTTCGTCAAGCTGACGACGGACGATGGCATCAGCGGCGTCGGCGAGATCTATTCCATTCCCTTCGACCCGCACCTGGTGGCGCGGATGATCGAGGACGTGGCGGCGCGCTACCTGATCGGCAGCGACCCGCACCACATCGAAAGCTTCTGGCGCAAGGCGCACGGCACGGCTTTCACGCTGCGGCCCGACATCACCATGATGGGCATCGTCTCGGGCCTGGAGATGGCCTGCTGGGACATCGTCGGCAAGGCGGCGGGCAAGCCGGTCTATGAGCTGCTGGGCGGCCGCGTGCACGAGAAGCTGCGCAGCTACACCTACATCTATCCCAACGTCGCCGCCGGCGAGAGCGACGCGATCTACAAGGACGCGCAGCTGTCCGCCACGCGCGCGGCGGAATATGTCGCCCAGGGCTTCACCGCGGTGAAGTTCGATCCCGTCGCGCCCTACGCCGCCTTCGACCCGCGCCAGCCGAGCCAGGCGGAGCTGGCGCTGGCCGGCGACTTCTGCCGCCTGGTGCGCGAGGCCGTCGGCGGCAAGGCCGACCTGCTGTTCGGCACGCATGGGCAGTTCACCGTGTCGGGCGCGGTGCGCCTGGCCAAGGTGCTGGAGCCCTATGACCCGCTGTGGTTCGAGGAGCCGACGCCGCCGGAGATGCCGGAGATGATGGCCGAGGTGGCGCGCAAGACCACGGTGCCGATCGCGACCGGCGAGCGCCTGGCGACGAAGTACGAGTTCCAGCGCGTGCTGGCGACCGGCGCGGCCTCGATCCTGCAGTTCGACCTGGGGCGCGTCGGCGGCATTCTTGAAGCGAAGAAGATCGCCGCGATGGCGGAGACCTACTACGCGCAGATCGCGCCGCACTGCTACTGCGGCCCCATCGTCGGCGCCGCCAACATCCAGGTGGCCGCCTGCAGCCCGAACTTCCTGATTCTGGAATCCATCGGCACCTGGGGCGGCTTCCACGCCGAGCTGCTGACCACGCCGATCCAGTGGGAGGATGGTTATGTGATTCCCTCCAGCGCGCCGGGCCTCGGCGTCGAGCTGAACGAGGCGGTGGCGCTGGCGCATCCCTACAGCGGCAAGCAGCTGCACTTGGAGATGACGAACTGGCCGGTGGGGTAGCGATCTAGCCCTCCCCCTTTACGGGGGAGGGTTGGGTGGGGGTGCTTCCTTATGCAGATCTCGCCCGTCGCACCAACCGACCAGATACCACCCCCACCCCGACCCTCCCCCGTAAAGGGGGAGGGAGGACTGCATTAGCGGGAGAGCAGAATGCGTTACGGTTTCGTCGGCCTCGGCAATCTCGGCTTCCACCTTGCGGCCTCGCTGCGGCGCGCCGGCTTCGCGCTCACGGTCACCGACCTCAACCGCGCGGCGGCGGAGCCGCTGCTGGCCGCCGGCGCCAAGTGGGCGGCGAACCCGCGCGAGCTGGCCGCCGCCAGCGACGTGGTCTTCACCTGCCTGCCCAACCCCAAGGCCTCGCGCGACGTGGCGCTGGCGTTGGCCGAGGGCTTCAAGCCAGGCGGCACCTGGGTGGAGATGAGCACCACCGATCAGGCCGACCTCGCGCAACTCGCCGCGGTGATGCAGGAGAAGGGCGTCGATACTCTGGAGTGCCCGGTGACCGGCGGTGTGCACCGCGCGGCGGCCGGCAAGATCACGCTGTTGATCGGCGGCGAGGCGGCGGTGTTCCAGCGTGTCGAGCCGGCGCTCAAGGTGATGGGCGGCGAGATCCTGCACATGGGGCCGCTGGGCAGCGCCGCGGTCATCAAGGTCATCACCAACATGCTGGCCTTCATCCATCTGGTGGCCGATGGCGAGGCGCTGATGCTGGCGAAGAAGGGCGGCCTCGACCTGGCGCAAGCCTGGCGCGCCATCAAGGCCTCCAGCGGCAATTCCTTCGTGCATGAGACCGAGGGGCAGCTGATCCTGAATGGCAGCTACGACGTCGCCTTCACCAACGCGCTGGCATTGAAGGACCTGGGTTTCGCCATGGGCTTCGGGCGCAAGTTCGGCGTGCCGCTGGAGCTGGCCGGCCTGACCGAGCAGATCTTCATGCGGGCGACGGCGATCTATGGCGCCGAGGCGCAGTCGACCCAGGTGGTGAAGCTGCTGGAGGACGCGCTGGGCACCGACCTGCGCGCGCCGGGCTTCCCGGCCAGGTTGGAGCCGGCGTAAGGCGCGGTGGCTAACCCCGCGCCGTCAGCACTGTTCGCAGCGCAGCCGCGTCGGTGATCGGCAGCGAGCAGGTGGGGCCGTGGCAGACGTAGGCGGTGGCTAAGCCATCCAGCTGCGTCTTGCCGGCGGCCGGATGTCCGGGTGGCAGCGTTGCATCGGGCGCCACCACCTGCAGCACGCGCCAGGGATTGCCGGACTGCACGGCGGCGGTGACCAGCGCGTCGGTCGCCGCTTCGCCGCGGTTGCCGATGATGGCGACCTGCACCGCACGTTCCAGGAACTCGGCGGCGTTCAGCAGCGTCGCCAGCGGGAAGAAGTTGCGCGCCAGCTCGCCGCTGAAGGCGGTCACGGTACGCTCGGCGCGCTGGCGAAAGGCGGCCTCGCCGGTCAGATAGTGCAGGCGGGCCAGCACCTCGATCATGGCGCCGTTGCCGGACGGCACGGCGCTGTCGTGCGCCGCCTTCTGCCGCACCACCAGGCTCTCGGCGTCGTCCGCCGTCATGTAGTAGCCGCCGGCGGGATCGGCGTAGTGGGCCTCGGCCAGCGCGGCCAGCTTCAATGCGAAGTCGAGCCATTCGGCGGCGCCGGTCGCCTCGTGCAGCGCCAGCGCGGCGCGGGCGAGCTGGGCGTGGTCGTCGAGCGTCGCCTGGTGCTTCAGCGTGCCGTGGCGCCAGGAATGATGCAGCCGACCGCCGCGCAGCATGCGGTCGCGGCAGAAGGCCAGCGCCTGCGCCGCCGACTGGATCCAGGCCGCTTCGCCGAAGGCGGCGCCGGCCTCTGCCAGGGCGGCGATGGTCATGCCGTTCCAATCGGCCAGCACCTTGTCGTCCCAGCCCGGCCAGATGCGCTTGGCCCGCGCGGTGCGCAGCGTGCGTAGCGCGGTGCCGAGCCGCGCCTCGCGGTCGCGGCCGACCCGGGTGGCGAGGTCCGGCTGGTCGTCGCGACGGTTGAGGATCGTCGTGCCCTCGAAGTTGCCGGCTGCGGTGACGCCGTAGGCGGCCTTGACCAGGGCCGCTTCGGCCGGCGGCAGCAGGGCGGCGATCTCGGCCGGGGTCCAGACGTAGAACTTGCCCTCGTGGCCTTCGCTGTCGGCGTCGAAGGAGGCGGCGAAAGCCGGCACGAAGGGAGCTGCCGGGGCGCCGTTGGACGCAATGCCGGGGCCCTGCTCGGCGGCGCGCATCTCGGCCAGCAGCCAGTCCACCGTCTCGCGCACGCGCAGCTCGAACAGCGGATCGCGCGAGACGCACCAGTCGGCCACCAGCAATGCCAGGATCTGCGCGTTGTCGTAGAGCATCTTCTCGAAGTGCGGGACCAGCCAGATGGCATCGACGGTGTAACGCGCGTAGCCGCCGGCCAGGTGGTCGTAGATGCCGCCGCGGCTCATCTGCGCCAGGGTGTGGGTCACCGCCTGGCGATGCGCCTCGCGCCCGCTACGCCACCAGGCGCGCCAGAAGAAGTTGAGCAGCGGCGCGTTGGGGAATTTCGGCGCGCCGCCGATGCCGCCCTCGACCGGATCGACCTCCTGCAGCAGGCGGTCGGCCACCTGGTCGAGGATCGCCGGTGTCACCGCCTCGCCAGGGACCGAGCGGGCCCATGCGGCCAGCGCGTTCTGCAGCGCGGCAACGTTCTTCTGCACCTTGTCGGGGTCCTGCCGCCAGATACCGTCCAGGCCCTCCAGCACCTCGCGGAAGCCGGGGCGGTTGAAGCGCGCTGTCGGCGGGAAATAGGTGCCGCCCCAGAAGGGCGCGCCGTCCGGTGTCAGGAACATGGTGAGTGGCCAGCCGCCCTGTTCGCCCAGCAGCCCCAGGGCGTGCTGGTAGATGGCATCGAGGTCGGGGCGTTCTTCGCGGTCGACCTTGATGTTGATGTAGAGGCGATTCATCACCTCGGCGGTGGCCGGGTCCTCGAAGGACTCGTGCGCCATGACGTGGCACCAGTGGCAGGCGGCATAGCCGACCGACAGCAGGATCGGCTTGCCGGCGGCCTTGGCAGCGGCTAGCGCGTCGGGACCCCAGGGCCACCAGTCGACCGGGTTGTCCTTGTGCTGCAGCAGGTAGGGGCTGGTCTCGGCGGCGAGCCTGTTCATCGGGGCGGGCGGGTCATGGCGGGGATTTCGTCACCTTGCGTGTTCGGCGGCCGATCCCCTTGTATAGTGGCACCTGATCCACCGCCAGCAAGGGATGCGGGCCATGAAGATCACCATGGATGTCGATTGCACGCCTGACGAGGCCCGCCGCTTCTTCGGCCTGCCCGACGTGGCGCCGATGCAGGAGGCGGTGATGGCCGAGGTGCAGAAGCGGGCGCTGGCGTCGCTGCAGGCGATGGAGCCGGAGACGCTGTTGAAGACCTGGATGCCAGCCGGCATCCAGGGCATGGAGCAGATGCAGAAGATGTTCTGGAACGCCCTGTCCGGCGGCGCCGGCGGCAAGAAGGGGAGCGACTAGGTGGAGGTATTCGATGCGTTGCTGACGCGGCAGTCCGTGTCGGCCAAGGATCTGGGTCTGCCGGTGCCGAACGCGGCCGAGCGCGAGAAGGCTTTCGCCGCGGCGCTGACCGCGCCGGACCACGGCGCCGTGCGGCCCTGGCGCTTCCTCACCGTCGAGGGCGAGGGGCTGCAGCGGCTGGGCGAGGTCTTCGCTCAGTCGGCCCGGCGCGCCGGTGACGACGAGGCCGAGGCTGACAAGGCGCGCGGCAAGGCGCTGCGCTCGCCGCTGCTGATCGTCTGCGCCGCCAAGGTCAACCCCGGGCATCCCAAGGTGCCGGTGATCGAGCAGGTGATCGCCGCCGGCTGCGCCACGCAGAACCTGCTGACCGCCTTTCACGCGCTGGGCTATGGCGCGGTGCTGGTAACCGGTGGCCGGGCCTATGACGCCGGAGTGAAGGAAGCCCTGGGCCTGGGGCCGGACGACGCCATCGTTGGCTTCCTGCACGTCGGCACGCCGCAGCAGCCGCAGCGGCCGCGCAACCGCCCGCCGGTGGCGCACCACGTGCGCTCCTGGCCCTGAGCCGCGAGTCCGCTCCGGGCGGTCGCGCGGCGCCGTCGCCGGCCGACACCATCTTCGCGCTCTCCACCGCGCCGGGCCGCGCCGCCGTGGCGGTGGTGCGCCTGGCCGGTCCGCGGGCCGGCCCGGGGCTGGCGGCGCTGCTCGGCGGCCGGTTGCCGGAGCCGCGGCGCGCGGCGCTGCGCAAGGTGCGGGATCCCGCCAGCGGCGAGCTGCTTGACGCGGCGCTGATCCTCTGGCTGCCGGGGCCGACCACCGAGACCGGCGAGGACATGGCCGAGCTGCAGCTGCATGGCGCGCCCAGCGTGGTTGCTGGCGTGCTGGCGGCGTTGGCGCGGCTGCCTGGCTTGCGGCTGGCGGAGCCTGGTGAATTCACCCGTCGCGCCTTTGACAACGGGCGTCTCGACCTCACCGCGGTCGAGGGTCTGGCTGACCTGATCGCCGCCGAGACGGTGCTGCAGCGGCGCCAGGCCCTGGCAGTGGCCGGTGGCGCCTTGAGCCGGCGGCTGGAGGCCTGGCGCGATGGTCTGGTGCGTGCCCTGGCGCGTCTCGAGGCGGCCATCGACTTTCCTGACGAGGAGTTGCCGGCCGACCTTGCCGAGGAGAGCCGGCGCGCGCTGGTCAGCATTGGCGGCGAGATCGAGGAGGCCTTGGCTGGGGCCGGCCGGGGTGAGCGCTTGCGCCAGGGGCTGCGGGTCGTCCTGCTTGGCGCGCCTAACGTTGGCAAGTCGAGCTTGCTCAACGCCCTGGCTGGGCGTGAGGCCGCCATCGTGGCGTCCGCCCCGGGCACCACGCGCGACGTGGTGGAGGTGCAACTCGACCTGGAGGGGCTGCCGGTGACGCTGGTCGACACCGCCGGCTTGCGCGACGGCGCCCTGGATCAGGTGGAAATTGAGGGCATGCGTCGCAGCCGCCTGCAGGCAGAGGCCGCGGATTTGATCCTTTGTCTCTACGACCTGTCGTCTCCGGGCGGCGATGATCCACTACATATCGATATAGACAGAACGACCTGTCTTACCATTGGCACAAAGGCGGACTTGACTGTCCAGTCAAGCTTGGACGTGGACCTTGTGGTCTCTTCGAGGACTGGCGCCGGCTTGGCGCTGCTGGAAGAACGCCTCGGCACGCTGCTCCGGGATCGGGTTTGGAGTGGCAACGGCAGTGCGCCGCTGGTCACTCGGGTGCGACAGCAGGCGGCCCTGGCGGAAGCATTGGACGCTCTGCGACGTGGCGGCGACGCCACGTCGGCGGAGCTGATCGCCGAGGACCTGCGCCTGGCGTTGCGCGGTCTCGGCCGCGTCGCCGGGCGCGTTGACGTCGAGGAGCTGCTCGACCTGATCTTTCGCGACTTCTGTATCGGTAAGTGAAAATGCTGCGTTTAATGGGACTTAGCGCCTGTTTCACGTGAAACGCGGTCATTTGGTCAGATCTGGCCGTGGACGGCGGGGCTTCGTGCGGCTGGCGCCCTTTGACCGCCAACCCCGGGCTGCCCTATAGAAGCGCAATGCGGGACACCTGGGACGTCATCGTGGTGGGCGGCGGCCATGCCGGCTGCGAAGCGGCGGCGGCGGCGGCGCGACTGGGTGCCCGCACGGCACTGCTGACGCACCGCGCTGACACCATCGGCGTGATGTCCTGCAACCCGGCCATCGGTGGCCTTGGCAAGGGCCACCTGGTGCGCGAGATCGATGCGCTCGATGGCCTCATGGGCCGCGTCGCCGACGCCGCCGGCATCCACTTCAAGCTGCTGAACCGCAGCAAGGGCCCGGCCGTCCGCGGCCCGCGGGCACAGGCCGACCGCAAGCTCTATCGCCTGGCCATGCAGGCCGCCCTGGCGGCACAGGCCAACCTGACCATCCTGGAGGGCAGCGCCGAGGAACTGCTGGTCGGGACGGACGGCCGCCTGGCCGGGCTGCTTACCGGGACCGGAGAGCGGCTCGGCGCCGCCGCCGTGGTGCTTACCACCGGCACCTTCCTCAACGGCCTGATCCATATTGGCGAGACGCGCACGCCGGCCGGCCGGGTGGGCGAGGCGCCGTCGCGCGGCCTGTCGCCGGCCCTGGCCCGCCTGGGCTTCGCGCTCGGGCGGCTGAAGACCGGCACGCCGCCGCGCCTGGACGGCCGCACGATCGACTGGGCCGGCCTGGAGCGACAGCAGGGCGACAACCCGCCGGAGCCCTTTTCCAGCCTGACCGCGGCCATCGGCAACCCGCAGGTCGACTGCGGCATCACCCATACCGGCCCGGCGGCGCACGCGCTGATCCGCGCCAACCTGCACCGTGCGCCGCTCTACAGCGGCCAGATCGAGAGCGTGGGGCCGCGCTACTGCCCCTCGATCGAGGACAAGGTGGTGCGCTTCGCCGACAAGACGCACCACCAGATCTTCCTGGAGCCGGAAGGCCTGGACGACCCGACAGTCTATCCCAACGGCATCTCGACCTCGCTGCCGGCCGAGGTGCAGGCGGCGCTGCTGGCGACCATCCCGGGGCTGGAGCGGGCGATCATGCTGCGCCCCGGCTATGCCATCGAATACGACCACGTCGACCCGCGCGAGTTGACCCCTGCGCTGCAGGCGCGACGCTTGCCGGGCCTCTTCCTGGCCGGGCAGATCAACGGCACCACGGGTTACGAGGAGGCGGGGGGGCAGGGGCTGGTCGCCGGGCTGAACGCCGCGCTGGTGGCTGGCGGCGGCGGCGCGACGGCGCTGTTCGACCGGGCCGAGTCCTATCTGGGCGTGATGCTCGACGACCTGACCACGCGCGGCGTGACCGAGCCCTATCGCATGTTCACCAGCCGCGCCGAGTATCGCCTGCGACTGCGCGCCGACAACGCCGACCAGCGGCTGACCGACCGTGGCCTGGCGCTGGGGTGCATCGGCCCGGCGCGCGCGGCGCAGTGGGAGGAGCGTCGAGCGGCGCTGGCGGCGGGCCGGGCCGGTCTGGCGGCACTGCAGGTCAGCCCCTCGGCTCTGGCGCAGGCCGGTTTCGTCGTGAAACAAGACGGCCGGCGCCGCGATGCCTTTGCCCTGCTCGCGCTGCCATCGGTCGGCTGGGAGGGCGTGCTGCGACTCTGGCCGCAGCTGGCCGCGCTGCCGCCGGCGGTGCGCACGCAGCTGGAGATCGACGCCGCCTATACCGGCTACCTGGAGCGGCAGGACCTGGACATCGCTGCTTTCCGCCGGGACGAAGCTTTGGCCCTGCCGGACGATCTGCCGCTGGACAGCGTTGCTGGGCTTTCCGCCGAGGTGCGGCAGCTGCTGGCCAAGGCGCGCCCGGCGACCTTGGGGGCGGCGGGTCGAATCCCTGGCATGACCCCAGCCGCCTTGACCCTGCTGCTGCGCTTTGTGCGGCGTGACCCGCGGGCCGCTTGATGCCGGGGTCGGGAGCGTCTGACCCGCGCAAGGTCCTGACTGAACTGGGCGTTTCACGTGAAACGCTGGAACGGCTGGAAACCTACGCCGGGCTGCTTGGCAAGTGGAACAAGGCGATCAACCTGGTGGGGCCGGACACGCTGCCCGACCTGTGGCGCCGCCATCTCCTCGACTCGGCGCAGCTGCTGCCGCTGCTGCCGCCGGTTCCGGCGGGTCGGCCGCGCCGCCTGGCCGACCTTGGCAGCGGGGCCGGCTTCCCCGGCCTGGTGCTAGCGATCCTCGGTGCCGGCGAGATCCACCTCGTCGAGAGCGACCAGCGCAAAGCCCAGTTCCTGCGGGAGGTTTCACGTGAAACGGCCGCTGGGGCGCAGGTGCATCAGGCAAGGATCGAGGAGTTATCCCCGCTTTGCGCGGATTGCGTCACGGCGCGCGCCCTTGCCCCGCTGGACCGGCTTCTCGACTATGCCGACCGACACTTGGCGCCGGGGGGCACGGCCCTGCTGCTGAAGGGACGCGGGGTCGCGGCGGAGTTGACCCAGGCGGCCCGGCGGTGGAGCATGGCCCTGGAGCACCACCCCAGCCGCAGCGACCCCGCCGGCACGATCCTGCGGATCGTCAACTTGGCTGCCGCCCCAAAGACTTAAGGTCCAGCCACCGGGCACTGGACAGAAGGCCAGGCGCGCGCCCGGCCGAAGGATGGAGCGATGGACCAGACAGCGTCCGAGACGATCCAGGAAGCCCCGCGGACGGTGGCGCCGGGCCCCGCGCCGGCCCGCATCCTCGCGGTGGCCAACCAGAAGGGCGGCGTCGGCAAGACCACCACGGCGGTCAACCTGGCCACGGCGCTGGCTGCCTGCGACAAGCGGGTGCTGGTCATCGACCTGGATCCCCAGGGCAATGCGACGACCGGCCTGGGCATTGGCCGGCCGGCGCTAAACCGCAGCATCTACGCCGCGCTGCTCGATGCGGCGCCGATCAGCGGCCTGGTGCTGCCGACCGCCGTGCCGCGCCTGGCGCTGGTGCCGGCCACGGTCGATCTGGCCGGTGCCGAGGTGGAGCTGGTGGAGGACGAGCAGCGCCAGACCCGGCTGGCCGCGGCGTTGGCCCCGGTGCGCGGAGACTACGACTACATCCTGATCGATTGCCCGCCGTCGCTCGGCTTCCTCACGCTGAACGCCCTGGTGGCGGCCGATGCCGTGCTGGTCCCGCTGCAGGCGGAGTTTTACGCGCTCGAGGGGCTCAGCCACCTGCGCAGCACCATCGAGCGGGTGCGCCGCGCCTTCAATCCGGGCCTGGCGATCCAGGGCGTCGTGCTGACCATGGTGGATCGCCGCAACAAGCTGGCCGAGATGGTCGAGGCCGATGTGCGCAGCCACATGGGCGCCCTGGTCTACGAGACCATGATCCCGCGCAACGTGCGGGTCTCCGAGGCGCCGTCGCACGGCAAGCCGGTGCTGCTCTACGACCTGTCCTGCGCCGGCGCGCAGGCCTATCTGAAACTGGCCGGCGAGCTGCTGCGCCGGGAAGCGGCGAGGGCGGCCTGATGGCAGAGACGACCAAGAGCGAGGGGCGGGGCAAGGCGCGCGGTCTCGGCCGTGGTCTGGCGGCGCTGTTCGGCGAGGAGCCGGGCGCCGGTGCGACCGCGGCTGGCACCACCAGTGGTGGCGGCGGCGGGCAGCGCCAGATCCCGGTCGAGCATCTGCACCCCAACCTGCAGCAGCCGCGCCACCACTACGACGAGGCGGCGCTGGAGGCCCTGACGGCCTCGATCCGCGAGCAGGGCATCCTGCAACCCTTGGTCGTGCGACCGCATCCGGAGCGCCCCGGGGAATTCCAGATCGTCGCTGGCGAGCGTCGCTGGCGCGCCGCGCAGCTGGCCCAGCTGGCCGAGCTGCCGGTGGTGGTCCGCGAACTCGATGACCGCCAGACGCTCGAGCTGGCCATCGTCGAGAACGTCCAGCGCGAAGACCTGACGCCGCTGGAAGAGGCCGAGGCTTACCAGCGCCTCACCGGCGAGTTCGGCTACAGCCAGGAACAGATCGCCAAGGCGGTGGGCAAGAGCCGCAGCCATATCGCCAACATGCAGCGCCTGCTGGCGCTGCCGCACCCGGTGAAACAGCTGATCACCGAGGGGCAGCTTTCCGCCGGCCACGGCCGCGCGCTGCTGATGGCGCCTAACCCGGCGCAGCTGGCGCGCGAGGCGGTCAGCGGCGGCTGGTCGGTGCGCGAGATGGAGCGCCGCGCCCAGCAGGCGGCGCAGAAGGCGCCGGGCAAGCCCAAGCTGCGCAAGGTCTCCGGCAAGGACGCCGACACCCAGGCCCTGGAACGCGACCTGACTTTGGCGGTCGGCATGAAGGTCAGCATCGACCACCAGGGCGGCGGCGGCGTGGTCGGCCTGCACTATCGCACCCTGGAGCAACTCGACGACCTGATCCTGCGCCTTCGGCACACGCCGGAGAAATAGCGCACCACGTGCGCCAGCGCACGTTGTGCGCTTGTTGTGTGGCGGTGAGGGGGCCTTGCCTGACGTAGCGCGGCCGTCGGTCAGGCCCGGATTGAATCTGCTCCCATCTGCCGCCATCAAAGCTGGCTTGGCCATTCTTCTCGATGCAACCCCGGCCGGGGAGCCGGGGCCCATCCTGCGGCTTTCGCCGGCGGCGAGACTCCCAGCGTCCGCCCGGTCACGCCCATGGATCCCGGCTCGCGCTTCGCTTGGCCGGGATGACGATCAGGGCTTAGCCGGACGCCAGCGGACTTGTCCGGAGGGTCCAAGGATCCATGGTCCCGTGCGCCCCGCTTCTCCCTCCCTCAGCGAAGCTGAGCGAGAGTCGGGGAGGGGGTGACGACGGGGGAGCCGAGATGGTGCCACCCCAACCCTCCCCATACCTCGCACGGGAGTGGGGGTACTGCCGCGCAGGTTCGCAACAGTGTGCCGCCGTTTACCGCCGCCGGGCCGCGCGCGCGGCGATCTCGGTCAGCGCGCGCTCGCAGAGCAGCGCCTGCGGCGCGCCGGTGCGCTTGCAGGCGGCCTCGGCGTCGAGCAGGCGGCCCAGGGCCCAGGCCAGGCGGTCGCTGGCCCAGCTCTCGGCCTGGCGGGCCAGCGGGCCGGCGGCCTTCCAGAACACCGGCGGGCGCAGGCGCTTCACTGCCTCCGCGGCGGCGATGCCCTGGCCCATGAAGCCGCGCAGCAGGTGCAGCCGCTGCATGTGGCGCGCCACGCCGCGCAGGATGGCAATGGGCGAGACACCTTCGCCGTTGGCGCGGCCGAGATCGCGCAGCAGTGCGGCGACGTCGCCGCCGGCGACGGCATTGGCCAGGTCGTCCAGCGTGCGCTCGGCGCTGTCGCCCACCATCTCAGCGGCGTCGGCCAAGGTCACGCGCCCGCCGCCAGCGATCCCGACATAAAGCACCAGCTTGTCCAGTTCGCGGCGCGTCAGCTGGCGGTCGCCGCCCAGGTTGGCGACCAGAAAGGCCAGCGCCGCCGGCTCGGCGGTCAGGCCGGCGGCGGAGAGGTGCTGGGCGATCAGCTGGCGCAGGCTGTCGCCCTCGTCGCGGTAGCAGGCCACGGCGGCGGCGCTCTCGGCGCCCTCGAAGGCCTTGCGCAGGCCGCGCGGCCCCAGGTCGCCGGCCTCCACCACCACCAAGGCATCGCCCGGCGGATCCGTCAGGAAGCCTTCGAAGAGCTTGGCGTGCCCGTCGCCGACATCGCGGATGCGCAGCACACGGCGCCCGCCACCGAAGGGAATGGCGGCCGCTTCGTCGTTGAGGCGCGCCGGGTCGTCCTTCAGGTCGGCGGCGGTCAGCTCGGCAATGCGGAAGGGGTCGTCCGGCGGTGCCACGGTGGCGGCCAGGCGGGCGGCGCGCTCGCGCACCAGGCCGCCGTCGGGGCCATAGAGCAGCACGGCACGCACGCCCTTGGGCGGGGCCTGGCAGAAGCGGTCGGCTTCGCGCGGCGCCACCTTCATAGGGCGGCGCTCACGTCATGTGGGCGGAGAAGAACGAGGCCAGGCGCAGCTTCAGGTCTTCAGCCAGCTCGGTCAGCGCCCGCTCCTGCGCGTCCTGCCGCGAGACCGAGGAGGCATAGGCGGAATCCAGGATGTTGTAGGCGCTGGAGCTGCGCGCCAACCCCTGGGTCAGCACCTGGCCCTGGCCGTCGACCAGCGAATAGGAGGCATAGAGCGTCAGCACGGCGCGCGACGCCGTCTCGTCGCGCCGGATGCCGGTCTCCTCCGACACCTGCGAGACCGAGATCGACAGCTGGTAGCGCGGCTCGACCGGCTGGCCGTAGGGGTTCAGGCGGTCGCGCAGCAGGTTGTGCAGGAACTGGCCGTTGCGTTCCTTCAGCGGCTGGATACGCACGGCCGCCAGCTCAGTATCGACCGACTGGCCGGCGCTGTTGGTGGCATAGAGCGGCTGGAAGCCGCAGCCCGCCGCCAGCGGCAGCAGGGCGGCCAGCCCCAGCAGGGCCCGGCGACGCGTGACAGCGGTGGGGTCAGACGACGACATTGACGATCCGATTCGGCACGACGATCACCTTACGCGGAACCTTGCCTTCCAGGAAGCGCTGTACGCTCTCGTTGTCCAGTGCCGCGGCCTCGGCCGCTGCGCGGTCGCTGTCGCGCGGCAGGTCGATGGTGGCGCGCAGTTTGCCGTTGACCTGCACCGCGATCTTCACCGTGCCCTGGTCGAGGAAGCGGGCATCGGCCTGCGGCCAGGGCTGGTCGAACAGCAGGCCCTCGCCGCCCAGGTAGGCCCAGATCTCCTCGGCCAGGTGCGGCATCATCGGCGCGATCAGGCGGGCGATGGATTCGACGCCGAAGCGACGGACCCAGGCGATCTCGGCCGTGTCGTCCTTCAGCGCCGCCAGGGTGTTGGCCAGCTCGTGCACCCGGGCCACCGCCTTGTTGAAGTGGAAGCGCTCCAGATCCTCGCCGATATGGGCGATGGCGGAATGCGTGGCGCGCAGCGCCGCGCCGGCCGGGCTGGCGCCATCGGCCACCAGGCTGTCGGGCAGCGGTTGGCCGGCCGGCGCCAGGGCGCCACCCTCGCTGACCAGGCGCCAGAGCCGGTTGACGAAGCGCCAGGCGCCCTCGATGCCGGACTCGGTCCATTCCATCTCGCGGTCGGGCGGCGAGTCGGACAGCATGAACCAGCGTGCCGTGTCGGCGCCGTAGACCGCGATGATGCGCTCGGGGTCGACCACATTCTTCTTCGACTTCGACATCTTCTCGACACGGCCCACCGTCACCGGCCGGCCGTCGAGCGTGCTCACCCTGTCACCCTCGCGGGTGACCTCCTGCGGCGTCAGCCACTGCCCTTCGGCGTCGCGATAGGTCTCGTGGCAGATCATGCCCTGGGTGAAGAGCCCGGCAAAGGGCTCGGCGATGTCCAGGTAGCCGCAGTCGCGCAGCGCGCGGGTGAAGAAGCGCGAATAGAGCAGGTGCAGGATGGCGTGCTCGATGCCGCCGATGTACTGGTCGACCGCCATCCAGTAGTCCGCCGCCTTGCGGGTGAAGGGCTCGGTGGCGTGCGGGCTGGTGAAGCGCAGGAAGTACCAGGAGGAATCGACGAAGGTGTCCATGGTGTCGGTGTCGCGGGTCGCAGCGCCGCCGCAGCCCGGACAGCTGGTGTGCTTCCAGGTCGGGTGGTGGTCCAGCGGGTTGCCCGGGCGGTCGAAGGTCACGTCCTCCGGCAGCTCGACCGGCAGCTGGTCCTCCGGCACCGGCAGCACGCCGCACTTCGCGCAGTGCACGAAGGGTATCGGCGTGCCCCAGTAGCGCTGGCGCGAAACGCCCCAGTCGCGCAGGCGCCATTGCACGGTGCCCTGGCCATGACCCTCGGCCTCGAGCCGCTCAATCGCGCTGCGGATCGCCGCGGCGACCGGCAGGCCGTCGAGGAAGCCGGAGTTGATCGCCTCGCCATCGCCGTCGAAGGCGGTGGTATCGCTCGTCGCCAGCTTGGCGACGAAGGCGGCGCGCTCCTCGGGCGACTGGCCCGCGGGGGCCACCACCGGGATGACCGCCAGGCCGTACTTGCGGGCGAAGTCCAGGTCGCGTTGGTCGTGCGCCGGGCAGCCGAAGATGGCGCCGGTGCCGTAGTCCATCAGCACGAAGTTGGCGACGTAGACCGGCACCGACTGCGTGGCGTCCAGCGGATGCTGGGCGCGCAGCCCAGTGTCGTAGCCCAGCTTCTCCGCCGTCTCGATCGTCGCCTCGCTGGTGCCCAGCGCCTCGCACTGGCGGACGAAGGCGGCCAGCGCCGGATCCTTGGCCGCCAGCTCCTTGGTCAGCGGATGGCCTGGCGACAGCGCGCAGAACGAGGCGCCGAACAGCGTGTCGGGCCGCGTGGTAAAGACCTCCAGGCTGTCGTCGCGGCCCTGCAGCTTCCAGAAGACGCGGGCGCCCTCGCTGCGGCCGATCCAGTTGCGCTGCATCGTGCGCACCTTCTCGGGCCAGCGGTCCAGCGTATCCAGCGCGCTCAGCAGCTCATCATTGTACTGGGTGATCTTGAAGAACCACTGCGACAGCTCGCGCCGCTCGACCGGCGCGCCGGAGCGCCAGCCGCGGCCGTCGATCACCTGTTCGTTGGCCAGCACCGTCATGTCGACCGGGTCCCAGTTGACCCAGGACTTCTTGCGATAAACCAGGCCCTGGCGATGGAAGGCCAGGAACAGCTTCTGCTGCTCGACGTAGTAGTCCGGCAGGCAGGTCGCCAGCTCGCGATCCCAGTGGATGAAGAGCCCCATGGTCTTCATCTGCGCGCGCATGGTGGCGATGTTTTCCAGCGTCCAGGTCCGCGGGTGGACCTTCTTCTCCATGGCGGCGTTCTCCGCCGGCAGGCCGAAGGCGTCCCAACCCATGGGGTGCAGCACGTTGAAGCCGCGCGCACGCTTGTAGCGCGCGATCACGTCGCCGATGGTGTAGTTGCGCACGTGCCCCATGTGGATGCGTCCCGACGGATAGGGAAACATCTCCAGCACGTAGTACTTCGGCCGCGGATCGCCGTCCTGCGCCGCATAGCTCGGCGCCGCCGCCCAGGCAGCCTGCCAGCGCGCCTCGCTGTCCTTGAAATTGTAGCGACTCATGCTGTGACCATCACAAGTGTTGAGCACGACGGCGGCCGGCACCCGGTTTCGCCGGGGCCGGCCGCCTTTGCAAAGCTAACCGCCGCCGAACCGCGTCAGAGCTGCGCGATGCGAAGCTCACGCGCGCGGGTCAGGATGGCATTTTCCAGCTGGATCGCCGTGGCCTTGTCGACCGGCTCGTCGATCCACTGCCCCGATTCGCGACGCTGCTTGAAGACCGTGGCGCGCACGCCATCGGCCCGCAGGTCGCGCGACAGGATCAGCACGTTGACCTTGAAACGCTCGTCGGGTGTCTGCGGCGGCGCGTACCAGTCGGTGATGATGACGCCGCCGAAGGGATCGGCCGAGGCCAGCGGCATGAAGGCCACGGTGTCCAAGGTCGCACGCCAGAGATAGGTGTTTACACCGATACCGCCGCCATCAGGCGCTCCGGTCGAGGCCTGGTCACCGCCGCTGTTGAAGATGTCGAGGCCGCCCGGCCCCAGGATGGATTCCGGTGCCTTGTAGCTGTCGCCGGTCTGCTTGCGGTTGTCGTCGTCGGGGTACTTCGTCTGATCGTTGCCATAGTATCCGCTGCAGGCCGTCACGCCGAAGAGCAGCGCCGCACTGATCAGGCGCAAAGCGCCTCGCGGCCGCTTGTACTCACGCACCATACCGGCTCCTTTCAAAAGCCTTGCCCCCCTCCCCGCCCGCCGGGGGTCCTGTCCGCGACCGGGCCGCAAACCCGCGGCCCGTCGCGCAGGCGGCGCCACCTTAGCCAAAACCCCAGCACGGTTAAAGGCCTTCACCGGCGCCGACCGGGCCCTGGGCGGTGGCGAGACATCACGCCGCGCCGGCTGGTCGGTCGGGCTTAGGCGGGTCGCGGCGTCAGCGCGTCCAGCCGAAGCGCTCGGCCAGCGCGTCGGGCAGCCCGGCCGCGGCGGCGGCGGCCTGTGCCGGCGAGAAGACGCGCCGCCACTCGTCGATTTCGCCCTTGCGCAGGTGAACCACCTCCGCCTCATCGCTGCGGCCGGCCTGCCACTTGTCCTTGGGGATGCCATAGAATGCCAGCACACGGTCGAGATAGTCGGTTTCGTCGCGCCGGAAGGTCTCGAACTCCATGAACAGCACCTCGATGCCGTGCGGCCGGTCGCGCTCGACCGCCTGCCAGCCCTCGATCACCTCGACCAGCAGCGGCAGGTAGCGTTCGACCGACCAGTCGATCGCCGCCGCCAGGTCCTGCTCCAGCACTGCCTTGCCGGGAATGATGCGGCGCCAGATCGGCGCCATCAGGCGCATCGAGACGTCGTCGCGCACGAAGTGCGCCCAGGACAGCGTCGCCTGGCGCGGATCGCGCACGTGGAAAAC
The DNA here is from genome assembly GCA_038363005.1 of Rhodospirillales bacterium. Lineage (GTDB taxonomy): Bacteria > Pseudomonadota > Alphaproteobacteria > Kiloniellales > JACOMY01 > JAKOWB01. The sequence goes on from JBBQBI010000016.1 coordinate 56,255, forward strand.
GATGCGCTTGACGCCGTTGGCCGCCAGGGTAGACAGGTTGTGCGGCGTCGCCGGGATGTGTTCCTTCATGATCAGGCCGCCCTGGCCCAGCGCCTGCGCGCGCGAGCCGACGACGCAGCAGTCGGGAAACAGGCCGATCGACACATGCGCCTGAGCCATGCCCAGGCCTTCGGCCAGGCGGTTCCAGATCGACTCGCTGGCCGACTTCGGCAGGGTGTTGATCAGCATCGGCGGCAGGCCGGCGAAGGACGCGGCCTGGCGGCGCTGCACGAAGGTCTGGGGGTCGGAGCGGATCGGATTGAGCTGCAGCTGCAGGGTGCTGCAGATCCGCTCGGCCTCGGCGCGCTGGCCGCGCGTGAGCAGCAGGTTGGCCAGCAGCGCCTGGGCACCGTAGGCGGTGGGCATCTGCACCAGGATCAGGCGCAGCACCTCGATGGCGCGCTCGATGTAGGCCTGGCCCTGCAGCTCGTCGCCGCGCTGATAGCTGATCGAGGCCAGCAGGGTCAGCGATTCGCTGTGGTGCGGGAAGCGCAGCAGGATCTGCTCGTAGAGGCGCTGGGCCTCGACCAGCTGGCCGGCGCGCTGCAGCTCACGCGCCCGGAAGAAGGCCTGGTTCAGCTCGACCCGCTGGCGTTCCTGTATAGCGTCGATCGCTTCAGCCATCGCCTGTTCAAGACCTTCACGGCAGGGGTTGCAGCGCCGGCGCGCAAAGGCGCCCGGCGAAGGGCGCGGAGTATGGCGAAGGGCCGCCGGGCCGGCAAGCGGCGCGGGTTCTACCTCTCAGACGAATGCCGGCCAGACGCATGCTGGCCGCTCTTGCCTTTCCGGCCAGCCAACCGCTAGAACCCGACGGTGGCCGGGGCTCTGCCCTGGCGCGCTGGGGTCTTGGGGAGCGTCGCGGGTTACCGAATGCCGGGAATCATCTGGTTAGCGTCCTACCCGAAATCGGGCAACACTTGGCTGCGCGCCTTTCTGGCCAACTATCTGCAGAACGCCCAGCAGGCGCTGCCGATCAACGACCTGCCGAACCACATCCTCGGCGACAACATGGTCGTCCACTACCAGCAATACAGCGGCCTGAAGCCCGAGGAGATCACGCGAGAGCAGATCGCCCGGCTGCGCCCGCAGGTGCATCGCTGGATGGCGGTGTCGCGGGGCCAGGACATCTTCGTCAAGACCCATAACGTCATCGCCCGCATCGACGGCGTGCCGCTGATCACGCCCGAGGCCACGGCCGGCGCGATCTACGTGGTGCGCAATCCCTTCGATGTCGCCATCTCCTTCGCCCACCACTACCAGGTGACGCTCGACGTCGCGGTGGACTCGCTGAGCGAGGAGCAATACTTCCTGCCGGCCCAGGCCGGCCAGGTCGAGCAGTACCTCAGCTCCTGGAGCCGCCATGTGCGCACCTGGACCGAGGCGCCGGGGCTGACCCGCCACCTGATGCGCTACGAGGACATGAAGGCCTCGCCACTAAAGGCCTTCGGCACCCTCATCGAGTTCCTTGGCCTGCCCAAGGACATGGACCGCCTGAAGCGCGCCGTGCGCTTCAGCGATTTCGACGAGCTGAAGCGGCAGGAACGCAGCGGGCGCTTCGTCGAAAGCCGCCCGGACGGCAAGTCGCCCTTCTTCCGCGAGGGCCGCAGCGGCCAGTGGCGGGAAATTCTCAGCGACGAGCAGGTCAAGCGTCTGGTCGAGGCGCACCGCCCGATGCTCATCGCCATGGGCTATCTGACGCCCGAGGGCAGTTTGACGCTGTAATCCCCTGCCGGGGAGCACCTGTACGGTCTGTGTCAAAAATGCAACAGGCCCTGGGTTTCGCCGCATAATTCCAGCAAGTTCCAGACCGTTTAGTTGACGCCGCCGCTGGCCATCGGGCCATATATGGCAGCTTTCCGCGGCTCGCCGCTGGGGGGCGGTAAGACCCGGCTCGCCCGGTGCTGCGGGGGGATCCCAGCGGATCTAAAGTGCAGCGTCGAGCGGGCCCTTGAGCTCAAGCGATCGGAAACCTTGGATCTAAGAGAGAGGAAGAGGCAATGAAGAAGGTCCTCTATGGTACGACGGCCCTGGTCGCCGCTGGCGTCCTCGGTGCCGGTTCGGCCGCTGCCGACGGGATCTCTATCGGTGTCGGCGGCTACATGAACACCTACTTCTCCGTCGGCAATATCGACGAGCAGTCCGGCAGCGCGCGGGACTACAACTCGACCGGTATCTTCTCCGACGGCGAAATTCACTTTAAGGGTGAATACAAGCACGACAACGGCATCACCTTCGGCGTGAACGTGCAGCTCGAAGATTTCGGCACCGCCAACACCGGTGACACGATCGACGAGAAGTACATCGAAGTGAAGGGCGACTTTGGCCGCATCGTTGCGGGCTCCGAGAACTCGGCGGCCTACATCATGCACTACGCCGCCCCGAGCGTCGGTCTGCCGATCACCTCCGGTTGGGTGACTGCTTTCATCCCGACCCCGGCTGGCATGGCGGGCATCTTCCGTTCGCCGACCGGTTCGACCTACCTCGACTTCGGTAACGACGAAAACGTCATCACCTACTACACCCCGCGCTTCGCCGGCTTCCAGATCGGCGTGACCTACGCGCCGTCGGTTGTGGGCAACGGTGATGGCAAGGACTTCCCGGTCGAAGCCGACATCAACACCGAGTACTACAACGGCTTCGGTGTTGGCGCGAACTTCGTCGAAGACTTCAATGGCTTCGGCGTGGCGATCTCGGCTGGCTATCGCCGTGCGACGGTGTCCGACACTCTGGACGCCGCTGGCTACGACGACTACCAGGCGATTTCGTTCGGCGCGAACCTGAGCTTCGCCGGCTTCACGGTCGGTGGCTCTTACGCCAACGAGCTCGACGGCAAGGCCGCCACGATCGGTGGCAAGCCTGGTTCGACCGAGGGCGATGCCTGGGACGTGGGCGTGAGCTACGGCTGGGGCCCCTGGGCTGTCGGCGTGACCTGGTTCGAGGGTCAGACCGAAGGCCAGTTCGCTGATCCGGGTGAGATCGGTCTCTCCGCCATTCAGGGCGGCGTCTCTTATCAGGTCGGCCCGGGCATCTCTGCCCGCGGTGGCGTGATGTGGGGCGAGTGGAACACGGAGCTTGGCTCCACCCAGTCGGGTGTGGTCGGCGCTGTGGGTCTCTCCTTCAGCTTCTGATCCGCGCGCAAGCACGGGTTCAAAGCGACGGGGGGTGCGAAAGCACCCCCCGTTTTCTTTTGTCTGCAGGCCCGGGTTATCCGGCCGGCGTGACCGCTGCCGCCTGCGTCGCGGCGTTTTCCTTTTGCGCCCTCCCGCCGGCTCTGGCATGAGCAGCGCCATGACCGAGACACCAACTTCCCTGGCCGCACGCCTCGACGCGGTGCGCCAGCGCATCGCTGCCAGCGCCCGCGCCGCCGGCCGCGATCCAGCGACCGTCACGTTGATCGCCGTCGCCAAGACCCATCCCGCCGACGCGGTGGTGGAGGCGCTCGCCGCCGGCCAGCAGGTCTTTGGCGAGAACCGCGTCCAGGAGGCCCAGGGCAAGTACCCTGCCCTGCGGGCCGCGCATCCCGCTCTCGCGCTGCATCTGATCGGCCCGTTGCAGACCAACAAGGCCGAGGACGCGGTGGCGCTGTTCGACGTCATCCAGACGCTGGACCGGCCGAAGCTGGCGCAGGCCCTGGCCAAGGCCATGACCAAGCTGGGCCGCCGGCCGCGCCTGCTGCTGCAGGTCAACACCGGCGAAGAGCCGCAGAAGGCCGGGGTCGCGCCGCGCGAGCTGGCTGCCCTGCTGGCCCTGGCACGGGACGAGCTTGGCCTGCCGGTCGTCGGGCTGATGTGCATCCCGCCGGCCGACGAGCCGGCTGCGCCGCACTTCCAGCTGCTGGCCGAGCTGGCACAGCGTCACGCGCTGCCCGAGCTGTCGATGGGCATGAGCGGCGACTACGAGACCGCGGTGGCGCTGGGCGCCACGCAGGTGCGGGTCGGCAGCGCGATCTTCGGCAGCCGCCCCGCCAGCCCCGACGGGGCCGACCGATGACAGCAGCCGCCGAACAGTTCCGCGCTCGCTTCACCGAGGCCACACGACTGCATCAGAGCGGCCAGCGGGCCGCGGCGATCTCGCTCTATCGGCAGCTGCGCGTGCAGCAGCCCTTCTTGCCACCGCTGCTGAGTCTGCTGGGCCTGGCCCTGGCTCAGGAAGGCTTGATCGCCGATGGCCTGCCGCTGCTGCAGGACGCGGTCCGCCGCGCGCCGAATTTCGTCGACGCCTGGCTCAACCTGGCCTATGCGCAGCGCGAAGTTGAGGACGACCAGGCGGCAATCGCCAGCTATCGGCGCCTCTTGGCGCTGGATCCCAGGCACCTGGAGGCCATTGTCAGCCTGGGCAAGGTGCTGACCGAAATCGGCGAGTTCCGCCTGGCGGCGGCGGAGTTCCAGCGCGCCGCCGCGCTGGCGCCCGGTCGCGCGCTGCCCTGGTTTCTGTTGCGCCGCGTCGCGCTGTGGCTCGAAGACGCAGATCTGGTCGCAGAGGCCGAGCGCCAGGTGGAGGGCGCTGCCGTGGTCAGCGCCGATGAGGCCTACGAAGCCGGCCTGGTGCGCCTGGATCAGCGCCGACCCGCCGACGCGGTGGGGCTGCTGCGCTTGGCCCTGGAACGCCGCCCCGATCACCCCAAGGCGGCGTTGGCGCTGGCCAATGCCCTGCGTGACCTGGGCAACCCCGATGGCGTCGCGGAAGCGGCCTACCGCGAGGCCGCGGCGCTGGCACCGCGCAAGCCGGAGCCGCTGATCCTGCTGGGCAACATGTTGGCCCTGCAGGACCGCCGCGCGGAGGCCGTGGTGGCCTATCAGGACGCGCTGGAGCGCGCCCCGGCCAACCCGACAGCGCAGTATCTGCTCGACGCCGCGCGTCGTGAACGGCGCCCAATGGCGCCCGCCGCCTATGTCCGTGACACCTTCGACAGCCTGGCCCAGAGCTTCGACCAGATCCTGGTGCAGGAGCTGCAGTACGGCGCGCCGGCGCTGATTGCCCAGCGCCTGCAGGCCCTCCGGCCGCCGCGCCGCTTCGCGGCGCTGCTCGACCTGGGTTGCGGGACCGGGTTGGTGGCCCGCGCGCTGCAACCGCTGACCGAACGGCGCGTCGGCGTCGACCTGTCGCCACGCATGCTGGAACGCGCGCAGCGGACCGGACTCTATGTGGCGCTGGCGGAAGACGACGTCACCGGCTACCTCGGCAAGAGCGACGAGCGCTTCGACCTGATCGTCGCCGCCGATGTCTTCGTCTATCTGGGCGACCTTGCTGCTTGCTTCGCGGCGACGGCACAGCACCTGCTGCCGGATGGCCTCTTCGCGCTGACCACGGAACGCTTGGATGCGGCGCTGGGCGAAAGCGGCGACTATGTGCTGCGCGCCAGCGGCCGCTACGCCCAGGCGGATGGCTACATCGAAGGGCTGGCCGCGGCGGTCGGCCTCCAGGTCTTGCAGAGCGAGCAGATTCCGCTGCGCACCGAATCCGGCCGCCCGCTCACCGGCAGCCTGTTCCTGCTGCGGCGCCCGGCCGACTGATCTGTCAGGCCTCGCCGCCACCCGGCGTCTTGATGCCTTCCCACTTCGGGCGCGACATCTGCCGGGTGAAATCGCTGAACATGATGTTGAAGGCCATCGAGATGCGCTCGTGACCGCTGGTGTTGGGCGGCACCGCGTGCTGCAGCCAGGCCGGGAACAGCACCAGGCGGCCGGCCGGCACGGCGACCAGCGCGCTGTCCGAGTTGGTCGGGCCCAGCTGCTTCACCTTGGGCGCGATCTGCCTGGTCTGCAGCCGCGGATCGACGAAGCGGATGGCATCGGCACCAGGCCCGGTCTTCACGTAGTAGACGCCGGACAGATAGTTGTTCGGATGGGTGTGCGAGGCGTGCGGCGAGCCGTTGGGATTGACGTTGGCCCAGCAGCCGGTGATCTCGAAGCCGCTGTGGTCGATCTGCAGGTACTCCAGCACGCCGGCGGATGCCTGGTTGATCAGCTGCACCAGGGGGCGGAACTCCGGACGCTGGTGCAGGTCCTGGTGGGTCTGCCAGATGGCACCAGGCGCAATCGGCGGCCGTGGCTCGATCAGCTCGAGGATCGCCTGCTCGAGCTGCGCGTTCAGCACCTGGGCGGTGGCCGCCGGCAGGTCGTGGGTCCACACGAAGGTGGGGAACAGCGGCAGCGCCTGGTTCTTCTCGAAGCTCATGGGGTCCCTCCGGCTCCTGTCCTAACGGCCAGCCGGCCGGCCGGCAAGCCAGCTCAGTCGGCCAGCACGCAGACCCGGGCCCGGGCGGTGGCGCTGGTCAGCACCTGCACAAGGTCGGCGCGGCGCATGGCGACGCAGCCCTCGGTCGGCGTCAGGTCGGGCCGCGCGATGTGCAGGAAGATGGCGCTGCCACGCCCGGACAGCACCGGATCGTCGTTGTAGCCCAGCACCACGATCAGATCGTAGAGCTCGTCCTCGCGCCACAGCACCTCGTGGCTGCCGGCGAAGGGCAGGTTGATCGGCTGGTTGTACAGCGCTTCCTGCGGGTCGTCGCACCAGCCGTGCTGCGGCGCCAGGGCGCGCACCGGCAGGCCAGCGGTCTGCGGCGGATCCAGCCGGTCGGGCCGGAACAGCAGGTAGCGCATGGCGAAGCAGCCAATCGGGGTGGTGCCGTCGCCTTCGCGCTTGTTGCGCGCCAGGCCGTTCTTGCCGACCGTGCAGGGAAACAGCCGGGCGCCATAGCGCCCCTGCCATTTTCCATGCCGCCGCGAGACGAAGAGATCCATGACTCCCCTATATCCCGGTAATCATTTGGACGAAAGGCATGACGTGGTGCCGCGCGGTCGCAGGAGTCAGAACAGGTGTCCGAAGCGCTTCGCCTTCGCCGCCAGATAGGGGCGATTGTGCTCGTTCGCCGGGAAGGCGTGCGGCACCCGCTCGACCACCTTGAGGCCACAGCGCTCCAGTCCGGCGACCTTCTCCGGGTTGTTGGTCAGCAGCCGGATCCGGCGCATGCCCAGGCGGCGCAGCATCTCGGCCGCCGGCAGATAGATCCGCTCGTCGGCATCGAAGCCCAGTTGCAAGTTGGCCTCGGCGGTGTCGGCGCCGCGGTCCTGCAGCGCATAGGCCCGCAGCTTGTTGACCAGGCCGATGCCGCGACCCTCCTGCGCCAAATAGAGCAGGATGCCGGAACCGGCGGCGGCAATGGCATCGATGGCGCCGCGCAGCTGGTCGCCGCAGTCGCAGCGCAGCGATCCCAGCAGGTCGCCGGTGAAGCATTCCGAGTGCAGCCGGGTCAGCACCGGCAGCGCCGGGTCGGGATGACCGATGACGATGGCCAAGTGCTCGATGCCGCCGTCGCCGGGACGGAAGGCGTGCACCTCGGTCTCCTCGGCGCCCATCAGCGGCACGCGCGCCACCGCCACCTCAGCCAGGCTGCGGGCGCCGGCGTAACGGTATTCGGCCACCGCGTCGGTGGCAACGCTCAGCAGGTCGCCGTCGGCAGCCGCCGCCAGGGCGCGCTCCACCGGCAGCGTGACCAGCAGGGCGGCGGGCAGCAGGCGGGCCAGCTTGGCCAGGTCGATGGCCGCCTGAGCCAGATGCTGTGGCGCTTCGCCGCGCTCCGGACGGGCCAGCGGCTGGGCGCCGCTGCTGGTCGGATCGGCCAGCTCCAGCACGCGCTCCAGAGAACGGTCGAGCAGCTTCAGGGCGACCACCTCCTGGCCGACCGTGGTCAGGCCTAGCGCGACGGCCCGGCGCGCCGTCAACAGCAGCACCGGTTCGGCCGCGGCGAGGCGGCGCAGTGCCATCAGGCCGCCTTCGCGGGCGGCCTCGGCCGACTGCACCAGGGCCACCTGGTCGCCCTGGCGCAGCAGGATCATCGCGCCACGCCGCAGCTCCGCCAGCGCACGGGCAACCGTGGTCAGGACAGCATCGTCGGCAAGGGCGTGGGTGGGCAGCGCGTCGGTCATATCGCGGAAGGCGGTCCTGGGGAAGCCGGCGGCGGCCCCCTTTACGGGCGCCGTCGGGTGATGGCAGCTTTGCCCGGCCCCGTCAAGGCAACGGGGTCGGCCAAGGCACTGTTGTACCCTGCATTTGGGGGCGGTGGCGCCGCAAGAAAAGCCGACCAGGAAAGGAAGCGCAATGGTAGACGTCGCGACGCCGAAGAAGGTTTGGCTCGATCTCGATCAGGCGGCGCTCGACGCCCAGGTCAACCTGCGCGCCCGCTGGCCGCACCACCCGGAGGTGATCGCCCGCTGGGGCAGCGCCTCGGCGATCGCGCGCGAGCAGCTGCCGCGCCGCCTCGACCTCAGCTACGGCGCCTCGCCGGGCGAAACGCTGGACTTCTTCCCCGCCGCCGGCGCTGGCCCGGCACCGCTGCTGATCTTCATCCATGGCGGCTACTGGCAAGGTCTCGACAAGAGCGACTTCAGCTACCTCGCCCCGCCCTTCGTGGAGGCCGGCATCGCCGTGGCCTCGGTGAACTACGACCTGGCGCCGCGTACCTCGGTCCGGGTGATGGTGCAGCAGGTCGACCGGGCGATTGCCTGGCTCAGCCAGCGCGCCGCCGAGTTCGGCTGCGACCGCACCCGCCTGGTGCTGGCCGGGCATTCCGCCGGCGGCCACCTGGCCACGCTGGCGCTGCTGCGCGAAAGCGCGCGCGCCGCCGATCGCGGCCCGCCGCCGCTGCTGCGTGGCGCCGTCTCGGTCAGCGGGGTCTATGATCTGGCGCCGATTGCGCTGTCCTATCACCAGCAGGTGCTGCATCTGAGCGAACAGGAGGTACAGGAGCTCTCGCCGCTGCGCCGCCCGCCGCTGCGCGCCCGCCCCCTGGTGGTCGCGGTGGGCAGTGGCGAGACACCGGAATTCCTGCGCCAGCAGGCAGCACTCCTGGCACAGTGGCGGGCGCTCGACCTGCCGGTGGCGGAGATTGCGCTGGAGGGCCGAGATCACTTCAACGCCGTCGATGCGCTGGCCGAACGCGACCACGCGCTCTATCACGCCACGGTCGCGCTGCTGCGCGACTAGGAAAGGGACCAGGCTCATGGCGACACTCGCCGGCAAGAAGATCCTGTTGGTCGACGATGACGAGGCGCTGCGCCAGGCCCTCGCCGAGCAGCTGCGGCTGCACGAGGAGTTCCAGGCGATCGAGGCCGGCAGCGGCCAGGCCGCCCTGGAAAAGGCCAAGGCCGAGACCTTCGATGCCATCGTGCTCGACGTCGGGCTGCCCGACTTCGACGGGCGCGAGGTCTGTCGCCTGCTGCGCCGCGCCGGGGTCAAGTGCCCCATCATCATGCTGACCGCCTCGGTCGGCGATGCCGACCAGATCCTCGGCCTCGACGCCGGCGCCAACGACTACATCGCCAAGCCCTTCCGCCTCGGCGTGCTGCTGGCCCGCCTGCGCGCGCAGCTGCGCCAGCACGAGCAGAGCGAGGACGCCACCTTCGCCATCGGCCCCTATGCCTTCCGCCCGGCCGCCAAGCTGCTGCTGCACAAGGAGACGCAGAAGAAGCTGCGGCTGACCGAGAAGGAGACGGCGATCCTGAAGTACCTCTACCGCGCCGGCGAGCGCGCGGTCGGTCGCGACACGCTGCTGGGCGAGGTCTGGGGCTACAACGCCGGGGTCACCACGCACACGCTGGAGACCCACATCTATCGCCTGCGGCAGAAGATCGAGCGCGACCCGACCAAGCCGCAGATCCTGGTGACTGAGCCCGGCGGCTACCGACTGGTGCCCTGAAGCCTGGTGACCCTAAAGCTTGGTGACCTGCGCCGTGCGTAGCCGCAGCATCAGCCAGAGGCCGAGCAGCGCCGACAGCAGCGAGGCGGTGCCGAAGATCGGCGCCGAGAGGTTCCAGCCACCAGCCAGCTTCGACAGCTGCGCCAGCACCACCGGGCCCAGCAGCACGCCGACGTTGCGCGTCATCATCACGATGCCGAAGGCCGGCACCAGCGAGCGGCCGGGGCCGACGACGCTCGATGGCATGGCGAAGAGCGCGGTGGGCGCCAGGCCGGCGCCGATGCCATAGACCAGCAGCGAGATGACGCCGGTCCAGCCGGCATCGGTCCAGGGCAGCAGGAACCAGCAGGCGCCCTGCAGCAACATGCCCAGCGCCAGCATGGGTCCGGCGCTCAGGCCGCGGCGCAGCAGCCAGCCGCCGATGACGTTCCAGATCGCCAGCATCACCACCGGGACCAGGTAGCCGACCAGCGCCTCGTCGGGGCCGAAGCCGAAGGTCTCGACCAGGTACTGCGGCAGCCAGGTCATGTAGGCGTAGTACTGGCCGGAGAACAGCAGGAAGGCGATGCCGGCGATCCACAGCGAGCGGCGCTCATAAGGCGTCAGCGGCGCCCCGGCGGCGCTGGTCGTGGCGCCGCCGGCAAAGGTGATGGCGCGCCTAGCCTGTACCCGCCAAGTCCAGAGCGCCAGCAGCAGGGTGCCCGCCATCACCGCCCACCAGGAGATCTGCCAGCGACCGCTGGTCAGTGCCGGCTGCGCCACCAGGCTGGCCATCACCTGGCCGATCGGAATCCAGGCCGCCGTCATGCCGATCACCAGCGGCAGGTGGCGGCGGCTGGCGCTCATGTTGGCGGTGGCCGGGCCCAGGATGGCGCAGACCGCGAAGGCCAGGCCCTCGGCGCCGCGCGCCAGCAGCACCAGCCAGCCCTGCTCCGGTGCCGCCCAGGTCACCAGGTTGCCGATGAGAAACAGCCCCAGGGCGCTCCACAGCGCCGGATAGGCGCCGCGCCGTCCGACCCAGCGCGCGATGGCCAGCGTCGCCAGCAGGCCGGCGACGGCATAGACGCTCATGAAGGCGCCGGCCAGCACGCGGTCATAGTCGAAGCGCTGCAGCAGCAGCGGCAGCACCGGCGGCAGCTTGAACTGCTGCCAGGCGGCGAAGCTGGCCAGTGTCAGGCCAAAGGCGATGCCGGTCCAGTTGCTGCGCTTCTCGGCCTGCACGCGCCCCACCCCTCCCGATGACCGCCAAGGGCGGTGTCGCAAAAGCCGCGCAGTCTGGCCAAGGCCCCGATGCTTGGCAACGCCGGGGCCGGCTGACCTGCCCACCGATTTTGGTTTGGCGGCTGGCTCTCTTCCCCTACAGTCGTCGCCCGAGATGACAGTAGCAATGAGTGCCGCGCCGGTGCCCTCGCCGTCAGATTTCCTGGTCCGCTTCTGGGGCGTGCGCGGGTCCATCGCTTGCCCCGGGCCGCGCTTCATGCGCTACGGCGGCAATACCTCCTGCGTCGAGGTGCGCATCGGCGGCAAGCTGCTGATCTTCGATGGCGGCACCGGCCTGCGCCCGCTGGGTGAGATGCTGCTGCAGGAGCAGCCGGTCGAAGCCGACATCCTGCTGTCGCACACCCACGTCGATCACATCCAGGGCTTCCCCTTCTTCCAGCCGCTGTTCCAGGCGGGCAACCGCTTTCGCCTCTGGGCCGGCAACCTGATCGGCGCCGGCATGGGCATCAACGACGTGCTCTGCCGCTACATGGCGACGCCGCTGTTTCCCGTGCCGCCGCAGATCTTCACTGCCGAGGTCAGCTATCACGACTTCGTCGCCGGCGACGTGGTGCGGCCGCGCCCGGGCCTGGAGCTGCGCACTGCGCCGCTGAACCACCCGCAGGGCGCCACCGCCTATCGCATGGAACACGCTGGCCGCAGCCTCTGCTACGTCACCGATACAGAGCATGTGGAAGGTGGCGCCGACCCCAACATCCTGAAGCTGGTGGCCAACGCCGATACCATGATCTACGACGCCACCTACACCGACGAGGAATACCCGCGCTATCGCGGCTGGGGCCACTCGACCTGGCAGGAGGCGCTGCGCCTGGCCGACCTGGCCGGGGTGAAGCGCGTCGTGCTGTTCCACCACGATCCCGGCCACGACGACGAGGCCATGGACCGCATCGCCAACGCCGCCGAGCATGCGCGGCCCGGCACGCTGGTGGCGCGCGAAGGCATGGAACTGGCGATCTAGCATGCCATGGGCTCCTGCTGCGCCACGCCGTCTCCCGCGGGGCGGGCGTGGAACGGGGCCGTGACGGAAGGCAGCCGCGTGAGTCCCCGTTTCCTGTCGCGCCCTTGGCGTCGGCGCCTGGCGCTGGGCCTGCCCACCGTGCTCGGCCTCAGGCCGCGCGGCTGGTTCCTGCCGCATCGCTATGCCGACCAGGTGCAGGCGCCGACCAGCTATCCGGCGCTGGAGGCGCTGTTCCAGCGCGCCGTTCCAACCTTCCAGGCGCACCTCGCGCTGCTGGCGCGCCATGCCGAGGACTTCGCCGCCATCGCCGCCAGCGACGGCCAGCCCGGGCAGGCGCGCTGGGGCCAGGGCTGGTACCCGCGCCTGGATGCCGCCAGTGCCTATGCCCTGGTGCGCGAGCGCCGCCCGGCCCGCCTGGTAGAGGTCGGCAGCGGGCACTCCACCCGCTTCGTATTGCGCGCCGTGGCCGACGCCGGGCTGACCACACAGATCACCGCGATCGACCCGGCGCCGCGCGCCACGCTGGCCGGCCAGCCGCTGACCTTGATCCGCCAGACCCTGCAGCAGGCCGGGCTTGCGGCCTTCGAGGGCCTCGCCGCCGGCGACATCCTGATGATCGATTCCAGCCACCTGCTGATGCCCGGCTCGGACGTCGACCTGCTGTTCGCCGAGGTGCTGCCGCGCCTGCCGCCGGGTGTACTGCTGCAGGTGCACGACATCTTCCTGCCCGACGGCTATCCCGCACACTGGGCCTGGCGCGGCTACAACGAGCAGCAGGGCCTGGTCGGCTGGTTGGCGTCCGGCGCGCTGCGGCCGGTCTTCTCCAGCCACTATGCGGCCACCCGCCTGGCGGCCGAGACCGCGGCGGCGGTCGGGCAGCTGCCGCTGATGGCCGGCGCGGTCGAAACCGCCCTGTGGCTGGAAACCGCGTCGATGGATTCGATGCCTAACGGTGACCTCACGCGGTCCTGACACCTCGTGTAGGGTCAAGCAGCTGAAAAGCCGCTATGCAGCGGTCCCCGAGCAGGACCCCACGCCGATGACCTCAACCCGTTTCAGCCGACTGCGCAGCTTCCTCTTCGGCCCCGCCACGGCGTCGCTGCCGCAGCGGGTGCAGGACGCCATCCGCCAGCAGCAGGACCAGAGCGAGCGCCTGACCGGCTGGATCCAGCTTGCCGTGGTGCTGCTGTTCGGGACGCTTTGGGCGATCAGCCCGAAGACCGCGACCGGCCTGCACGCCTTGCCGGTGCCGATTGCGCTGGCGGCCTATCTGGTGCTCACCACCATCCGCCTGGTCTGGTCCTACCGCCGCCGCCTGCCGGACTGGTCGCTGGCGCTGTCGGTGGTGTTCGACATGGGGCTGCTGCTGGTGTTGATCTGGTCCTTCCACCTGACTTACGCGCAGCCGCCCTCGTTCTATCTGAAGGCGCCGACGCTGCTCTACGTCTTCATCTTCATCGGCCTGCGCGCGCTGCGCTTCGACGCGCGTTTCGTGCTGCTGGCCGGCGTGGTCGCCGCCGCCGGCTGGGGCCTGATGGTGCTCTATGTCGTGTGGGTCGAGCCCGGCAATCCGATGATCACCCGCAACTACGTCGCCTACCTCACCTCGAACTCGATCCTGCTGGGGGCGGAGTTCGATAAAATCATTTCCATCCTCACCTTCTCCGCCATCCTGTCGGTCGCCATCGGCCGCGCCAAACTGCTGCTGCTGCGCGCGGTGACCGAGGGTCTGGCGGCGCGCGAGCTCTCGCGCTTCTTCGACGCCGGCGTGGCGGCGCGCATCAAGGGCGCCGAGCGTGCGATCGAAGCTGGCATGGGCGAGCTGCGCGACGCCGCGGTGCTGTCGCTCGACCTGCGCGGCTTCACCAAGCTGGCGTCGGAGCGACCGCCGGCGGAAACCGTCAAGCTGCTGTCGGATTATCAGGCGCTGCTGGTGCCGCTGATCCAGAATCACGGCGGCGCGGTCGACAAGTTCCTTGGCGACGGCATCCTGGCCAGCTTCGGCGCGGTGAACGATAGCGACCATCCGGCGGCCCAGGCGCTGACCGCGCTCGAGGCCATCATGGCGGCCGCCGGCCGCTGGCAGCGCGAGCGTCAGGCCGCCGGGCTGCCGGCGCCGCGGGTCAATGGCGCCATGGCCGCCGGCCAGGTGCTGTTCGGTGCCATCGGGGACACCAGCCGCCTGGAATACACCGTGATCGGCGACACGGTGAACCTGGCCTCCAAGCTGGAGAAGCAGAACAAGGTGGTGGGCTGCGCCGCCCTGGCGGACGGCCCCAGCTACGACCTGGCCCTGGCCCAGGGCTATCGTCCCGGCGCCACGCACCGCCGCCTGGCGGACCAGATGGTGGCCGGCGTCACGGCCCCGATGGAGCTGGTGATCCTGACCCCTTGACTGTTCATTTAAATCATCTAACTGATTGAAAATATTGTTTGATCTAGCTCTGCGCCGGCTGCATGGGCCAGCGCCTTTCCAGCAATTGTGGAATTGGTATTAAATTGGTATATAAACGGCGTCGCGATCAAGCGACAGCTGACAAGGAGTCAAGGTCATGTTCGCCGTTCAGAGCGCCTTCAACCAGGTCGGCCTCGCCTTCGTGGTGGCGGTCCTCAGCCTCGGGCTGCTCACCCTCATCTAAGGCGACCGACTCCCGACCCTATCCCTTCGTGGGACAGGCAGAACAGATTGGGGCGGCATCCGCGAGGACGCCGCCCCAATGCATTTCAGACGGTACAGTCACCGTCTCTTCATCCCAATGCAGACGCGGTCACGGCAGCTGGTCGCTCTTGTGAGCCCTGCGCTCCCGAATCTGCGCCAGGACGAAGAGGCGTCGGCGGAGCAGCATCAGTGCTTCGGCACGCCGCCCCGTCAGCGCGGCGAAGCGGGACGCCAGGGTAAAGCGGCCGGCCCGGTAATACAGCGTCGAGAGCGAGCGCTGGCGCCTGCCGTCACTGCCCAGCCGCTCGCGCTGGGCATGCAGATAGGCGATGCCGGTGTAGTAACGCAGGTAGTGCGCCGGCGTCAGTGCCGCCGGCTCCAGGTGATGCCGCACCAGGGCGGCGGGCAGGTAGCGCAGCCGCCCGCCACTGGCCAGCAGCCGGCGCATCAGATCGGTCTCCTCGCCCGGCAGGTTGGCTGGCGCGCCCCAGCCGAGGTCGTGATTGAAGCCACCCAGGGCGCGCGCCGCGGTGACGCGCAGGCCCATGTTGGCCCCAAACGGCAGGTTGCCGCCGGGCCTGGCCGGCAGGTCCAATGGCGTCGGGCCAAAGTTGAAGCGGCCACTGGGGCCGCCGTCCTCCTCAAGATAGAAGGGGCGCAGCCACTGAATGACGCCCGGCGGCAGCACCGGCTCGATGCGCCCGCCGGTCGCCACCACGCCGGGGTCGGCAAAGGCCGCGGCATGCAGGGCCAGCCAGCCAGGCGTCGCCGTGCTGTCGTCGTCGAGGAACAGCAGCAGCGGTGCCCGCGCCTCGGCCAGGGCGCGATTGCGCGCGCGCGCGACACCCGGCTGCTCCTCACGCAGGGCCCGCGCCGGCACCGGCAAGCCTGGCAGTGCCGCGGAAAGCCAGGCGGCGGTGCCGTCGCTGCTCGCGCTGTCGACCACCAGCAACTCGCAGGCGAGTGGCACAGGCGCCAACAGCAGGCTGGCGATCGCCCGTTCGAGACTGTCGCGACGGTCGCGCGTACAGATCGCGACGGTAACCTCAGGCGTCTTCACGCCGCTCTCCTTCACGCGACAACGCGCGCTTCGCTGGTACCGATTAGTTCGGCCAGAGCGGACCGTGGTTGGCAAGTGCCAGCAGCGCCCCGTACTGTGCTTTCGCTTGCGAGGGGTGAAGCAAGAAAGACATGCGCATCCTGTTCGTCACGATCGAGCGTCCCCACCCGCCGATCGCGGGGCCGGAGCTGCGTGACTGGCAGAATATTCGTGCGGCCGCCGCGAGTTTCGAGACCGGCGTACTCTTCCTCACCGAGGCCAACGCGGCGGCGCCACCGCCACCGGGTCTGGCGCTGTGGCAGCGCCTCGATGACCGCACACCCAAGCAGGTGTGGGGTGTCGGCGGGGAGACCCCGATCGATGTCGGCCTGTCGCCGCGCGCCCTGGCCGAACTCGAGGCCGCGGTCGCCCGCTTCGCCCCTGACGTGGTGGTGCTTGAGCATACCCAGCTCCACAGTCTGGTGCCGCGGCTGACCGCCGGCGGCGCCCGCCTGGTGGTCGACATGCACAACATCGAGTCGCATCTCTACCGCAACCTGGTGCCCCCGCGCCTGCCGCTGAAATGGCTGGAACGCCGATTCTTCGATCGCGGCGTGGGGCGGATTCAACAAGTCGAGCGCCGCCTGCTGCGAACCGCCGATCAGATCTGGCTCTGCTCCGACAGCGATCGTCGGCGTCTCGCCGCGCTCGGACCGGCCAAGGGGCAGCTGGCAGTGGTACCGAACGGCGTGCCGCCGGGTCGCTTTCGCGCCGCCGCCCCGCGCAGCCAACCCCCATCGCATGCCGGCGGCCGGCCCATGCTGCTGTTCCTCGGCCAGCTCGGCTATCCGCCCAACGTGCAGGCGGTGCGCTACCTGGCGCGCCACGTGGCACCGCTGCTCGCCCGCCTGCGGCCGGAGGCGGAGATCGTCGTGGCTGGCCGCGCGCCCTCGCGCAAGCTTAGCCAGATCTTGGCGGTCGCGCCCAACCTGCGGCTGGTGGCCGATCCGCCCGACGTCGCGCCGCTGCTGCAGCAGGCGGATCTGCTGATCGTGCCGCTGTTCAAGGGCAGCGGCACGCGGCTCAAGGTGCTGGAGGCCTGGGCCGCCGGACTGCCGGTGGTAGCGACGCCGCAGGCGGTCGAGGGGCTCGACCATCTGCCGGGCGAGGACCTGCTGCTGGCCGGCCGTGCCGGGGGTCTGGTGGCCGCTGCGCTGCGCGCACTGGACGACCGCGCGCTCTATGCGCGCCTCAGCGCCGGCGGCCTCGGTCGCATTGCCGGGGGCTATGCGCCAGAGCATCTCGCGCCGCTCGTCCGGTCACTGCTGCAGGACCTGGCGCGGCAATGATTCCGCGCATCATCCACCAGATGTGGAAGGACGCTGCCCCGCCGCCACGCTTAACCGCCTGGCAGGAAAGCTGGCGGCGCTGGCAGCCGGACTGGGAGTACCGCTTCTGGACCGACGCGACGCTGGATGACTTCGTGCGGCGGCACTACCCGGCCTATGCCGGGATCTATCGCGGCTATCCGGAAAACATCATGCGCGCCGACATGGCGCGCTACCTGCTGCTGGAGCATTTCGGCGGCGTCTATGCCGACCTCGATGCCGAATGCCTGGCGTCCTTCGAGCCGCTGGTCGCCGAGGATCGCGTGGTGCTGGCCCGCGAACCCGACTCGCACCTTTCGGCGGCGCGGGTGCGGGCGCGCTGCCTGCCCTGGATCGCCAGCAACGCCATCATGGCCTCGCCCGCCGGGCATCCCTTCTGGTCCGCGGTCCGCCGGCTGCTGCTGGTAAACCATGCCTCGCGCAGCGTTCTCGACGGCACCGGCCCCTTCCTGCTGACCCAGGCGGTGCTGGATTTCCAGCCGGCCGAGGGTCTGTCGCTGCTGCCGCCGGAAGTCTTCTCGCCGCGCGATCGCGCCGGACGACGGAGTGGTGCGGCGGCGCCGCTGGCGCAGCATCACTGGTGCGGCACCTGGGTGCAGCGGCCGCCGCGCCAGCATCCCTGGAAGTGGCTGCGCCGCCGCCTGCGCGCCCACTGGAAGCTGCTGCGGCAGGAACACTCGATGAGCTTGTCGCAGGCGACGCAGGGCCTGGATCGCGCGCTGCTGGCCCGCCGCGCGCCGGCCGATGGCAGCGTCGCGGTGCTGGTGCCGGTGCGCGACGCGGCCGACACGCTGCCGGCGCTGCTCGATGCGCTGGACAGTCTCACGCTACCGCCGGCGCGCCGCTCGATCACCTTCCTGGAGGGCGGCAGCCGGGATGCCAGCCG
The DNA here is from genome assembly GCA_038363005.1 of Rhodospirillales bacterium. Classification (GTDB taxonomy): domain Bacteria; phylum Pseudomonadota; class Alphaproteobacteria; order Kiloniellales; family JACOMY01; genus JAKOWB01. The sequence continues at coordinate 74,202 of JBBQBI010000016.1, forward strand.
GGCGTTGCTGGAGGCCTGGTGCCAGGGGCCTGGCGCACGCTGGCAGAGCGCCCGGGTGCTGGCTGAACCGGCGCGCTACCATTTGAGCGGCGCGCGCTGGGATCGCCGGCAGCAGCGTGCCCGGCGCGGCGGCCTGGCACAGGCACGCAACGCCCTGCTGCGCCAGGGCCTCGGCCAGGCCGACTGGGCGCTGTGGATCGACGCCGACGTCGTCGGCTTCCTGCCCGATGTGGTTGAGCAGCTGCTGGCCGCCGGCGAGCGCCTGGTGACGCCGCACTGCGTGCGCCGGCCCGACGGCCCTTCCTTCGACCTCAACACCTTCATCACCGACTGGGAACCGCCGCTGGTCGAGTGGTACCGCCACTATGTCGACGGCCTCTATCAGCCGCCACGCGGCCTGGGGCGGCTCTATCTCGAAGACCTGCGCAGCCTGCCCAAGGTCAGGGTCGACGGCCTGGGCGCCACCATGCTGCTGGTCGACGGCAACCTGCACCGCGCCGGGCTGGTCTTCCCCGAGCGCCCCTACAGGCACCTGATCGAGACCGAAGGCTTCGCCGCGCTGGCCGCCGACCTGGGTGTCGAAGCCTACGGCCTGCCGCGGCTGGAGATCCTGCACGCCGACAACGGTTGAGCCCGGACAGCGGCCGGGCGCACCAGCGTCCAGGCAGAGATCAGTCAGCTAGCGGTAGGGATCCGCCGCGTCGCGCAGGCCGTCGCCCAGGAAGTTGAAGGCCAGCACCGTGACGATCACCGGCACCGCCGGCAGCAGCAGCCAGGGATAGAGCTCCACCACGTTGATCGACTGCGCCTCGGTCAGCAGCACGCCCCACGAGGTGATGGGCGGCCTGAGGCCGAGGCCGAGGAAGGACAGCGCGGTCTCGGCCAGGATCATGCCGGGAATCGACAGCGTCAGGCTGGCGATCAGGTGGCTGGAAAAGCTCGGCATCAGGTGGCGGAAGATGATGCGCTTGGGACTGGCGCCCATGAGCTGCGCCGCCACGGTGAAGTCCTCCTCGCGCAGCGACAGCAGCTTGGAGCGCACGGCGCGCGCCAGGCCCGGCCAGTCGAGCAGCGCCAGGATCAGCGTGATGCCGAAGAACACCCAGAGCGGCGACCAGGTCACCGGCAGGATGGCGGACAGCGCCAGCCACAGTGGGATTTCCGGGAAGGAGCGCACTACCTCGATCAGGCGTTGCACGGCGGAGTCGATCCAGCCGCCGTAGTAGCCGGCGACCCCGCCGATCGAGATGCCGAGCAGGAAGGAGAAGGCGATGCCGACCAGGCCGATGGTGAGCGAGATGCGCGCGCCATAGATCATGCGGCTCAGCACGTCGCGCCCCAGGCGGTCGGTGCCCAGCAGATAGAGCGTGCCACCCTCGGCCGGGCACATCAGATGGAAGTCCATCGGGATCATGCCCCAGAAGGCATAGTCGTCGCCGGCGCAGAAGAAGCGGATCGGTTGAACCTTGCTCTTGTCCTCGGTGTACTCGCGCTTCAGCGTCTCCATGTTCAGCTTGTAGTCCAGGCCATAGACGAAGGGCCCGACGAACTCGCCGTCGTGGAACAGATGGACCGACTGCGGCGGTGCGAAAATGAAGTCGCTGTTGCGGGTCTTCAGCTCATAGGGCGCCAGGATCTCGACGAAGAGCACGGCGATATAGAGCAGCAGCAGGAACCAGAAGGAGATCAGCGCCAGCTTGTGGCGCCGGAACTTCCACCAGATCAGCTTCCAGGCCGGCGCCTGGAAGTAGCGCTCCTGCGCCGCTGTCATGGTCTCGATGGAGCCCGGATCGAAGGGCTCCGGGTTCTGCCAATGCTCCAGCCGGTCGGCCAGCTCGTCGCGGTTTTCCGAGGGATTGAAGGGGCCGCTCATTTCGTTGCTCCCCCTTCCAGGCGGATGCGCGGGTCGAGCGCCGCTAGCGCCAGGTCGCTGATGAAGACGCCGATGATGGTCAGCAGCGAGAGGAACATCAGGAAGGATCCGGCGAGGTACATGTCCTGGCTCTTCAAGGCTTCGATCAGCATGGGTCCGGTGGTCGGCAGGTTCATCACGATCGACACCACCGCGGCCGAGGAGACCAGCGAGGGCAGGTAGCTGCCGATGTCGGCGATGAAGGGGTTGAGCGAGATGCGCAGCGGATACTTGATCAGCAACTTCAGCGGCGGCAGGCCCTTGGCCTTGCCGGTGACCACATACTGCTTCGACAGCTCGTCCAGCAGGTTGGCGCGCAGCCGGCGGATCATCGAGGCGGTGCCGGCGGTGCCGATGACGATCACCGGCACGATCATGTGCGTCAGGATCGAGGAGATCTTGCCCCAGGACCAGGGCTGGTCGACGTAGGCGGCGTCCATCAGGCCGCCGATCTCGACGTCGAACCAGACGTTGAGGAAGTGCATCATGATCAGCGCCAGCAGGAAGTTCGGCACGGCGAGGCCGAGGAAGCCGATGGTGGTGGCGACGTAGTCACCCATCGAATACTGCCGCACGGCGGTATAGACGCCGATCGGGAAGGCGACGATCCAGGTGAACAGGATGGTGGCCAGCGAGATGATGAAGGTCAGCCACAAGCGATCGCCCACCACCTCGGTCACCGGCGCCTGGTACTCGAAGGAGTAGCCCATGTCGCCCTGCACCAGCTTCCAGGCCCAGACCGCGTACTGCTCGAGGAAGGGCCGGTCGAGGCCGTACTCGCCGCGCAGCTGGTCGATGCGCGCTTGGTCGACCGCCTCGCCACGGCTTTCCAGCTCGGCGATGTAGGTCTCCAGGTAGTCGCCCGGCGGCGCCTGGATGATGGCGAAGATGATGAAGGAGCTGACGACCAGCGTCGGCACCATGATCAGGATTCGGCGGATCAGATAGCTGAGCATCAGTCGATTCCTAGGCCGCCGCGAGCTGGCCGGGCAAGGCGCGGACCAGGTGGCCGGGCGCCACCTCGATCAATGTCGGTTTGCGGCCTTGCGAAATGGTGAAGGGCTCCTGCCAGAGCGCCGGGTCGCTGGCCCGGCCGGCCATCAGCGCGGCCAGGTCCAGCTTGTCTTCCAGCCGCGGCTCCGGCACCGCGGCCAGCAGCGCCTTGGTGTAGGGATGGATCGGGTTGCGGAACAGCTCGGCAGTGGGCGCCATCTCGACGATGCGTCCCTTGCACATGACCATGATGCGGTCGGCGATGTAGTTCACCACCGCCAGGTTGTGGCTGATGAAGAGATAGGTCAGCCCCAGCTCCTTCTGCAGGTCCTTCAGCAGGTTCAGGATCTGCGCCTGGATCGAGACGTCGAGCGCCGAGACCGGCTCGTCGCAGATCACCAGCTCGGGCTTCAGCGCCAGGGCGCGGGCGATGCCGATGCGCTGGCGCTGACCGCCGGAGAAGGAGTGCGGATAGCGCTTGGCATGCAAGGGGCGCAGCCCAACCACCGCCAGCAACTCGTCGACCAGGGCCTGGCGCTCGGCCGGCGTGCCGACCGCGTGAATGTCCAGCGGCTCGCGGATCAGGTCGCCCACGGTCATGCGCGGGTTCAGCGAGGCGTAGGGATCCTGGAACATGAACTGCAGGCGCGGCCGGAACTTCACCAGCTCCTTGCCCTTCAGCCCCAGCACGTCGATGCGCTGGCCTCGGCTGTTGAAGCCGATGCGCCCGGCATCCGGCGTCAGCGCCCGCATGATGATCTTCGACAGCGTGGTCTTGCCGCAGCCGGACTCGCCGACCAGGCCCAGGGTCTCGCCCCGCATCACCTTGAAGGAGACGTCGTCGACCGCCAGCACCTCGCGCTTGTCGCCACCAAGGAAGCCACCCTGCTTCAGGCGATAGCTCTTGCTGATGTCCTGCACCTCGAGCAGCGGGACCTTGTCTTCCTGCCGCTCGCTGCTGTCGCGCTGGCGCATCAGGTGGCTGCCCGGCTGGTGCTGGATCTCGCGCAGCGGCGTCAGGCGTTCGCCCGGCGCCATGTTGAAGCGCGGCACCGCGTGCAGCAGCGCCTTCAGGTAGGGGTGCTCGGGCCGGGCGAAGATATCGCTGACCGTGCCGCGCTCCATCACCTCGCCGTGGTACATGACCACGACCTCCTCGGCCATGTTGGCGACGACGCCGAGATCGTGGGTGATCAGCAGCAGCGCCATGCCGAGCTCGGCCTGCAGGTCGCGCAGCAGCTTGAGGATCTGCGCCTGGATGGTGACGTCGAGCGCCGTGGTCGGCTCGTCCGCCACCAGCAGCGCCGGACGGCAGACCAGCGCCATGGCGATCATGGCGCGCTGCCGCAGGCCACCGGACAGCTCGAAGGGATAGGTCTTCAGCGCCCGTTCCGGGTCGGGGAAGCCAACGTGGGTCAGCATCTCGGCGCTGATGCGCCGCGCCTCCGCCGCGCCGACCTTGCGATGCAGCACCAGCGCCTCGGTCACCTGGTTGCCGACCGTGTGCACCGGCGACAGCGAGGTCATGGGCTCCTGGAAGATGATCGAGATGCGGCCGCCGCGCAGCGCGCGATACTCCGCGCAGTTGGGGTTCAGCGCTGCCAGGTCGACCACCCGGCCGCCGGCCGCCGGATCGGCGAAGGCGATGCGTCCGCTCTCGATCCGCGCGGTGCGCGGCAGGATGCCCATGATGGCCTGGCTGACCACCGACTTGCCCGAGCCGGACTCGCCGACCAGGGCCACGGTGCCGCCGGGCCGAATGCGAAAGGACACGCCACGGACGGCCTCAAGCCGCCCTTCCGGCAGGTCGAATGCGACCTTCAGGTCTTCGACCGACAACAGATCTGCCACGGTCCCGCCTTCCCCCTCACCCCAGCGGCCGCTTGTTCCGGCCGCCATTGCCCCGCCTGACGTAGGTCTATCCGCCACTTGTCCGCCTGGCACAGAACCTCCCACGGCCCCGGCCTGACGCTACTCCAATATGTAGCCTGCGTGTTACTGCCCTGCGAAGCCCTCGCCCGCCACCTGTGCCTCGGCCCACTCGGCAGCCAGCTCCGGCGGGGCGGTATCTTGGTCCGGATCGACCCCTAGCGTCAAAAGGTTACCGGCCGAAACGGGGTCGAAGGACAGATGGCACGCGCGGGCCGCGCGCGCCGCCCGCCAGGCCACCAGCGCGAAGCCCGGCAACGCCGAATCCAGCACCAGGCGACTGCCGGCAAAACTCAGCCGCAGCTCCAGGAAACCGCCGGTCGGGTCGCTGTCGTCCTGCAGGCGGCGCTGCTGCCGGCGGGTGCCGTAGAACCGCAGGCGGAAGCCCTGCAGGGTCGACCAGGGCAGCGCCCGCAGGCGCCAGTCGTGCACCACCAGACCCTCATCGGACAGCGCCACGCGCTGGATCTGGCGCTCCAGCGTGCGCCAGCCGAAATAGGCGAACAGGACGGTGATGCCGCCGAACACCAGCAGCCGCCAGGCCACCAGCGGGGTGAACAGCAGCACGCCCAGGCCGATGGTCAGGCCGCAGATGGCGCGTAGCCAGTCACCGACCAGCGCGCGCGAGGGATAGCGAAAATCCAACATGGCCGGCGATCCTAGCCTTGCCCGCCGTCGACTGCGAGGGCCGGCGTGCTGCCGTCCGCGCCGCCCGCCTGGCGTGCCAGCGCCAGCAGCTGGCGCGCGGTCTCTGTGGCGCCGTCCAGGCGCAGCGGCAGCGGCGGCGCTGGCGGCAGGTCCAACGCCCGCGCGATGCCGGCGGCCAGGGTGGCGGGGGTCAGGCCAGCTTCCGGCACCACCACCAGGCGACCCTGCTCCTGCAGCAGCCAGGCGCGCAGCGTCTGCTCGGTCTCGCTGCCGGCGGCGAAGGGGACCACCACGGCCGGGGTGCCGGCGGCCAGCACCTCCAGCGTGGTGTTGTAGCCGGCCTGGCTGATCGACAGCCGCGCCGACGCCAGTAGCCGCAGGAAATCCGGCCGCGAGCGCTCGACCGTGACGCCGGGCGGTGCCGCCGCCACCAGCGCGGCGAAGCGGTCCTGCGGCAGGTTGTCGCCGATCAGCACGCGCCAGGGCAGGTCGCGCAGCGGCGACAGCGCACGTGCCGCCAGCGCGGCGGCGACCAGCGGCTCGGCCACCGCGCCGCCGCCGGTGGAAACCAGCACCTCGCCATCGTGCCTGGCCGCGGCCGGCGGCAATTGCTCGACGACATAGCCGGTGTAGCGGATGCGGTCGGCCAGCACGCTGGCCTGCGGAAAAGTGCGTTCGAAGGGCACCAGGGCGGGGTCGCCGTGCACCAAGATGCTGTCGTAGAGGCGCAACGCCGTCGCCACGATCCAGTCGGCCTTCCCGGGCTGCTTCGTGGTGGTCAGGATATCGCGCACCGAGGCGACGATGCGCGGACGCCAGGGTGCCGCCTGCGCCGCCTCCAGTAGCGGCAGCAGTTCGAAGCGCATCTGCCGCCGGCCGAAGGGAAACATCTCGGTCAGCACCACCGCCGGCCGGGTCTCGGCCAGCAGTGCCAGCAGCTGGTCACGCCGCAGCGCCTCGCTGGCGCTGTCGAAGCGCTCGCCGGACTCGGTCAGCAGGTGACTGAAGTTCTCGTCGGCGGTGCGCAGGGCCGGCCGCAGCTGCACCAGCCGCGCGCCGCCGATGTCGAGGCCGGGATGCGGCAGCCCGCCGGAGACGAAGTCGACCGTCAGCCCGGCGGCGCTGGCGGCCTTGGCGATCAACGCGGCACGCCGCAGGTGACCGATGCCCAGCAGGTGCTGGACATAAAACAGCACGCGCAGATTCATGGCGCGGCCTCGCCGGTCTGCAGTGCAAGGGTCGGCAGCAGCAGGCTGGGCCGGCCGGCGCCATCCAGCCGGAACAGCTGGGCGCGTCCGGGCAGCAGGCGCAGCGGCGGCTTGCCGCGGAAATTCCAGCCGGTGGCCAGCGCCAGCAGCGCGCGCAGCACGCCCTTGTGCGTTACGCCGACCCGGTCGCCCTGCCCAGCCAGGCCGGCCAACCAGGGCCGCAGCCGGGCCATGACCTGGCGCGGGCTCTCGCCGCCGGGTGGCTGGAAGTCCAGGCCCCGGGCCTCATTGGCGGCCAGCCCGGCGGCTTCCTCGACGGCGATCTCCTCCAGCGTGCGGCCCTCCCATTGGCCCCAGTCCATCTCGATCAACGCCGGCTCAACGCTCGCCGCCAGGCCCATGGCCGCGGCGGTCTGCCGGGCGCGTTGCAGCGGCGACGTCAGCACCGGCCAGTCGCGCGCCAGGCCCGGCAGGCGCCAGGCCGCGGCCGTCGCCTGGCCGGCCGTGCTCAGCGGCTGGTCGCTGCGCCCTTGATAGCGGCCCAGCGCATTCCACGCCGTCGGTGCGTGGCGCAGCAGCAGCAGGCGGCTCATGTGCCGGTGGCCTCGCCCAGCAGCTGGCCCAGGCGCTCGGCGGCGGCAGCCAGGCTGTGCCGCTGCTCGATGTCCTCGGCGGCGGCCTGCGACATCTGCCGGCGCAGCGCCGGCGCCGTCAGCAGCGCGCGGATCGCGGCGGCGAAGGTGGCGGCATCGCCCAGCTTGGTCAGGATGCCGCTGCGTCCGTCGCGCACGATGGCAGCGACGCCGGGGCGCTTGCCGGCCACCACCGGGGTGGCGGCGGCCTGCGCCTCCAGCAGCGCCATGCCATAGGCCTCGCCGATCGCCGGCCAGACGCAGAGGTCGGCGGCGGCCAGCAGCCCCGGCACCGCCTCGGGCTTGACCTCGCCGACGAAGCGGATGCGCCGCACCGCGCCGGTAGCGAAGGCCTGGAAAGCCTGCTCCACCTCGCCGCGCGCCGGGCCGTCGCCGGCGACCAGCAGCTGCCAGGGCAGGTCGGGCAGTCCGCGCAGGGCCTTGGCCAGCAGGCGATAGGACTCCAGCTTGTCGCCGGTCCGCATCATCGCCAGGCCGACCAGCCAGGGCTGCTTCGGGTCGGCCGCGACGCGCTCGGCCCAGTGCGCGCGATGCTGCGCCCGGGCCGCGCTGGCGGCGCGGAAGGGCTGGGTGTCGAGGAAGGGCGCCAGGCGGCGCTGCCGCCAGGCCGGATCGAGGCCAGGCGAATCGTCGGGGTTCAGCGTGATGATGGTGTGGGCCTCGGCCAGGGCCTCGGCGGCGCAGCGGTGGCCGAAGGCCCAGGGCCCCTCCTGCCGCTTGCTCGACAGCGAGGCCTCGGCCACCAGGTAGGGAATGCCCAGCGCTCGGGCGACCCGCGCGCCGATGAAGTCCGGCGCCTTGTGGTAGAGGTGATAGGTGAACCAGACGGCCGGCCGCTCGCTGGGCGGGCGGGCGCGGTAGCGCTTGATCAGCCGGGCCGCCAGCTTGGCGCCAACCGCGTCCAGCCGGCGCTGCCGCGCCTCGTCCGGTGCCTTGATCCAGCTGCGGAAGTGGCTGGCCAGCTCGACCTCATGGCCGCCGGCCCGCAGCGCCTGGCACAGCAGCCGCGCCACGGCGCGGTCGCCGGAGGGCGCCGGATGGTCGGGTGGCTTCATTGGGGCGTAGAAGGCGATGCGCATGGTCAGGGCACCGCGCCGGCCACGGCGCTGCTGCGCGACAAGGTGGCGCCCAGCCGCTCGGCGATGGCGCCGATGGTGCGCCGCGCATCGAAGGCGCCGCGCACCCGGGCCTCGCCGGCGGTGCCCAGGCGCTGGCGCAGCGCCGGCTCGGCGATCAGCCGGGCCAGCGCCGCCGCCAGTGCGGCCGGGTCGCCCGGTGGGACCAGCAGCCCGGTCGGGGCCTGCCCAGCCTGGCCGTCGCTGATCAGCTCCTCGATCGCCGGCAGGCGGGTCGCCAGGCAGGCCAGGCCCTGGCTCTGCGCCTCCATCAGCACGTTGGGCAGGCCGTCGCGGTCGCCGTCGGCGGCGATCTTGCTGGCCAACACGAAGAGGTCGGCCTGGCGATAGAGCGCCAGCACCTGATCCTGCGGCAGCGCGCCCTTCCACTCGATGCGCGCCGCCAGGCCCAGCGCCTCGCCCTGCGCCGCCAGCGCCGCCTTCAACTCGCCGCCGCCGACGTGGATAAAGCGCCAGTTCAGCGCGGCCGGCAGCTGCGCTAGGGCCGGCAGCAGGTCGTCGTAGCCCTTCTTCGCCACCGCGCGGCCGACCGACAGCAGGACCACCGGCGCCGTCGGGTCGCTGCCGTCGCGCGGCGCCCGTCGGCCGCCGGGTGACGGGAAGCGGGCAAGGTCGAGGCCGTGATAGACCAGCGCCACCTTCTCCGGCTGCGGCGCCAGGGCGCGCAGCCGCGCCGCGCCGGTGGCGGTGCAGGTGACAATCCAGCTGAGGTCGCCAAGCTTCTCCCGCGCCTCCCAGTCCGGGATGGTCCAGATGTCCTTGGCATGCGCTGAGCAGCTCCAGCGCCGCCCGGTCAGGATCGCCGCATAGCGCGCGACCGAGGCCGGCGTGTGCAGGAAGTGCGCATGGATCTGCCGCACCTCGGCCGGCAGGCGCGCCGCCAGCACCAGTGCTTGGCCGAAGCGGCGCACGCGGTTGCGGGTAAGGTCGCGCCTCAGGTCCATTAGGAAGGCGGCGCGCGCGGCGCGGTAGCCGGGCCGCCGGCGGCCGCGCCACCAGGCCTTCAGCACGGTCAGCGGCGCGTCATGCAGGTATTCCGGCAGGTAGTCGACCGGCGCTTTGATCTCGCGGTGGATCGGGTGCGTCGCCTGGTCGGTCGGCCGCCGCAGCGAAAACAGCCGCAGCTTCAGGCCCAGGCGCTCCAGCGCCAGGATTTCCTGCGCGATGAAGGTCTCCGACAGGCGCGGATAGCCCTTCAGCAGCACGGCAATCGGCGGCTGGCTGGGGCCGGCGGCGGGCGAAGCGGGCGGCTGCGGCATGCCCGGACCCTAGAGAGCGGCGCGGCGCAGCGTCAAGCGACTGGCCGGGCGAATTGACGGGAGAATGCGACGGGCTACTCGCCCGGCTTGGCCAGCGTCCGGCGGCGGGCGTCGACCTCGCGCTGCATGGCGTCCTGCGGCGCGCGGCGGGCGCCGGCGGCCAGCCACTTGCGGGTCAGGCGCACCACGTTGCGGCGGCCGTCGAGCAGGCCCGGCACCACCACCGACGACGGCGGGCTCTGCTGCTGCAGCTGGCGCAGCGCGGTGACCATGTCGCGGGCGTCGCGCTGGTCGTCGTCGACCAGCATGGTGACCAGGCCCAGCTCCTGCGCCCGGCTGGCGCGAATGTACTGCTCCAGCCGCGGGCGGGTGCGCGGCACGATGATCGCCCGCTTGTCGAAGGACAGCACCTCGCAGAAGGTGTTGTAGCCGCCCATGCTGACCACGCCGACGGCGCGGTCGAGCAGGCTTTCCAGGCGGGCGTCGAAGGTGATGGCCTCGACATTGCGCAGCTTGGCGGCGCGCAACAGGAATTCCGACTGCCGCTCGCTGGCCATGAAGGGGCCCAGCACCAGGAGCGCCGGATGCGGCAGGCTGGCATCGCTCTCGTAGGCGCGCAGTACCCAGTCGATGATCTCCTCGCCGTCACCGCCGCCGCCCACCGTGACCAGGATGTAGGGCGCCTCGATCTTCTCCAGCACCAGGCTCGACTGCGTCTTTGGCAGGTGGCGCCGCAGGTAGCCGGTATAGGTCATCTTCTTGCGCACCGAGGGCGGCAGCTCGATGCCGGCCAGCGGGTCGCAGACCTGCGGCAGGCCGTAGATCCAGATGTCGTCGTAGTAAGTGCTGAGCGCCGGCACCACCTGCTTGCGCTCCCACTCGGTCTCCAGCAGCTCGGGGTCGTCCATCACATCGCGCAGGCCCAGCACGCAGGGCACGCCACGGGTGCGCAGCATGTCCAGGGTGCCCTCGACCTCGCCGCGCAGGCCCAGCGGCTCCTTGTCGACCAGGAAGAGGTCGGGGTCGAAGATCTTCGCCGTGTGCTCGATGATCGAGGCGCGCAGCGCCAGCGTCTCCTCGATGTTCATCAGCAGCTTCAGCGCGGTGTACTCGCCGTTGCGCAGCTTGATGACGCCGGGGATGCGCACGAAGTCGACGCGGGCGCGGAAGTCGAAGGAGCCGATGATCGGCGAGCCGGAGAGGATCAGGACCGAGAGGTCGCCTTCCTCCTCAACCAGGGTATGGGCAATCTCGCGGCAGCGCCGCAGATGGCCGAGGCCGAAGGAGTCGTGACTGTAAATCAGGACTCGCTTGCCTTTGCGTCGGATCACCGCCAGTGCCCCCCGCCCGCCAGAACGCAGGCCCGTCACCGGGCCAGATGCCGTACCCCTTTGTATACGGCTGCCGCGTCGGTCCCGTTCCCGCCGCCGCCCAGGAACTATGGCACAAAGCGCGTGACCGGCGAAAGACGGCCCGGCGAAGCGCGGTGGCGCTTTCCTTGACCGCATCACACGCGGGTGCGCTACAGTAGCCACCAGGGCGGGGGCGGATCGGGGCCATGGAAGGTAATCTTTTCAAATACATCTGGCGGCACAGTCGGGCCGAGCAGATTGGCATCCTGACGCTGGTCGTCATTTCGATGCTGTTCTATTTCCTCTCGCTCGACCTGCCGAAGGCCATCGTCAACCGGGGCATCCAGGGCTCCGGCTTCAGCGGGCCGGGCTCGACGCAGCCCTTCCTGGCCTTCGACCTGCCGTTCGGCAGCTGGTTCAGCGACGGGCCCATCCACCTGTTCGGCGGCTTCCAGATGGAGCAGGCCGAGCTGCTGATCTCGCTGTCGCTGATCTTCCTGCTGCTGGTGGTAGTGAACGGCGTCTTCAAGCTGGTCATCAACACGCAGAAGGGCAAGCTGGGCGAGCGCATGCTGCGCCGCCTGCGCTACGAGCTGGCCGACCGCGTGCTGCGCTTCCCGCTCTCGCACCTGCGCAAGATGAAGCAGGCCGAGGTCGCCACCATGATCAAGGACGAGGTGGAGCCGCTGGGCGGTTTCATCGGCGACGCCTTCATCACCCCGGTCTTCCTGGGCGGCCAGGCGCTGACCGCGATGATCTTCATCGTGGTGCAGTCGCTGTGGCTGGGCCTAGTGGCGGTGACCATCGTGCTGGCGCAGGCCTGGATCATTCCGCGCCTGCGGCGCCGCATCCTGGTGCTCGGCAAGCAGCGGCAGATCACCGCCCGGCAGCTCGCCGGCCGCATCGCCGAGGTGATGGACGGCGCCATCGAGATCCACGCCAACGACACCTCGAACTGGGAACGCGCCGACCTGGTCAGCCGCCTGGGTCGCATCTTCCACATCCGCTTCGAGATCTATCAGCGCAAGTTCTTCGTGAAGTTCCTCAACAACTTCATGAGCCAGCTGACGCCTTTCATCTTCTATGTGCTGGGTGGCCTGCTGGCGCTGAATGGCGAACTCGACATCGGTGCGCTGGTCGCGGTGATCGCCGCATACAAGGACCTGCCGGGCCCGATCAAGGAGCTGATCGACTGGGACCAGTCGCGCCTCGACGTGCAGATCAAGTACACCCAGGTGATCGAGCAGTTCGAGCCCGGTGAGATCATGGCGCCGGAGAAGCAGGCACTGATCACCGACCCGGTGCCGGCACTGGAAGGCGCGCTGGAGCTGGCCAGCATCACACTGATCGAGGACGACGGTTCGCGGCGGCTCGACAATGTCGGCTTCAGCCTGCCGCTGGATCGCCACCTCGCGGTGGTCGGCGACAGCGCCAGCGGCAAGGAGCGCCTGGCGATGATCATCGCGGCGCTGGAACGCCCCAGCGGCGGCAGCCTGCGCATCGGCGGGCATGACCTCGACCGCCTGCCGGAATACGTCACCGGCCGGCGCCTCGCCTATGTCGGACCCGAGGCCTATCACTTCCCGCACTCGGTGCGCGAGAACCTGCTCTATGGCCTGCGGCACGCGCCCTACAAGCCGCCGCTGGAAGACCAGAAGGAACACACGCGCCGCGCGATCGAGGACAACGAGTCGCGGCGCGCCAACAATCCCCTGCTGCCAGTCGAGTACGACTGGGTCGACCGCGCCGCGCTGCGCGGCGACGGTCCGGAGGACGAGCTGCGCGTGCTGCTCGACGCGCTGAAGCTGGTCGAGCTGGAGGACGACGTCTACCGCTTCGGCCTGTTCGGTACGCTGGACCCCGACCGAGATCCGGTGACCGCCGCCGGCCTGCTGAAGGCGCGCGCCCGCTTTTACGAAAGCCTGCAGGCCTCGGGCGACAGCGAGCTGGTGGCGCGCTTCGACCCGGCCGCCTACAACCCCAATGCCACCTTGGCGGAGAACGTGCTGTTCGGCACGCCGACTGAGCCGGAGTTCCTGCCCGCGGCGCTGGCTGAGCAGCCGGTGCTGCAGGAGATCCTGCGCGAACAGGGCCTGGAAGCCGATCTCGCCCGCATGGGTCTGCAGATCGCCAAGACCATGATCGAGCTGTTCGCCGACCTGCCGCCCGGACATCCCTTCTTCGAGCAGTTCTCCTTCATCGATGCCGACGACCTGCCGGAGTTCAAGGCATTGGCGGCGCGCGCCGAGAAGGGCGGCGTCGAGGCGCTGCCGGAGGCCGAGCGGACGCGCTTCCTGCGGCTCACCTTCAGCTACACCGAGGCGCGCCACCGGCTGGGGCTGCTCGACGCGGCGATGGAAGAGCGGCTGCTGAAGTTGCGCGCGGCGCTGGCCGCGGCGCTGGAGGCGGGCAAGATCAAGGGCGTCGAGTCTTACGATCCGGACCGCTACAACGCCGCCGCCTCGATCCAGGACAACATCCTCTTCGGGCGCATGGTCTATGGCCAGGCGCAGAGCGAGTCGGTGATCGGCCGCCTGACCGCCGAGGTGCTGGACGAGCTCGACCTCAAGGGCCGCGTGCTGGCGGTGGGCCTGGACTTCAACGTCGGCAATTCCGGCAAGCGGCTTTCCTCGGTGCAGCGGCAGAAGCTGGCCATGGCACGGGCCTGCCTGAAGGATGCCGACCTGCTGATCGTCAACGACGCCCTGGCGGTGCTCGACGGCGCCACGCATCTCCGCCTGATCAATGGCATTCTCAAGTCGCGACAGGGCCAAGGTGTGCTCTGGTGCCTGTCGCGCGCCAGCGCCGCCGAGAGCTTCGATCAGGTGCTGGTGCTGGAGCGCGGTCGCAAGGTGGCCGAAGGCAACTATAAAGAACTGGCGACCGAGGGCTCGCCCCTGGCCCGACTGGTCGCCGCAGGGTAGGATTCGGAGAAGAGGAACCGACAGCATGAGTCTGGACCAGGAAGTCGACATTCTTCGCCGCGTGCCGCTGTTCGCCAACATCGATCCGGCGAAGCTGAAACTGCTGGCCTTCGCCAGCCAGCGCCTGACCTTCAAGCCCGGCCAGGTGCTGTTTCAGCAAGGCGACGCCGGCGATGCCGCCTATATCCTGATCGACGGCGGCGCCGAGGTCGTGGTCGACAACAACGGCGGTGGCGAGCTGGTGGTGGCGCTGCTCGACCGCAACCAAATCGTCGGCGAGATCGCCATCCTCTGCGACGTGCCGCGCACGGCGACGATCCGCGCCAAGGGCGCGCTCACCACGCTGAAGATCACCAAGGAGGTCTTCCTGCGGCTGATGCGCGACTTCCCCGACATCGGCATGGAGGTGATGCGCACCCTGGCGCATCGCCTGGAACAGACCACGCAGCAGCTGACCGCCGCCCGCGCGCAGCGCCACTGACGTGAGTCGCCTCGACTCCTTCATCCGCCGCCTGGAGGCGCAGCGCGCCTGCCTCGACTTCGCCGCCTGCGCCATCAGCGACCGGCCCGGCGTGATCTTCGAGCTGGGGTTGGGCAACGGTCGCACCTTCGACCATCTGCGCGACAAGCTGCCAGGGCGCGCGATCTATGTCTTCGAGCGCAAGGTGGCGGCGCATCCTGACTGCGTGCCCAGCGCCGAGCATCTATTCGAAGGCGACATCGACCGCACGCTGCCGGCCGCGGTCGAGCGCTTCCGCGGCCAGGTCTGCCTGGTACACAGCGACATCGGGTCCGGCGATCCGGCGCTGAACGCGCAGATCGCCGCCTTCCTCTGCCGCACCCTGCCGCCGGCGCTGGCGCCCGGCGCACTGGTGCTGTCCGACCAGGACTTCAGCATCCCCGGCACGCGACCGCTGCCGCTGCCGGCGGGGGTCAAGCCCGGCCGCTACTACCTGCTGCAGGCCGCCGGCTAACTCCGCGGCACGCGTCGCAGCGCCAGGCGCAGCGAAACCTGGGCGATCAGCCCAGCACCGGACAGCACCAGCGCGGTGGCCAGCGCCGGGTCGTGGCCCAGCCCGACCAGCGCGGTGCAGATGCCGCCCACCGCCATCTGGGTGAAGCCGTAGAGGCCGGAGGCCGAGCCGATCACCTTGGGGTTCAGGCTGATGGCGCTGGTCAGCGCCAGCGGTGAGGCGACGCCGGCGCCGAGCGCGAAGACAAAGGTCGCGGCCACCACCAGCGGCACGCTGAGCGTGCCGGTCAGCGCCGCGGCCAGGAAGGTCAGCGCGCCGGCGAAGCTGATGGCATTGGACCAGAGGATCAGCGGCGCGTTGCCAATGCGGCCGAGCAGCTGGCGCGCCAGCATCGAGCCGATCCACACGCCGGAGACTAGGCCGCAGAGGTAGAAGCCCACCTCGCCGACCGGGCGATGCAGCTGCTCGGTGAAGATGAAGGGCGCGGCGGCGACGAAGGCATACATCGCCGTGGTGGCGCAGCTGCCGCCCAGCGCCAGGCCCAGGAAGGCCGGCGAACGCAGCAGCGCGACGTAGTTGCGCAGCAGCACGGCGCGGTTGACCAGCATGCGCGGTCCGGTCTCCGGCAGCAGCCGCCAGGCGAAGAGGAAGGTCACCACGCCGACGCCCGACAGCAGGAAGAGGATCGAGCGCCAGCCCAGGCTCTCGCTCATCGCCGCGCCAACGATGGGCGCCAGCCCGGGACCGATGGTGATGAGCAGGTTCATCAGCGCCATGCGGCGCGCCGCTTCGCTGCCCTCGGTGGAATCGCGCACGATGGCGCGGCCCAGCACCAGTCCGGCGCAGCCGCCCAGCGCCTGCAGCAGGCGGGCGACGATCAGCGAGCCGGCGCCAGGCGCCAGCGCGGCGCCCAGCCCGGCCAGGGTATAAAGCACCAGCCCGCCCATCAGCACCGGCCGCCGGCCATAGCGGTCGGACAGCGGGCCATAGACCAGCTGCCCCACCGCCATGCCCAGCAGGTAGAGGCTGACGGTGAGCTGCATCTCGGCGGCGCTGGCGCCCAGCTCGACGGCGGCGCGCGGCAGCGCCGGCACGAAGATGTGCATCGCCATGGTACCGGCCAGGGTGAAGAGCGCTGGCAGCCACAGCGCCACACGCGCCTTGGCCGGCCCGGGCGCCGGCAGGGTCAGCCCGGGGCTGCTCATGCGGTGACCTCGTCGAGCGTCTCCAACACCCTGCCGATGCGCTCCAGCACCGCGGTGGCGATCGCCAGCTCGCGGTCGGCGATCTCGGCCAGCAGGCGTGCGCGCACCTCGCGCGCCACGCGCTCGACCTTGTCGACCGTGGCCTGGCCGGCGGCGGTCAGGTGCAGGGTTTTGGCGCGGCGGTCGCCGGCCTCCTCGCGCCGCTCCACCAGGCCGCCCTGCTCCAGGTTGTCGAGCAGCCGCACAATGGAGGAGCCGTCGAGCCCGAGCGAGGCTGCCAGGTCCTTCTGCCGCAACGGCGCCGTGGCGCGCGCCAGGCGCAACAGCGGCAGCCAGGTGGCCTCGGTCAGGCCGAAGGGCTGCAGACGACGGTCGACCGCGCGGCGCCACTGCCGCGCGGTCTGGGAAACCAGCGTGCCGAAGCCGCTGCGCAGGGAGGGAGAAGCCATGGCGGATTAGTTTGCATGCCATCTATTGGCAGGCAATGCATGTCGCGGCATAGGTGACGTGACGCCCTCGCCGCCGCGAAGCCGCCGACTTAGGGCTGGAAGGGCGCCAGCTCCGCCAGCCAGGCGGCATAGCGCTGCCGGCTGGCGGCGGCGGCTTCGGCATTGCCCTCGACGATCTCCGTGCCATCGCTGCCCTGGATCTCGTAGCGCGGCATCATGTCGAGGTCGAAGGAGTGGTAGGAGCCTGGGAAGATCTCCACGGTGAAGGGCGTGGCGTCCGCCCGCGCCGCCTGTGCCTCGGCCAGGGTCACGCAGCGGCTCACCGGGGTCCAGCGGTCCAGTTCGCCGCCCAGCACCAGCACCGGGGTGTCGAAGTCGGCCTGGGTGCCCATGCCGTAGCGGTCGTAGCAGTAGGGATAGTAGGGAATCACACTGGCGAAGACGCGGCCCGCCCCGGCCAGCTTGCGCCGCTGCGGCGAGGCGAGATCGAGCGCCACCGAGCCGCCGAAGGACTGTCCCATGAAGACGATGCGGCTGGCGTCGAAGGTCGGATCCTTGGCCAGCGCCTCGGCCGCCTGGGTCGCCGCCAGCGTGGCGTCGTCGCGCATGCCTTCCAGCAAGCCACCGTTGCTGCAGATCGACAGGATGCCGTGCGGCCCCAGCACGTCGAGCGCGGCGACGCCCCAGCCCATGCCCTTCAGCACCGCGGCATGGCGCGTCGCCGAATGGCGCTCCCAGGCGCCCCAGCCGGCACAGCCGGGAAAGAAGATCACCATGGGAAAGGGCCCCGCCCCATCCGGCAGGTTGAGGCGCAGGGTCCATTGGCCGGGCTGTTCCAGGTCGGGCTTCTGCAGCAGGTCGGCGCGGGCCGCCAGCGGGGCGACGAGCAGGCCCATGAGCAGGGCGGCGGCGAGGCGGCGCAGGCTAGGCATTGTTGGATGTTTCCCCCATGCTGGTCGGGCCACAGCCTGCCGCCTCGACCGGCCGCGGGTCAAATGACCAGAGCCAGGAGTGCGCCATGCCGCCGCCGGAACTGACCCAGGTTGCCGTCATCGGCAACGGTATCATCGGCCACGGCATCGCCCAGGTCTTCGCCACCGCCGGCTACCCTGTGGTGATGATCGGCCGCGACGCTGCCTCGCTGGAGCGCGCGCGCCAGCGCATCGCCGACAGTCTGGCGCTCTTCGTGCAGCACGATCTGGTGGCGGCCAACCAGGCGGCGGCCATCCTGACCCGCGTGGTGCCCTCGCTGATCCTGGATGACGCTGCGCCGGCCGGGCTGGTGATCGAGGCGGTGACCGAGGACCTGGCGCTGAAGCGCAAGATCTTCGGCCAGCTCGACCGCCTCTGTCCGCCGCAAACGGTACTGGGCTCCTCCAGCGGCCAGCCGGCCAGCGCGCTGGTGGACGAGGTGGCGCATCCCGAGCGCGTCATCGCCACGCACTTCTGGTACCCGCCACAGCTGATCCCGCTGGTCGAGGTCTGTGCCGGCCCGGCCACCGACCCGGCGGTCACCGCCTGGGTCTGCGACGTGCTGCGGCGAGTCGGCAAGGCGCCGGCGGTGATCGACCGCGAGATCCCCGGATTCATCGGCAACCGCCTGCAGTTCGCCATGCTGCGCGAGGCCTGGGCGCTGTGGGCCTCGGGCGCCGCCAGCGCCGAAGCGATCGACACCGTTGTGCGCAACTCCTTCGGCCGGCGCATCGGCATCACCGGTCCGCTGGAATCGGCCGACGTCGGCGGGCTGCAGACCATGGTCAAGTTCGGCGCTTCGCTGATCCCCCACCTCGATACCAGCGCCCAGCCAGCGCAGGCGGTCGCCGAGCTGGCCGCGACGGGCGCCGACGGCCTGGGCAACGGCAGGGGCGTCTACGACTGGAGCCAGCGCGACGGCAAGGCGCTGGTCGGGGCGCGCATGACCGAACTCTTCCGCTGGCTCAAGGCCGACCAAGCAGGTAAGGCGTGAGACATAGCCAGCTGGTCTCGGAGGATCGAGCGAGCGCTCGCGAGCCTTCTCGATGAGCTAGGAGGTGGATCGCGCATAAACTGAGCAAGTAAACCTAATGCACTGAAGAGTTGACGAACCGGCGTCAGACCGACCCATAATGCGATGCCATTCAACGATCTTAGGGTCAATCCATGATCCCATCTTTCGACAATCGGCACCTTCTTCCTCCGTTTACCGGGTCGACAGTAACCCAGCTTGCTGGACGGTCACCATATTCAACGACGGTCGGTGAGATTGGCGCCAGTCTTGCGCTCACGAATGATAGGAAGGCTCTCTTGTGGGGGCTTCTCCAGTTTCGGGCAGATCTCCGGAGTCTGGGGTTTACTGATGGATTTCAATGGGTTGATGGAAGTTTCGTCGAAAACATAGAAGCATCTTCTGGCAGGCCTCCAAATGACATTGATATTATCAGTTTCCTCAATAGACCTGCGCAATACAGCAACAATCAGAGCTGGGCTGTATTCCTTTCCAGCACACCAACTTTCAATAATAAACATGTAAAGACTGCTTACAAGTGCGACACTTATTTCGCGGACTTAAGCTTGCCACCTAAGAATGTTGTAGATAACGCCGCTTACTGGCTAAGCCTATTCTCTCATCAAAGAGGAACTCAACATTGGAAAGGAATCCTATCCATTCAAATAGACACGCCGGTTGAAGACGCGCAAATGCTGGCATATTTACGATCGGTGGGTGTGCCATGAGTAAACGATCTAGAATGTCTTATTTGCGAGCGGAGCTATCGGAGCTTGAGGCGGCAATCCGCGATCAGTGGCAAAATGATCCACTAGGAAGGCTATCCGCCGAATCGCTCAAAGTGCGAGTGCTATCAGAAATTGCACTCTTAGAAGAAGAAATTGAAAACACCGCTTCAGTAGACTTATTTTTCTTTGGTGACCCAGTATACGATACGCAGGGCGTAGATGCGAGATTTGCAACAGAAGCAATTTCCAGATATCAAGACATAGTTTCAACGAGCTTCGCTCAAATGTTACAAGGCTCTCTAGGAGAAAGGGGGCCTATACCTCTGTTGGAGCATTCCAAGTTATTTATTACAGACGTCGTAAGGGGCTCTTTTGGGTTCTGCTTGGAAGAGGTGACCTATGATGAACCGCCACTTATACCGTCTTTTCTCGCGCCAGCGATCACTAAAGCCAATGCGGTAATTGTCATGATGGCGAGAGGGGGCGAGAGGATCGAAGATATTTTCGAGGAAGTTGACTACCGAACTTTCAGCGCAGCGCGCAGTTTATTTGAACACATGTCAAAGACTAATGCTGGAATGAGAATCGAAGAACGTAGATCTCAGATTCAAATCACACAGCAACAATTTGCGCGAGCTTTTGAATCGATAAAGGATGCTATCTTATCGGAAGAAGAGGTAAATCTAACAGGCAGGATAATCGGAGTGACCCCAATTTCGCGGCGCTTCGAACTTCGCCCGACAGGGCAGGACATGCTCATACGAGGCCGATTCGGATCGAATCTAGCGGCCAACTACTTAGAGCAAATTGACCGGGGCGACTTCAATTTGGGCGCACTTTACGCGGCCAAGTTGACAAAGAAGACAGTCACAAAGCCAGGCGGCGACCCTGTGGTTTCATATACAATGCTGGCTTTCAACGCCGTATAGGCGCTCGCCAAATCAGACCGCTTCCTTCTGCCGGCTCTCGCGCTTGCGCGCGTTGGGATCCAGCAGGCGCTTGCGCAGGCGGATGGTCTTCGGCGTCACCTCGACCAGCTCGTCGTCCTCGATGTAGGCCAGCGCCTGCTCCAGGCTCATCTGCCGGGGCGGGGTCAGGCGCACCGCTTCGTCCTTGGACGTGGTGCGGATGTTGGTCAGCTGCTTGGCCTTCAGCGGGTTGACCTCAAGGTCGTTGTCACGGCTGTGCTCGCCGATGATCATGCCCTCGTAGACGTCGGTGCCGGGATTGACGAAGAGCACGCCGCGCTCCTCCAGGTACCACAGCGCATAGGCCACCGTCGCGCCCTGGCCGTTGGCGATCAGCACACCCTGGCGGCGGCCCGGGATCGCCCCCTTGTAGGGCGCATAGGCGTGGAACAGGCGGTTCATCACGCCGGTGCCGCGGGTGTCGGTCAGGAACTCGCCGTGATAGCCGATCAGGCCGCGCGACGGCGCCAGGAAGACCAGGCGCAGCTTGCCGCCGCCGGACGGCCGCATCTCGGTCAGCTCGGCCTTGCGCTGGGACATCTTGTCAACGACGACGCCGGAGTGCCCCTCGTCGACGTCGATCACCACCTCTTCGATCGGCTCCAGGCGCTGACCCTCGGGGCTGGTCTGGTAGAGCACGCGCGGGCGGCTGATCGACAGCTCGAAACCTTCGCGCCGCATGGTCTCGATCAGCACGCCGAGCTGCAGCTCGCCGCGCCCGGCGACCTCGAAGGCGTCGCGGTCGGCAGTCTCGGTGATGCGGATGGCGACGTTGCCCTCGCCCTCCTTCATCAGGCGGTTGCGGATGACGCGGCTTTGCACCTTGTCGCCGTCGCGGCCGGCCAGCGGCGAGGTGTTGATCGAGAAGGTCATGGCCAGGGTCGGCGGATCGACCGGCTGGCTGGTCAGCGGCACCTCGACCACGGGGTCGCAGATGGTGTCGGCGACGGTGGGCTCGCCCAGGCCGGCGATGGCGACGATGTCACCGGCGATGGCCTCGGTCACCGGCACGCGCTCGATGCCGCGGAAGGCCAGCAGCTTGGTCAGGCGCGAGGTCTCGATGACCCGGCCGTCGGGGTGCAGCGCCTTCAGCGGCATGTTGAGCCGAGCGACGCCGGAATAGATGCGGCCGGTCAGCACGCGACCGATGAAGGGATCGGACTCCAGGGTGGTGGCCAGCATGCGGAAGGGGCCCTCGTCCTCGGCCTCCGGCGCCTGCAGGTGGGCGACGATGCGCTTGTACAGCGGCTGCATGGAGTTGCGCGGGCCTTCCAGCGTCTCGTCCGCCCAGCCCTGCTTGGCCGAGGCGAAGAGCGTCGGGAAGTCGAGCTGCGCGTCGTCGGCGCCAAGCAGCGCGAAGAGGTCGAAGACCTCGGTCTGCACCTCCAGCGCGCGCTCGTCGGGCTTGTCGACCTTGTTGATCACCACGATGGGGCGCAGGCCACGGCGCAGCGCCTTGGCCAGCACGAACTTGGTCTGCGGCATCGGCCCTTCCGAGGCGTCGACCAGCAGCAGCGCGCCGTCGACCATCGAGAGGATGCGCTCGACCTCGCCGCCGAAGTCGGCGTGGCCCGGCGTGTCGACGATGTTGATGCGGTTCTCGCCCCACTGCACCGAGGTGCACTTGGCCAGGATGGTGATGCCGCGCTCGCGCTCCAAATCGTTGGAGTCCATGACGCGTTCGGCGACCTTCTGGTTGGTGCGGAAGGCCCCCGACTGCTTCAGCATCTCGTCGACCAGCGTGGTCTTGCCGTGGTCGACGTGGGCGATGATGGCGAGGTTACGTAGCTGTTGGCGGGTCGTGGTCATGACAGGAATCCGGATCCGAGGTGGCGCGCCGCCAGGTCCTTGAGGTCGGCCTCGGGACGCGCGCCATAGTGGGAAATGATCTCGGCGGCGGCGAGGGCGCCGAGGCGGCCGCAATCGGCCAGTGTCTTGCCGCGGGTGTAGCCCGCGAGGAAGCCGGCGGCGAAGAGGTCGCCGGCGCCGGTGGTGTCGACGAGCTGTTCGACCGCCTGTGCCGGGATCATGTGGCGCTGGCCACCGCCCTGCACAAGCGCGCCGGCCTCGCTCATGGTGATGGCCAGGGCCTCGCACTTGCCCTCAAGGGCGGCGGCGGCGCCGGCGACGCTGTCGGCGCCGGTCAGCGCCAGCGCTTCGTCGGCATTGGCGAACAGCAGGTCGATGTGCCCCTCGACCAAGCCGCGGAAGGCCGCGCCGTGGCGATTGACGCAGAAGGGGTCGCTGAGCGACAGCGCCACCTTGCGCCCGGCGGCGTGCGCCAGCTCGGCCGCCTTGACGAAGGCCTGCCTGGCCTCCGGCCGGTCGAACAGATAGCCCTCCAGGTAGGTGACCTTGGCGCCCTGGATGATCTCGGCCTCGACATCGTCGGGCCCCAGCTCGACGCAGGCGCCGAGGAAGGTGTTCATGGTGCGCTGCGCGTCGGGGGTGACCAGGATCAGGCAGCGCGCGGTGGCCGCGCCGCTGGTCGCCGGCGGGGTATCGAAGCCGACGCCGGCGGCGCGGATGTCGTGGCGGAAGATGCCGCCCAGCTGGTCGTTGCGCACCTTGCCGATGAAGCTGGCGCGGCCACCCAGCTGCGCCACGCCGACCAGCGTGTTGGCGGCCGAGCCGCCGGAAACCTCGCGCGCCGGGCCCATCAGGTCGTAGAGCTGCTCGGCGCGCGGCGCGTCGATCAGCGTCATGCTGCCCTTGGCCAGCCCCTCGCGGGTCAGGAAGGTCTCGTCGGCCTTGGCCAGGACGTCGACAATGGCATTGCCGATGCCGGCCACGTCGGTCGCCAGCGCCGTCATGGAGGCTCCTTGAGGCAGATCGCGTTCGTGTGGGGGTCGCGTCGCGCGCGGGAGTATAGTCATCGGCAGCCGACAGTCCAGTCTTTACCGCACTGCAGCATAGCGGCCGGGCGTCGCGGCGGGGAAGTACCCGCTCAGCGCGAAGAGCGCAAGGGCCTGCGTGCAAGACCTTTGATTTCCAGCCATTTTCCACGTAGAATTTCAATGTGAACGGTCGCTGCGCGGCGGGGTTCCGCCAGAGGGCCGTCAGGGGATGCTGCCATGTGAGATCCCGCTTCCGGCGGCCTGGCGCCGCTGGACGGAATCTCGTCCCGCCCGTTTGCCGGGCGGTGCGACAATGGTTGTGGCATCTCCGGACCTGGTTGCGGTCGAGGGGGGTGGATCGCCAGGACACCGCCCGACGCCGTCGAACTGGAGGGGGTCCACCATCAATGAGCACGCGTCCACCGATTGCCACGCTCACGCCCACGGGCAGTGAGGCGCCGCGCCGGCCGGCCGATTTCCTGCAGCCGCTGGCCCGTCGCGTCGACCAGCGGCCGATGACCAACCAGCCGCAGGTCCAGGACACCCGCAAGCTCACCATCAGCCGCGGCATCGCCATCACTGGCCTGCTGAAGGGCTGTGCCAAGCTGGTGATCGAGGGGCAGGTCGAGGCCGAGTTGGAAGACTGCCAGACGCTGGAGATCGCCGAGCATGGCAGCTTCGACGGCCGTGCCGATGTCGAAAGCTGCGAGGTCAAGGGTTTGGTCGAGGGCGACCTGACAGTGCGCGGCCGCTTGGTCATCCGGGCCACCGGCCGGGTGCTGGGCAAGGTGCGCTACCTCGACCTGCACATCGAGCCGGGTGGCAAGCTCGCTGGCCAGATCGAGGCGCTGGAACCGGTCGGCGAGCGGCCCTCCGTTGACCGGGCCTCCATGGACCGGGCCTCCATGGACCGGGCCTCCATCGACCGGCCCTCTGGCGAGACTCGCCCGGCGCCTGGCGTCGCCCTGGCCAACGGGCCGGCTGGCGCGCCCAGCGCGCCCGCCACGCCGCGCTTCACCCTGGCCCAGGCCGAACCGACACGGCCAATGCCGGTGCTGCAGCCGCTGGAGCTGACCGACATGGCCGATGACTCGCCGCCGACCGGCTTGACGGCGGAGCGCAGCTGACCCTCAACTAGGCCGCCGATCCGGCCAAGCTGGTGGGCGCCCTGGGTCAATGATGGCCAGGGGCCCCGCGCGGCTCTGCCATGTGCGGCAAGGCGCCATCCCGCGCCGATTTTCTCTCGTTCAAAGGGCCGATGATGTCCAGCGCCACTTCCCGCCTTCTGCCGCTGCTCGGGCTGCTGCTGCTGGGCGCCTGCCAGACCACCGGCGGCCAGGCGAGTCTGAACCGTCCGATGGTGCGCCCGGACGACTTGATGGGGCGCGACAGCGTCGGCCTGCTGGGCGCGCTGGGCGAGCCGACACGTGTGCGCAAGGAAGCGCAGGCGCAGATCTGGCAGTACGACGGCGGCTCCTGCGTGGTCGACGTCTTCCTCTATCCCGATGGGGCGACCAACCGCGTAGCCTATGTCGAGGCACGCAGCACGGCGAACGGCGACAAGGCCGATGCCGCCAGCTGCCTGGGCCAGGTGCAGAGCGCCGTCCGCCCAACCTGAGGCCCCAGCGACCTGAGGCGTTAGCGCCAGGGCAACAGCAGGGTCCGCGCGGTGCCGCCGACCTCAACCCAGCGCAGCTCCACCCGCCAGGCGCGCCGGTCCGCCAGCAGCTTGGCGGGGTCGGGCACGGCGATTTCGGCGGTCAGCCAGGTCGAGGCTTCGCTCGGTCCGCCGCCACTGGAATTCACCCCCGCCGAAATGCCCGCCGACAGGCCCGAGTTCGAGCCGCCGGTCAGGCTGACGCCGATGCCCGTCGGGCCATAGCCCGGGCCGCGTTCACCATGCACCACGGCGAAGGGGCCGGACGGGGTCTCGCTGCCGTCGGGCGCGATCAGCAGGATGGCGAGCAGGTCGGCGCCGGGCGGCACGTCGAAGACCTGTGCCTCCACCGTGCCGGCGTCATCGGCAATCCGCGCCGCCCCGGTCATCACCGGATTGCGACGCGGCACCGGTTCGGCACAGGCGCCCAGCGCCAGCAGGACGAGCAGGCCACCCAGCCACCGCCGGCGTCTGGCCCGCCGCGCCATGCTGGTGGCTACTCCGCCGTGATGGTCACGCCCAGCGGCTCCAGCGCCGACAGGTCAGGCAGCCCGCCGCTCTGGCCGATCAACATGAACTTGGCGAAGGGGAAGGGCTCGGCCGGGTTGGCGGTGATCGTCAAGGTGACGGTGCCGTCCTTGGTCAGCACGGTGCGCGCGGCGACCAGCGCCTGCTTTTCGATCGAGCCGGTGACCTGGGTCTCCAGGATCGTCAGCATGGCGATGCCCTGGGTCTTCATGGTGGCCAGGTCGGTGCCCTGGCTCTTGGCAGTTTCCTCCAGCATGGCCTTCAGCAGCGTCTGGTCTTTGAGCTGGAAGGTCAGCGCCTTGATCTTGCCGCCGGCCAGGCCGTCCATCGCGTTGCCGGTGCCGTCGAACAACGTCACGTCGGTGAAGCTGCCGGTCAGGCCGATGGTCGCCAGGCCCTCGAGGTCGAAGCGCACCGCCGGCACCTCGAAGGTGTGGGCGGCCTCGTCGTACTTGTAGGCATAGATCATCGAGCCCTTGATGGGGCCGACGCTGGCCGGCAGGCGGTCCGGCGGCAGGGTGATCTCCATGCCCTTCACCCGCATGTCGACGAAGTAGGGCTCGGCATGCGCGGTATCGAGTGCCTTGAACTCGATCTCCTGCGCGGTCAGGGTCTGGCTGCCGTCGGCCGACTTGGCCATCACGTCGAGCATGCGGTTGCCCTCGACGCGATAGGTCAGCAGCTTCTTCTGATCCTCCGTCAGGGTGCGGTCGAGGTAGGCCTGCAGGTCGCTGACCGGCGCCGCCTGCTCGACCAGCGGTGCGTCGCTTACCGCGGTCATCTGGGGTGCGCCCTGGCCGGCGAAGAAGGCGAAGTAGGCCCCCGCGGCGATGGCCACCAGAAGCAGTACGGTGCCGGCGATCAGCGGAATGTTGTTGGACCGGCGCGGCGCCGGGGTCTGGTTGGGCTGGCTCATGCTCGTCCTTTCGGGCAACCCCCCAAGGGGGCTGCGGTCTGCGTTTCGAGGCGCGTGGTATCACCCGGCGGGCAAGCGCGGCAAGCTGAAGCTGTCGGCGGATTTTGCCGCCTGTCCTGGGCCGGCCTTGCCTCGACGCGGTGGAAGGCCGATCTTCTGGGATCATGGACAGCCCTCCCCGCAGTGCCACGGCCGAGCCCGGCCCGCGCGAAGCCGCGCTTCGCGAGGACGCCGGCCGCGGCCGGCGCGCCATCGTCGACCGCGCGCGGCTGGACCAGGCGATCCGCGCCCTGGTGGCCGGCGCGCCGCGGCCCGAGGCGCTGCGCCCGGCCGTGCTGGCGCTGCTGAAAGACACGCTGGAGCATGGCCGGCAGGAGATCCGCCAGCGCTTCACCGCCGGCGCCGGCGGGCGCGACACGGCGCAGAACCTGGCCTTCCTGGCCGACCAGATCATCCGGGCGCTGTACGATCATGCGGCGCGCGATCTCTATCCGCTGGGCAATCCCTCGTCCGGCGAGCGCCTGGCGCTGGTGGCGGTCGGCGGCTATGGCCGCGGCGAGCTGGCGCCCTTCTCTGACATCGATCTGCTGTTCCTGCTGCCCTACAAGATGACGCCGCGCACTGAGCAGGTGGTGGAATCGATTCTCTATTACCTGTGGGACCTGGGCTTCAAGGTCGGCCATGCCACCCGCTCGGTCGACGACTGCCTGCGCCAGGCGCGGGCCGACCACACCATCCGCACCAATCTGCTGGAGGCGCGCTACGTCTGGGGCGACCAGGCGCTCTATAGCGAGCTGCGCCAGCGCTACCGCGCCGAGGCGCAGGCCAGCACCAACGCCAAGTTCGTCGAGGCCAAGCTGGCCGAACGCGACGAGCGCCACGCCCGCCACGGCGGCTCGCGCTATTCGCTGGAGCCCAACATCAAGGAGGGCAAGGGCGGCCTGCGCGACCTGCACACGTTGTTCTGGATCGCCAAGTACGTCTTCAACGTCGACGCGGTGGAACAGCTGGTCGACCAGGAGGTCTTCACCCGCGAAGAAGCGCGGCGCTTCGCCAAGGCGGAAAGCTTCCTGTGGACCCTGCGCTGTCACCTGCACTGGATCGCCGGCCGGCCCGAGGAGCGCCTGACCTTCGACCTGCAGAAGGAAATCGCGCCGCACATGGGCTACACCGCCCACGCCGGCACCGAGGCGGTCGAGCGCTTCATGAAGCACTACTTCCTGGTGGCCAAGGATGTCGGCGACCTGACCCGCATCTTCTGCGCCCAGCTGGAGGCGCAGTACGCCCGGCGCGCACGCTTCAAGCTGCCGGCGCTGGAGCGGCGGCGCAAGATCGAAGGCTTCCACCTGCAGGGCTCGCGCGTCACCGTCGCCGGGCCGGAGGACTTCAAGGCCCGGCCGATCGACATGCTGCGCATCTTCCACGTGGCGCAGAAGAACGACCTCGACATCCATCCCGACGCGCTGCGCTGGATCACCCAGAACCGCCGCCTGGTGAACGCCGAGCTGCGCGCCGATCCGGAGGCCAACCGCCTGTTCCTGGAGATGCTGACCAGCCCCAAGGGGCCGGAAACCACGCTGCGTCGGCTCAGCGAGGCCGGGGTGTTCGGCCGCTTCGTGCCCGACTTCGGCCGCGTGGTCAGCCAGATGCAGTTCAACATGTATCACCACTACACAGTGGACGAGCACACCATCTTCGCGCTCGGCATCCTGTGGAAGATCGAGCAGGGGCAGCTCGCCACCGAGGCGCCGATAGCCACCGACGTGGTGCACAAGGTGCTGTCGCGCCGCGCGCTCTATGTCGCCGTGCTGCTGCACGACATGGCCAAGGGCCGGCCGCGCGACCACAGCGAACTGGGCGCCGAGATGGCGCTGAAGCTCTGCCCGCGCCTCGGCCTCAGCGAGGAGGAGACCGAGAGCGTCTCCTGGCTGGTGCTGCACCACCTCGACATGAGTGACACTGCCTTCAAGCGCGACCTCGACGCTGCCGAGACCATCCGCGTCTTTGCCGACAAGGTGCAGTCGCTGGAACGCCTGCGCCTGCTGCTGGTGCTGACGGTGGCCGACATCCGCGCCGTCGGCCCCGGCACCTGGACGCCGTGGAAGGCGGCGCTGCTGCGCGACCTCTACTGGCGCACCGAGGAGGTGCTGTCCGGCGGCCTGGTGACCGAGGGGCGCGAGACGCGGGTGAAGGCGGCACAGCAGGCGCTGCGCGCCCTGCTGCCGGGCTGGAGCGAGACGGAGTTCAAGGCACACGTCGCGCGCGGCTACCCCTCCTACTGGCTCAGCCACGAGGCCGAGACGCACGCCCGCCACGCCGGCCTGGTGCGCGAGGCCGAGGCCAACGGCCAGAGCCTGACCATCGACAGCCGCTCCGACCGCTACCGCGGCGTCACCGAGATCACGCTCTACACTCCCGATCATCCCGGCCTGTTCAGCCGCATCGCCGGCGCGCTGGCGGTGGCCGGGGCGGAGATCGAGGGCGCCAAGATCTTCACCCTGGCCAACGGCATGGCGCTCGACAGCTTCTATGTGCGCGACCGCCAGCAAGGCGGCGCCTTCGAGCGGCCGGACCGCCTAGCCAAGCTGGCCAGCCTGGTGGAGCGCACCTTGCGCGGCAACTTCAAGCCCTGGGTGGAGCTGAAGGAGCGCCGCCCGGCCATCCCCTCGCGCCTGGCGGTCTTCACCGTGGCGCCGCGCGTGCTGATCGACAACAACGCCAGCCGCGGCGACACGGTGATCGAGGTCAATGCCCGCGATCGCCCCGGCCTGCTGCATGACATCACCTTCGTGCTGACCAAGCAGGGCCTGATCATCCACAACGCGCTGGTCACCACCTTCGGCGAGCGCGCGGTCGATACCTTCTATGTGCAGGGCGTGCTGGGCTCCAAGATCACCGACAAGGCCAAGCTGGAGCGCATCCGCAAACGCCTGATCGAGGCTATCGAGCCTCCCGAGGAACCCAAGGCGGCGCGCGGCAAGGCGGCATGAGCGCGCCGATCCTGCGGCCGGTCGGACCGGACGACCTGGCGGCGCTGACCGCCTTGGTGCGCGCCTACCACGACTACGACCAGCATCCCTTCGACGAACCGTTGATCCTGGCGGCGCTGCGCCAGCTCTGCGACGGCACGCCCTATGCCTGCTGCTTCTTTATCGAGCTGGCGGGCCAGCGCATCGGCTACGTCTCGGCCTCGCACGGTTTTTCCATCGAGGTCGGCGGCCTGGATTTCTTCCTCGACGAGTTCTTCCTGGAGGCGGCCTTCCGCGGCCGGGGCCTCGGCCGCCACTGCCTGGCGCTGATCGAGGCGGAGGTGAGGACGCTCGGCGGCCTGCGGATCTGCCTGGAGGCCGAGCTGCACAACCCGCGCGCGGCGCAGCTCTATGCGACGAGCGGCTACCAGGAGCACGAGCGCCGGCTACTGTCGAAGATACTTTAAGGGGACTGAGCCGTGAGATATATTTTCTTCAACTAAGATGACACTTTGATGGGCACTGCCCTTGGATGACAAGAAATGGATATGACAAGTGTCGTTCTCGGTGTTGCAGGTTTGGTTTTGACCGTTCTCTGTGGTTGGCGAGTTGCGAAGAAGATAGAGAGCAAGCGCTTGAAACAAATTCAGACATTAAGTGGAAAGTCTGTCGGCGTGCAATCCGGTAGAGATACAAAGTTGTAGATGATGAAGGAAAGGCAAGATCAGAGCGTATCCAATCATGGAACGGCAATACAGAGCGGCCGCAATACGATATTAATACAAGGCATGACCTCTGAAAACATGCGTGCAATTATCGAATCTGTTACTGCTCAAATGAAAATTTTCTCAGAAGAGGCCCGAAGCACGGTAGATATTAGACTTAAAGATTTTGAAGATAGACTCGTTGCAAAGTTTGCGAAGAATCCAGAGAGTAGGGCAACAGCGTTTTCTGAACCAGATTTTCAGTATTTGGTCGGGCGCGCATCTATATCTTACGCTCGTTCCGGAGATGATGAATTAGGGGACGCTTTGATAGATCTAATATCGGAAAGATCGAAGCACGAAAAAAGAACCAGATTGTCCCTAAGCTTGAATGAAGCTATAGAAAAAGCTCCACTTCTTACTGAGAATGAATTCGCTGAATTATCGATGGTGTATCTTATTAGATACACCAAGTTTTTAGGAATCAACAACAAAGATCGTCTGGCTGATGCTATTAACAAACATGTGATTCCACTTCTAGATAATGTAAGCAGAGAACAATCATCCTATAGCTATTTGGAGTCACAATCTTGTGCTATACAATCAATAGCATCAGTTGATTTAACAAGAATTCTGCACCAGCTTTACGGCGGACTGTTAAGTAAGGGCTTTGTGAAGAGCGACATTGAAAGTCTCCTCCCCTCAGAACTAAGAGACTCTTTGAGTGACCTGATAAGGCCGTGCTTAAATAATAGACAAAACCTTCAATTTAACGCTTTAGATAACGATGTATTCCGTGCAGAGTGTGCAAGATTAAAAATTCAATTGACCGAAGACGTTCTGGCAACATGCTGGTCCTTTTTTGAAAAGTCGTTCCTTAGCAAAGATGAAATTTTGACAATGCTTTCCCCAACAATCCCGCGGTTGGGCGAACTATTTGCATTTTGGGACAATTCACCCATCAAGTCCCTAACGCTGACATCAGTCGGCTTAGCAATTGCGCATGCTAACGCCGTACGGGCTGTGGGTTTCGTGGCCGATCTAGCAATTTGGATCCGGTAGCTATAGCAGCCCGTTTGAAGGCGCCCGTGCCACGATCCCCGACAGGCAGCCGATGGCCCCGGCCGCCTTGGCCAGTTCGTCGGCCGGCTGCGCCAGGACCGTTACGCCGAGGTCCTCGAAGAAGTGCTGCGTCTCCGGGTGGCCGGCGACCATCAGGATCTTGCGCGGGCCCAGGGTCACGCAGTTGAAGGCGATGTTCTGCGGCACCGAGGCTTCCTCGGGCAGGAAGTGCACCTGGTAGCCACGCGCCTGTAGGGCCCGCACCAGGGCGAAGGGCAGGCGGCGCGGCCAAGCGACGGCGAGGTCGCGGTCGAGGATCCGCAGCAGCCCCATCATGTGCATGGTGCCGAAGGGCAGGTCGACGGCGATCAGCTCGGTCCCCAGGCGTGCCAGCAGCGGGCCGATCTGCTGGATCGCCGCCTCGTTGGTGCGCAGGCCGCGCCCGATGGCGGCGGTCTTGCGGTCGAGCCAGGCCAGGTCGGCGCCCTCGAAGACCGCGTTGCCGGTCAAGGTCGCCAGGATCGGCACGCCGATGTCGGCCAGGCGGCGCGCCACCCAGCGCTCCTCCCCTGCGCGCACGCTGGAGGCCGGGCGCGCCAGGATGGCGCCCTCCGGCGTCATGGCGAAGAGGTCGGCGCAGAAGATCTGGTTGGGCGAGGTGGGGGAGACCGGCGGCTCGACATAGTGGACCGCAACACCGGCGGTGCGAAAAGCGGTGGTCAGGGCATCATGCTGCTGCACGGCGCGGGCGAAGTTGGGCTTCTCCAGCAGCTGCGCGGCATCGACGTCTTCCACCGCCAGCTCCGGCCCCGGGCGGTGCAGCAGCACCGCCTTCAGCGGCGCCCACTCGTTCTCGATGCCGCAGGCAGCCCAGAGCGTGCCGAGTTCCTCGGCGTGGTCCGCCGTGCGCGGCGACCAGCCGGGGCCGCCATAGGCGGCGGTGCCGAAGGTGGTGGGTTGCTTGGCCATGGGCGCGTTCTCCTCCCGCTCCCGTCGAGCGTAGCCCCTCTCCCATGACATGGG
>JBBQBI010000017.1:0-101899 GCA_038363005.1 Rhodospirillales bacterium
TATGGTTGGCATGTGGGGGCCTTGGCTCACCCTTTTCCGTTTGCGCTTTCCGGTTTGGGGGATGGTGCCCGCCCCTGCCCCGGGGGTGGGGGGCGGCCGCTGGCACCTTACATGTTTGCCTTTTCGAACTCGCGCAGCAGCTCGTTGGAGCGTTCCACCGCGTCGGCGATGGCCTGGTCCACCGTCTTGTTGCCGGCGAAGGCGGACTCCAGCTCCTCGTTGATCACGTCACGGATCTGCACGAAGTTGCCGAGACGCAGGCCCTTGGAGTTCACCGTCGGCGGGTTCAGCGTCATCTGCTTGATCGAGACGTCGGTGCCGGGGTTCTTGTCATAGTAGCCCTGGCTCTTCGACAGCTCATAGGCGGCGTAGGTGATCGGCAGGTAGCCGGTCTGCTGGTGCCACCAGGCCTGCACCTCGGCCGAGGTCAGGTAGGTGAAGAACTTGGCGACGCCCTTGTACTCCTCGGCCGGGCGGCCCTGCAGCACCCACAGCGTGGCACCGCCGATGATGGAGTTCTGCGGCGCACCGTCGACCTCCGCCTCGAAGGGCAGCATGGCGACGCCGAACTCGAAGTCCTTGGCATTGGCCCTGACACCGGCCTGCGCGCCCGAGGAGTTCATGTACATGGCGCACTCGCCCGAATAGAACAGCGGCGCGGAGTCGGAGCGGCGACCGCCGTACTTGAAGACGCCCTCCTTCTGCCAGTCCACCATGTCCTGGATGTGCTTCTTGTGCAGCGGGGTGTTGATCGCCAGCTCGGTGTCGAGCCCGGCGAAGCCGTCGTCCTTGGTGGCGAAGGGCACGTTGTGCAGCGCCGAGAAGTTCTCCAGCTGGATCCACGAGGTCCAGCCGGTGGTGAAGCCGCAGGTGGCGGCCCCGGCCTTGATGATGGCGCGGGCGTCGTCGGCCAGCTCGTCCCAGGTCTTCGGCGGGTTGTTGGGGTCCAGGCCGGCTTTCTCGAACGCGGTCTTGTTGTAGTACATGACCGGCGTCGAGGAATTGAACGGCATCGACAGCATGTTGCCTTCGGTGTCGCTGTAGTAGCCGGTCACGGCAGCCAGGTAGTTCTTCGGATCGAAGGGCTCCTGCGCGTCAGCCATCAGCTTGTAGACCGGATAGATCGCACCCTTGGCCCCCATCATGGTGGCGGTGCCGACCTCGAAGACCTGGACGATGGCCGGGTTCTCGTGGGCGCGGAAGGCGGCGATGGCCGCGGTCAGCGTCTCGGTGTAGTTGCCCTTGTAGACCGGGACGATCTTGTAGTCGCCCTGGCTGGCGTTGAAGTCGTCGGCGATCTTGTTGAGCTTCTCGCCCAGTTCGCCGCCCATGGCATGCCACCACTGGACCTCGGTGACCGCCAGCGCCGGGACCGCGGCCCCGGCGAGGGCCAGCGCCGCCAAGGCGCCGAACAGCTTGTTGCGGATCGTCATGTCTTAACTCCCTGTTGTCGGCATCAAAAACGCCGCCTGGACGACGACGCGGTCTCCGGACGGTTACGCGACCGCCACCCTAGGTGTCGGGCGCGACCCCTCCTGGTCAGTGCCGTGACGAGTTTGTTACAGCTCCGGATTGAACCTCAAGGCTTGATTCTGTGGATTGCTTCCAGGCTGGACCGCAAGGCCCGGATAGCGAGGCCGCGGCGGTGGCGCCATTTTGTCCGTCAAGCACACCCGCAGACACCACGAGGACCGCTATGCTGCAGACCATGAGCCACCCCGCAGACTCCACCACCACCGCCCCCGCCGCGCTGCCAGCCGGCGATCCGGCGCTGCGCCTGGTCGAGCGCGCCTGCCGCGTGCTCGACGCCGACCTGGGCGAGCGGGTCAACCTGGGCGCCCTGGCGGCCGAGCTGGGTTCCACCCCCTGGGCGCTGAGCCGCGCCTTTCGCCGCGCGCTGGGCATCACCCCCACGGCCTATGCCGAGGAGCGTCGCGCCAAGCGCTTTCGCAGCGAGCTGCGGCAGGGCGGCAGCGTCGCCGGGGCGACCTATGGCGCCGGCTACGGCTCCTCCAGCCGGGTCTACGAGGACGCGGCGCGGCGCTTCGGCATGACGCCGTCCTCCTATCAGAAGGGCGGCAAGGGTGCCGCGATCGCCTTCGCGGTGGCCGCCTCGCCGCTCGGCCGGCTGCTGGTCGCCACCACGGCGCAGGGCATCTGCTTCCTGGCGCTGGGCGATGACGAGACGGCACTGGAGCAGGCGTTGCGCGCCGAATTCCCCGCCGCCCAG
The DNA here is from genome assembly GCA_038363005.1 of Rhodospirillales bacterium. Taxonomy (GTDB): domain Bacteria; phylum Pseudomonadota; class Alphaproteobacteria; order Kiloniellales; family JACOMY01; genus JAKOWB01. The sequence goes on from JBBQBI010000017.1 coordinate 2,231, forward strand.
AGCATTGCCCGCGACCAGGCCCGCCTGAAGCCGGCGATCCAGAGCGTCGTCGACTACCTGAAGGGCGCTGTGCCGCACCCCGACCTGCCGCTCGACGTGCGCGCCTCGGCTTTCCAGCGCCGCGTCTGGCAGGAGCTGCTGGCGATCCCGGCGGGCGAGACCCGCAGCTATGGCGAGGTGGCGGCCAGGCTGGGCCTGCCCAGCGCGTCGCGCGCCGTCGGTCGCGCCTGTGCCACCAACCCGGTGGCATTGCTGATCCCCTGCCACCGTGTGACGCGCGAGGATGGCAGCCTCAGCGGCTATCGCTGGGGCATGGAGCGCAAGGCCAAGCTGCTGACCGCGGAGGCCGAGCGGGGGTAGTTACTTCAGCTCCACCTCGATGAAGCTCAGCGGCCGGTCGCCGGCGTTGACGACATTGTGCTCGACGCCGGCCAGGCGGCGGTAGGAGACGCCCGCCTTTAATTCGGCCCGCGCCTCGCCCTGCGCGCTTTCAATCAGCAGCTGGCCGTCGGTCACCGGCACGATGACGTAGTCGTAGCCGTGGCGGTGGTGCCCGGTCTCCGCGCCCGGCGCGAAATCGTAACGGAAGACACGCACTCGCTCGTCGTCGACCTGCAAGGTGGCGGTGGCTTGTGGGCGGGGCATCGCGGGCTCCTCTTTTTCTGGCGGCGGCCAAGACTATGTGATGACGCAGTCGCCACAAAGCCCCCGGGGGGACCCCATGCCGCTACCCGTCACCGCGCTTTATGCCGGCCTTGCCGGCCTGTTGTTGGCCTTCCTGGCCATGCGGGTGCCGCCGCTGCGGGCCAGGTTGCGGCAAAGCCTGGGCGACGGCGGCCATGCCCTGCTGCAGCGGGCCGTGCGCGTACACGGCAATGCCGCCGAGCATATTCCCATCACCATCATCCTGCTGGGCCTGGCCGAGGGGCTGGGCGCGCAGCTTTGGCTGCTGCACCTGGTCGGCGGGCTGCTGCTGCTGGGCCGGCTGCTGCATGTCGTCGGGCTCTGGTCGCCGACGACGCCAGGGCTCTGCCGGGTGGTCGGCATGGTGATGACCTTCACCGCGCAGATTGCCGGCGCAGTGGCCTGCCTGGTGCTGGCCAGCGGCCTCTAGCCCCTGGCGTTGGCGCGCCGTCTGCCGGAGACTGCCGCCGGCAGAAGCGGGGAGGCGCGCCATGACCTTGAAGGACCAGATGCTGCACCACCAAGCCGTGGCCCGTGCCGCGGCTGCCGGCGGTGACCCGGCCACCTGCCGCGAACCCATCGCCGGCAGCATCCTGCAGGAGGAGCCCTTCTATACCGAGGGCCGCTTCGGCCGGCACCTGGTGGTGGTGGATGAGCCGACGTCCTTCGGCGGCACGGACAAGGCGGCCAACCCGGCGGAGATAATGCTGGCCGGTCTGGGCGCCAGCCTTTGCGTCACCTTGCGCTGCCACGCCGCGCTGCTGGACATCACGGTCGGTCGCATCGAGGTGGGGCTGTCCGGGGACCTCGACATCCGCGGCTTCTTCGACGCCGACCCGGCGGTGCGCTCCGGCTTCCAGAGCCTGGCACTGACACTCAAGCTGGAGAGCGACGCCTCGCCCGAGGCACTGCGGCGCCTGCTGGCGGCGGTGGATCGCGGCTGCCCGATCCTCGACGCCTGTCGCGGTGCCACGCCGGTTACGTTGACAATGGTTTGAGATAGGCCGACCTGAAAAACGAAGGGCCCCGGCGTCGCCGCCGGGGCCCAGTTGGCAGGTCGGGAGGCAGCCTGGCTCAGCCGTAGCGGTACGGCGGGCCGGCCTTCTCCATGGTGGCGACGTAGTCCTTGAGGATCTGCACCACGCGCTTGTTGCGGTCGCTCTGCTCGGCGATCTCGTCCCAGAACTTCAGGGCCTCGGCCTCGACCGTCGCCCACTCGCCGCCGGGGATCGTGGTCAGCTCCAGCTTGCCCTTGGTGCGGTAGTGCGCCTCGCCCCACCAGTACCAGTGCAGGCGGTAGTAGTGCGACATGTCGATCGACATCTTGAGCTGCTGCTGCAGGTGCTTGGGGATCTCGTTCCAGCGGTCGGTGTTGACGAAGTAGGACCCGGCCCAGGCGCCCGAAATGTTGTTGGTCAGGTAGTACTTGGTCACATCCGACCAGCCGACGGTGTGCACCTCGGTGATGCCGGACCAGCAGACGCCGTCCAGCTCGCCGGTCTGAATGGCGACCTGCACGTCCTCGTAGGGCAGCACCACCGGCACCACGCCGAAGCGCGACAGGAAGCGCCCGCCGGTCGGGAAGGTGTAGAGCCGCAGGCCCTGCAGGTCCGCCAGGCTGTGGATCGGCTTGGTGGTGGCCGCGTTGCAGGGATCCCACGAGCCGGTGGAGAGCCAGGTGACGCCCTTGATCTCCGAATAGGCCTCTTCCCAGATCTCCTTCAGCCCGTACCAGTGCCACAGCGCCGGCACATCCAGGCTGTAGCGCGAGGCGAAGGGGAAGTAGGCGCCGAACACCGCGACGTCGATCGGCGAGGCGATGGAGTCGTCGTCGCTCTGCGCCATGTCGATGGTGCCGTTCTGCAGCGCGCGGAACAGCTCGCCATGCGGCACCAGCTGGTCGGCGGTGTAGAGCTCGATCTCCATCTCGCCGTTGGCTGCCACGTTGAAGGCGTCGACGGCGTTCTTGACGACGTGCTCGGCCAGCGCCGGACCGGCGTAGGTCTGCATGCGCCACTTGATCTTCGACTGCGCCTTGACGTAGGGCGCGGCGATGGTGCTGGCACCGACCACGCCGGCCGTCGTCAGGCCCGCCTTCTTCAGGAATTCGCGTCTTTTGTTCATGACCTTCCTGCTCCCCTTTGTTGGTTGACCGGCAGCCCAGGTCCCTTCGTTGGCCCCAACGCCCTCACCGCGGCCAGACGGACCTTGGCTACCGCACCTTGAACCCACGTCACGCTAGCATCCCGCCTTGCGGCGGGCGGGGCGTCAGGGCCGTCCCGAGGTCTTCAATTGCTCGGGCAGCCACAGTGCGATCTCCGGATAGATCGTCACCAGCACCAGGCCGATGATCATCAGCAGCACGAAGGGTGCCACCGAACGATAGATGTGCGCCAGCGTCACCTCGGGTGGTGCCATGGCGCGCATGAGGAAGAGGTTATAGCCAAAGGGCGGGGTGATGTAGGCGATCTGGCAGGTGATGGTGTAGAGCACGCCGTACCAGACCAGGTCGAAGCCAAGCGAGCCGACCAGCGGGATATAGAGCGGCGCGACGATCACCAGCATGGCGGTGTCGTCGAGGAACATGCCCATCACGATGTAGCTGAGCTGCATCATGATCAGCACTTCCCAGGGCGTCAGCTCCCAGCGCTCGATGAACAGGCTCTGGATCGCCTTGACCGCGCCCAGGCCGTCAAACACCGCGCCGAAGCAGAGCGCCGCCAGGATGATCCACATGAACATGGCGCTGATCGACAGCGTCTTGCGCAGCGTGTCTTCCATGACCTGGCGGGTCAGGCGGCGCTTCACCGCCGCCGCCAGCATCGAGGCCACGGCGCCGACTGCCGAGCTTTCCACCAGGCTGGTGATGCCGAGCAGGAAGAGGCCGGTCATGGCGCAGAAGATGAACAGCGGCAGGATGCCGGCGCGGAGCAGGCTGAGTCGTTGGCTCCAGGTGATCTGGCGCCGCTCCTCGATCGGCAGCGCCGGGCCCAGCTCGGGCTGCAGCCAGCAGCGCACCACGATATAGATGATGAATAGCGTGGCCAGCATCAGGCCGGGCAGCGCGCCGGCCATCCACAGTTGGTCGACCGGCTGGCGCGCGATCATGCCATAGAGCACCAGCACCACCGAGGGCGGGATCAGGATGCCGAGCGAGGAGCCCGCCTGGATCACCCCGGTCACCATGATCTTGTCGTAGCCACGGCGCAGCATCTCGGGCAGGGCGATGGTGGCACCGATCGCCATGCCGGCGACGCTCAGGCCGTTCATCGCCGAGATCACCACCATCAGGCCGATGGTGCCGATGGCCAGGCCGCCACGGATCGGCCCGAACCAGACGTGGAACATGCGGTAGAGGTCATCGGCGATGCCCGATTCGGACATCATGTAGCCCATGAAGATGAACAGCGGCAGCGTCAGCAGCGGGTACCAGTTCAGCAGCTGGAAGCTGGCGTTGAACGGCATCTCGAAGCCGCCGTCGCCCCACAGCAGCAGCGCCGAGAGCGAGGCGACGAAGCCGATGGCGCCGAACACCCGCTGCCCGGTCAGCAGCATGATCATCATCGTCGAGAACATGAGGAGCGCGATGAGTTCGTAGCTCATCAGAGGGTCTTCCCCCGGGCGCGCGCGATATCCTTGAAGAAGGTGGCGATGGCCTGCAGCAGCATCATCAGGACGCCCAGCGTCATGATGCACTTGATCGGCCACAGCGGCGGGCCCCAGGAGGAATAGTTCTTCTGGTTGTATTCCAGGGCGTACTGCGTGCTGGACAGTCCGCCGAGCAGCAGAATGACCAGATAGAAGATCAGGAAGCAGATGGTGATGGCGTCGGTCACCGCCTGGCGCTTCGGCGACCAGCGGCTGTACAGCAGGTCCATGCGGACATGGCTGTCGAGTTGCATCGAATAGCCGCCGCCGATGAGGTAGTAGGCGGCCAGGGTGAACTGCGCGATCTCCACCACCCAGATCGGCGAGCGCCCGGTGGCCTTGGAAAAGGCGGAGTAGAGCAGCACCCCCATCATGACGAAGACCAGCAGCATGGCGAGCCGGCCCATGCGCCGGTTGAAGGCATCGACCCAGCGCACATAGACCCGGATTGCCTTGGGCAAGATGCGGTCCCCCTGGTTCGGCAACGAATCGACTGCCCCGCCGCGCCACCGGCGCGTAGGCCCCAGGCGATGCTGCTATGGTCGCGGTATGGCTGTCCAGTCGCGCGGTGGCCGCCGCGGCTTCCCTGCGGGCCCGGGGCACCCCACATGACTGGGCTGGCCGGCATTCCCAGCCGGCGCTGCAAGCCCCTTGGGGTGGCGGCGGTTTCCCGCTACCTCTGACGCCGCCCCTGCCAGGAGAGATCTTGTCCGATGTCCAGCGCCACCGCCGACCTGTCCCTGCTTGCCGACCTGCTGCGCCGCGCCAAGGCCGAAGGCGCCGAGGCCGCCGACGCCGTGTTGGTGCGTTCCGCCGGCCTGTCGCAGGCGGTGCGCCTGGGCCAGCCCGAGAAGCTGGAGCGCGAGGAGAGCCAGGACGTCGGCCTGCGGGTGCTGATCGGCCACCGCCAGGCCGTGGTCTCGACCAACGACGTCACGCCGGCCGGGCTGGAGACCCTGGCCGAGCGCGCCGTCGCCATGGCCCGCGTGGTGCCCGAGGACCCCTGGTGCGGCCTGGCCGATCCCGGCCAGCTGGCGCGCGACCTGCCCGACCTGGAGCTGCAAGACCCGGTGGAGCCGCCGCCGGCGCTGCTGCTGGAGCGCGCGCAGACCGCCGAGGCAGCGGCGCGCGCGGTGCCCGGGATCACCAATTCGGAAGGCGCCGAGGCCGGCTGGGGCGCCAGCCAGGTCAGCCTGGCGGCGAGCAACGGCTTCGCCGGACAATACGGTGTCTCCAGCCACTCGCTGTCGGTCGCGGTGATCGGCGGCAGCGGCGACGGCATGGAACGCGACTATGACTATGTGCGCAGCGTCTGGGGTGACGCGCTGGAAGACCCGGCCAGCCTGGGTCGCCGCGCCGGCGAGCGTACGATCAAGCGGCTGCAGCCGCGCAAGGCCGAAACCGCCCGCCTGCCTGTGGTCTTCGAGCCGCGCGTCGCCGGCGGCTTGCTGGGCCATCTGGCCGGCGCGGTCAGCGGCACCGCGGTGGCGCGCGGCACCTCTTTCCTCAAGGACAAGCTGGGGCAGCTGCTGTTCCAGCCCAGCGTCACCATCTGGGACGATCCGACCCGGCGGCGCGGCCATCGCTCGCGCCCCTTCGACGGCGAGGGCCTGCCGGCGGTGCGCCGCGCGGTGATCGAGGGCGGCCGCCTGACCGGCTGGACGCTCGACCTGGCGACCGCCCGGCAGCTCGGCCTGGTCTCGACCGGCAGTGCCGGGCGCGGCACCTCGTCGCCGCCCTCGCCTTCGGTCAGCAACCTCTATCTCGCGCCCGGCAGCCAGAGCCCGCAGGCACTGATCGGCGGCGTCGCGCGCGGGCTCTATATCACCGAGCTGATGGGCATGGGGGTGAACGGCGTCACCGGCGACTACAGCCGTGGCGCCGCCGGCTTCTGGATCGAGAACGGCGAGCTGGCCTATCCGGTCGCCGAGGTCACCATCGCCGGCAACCTGAAGGACATGTTCCAGCGCCTGACACCGGCCGACGACCTGTCCTTCCGCACCGGCATGGACGCGCCGACCTGCCTGGTCGAGGGAATGACCATCGCCGGACGCTGACCGGCTGGGCTAGACTGCGGTCAATGCGGCGCCAGCAATCGTCCCAGGCAATCGTTCATCGGGGGATAACGCCATGCAAGGTTTCGCTCGTTTCGCTGCCGTGCTGGCAGCCGGCCTGACCCTGGCCAGCGGTGGCGCCCTGGCGGGCCCGCCGGAGGTGGTGGCGGCCTTGCAGGGCACCCCGGCGACGCTGTTCGACCTGACGCTGGCGCGGCTTGAGGCGCTGGTGATGGCCGACGGCAACGTCAACGGCTACTCCGCCTTCGTCAACTACCAGGACGACCAGATCATGATCTGGACCTGGTCGCTGGAAGCGCCCAGCAGTGACGAGGCCTGCAAGGCGATGCTCGACCGCGTGAAGCGCCTGGCGTCGGTGGATCCGGAAACCGGCTTCCCCGACGACCCGACCTCGCGCTTCGCCAGCTTCTTCAGCTATCCCTCGATCGATGCCTTCGCCATCGACCCGACCTACGAGGAGACGGTGGATTCCATGTTCCACCTGCGCGGCGTGATCGGCATCTCCGGCGACGGCAAGGCAGTGATCTGCGATTCCATGCTGCTGTCGAAGGACACCAGCTTCTCGCGCGACTAGCAGGGCGGCTGACGCCTAGCGCACCAGCACCTCCAGTGCCTCGGGCCGCACGGTCAGGCTGAGCGGCAGGCGGGCGATGACATCGCCGTCGCCCTGCACCGGGCTGTCCGCCGGGCCGCTGATCTCCGCCGCGGCGGTCTCCACCAGGCGCACGCCGCGGCAGCGGTGCATGCGGCCCGATAGCAGCGCCAGGCCGAAGCGCAGCACGGCCAGCGGGCCGCCCTGCTCGAACAGCGCCAAGGTCAGCGTCGGGCGATCGTGCGAGGCGTCGCGCGCCAGGGTGAAGGGGCCGCCATAGCGTGCCGCCTTGCAGGCGATGACGCTGCGCGCCTGGAAGCTGCCGCCCTCGGCGGTGGCGACGCTGTAGCGCGGGAAATCGAAGCGGAAGGCCTGGCTCAGGGTCTCCAGCGCATAGGCGCCCTGGCGCAGGCGGCGCTTCAGCGCCAGGTTCAGGTTGGCCACCACGGCGGCGTCGAAGCCGACCCCGGCCATCATGGCGAAGGCGCGGCCGTTGGCCTCGCCCAGCGCCACGCAGCGCCGCCGCCCGCCCAGCACCACGGCGGCGGCCCGCACCGGGTCGCGCGGCAGGCAGAGCTCGCCGGCCAGCACATTGGCGGTGCCCAGCGGCAGCAGCCCCAGCGGCAGGCCGGTGCCGGCGTCCAGCAGGCCGTTGATCGCCTCGTTGATGGTGCCGTCGCCGCCGGCCACCACCAGCGCGTCGGCGCCTTCGGCCTTCGCGGTGAAGGCCAGGCGCCGGGCATCGCCGACCGCCGTGGTCTGGCGCAGCAGCGGCGCCGCGCCGCCAGCGGTCAGGGCCGCCAGGAAGCGGTCCAGCCGTCGCCGGCGGCGGCTGCCGGCGGTGGGATTGAAGATAACGAGGGGGCGGCGCGGACCGGCCGGCGCGGCTGGGATATTCATTGCGCCAGTCAAATAAAATGAGCGTTTCAGCCGCGTTACGATCAAATGAAGTTTTCAAGTACTGCAAGTTTTACAGAAGCTTCATTATTCGGCGCCAAGGGTTTTGTTAAGAGGTCAGAATAGACTGGCATCCGCGCGGTCTTCCCTTCTCTGGCAAAGCGGCGAGGGCGCGGCATGAAGACCCTGGAAAAAGCGACGGGCCTGGCGGCCCTGCGGGACGACCCGGCCGGCGAGGCGGCCGAGGAGGGCGAGGAGGCGGCGCTGGCGGCGCATCGCTACCGCGCCGTCTTCGTCTCCGACATCCACCTCGGCACGCGCGGCTGCAAGGCGACGTTCCTGCTCGACTTCCTCAAGCACACGAGCTGCGAGCGGCTTTACCTGGTCGGCGACATCGTCGACGGCTGGCGGCTGAAGCGCTCCTGGTACTGGCCGCAGGCGCACAACGACGTGGTGCAGAAGCTGCTGCGCAAGGCGCGCAAGGGGGTGCGGGTGATCTATGTGCCCGGCAACCACGACGAGGCCTTTCGCAACTACTGTGGCGTCCACTTCGGCGGCGTCGAGGTGCTGGAGGACGACATCTACGAGACGCCGGAGGGCAAGCGCTATCTGATCACCCATGGCGACGCCTTCGACGGCATCGTGAAGTACCACCGCTGGCTCGCCCTGTTCGGCGACTGGGCCTACAACGCGGCGCTGGCGCTCAACACCTGGGTCAACCGGATCCGCCGCCGCCTGGGCTTCGGCTACTGGTCGCTGTCGGCCTACCTGAAGCTCAAGGTCAAGAACGCGGTGCAGTTCATCAACGACTTCGAGCGGGCGGTGGCCGAGGAGGCGCGGCGGCGTGGCGCCGACGGCGTGATCTGCGGCCACATCCACCATGCTGAGATCCGTGACATCGGCGGCATCACCTACATGAATGACGGCGACTGGGTGGAAAGCTGCACCGCGCTGGTCGAGCACTTCGACGGCCGCTTCGAGATCCTGCGCTGGGCCGAGTTGCGCGACCTGGTCATCGCGCCCGGCGAGCTGCGGGTGGCGGCATGAGGATCACCCTGGTCACCGATGCCTGGTTTCCGCAGGTCAACGGCGTGGTGCGCACGCTGTCGCGCGTCAAGCAGGAGCTGGAGGTGCTGGGCCACCTGGTCACGGTGATCGCGCCGCCGGCCTTTCGCACGCTGCCCTGTCCGACCTATCCGGAAATCCGCCTGGCCCTGCTGCAGGGCGGCAAGGTCGCGCGCCTGCTTGATGCCAGCGGCGCCGAGGCGCTGCACATCGCCACCGAGGGGCCGCTGGGGCTGGCGGCGCGTCGCTGGGCGCTGCGCCGCAAGCTGCCCTTCACCACCAGCTATCACACGCGCTTTCCCGAATACGTCACCGCCCGCGCCCCGGTGCCGACAGCCTGGGGCTACCGGGTCATGCGCTGGTTCCACCGCCCCTCGTCCGGGGTGATGGTGGCGACGCAGTCGCTCAGTGACGAGCTGGCGGCGCGCGGCTTCGGCAACCTTAAGCCCTGGACCCGCGGCGTCGACCTGGCGCTGTTCCGGCCCCGACCGGAGCTGAGAGATGGGCGCGAGGCGCCACCCTATGCGCTGCCGCGCCCGATCTTCGCCTACGTCGGGCGCGTGTCGGTGGAAAAGAACATCGAGGCCTTCCTGGCGCTCGAGCTGCCGGGCAGCAAGCTGGTGGTGGGCGGCGGACCGCAGCTCGAGCAGCTGAAGCGCCGCTTCCCGGCGGCGCACTTCGCCGGGCCGCAGCAGGGTGAGGCGCTGGCGCGCCACTACGCCGCCGCCGATGTCTTCGTCTTCCCCAGCCTGACCGATACCTTTGGCCTGGTGGTGCTGGAGGCGCTGGCCAGCGGCCTGCCCGTGGCCGCCTTCCCGGTGACCGGGCCGAAGGACATCCTGGCCGGCAGCGGTGCCGGCGCGCTCGACAGCGACCTGCGGCGGGCGGCCCTGGCGGCGCTGACACTGGACCCGGCACGGGCCAGGGCGCATGCCGAGACCTTCTCCTGGCCGGCGACGGCGGAACTCTTCCTCGCCAACCTGGCGCCATTCGGCGAAGGACGCGCCGCCGCCGTCACCCCGCCGGCTGCGGCCTGACGACGCGGCGGGCGGCGCCGCCGGCGGCGCCTCTCGGCTGCTAGGAAGCGCCGATTGCCGGTGCTATGGTCGCGCCCGTCCACCATGGCCCGCAAACCGAAGAAGCGCATACCGCTCGACCGTACCACCTGGCCGCTCGTCAAGCGCCTGGTGAAGGGTTATGTGCGGCCGCATCGCTGGCGCATCGCCGGCGCCGTCGCCTGCATGGTGCTGGTCGCCGCCACCACGGCCGGCATGGCGCAGATCATGCAGCCGCTGATCGACGAGGCCTTTGGCGCCAAGGACCCCAACGCGCTCTACATCCTGGCCATCCTGGTGATGGGCATCTTCGCGATCCGCGGCGTCGCCTCCTTCGGCGAGGCGGTGTTGATGAGCTTCACCGGCTTTCGCGTCGTCGCCGACCTGCAGTCGGCGCTCTATCGCAAGTTGATCCTGTCCGACCTGGCCTTCTTCAACAAGACCTCGCCGGGCTCCTTGGTGTCGCGCTTCCTGAACGACGTCGGGCTGCTGCGCAATGCCGTGTCCACCACGCTGACCGGCTTCGGTCGCGACCTGCTGACGGTGGTCGCCCTGGTCGGGCTAATGTTCTGGCAGGACTGGTTGCTGGCCGCCATCGCCTTCCTGTCCTTCCCCACCGCGGTGCTGCCGATCGTCCGCATCGGCAAGCGCATGCGCAAGGTATCGGGCAACACCCAGGCCATGATGGGCCGCCTGACCACGCTGCTGGACGAGACCTTCCAGGGCGTGCGCCACGTCAAGGCCTATGGCATGGAGCCGCACGAGATCGGCCGTGCCGAGGAAGCCATCGACGAGGTCTTCCTGCTGCAGCAGAAGGCCTCGGTGACGCGCAACCTGCTGTCGCCGATCATGGAGATCCTGGCCGGCTTCGCCATCGTCGCGGTCATCGTCTATGGCACCAACCGGGTGATGGACGGCGCGCAGACACCAGGTGCCTTCTTCGCCTTCATCACCGCGCTGCTGCTGGCCTATGACCCGGTGAAGCGCCTGGCCAAGCTGAACGCCAACCTGCAGGAAGGCCTGGCCGCGGCCGAGCGCATCTTCCAGATTCTCGACCTCGACCCCAGCATCGTCGACGCGCCCGACGCGCGCCCGCTGGCGGTGAGCGGCGGTGAGGTCCGGCTCGAGGCCGTGCACTTTTCCTACGACACCGGGGCGCCGGCCCTGAACGGTATCGACCTGCGCGCGCCGGCCGGCAAGACCATCGCCCTGGTCGGTCCCTCGGGCGCCGGCAAGTCGACCATCCTGAACCTGCTGCCGCGTTTCTATGACGTCACCGCCGGGCGCGTGACCATCGACGGCCAGGACGTGCGCCAGGTCACCATGGCGTCGCTGCGCGGTGCCATGGCGCTGGTCAGCCAGGAGATCATCCTGTTCGACGAGACGGTGCGCGCCAACATCGCCTATGGCCGGCCGGCGGCGACCGCCGAGGAGATCGAGACCGCCGCCCGGCACGCCGGCGCGCACGACTTCATCCTGGAGCTGCCGCAGGGCTATGACACGCCGGTCGGGCCGCGCGGCGTCAAGCTGTCGGGCGGGCAGCGCCAGCGCGTCGCCATCGCCCGCGCCATGCTGAAGGACGCGCCGATCCTGCTGCTCGACGAGGCGACCAGCGCGCTGGACACCGAGTCCGAGCGCCATGTGCAGCGCGCCTTGAAGATGCTGATGCAGGGCCGCACCACCGTGGTGATCGCCCATCGCCTGTCCACCGTGGTCGACGCCGACCTGATCTATGTGCTGCGCGAAGGCCGGGTGGCCGAGCAGGGCACCCACGCCGAGCTGCTGCGCAAGGGCGGCCTCTATGCCCATCTCTATGCCCAGCAGTTCGCCGAGCAGGAGCGCGATGCGCGCACCGCGGCGCTCCGCCGACAAGCCTAGCCATGGCGGTCGCTAAGCGGCTTCTCGCCCGGACCTCGACACAGGCGCTGCTGGCCTGGATGACCGCGCGTTATCTCTGGTTGGTCTGGCGCACCACCCGCTGGTCCTACGAATTGCCGCCCGCAGTCGAGACGCTGCTGAGAGAGCAGCGGGCTGGCGTATTCTGCTTCTGGCACGGCCGTCTGGCGGTGATGCGCGCAGCCTGGCGCGGACCGGAGCCGGGGCGCTTCCACATGCTGATCTCCGGCCATCGCGACGGCGCCTTCATCGCCCGCGCCATGCGCGGCCTGGGCATGACGGTGATCACCGGCTCAGGCAGCAAGCCGCAGGGCGGCGGCAGCGAGGCGCTGCGCGAAATGCGCGAGGTGCTGGCCAAGGGCCATGTCGTCGGCATCACGCCGGATGGGCCGCGCGGGCCGCTGATGCGCGCCAAGGGCGGTGCGGTGATGGTGGCGCAGGCCACTGGCGTGCCACTGGTCGCGGTCAGCGGCGCAGTGCGGCGCGGTCGCCTGATGGGGTCCTGGGACCGCTTCCTGCTGGCCTGGCCCTTCAATCGCGGCGTCCTGCTGTTCGGCCAGCCGATCCTGATACCGGCCGACGCCCGCCTGGAGGACATCGAGGCGGCGCGGCGCCAGCTCGAAAGTGACCTGAACGCGCTGACCGCCGAGGCTGATCGACGCTGCGGCCGGCCGTCGGTGCCGCCGGCCGCCGATCTGGGGCGCCGCCCCAAGAGCCGGAAGAAGGCGCGCAAGCAGCCCGCCATCGCGCGGCCCTGACCGCCATGCAGGCGCCCGCCTTCTGGCAGCGCGGCGGCCCGCTGGCGACGCTGCTGGCGCCGCTCGGCGCCGGCTACTCCCTGGCCGGCCGGCTGCGGCGGCGTGGTGTCACGCCGGCTCGCGCCGCCTGTCCGGTGATTTGCGTTGGCAACTTACTGGCCGGCGGCACCGGCAAGACGCCGACGGCGCTGGCGCTGGCCGAACGCCTGGCCGCGCTGGGCCGTCGGCCGGTCTTCCTCAGCCGCGGCTATGGCGGGCGCGAGGCTGGACCGCTGCTGGTCGATCCGGCGCGCCATGACGCCGCCGCGGTCGGCGACGAGCCGCTGCTGCTGGCCGCCGCCTGGCCCACCGTGGTGTCCCGTGACCGCGTCGCCGGCGCGCGCCTGGCGGCCGGCCAGGGCGACGTCATCGTGATGGACGACGGCTTCCAGAACCCCACCCTGGCCAAGGACTTTTCCCTGCTCGTCTTCGACGGCGGCCAGGGCCTCGGCAATGGCCGCTGCATTCCCGCAGGTCCTCTGCGCGAGAGCTTGAGTGAAGGCATGGCCCGCGCGCAGGCGACGCTGCTGATCGGCGCCGACGACACCGGACTGGCCCCCCGCCTGGCCGGACTGCCGCTGCTGCGGGCCGAGCTGCGACCCGAGTCGAGTGACCTGGCCGGCCAGCGCCTGCTGGCCTTCGCCGGCATCGGCCGGCCGGAGAAATTCTTCGCCACGCTGCGCCAGGCTGGCGCGACGTTGCTGGCCGCCCAGGCCTTCCCCGACCACCACGTCTTTCGCCCGGCCGAGCTGCAGGCGCTGCGCCACCGGGCGGCGGCGGCCGGGGCCCGCCTGATCACCACCAGCAAGGACCTGGCCCGCCTGCCGCCGGCGGCGCGGGGCGACATCGCGGCGCTTGCGGTACGCCTTGTCTTCGCCGATAGGGACGCGCTCGACCGACTGCTGCAAGGTGCCCTGGCCCGTGGATAGACGTCCCTGGTTCGACCGCTACATCCGCCATCCGCTGGAGGCGGCGCTGGCCTTCCTGCTGCTGGGCATGCTGCGGCTGCTGCCGGCCGACTGGGCCTCCGGCCTGGGCGGCTGGATCGGCCGGCACCTGGGACCGCGGCTGAAGCTGTCGCGGCGCGCGCGCGCCAACCTGCGCCTGGCCTTTCCCGGCATCGTGCCGGCCGAGGTCGAGCGCATCGTGCGCGCCATGTGGGACAACCTGGGCCGCGTGCTATTCGAGTACCCGCACCTCGGCCGCATCAGCCATCCGGACTCCGGCCGCGTCGAGATGGTGAACGAGAAGCCGCTGGCCGACGCCTATTACGCCAAGCGTCCCGGCATCTATTTCGGCGCGCATCTCGGCAACTTCGAGGTGGTGCCGCTCTATGCCGCGCGACGCGGGCTGATCCTCACCGCCTTCGCCCGCGCGCCGAACAATCCGCTGATCGACCGTGTCGTCACCTTTATCCGCGGCACCGGCGGCGCGCGCATCCTCAACAAGGGTGGCGGCGGTGCGCTGGGCGCCATCGACCTGCTGCGCAACAACGGCTACCTGGCCGTGCTGATCGACCAGAAGCAGAACCGCGGCGTGCCGATTCCCTTCTTCGGGCACGACGCCATGACCGCCATCGCGCCAGCCAAGCTGGCGCTGAAGTTCAAGGCCGTGGTCTTGACCTGCCGGATCGAGCGCCTGAAGGGTGCGCGCTTCCGCTTCACCGCCTCCGACCCGATGCCGCTGCCCGACAGCGGCGATCCCGAAGCCGATGCCATCGAGCTCACCCGCCGCATCACCGCCGAGGTCGAGCATTGGATCCGCGAGAAGCCGGAGGACTGGTTCTGGCTGCACCGCCGCTGGCCCAAGGCGCTCTATCGCCAGGACCCGGGCTAAGGCTTCCGCCCGCGGCTCCTCACAGGCTATGGTTGCTCCCTGGCCGATGGCGCACAGGGCCGGGTTGGGGGGGACCATGACCACAGCGGCACGGGCGCGGCGCGCCGGACTCTGGCTGACCCTACTGGCGCTCCTGGCTGGCTGCGTCACCAGCGGCCAGCCGACCAAGGTGGTCTACGTCAAGGCCCCGGCACTCAGCGCCCTGGACCAGCAGAAGCTGCAGCCGCGCTATCGCGTTGGGCTGCTGGCGGGCGATGGCGAGGCGGAGTTCCTGGGGCAGGTGACGGCCGAGTCCGTCGCCGCCCTGCGGTTGCTGCTGCAGGCGAATCCCAAGCTGCGGGTGCTGCAGCTGACCAGCCCGGGCGGCGATGTCACCGCGGTCCAGACGCTGCTGCCGGTGCTGGCCGGGCAGCACCTCACCACCTTCGTGCCGCTGGCCTGTGAGTCGGCCTGCACGATGCTCTTCCTGGCCGGCGAGCGGCGGGAACTCGGCGCGCACGGCCGGCTGGGATTCCACCGCAGCTATCCCAGCCTGGCACCGAGCACCAGTTCGCCGACTTCGGCCGGCAACACGCTGATGCGCCAGATGATGCTGGCGGCCGGTGCCTCGACTGCCTTCGTCGATCGCGTCGTCGCCACGCCACCCGACCAGCTGTGGTTTCCCACCGTGGCTGAACTGGTCGCCGCCAAGATCGTCACCCAGGCGGCGCCGCAACGCCATGCGGCAAGCCAGGCCGGCGACGAGGTGGCGCTGGTCGACTGGGTGCTGCTCAACGGACCGACGGAGCGGGCCTTCGGCGAGGCCTATCCGGCCAGCTTCGCCACGCTCCGCCAAGCCCTCTACGCTGCTTTCGTCGCGGCGCCGCAGGATGTTGAGCGACGCCAGGCGCTGATCAGCGGTGCCGTGGATCCGGCCTTCGCCGAGGCCTTGCCGCACGCCAGCGACGCGGCGGTGCTGGAATTCTACCGGCTGCTCTATGACCTGGTGCTGGAGGTGGAGCAGCGCGACCCCCGGCAATGCGTGGGCATCGCCGACTTTGGCGCTACGGATTCCGAGCTCGATGCCGACCTGGAATGGCGCTTCAGCCGGCGCCTTGACCACAGCGCGGCACTGGTCTTCCTGTCCTACGCGCAGGGTGGTGCAGCGGTGCCGGACCGTGCCACGGCGGTTGCCGCGGCGGACCGCTTCCTCGACAAACTGGCGCGCAGCGGGGCCTTCACCGAGGCCCAGGTCGCGGCGATGGATGATCCCAAGGGCCATCCGCGCATCTGGTGCGCGGCTTTCCATGTGCTGCTGGAGGCGGCGCTGGCAGAGGGGGAGGCCGGCGGCGTGCTGGCCCTACGTGGTATCTTCTACCGGTAGTGGTCGGTCAGCTTGGGCTTGTGCCGGGTGGCGGTCTGGCGATGATGGAGCCATGACCCTCTGCTCGGCCCTGTCCGCTGCCCTGCGGGGCCTGCTGGTCGCCGTGCTGCTGCTGCCGGCGCTGGGCGGCTGTGCGCGCCAGGGGGTGGCCACTGCGCCGGCTGCTACCGTGGTGCCGGCTGTTCCCGCCTTTCCGCCTGCCGATCTGGCGGCCCTGGCGCCGCGGTTTTCCGTGGCGCTGTTCGATGCCGGACAGGGGCTCGAGTTCCGCGGCGAGATCACGTCTGAATCAGCCGCGGCGCTGCGCCAGGCCCTGGCAGCGGCGCCAGCGGTGACGCGGCTCAGCCTGACCAGCCCCGGCGGCAGCCTGGGGGCGGCGATCGAGGCAGCCAACGTCATTGCGCTGCGCCACCTGACCACGGTCGTGCCGCTGGCCTGCATCTCGGCCTGCACGCTGCTGTTCGTCGCCGGCCGCGAACGCCTGCTTGCCGCCGACGCGCGCTTGGGCTTTCACGCCGCCGCGCCGGCGCTGCCGGCGGCGGCTGGCAACCCTGTTGTCACCGCCTTCGGTAACGACGTGATGCGCCAGTGGCTGCTGCAGCACGGCGTGGCCGTCGCCTTCCTCGACCAGGTGCTGGCGGTGGCGCACGATCGCGTCTGGTACCCCAGCCGGACCCAGCTGACGCGCGCCGGCGTGATGACCGGCACCAGCCGGGACCCGGCCGCCCTGGCGGCGGCGGATGGCGACCCGGCCACGTTGGCCGACTGGGTGTTCCTGAACGATCCGCTGTTCGTCGGCCTGCGGGCTGCCTTTCCGCAAGACTATGCGACGCTGCGCGCGGAGCTGCTGGCGGCCTTCCGCCAGGGCGGCGACGACCTGAGCATCGATGCGCTGGCCGGCGCCGGCGTCACCGCGGCGCTGGAGAAGGCCCTGCCGGTGGCCTCCGACGCCGTGCTGCTGGGCTTCTTCGAGGTGATGCACGATACCTTGGCGGCGCAGCGCGATATCGACCCGCAGGCCTGCCGCAGCGTGCTGCAGCCGGGCGACATGCTGCGCGACCTGGACCAGCGCTCCCAGCTGGAACTGGGTGATCGCATGGCGCGCGTGCTGGCGCTGGCCTTCTTCTCGGTGGCGCGCGGGCCGGCGCCGCCGGTCAGCCGCGCGCTCTATGACATCGAGTGGACCGCGCTGGCACAGCGGGTCTGGCAAAGCGGCGTGCTGCGCGACAGCGACCGCGCCCTGCTGCATGAGCCGACGCGTGACCCGCGCCGTTTCTGCACCGTGGCGCTGGCTATCCTCGACGCCATGCTGGCCTCGCCGCCGGCGAAGCGCGCGGTGATCCTGCGCGGCCTGGTGCAGTTCCCCTGAAGTAGGGCGCCTACTGCTCCTTGTAGCGGTAGCCGACGCCGTAGAGCGTTTCGATCTGGTTGAAGTCGTCGTCGACCTGCTTGAACTTCTTGCGCAGCCGCTTGATGTGGCTGTCGATGGTGCGGTCGTCGACGTAGATGTGCTCGCCATAGGCCGCGTCCATCAGCTGGTCGCGGTTCTTGACGTGGCCGGTGCGGCTGGCCAGTGCCTTGAGGATCAGGAACTCGGTCACCGTCAGCTGCACGTGGCCGCCCTTCCAGGTGCAGAGGTGGCGCGTGGTGTCGAGCATCAGGTCGCCCTTGACGATCGGCGCCTCGGCGGCCGGGCCGCCCTCCTCGGGCTTGTCGGCCTGGCCACGTCGCAGCAGGGCGCGGATGCGCTCCACCAGCAGGCGCTGCGAGAAGGGCTTCTTGATGTAGTCGTCGGCGCCCATGCGCAGCCCCAGCACCTCGTCCACCTCGTCATCCTTCGAGGTCAGGAAGATCACCGGCAGGGCCGAGCTTTCGCGGATCCGGCGCAGCAGCTCCATGCCGTCCATGCGGGGCATCTTGATGTCGAGCACCGCCAGGTCGACCGGCGCGGTGGCCAGCGCGCGCAGCGCCTCGTGCCCATCGGTGTAGGTCTTCACCTTGTAGCCTTCGGCTTCCAAGGCGATGGTCACCGAGGTCAGGATGTTCTTGTCGTCATCGACCAGCGCGATGGTGTGCTGAGTCATGTAGGCCCCCGGGTGCAGCGCTTGTGCGTTCTGGGCGGAAGCCGCCCGCAGTTCCATGGTCATGGCAGACCTGCCCTCCTTACCACTGTCTTGTCCAGATGCTTGTTGGCTGGCGCAGCGAAGACATGGCGAGTTCAGGGCCTTATTATGGCAGTGGGCTTGACCCTCCGGACCCGGACCGGCAGCGTCTGGCGGTCATGACAGAGCCACCGACCCCCGACAAGCTGGCCCCCGACCGCCTGGCAATGGGCGCCGAGGCGCGGGCCCTGGCGCTGGGCCTGGACCGCGGCGTGCTGGCCACCCGGCTGGCGCGCGCCGACCAGCCCGGGCTGGCCAGCGGCCATCCCTACGCCTCGCTGGTCCTGCTGGCCTGGGAGGCGACGGGGCTGGTGCCGCTGCTGCTGCTGTCCGACCTGGCCGACCATACCCGCAACCTCAAGTCCGATTCGGCCGCCTCGCTGCTACTCGACGGCACCGTCGGGCTGGCTGAGCCGCTGACCGGGTCGCGCCTGACCCTGCTGGGCCGACTCGGGCCGGCCGACCCGGCGCTGAAGGCACGCTTCGTCGACCGCCATCCCGGCAGCCGGCGCTACCTGGACTTCAAGGACTTCAACCTTTACCGGCTGGTGCCCAGCGCGGCACACGTCGTCGCTGGTTTCGGCCGAATCGCCTGGCTGACGCTGGCGGAGATATCCACAACCGAATAGGCCCCATGCGCTGCGACCCTTGGCCCTTGGCGGGGGTCGGTCTGTAACGTTACAAACCAACACGTCATTTCGGGTGGGGCCCAACCCACCCGCGAGC
The DNA here is from genome assembly GCA_038363005.1 of Rhodospirillales bacterium. Lineage (GTDB taxonomy): Bacteria > Pseudomonadota > Alphaproteobacteria > Kiloniellales > JACOMY01 > JAKOWB01. Next base: position 21,027 of record JBBQBI010000017.1, read on the forward strand.
AGGGAGAAGTGGCACGTGGACAAACGGGACAGTGATCGCGGCGCTGTCGTCAGCCGACATGGTCTGGGCGAGGCCGGGATCCGGGCACGCGGCGCGGTCTGGTGGAACCTGGGTGCCCCGGCGCTCTACGAGCACACGATCCGCAGCGGCCAGGGCCAGATGGCCGAGGGTGGCGCCCTGGTGGTGATGACCGGGCAGTACACCGGCCGCTCGCCCAACGACAAGTTCATCGTCGACGAGCCCGGCAGCCACGACAACATCGCCTGGGGCAAGGTCAACGTGCCGATGAGCGAGGAGCGCTTCCAGCGCCTGCACGCCAAGGTCGCCGCCTATTTCCAGACCCGCGACCTCTACGTCCAGGATCTCTACGCCGGCGCCGACGTCGACTACCGCCTGCCGATCCGCGTGGTCAGCGAGAGCCCCTGGCACTCGCTGTTCGCCCGCAACATGTTCATCGACCCGCTGCAGCGCGGCGAGGACGAGAGCGCGCTGCGCAACTTCCAGCCGGCCTTCACCATCCTGCACGCGCCCTATCTGCAGGCCGACCCGGCCAGCGACGGCACCAACAGCGAATGCTTCATCGTGATGAATTTCGCCCGCCGCATGGTGCTGATCGGCGGCACCATCTATGCCGGCGAGATCAAGAAGTCGGTCTTCTCGATCCTCAACTACCTGCTGCCGGAACGCGACGTGCTGCCGATGCACTGCTCGGCCAACGTCGGCGCCAAGGGCGACACGGCGATCTTCTTTGGCCTGTCGGGCACCGGCAAGACCACGCTGTCGGCCGACAGCAGCCGCACGCTGATCGGCGACGACGAGCACGGCTGGACCGCCAAGGGCGTGTTCAACTTCGAGGGCGGCTGCTACGCCAAGGTGATCAAGCTCTCGGCCGAGGCCGAGCCGGAAATCTTCGCCACCACGCGGCGCTTCGGCACCATCCTGGAGAACGTGGTGATGGATCCCGACACGCGGATCCTCGATCTAGACAGCGCGCGCCATGCCGAAAATACCCGCGCCTCCTATCCCCTGGACTTCATTCCCAACGCCAGCCAGACCGGCCTGGGCGGCCTGCCGAAGAACATCGTCATGCTGACCGCCGATGCCTTCGGCGTGATGCCGCCGATCTCGCAGCTCAGCCCCGACCAGGCGATGTACCACTTCCTCTCCGGCTACACGGCGCGTGTCGCCGGCACCGAGAAGGGCATGGGGGCGGAGCCCTCGGCCACCTTCTCCACCTGCTTCGGCGCGCCCTTCATGCCGCGCCATCCCTCGGTCTACGCTGGCATGCTGGGCCGCAAGATGGCCGAGACCGGCGCCAAGTGCTGGCTGGTCAATACCGGCTGGACCGGCGGCAGCTATGGCACCGGCAGCCGCATGCGCATCGCCTATACCCGCGCCATGGTGCGCGCCGCGCTGGACGGCCAGCTGAATGCCGTGCCGACGCAGGCACACCCGCAGTTCGGCCTGCGCATCCCCGAAGCCTGCCCCGAGGTGCCGAGCGAGGTGCTGAACCCGCGCGCCACCTGGAAGGACAAGCAGGCCTACGACAGCGTGGTGCGCGAGCTGACCCGCCGCTTCGAGGCCAACTTCAAGCAGTTCGAACCCTACGTCGGCGCCGACGTGACGGCGGCCGGCATCCACGCCGCGGCGTGACGCCGGCCTGGAACTGGAAGTAGAAGAACGGCTGGGCCGCGTAGGGCATCAGCGAGACGGTGACAGCCGCTGCGACGCCGTAGAGCAGCGCCTGCGCGGCAGCCGGCATCGCCAGCAGCCGCTCGGCCAGCGCCCAGCGCCGCCAGGCGATGTGCAGCAACGCCAAGAGGGCGAACCCGAACCAGAGCCGGCCATCGAGACCGAGCCCACCGACGGCCTTCATGCCGAGGCTGCCCCCGATCACCCGTAGCGCCGCGTCGACCGAGCCGGCTCGGAAGAAGGCGATGCAGAGCGTGCCGTAGGTGAGGGTGATGGCGAAGGCCAGCGACATCGGCAGCGAGAGGTCGATGCGGTTGCGCGCGCCCCTCCGTTTGTCGCACACTTTAAAGGCCCCGGCATGGCGCGCATCCGGCGCGGTCATTCTGGAAGCCCGGTTCAGAACTGGAAGTAGTAGAAGGGCTGATCCTGGTAGGGCAGCAGCGCGATGACCGCCGCCACCGCGCCGCCATAGAGTAGCGCCTGCACGCCGACCGGCAAGGTCAGCAGCCGCTGGCCCAGGCTCTGGCGGCGCCAGGCGATATGCAGCAACGCCAGCAGAGCGATCGCCAGCCAGGCCGGCCAGCCCAGGCTGGCGCCGCCGGTCGAGCCCAGCCCCAGGCCGCGGCCGATCATCTCCACCCCTTTGCCGACCGAGCTGGCGCGGAAGAAGGTGGCGCTCAAAGTGCCATAGGCGAAGGTGATGGCGAAGGCCGGCAGCAGCGGCAGGCCGACCTTGATGCCGTTGCGCCGCATGGCAATGAGGAAACCCAGCGCCAAGCCCTGCAGCAGGCCCCAGGTGACGAAGGTCCAGCCGGCGCCGTGCCACAGCCCGACCAGCGCCATGGTGATCGCCAGGTTGCGGTAGACCGACCAACCCTTCTTGTGGAACGGCAAGCGCAGGTAGAGGTAGTCGCGAAACCAGGCCGCCAGGGTCATGTGCCAGCGTCGCCAGTATTCCGCCATGTTGCGGGCCAGCAGCGGCGCGTCGAAATTCCACGGCAGGCGGAAGCCAAGCAGCCCGGCGGCGGCGATGGCCATCTCCGAATAGCCGGAGAAATCGCAGTATAGCTGGATGCGGAACAGCACCATCGCCGCCCAGAGGCTGGCGCTGTCATAGAGCGCCGGCGCTGCCCAGACAGGGTCGATCGCCCAACCGATGGAATCGGCCACCACCGCCTTCTTGAACAGCCCGACCAGGAACAGCAGGGTGCAGGCGGTTACCGGTACGTCAGCGGCGGTCATGCGGCGGTCGAGCTGCGGCAGGAATTCGCCGGCGCGCAGGATCGGCCCGGCGACCAGCTGCGGGAAGAAAGCGACGTAGAGCATGATGTCGAGCAGCGAACGCCGGGCAGCGACGCGCCGGTCGTAGACGTCGACGGTGTAGGACATCGACTGGAAGGTGTAGAAGCTCAATCCCGGCGGCAGCAGGATCTGCAGCAGCCAGGGCTCCATGCCGATGCCGAGGTCGCCGAGCAGCCCGGTGAAGCTGGTGGCGAAGAAGTTGAAGTACTTGAAGGTCCCGAGGATGGCCAGGTTGCTGCCCAGGCTGATCCACAGTGCCACTCTTCGGCGCGGGTGCGCTGGATGTGCGTCGAGCCACAGCGCGGTGCTGTAGTCGATCAGCGTCGACAGCAGCAGCAGCCCGCAGAGGCGCCAGTCCCACCAGCCGTAGAAGACGTAGCTGGCCACCAGCAGGATGAGCTTGCGCTGGCGCTGACCCTGCCGCCACCAATAGAGCAGCAGCACCACCGCCAGCAGGACAAAATAGACGCGCTCGGTGAATAGCACGGCAGCTAGCGACCGGTTTTAAGCAAGGCGCAGAGCTGCTCGCCGATCATGCGGCTGAGCCGGATGGCGCCTTGTCGGGCGACATGCCCAGAATCGTAGAAATAGTCGGGGTCGGGGAAGGGCAGGATGTCGCGGTCGATGGCCAGGTCGATGGCCGGCAGCTCCGGTGCCAGCGCCAGCGCATTGCGAGCCGAGACCGCCGCCGGACTGAACTGCGCCGGCAGCAGCAACAGCACCGGCTGGCCGCCACCGGCGCGGATGCGGGCGACCAGCGCCAGCGCCTGGGCGGCCAGCGCGGGCGAGCGTTGCGCCAGGGCGGCGCGGGCCTGCGCCAGGATGCCGGGGCGGGCCAGCGCGGCGAGCGATCGCAGGAACTGGGCGTGGCGCTGGCGGGCGGCAGCGTTTTCATCGTCTTCCGGTGCGACATAGCCAGCGGCCCGCAGGAGCATCGGCCTCACCTGTTGCCGCGCGCCACGCTCGAACAGCGCATCGTGCAAGCGGTGACGGCCCAGGTCCGCCGCCACGGCGTCGAGCACATGGCCCAGTCCGTCGATCCAGTCTTCCCCGTTCGAGCGCCCGCCGGCCAGAGTGATGGCAAGATAGTCCAGACCGTCGGCGTGGCGTTCGGCGTTTTCCGGGCGGCCAAGCCCCTCCGCCTGCCCGGCGCGAAACCCGCCCCCCTCGGTGACGACCAGAACCTGGCTGGCCGACCCGGTCTCGATCTGGTCGATCAGCATCGCCATGTCGCCTACCGTGGCGCCACCGGCACCGAGATTGAGGCTGTGGCCCTGGCAGCCCTGCTCGGCCAGGGCTTGATCGACCAGGGTAGGGTCGACCGCGCGCAGCGTGTGGCTGGTGCCGACGAAATAGATGTCAGCCGCGCCGACGGCCTGTAGCAGCGCCAGCTTATCCGACGTCGGGCCGTCCGGTCGCCAGTCCAGGACGGCCGCCAGGCGGTCGACGCCAACGCCGACCAGCAGCAAGCCGATGGCAATGAGCAGCAGGAAACGGGCAAGCGCGCCGGGCCCCGGCCGCCAGTGCCGCGCGGCCGGGCCGTCCAGGTCGATCAGGCTGCCGTTGCAGGCGGCCTCGCGCCGCTCCGGGGAGCCAGGTTCGCTAGTTGTATTCATGCCCCCTGCCGGCCATCGATTGGTCGCTGGGGCCGCGGTCGAGCCTCGCGGTCCCCACACCGCTGTATAAAATAGTAATCAGATTGATCCGCCAAGGTGTGGCGGGGATCGCCGACGGCAGCGCCCCTACTGCAGGTCGCGGATCGGATTGTCCAGCGGGTTGCCCTTGGGCTCGGCCAGCAGGTAGACGGCATAGACCCGAATGACCTTGTCGCCTTCGCGGCGCTCAATGGTGCCCAGGTATTCGACTCGCCGGAAGCGCCGCTTCAGCGGTGGCATTGTCGCCAGGCGCTCGATCTCGACGAACAGCGCCGGCTGCCGCCACAGCGTGGCCTCCGGTGGCGGCAGGTTGAGGTAGCGGTCGCGCTCGTCGAGCTGCAGCACCGGCACCGTCGGTAGGCGGAAGGCCAGCTGCCCGGTGGTGGCATAGCCGTGCGTGGCGATCCAGCCGGCGCCCTGCTGCAGGCGCAGTGCCTCGACCTCGGCCGCCACTGCCGGCCAGCCGCGGGTCTGCGAGGTGGTCTCCTTGCGGTCCAGCACCAGGAAGCCCGGCACCGCGACATAGGCATAGAGCAGGAAGACCACGGCGAAGCAGGCCGGCACGCCGACTCGCAGTGTGGCGCGCGCCCAGGCCCGCGCCCTACCGCCGGCCTGTTCGGCGGCGCCCAGGCCCCAGGCCGCCAGGATGGCTAGCCCCGGATAGAGCGGCGCCGACCACTGGCCCAGCACCAGGTCATGCAGCGAATGCAGCAGCAGGAAGACGATGAAGGGCAACGACACCAGCGGCAGCAGGGTCAGGCTGGGGCGCCGGGCGCGCAGCCCCTGCCAGAAGCCCCAGGCCGCCAGCGGCGCCGGCAGCAGGCCCAGCGACAGCAGCGTCACCCCGAGTAGCTCGCCGACGAAGCGCAGGCCCAGGCCCGACCAGTCGGTGGCCTTGCCGAACTGCTTGGCAAAGGAGATCCAGTCATGCTGCGCGTTCCACAGCACCACCGGCAGGAACAGCGCCAGCGCCAGGGCGCCGCCGGCCCACAGCGGCCAGGCGGCGAAGCTGCGCCGCAGGTCGCGGTGGCGGGCGAGCCACAGGGCGACACCGGCCCCCAGCGCCAGCACCGTGTACTTCGACAGCAGGCCGATGCCGGCGACCAGGCCGGTGAGCAGGAACCAGCGCGGATCGCGGCTGCGCTCGAACTCCGCCAGGCTCCAGAGCGCCAGCACCCAGGCCAGCACCGCGCCGCTGTCCGGCGTCATGATCACCGTGCCGATGCCGACCAGCGGGCAGGCCTGGAACAGCAGCACGGCACGGTTGGCGACGCGGGCGTCGAACAGCAGCCACGCCGTGCGCCACAGTGCCAGCGAACCCGCCAGCGCCAGCAGGGGATTGAACAGCCGCAGCCCCAGGGCGCTGTCGCCAGCAAGTTGCCGGCCCAGCCAGATCAGCCAGGCGACCAGCGGCGGATGGTCCAGGTAGCCCCAGTCGGGCGCCAAGCTCCACAGGCGGTAATAGGCCTCGTCATCGGTCAGCCCCATCAGGCCGGCGACCAGCAGCCGCAGCAGCGTCAGCCCCAGCAGCAGCCAGAGCAGCCAGGCAGCCGGGCGCGCCGCGCCATAGGCCGATGTGCGGTCCGCCGTCTGGGTCATGGGGGCGGAGCCTAGGCAATCGCGCCGTGTCGCGCCACTTGCCTTGCTCCAGCGCCGCCGGCCGCTAGAGTGGCGCCCCATGTGGCACGATGTGGTCGACCTGCGCGACTTCTACGCCGGACGCCTGGGCCAGGTGGCGCGGCGCCTGGTGCTGCAATCGATCCGCCGGCTGTGGCCCGACCTGCGTGCCCGGCGGCTGCTGGGCTACGGCTATGCCGTGCCCTATCTCAGGCCCTTCCGCGAGGAGGCGCAGATCGCGCTGGCCGCCATGCCGGCGCGCCAGGGCGTGCTGGCCTGGCCGGAGGAGGGGCCCGCCGTCACCTGCCTGACCGAGGAGGACGCGCTGCCCTTCCCGGACCTGGCCTTCGACCGCGTGCTGGTGGTGCATGCCCTGGAGCACAGCGAGAACACCCGCCTGCTGCTACGCGAGCTGTGGCGCGTCACCGCCGGTGAAGGGCGCATCCTCTTCGTGGTGCCGGGCCGGCGCGGCGCCTGGGCGCGCAGCGACCGCACGCCCTTCGGCTGGGGCCGGCCCTATTCGCTGGATCAGTTGCAGAGCCTGCTGCGCGACCAGCTTTTCACGCCAACGCGCTGGGACCGCGCGCTCTATCTGCCGCCCGCGCAGCGCCGCTGGCTGCTGCGTTCGGCCAACCTGCTGGAGCGCGTCGGCCATCGCCTGCTCTACCGCGCCGCCGGCGTGCACCTGATCGAGGCGCAGAAGCAGCTCTATGCCCCGACCGGCACGGCACCAGCGCTGTCCCGCCGCCGGCCCCAGGCTGGCCTGCTGCCGGCGCTGAAGCGCGACGGCGACGCGCAGCCCTAGTTCTTGGCCAGCACGAAAAGGCCGGTCTGGCCGAACAGGTTGGCCAGCCTGACCGAGCTCATTGGCTTCAGGCGCGACAGCGCGTCCAGCGTCAGGGCGCGTTCGACGCGGATGCCGCGCTTGGCGGCCAGGTCGAGGAAATCGCGGATGGTGCAGAGGTGGATGTTCTCGGTCTCGTACCAGCCGCGCGGCAGCGTGGCGGTCATCGGCATGCGGCCCTCGAACAGCAGGTGCAGGCGGACCCGCCAGTAGCCGAAGTTGGGGAAGGAGACCACGGCGCGGCGGCCGATGCGCACCAGCTCGGCCAGCACCTTGTCGGGCGCACGCGTGGCCTGCAGCGTCAAGGACAGGATGGCGACGTCGAAGGAGGCGTCCGGATAGTCGCCCAGGTCGACATCGGCGTCGCCCTGCACCACCGACAGGCCGCGCCGCACGCTGGCGTTGACGCCCTCCTGCTCGACTTCCATGCCGCGGCCGACGACGTTCTTACGCGCCACCAGGAATTCCAGCAGCTCGCCGTCGCCGCAGCCGATGTCGAGCACGCGGCTGCCTGGCTCGATCATCGCGGCGATGGCCGCCAGGTCGGGGCGCGCCGTCAGGTCGGGCAGCTTGCCGGGCGCGTTCACGAGATGCGATCCAGCGAGGGGTCGGGCAGGGCGCTGTCCTCGCGCAGCTCGCCGGTCGGCAGGCCAAGCTGCTCGCAGCAGCCGTTGAGGAAGGCGTGCACCGTGGCCAGGAACTCCGGCACCTTCAGCAGGAAGGAGTCGTGCCCGGCGTCGCTTTCGATCTCGACGAAGGAGACGTCGGCCGCGGCGGCGTTCAGCGCCCGCACAACGGCCTTGGATTCCGCCGTTGGGAACAGCCAGTCGGAGGTGAAGGAGGCCAGGCAGAAGCGCACCGGCGTGTCCTTGAAGGCCAGTGCCAGCTGCCCGCCGTGCTGCGCTGCCAGGTCGAAGTAGTCCATCGCGCGGGTGATGTAGAGATAGGAGTTGGCGTCGAAGCGGTCGACGAAGCTGGAGCCCTGGTGGCGCAGATAGCTTTCCACCTGGAAGTCGGCATCGAAGCCGAAGGTGATGCGGCTGCGGTCCTGCAGGTTGCGGCCGAACTTGCGGTGCAGCGCCGGCTCCGACAGGTAGGTGATGTGCGCTGTCATGCGCGCCACCGACAGGCCGCGGCGCGGCACCGTGCCCTCGGCCAGGTAGCGCCCCTGGCGCCACTCCGGGTCGGCCATGATGGCCTGGCGCCCGACCTCGTGAAAGGCGATGTTCTGCGCCGTGTGGCGCGCCGCGCAGGCGATCGGCAGCGCGGCCACCAGGCGGTCGGGATAGCTCGCCGCCCATTCCAGGGTCTGCATGCCGCCCATCGAGCCGCCGGCCACCGCCAGCAGCTTGGGAATGCCCAGGTGGTCGATCACCGCCTTTTGCGCGCGCACCATGTCGGCGATGGTGATGACCGGGAAGTCCAACGCCCAGGGCTGGCCGGTGGCGGGATTGACCTCACGCGGGCCGGTGGTGCCCAGGCAGCCGCCCAGCACGTTGACGCAGATGACGAAGAAGCGGTCGGTGTCGATCGGCCGGCCGGGGCCGACCATCAGGGTCCACCAGCCGGGCCGCCCGGTGATGGGATGCGTCTCGGCGACGAACTGGTCGCCTGTCAGCGCATGGCAGGTGAGGATGGCGTTGGTCTTGTCGGCGTTCAGCGTGCCGTAGGTCTGGTAGGCCACGGTCACCGGCCACAGCGCGATGCCGCAGTCCAGCGCCAGCGCCTGATCGCGGCCCAGCAGCAGGCGATGCCCGGGCAGGGCAGCGCCGGGCGCTGGCAGGCGGCTTGCGAGCTCGGGCTGGGCAGGCATGGGACGGTACTTGGCCTCGCGCGTGTTCCGGAGGCCATAGCTAGGGACCCGGGGTGGGCCATGTCAATCTTTGCCGGGGCAAGGATTTCTTGGCTCCGGACCGTCGCGTGGCGCGGCGGTTCGGCCCTTGCGGGTGGCGGGTCCCCCGACTATCACTAGGGCCCATTTTGCGGGGGCCGCGGCGCGGCCCTGCTGGCGCGAGGGATCCGGGTTGCCCGCTGACAAGACCGAGCTCGCCGACATCCGGCGCGAGATCGATGCCATCGACGAGGCGCTGCACGACCTGCTGATGCGGCGCGTCACGCTGACCGGCCGGGTCGCCGCCTCCAAGCCGGGCGACGGCGTGGCGCTGCGTCCGGCGCGCGAGGCCGAGATCCTGCGCCGCCTGATCGGCCGCCATGGCGGGCCCTTCCCCAAGGCCGTGGTGGCGCGCATCTGGCGTGAGGTCATCTCCGCCAACACCGCGCTGCAGGGCAGCTTTGCCATCGCCGTGCTGGCCAGCCGGGCAGAGCACGCGTTGGTGGACGACGCCCTGGTCGGCGTGGCGCGCGAGCACTATGGCGCGCTGACGCCGATCCAGTCCTTCGAAACCGCCAGCTCGGTGCTGCGCGCGGTCAGCGACGGCAAGGCCACCGCGGCGCTGCTGCCGCTGCCCAGCACTGAGGAGTCCGACCCCTGGTGGCGGCTGATCGCCCGCCGCGGCCCCGACGTGCCACGCATCGTCGCCCGCCTGCCCTTCGCCCCGGGCAGCATGCCGGCGCGGGAGGGCCTGGTGGTCAGCCTGGCGCCGAATCAGGCCACTGGCCATGATCGCAGCTACCTGGTGATCGAGACCGCCGGCGAGCTGTCGCGCTCCACCCTGAAGCGGCGCCTGGCGGCGGCCGGCCTGAAGCCGCTCGACATGCAGAGCTGGAATGGCCAGCAGCTGGTTGAGGTCGAGGGCTTCGTGGCGCCGGACTCCGCCGCGCTGGACGCCGTGGCCGGTACCGAGGGTATCGCCCAGGCCGTCGCCATCGGCGCCTACGCCGTGCCCTTCAGCCTGGCCGAACTGGCGGCGGACAAGTCGTGAGCACGCTGACGCCGCGTCCGCGTCCGGGCATCCTGGACATCGCCGCCTACGTTGGCGGCGACCACAAGGCGCCGGGCGCCAACCGCACCCTGCGCCTGGCCTCGAACGAGAACCCGCTGGGCGCCAGCGCCGCCGCCATCGCCGCCTACCGCGCCGAAGAGGGCGAGCTGCATCGCTATCCCGACGGCAACGCGACGGAGCTGCGCGAGGCCATCGCCACGGCCGAGGGGCTGGAGGCGGCACAGATCGTCTGCGGCGCCGGCTCGGACGAGCTGATCGCGCTGCTGACCAAGGCCTATGCCGGGCCGGGCGACGAGGTACTGTTTTCGGCGCACGGCTTCCTGATGTACCCGATCGCCGCCAAGACCGTGGGCGCCACCCCGGTGGCGGCGCCGGAGCAGCAGTTGACGGCCGACGTCGACGCGCTGCTGGCGCGGGTCACCGGCCGCACTCGCATCCTCTACCTGGCCAATCCCAACAACCCGACCGGCAGCCTGGTGTCGAGCGGCGAGATGGCGCGGCTGATCGCCGGCCTGCCGGGCGACGTCATCCTGGCGCTGGATTCGGCCTATGCCGAATATGTGCCCGAGGGCACGGACTACGACGCCGGCGCCGACCTGGTGCGCCGCCATGGCAACGTCGTCATGCTGCGCACCTTCTCCAAGATCCATGGGCTGGCCGCGCTGCGGCTGGGTTGGTGCTACGCGCAGCCGCCGATCATCGACGTACTGAATCGGGTGCGCGGACCCTTCAACGTTGCCCGCCCGGCGCTGGCCGCCGGTCTCGCGGCGATCCGCGACCCCAGCCACGCCGCGGCCTCGCGGCGGCTCAATGCCCGCCTGTTGCCCTGGCTCAGTCAGGCGCTGGCCGAGCTTGGCCTCGAGCCGCAGCCTTCGGCCGGCAACTTCGTCCTGGTCCGCTTCCCGCGCGCCGACCGCACGGCCGCGCAGGCGCTGGCGCATCTCAAGGCGCAGGGCATCCTGGTGCGCGGCATGGCGGCCTATGGCCTGCCCGACTGCCTGCGTATCACCATCGGGCTGGAGGACGACTGCGCCGCGGTGCGCGACAGCCTGCGCGAGTTCCTGGCGTGAGCGCGCTGTTCCAGCGCGTCGCCATCATCGGCGTCGGCCTGATCGGTTCTTCGCTGGCACGGGCGCTGAAGGCGCGTGGCCTGGCGGCTGAGATCATTGGCTGCGCGCGCAGCCCGGCGACCCGCGCCAAGGTGCTGGAGCTGGGCCTGGCCAGCCGCTGCGAGGCCGACCCCGCCGCCGCTGTGGCCGGCGCCGACCTGGTGATCCTGGCCACTCCGGTGGGCGCCTACGAGGGCGTGGCGCGGGCCATGGAGAAGGCGCTGGCACCAGGCGCCATCGTCACCGATGTCGGCTCGGTCAAACAGGCGGTGATCCGCGACGTCGGCCCCTTCCTGCCGAGCGGCGTGCATTTCGTCCCCGGCCATCCCATCGCCGGCACCGAGCATTCCGGCCCTGAGTCCGGCTTCGCTGAGCTGTTCGATGACCGCTGGTGCATCCTGACGCCGCCGCCCGGCACCGAGCAGGCGGCGATCGACAAGATCACCGCGCTGTGGCGCGGCTGCGGCAGCCGCGTCGAGGTGATGGATGCCGGGCATCACGACAAGGTGCTGGCCATTACCTCGCACCTGCCGCACTTGATCGCCTATACCATCGTCGGCACCGCGACCGGCCTGGAGGAGAGCGAGAAGAGCGAGGTGGTGCGCTACTCCGCCGGCGGCTTCCGCGACTTCACTCGCATCGCCGCGTCGGATCCCGTGATGTGGCGCGACGTCTTCCTGAACAATCGCGAGGCGGTGCTGGAGATGCTGCAGCGCTTCACCGAGGACCTGACCGCGCTGCAGCGGGCGATCCGCTGGGGCGAGGGCGAGACCTTGGAGACGCACTTCCGCAACACGCGCGAGATCCGCCGTGGCATCGTCGAGGCCAAGCAGGCGGGGTCCTTCGACCCGCGCGAGCCGGACAAGCAGGGCTAACGCGTCAGAACAGCGGCCGCAGCGGTCCGAGCGGCAACAGCCCGAGATAGAGTGTGCCCTCCTGCGCGGTGATCGGCAGGGTCACCAGGTCGCGCCCCTCGGCGTCCTGGCCACTGGCCAGGGCCTTCAGCGCCGTCTTGATGGCCGGCACGGCGCTGGGATCGAGCAGCCCGGCGGCATCCATGCGTTCAACCAGCTGCAGCAGGCCGGCGGATTCGAAGGAAAAGGCGCCGAGCGGACGGAAGGCCTCGTCCAGCGCCAAGGTGCCGCTGCCCTTCAGCGTCAAGTCGCCCCAGACCAGATCGATCGTCGTCAGGTCCAGCACGCCGCCGCCGTCGCGCCACAGCGCCGCCGCGGCGCGCGGTGCCGCCTGCGGTGCCAGCGGGCCGCGCAGCGTGCCGACCAGATGCAGCCGCTCCAGCCTGGGCCCCAGCAATTCGGCGACCAGCGCCGTGCCGGGCGGCAGCGGCACGCCGCTCAGGCCGAGGTCCAGGTCGATGGCGTAATGCATGCCGCGTTCGGTTGACGTGAACGGCCCGGCGGCGAAACTCAGTTCCTCGGCCGAGAGCTGCTGTCCGCTGTCGCGATTGGTCAGGCGGCCCTGCGTCAGCTTCAGCGTGATGCGATTGGGCAGGCCGCCGGCGAAGCCGATGCTGCCGTCGAGGTCGGCCGTGTCGAGCGCCAGTTCGCCGCCCGGCACCTCGAGCTCCTGGTGGCCCGGCGCCTGGAAGCGAATGGTCTCCAGGTCCCACAGCCAGGCGCTGGCGGTGACCAGCGGTGGGCCGCGCCAGGTCTGGCCATCGGACAACGCCAGCAGCGGCTGGGTGAAGCGCGCCGACAGCTGCAGCGGAAAGCCGCTGACCGGTGGGTCGGCGAAGTCGGCGGTGCCGCCGAGCGCGCGCCAGTCGTCCCGCCACTGCGCGATGCCGGCTGTGACCTCGCCCTTGGCGTAGTACCAGAAGCCCGACAGCGCGCCGCCGAGCAGCAGCACCAGGACGAGCAGGATAATCAGGAGTTTCTTCCGCCGCATGGCGCGGGATCATAGTCATGCGCCCGGCGTCTGTCGCCGGGGGACGAATGGCCGCCCTTGAGGCGACGCCATCGGCTTCGCTATAGAGAGGCGATGCCGCGCGACGGAGAGCTGCCCACACACTTCGACCTGCATGGCACGCCAGTGCCGCTGGACGTGCAGTGGAATCCGCGCGCGCGCAAGCTGACCATCACCGTCGACCACACGCAGCGCCAGGTTCGCTTGGTGCTGCCGCGTCGCGTCAGCCTGAAGGAAGGCCTGGCCTTCTGCCGCAAGAACGCCGACTGGATCCAGAACCGCCTGGCGGCGCTGCCGTCACGCATCCCCTTCGCCCACGGCAGCCTGGTGCCGCTGCTGGGCGAGGCGCACCGCATTCATCACGTGCCCGACGCGCGGCGCGGTGTCTGGCAGGAGGAGGGCGCGGTCTGGGTCTCCGGCCAGGCCGAGCTGCTGGAGCGTCGGGTGACGCGCTTCCTGCGCGAGCTGGCGGAAAAGACCATCGCGCCGCTGGCACGCGCCAAGGCGGTGGAGGTCGAGCGCGCGGTCGGCCGCGTCACGTTGCGCGAGAGCCGCACGCGCTGGGGGTCCTGCTCACCATCGGGCGACCTGTCCTTTTGCTGGCGGCTGATCTTCGCCCCGGCGCAGGTGCTGGACTACGTCGTCGCGCACGAGGTAGCGCACCTCGTGCACCTGAACCACTCAGAGCGCTTCTGGAAAGTGTGCGCCACCTTGACGCCCGAGGTGCAGGCGCCGCGCCGCTGGCTGGTGCGCCATGGCCAGACGCTGTGGCGCTACGGCTGAGTCTTCAGCAGCGCCTGGAACTTCTCGCCGAAGCAGGCCCAGGTCGCCACCTCGCGCTCCATCTCGCCGAGGCCGGCATAGAAACCCATGGCGACCGCGTTGGCGTTCTTCGCCGACCACCAGAGGAAGGAGCCGCCCCAGGCGGTGGCCGCCTTCGCCGCCACCGCCATCAGCGCCTTGCCCAGGCCGTGGCGGCGCAGCTCTGCCACGACATAGAGATCGACCATGTAGGCACCGCGCTCGCCCGACTGCGTATCATAGGCCGGATGCCACAGCGTGAAGCCGACTGCCTCGCCGTCCCGCCGCGCGATGCAGCCGGCGACGTAGGCGTCGGGCCCCAGGATATCGCGTGCGAAGGTCTCGGTGGTGAAGCTGGGCGGCGGATAGCCCTCGTGCCGCGCCAGGGCGCCGACCAGCCGGGTGACGTCCAGGGCATCCGCCCGGGTAATCATCCGCAGCTCGATTCGCCCCGCCGCAGTCATCAGCGTGCCACAAAGACTGCCCAGCTTGACCCGGCTCTGTGGTCGGAATAGCCACAAGATGTTTGGTCCCCTTAACCCCAATCAGCTAAATATTGATGATGCCACGGTTGACCGCAAGCAGGGACGAGATCGAGTCGGAGGGCCCCGGGCGCTCCGGCCTGCCGCCGCTGCGCGCGCCCAAGCGCACCCCGGCCGGCGGCCGCCGCGCCACCGCCAAGCGCGCCGGCACCGGCGGCAAGGGCAAGGGCCGCGGTCCCGGCAGGGGCAAGACGCCGGCCAAGGGCAAGGCTACGACGCGCTCCAGGCGCAAGCGCGCCAAGGTGGCGCGACCGCTGTGGAAGCGGCTGCTGATGTGGGGCGCGGTCGTCGGCATCTGGGCCCTGCTGATGGTCGGCGGCCTGGTGCTCTGGTACGCCCGCGACCTGCCCGACATCGATCGCCTGGCCAAGCAGACCCGCGCCGCCAGCGTTACCCTTGTGGCCGCTGACGGCTCCCCCATCGCGCACTACGGCGATCTCTACGGCAAGTCGCTCAGCGTCAAGGAGATGTCGCCCTGGCTGCCAAAGGCGGTGATGGCGATCGAAGACCGCCGCTTCTACGACCACTTCGGAATCGACCTTTGGGGTCTGGCGCGCGCGCTCTTCGTCAACATTTCGCAGGGCGAGCTGCGGCAGGGCGGCTCGACCATCACGCAGCAGCTGGCCAAGAACCTCTTCCTGACGCCGGAGCGCAGCCTGAAGCGCAAGATCCAGGAAGCGATCCTGGCGATCCAGTTGGAGCGGCGCTATTCGAAGGACCAGATCCTCGCGCTCTACCTCAACCGCGTGTACCTGGGCGCCGGCACCTATGGCGTCGATGCCGCCGCCGAGCGCTACTTCGGCAAGTCGGCACGCGACCTGACGCTCTATGAATCCGCTGTCATCGCCGGCCTCTTGAAAGCGCCCTCGCGCTACAACCCGGCGAACGACGCGGCCGGCGCCGACGCCCGCGCCAAGGTGGTGCTGGATGCCATGGTCGAGGGCGACTTTGTCACCGCCGCGGCGGCCGCGCAGGCCTTCGCCGCCAAGAGTAACGGCGCGCCGCCGGGCTACGACCGCGGCCACTTCTTCGCCGACTGGGCGCTGACCCAGGCTGGTGGCTACCTGGGCCAGCTGCAGCGCGACGTGGTGGTGCAGACCACGCTGGACCCCAGGCTGCAGGCCATCGCCGAGACCGCGCTGGCCGAGGTGCTGGCCGAACGCGGCGGCAAGGCCGGCGCCGCGCAGGGCGCCGTGGTGGTGCTGTCGCCCAAGGGCCAGGTGCTGGCCATGGTCGGCGGCCGCGACTACGCCACCACGCAGTTCAACCGCGCCACCCAGGCGCTGCGCCAGCCGGGCTCGGCCTTCAAGCTCTTCGTCTTCCTGGCCGGCATTGAAGGCGGCCTGACCCCGGGCTCGCCCTTCGTCGATGGGCCGGTGACCGTCAAGGGCTGGTCGCCCGACAACTACAACGACAAGTACTATGGCGAGGTGACGCTGCGCGAGGCCTTCGCCCGTTCGATGAACTCCGTGGCGGTCAAGGTGATGCAGCAGGCCGGCATGCAGAAGGTAGCCGACGCGGCGCATCGCCTTGGCATCACCACGCCGATCCCGGTGGTGCCCTCGATGGCGCTCGGCACTTCGGAGGTCACGCTGCTGGAGCTGACGGCAGCCTATGGCGTCTTCGCCAACCAGGGCTACGGCGTCTGGCCCTACGGCATTGAATCGATCAAGGGCACCGAGGGCACGACGCTGTTCCGCAAGCAGGAGGAAGGGCTGTCGCGTATCGTTGCGCCCGGCGTGGTCGACCGCATGGGCGACCTGATGCAGGCGGTGGTGACCTGGGGCACCGGCAAGCATGCCGATCCCGGCCGCCCGGCCGCCGGCAAGACCGGCACCAGCCAGGGCTACCGCGATGCCTGGTTCATCGGCTACACGACCGAGCTGGTGGTCGGCGTGTGGATCGGCAACGACGACGGCACGCCGATGGATAAGGTCACCGGCGGCTCGATCCCGGCCGAGGTGTTCCGCCGTATCGTCACCGAGGGCGAGCAAGGGGTCGCCATCGCCGCGCTGCCCGGTGGCGGCAGCGCCGCCAGCGATGACCCGCCGGTCAGTGGCCCCAGCCAGGATGTCATCGGCCAGATCCTGGAGAAGCTGGACCAGGGCGGCGACCCCAGCGCCCCGCCGGTGGCCATGATTCCGCGCAGCGAGGACCCGGCGCAGGACCGCTAGGCGGCTAGTCGCCGGCGGCGCGGTGTTGGCTGGCGGCCAGCGGAGGAACTTGGCAGATGGCTAAGGCTAAGTGGCTTTTGGTGGCCATCGCCCAAGCCAAAATCCCTATGCGGTGGCTTTCGCCTGTTTGAGCTTGAGCCGCAGCTCTTGCGCCTCACGATGATCTTTTCGCCAGGCGAGCAGGATCGTGGAAATCGCCCCAACAATGCCAACGATGCCGATCCAGAAGGCCAACCCAAACTTACCTTCGGAAGCGTGCGGCGCTGATTCGAGGTCAACAATCTTGACATGAATCCGCTGCATCAGATTCACAAAACTGTCTGAAAGTTGGGTCATTTTAATACTGGCTTCTTCGCTCTTACTTATTATATTTTCCAGAGACCTTCGCACTTTATCTGGCAATTCCTCAGAAAGCGCTTGTTGTGCGATAGTTAAAATCGAGGCCTTTTCTCCGTAGACTTGCCAACTAATAGAATTGATCGCACTTTCTAGATAGTCTATTTGTTTATCAAGATCACTCGCTGTTGTCTGTATGACAATCTTAGTTTTAGCAGCTGCTAGCTCTTGATCTCTGAATATATTGTAGATGTCTCTAATTTCGAAGATCACCAAGGCGAAGCACACCCCAGCGATAACTATCGATAGCTTTACAGACAGCCCCTTAGCCCGCGCGAATGGCATCAGCCCTCTCCGCCAGCATGTTCTTAGTGCATCATCCTACCGATCTCTGCTGCGAGCAATGAGGTCTCGCCTTTTGGCTGTAGCGCGCAATAGGGAGGGTGCACGGCAGTACCGGGCCGGCCTTAGGACACAGCAACCGCGGAACCGCAATCGCGTTGGTGGCGCAGCCGTGGTCGGCCACATGGTGGGCCTGATGAGTGCAATGGTCGCCTGGGGCGCTGGCAAGGTGCCGATTGGCCGTCCGGCGGCAGGTAAGACTGGCATCAGCAGGATTACCGCGACGCTTGGTTCGTCGACTTCACCGCCAATCTGGTGGTGAGTCCGTGGGTCGGCAGCGACGACGACGCGCCGATAACGAAGGTGACCGGCGTCTCGCTTCCGACCGAGACCTTCCGCCGCGTCGTGGTGGCGGCTGAAAGGCGCTGCTCAGCGTCGGCGGCGGCCGACGACCCCTCCGGTCAGCGGCCCGGACATGGACGTCAGCAGCGAGATCCTGGAGCGCATTGAGCAGGGCGGCGATCCCAGCGCTCAGCCGGTGGCCATGATCCCGCCCAGCGAGGACCCGGCGCAGGATCGCTAGGCGGCTAGTCGCCGGCGGCGCGGTGCAGCGCGTCGTGGCGGTTGCCCGGCCGCACCAGCAGCAGCAGCGACAGCAGGCAGGCCAGCGCGGCGCCGGCGATGGCACCGGTCATCGGTACCGCGGTGTCGTCGTGCAGCTGGCCAACGCCGATGCCGACCAGCGCGGCGATGGCCATCTGCAGGAAGCCCATCAGCGAGGAAGCGGCGCCGGCCATGCGCGGATAGTGCCGCAGCGCGCCGGCCAGCGCGTTCGGCAGCATCAGGCCGCAGCCCACCAGATAGCCGGCGATGGGCGCCACCACGGCGACCACGCCACTGACCTGGAACAGCGCCAGCGCCAGCCCCAGGCCGCCGAACAGGCAGCTGACCAGGGCGCCCAACGCCAGCGTGCGCTCCTGCCCCAGGCGCTGGCCGAAGCGGCCGGACACCAGCGTGCCGACCATGTAGCCCAGCACCACGGCGGCGAAGCAGAAGCCGAAGGCGGCCGGCGCCAGGCCGGCGACCTCGATCAGCAGGAACGAGGAGCCGGAGATGAAGGCGAAGATGCCGGAATAGGCGAAGGCGACGATCAGCGCGTAGCCCAGGTAGCTGCGGTGTACCAGCAGCGTGCCGAAGTTGCGCAGCATGCGGTGCGGCTGGGTCGCGGTCGGATCGGGGTGGCGGTTGGTCTCCGGCAGCAGGAAACCCATGCTCAGCAGCAGCACCACGGCGACGCTGCAGAGTGCCCAGAAGTTGGCGCGCCAGCCGAAGGCGACCTCCAGCAGCCCGCCGATGATCGGCCCCACCGCCGGGCCCAGCGCCATGGCCGCGGCCATGTAGGACAGCACCTTGGCCGCCCGCTTCGGGCCGAAGACATCACGCACCACGGCGCGCCCCAGCACCGGCCCGGCGCAGACACCAAGCGACTGCAGGAAGCGGCCGAGGATCAGCATCTCCAGGCTGCTGGCCAGCGCGCAGACCACTGAGGCGGCGAGGAAGATGACGAAGCCGGCCAGCATGACCCGTCGCCGGCCGAAGCGGTCGCTCAGCGCGCCATAGACCAGCTGGCTGACCGCGAAGCCGACCAGGAAGACCGAGAGGGTGAGCTGCGTCGGTGCCACGTCGGCCAGAAAGTAATGGCCGATGGCCGGCAGTGACGGCAGGTAGAGGTCGGTGGACAGCGGCCCCAGCGCAACAGCGAGCGTCAGCAGCGCGACGACAGTGAAGGATTCCGGGCTGATGCGGGAGCGCAGCGAGGGACGCGGTGCGGGTCGGTCGGACATGCGAGCTCCGCACGGCTGGGGGTGGGTCCGGCGCAGGGGTGGCCGCCGCGCCCTGGGTTATAGTCGATAGGTCCCCGCCACCGGAAGCGGGGTGCGGCAACCTTGGCGGACGTGGGGGGAAATCCATGAAGCAGCGCGAAGGCGAGGCCTTCATGAGCGCGCCGGTATTCGGCCACAGCCTGAAAGGCTTCAACGTCAATCTGTTGGTGAAGAACGTGAAGGCGGCGGTGGCCTTCGAAGTCGAGGTGCTGGGCGTCACCCTGGTGCACCAGGACCCCGACTTCGCGGTGATGAGCCACGACGGCACGGTCTGGATGCTGCATGCCGACCATACCTACGACAAGCATCCGCTCTCGCCGCTGCTGGGCGACGGCGCGCCGCGCGGCCTGGGCTGCGAGCTCAGGCTCTACGACCTCGACCCCGACGCCTGCGAGGCGCGCGCCCGCCGCCTCGGCTACGAGGTGCTGCAGACCTCCACCGACAAGCCGCACGGCCTGCGCGAATGCTACCTCCTGGACCGCGACAATTATCTCTGGGTGCCGGGGAAGAAGATCTGAACGCCGTCTACCCGTGCTCCGCCGTGTCGTCACCCCGGCCGCAGCGCAGCGGAGAGCCGGGGCCCATCGTGACCCGGTCGCCGAATGGATCCCGGATAGGCGCTGACGCGCCTTCCGGGATGACAGTTGTGAAGGCGCAGATGGCATCCAACCCCTCGCCCGCGGCCCGCCAACCCCCTATCTTTCCCCCATGCGCGAGCTGACCGACCCTGAAGTCGACCGCTATGCCCGCCACCTGGTGCTGCCGGAGATCGGCGAGGCCGGGCAGGCGACGCTGCTCGACGCCCGCGTGCTGGTGATCGGCGCCGGCGGGCTGGGCGCGCCGATCCTGATGTACCTGGCGGCCGCCGGTGTCGGCACCCTGGGCGTCGTGGACGACGACACCGTGGACGTGACCAACCTGCAGCGCCAGGTGATCCACCGCACCGCCGATGTCGGGCGGCCGAAGGTGGAGAGCGCCGCCGACTTCGTGCGGGCGCTCAACCCCGGCGTCGTGGTCGAAGCGCAGCAGGCGCGTTTCACCAGCGACAACGCGCTGGACCTGGCCGGCGCCTACGACCTGGTGGTCGACGGCTCGGACAACTTCGCCACCCGCTACCTGGCCAACGACGCCTGCTACCTGGCCGGCAAGACCCTGGTATCGGCCGCCATCATGCGCTTCGACGGGCAGCTCTCGACCTTCCGCGCGCATCGCCACGACGGCAGTCCCTGCTATCGCTGCCTCTTCGGGCCGCAGGGCGAGGACCCCAAGGAATCCTGCGCCGATGTCGGCGTGCTGGGCGCGCTGCCCGGCGTCATGGGCGCGCTGGCCGCCATCGAGACGGTGAAGGAGATCCTCGGCATCGGCGAGACCATGGCCGGCCGACTGCTGCTCTATGAGGCGCTCTCCACCACCTTCCGCACGATTCGCGCCAAGCCCGATCCGGCCTGCGAACTCTGTGGGCCGCAGGCGACGATCAACCGGCTGGACGCCGTGGACTATCGTCCGCGCGCCTGCGCGGCGGAGTAGGGCGCTTGTCCTGCAGCGTCCGCGCCGCGACGCCCGGCGATGCCATTGCGCTGGCGCCGCTGGTCGGGCTGCTCGAGGGCCTGGGGCGAGGCCGCGACCTGCGCGCCCGCATCGTCGGCCTGCCGGCGCAGGGCCACGCGCTGCTGGTGGCCGAGAGCGGCGACGGTCACCTGGTCGGCTGGATCCACGTCTTCGTCGCCTGGCGCCTGACCAGCGAGCCCTTCGCCGAGATCGGCGGGCTGGCTGTGGCGCCGGACTGGCGGCGCCAGGGCGTCGGCCGTGCTCTGCTGGACGCCGCCGAGGCCTGGGCGCGGCGCCAGGGCAGCCGGGCGCTACGGGTGCGCGTCAGCGACGCGCGGCACGAGGCGCCGGCCTTCTACCAGGCGGCCGGCTTCCGCGCGCTGAAGGAGCAGACGGTCTTCGCCAAGCCGGTTTAGCCGCGCGGCTCGACCGTCATGTAGACCTTGCGCACCGTCTCCTTGATTTCCCAGATGCCGGTGGTCTTGGCCGGGAAGAAAATCGCGGTGCCGGGGCGGATGTCGATCTTCTCGCCGCTGTCGGCGTGGAAGATGGCGTGGCCCTTGATGAAGGTGCAGGACTCGCTCTGCGTCACCTGGCGGCGCCAGGTGCCGGGCGTGCATTCCCAAATGCCAGTTTCGGTGCCGTTCGCCGGGTCGAGCTCCAGGTGCTTGCCATAGAGGTGCGCCACCGGGCCGGAGACGTGCACCTTGATCGGGCCCCAGTCTTCCAGCTCGGCGGTCAGGGCGTCGGCGACCGGCGCGATCTTCGGCTTGGTCATCAAAGTCATGGCTGTCTCCGCTTCAGAGCATTGCCTCGACCACACGGTCGGGCGGGGTGTGGCCGTCGACGAAGGTCTTGATGTTGATGATGACTTTCTCGCCCATGGCAATGCGGCCCTCGATGGTGGCCGAGCCCATGTGCGGCAGCAGCACGACGTTGTCGAGCTTCAGCAGCTTGGGATTGACGGCCGGCTCGTGCTCGAAGACGTCGAGGCCGGCGCCGGCGATCTCGTTGGCCTGCAGCATGCGGGTCAAGGCGTTCTCGTCGATCACCTCGCCGCGGCTGGTGTTGACCAGCACGGCGTGCGGCTGCAGCAGCTTCAGGCGCCTGGCCGAGAGCAGGTGATAGGTCGCCGGCGTGTGCGGGCAGTTGACCGAGACGATGTCCATGCGGCTCAGCATCTGGTCGAGGCTCTCCCAGTAGGTCGCCTCCAGCTCCTGCTCCACGTCCTCATGCACGCGCCGCCGGTTGTGATAGTGCACCGACAGACCGAAGCCCTTGGCGCGTCGGGCCAGCGCCTGGCCGATGCGGCCCATGCCGATGATGCCCAGGCGCTTGCCCCAGATGCGGTGGCCCAGCATCGAGGTCGGCGCCCAGCCGCCCCAGGTGCCGGCGCGCACCAGGCGCTCGCCCTCGGCCAGGCGGCGCGAGCAGGCCAGCACCAGGGCCATGGTCATGTCGGCGGTGTCCTCGGTCAGGACACCGGGGGTGTTGGTGACGGTCATGCCGCGCTGGCGCGCGGTCTTCAGGTCGATGTGGTCGACACCGGTGCCGAAGGAGGCGATCAGCCGCAGCTTCGGGCCGGCACCGGCCAGCACGCCCGCATCGATGCGGTCGGTGACCGTGGGGACCAGGATCTCGGCCTCTTTCGCCGCGGCCACCAGCTCGGCCTGCGACAGCGGCTTGTCCTCCAGGTTCAGGCGACAGTTGAAGAGCTCCATCATCCGCGTCTCGATGACATCGGGCAGGCGGCGCGTGACGATGACGAGCGGCTTCTGTTTCGGCGGCATGTGCGGTCCCCGGCAAGGGCCCTGGCAAGGATTGTCGATGGGCCCTGCCGTTCCGATAGCAGGCGGCGGACCGGTCCAGCAAGCCCCAGTGGCTCAAGGACGGTCCTGGGGCGCCCCTGGGACAGCGCGTGGCTTGACGCGGCGCCGCCGGTGGGGAGACTGACGCCATGTCCGCGCTTGCCCGTCTTCTCGGAGTCCTGCTGCTGCTGGGGCTGCCCGCCGCCGCCCTGTCGGCCTGGGCGGCGACGCCGCCACCAGGCGACATGGCGCAGGCCACCGGCGACGGTGGCGGCGTCACCGGCCTGCCGCTGCCGCGCTTCGTCAGCCTGCGCGCCGACGAGGTCAACTTGCGCACCGGCCCGGGCATCCGCTATCCCATCGACTGGGTCTACAAGCGCCAGGGCCTGCCGGTCGAGATTATCGACGAGTTCGAGGCCTGGCGCCGCGTGCGCGACCGCGAGGGCACCTCGGGCTGGGTGCACCAGTCGACGCTGTCGGCCGAGCGCAACGCCATCGTGGTCGGCGAGCGCCGCGCGCTGCGCGCCAAGGGCGAGGCCGTCGCCGAGGCCGTCGCCTGGCTGGAGCCCGGTGTGATCGTCAAGCTGGAGCGCTGCGCCGGCGACTGGTGCGAGGCGACGGCGAAGGACGCCGGGGGCTCGAACTTTCGCGGCTGGCTGCTGCGGGCCGAACTCTGGGGCGTCTATCCCGAGGAAACCCTGAACTAGGGAGTGCGGCGCATGGCGACAAGCGGACAGGGCGGGGTCAAGGGGCGGGTGGCCCTGGTCACCGGCGCCGGAAGCGCCCAGGGCATCGGCTTCGCCAGCGCGGCGATCCTGGCGGCGCAGGGCGCCAAGGTCGCCATCACCTCGACCACCGAACGCATCTTCGAGCGGCGGCGCGAACTGCCGGCCGACAGCTTCGCCTTCCCCGCCGACCTGACCGATCCCGACCAGGTCGCGGCGCTGGTCGGCGAGGTGGAGCAGGCGTTGGGCCCCATCGACATCCTGGTGAACAACGCCGGCATGGTGCAGACCGGCCGCGACGAGGTCACTAGCGGTCCCTTCGTCGAGCTGGGCGACGCGCAGTGGCTGCGCGGGCTGGAGATGAACCTGATGACCGCGGTGCGCCTGACCCGGCGGCTGCTGCCCGGCATGATGGCGCGGCGCTATGGCCGCGTGGTGCATGTCTCCTCGGTTACCGGCCCGCTGGTCAGCAACCCGCACAGCAGCATCTACAGCGCCGCCAAGGCAGCCATGACCGGCATGACCCGCTCGCTCGCCATCGAGGTGGCGCGCCACGGCGTCACGGTGAACTGCCTTGGCCCCGGCTGGATCGCCACCGCCTCGCAGTCGCCCGAGGAAGCCATCGCCGGCCAGCACACGCCGGCCGGGCGCAGCGGCACGCCGGAGGAGATGGGCGCCGTCGTCGCCTTCCTGGCCAGCGCCGAGGCGAGCTACGTCACCGGCCAGCTGATCGTCGCCGACGGCGGCAACGCGCTGCAGGAGTACAAGGGCCCGGAGGCGGGCTACTACTGATGCCGTCGACGCCGTCGCTCGAGCAGACGGCGCTGAACAACGCCCTGTGGTGTGACAGCGTGCTGCGGGCCCAGGGCCGGGCCGGCGCCTTCGCGCCCACCCTCTGGCACAGCCCCGGACCGGTGCCGCCTTACTATCCGCGCGCCGTGACCTTGGCGCCGCTGCTTGACCGGGCAGCGCAACGGCGGCTTGCCGACCTGCAGCCGGGCGAGGCGGTGAAGGACTCCTTCGCCAGCCTGCCGCTGAGCGGTTTTGACCTGCTCTTCACGGCAAGCTGGTACTGGCACCCCGCGCAGGCCGGGACCGCCGACGCTGCCACCGTCCAGGACGCGGTCGGTCTGGCTGCCTGGGTCGATGCCTGGGGCGGCGGCGCGGGAGTCTTCGCGCCGGGCTTGCTGGCCGACAGCAGCGTCACGCTGCTGTGCTGGCCGGCCGAAGGCGCGATCCAGGCGGGCTGTGCGCTGAACGCCGGCGCCGATGTCGTGGGGTTGAGCAATCTCTTCGGCCAGGACGCGGCGGCCCTCGCCGCCATCATCCAGGCCGCCATCGGCGCGGCCGCGGGGACGCCGCTGCTGGCCTATGAAGCCATCGGCGCGGAGAGCACGGCGCTGCTGGCGGCTGGCTTCCATCCCCTGGCGCCGCTGCGTGTCCTGGTACGGCGGTAGCGGACCGGCAGCAACTGCCCAGCAGCCGTGACCGCCAAGGGCTGTCGCGCGGTCGCGGCAAGCGGCATGATCGCGGCATGGATATCGCCCAGAAGACCCTGGCCCTGCCAGGCATCGACATCGCCTATTTGGACGGCGGGCAGGGCCTGCCGCTGGTCTTCCTGCACGGCTGGCCGGAATGGTCGGGCGTGTGGCGCCGCAACCTGCCGGACCTGGCGCGGGATTTCCGCGTCATCGCGCCGGACCTGCGCGGCTTCGGCCGGACGCAGTCCGCCGAGCCGGCCCGTGCGGTGGAGGACTACGTCGAGGACCTGCTGGCCTTCGTCGAGGCCCTGGGCCTGCTGCGCTTCGGCCTGATCGGGCACGACGTCGGTGGCTTCCTGATGCTGGAGGCTGCGCGCCGCCAGCCGGAGCGACTGGCCGGCCTGTTCTTCTTCGATTGTCCGCACTTCGGCATCGGCAAGCGCTGGCTGGAGGGCGGCCAGGTGCGCGAGATCTGGTACCAGACCTTCCACCAGATGCCCTTCGCCGCCGACCTGGTCGGCGCCAGCCGCGCCACCTGCCGCGCCTACTTCGCCTACTTCCTGCAGCATTGGTCGCACGATCCAGCGGCCTTCGAGGCGGTGCTGGAGGAGTGGGTGGACAACTTTCTGCAGCCCGGGCGGCTGTCCGGCGGCTTCGACTGGTACAAGTCGGTCAACGCCAAGCGCCTGGCAGCGATGGCCAACCCGCCGCCGCCACCGGCGCCGATCGGCGTGCCGGCTTTTTCGCTGTGGGGCGAGAGCGACGCCATCCTGCGCGTCGAGTGGCAAGAGACGCTGCGGCCGCTCTTCACCGACATCACCCTGGAGCGCGCGCCCCAGGCCGGGCACTTCGTGCATTGGGAACAGCCGGCGCTGGCCAACGCAAGAATCAAGACCTTCTTCGCCGGGCGGGAATGACCGGTGTAAGGCGTTAGGCGGGCCGGCTGACGCCTACCGTCCGTTCGCCACTTCGGCCACAATGGCGCCCGCGTTCACCGCCCATGGGGGGCCACTTGGGCTGTCGCCTGCTCGTCCTGTTGCTCTGCCTGCTGCCTGGCACCGCCTGGGCCGAGGAGGCCATGGGGCCAGCGGCGACTCTCATTCGCTCGCTGCAGGAGCTGGCGGCGGCGCTGAGCGCCAAGCTGGCGATGATCGGCCAGGCGCTGGCCGCCTTCGACCAGCACCTCGGTACCGTGCGTTTCCTGCTGGAGAGCGAGAGCGGCGCGGGCGGCCTGGCCCACGCGCTCTGGGTCCTGCCGCTGCTGATCGCCGTGGCGCTGGCGGCCGAGCTGCTGCTGTGGCGCGGCACCGGCAGTCTGCGGCGTCGCCTGCTGGCAGGCGAGGCCACCGGCTGGCTGGGCAAGCTGCGCGCCATCGCCCTGGTTTTCGCCTTCGACCTGCTGCACTGCGCGCTTTTCTTTGTCGTCACCCACATCGGCTCGCTGCTGTTCTTCAAGAGCGTCGACCCGCTGCGCGAGCTGTTGGTGGCGGTCTTCCTGGCCATCGTCGCCACGCGGCTGGCGGCGGCGGTGAGCTGCCTGCTGCTGTCGCCTGGCGCGCCCGGCCGTCGCCTGGTGCAGCTGGACGACCGCGCCGCCCGGCGCCACCAGCGCTGCGCCATGCTGGCGGCGGCGCTGATCACCACTGGATTCTTCGGCGGCGGACTGTTGCTGCTGGTGGGCCTGCCGCCGGAGCTGGTGCAGCTGTGGGATCTGCTCTTCGGCGCACTGCTGGCACTGCTGCTGGCGGTGTGGGTCTGGCTGGCTGGGGGTCTCTGGCTGCTGCGGGTCGCGGCGCTCCTGATCTGCTGGCTGCTCTGGTCGCTGCAGCTACTGGCCGATCACCCGCTGGCGGCGCAGTCAGCCGCCCTGGCCCTGGCGCTGATACTGCTGGCACCGGTGGTGGCGCGGCTGATCGAGGCGGCGGTCGAGGGGCGTCGGCTGCGGCGCCTGCTGTCGGGCATGGTGCAAGCGCTGGCCTTCGCCGCGGCGCTGTTCTACCTGCTGGATGCGCTAGGCCTGGGGCTGCGCCGCGGCATGGGCAGCGCCGGCGGGCAGGCGGCCGGCCAGGCCGTGGTCAGCATCGTCGTCGCGGTGATTCTTGGGCTGCTGGCCTCGGAAATCAGCCGTCGCCTAGTGGAGAAGCGCCTGGGGCCGCTGGCGGCGAGCGGTGGCGGCGACGACGAGGCCATCGTCGCCGGCAGCCGCGCCCATACTCTGCTGCCGCTGTTGCGCAGTGTGGTGATGGGCATTGTCGTCGTGGTGGTGGCGCTGATCGTGCTCTCGGCGCTGGGTCTCGACATCGAACCGCTGCTGACCGGCGCCGGCATTGTCGGCATCGCCATCGGCTTCGGCGCGCAGACCCTAGTGCGCGACATCTTCTCCGGCTTCTTCTTCCTGCTCGACGATGCCTTCCGCGTCGGCGAGTACATCGACGTCAAGGTGGCCAAGGGTACGGTCGAGCGCATCACCATCCGCTCGGTGCAGCTGCGCCACCACCGCGGCGCGCTGGCCACGGTGCCCTATGGCGAGATCAACGCGATCCAGAACATGACGCGCGACTGGGTGATCGAGAAGCTGGAGTTCGGTCTGGTCTACGGCACCGACGTGGAGCGCGTGCGCAAGGTCATCAAGCAGGTCGGCAAGGACTTCGCCGACGATCCGACCGTGCAGTCGCACCTGCTGGAGACCTTGAAGAGCCAGGGCGTGCAGCGCTTCGCCGACAGCGCCATCATCTTCCGCGCCAAGTTCAAGGCGGTGGCCGGGCACCAGTTCGTGCTGCGCCGCAACGCCTATCGCCGGCTGATCGAGGCCTTCGCCGAGAACGAGATCCGCTTCGCCTTCCCCACGGTGACGATCAGCGCCGGCAAGGGCGCCAGCGAGGAGCCGGACGAAGAGACGCTAGCGGCGGCCAGGTCGGCCATGGCGCGGACCCAGGCACCACCCGCAGGCTGAGCGCGGCCGCTCGTTACAGCTTCTCCGCCAGCAGCTCGCCATAGACCGTGCCGTCGTGCGTGAAGTCGAGGATGCGGAAGCCGGCACGCTCGACCAGGCCGGTCAGGATCCAGTCGAAGGTTGAGTGCTCGTCGCGCACGTGCGTGGCGACCTCGTCACGGCTGTAGCCGGTCTCGCGCGTCATCCAGCCGATCCAGCCCTCGACCGCGGCCGGGATGCCGGTGGGATCGCAGGCGAAGACGACGTCGGCCAGGTACAGCCGGCCACCCGGCTTCAAGGCCATGCGCAGCCGGGCCAGCGCCGCCGCCTTCCAGAAATCCGGCAGGTGATGGAAGGCATACTTGCTGGTGGCAAGGTCGAGCGAGGCGTCCGGCAGGGTGAAGGAGAGGAAGCCGGCGCGCTGTGGCTGGACGTTGCGCTGCCCGGCGCGTGCCGCCCGCCGCTCGGCCACCGCTAGCATCGAGGCCGAGATATCGATGGCGTGCACCGTGCCGCAGACCTCGGCCAGGGCGACGGCCAGCGCGCCGGTGCCGCAGCCGAACTCGGCGGCGACACCACCGCGCGGCGGCGCCAGCTTGGCCACTAACTGACGCTCGCCGGCCAGCGAGGTGTTCTGTGCCCGGTCGTAGCGCTCCACTAATGTCGGGTCCTCGAAGTCGAGGCCGACCTGGCGCAGGTCGTCGTAGTACCAGTCGGGATGAGGCATGAGCGAAGTTCCCAGTCAGCGAGAGGCAAGTCTGCCTCTCCCGACCGGACGCCAGCCTTGCGAATCCGGACACAGGGCCATGCAGGGAGGTTCAAGCCCCTCTGCCGCGCGCCAGCGTGGGGGAGGGGGCAACTCGCCCCCGCCTAGACGTCCAGGTTGGCGACCTGCAGGGCGTTCTCCTGGATGAAGTCGCGGCGCGGCT
Source organism: Rhodospirillales bacterium (assembly GCA_038363005.1). Classification (GTDB taxonomy): domain Bacteria; phylum Pseudomonadota; class Alphaproteobacteria; order Kiloniellales; family JACOMY01; genus JAKOWB01. The sequence goes on from JBBQBI010000017.1 coordinate 49,573, forward strand.
CGACCACGTCGCCCATCAGGGTGGAGAACAGCGTCTCGGCCTCGTCGGCGTGGGCGATGCGGACCTGCAGCAGGGTGCGGGCCTCGCGGTCCAGGGTGGTCTCCCACAGCTGCTCGGGGTTCATCTCGCCCAGGCCCTTGTAGCGCTGGATGGTGATCCCCTTGCGGCCGAACTGGAAGATGGCGTCGACCAGCGCGGTCGGGCCGGTGATGGCGCGGCTCTCGTCCTTGGCGATCAACGTCGCCGGCAGCTTGTAGAGGTTCTGCAGCTCGGCCGCCTGCTCGTCCAGGCGTCGCGCCTCGGAGGAGCGCATCAGCGTGGCGTCGATCAGCCGCCGCTCGGTCACGCCCCGCAAGGTGCGCTCGAACAGCAGGCCGCCCTCGCTGTTGGCGCGGCCCAGCCAGCCCTGCTCATGCTCCGGCGAGAGGGCGTTGAGGCGCGTGGCGATGTACTCCGCCGCAGTCTGGGCGCGCTCCGGGTCTGTCAGCAGCGCGGGTGACAGCGCACCGGCGATGGCGCTCTGCTCCACCACCGGCGCGTTGCCCACCTTCAGGGTCAGCACCTGCAGCAGCTGCTTGGCGCGCACCGCCTGGCGGGTCAGGTCGGCCAGGTCGGCGCCGACATGGCGCGCACCCTCGCCCAGCTGCAGCACAGCGTCCTGGATGCCGCCCTCGATCAGGAAGGCCTCCAGCGCGCGGTCGTCCTTCAGGTAGGTCAGCTTGTCGCCCTTCTTGGCGCGATAGAGCGGTGGTTGGGCGATGTAGATGTAGCCCTTTTCGATCAACTGCGGCATCTGCCGGTAGAAGAAGGTCAGCAGCAGCGTGCGGATGTGGCTGCCGTCCACGTCGGCGTCCGTCATGATGATGATGCGATGATAGCGCAGCTTGGCGACATCGAATTCGTCGGTGCCGATGCCGGTGCCCAGCGCCGTCACCAGCGTGCCGATCTCCTTCGAGGAGATCATCTTGTCGAAGCGCGCGCGCTCGACATTCAGGATCTTGCCGCGCAGCGGCAGGATGGCCTGGGTGCGGCGATCGCGGCCCTGCTTGGCGGAACCGCCGGCGCTGTCGCCCTCGACCAGGAAGATCTCCGACAGTGCCGGGTCCTTCTCCTGGCAGTCGGCCAGCTTGCCGGGCAGCGAGGCGATATCGAGCGCGCCCTTGCGCCGCGTCAGGTCGCGCGCCTTGCGCGCTGCTTCGCGCGCGGCGGCGGCCTCGACCACCTTGCCGACAATGCGGCGGGCCTCCTGCGGGTGCTCCTCGAAGAACAGGCCGAGGTACTCGTTCACCACCTGCTCGACCACCGGCTTGACCTCGCTGGAAACCAGCTTGTCCTTGGTCTGGCTGGAGAACTTGGGGTCCGGCACCTTGACTGACAGCACGCAGGTCAGGCCCTCGCGCGCGTCCTCGCCCGACAGCGCCACCTTCTCCTTCTTCGCCAAGCCGGAGGAGGTCGCGTAGTTGTTGATCTGCCGGGTCAGCGCGGCGCGGAAGCCGGCCAGATGGGCGCCGCCGTCACGCTGCGGGATGTTGTTGGTGAAGCAGAGCGTGGTCTCGTGGTAGCTGTCGTTCCACTGCAGCGAGCACTCGACGGTGATGCCGTCCTTCTCGCCGCGCAGCATCACTGGCTCGCTCATCAGCGCCTGCTTGCCGCGGTCGAGCCAGCGCACGAATGCGCCGATGCCACCCTCGTAGAACAGCTCGACCCGCTTGCCGTCGGCATGGCGCTCGTCGGCCAGGATTAGCTTGACGCCGCTGTTGAGGAAGGCCAGCTCGCGCAGGCGGTGTTCCAGCGTGGCGTAGTCGTAGTCCAACATGGTGAAGGTGGCGGGCGAGGCCAGGAAGGTGACCTCGGTACCGGTCTGGCCCTCCTGCGCATCGCCGGTGATGGCCAGCGGCGCCAGCGGTACGCCGTCGGCGAAGTCCATGGCGTGCACCTTGCCAGCGCGCCAGATCGTCAGGTTCAGTTTCGAGGAGAGCGCATTCACCACCGAGACGCCGACGCCGTGCAGGCCGCCGGACACCTTGTAGGAGTTCTGGTCGAACTTACCGCCGGCATGCAGCTGGGTCATGATGACCTCGGCCGCCGAGACGCCCTCGTCGGCGTGCAGGTCGATCGGGATGCCGCGGCCGTTGTCGCGCACCGTGACCGAGCCATCGCCGTTCAGCACCACCTCGACCCGGTCGCAGTAGCCGGCCAGCGCCTCGTCGATGGCGTTGTCGACCACTTCGTAGACCATGTGGTGCAGGCCGGAGCCGTCATCGGTGTCGCCGATGTACATGCCCGGGCGCTTGCGCACGGCATCCAGGCCGCGCAGCACCTTGATGGCGTCGGCGGTATAGGCCTCGGCGCCTTCGCGGCGGTGTTCTTCGGGTGTATCGCTCATGCTCTCGGTCCTGCAGGTTCAGCCGCGGCGTGTCAGCTGGCCGTCGGCGACGTGGAAATGCTGGGCGTTGGCCCCCAGCTCGGCAAACAGTTCGCTCTCGGTGCCGGTCAGCCAGGCCTGCGCGCCCAGCCCCAGCAGTGTCTCGAACAGCGCGTCGCGGCGCGCCGCGTCCAGGTGCGCCGCCACCTCGTCCAGCAGCAGCAGGCCGCTGCGGCCGCGCGCCAGCTGCACCAGGCGGGCATGGGCCAGCACCACCGACACCAGCAGCGACTTCTGCTCGCCGGTGGAGCAGAGCTCAGCCGGCATGGCCTTGGCCAGGTGCGTGGCCCGCAGGTCGCTGCGGTGCGGCCCCAGCCCGGCGCCGCCGGTTTCGGCATCACGGCCGCGGCCCTGGTGCCAGGCTTCCTTCAGGCGGTCCTCGACCTCCAGCGCGCTGGCGCTCTCCAGCCAGGACTCGGCATCGCCCGACAGCGCCAAGCCGGCGCGCGGGAAGGGTCCCAGCGCGGCGGCGCAGGCGGCGGCCAAGCGGCCCACCAGGTCGCGCCGGGCGGCGGCGATGGCCACCGCGCGCTCGGCCATCTCGGCCTCCAGCGCGGTCAGCCAGGCTGGATCGCCACGCCGCTCGGTCAGCAGGCGGGCCCGTTCGCGCAGCGCCGTCTCGTAGCCCAGCACGCGGCCGGCATGGGCGGGATCGAAGCCGAAGACCAGGCGGTCGAGGAAGCGGCGCCGCTCGCTGGAACCGTCGCGCCACAGACCATCCATCTGGGGTGTCAGCCAGACCACATCAAGCAGCTCGGTCAGGCGTGCCTGGCTGCGTTCATTGCGGCCATCCAGTCGCAGCACGCGGCGCTCGGCGGCGCCCGGTGCCTGCTCGGGATCGCGCCCGGTGCCAAGCTGGCGCGGGCCGTCCGGCGTCATGATCTCGGCCGCCACGGCCCAGCCCTGCTCGCTGCCCAGGCGCGCCAGCTCGCCCAGCCGGGCGCGGCGCAGGCCGCGGCCCGGTGCCAGCAGCGACAGCGCCTCGAGCAGGTTGGTCTTGCCGGCGCCATTGGCCCCGGTCAGCACCACCGGCCGCGCGTCCAGCGGCAGCTCGAGGGCGGCGTAGGAGCGGAAGGCCGTCAATGTCAGGCGGGCAAGCCACAGGTTCGGCGTCGCCTGGCCGGGCGCGCCGCTGTCCTCCCCCTCGACCGCCCCCCTGCGGATGGCAATGGCGTGGGGCAAGGCTCTCCTAGACCCGCATCGGCATGATGACGTAGAGCGCCGCCGGATCGGCGCTGTCGCGCACCACGGTGGGCGAGGCGGCGTCCGCCATGGCGAACTCCATCTTGTCGCCCGAGACCTGCTGCGCGATCTCCATGAGGTAGCGCGAGTTGAAGCCGATCTCCAGGGCGCTGCCGCCGTAGTCGACCTCGATCTCCTCGACCGCGGTGCCGTTCTCCGGGCTGGAGGCCGACAGCGTCAGCAGGCCCTTGGCCAGCGACATCTTCACCGCGCGGCTTTTCTCGTTGGAGATGGTGGAGACGCGGTCCACCGCCTCGCGGAAGCCCTTGCCGTCAACCGCCAGGATCTTGTCGTTGCCCGAGGGGATGACCCGCTCGTAGTCGGGGAAGGTGCCGTCGATCAGCTTCGAGGTCAGCACCGTGGAATCGAAGGCGAAGCGGATGCGGGTGTCGGACAGCGCCACCTCTACCGGCCCCTCGCTCTCGTCCAGCAGCTTGCGCACCTCTGCCACGGCCTTGCGCGGCACGATAACGCCAGGCATGCCGCTGCCGCCCTCGGGCAGCGCCATCTCGAAGCGCGCCAGGCGGTGGCCGTCGGTCGCCACTGCGCGCAGCAGCTGGACCTCGCCGACCTTGGTGTCGTGCAGGTAGATGCCGTTCAGGTAGTAGCGCGTCTCCTCGGTGGAGATGGCAAAGCGCGTGCGGTCGACCAGGTCGCGCAGCTCCTTGGCCTGCAGCGCGAAGACGGTCGGCAGCTCGGCGGCGCCGCCGGCCGGGAAATCCTCCTTCGGCAGCGTCGAGAGCGTGAAGGTCGAGCGCCCGGCGGACAGCACCATCTGACCGTCGCTGCCCTCGGCATTCAGCTCCACCTCGCTGCCGTCCGGCAGCTTGCGGACGATGTCGTAGAGCGTGTGCGCCGGCGCGGTGATGGCACCGGCGGTGGCGACCTCCGCGGTGACCTGCTCGACGATGGTCAGATCCATGTCGGTGGCGGTCAGGCGCAGCTTGCCGGCCTTCGCCTCCAGCAGCACGTTGGAGAGGATCGGAATAGTGTTGCGCCGCTCGACGACGCTCTGCACGTGGGCGAGCGCCTTCAGCAGGGCCGCGCGTTCGATCGAAAGCTTCATGGCATCTTTCGCTAGCAATTGAGGGGAGACACGCCCAGCGGACCCCCACCCGAAAACCCCCGGGAAGACCGCCAGACGCCCCACTCCATCGGGCGCGCGAGACCGCGCGAATCGCCGCCGGAGCTAGGTCAAGCACTATAGCTTGCGGGTCAGGGAAAACCTAGCTCCAAGCGAGGGTGGGCCGGGCCCAGGCGGGGCCGGCGTCGGGGCCGGCGTGGGGGCCGGCGTGGGGGGTAGCGGCGGGGGCGGCGCCGGCGGTCCGCCCCGGCGGCCTCAATAGGCGCCCGACTTGTATTTCAGCGAGCGTTTCAGCCGCTGGCCGTTGGTCACCTTCAGCTCCTTCTCGCCCTCCTTGGCGCCCACCGTCAGGTGCACGATGCCGAGCGGCAGGAACGGCGGCACCGGCTCGCACAGCCGGCCGCTCTTGGCGTCGACCACCGGCAGAGCCTGGTGGCAGATCCAGTTCGCCATGGCCGGCAGGAACAGCGAGCGGGCCGTGGCCCCCTTGCCATAGAGCACGTAGTTCAGCGCCACTTGCTCGGCATAGTAGAAGCTGTCCTTGGCCAGGATGGCGGTCAGCGCCTCGTCCCACAGGCGCCAGTGCGGCGCGTCGGCCTTCAGCGCGAAGCAGCCGGAGTTGATCGTCGGGTTGGGCGCCAGCAGCTCGGCCGTCCGGCGGTCGAACAGCCGCTCGTAGAGCTTGAACATGCCCTGCAGCTGCTTGGGACCGTACAGCGAGGGGTAGCTGACATGCACCTCGGGCGTTATGGCGATCAGACCGCTGGCGCCGCCCTTGAGGTAGAGCGGCACGATGCCTTCCTGCTGCACCCAGAGGTCGGCGTCCATCCAGAGGTAGAGGTCGTAGCCCGGCACCAGGACCGGCAGGTGCGGACGCAGGCGTTGCGCCGTTGAAAGTACCGGCCGCCCATCGCTGCGCGGCGGCAGGGGATCCAGCGCCGCCTGTCGCGCGGTGGCGCCCTTGGTCACCAGCCAAGCGCGCTGCTCGGCTGTCAGGCCGACGTCGAGCACGACGATCGGCAGCTCGCGCGAGGAGGCGAAGTCCTTCAGCGAGAGCACCAAGCCCTGCAGCAGGTGGAAATAGTTGCTGTCGGCGGCGGAAACGACGACGGGTTTCATGGGACAGCTGTGTAGCGCGCGGCGGCTGGTTTGTCGTGGGTGGCCTGTTGGCCCTCTCCCCTGCGGCGCGGGGGAGAGGGCATGACAGCTCAGCCCTCCAGCATCCGGCGCAGCAGGTCGATATCCTCGGCGAAGGAGTTATCCTGCGACTTCAACTCCTCGACCTTTTTCACAGCGTGCATGACCGTTGTGTGGTCGCGGCCGCCGAACTTGCGGCCGATTTCTGGCAGCGAACGAGAGGTCAACTGCTTGGCCAAGTACATGGCCACCTGGCGCGGTCGGGCGACGGCACGCGCCCGCCGGGCGGAATGCATCTCGGTGAGCTTGATGTTGAAGTGCTCGGCGACCCGCTTCTGGATCTCCTCGATGGTGACCCGCCGGTCGTTGGCGCGCAGCAGGTCGTGCAGCAGCTCCTGCGTGGATTCCAGTGTGATCGAGCGGCCGACCAGCTGGGCGTGCGCGACGATGCGGTTCAGCGCGCCTTCCAGTTCGCGGACGTTGGCGGTGATCTTGTGCGCCAGGAACTCCAGCACTTTGGGCGGCATGGCGACGCCCATCTGCTCCGCCTTGGAGGCGAGGATGCCGAGGCGCAGCTCGTAGGTGGTGGGATGGATGTCGGCGACCAGGCCGTAGCCCAGGCGCGAGCGCATGCGCTCCTCCATCCCTTCCAGGTCGTGCGGGCTCTTGTCGGCGGAGATGATGACCTGGCGGTTCTGGTCGACCAGCGCGTTGAAGGTGTGGAAGAACTCCTCCTGCGTCGCCTCGCGGCCGGCGATGAACTGCACGTCGTCGATCATCAGCACGTCGACCGAGCGGAACTGCTCCTTGAAGGCCATGGTGTCCTTGGTGCGCAGCGCCTGGACGAACTGATACATGAACTTCTCGGCCGAGATGTAGATCAGGCGTCGGGCCGGGTTGCGCAGGCGGATCTGCTGCGCGATGGCGTGCATCAGGTGCGTCTTGCCCAGCCCGACGCCGCCATAGAGGAACAGCGGATTGAAGGGCACTTCCTGTGCCTCGGCGACGCGCCGGGCGGCGGCATAGGCCAGCTCGTTCGGCTTGCCGACGACGAAGTTGTCAAAGGTGAAGCGCGGATCCAGCGGGGCGGAGATATCGCGGCGCTCCTCGTCCTTGCCGTTGCGCGCCAGCGGGCGCGTCGGCTGGTCGACGACGGCGCGGGCGACCTGTGGCCGTGCGTCGAGGCCGCGCGTCTCGGACTTGCCGTCGGCTTTCGCCTCGTTGGCTCTGCCGTCGCGCGGTTCGCTCGGCTTCGGCTTGGGCCGCGCCGGTGGCTGCACCACGATCTCGATGCCGGACAGCGCGCTGTCCTCCTCGGCCCAGAGCTCGCGGATGCGCGCGGCATAGTTCGACTGTACCCAATCGCGCATGAAGCGGGTCGGCACTGCCATGCGCACCAGCCCGTCGCGTGCGGCCAGCAGCGCCAGTGGCTTCAGCCAGGAGCGGAAGGCAGCTTCGCCGACTTCGGCGCGCAGACGGCCACGCACACGGGCCCAGGCCTCATCCATCGATTGATCGAATTGCGTGCTGTCGAGTGTCATGGCGCGCGCCCCTCTGGCCGATCAGAGTGTGGCGAGGCGCGCGACGGCGCCCAAGGAGACCTCACGAATGGCTGACGCCGTTCCAGTCAGTGAGTTTCTCACTTGCCCCTACTCCAGATTCTATTGCGTTCGAAAGACGGAACCCGCGCCCCCGGGATCCTGGCAGATCACCCCGCCGCGAGGGTCACCCTCCGGCGGACGGCCGGTCAGGCCAAACAGCCTGCCGAGACCGTTACGGGTCGCGATGCGTTTCGTCGTCGACTGCTGTTCATCCCCCGCATTCCCTTCTCTTGCAAGTAATTGCTCGGTGTTACAACCGATTTATACTTGAATATGCATTGTTTTTATTTGTTGGTCGCCCCTGTCAGCGACGGCTTTACTCTATCCCCAGGGCCGCCTCGGTGGCAAGCGACTCCTGTGCCACAGTTCGAAGAATCTTCCCGCCGCAAAATGTGAGAAGCGTGCACAACCGCGCACGGCGTGCGCTGGCGCACACCGTGCTGAAAACTCTAGTCGTCTATTGCCAGTGCGAAGTGCGCTGCCCGGCAATGCGGGGCAGCGCGGTCGCCGCTCAGCCCAGCGTCTTGATGCGCTGCGACAGGCGGGAGATTTTACGCGACGCGGTGTTCTTGTGCACCACGCCCTTGGTCACGCCACGCGCGATCGCCGGCTGGGCGTCCTTGAAGGCGGCGGCGGCGGCGCTCTTGTCGCCGGCGGCGATGGCGCTCTCCACCTTCTTCACGGCGGTGCGGATGCGCGACACGCGCGACCCGTTGATTACCGTCCGGCGCTTGGCGCGGCGATTGCGCTTTTCGGCGGACTTGTGATTGGCCATGGACCTGCTCAGCTCATCAAAAGTGTCGGGGACCGCCCTGGCGGTAGGCCATGGCAGAGGGGCGGCGTTATAGCCACGCCGCCCCCCGCCCGTCAAGCCGGACTAGCGATTGGTGAAGACGGCCTTGCGCTTGGCGGCGAAGGCCTCCATGCCCTCCTTGCGGTCGTCCAGGGCGAAGGTGGAGTGGAAGGCGCGGCGCTCGAACTTGATGCCCTCGGCCAGCGTGGTCTCCAGCGCGCGGTTGACCGCTTCCTTGCAGATCGCCACCACCGGCTGGGAAAAGCCGGCGATGGTAGCCGCGGCTTCCATGGCGGTTTCCATCAGCTTGTCGGCCGGCACCAGGCGCGCCACCAGGCCGCAGCGCTCAGCCTCGGCGGCATCCATCATGCGGCCGGTGAGGCAGAGGTCCATGGCCTTGGCCTTGCCCACGGCGCGGGTCAGGCGCTGGGTTCCGCCGGAGCCGGGAATGGTGCCCAGGCGGATCTCCGGCTGGCCGAACTTGGCGTTGTCAGCGGCGATGATCATGTCGCACATCATGGCAATCTCGCAGCCGCCGCCCAGTGCGAAGCCGGCGACCGCGGCGATCACCGGCTTGCGGGTATGGGCCGCGACCTCCCACTTGCCGGTGATGAAATCCTCGCTCAGCACCTGCTGAAAGGTCTTGTCCTTCATCTCCTTGATGTCGGCGCCGGCCGCGAAGGCCTTTTCCGAACCGGTGACGACGATGGCGCCGACCGCGGGGTCGGCATCGAAGGCCTTCAGGGAGGCGCCCAGTTCGTCCACCAGCTGGGCGCAGAGTGCATTCAGCGCCTGCGGGCGGTGCAGCGTAATGAGGCCGACGGCCCCCTTGGTCTCGACCAGGATCATTTCATGGGCCATGCGGCCGTTCCTCCGTCTCTCTGTCTCTATGTGTAACGGTGTGGTTCAGCGCGGCCTCAAGGTGAAGCGCACCAGGGTTCCGCCGCCTTGGCCGTCGGCCGCTTCGGTCAGCACCGTGACGTCGAGCTGCTCGCCCTCGCGCAGGAAACTCTCGGCCGACAGCGGCTGCCAGCCGAGCTGCGGCAGGGTGTCGCCATAGAAGCCCTGCACCGCCCGGGCGGTGACCGGACCCTGGGCATAGGCCTCGACGATGCGGCCGCCCGGCTTGTCGAACGCCAGTCCGCGATCGACCAGCTCCTCGAGCCCCGGCATCAGCGGCAGATCCTCGATCGCCTCAAGGAATCCCGCGGCCCGCGCGCTGCCACCGGACGGACCGATCAGCAGCGCCAGCAGCAGCAGGCAGGCCTTCAAGGCACCGCTCATGTCAGGCACGCGCATGGCGGCTACCTTGCCTAGCGCTGCCGCAGTGCACAATAGAAAGTGGAGCGGCCGGACTGCACCAGGCGGCGTATGGCCTTGCCGCAATTGCAACCCGGGCAGGGCTCGCCCTCGCGGTCATAGACCGCCCACTGCTGCGCGAAGTAGCCCAGCTCGCCGGTCACCTGCACATAGTCGCGCAGGCTGGAGCCGCCGGCGGCGATGGCGCGCGTCAGCACCGACTTGATGGCGCCGGCCAGCCGCTCGGCCCGCGCGCCCTGCACCGTCATCGCCAGCCGCTTGGGCGAGAGGCCGGCCTCGTAGAGCGCCTCGCTGGCATAGATGTTGCCGACCCCGGCCACCACCGTCTGGTCCAGGATCGCCGCCTTGATCGGTGTGCGCTTGCCCGCCAGGGCGGCGGCCAGCACCGGGCCGGAGAATTCGTTGCCCAGCGGCTCGGGCCCCAGGTCGCGCAGCAGCTTGTGGTCCGCCAGGTCAGCCTCGGCCACCAGGTCCAGCATGCCGAAGCGGCGCGCATCGTTGAAGCGGACCTCCAGGCCGTCCTCGGTGGTGAAGACCACGTGGTCGTGCGTTTCGGCCGGGCGGATCTCTCCCGGCGGCACGATCAGCATGCGCCCGCTCATGCCCAGGTGGCCTAGCAGCACCAGGCCGCCCTCCAGCCGGATCAGCAGGTACTTCGCCCGCCGCCCGACCGATTCGACGCGCAGTCCGGTCAGGCGTTCTGCCAGTTTTTTCGGCAGCGGCCAGCGCAGCGCCTTGACCCGTGTCTCCACCTTGACCAGACGGCGGCCCTGCAGCGGCCCGGCCAGGCCACGCGCCACGGTCTCGACTTCAGGAAGTTCGGGCATGCGGCGACTCTGGGCTGTGCGGGGGGCAGGGCGCGCAGAGTAGCGCCGCCAATTCCCCAAGGCTATTGTCGCCCCGCCATGACCGAACCCGCGCCCGAGCCGGCCACCGCGCCGGACGCCCCCGACACCACACACTTCGGCTTCTCCACCGTGCCCACGGCGGAGAAGACCGGGCGCGTGCAGCAGCTCTTCAGCGGCGTGGCGGCGCGCTACGACCTGATGAACGACCTGATGTCGGGCGGCATCCACCGGCTGTGGAAGCGCCAGCTGCTCGACCGCCTGGCGCCGCGGCCGGGCTGGCGCGTGCTGGACGTGGCCGGCGGCACCGGCGACATCGCCTTTCGCATCCTCAAGCGCCAGCCGGCGGCCAGCGTGGTGGTCTGCGACCTGACGCCGGATATGCTGGCGGTGGGGCGCGACCGTGCCCTGGACCAGGGCCTGGCGCAGGCCAACCTGACCTGGGTGGCCGGCGATGCCGAGGCGCTGCCGCTGCCCGACCGCTCGGTCGAGGCCTTCACCATCGCCTTCGGGCTGCGCAACGTGACGCGGCCGGCGGTGGCGCTGGCCGAGGCGCGCCGCGTGCTGAAGCCGGGCGGGCGCTTCTTCTGCCTGGAGTTCAGCCGCGTGGTGCTGCCGCTGCTCGACCGGCTTTACGACCTCTATTCCTTCCAGGTGCTGCCCTGGCTGGGCCAGGTGGTGGCCAAGGACCGCGCCAGCTATCAATACTTGGTGGAATCGATCCGCCGCTTCCCGCCGCAGGCCGAGCTGCTGGCCTTGATGGAGCAGGCTGGCCTGGCGCGGGCCCGGGTGGAGAACCTGACCGGCGGTATCGCCGCGATCCACTCCGGCTGGCGGATCTGACGCCCATGGGGGTCTTCCTCACCGGTCGCAGCGTCACCCGCCTGCTCGGCATCGCCCGCATCCTGGCGCGCCACGACGCCGGCGCGGCGCTGGAGGAGATGGGCCTCAGCGGCGGGCCGCTGTTCGTGCTGCGCAGCTTCTCGCGCCGCAAGGCGCCGGGCCGGCCGGGACAGAAGCTGGCGCGCGCGCTGACCGCGCTGGGCCCCAGCTTCATCAAGCTGGGCCAGTCGCTCTCCACCCGTGGCGACCTGCTGGGCGACGAGATCGCCGCCGACCTGTCGCAGCTGCAGGACCATGTCGGCCCCTTCAGCTTCGCCGAGGCGCGCGCCACGCTGGAACGCGAGCTGGAAGCGCCGCTGGAGCAGCTCTTCGAGGTGTTCGACGAAAAGCCGATCTCCGCCGCCTCGATGGCGCAGGTGCACTTCGCCACCACGCGCGAGGAGGATGGCCGTCCCGGCAAGGAAGTCGCCGTCAAGATCCTGCGCCCCGGCATCGAGCTGGCCTTCGAGCGCGACCTCGAACTCTTCAATTGGCTGGCTGGCCTGGCCGAGCGCACGCAACCCCGGCTGCGCCGCCTGAAACCGCGCGAGATCGTCGCGCTCTTCGCCGAGCAGGTGCGGATGGAGCTGGATCTCCGCATCGAGGCCGCCGGCATGTCGGAGATCAACGAGAACTTCGAAGGCGACGAGACCTACAACCTGCCGCGCGTCGACTGGCGCCGCACCGGCAAGCGCGTACTGACCATGACGCGCATGCTGGGCACGCCGATGGACGACCGCGATGCCATGCTGGAGGCCGGCCACGACCTGAAGGCCGTGATGCAGAAGGCCTCCACCATCTTCTTCCACCAGGTGTTCCGCGACGGCGTGTTCCACGGCGACCAGCACCCCGGCAACATGGGTGTCGACCGCGAGGGCAACATTTTCGCCGTCGACTTCGGCATCCTCGGCCGGCTGGATCGCAACACGCGCTTCTTCCTGGCCGACATGATGGTGGCGACCCTGCGCGGCGACTACTACCGCTTGGCCGAAGTGCAGGTGGAGGCCGGATACTTGCCGGTCGGCCGCTCGCTCGACACCTATGCCCAGGCGCTGCGCAGCGTCTGCGAGCCGATCGTCGGCCGGCCGCTGAACGAGATCTCCTTCGCCAAGCTGCTGCAGCAGCTCTTCTCGCTGACCGAATCCTTCCAGATGCAGGTGCAGCCGCAGCTGCTGCTGCTGCAAAAGAACATGATGATGGCCGAGGGCATCAGCCGGAAGCTGACCCCGGACCTCAACATCTGGCAGATGTCGCAGCCGCTGATCGAGCAGTGGATCCGCGAGAACCGCGGCCCCGCGGCGCGCGTTGGCCAGACCGGCCGCGACCTGCAGCGCATCATGAGCCGCGTGCCGCAGTTCCTCACCGACCTTGAGGCAGTGATGGGCGAGTTGCGGACCGGCGGCCTGAAGCTGCACCCGCAGACCCTGGAGCGCCTGGAGCGCCAGCGCGGACGTGGCCTGGCCTGGCTTGCCGTCGGCCTGTCGCTTTCTGCATTGGTGCTGGCAGTCATCGCCGTCTTGTAACGCCCGGGTGGAAGGCTCTAGGCTCGCCCCACAATTCCTCACGCGGGACCGTGAAATGCTGGCCGGCAAGCGTATTCTCCTGGTGGTGACCGGCGGCATCGCGGCTTACAAGAGCCTGCTGCTGGTCCGCCTGCTGCGCGAACAGGGCGCCAGCGTGACCGCCGTGCTGACCCGCAGCGGCGCCGAATTCGTCACCCCGCTGTCACTCGCCTCGCTGACCGAGAGCAAGGTCTATCAGGAGCTCTTCTCGCTGACCGACGAGAGCGAGATGGGGCATATCCAGCTGTCGCGCGCCGCCGACCTGGTGGTAGTGGCCCCGGCCACTGCCAACAGCCTGGCCAAGCTGGCTGGCGGACTGGCCGACGACCTGGCCTCGACCCTGCTGCTGGCGACCGACAAGGACGTGCTGGTGGCGCCGGCGATGAACGTGCGCATGTGGGACCACCCGGCGACCCAGGCCAATATCAAGACGCTGCGCCAGCGCGGCGTGCTGGTGGTGGGCCCGGACGAGGGCCCCATGGCCTGCGGCGAGTTTGGCTTCGGCCGCCTGGCCGAGCCGCCGGTGATCCTGGCCGCCATCGACGCCTACTTCGCCGCCGCCACTCCGCTGGCCGGACAGCGCGCCCTGGTCACCAGCGGGCCGACGCACGAGCCGATCGACCCGGTGCGTTTCATCGCCAACCGCTCCTCGGGCAAGCAGGGCCACGCCATCGCCGCGGCGCTGGCGCGGCTGGGTGCGCGCGTCACCCTGGTGACCGGGCCGGTAAACTTGGCCGATCCGCCGGGGGTGGAGACGGTGCATATCGAAACGGCGGCCGAGATGCTGGCGGCCTGCCTGGCGACGCTGCCGGTGGAGATCGCGGTCTGCGCCGCCGCCGTGGCCGATTGGCGGGTCGCCCAAGCCGCCGGGCAGAAGCTGAAGAAGCAGGGCAAGGGCGCGCCGACCCTGGCGATGACCGAGAACCCCGACATCCTGCGCACGCTGTCGCAGCGCAAGGCCGACCGCCCGGCGCTGGTGGTGGGCTTCGCCGCCGAAACCGAGAAGGTGGTGGAGTACGCCACAGTGAAGTGCCAGAAGAAGGGCTGCGACTGGATCCTGGCCAACGACGTTTCCAGTGGCGGCGTCTTCGGCCAGGACGACAACCAGATCACCCTGGTCGACGCCGAGGGCGCCGAACCCTGGCCGGTCCTGGACAAGCAGTCCGTGGCCGAGCGCTTGGCCCAGCGCATCGCCGGGCACCTCGCCGCGGGGCAGGCGTGATGCCGGCACTCACCGTCACCGTCCGCCGCCTGCCGCATGGCGAGGGCCTGCCGCTGCCAGCCTATGCCACCCCGGACAGCGCCGGCATGGACCTGCTGGCGGCGGTGGGTGAGCCGATCACCCTGGCACCCGGCGAGCGGCGACTGGTGCCGACCGGCTTGGCCATCGCGCTGCCGACGGGTTTCGAGGCCCAGGTGCGCCCGCGCTCCGGCCTGGCCCTGAAACAGGGCGTGACGGTGCTGAACGCGCCGGGCACCGTGGATGCCGACTATCGCGGCGAAGTGGGCGTAATCCTGATCAACCACGGCCAGGCAGCCTTCACCATCCAGCGCGGCGACCGCATCGCGCAGCTGGTGGTGGCGCCGGTGGTTCAGGCCGGCTGGACCGAGGCCGAGACCCTGGCCGACAGCCAGCGCGGCAGCGGCGGCTTCGGCTCCACCGGAGTAGGATCCGGCACCGGGAAGAGGGGTTAGCGGCCGTGCTGCGCCTCTCCAAGAAGCTGCTTTTCGCCATCGAAGCGGTGGTCGACGTGGCCTACCACGCCGGGCCGCACCCGGTGCGCTCCACCGACATCTCCGACCGCCAGGGCATTCCGCGCCGCTACCTGGAGCAGGTGCTGCAGCAGCTGGTGCACGAGGGCGTGCTGGCCGGCCAGCGCGGCCCGCGTGGCGGCTATCGCCTGGCGCGCGAACGCCGCCACATCACGGTGGGCGAGATCATCCGCATCGTGCACAAGCTGGAGGGCACGGTCGATCCGACCGCCGAGCCCGACGGCTCGGAAATCGGCCGCCGCGTGGTGCGGCCGATCTGGACCGCCATGCAGGAGGAGATGATGGCGCGCTTCGATGCCACCACCATCGAGGTGCTGTGCGAACGCGCCCGCGACCTGGGCATCGAGTCCGGCCCACGTGGCGCGGTGGACTATAGTATCTAGGCAGCGCCTCTGGCCCATCCTTCGAGACGGGCGCTTTGCGCCCTCCTCAGGATGAGGCAGGGCCCCTGGAGACATTTGAACCAGCCTCATCCTGAGGAGCCGCCGCAGGCGGCGTCTCGAAGGATGTGACCGGTGCACCATCTGAGGAGTGTTTGAATGCCCGACAACCCAAAGCCCACCGCCCGCAGCCAGGGCCGCATCTTCGGCTCGATCCTGGAGACCATCGGCGCCACGCCGCTGGTCGCCATTCCGCGCCTGGCGGAACGCCATGGCGTGAAGGCGCGGCTGCTCGCCAAGTGCGAGTTCTTCAACCCGCTGTCTTCGGTGAAGGACCGCATCGGCCGGGCGATGATCGACGCGCTGGAGGCCGAGGGCAAGCTGAAGCCCGGCGGCGTGCTGGTCGAGCCGACCTCGGGCAACACCGGCATCGCGCTGGCCTTCGTCGCCGCCGCGCGCGGCTATCGCCTGATCCTCACCATGCCCGAGACCATGTCGGTCGAACGCCGCCGCGTGCTGCGCCTGCTAGGCGCCGAGCTGGTGTTGACGGAGGGCGCCAAGGGCATGAAGGGCGCCATTGCGAAGGCCGAGGAGATCCTGGCCGCCACCCCTGGCGCGGTCATGCCGCAGCAGTTCCAGAACCCGGCCAACCCGGCGATCCATCGTGCCACCACGGCGGAGGAGATCTGGGCCGATACCGACGGCCAGGTCGACTGCTTCATCGCCGGCGTCGGCACCGGCGGCACTATCACCGGCGTCGGCCAGGTGCTGAAGCAACGCAGGCCCGGCGTGAAGATCGTCGCGGTCGAGCCCGAGGCCAGCCCGATCCTTTCCGGTGGCCAGCCCGGCCCGCACAAGATCCAGGGCATCGGCGCCGGCTTCATCCCGCCGATCCTCGACGTCAAGCTGATTGACGAGGTGGTGCAGGTGGCCAACGACACCGCCTTCCGCCTGGCGCGCGAGGCCGCGGCGGTCGAGGGCCTGCCGGTCGGCATCTCCTCGGGCGCCGCGCTGGCCGCCGCCTATGAGATTGGCAAGCGGCCGGAAATGGCGGGCAAGACCATCGTCCTGGTGCTGCCGTCGTCGGCCGAGCGCTATCTCTCGACAGCGCTGTTCGAGGGGCTGGAGTAGGGAACCAACCCTCTCCCATCGGGAGAGGGTGGCGACCGCAGGGAGCCGGGTGAGGGGAAGCGGCAAACCGAAGCACGCCCAGTTCTGGCCGCTCCGCTTCCCCTCACCCGATCGCTTTGCTCGCACCCTCTCCCGCCGGGAGAGGGTTTGTTACCCCGGCCGCCGCCACTCCAGATACGATCGACACAGCGCCCGCAGGCGGTCCCGCCCGAAGCTGGGGTCGTGCCCGGCGTGCACCACGGTCACCGGCAGCGCCATCAGCCGCTCGATGGTCCTGACGTAGGCCGGGATGTCGCTTTCCGGCAGCTCATCCAGCAGCGGTCCATCGTAGAGTGCGTCACCGGAGAAGAGCGTGCCGGTCGCCGCCTCCCACAGGCCGATGGAGCCCGGCGAATGGCCCGGCAGATGCAGCACCGCGAAGCTGCGGTCGCCGGTGGTCACGACGTCGCCCTCCTCGATTAGGCGGCTGACCTTGGCCGGCTTCTGGCGGAAGCCCTCCAGCGCCACGCCCGGCGGCAGCGCGGTCACCAGATAGGGATCGCTCATGCCATAGCCGGCCTTCTCCAGGCTGGCGATGGCCGCCGCGCCCCAGAAAGTATGGGGATCGAGCGACAGCAGGTCCGGCGCCTCCAGCAGCGGCGCCTCCAGCGGATGGGCGCAGCAGTCGGCGAATTCGTGGTGGCTGCCCATGTGGTCGCTGTGGCCGTGCGTCGCCACGGCGGTCACCGGCTTGTCCAGCAGGTCCTGCATCTCGGCGGTCAGCTGGCCGACGCCCATGCCGGTATCGACCACAAGATCGCGGTCGCGCCCGCGCAGATGCCAGATGTTGCAGCGCATCAGCGGCACGACGTGCGGCTCCCACAGCAAGGTGATGGCATCGTCGATGGTCTTGCGTTCGAACCAGCGGTCGGCGACGGGGAAGGGCAAGGGAATGACTCCTAACGTGGCCAGTTTACCACCCCCTCCCTGACCCTCCCCCACTCCGTGGGAGAGGGGCCGCCAGCGGCGGGGGCACATTTGACTCCCTCTCCCGCGCCAGCGGGGGAGGGTTGGGGAGGGGGGCGCGACGGAGCAGCGCCGCCCTACTTCCAGATCGCCTTGCCACTCCCCGGCAACCCAAGCTCGGCCCACATCCGGTCGACCTTCTCCACCACCGCCTGGTCCATGCCAATTTCCCGGCCCCACTCGCGCTGGGTCTCCGGCGGCAGCTTGTCGGTGGCGTCCAGGCCGATCTTCGAGCCCAGCCCCGAGACCGGCGAGGCGAAGTCCAGATAGTCGATCGGCGTGTTTTCGATCACGGTGATGTCGCGCGCCGGGTCCATCTTGGTGGAGACCGCCCACATGACCTCTTTCCAGTCGCGCGCGTTCACCGTGTGGTCCACCACGATGACCCACTTGGTGTACATGAACTGCCGCAGGTAGCTCCAGACGCCTAGCATCACGCGCTTGGCGTGGCCGGGGTAGGCCTTCTTCATCGAGACCACGGCGATGCGATAGCTGCAGCCCTCAGGCGGCAGCCAAAAGTCGACGATCTCGGGGAACTGCTGCTGGAACAGCGGGATGAAGACCTCGTTCAGCGCCTCGCCCAACACCGAGGGTTCGTCGGGCGGCCGGCCGGTGAAGGTGGAGAGGTAGATGGGGTCCTTGCGCATGGTGATGGCGCTGATGGTGAAGACCGGGAAGGGCTCCACCGCGTTGTAATAGCCGGTGTGGTCGCCATAGGGACCCTCGTCGCCGTAGTCCTGCAGGCTGACATGGCCCTCCAGCACAATCTCGGCCTCGGCCGGCACCTTCAGCGGCACGGTCTTGCAGTCCACCAGCTCGACCTTCTTGCCGCGCAGCAGCCCGGCGAACTGGTACTCCGACAGCGTGTCGGGCACCGGCGTCACCGCGGCCAGGATGGTGCCGGGGTCGGCGCCGATCACTACGGCGGCCGGCAGCGGCTCGCGCTTGGCGTCCTTCCAGCGCGCGTGATGCTGCGCCCCGCCGCGATGCTTCAGCCAGCGCATCAGCGTGGTGTTCCGCCCGGTCACCTGCATGCGGTAGATGCCGAGGTTGAAGGCGTCCTCCTTCTTCCCCGTCGGACCTTGCGTCACCACCAGCGGCCAGGTGATCAGCGGTGCCGGTTCGCCCGGCCAGCAGGTTTGGATGGGCAGGGCGCCCAAGTCGATGTCGTCGCCGGTCAGCACGATCTCCTGGCAGGCGCCGCGCGACACCGTCTTGGGCTTCATCGCCATGACGGTCCGCAGCAGCGGCAGGTAGGACAGTGCCTCGCGAAAGCCGCCCGGCGGCTCTGGCTGGCGCAGGAAGGCCAGGGTTTCGCCGACCTCGCGCAGCTGGCCCGGCTCGCGATCCATGCCCCAAGCCACGCGCTCCACCGTGCCGAAGAGGTTGACCAGCACCGGCATGGCGTAGCGCGAACCATCCGGCCGCACGACGTTCTCGAAGAGCACCGCCGGCCCGCCCTCGGCCAGCAGGCGGGTCTGGATCTCGGTCATCTCCAGGACCGGCGACACGGGGGTCTTGACCCGCACCAGCCGACCCTCGCGCTCCAGGCGCTCGATGAAATCGCGCAGGGACTTGTAGGGCATGGGCACCTTTGCCTGGAACGCCCTCCCCCCTTGCGGGGGAGGGTTGGGGTGGGGGCCTTGGTCAGGCACTCTCTACTTGCGCCGCGCGAAAGAAACAAGAAAGGCCCCCACCCCACCCTCCCCCGCAAGGGGGGAGGGCCTTTCGACTTCATGCTACAAACCCGCCTATGGCCGACCGCATCGAAACCCGCCTCTACGTCCCTGACAGCCTCGCCGCCGGCGCGGCGGTGGGACTGGACCACGGCCAGGCGCATCACCTGCGCTCCGTGCTGCGCCTGGCGCCTGGCGCGCGGCTGGCGCTGTTCAACGGTCGTGACGGCGCCTGGTCGGCCAGGCTGGAGGGGCTGGGCAAGGGCTGGGCCTCGCTGGCGGTGGAGGCGCTGATCCAGCCGCAGCGGCCGGAACCCGACCTCTGGCTCTGCTTCGCGCCGATCAAGCGGGCGCGGCAGGATTTCCTGGCCGAGAAGGCCAGCGAACTGGGCGTCGCCCGGCTGCTGCCGGTCATCACCCAGCACACCATCGTCACGCGGGTGAATGTCGAGCGGCTGCAGGCCAACGCGCGCGAGGCGGCCGAGCAGTGCGAGCGGCTGAGTGTGCCGGCGGTGGCCGAGCCGGTCACCCTGGCGGCGCTGCTCGACGCCTGGCCGGCGGAGCGGCGGCTTTTTGTCTGCGCCGAAGCCGGCGAGGCCCGACCGCTGGCCGAGGCGGTGCAGGCGGCCCCCCACGGCCCGGCGGCATTCTTGACCGGGCCGGAAGGCGGTTTTTCCCCGCGCGAGCTTGACGCCCTGGCAAAGCGGCCTTTCACCACGGCCGTGGGGCTGGGCCCGCGCATCCTGCGCGCCGACACCGCGGGCATCGCCGCACTTGCCGCTTGGCAGGCGCTTGCCGGCGACGGTAAGGAACGGCCACCGGACGACCGGGCGGTTCCTGGCAGGGCGGCCTTTGCCGCCCTGGACGAAGACCCGGAAGCTTAGGGAGAAGCCGTTTGTCAGCACCGCCACAGGCCAAGGGCGAGCCGATCACGTCCAAGCGCCAGCTCGTCGAGTACCTGGAGTCCGGCAACAAGCCGGTCGAGCAGTGGCGCATCGGCACCGAGCACGAGAAGTTCGGCTTCACCTGGGACGACCTCAGGCCGCTGCCCTATGACGGCGAGCGCGGCATCCGCGCACTGCTGGAAGGCCTGGCGCGCGATTTCGAGTGGACCCCGGTGCTGGAGCACGATCGCCCCATCGCGCTGTCCAAGGACGGCTGCAGCATCACTCTGGAGCCGGGCGGACAGTTCGAGCTGTCGGGCGCGCCGCTGGAATCGATCCACCAGACCTGCAACGAGGTGCATCGCCACCTGATGGAGGTGAAGCACGTCGCCGAGCCGCTGGGCATCGGCATGCTGGGCATGGGCTTCCAGCCCAAGTGGAAGCGCAGCGACATCCCCTGGATGCCGAAGGACCGCTACCGGATCATGGGCGCCTACATGCCCAAGCAGGGCAAGCTCGGCCTCGACATGATGCTGCGCACCTGCACGGTGCAGGTGAACCTGGACTACGCCAGCGAAGCCGACATGGTGCGGAAGTTCCGTGTCAGCCTGGCGCTGCAGCCTATCGCCACAGCGCTGTTCGCCAACTCGCCCTTCACCGAGGGCCAGCCGAACGGCTTCCACTCCTATCGCAGCCACATCTGGACCGACACCGATGCGGACCGCTGCGGCATCCTGCCCTTCGTGTTCGAACCGGGCATGGGCTTCGAGCGCTATGTCGACCATGTGCTCGATGTGCCGATGTACTTCGTCTACCGCGACGGCACCTACATCGACGCCTCGGGGCAGTCGTTCCGCGATTTCCTGGCCGGCCGGCTGCCGGCGCTGCCCGGCGAAATCCCGACCACCAGCGACTGGACCGACCACCTGACGACGCTGTTCCCCGAGGTGCGCCTGAAGAAGTTCCTGGAGATGCGCGGCGCCGACGGCGGCCCCTGGTGGCGGCTCTGCGCGCTGCCGGCGCTGTGGGTCGGCCTGCTGTACGACCAGGTGGCGCTGGATGCCGCCTGGGAGCTCTGCGAAGACTGGACGCAAGCCGAGCACCAGGGGCTGCGCGACGCGGTGCCGCGCCAGGGCCTGCAGGCGCCCTTCCGCAGCGGTACGGTGCAGGACCTGGCAAAGCAGATCGTCGCCATCGCCATCGCCGGCCTGAAGCGCCGCGCCCGCTCGCTGAGCTTCATCGTTGACGAGAGCCATTTCCTGGCGCCGCTGCAGGAAGTGGCGGAAAGTGGGCTGACCGCCGCCGACCGCGCGCTGGAAGCCTTCGCAACGCGTTGGAACGGCAATATCGACAATGCCTTCAAGGAGCTGGCCTACTGACGGCCGGACCAATCCAGGGGACGCCCAGATGCACAAGCTGTTGAATCCGCCCAGCGCGCCGCCGCCCTTCTCGCGCTACAGCCAAGGGGTCGAGGTGGCGCCGGGCAAGCGCTGGCTGGCCATCGCCGGCCAGGTCGGCGTCGCCGCCGACGGCACCTTGGCGCCCACGGTCGAAGGCCAGCACGAGCAGTGCTGGATGAACGTGCTGGCGCTGCTGACCGCCGCCGGCATGGGGCCGCACGACCTGATCAAGATCACCATCTTCGTCACCACGCCGGACCAGACCGCGATCTCGCGCCAGGTGCGCGACCGCATGCTGCAGGGTGCCGCGCCGGCCTCCACGCTGCTGGTGGTCGCTGGCTTGGCGACGCCGGATCTGAAGGTCGAGATCGAGGCCTGGGCGGCGGCCTGAGCCGCACCGGCATCATGCAGCGGGGCATCCTCTGGCTGGATGTCGGCGACCTGTTTCATTGGCCGCACCGCGAGGTCTCGGGCATCCAGCGGGTCATGGCCTCGCTCATCGTCGAGTGGTGCCGGCGGCCGCCAGCCGGCGCTGCCCTGCGATTCTGCCGCCTCTCCGCGCCCGACGGCTTCCGCGCCGTGTCGGCGGCAAGCATCCTGGCGAAGGCCGCGCCGTTGCTGGGCCAGTCGGCCGAACTGCCGCGCCGCGGGCTGCTGGGCCGGCTACGCACGACTGTACCGCCGACAGCGCCCGACCAGCCCGGCCCGGGTGACCGGCTGCTCAATATCGGCGCCTCGTGGGGCAATCCGCCCTATCTCGACTTGGTAGCGCGGGAGAAGGCGCGTGTCGGGTTGCGCTTCATCCAGTTGGTCTATGACATCGGTCCGGCGCACGACCCGCGGGCCGGAGAAATCGCCCGCCTCTTCACCAACTGGCTGGAGCGCATGCTGCCGCTGGCCGACCAGGTGGTGGCCATCTCCGACTACACGCGCCGTGACCTGGAGGCCTTTGCCAATGCGCGCGGCCTACCGCTGCGGCGACCCAGCCTGGCGCGGCTGGGCGACCGCCTGCCGCCGGCGGACTGGCCGCCACGCCACGCCGCGCTGGTGCCGCTGCTGTCGGCCGGCGGCTATCTGCTGACCGTCGGCAGCATCGCCCAGCCGAAGAACCAGGAGGTCATCGTGCGCGCCCTGGCGCTGCTGATCGCGCAGGGCCGCAGGCTGCCACCGGTGCTGTGGCTGGGGCGCGTCGTCGAGCGCGTCACGCTGGACCGCGCGTTGGCGGACTGCCCGGAGGTGGTCCCGCTGCTGCACATCGTCGAAGGGGCGGACGATCACGACCTGCGCCTGGCCTACGAGCGCTGCCGCTTCACCATCTTCCCCAGCCTGTTCGAGGGCTGGGGCCTGCCGCTGGCGGAGAGCCTGGCACTCGGCAAGCCCTGCCTGGCGTCGAAGGCCGCCAGCATTCCAGAGGCCGGCGGCCGCTTCGCCGACTACTTCGACCCCTATGACCCGGCAACCCTGGCGGTGCTGATCCAGCGCTACCTCGACGACGCGGCACTGGCGCGCCGCCAACGCGAGATCCGCCGCGGCTATCGGGCCGCCAGCTGGCGACAGACCGGCCAGGAGCTACTGCGCGCCACGCTGGCGTGATGCCGGCGATCAGGCCGCCGCCGTGCCGCCGACGGTGATCCGGTCGATCAGCAGGCTGGGCTGACCGACGCCGACCGGGACGCCCTGGCCTTCCTTGCCGCAGGTGCCGATGCCGGGGTCGAGCTGCAGGTCGTTGCCGATGCGGCTGATGCGCTGCATCACCTCGGCACCGCTGCCGATCAGGGTGGCGCCCTTGACCGCCTGGCCCAGCTTGCCGTCCTCGATGCGATAGGCCTCGGTGCAGGAGAAGACGAACTTACCGGAGGTGATGTCGACCTGGCCGCCGCCGAAGGAGACGGCGTAGAGGCCCTTTTTGATCCCCTTCAGCATCTCGGCGGGGTCTTCCTGGCCGGCCAGCATGATGGTGTTGGTCATGCGCGGCATGGGGATGTGGGCATAGGACTGCCGGCGGCCGTTGCCGGTCGGCGCCATGCCCATCAGGCGGGCGTTCTGCCGGTCCTGCATGTAGCCCTTCAGGATGCCGTCCTCGATCAGCACGGTGCGGCTGGTCGGCGTGCCCTCGTCGTCGATGGTCAGGCTGCCGCGGCGGTCGGCCAGGGTGCCGTCGTCCACCACGGTCACGCCAGGAGAGGCGATACGCTGGCCCAGCTTGCCGGCGAAGACCGAGCTGCCCTTGCGGTTGAAGTCGCCTTCCAGCCCGTGGCCCACGGCCTCGTGCAGCAGGATGCCAGGCCAGCCGGGTCCCAGCAGCACCGGCATCTCGCCGGCCGGGGCGTCGCCGGCGTCCAGGTTGACCAGCGCCATGCGCAGCGCCTCGTCGACCGAGCCCTGCCAGTGCGTCGGGTCGAACAGCAGCTCGAGCGCGATGCGGCCGCCGGCACCGTGGCTGCCGCTTTCCTGGCGGTCGCCCTCGCCGACGATCAGCGAGACGTTGAGGCGGATGAGGGGGCGCACGTCGGCCCGCCGCTCGCCGCCGGCCCGCAGGATCTCCACCGCCTGCCATTCGCCGAACAGCGAGGCGGTAACCTGGCGCACCCGGGGATCGCGGGCCCGGGCATAGGCATCGATTTCGCTCAGCAGCTTGACCTTGCGCTCGAAGGGCAGGGCGGCGACCGGGTTGTCCTCGCTGTAGAGGCGGGCATTGGTGTTGGCCGGCGCCTCGCCGACCTGGCCGGAGCGGCCCCGGGTCACCTGCTCGACGGTGGCCACGGCGCGCTCCACCGCCGCCTCGCTCAGCTCGCTGGCGTGGGCATAGCCGGCGGCCTCGCCGGCCACCGCGCGCAGGCCGAAGCCCTGGGTGACGTCGAACGAGGCGGTCTTGACCCGGCCGTCGTCGAATACCAGGCCCTCGCTCTGGCGGTACTCCAGGAACAGCTCGCCGTCGTCGGCCTTGGCCAGGGCGCGGTCGACCAGGCGCTCCATCCGCCGCGGATCGAGGCCGGCGCGCTCCTGGAACAGCTTGGCGGTGGTGGCGAGATGCGACATGGGCGGGACTCCTGACGGGCGCCGCGGGAGGGGCGCTGCGGCGGCTACCCAGCCTATCTAAGGTGTCGGCGCCCGCTTGGCGAGGGGCGCATGCGGCGACAGGTCGCTAGGTTTGCCCGCGGGCTGGTTCCTATACTCATCCAACTACAAGGACTTGGCGGGCCTGAAGGCCGGCTGGACGGGGCACTCGGGGCGGTAAGCCGGCCTTGAGGCGTCGGCGGCTTTGCACTAGGGTCGCGCCGGTCGCAGGCGGCCTTCTGGCCGATACCTGGAGCCGTCGGTCGAGGGACGACCGAGGGTGGCCGGTCGGAGCGCTCCGGCTTGGTCGCCAGGGACGATGACGAGGGGAGAGACCGAGAAATGCGGAAGGTTTTCGCAGGCCTTTGGACGCGCGTGACGCAATGCAGCGTCGCGGTGCTGGGCGGCGTCGCGGCGCTGGCGGTTTCCTGGGTGGCCTCGGCCGACAGGGCCGGCGCCACCGAGGCGGTGAACTGGCATATGGGTTTGCAGGAGGCCGCCACGCCGGTCGCCGAATCGATCCACTCGTTCCACGAGCTGCTGCTCTACATCATCACCGCCATCACGCTCTTCGTGCTGGGCCTGCTGCTCTACGTGATGTTCCGCTTCAGCGAGAAGCGCAATCCGAAGCCCTCGCGCACCGCCCACAACACGCTGATCGAGGTGCTGTGGACCGTGGTGCCAGTGATCATCCTGGTCGCCATCGCCATCCCGTCGTTCAAGCTGCTCTACCTGACCGACGCCTCCGAGGATGCCGAGATGAACCTGAAGGTCTACGGCAACACCTGGAACTGGACCTACGAGTACCCGGACTACGACAACCTCTCCTTCACCGCCAACATGAAGCAGACGGCCGACCTGGCGCCGGGTGAGCTGCGCAACCTGACCACCGACAACCTGGTCGTGCTGCCGTCGGACACCAAGATCCGCTTCATCATCACCTCGAACGACACGCTGCACTCCTTCGCCATGCAGCCCTGGGGCATCAAGGTCGATGCCGTGCCGGGCCGCCTGAACGAGACCTGGGCGATGATCCCGGCGAAGTACGACGGCCAGATCTTCTACGGCCAGTGCTCCGAGCTGTGCGGCGTCAACCATGCCTTCATGCCGATCATGATCAAGGTGGTCTCCAAGGCGGAGTTCGCCACCTGGATTGAGCAGGCGAAGCAGGAATTCGGCGCCGTCGAGACGGCTCCCGCCGCCACGCAAGTGGCCGGCCAGTAACGAAGACATAAGGCAGGAGAGGTCCCATGGCGCAGGCAGCGCACGGCACCGACACCCACGGTCATGACGCGCATGGTCACGATGCACACGGCAAGGACGACCATGGCCACGGCTACGGCGGGCATGACGAGCATGGCCACCACAAGCCGGGCTTCTTCGTCCGCTGGTTCTGTTCGACGAACCACAAGGACATCGGCACGCTCTATCTGATCTTCGCGGTCATCGCCGGCCTGCTCGGCGGCGGCATCTCGGTGTTGATGCGCATGGAGCTGCAGGAGCCGGGCGTCCAGTACCTGACCGACGCCGCGGGCGGTCCGAACGGCCAGCTGTGGAACGTCTTCATCACCGCACACGGCCTGATCATGGTGTTCTTCGTGGTCATGCCGGCGCTGATCGGCGGCTTCGGCAACTGGTTCATCCCGCTGATGATCGGCGCGCCCGACATGGCCTTCCCGCGGATGAACAACATGTCCTTCTGGCTGCTGGTGCCGGCCTTCCTGCTGCTCGGCCTCTCGACCATGATCGACCAGGGCGCGGGGACCGGTTGGACGATCTATCCACCGCTATCGACAAAGCTGTTGCATAGCGGTCCATCGGTCGACATGGCGATCTTCGCGCTGCACCTGGCCGGTGCCAGCTCGATCCTTGGCGCCATCAACTTCATCACCACGATCTTCAACATGCGGGCGCCGGGCATGACGCTGCACCGCATGCCGCTGTTCATCTGGGCCATGCTGGTCACCGCCTTCCTGCTGCTGCTGGCGGTGCCGGTGCTGGCCGGCGCCATCACCATGCTGCTGACCGACCGCAACGTCGGCACGCACTTCTTCGACCCGGCTGGCGGTGGTGACCCGATCCTGTTCCAGCACCTCTTCTGGTTCTTCGGTCACCCCGAGGTCTACATCATGATCCTGCCGGCCTTCGGCATCATCAGCCATGTGGTCTCGACCTTCTCGCAGAAGCCGGTGTTCGGCTACCTGGGCATGGCCTATGCCATGGTGGCCATCGGCGTGGTCGGCTTCATCGTCTGGGCGCACCACATGTTCACCGTGGGCCTGGATGTCGACACCCGGGCCTACTTCACCGCGGCGACCATGGTCATCGCGGTGCCGACCGGCGTGAAGATCTTCTCCTGGATCGCCACCATGTGGGGCGGATCGATCCGCTTCAACACGCCGATGCTCTGGGCCGTCGGCTTTATCTTCCTGTTCACCGTCGGTGGGGTGACCGGCGTGGTGCTGGCCAATGCCGGCATGGATATCATCCTGCACGACACCTACTACGTCGTGGCCCACTTCCACTACGTGCTGTCGCTGGGCGCCGTGTTCGGCATCTTCTGCGGCATCTACTACTGGATCGGCAAGATGAGCGGCCGGCAGTACCCGGAGTGGGCCGGCAAGCTGCACTTCTGGACCACCTTCATCGGCGTCAACTTGACCTTCTTCCCGCAGCACTTCCTGGGCCTGCAGGGCATGCCGCGGCGCTACATCGACTATGCCGACGCCTATGCCGGCTGGAACATGGTGTCGTCGATCGGCGCCTACATCTCCTACGGCTCCACGCTCTTCTTCGTCTGCATCATGATCTACACCCTGGTGGCCGGGCGCCGCGTCGGCGCCAACTACTGGGGCGAGGGGGCGACGACGCTGGAGTGGACCGTGTCCTCGCCGCCGCCGTTCCATACCTTCGAGGAGCTGCCGGAAATCCGCCCCTCCGAGGCGCACTGAGCGACCGGGCGCGAAAGGTTCGAGTTAGTCATGGTGGAACTGGTCAGCCGCAGCAGCAGCACGACGGCCGTCGGCGAGGCGGTCGGTGACTGGCTTGCCCTGCTGAAGCCCCGGGTGATGAGCCTGGTGGTCTTCACCGGGCTGGCCGGGCTGCTGGTGGCACCGGGCACGTTGAACCCGGTGCTGGCGGCGGTCGCGGTGCTCTGCATCGCGGTCGGCGCCGGCGCCGCCGGTGCCATCAACATGTGGTACGACCGCGATATCGACGCGATCATGGAGCGCACCCGCGGCCGGCCCATTGTGCAGGGCCGTATTCGGCCGGAGGAGGCGCTGACCTTCGGCGTCATCCTGTCGCTCTTCGCCGTCATGCTGATGGGCCTGGCGGTGAACTGGACGGCGGCGGCGCTGCTGGCCCTGGCCAACCTGTTCTACGTCTTCGTCTACACCATCTGGCTGAAGCGCCGCACGCCGCAGAACATCGTCATCGGCGGTGCCGCCGGGGCCTTTCCGCCGATGATCGGCTGGGCCGCGGTGACCGGCAGCGTCAGCGTCGAATCGATTGCCCTGTTCATGCTGATCTTCATGTGGACGCCGCCGCACTTCTGGGCGCTGGCGCTCTATCGCGCCGGCGACTATGCGCGTGCCGGCGTGCCGATGCTGCCGGTGGTGGCGGGGCGCGAGGCGACCAAGCGGCAGATCCTGCTCTACACCCTGGCGCTGCTGCCGGTCGCGCTGCTGCCGACCCTGCTCGGCATCGCCGGCTGGGTCTATGGCGCCGCGGCGCTGCTGCTGGGCAGCGCCTTCGTGCTGATGGCGCTGAAGATCCAGCGCGACCCGACCGACCGCGCGGCCAAGCAGACCTTCGGCTTCTCCATCCTCTATCTCTTCCTGCTCTTCGCCCTGATCATCCTGGACCGGGCGCCCGGCCTGCTGGGACACCTGGACGGGGGCCTGTGGTGAGCGCCATGGCCGAACGCAACGCCCCGATACCCGAGCGCGACAAGCGCCGCCGCCGGCTGCGCAACTGGGCGCTGCTGGGCGCGCTGGCCGGCTTCGTCGTGCTGGTCTACCTGGTGGCCCTGGTGAAGATGGGGTTCTTCCAGTGAGCCGCCGCAGCCAGCGCGAGGGGCGCAACGCCGGCATCGCCCTGGTGCTGGCGGCGGTCTGCTGCGGCATGGTCGTCGCCGCCTTCGCCGCCGTGCCGCTGTATCGCCTGTTCTGCCAGGTCACCGGCTATGGCGGCACCACACAGGTGGCCGAGCAGGCGCCGACCACCGTGGGCGAGCGCGTCATCACCGTGCGCTTCGATGCCAACACCAATCCCGAGTTGCCCTGGGTGTTCCGGCCCGAGCAGCGCGAAATCAAGCTCAAGGTCGGCGAGCAGGGTTTGGTGTTCTTCTTCGCGCAGAACAAGGCGAACTACACCACCACCGGCCAGGCCACCTTCAACGTCACGCCGCTGAAGGCCGGGCAGTACTTCAACAAGGTCGCCTGCTTCTGCTTCGATTCGCAGACGCTGACCGCCGGCCAGCAGGTCGACATGGGGGTGTCGTTCTTCGTCGACCCCGCCATCGTCGACGACCGCAACCTGGACGACGTGCATACCATCACGCTGTCCTATACCTTCTTCGCCGATCCCGACGCGGCGCCGCCCGAGGTAACGGGCAGCGGCACGCGGTCGCCGAACGGCGCCGCCGCGCGTTGAGACCGGCCTGGATGGGCCAGAGATCGAGTTGCATAGGGGACGAGGGGCCATGAGCGAGGTTTCTTCCGGCAAGATGAAGCAGCCCTACCACCTGGTCGAGCCCAGCATCTGGCCGCTGTTCGGCTCGCTTGCCGGCGGCTTGCTGACCGCCGGTGGCGTGCTCTTCCTGCACGACTACAGCGACATCCTGCTGCCAATCGGCTTCGTCGCCGTGCTGGTCACCATGTTCTTCTGGTGGCGCGCGGTGATCAAGGAAGGCACCATCCAGAAGCTGCATTCGCCGATCGTCTCGCTCGGCCTGCGCTACGGCATGCTGCTCTTCATCACCTCCGAGGTGATGTTCTTCGTCGCCTTCTTCTGGGCCTACTTCGATCCGGCATTCTTCTTCGCCGAACCGATCCAGGCGACCCGCCTTGAGGTGCTGGGCGGGCAGTGGCCGCCCAAGGGGATTGTCACCTTCGACCCCTTCGACATTCCATTTCTCAACACCATGATCCTGCTGCTGTCGGGCTGTACCGTCACCTGGGCGCACCACGCGGTGCTGAACAATGACCAGAAGGGCGCGGTGCAGGGCCTGACCATCACTGTGCTGCTCGGCATGACCTTTACCAGCCTGCAGGTCTTCGAGTACGCGCACGCCGCCTTCGGCTTCCGTGACGGCGTCTATTCCTCGGCCTTCTTCATGGCCACCGGCTTCCACGGCTTCCACGTCTTCATCGGCACGGTCTTCCTGGCGGTCTGCCTGTTCCGCGCGCGCGCCGGGCACTTCACGCCCGAGCGGCACTTCGGGCTGGAGGCAGCGGCCTGGTACTGGCACTTCGTCGACGTGGTCTGGCTGTTCCTCTTCGTCTGCATCTACTGGCTGGGCGCGGGCGATACCCCCGCCGCCCACTAGCGGATGGCGGGCGGCTTCCACGGCCGGGTCTCGCCGCTCTCCGCGGGTCTCGGCTGTCGCTGCCCCCGCTGCGGACGCGGCAAGCTGTTCCAGGGCTACCTTACGGTGCGCGAGCGCTGCGAGGCCTGTGGCCTGGATCTGAAGAAGGCCGATTCCGGCGATGGGCCGGCGGTCTTCATCATCTTCATCCTGGGCTTTCTCGTGGTGCCGGTGGCGCTGTGGGTGGAATCGGCCTTCGCGCCCCCCATGTGGGTGCACATGACCATCTGGCCGGTGGTAATCCTGGGCATCGCCCTGGGGCTGCTGCGGCCGATGAAGGCGCTGATGATCGCGCTGCAGTTCCGCCACCGTGCCAGCGATTCCGGCACCGTCGACTACGAATAGGTCACCCCGCGTGCAGTTTTTCGGTCGCCCCTTCCAGCCCCGCCTCTGGCCGACGCTGATCACCCTGCCGACCGTCCTGGTGCTGATCGGCCTGGGAGTCTGGCAGCTGGATCGCCTGGCCTGGAAGCAAGGCCTGATCGACGAGCTGTCCAGCCGCATGGCCGCTGCGCCCATCGCCCTGCCGGACCAGGTCGAGGACCCGGCCGGCATGGAGTTCCGTCGCGTGGCGCTGGCCGGCAGCTTCCTGCACGACAAGGAGCTCTACTTCCCCGACAAGACCTATAAGGGCACGCACGGGCTGTGGATCGCCACGCCCTTCCAGCTGGACGATGGCCGCATCGTCATCGTCAATCGCGGCTGGGTGCCGGACAAGTATGTGCTGCCGAAGACCCGCGAAGCGGGGCTGCTGCCCGGTCATGTGACGGTCGACGGCATCCTGCGGGTGCCGGGCTGGAAGGGCTGGGATTCGATGAAGCCGGCCAACGATCCTGGCCGCAACGCCTGGTACTACTTCGAGCTGCCGGCCATGGCCACGGCCGCCGGCCTGGAGGGCGTTGACACGCAGCTCTATGTCGAGGCGCTGGGCGACGAGTCGACCGGCATGCTGCCGATCGGCCTGGACCGCCACGTCGAGCTGCCGAACGACCATTTGCAGTACGCCATCACCTGGTTCGCCCTGGCGCTGGTGCTGCTGGGCATCTATTTCACCTATCACCTGCGCCGCGAGACCAAGTCCGATGGCCGATAGCGCGCCGCTGCCCGACGCCTACCGCGCGCTGGAGGACCGCTTCCGCCGCCTCGGCGCGCTGGGCGAAGCCAGCGCGGTGCTGGGCTGGGACCTGGCGGTGATGATGCCGCCCGGCGGCGGCCCGGCGCGCGGCGAACAGCTGGCCGCCCTGGCGGTGACGCGGCACGACCTGATCACCGATCCGCGCGTCGCCGACTGGCTCGACGCTGCCGAGGCCGCGGCCAACGCGCTGGACGCCTGGCAGGGCGCCAACCTGCGCGAGATGCGCCGCCTGCAGCGCCATGCCACGGCGCTGGACGCCACCCTGGTCGAGGCCCTGTCCAAGGCCAGCCAGAGCTGCGAGGCGATCTGGCGCGACGCCCGGGCCAGGAGCGACTTCGCCGCAGTATTGCCGAGCCTGACCGAGGTGGTGCGCCTGACCCGCGAAAGCGCAGCGCGCAAGGCGGCGGTCCTGGGCTGCAGCCCCTATGAGGCGCTGCTGGATGCCTTCGAGCCGGGCGGCAAGGTCGCGGCCATCAACACCATCTTCGAGCGCCTGTCCGGCGAGCTGCCGGGGCTGCTGGCGGCGGTGCTCGACAAGCAGCGCCGCGCGCCGGCGCCGCTCATCCCGCCCGGCCCCTTCCCGGTGGCGGCGCAGGAGGCGCTGGGGCGCCGCCTGATGCGCCTGGTGGGCTTCAACTTCGAGGGCGGGCGGCTGGACGTGTCGCTGCATCCCTTCTCTGGCGGCACGCCGGACGACGTGCGCATCACCACGCGCTACGCGCCGGAGGACTTCACCCGCTCGCTGATGGGCGTGCTGCACGAGACCGGGCATGCCATGTACGAATTCGGCCTGCCGGCCGCCTGGCGTCGCCAGCCGGTGGGCGAGGCGCGCGGCATGACGCTGCACGAATCGCAGTCGCTGCTGGTCGAGATGCAGGCGGCGCGCAGCCCGGAGTTCATCGGCTTCCTGGCGCCGCTGGCGGCGGCCGCCTTTGGCGGCAGCGGCGCGGCCTGGAGCGCCGCCAACATGACGCGGCTCTATCACCAGGTGACGCCCGGCTTCATTCGCGTCGACGCCGACGAGGTGACCTATCCCGCCCACGTCATCCTGCGCAGCCAGCTGGAGCAGGCGATCCTGGGCGGCGACCTGCCGCTGGCCGAGCTGCCGGGGGCCTGGAACGACGGCCTGCAGGCGCTGCTCGGCATCCGCCCGCCGAACGATCGCCTGGGCTGTTTGCAGGACATCCACTGGTACGACGGCGCCTGGGGCTACTTCCCGACCTACACCCTGGGCGCCATGACGGCGGCGCAGCTCTTCGCCGCCGCCAAGACGGCCCGGCCGGAGATCCCGGCGGCGCTGGCCGGCGGCGATTTCCGCCCGCTGATGGGTTGGCTGGCCGAGCAGGTGCACGCCAAGGCTTCCTCGGCCTCGGGCGATGCCATCGTCGCGGCGGCGACCGGCCGGCCGCTCGACCCGGCGGTCTTCCTGGCGCATCTGCGTAGCCGCTATCTGGGCGATTAGCGGCCAGACCTTGCCCCCGGGGCCTACAGGGCCCAGATTCGCCCTATGGCACAGAAACCCAACCCCGGACGTAAGTTCACCGCCGCGGCCATGGAGCTCGCGGCGCTTCGCCCCTGGCACGAGATCACCTGGCGCGAGATCGCCGCCACCGCCGGCCTGACCCTGGACCAGGCGCACGAGCTGGCGCCCAGCAAGGCGGCGATCCTTGACCTGCTGTCGCGCCAGGCCGACCAAGCCGTGCTGGCGGCACCGGCCGCGGCCGAGGACGGCAGCGCCCGCGACCGCCTGTTCGATGTGATCATGCGGCGCTTCGATGCGCTGAAGGGCTTCCGCGCTGGCTTGGCCTCGGTCGCCGCCAGTGCCGGGCGCGAACCGGCGATCGTTCTGGCCGGCCTGTGCAGCGTCGGCCGCGCCAGCCGGGCTCTGCTGATCGCCGCGGCGATCCCGACCGAAGGGTTGGCCGGCACCTTGCGGGTCAAGGGCCTCAGTGCCCTCTGGCTCTCGGCCATGCGCACCTTCCTCAGCGACGAGAGTGACGACCTCTCCGCCACCATGGCCAAGGTCGACCGCCAACTGCAGCGCGCCGAGGGCTTGATTGGCCGGTTCACACCGCGCCGCCGGCAGCAGACACCGCCGCATGACGTGGGGCCCGACGAGCCCTCGCCCACCGGGCCGGAACCGCAGCCGCTTTAGGCGCGCCGCCGAATCCGCTAGGGTCCCGCCGCCACCAGGAGGGACCCGATGAGCGACAGCACTGCCCCGGTCGAGACCATCAGCTTCGATGACTTCCTGAAGGTCGACGTGCGCGTCGGCACCGTGGTCGCCGTCGAGCCCTACCCCGAGGCGCGCAAGCCGGCCTACAAGCTGACGGTGGACTTTGGCCAGCCGCTGGGCACGCGGCGCTCCTCGGCGCAGCTGGTCAAGCACTACACGCCGGAGACGCTGCTGGGCCGCCAGGTGCTGGCGGTGGTGAACTTTCCGAAGAAGCAGATCGGCAAGTTCCTGTCGGAGATCCTGGTGCTGGGCGTGCCGGACGGTGAGGGCAACGTCGTGCTGATTGGGCCGGAGCGCGCGGTGCCCGACGGCGGCCGCCTGTTCTGACCTGCCGCCGGTCCGGTCCGCTCGCGTAACGAAAGCGTCACGCAAGCGTCACGAAATCCCTCTCCGCCGCGCCCTAGGGTCGACTCCGCAGTGGTCGGAGACGCCTCATGGGTGCGGAAGCCTCGCTGTCCTGGTGGTATCGCGTGCTGCGCGGCGCGCTGGCCGAGAAGCTGCCAGACCTGACGACGCGGCAGCTGGCGATGCTGCTGCACGTCGGCCTGACCGGCGGGCCGCATACGGTGCGCGGTCTGTCCGAGGTGTTGGCCTTTTCCAAGCCGGCGGTGACCCGGGCGCTCGACCGCCTGGCCGCGCTTGGCTGGCTGCAACGCACGCGGGACATCCGCGACCGCCGCAGCGTGCTGGTCACCATCACTGACCCAGGGCGCGATTTTCTGCAGGACCTGGCGCGCCTGGTCGGCGAGGCCTCAAGCTAGCCTCAGTAGCCGCGATTGAGGTCCACCACGTTCTGCATCGGCTGGCCAGCTTCGAAGCGGCGGATGTTGGCGATCACCGAGGCGACGGCGGTGCGCGCCATGGTCATGGCGGCGACGTGCGGCGTGGCAACGACGCGAGGATGCTGCCACAGCGGACCGCCGGCGGCGCCGGGCTCCTGCTGGTAGACGTCGAGCGAGGCACCGGAAAGCTGCCCGCTGTCCAGCGCGGCTAGCAGGTCGGCCTCGTTCTGGTGGCCGCCACGGCCGGCGTTGATCAGCACAGCGCCTTGCGGCAGCTGGGCGAACAGCCTGGCGTCGAGCAGGCCGCGCGTCTCGTCGGTCAGCGGCAGCAGGCAGACCAGGATCTCGGTCCTGGGCAGCATGGCCTTCAGGCCCTCGGGCCCGTGGAAGCACTCGACGCCGGGGAGCTGCTTCGCCGTGCGGCTCCAGCCCAGTAGCTTGAAGCCGAAGACCCCCAGCTTGCGCAGCGCGTCCTGTCCCATCTCGCCGAGGCCCAGCACCGCGACGGTACGCTGCTCGGCGCCGATCTGCTGGATTTCCTCCCAGACACCGGCCTGCTGCTGCCGGCGATAGTCGAGCATGAAGCGGTGATGCAGGAGCACTGACATGACGACGTATTCGCTCATTCCGTCGGTCAGCCCGGATTCCACCATGCGCACCAGCGGCAGGGCGCGCGGCAGCTCGGGGTCGCGCAGCAGATGGTCGATGCCGGCGCCGACCGAGAAGACCACCTTGAGGTTCGGCAAGGTGGCCAGCAGGCCCGGCGGCGGCTGCCACAGCAGGGCGTATTCGATATCCTCGCGCCGGCCCAGCTCGGGAAAGCCGCGCACCTCGATGTCCGGGGCCTGGTCGCTGAAGGCGTCGAACCAGTGGGTGACGCGGGTGGCGTCGGACTTCAGCAGCAGGGCCATGGGTTTCCTCTCGAAATCAGGTCAGGCCGCTGCCGGCTCGTCGATCACCACGTCCAGCGCCGCCTTCAGCAGCGCCTGTGTATAGGGCTGCTGCGGCGCGCGGAACAGGGCCTCGGCCTCGCCCTGCTCGACCACCTTGCCGTCCTTCAGCACCAGCACCTGATGCGCCATGGCCCGCACCACGCGCAGGTCATGGCTGATGAAGAGATAGCCCAGCTGGTGCTTGCGCTGCAGCGCGCGCAGCAGCTCGACGATCTGCGCCTGCACCGACATGTCGAGGGCGGAGGTCGGCTCGTCCAGCACCACGAAGGCCGGCTTCAGGATGATGGCGCGGGCGATGGCGATACGCTGGCGCTGGCCGCCGGAGAACTCGTGCGGATAGCGGCTGGCCATGACCGGGTCCAGCCCGACCTCCTCCAGCGCCGCGGCGATGCGTTGCTGCCGCTCGGCCTGGCCGATCTGCGGCTCGTGGATGGTCAGACCCTCGGCGATGATGTCGGCGACGGTCAGGCGCGGCGACAGCGAGCCATAGGGGTCCTGGAACACCACCTGCAGTTCGCTGCGCAACGGCCGCAGCTCCTTGGCGGAGAGGCCATCGATGCGGCGGCCCTGGAACACCACCGGGCCGCTGGCCTCCGGCACCAGGCGCAGCAGGGCGAAGCCCAGCGTGGTCTTGCCGGAACCGGACTCGCCGACGACGCCGACGGTCTCGCCGGCGCGCACCGCCAGCGACACGCCGTCGACCGCCTTGACGTGGTCGACGGTACGCTTCAGCACGCCGCGCTTGATCGGGAAGTAGACCTTGAGGTCGCTGGCTTCCATCAGCACCGGGGCGCCGGCCGGCACCGGCTCCGGCCGCCCCTTGGGCTCGGCCGCCAGCAGCTTCTGGGTATAGGCGTGCTTGGGATGCTGGAAGATTTCCTCGGTCACGCCGGTCTCGACGATCTCGCCCTGCGTCATCACGGCGACGCGGTCGGCCATGCGGCGCACTACCGTCAGGTCGTGGGTGATCAGCAGCAGCGCCATGCCCAGCTGCTTCTGCAGGCGCTTCAGCAGGCCCAGCACCTGCGCCTGGATGGTGACGTCCAGCGCCGTGGTCGGCTCGTCGGCGATCAGCACGTCGGGTTCGTTGGCCAGCGCCATGGCGATCATCACGCGCTGGCGCTGACCGCCGGACAGCTGGTGCGGATAGGCGTCGAGCCGCTTCTCGGGATCGCGGATGCCGACCAAGCGCAGCAGCTCCAACACCCGCTTGGCCGCTGCCACCTTGCCCATCCCCTTGTGGATCAGCAGCGTCTCGCTGACCTGCTTCTGGATGGTGTGCAGGGGATTGAGCGAGGTCATGGGCTCCTGGAAGATCATTGCGACGCGGTTGCCGCGGATCTTGCGCAGCGCCGCCTCGCTGGCGCGCACCAGCTCCTCGCCCCGGAAGGTGATCGAGGAGTAGGGGCCGTGCTTGGCCGCCGGATAGGGCAGCAGCTGCAGGATCGACAGCGCGGTCACCGACTTGCCGGAGCCCGACTCGCCGACCAGCGCCAGGGTCTCGCCCTTTGCCAGGTCGAAAGACAGGCCCTTGACCGCCATGACGGCGGACTTGCCCTGGCCGAAGGCGACCGTCAGGTCGCGGACCTCGATCAGCGTCTCGCTCATCGTCCCCCTCCGGGCGCCTTGCGTGGATCGAAGGCGTCGCGCACTGCCTCGCCGATGAAGATCAGCAGCGTCAGCATCACCGCGATGGTGAAGAAGCCAGTGAGGCCGAGCCAGGGTGCCTGCAGGTTCGAAGTGCCCTGGGCCAGCAGCTCGCCCAGCGAGGCGGAGCCCGGCGGCAGGCCGACGCCGAGGAAATCGAGCGAGGTCAGGATGGTGACCGACCCGGCCAGGGTGAAGGGCAGGAAGGTCATGGTGGACACCAGTGCATTGGGCAGCACGTGGCGATACATGATGGTCAGGTCGCGGGCGCCCAGCGCGCGGGCGGCGCGCACGTAGTCGAAGTTGCGGGCGCGCAGGAATTCGGCGCGCACCACGCCGACGAAGCCCATCCAGCCGAACAGCACCGTCACGCCCAGCAGCCACCAGAAGTTCGGCTCCACCAGGCTGGCCAGGATGATCAGCAGGAAAAACACCGGCAGGCCGGACCAGATCTCGATGAAGCGCTGGCCCAGCAGGTCGACCCAGCCGCCGAAGTAGCCCTGGAAGGCGCCGACCGACACACCGATGACGGCGGAGACCGCGGTCAGCGCGAAGCCGAAGAGCACCGAGATGCGGAAGCCGTAGATCAGGCGCGCCAGCACGTCGCGCGCCTGGTCGTCGGTGCCCAGCCAGTGCGTGCCGTCGGGCGGCGAGGGGGCCGGCACCGGCAGGTCCCAGGCGACGGTGCGATGGTCATAGGCGATCAGCGGCTCCAGCATGAAACCGTGCTCGGCGATGAGCTGGCGCACATAGGGATCGGTATAGTCGGCCGCGGTCTGAAACTCGCCGCCGAAGGTGGTCTCGGGATAGGCATGCAGGATCGGCAGGTAGAGGCTGCCGTCGTACCACACCAGGATCGGCCGGTCGTTCGCCAGCAGCTCGGCGAAGAGTGTCAGCACCAGCAGCACCGCGAAGATCCAGAAGGACCACCAGCCGCGGCGATGGGCGCGGAAGCGATCCAGCCGGCTGCGCAGCAGCGGCGAGAGCTTGAAGCGGCGGCGGGCGGATCGCGCGGTCGGGGACAGCGTCGTGTCGGTCATGAGCGGCGCTCGAAGTCGATGCGCGGATCGACCAGGGTATAGGTCATGTCGCCGACGATGTTGAGCAGCAGGCCGATCAGGCTGAAGAAGTACAGCGTGCCGAACATCACCGGGAAATCGCGTCGCAGCACCGCCTCGTAGCCCAGCAGACCCAGGCCATCGAGCGAGAAGATGATCTCGATCAGCAGCGCGCCGGTGAAAAGCACGCCGATAAAGGCGGCCGGGAAGCCGGCGATGACGATCAGCATGGCGTTGCGGAAGACGTGGCCATAGAGCACGCGGCGTTCGGCCAGGCCCTTGGCCCGGGCGGTCACCACGTACTGCATGCGCAGCTGGTCGAGGAAAGAGTTCTTGGTCAACATGGCCAGGCTGGCAAAGCCCCCGATCACCATGGCCGCGATCGGCAGCACCATGTGCCAGAGGTAGTCGAGGATCTGGCCGCCCAGGCTGAGGCTGGACCAGTTCTCGCTGACCAGGTTGCCGAGTGGGAACCACTGCCAATAGCTGCCGCCGGCGAAGAGTACCAGCAGCAGCACGGCGAAGAGGTAGCCCGGAATCGCGGTGCCCACCGCCAGCGCCGCCGAGGTCCAGATGTCGAACTTGCTGCCGTCACGGATCGCTTTGCGGATGCCGAGCGGGATGGAGATCAGATAGACCAGCAGCGTGGTCCAGACACCGAGCGAGATGGAGACCGGCAGCTTGTCGATCACCAGGTCGACCACGCGCTCGTCGCGGAAGAAGGACTCGCCGAAGTCGAACACCGCGTAGTCACTGAGCATCATGAAGAAGCGCTCGACCAGCGGCTTGTCGAAGCCGTACTGCTTCTCCAGCTCGGCGATGTATTCCGGCAGCAGGCCCTGGCGGCCGCGATAGCCACCCTGTCCGCTGCCGACCGTGGAAAGGTCGCTGCCGCTGCGCGTCACCTGGTCAGTGACCTGGCCGCCCGGCTGGGTCAGCTGCGCGATCATCTGCTCGATCGGCCCGCCGGGCGCGGCCTGCACGATCAGGAAGTTGATCAGCATGATGCCAAACAGCGTCGGAATGATCAGGAACAGGCGGCGGACGAGATAGGCGAACATCAGCTCCCGTCCTTCTTTTCTTCGGGCTTTTCTTCGGTCTGCGGGCTTTCCTGGCCGCCCTTGTTCTCCAGGATGGCAGCCTTCAGGGGGTCGTACCACCAGGTGTCGAGCGAGACGCCCTGCAGCGGCACGACGTCGGGTCGGCCGAACTTGTTCCAGCTCAATAGGCGGGCATAGGGCGAACCCCACTGCGGGATGCCGTAGTGGCCCCACAGCAGCACGCGATCCAGCGCGTGGGTGCGCGCCACCAGGCTTGGCCGATCCGGCGCGGCGATCACCAGCTCGACCAGGGCGTCCACCACCGGGTCCTTGACGCCCGGGTAGTTGTAGCCGCCGGTCTCGTCGGCGGCGGCGGACGACCAGTAGCTGCGCTGCTCGTTGCCGGGCGACAGCGATTGGCCGATGCCGCCGACGATCATGTCGAAGTCGAAGGCGCGCAGCCGGTTTATGTATTGCGAGCTGTCGACCGTGCGCACCCGCGCATCGATGCCCAGGCGGCCCAGGTTGCGGATGAAGGGTAGAGTCAGGCGCTCGAACAGCGGATTGCGCAGCAGTATCTCGAAGCGCATCTGCTCGCCGCTGTCAGCCCACACCAGTTTCATGTCGCGCACCACCCAGCCGGCTTCCTCCAGGATGGCGAAGGCGATCTTCAGGTTCTCGCGCGGCCAGCCACTGCCGTCGGTCTTGGGCGGCGTATAGACCTGGGTGAAGACCTCGTCCGGCACTTGGCCGCGATAGGGCTCCAGGATCGCCAGCTCGTCGCCCTGCGGCAGGCCGCTGGAGGCCAGCTCGGTCGGGAAGAAGTAGCTGTTGGGGCGGACGTAGAGCCCGTTGAACAGGTTCTTGTTGGTCCACTCAAAATCGAAGGCATGCGCCAGGGCCCAGCGCACCCGGCGGTCGCTGAAGATGGCGCGCCGGGTGTTGTAGGTGAAGTTCTGCATGCCGCCGGAGGCGCGGTTCTCGAACTGCTCCTTCAACAGTCGGCCGTCGCGCACCGACTCTATGTCGTATTCTGTCGCCCAGGCCTTGGCCTGGCTCTCCGCCATGACGTCGATCACGCCGGCCTTCAGCGCCTGACGCTGTACCAGGTTGTCGCGGTAGACCTCGTAGCGCATCAGGTCGAAGTTGTACTGGCCACGGTTCACCGCCAGCGCGCTGCCCCACCAGTCGGTGACACGCTCGTACTCGACGAAGCGCCCGGCTTCGAAGCGCTTCACCCGATAGGGCCCAGAACCCAGCGGCGGTTCCAGCGTGGTGTCGCCGATCTCGCGCTCGCCACTGGTCCACCAGTGCTTCGGCAGCACCGGCACCTGGCCCAGGATCAAGGGCAGCTCGCGGTTTTCCCCGGGTTGGAAGGTAAAGCGCACCGCCCGCTCGCCGATCGCTTCGACCTTGGCGACGCTGGCGTAGTAGAAGCGCAGATAGGGTGCGCCCTTCTCCAGCAGGCTCTCGAAGGTCCAGATCACGTCGTCGATGGTGACCGGCTGGCCGTCGTGCCAGCGGGCCTCGGGATGCAGGTGGAAGATCGCGCCCGAGCGGTCCTCGGGATACTCGATCTGCTCGGCCAGCAGGCCGTATTCGCTGAAGGGCTCGTCGCTGCTACTGACCATCAGCGTCTCGGTCACTAGGCCGATGCCTGGCGCCGGGTCGCCCTTGGCGATGAAGGCGTTGAAGCTGTCGAAGGGGCCGATGTCCGATTGCACCATGCGGCCGCCCTTGGGGGCGTCCGGATTGACGTAGTCGAAATGATCGAAGCCCGCCGAGTACTTAAGGTCGCCGTGCATGGCGATGGCATGCGCCCGGATGATCGGCGAGGCCGCGGCCTCGCCGGCGGGCGCCGCGTCGGTGGCGGCGTCGGCCCAGGACAGCCGGGGCAGCAGCGGCAGCGCGGCCAGGCCGAGCAAGAGGGGGCGGCGGGCGATTTTCATCCTGTGCTAGCCAAGGCCAGAAGCGCGGTGCCTGTAAAGGGGCGAGACGACAAATCCTGGCGCTGCTTTGTGGCCATTATTCGGCCAGCAGGGCCAGGGCCTCGGCCTGCACGCGGCGGTCCCCGGCGGCGACCACCCGTCCGTCGGAGCCGAGGCCCAGCGGCCGGCCCTGCCAGTCGCTCATGACGCCGCCGGCGCCCTGCACAACCGGCACCAGGGCCATATAGTCATAGACACCCAGCCCGGCCTCGATCACCAGGTCGACCCAGCCCGAGGCTACCTGGCCATAGGAGAAGCAGTCGCCGCCATAGAGCGCCAGGTGCATGCGGTCCTGGATTGTCTGGTGCAGCGCCTCGCGCCCCTTGAAGAGCTGCGGCGAGATGGTACGGAAGATGCCCTCGGCCATGCTGGCGCAAGGCCGCACGTGGCAGGCATGACGCCCGCGGGCGTCGCTGAAGGTGGTGGGGTGCCCCAGCGCGCCGACCCAGCGGTCGCCCTGCGCCGGCATGTTGATCACGCCCAGGATCGGCTGGTTGTCGCGCATCAACGCGATCAGGTTGCCGAACTGCGGGTTGCCGGTGATGAAGGCCTTGGTGCCGTCGATCGGGTCGAAGACCCAGACGTATTCGGCGTCCGCCCGCTCGCTGCCGAACTCCTCGCCGACGATGCCGTGGTCCGGGAAGGCCTGGGCCACCATGTCGCGCAGCGTCTGCTCGGCGGTGCGGTCGGCCACCGTCACCGGGCTGGCGTCCTGCTTGCTCTCGACCGCGAGCGTCCGGCGAAAGTATTCCAGCGAGACACGACCGGCGGCATCGGCCAGCTGTTCCGCCAGGGCGATGAAGGCCGGCGGGCAGGGGCCCGGCACGGGGGCGCTACTCCAGCGGCGCCGGGCTGTCCGCCATGGTGCGCAGGAAGGCGATCACCGCCGCGCGCTGCTCGGGCTTCTTGAGGCCGGCGAAGGTCATCTTGTTGCCGGGCAGGAACTCCTTCGGGCTGGTGAGGTAGGCGTCGAGGTTCTGGTAGGTCCAGGTCTTGCCCTCTGCATGCGCCGCCTTGAAGGTCTCGGAGTAGTTGAAGTCGTCCTTATGGGCGAGCGGGCCGCCGATCACCCCCCAAAGGTTCGGGCCGATCTTGTTCGGGCCGCCCTGGTCGACGGTGTGGCAGGCCATGCACTGCTTGAAGAGCTTCTCGCCCAGGGCCGGGTCGGCACTGCCGATGGCCCCCAGTAGGTCGCCGCCGGCGTCGGCCGTCTGCGTGCCGGTCCCAGCCGTGTCGGTAGCCGCCGTGCCAGCGTCGGTGGCACCGGCTGCTGCGGTCTGCGTCTCGGCCGGCGCCATGTCGGCGGCGGCCGCCTTCTGCGCGGCGTCGATCTCCTCCTGCGTCGGCAGCGGCAGGGGCGTGGCCGACAGCGTGCGCAGATAGGCGATGACGTCGGCGCGGTCCTGCACCTTCTTCAGGCCGGCGTAGGTCATCTTGGTGCCGGGCGCGTACTTCTTCGGATTGGCGATGAAGTGGTTGATGTCGTCATAGTTCCAGGGCTGGCCGGCGAAGGCTTTCATCGCGTCGCTGTAGGCGAAGCCTTCGTGCGCCGCATGCGGCCGGCCGACCACGCCCCACAGGTTGGGGCCGATCTTGTTCGGGCCGCCCTCGTCGGCGGTGTGGCAGGCGGCGCAGGCCTTGAAGATCGCCTGGCCGTGCGCCGGGTCGGCCGAGGCCAGCAGCGGCAGCACCGATTCGATCTTTTCTTCGGCCGGCTTCTCGCCGCCGCCATGCGGCTCGCCAGTGACCGAGGCGATCTTGAAGGCTGGTTCCTCCAGGTGCTCGACATGGAACAGCTCGCGGCCGATGAAGCCGCTGAACATGGCAACCACGCCGGCCGTGAGAACGGCTGCAGCGACCTTGTTGAACTCGAGCGACATGCTGGTGCTTCCCCGACTGACCTGGACCCGATCACCTATTGCGGCCGGAAAATAACGGTCCCGGGCCGCCACTTCAACTCGACAAACTAACGCAGAGCCACTAACCAAGCCCGGCCGGGTTCCGGCGGACCGGCCCCAATCGCGCGGCGAAAGGTCGCAAGGCCGCCGCCGCCGGCCGGAGGACCCCGGGTTTCCCGCCATGCGCCCCATCGTCATCATCCCCTCGCGCCTCGCCTCCACCCGCCTGCCGGGCAAGCCGCTGGCCGACATTCACGGCCAACCGATGATCGTCCAGGTGCTGCGCCGCGCGCTGGATGCCGACCTTGGCCCCGTGTTGGTGGCCTGCGCCGAGGCCGCTATCGCCGAGGCGGTGACCAACGCCGGCGGCCGGGCGGTGCTGACCCGCCTCGACCATCCCTCGGGCAGCGACCGCATCTGGGAGGCGCTGAACCAGGCCGATCCCGACGGGCGCCACGACGTCGTGGTCAACGTGCAGGGCGACCTGCCGACGATCCCGCCCGGCGATATCCGTGCCGCCCTGGCGCCGCTGGCCGACCCGGCGGTCGACATCGCCACCTTGGCGGCGACGATTCACCGCGCGGAGGAGCGTGCCAACCCCAACGTGGTGAAGGTGGCGGCGGCGCTGGCCGCCGACCGTCGCGTCGCCCGTGCGCTCTATTTCAGCCGCGCGCCGATCCCCTGGACCGGCGCCGAGGACGCGCTACCGCTGTTCCACCACATCGGCCTCTACGCCTATCGCCGGTCGGCGCTGCAGCGCTTCGTCGCCCTGCCGCCGGCGCCGCTGGAGCTGCGCGAGAAGCTGGAGCAGTTGCGCGCGCTGGAGGCCGGCATGCGCATCGACGTGGCGCTCGTTGACTCGGTTCCGCTCGGTGTCGATACTCCCGCCGACCTCGCGCGGGCCCGCGAATTGCTGGCGCCCGGCGCTTCCTGACACGAGAACCCAAGCCATGCGTGCGACCGAGAAGATCGCCTTCCAGGGCCTGCCCGGCGCCTATTCCGACATGGCCTGCCGGGCCCGCTTCCCGGCGCTGGAGACATTGCCCTGCGCCGCCTTCGAGGACGCCTTCCAGGCGGTTGCCGAGGGGCGTGCCAACCTGGCGATGATCCCGATCGACAACTCCTCGGCCGGGCGCGTGGCCGACGTTTTCCACCTGCTGCCGAATTCCGGCCTGCATATCGTGGGCGAGCACTTCCAATCGGTGCGCCACCAGCTGCTGGGGGTGCCCGGCGCGACGCTGCAGACGGTCAAGACCGCGCATTCCCACGTGCAGGCGCTGTCGCAATGCCGCGTCTATCTGCGCGGCAAGGGCATCCGCCCGATCGTCGAGGCCGATACCGCTGGCTCCGCCGCCGAGGTGGCCAGGGCGGGCGATCCGACGCAGGCCGCCGTGGCCTCCGCCCTGGCTGGGGAGATCTACGGCCTGCAGGTGATCCAGGCCGATATCCAGGACCTGGACGAGAACACCACGCGCTTCGTCGTGCTGGCGAAGGAGCCGGTGCATCCCGAACCGGGTACCGGCCCGGTGGTGACCTCCTTCGTGTTTCGCGTCCGCTCGGTCCCGGCGGCGCTCTACAAGGCGCTGGGCGGCTTCGCCACCAACAGCGTCAATATCACCAAGCTGGAAAGCTACATCATCGACCACAGCTTCTCGGTGGCGCAGTTCT
Organism: Rhodospirillales bacterium; assembly: GCA_038363005.1. Taxonomy (GTDB): domain Bacteria; phylum Pseudomonadota; class Alphaproteobacteria; order Kiloniellales; family JACOMY01; genus JAKOWB01. Next base: position 93,765 of record JBBQBI010000017.1, read on the forward strand.
ACGCCGACATCGATGGCCATCCGGATGACCGCCTGGTGCGGCTGGCGCTGGAGGAACTCAGTTTCTTCTCGCGCGAGGTGAAAATTCTCGGGGTCTATCCGGCCTCCGATTACCGCCTGGGCAAGACCGAGTCCTAGGCCATGGCCCTGCGCCTCGGCGGTGACGGTCGGGGAAAGGGGCGGGCATGACGGCTGACGACTGGGGCCTGCTGTTCCTGCACGTGCCGAAAACCGGCGGCACCGCCCTGTCGGCACGCCTGGAGGCCGCGCTGCCGGCGATGGAACGCTCGCCGCTGATGCTGCCGCAGGAACTGGCGGCCGCCGATATGGCGCGGATCCGGGGCTGGCGCCTGGTGCAGGGGCACCTGCTCCACGCCCAGTTGCAACAGCTGCGCCAGCTTTCACCCCGCCGCTGGATCGTGGTCACCTGCCTGCGCGACCCGGTCGAGCATTTCATCAGCCACTTCCTGCACATCAAGCGCAGTCCGGACCACGACTGGCACCAGGCGCTGCGTGACTGCAGTCTGGCCAGGGTGGTGGCCGACCCGCTGTGGTCGCGGCGCCTCGGCAGCTACCAAGCCAGCTTCCTGCTCGAAGCGTTGCTCGACGGCGCCGAGCCACGGCAGCCGGAACAGATGCCGGACTGCCTTGACCGCTGCGACCTGGTTGGCACCACCGCCGACCTGGAGGGGCTTTGGCTGGCGATCTCGGCGGTGACTGGCTGGTCGCCTGGCGTGGGCAGGGTGCCGGCGCACAATGCCGCGCCCGAAGCACAGCGCGCGGCTGAGCTGGGCAGCGACCTGGACCCGGCATTGCTGCGGGACATCGCCGCTGCCGGCGCGATCGATGCCGCGCTGTACCGCCAGGTCGCAGCGCGCCAACAGCTGCAGCAGGCTTGCCTGGCCGCCCAGCTGGGACTGCCGTCGAGAGTCGGGGACAGCCAGATTCTCGCGGCCGCCTTGGACGCGCGGCTGTGCGCGCAGGGGCCGGTTCCGCTCGCCGCCCTGCTGCCTCGGCCATGATGTGGGCGAGCTGCTGTCACAGGTCGCCGATGTGATGCTGCACCACGCCATGTGCCGCCTGCGCCACCGCGTGGTAGACGGCGAAGAGTTCCGGGTCCTTCAGCACCTTTGCGGCGCTTCATCTCGACCAGGGTCTCGCACCAGTGGCGCAGGCGCGCCGGTAGCGCCTTCCTGCCCTCGGCGTGTCAGCCCATTTGCTTCACTCGCCCGGTCCCCTCTTGTGTCTTTTCGGCCACAGCTTATCTAGGGTAAGGGCCTGACTTGATCGACATCAGGGGTAGGCCGGTGGCTCCCGTGCCGGTACCCGGGCGGGGGTCTCGTGCGTTGGATTGGCATCAGGGGCGCGTGCCGACTTCGGGCGGGCCTTGCATGAGGGCAAAGACATGAATCTCGAGAAGTTTTCCGAGCGGGCGCGCGGCTTCCTGCAGTCGGCGCAGACCAAGGCGCTCGGCGACGGCAACCAGCGGCTTACCACCGAACACCTGCTGAAGGTCATCATCGACGACCGCGAGGGCCTGGCGGCCAACCTGATTGGTTCTGCCGGCGGCGATGCCGCCCGCGCCAAGGCGCGGGTCGAGGAAGAGCTGGCGAAGCTGCCCAAGGTCAGCGGCGGTGGCGCCGGCCAGTTGAGCCTGGACCCAGGCCTGGCCCGTGCCTTTACCCAGGCGGAGAAGCTGGCCGAGAAGGCCGGCGATAGCTTCGTCACGGTCGAGCGCCTGCTGCTGGCCATCGCCATGGACAAGTCAACCGGCGCCGGCAAGGCGCTGGCCGAGGCCGGCGTTACCCCGCAGGCGCTGAACAGCGCCGTGGAGCAGCTGCGCAAGGGCCGCACCGCCGATTCGGCGAACGCCGAAGCTGGCTACGACGCGCTGAAGAAATACGCCCGCGACCTGACCCAGGTGGCGCGCGAAGGCAAGCTGGATCCCGTCATCGGCCGCGACGAGGAGATCCGTCGCACCATCCAGGTGCTGGCGCGGCGTACCAAGAACAACCCGGTGCTGATCGGCGAACCCGGCGTCGGCAAGACCGCCATCGTCGAGGGCCTGGCGCTACGCATCGTCAAGGGCGACGTGCCCGAGAGCCTGAAGAACAAGCGCCTGATGGCGCTGGACCTTGGCGCCATGGTGGCCGGCGCCAAGTACCGCGGCGAGTTCGAGGAGCGGCTGAAGGCCATGCTGGCCGAGGTCGCCAGCGCCGCCGGCGAGATCATCCTGTTCATCGACGAGATGCACACGCTGGTCGGCGCCGGCAAGGCGGACGGCGCGATGGATGCCTCCAACATGCTGAAGCCGGCGCTGGCGCGTGGCGAGCTGCATTGCGTCGGCGCCACCACCTTGGCCGAGTACCGCAAGCACATCGAGAAGGACGCCGCCTTGGCGCGGCGCTTTCAGCCGGTCTTCGTCGGCGAACCGACGGTGGCCGACACCATCTCGATCCTGCGCGGCCTGAAGGAGAAGTACGAGCTGCACCACGGCGTGCGTATCACCGACGGCGCCATTGTCGCCGCGGCGACGCTGTCCAACCGCTACATCACCGACCGCTTCCTGCCCGACAAGGCGATCGACCTGATGGACGAGGCGGCCAGCCGCCTGCGCATGGAGGTCGACTCCAAGCCGGAGGATATCGACGAACTCGACCGCCGCATCATCCAGCTGAAGATCGAGCAGTCGGCGCTGCGCAAGGAGGAGGACGCGGCCTCGCAGGACCGCCTGCAGAAGCTGGAGCAGGAACTGACCGGCCTGGAGGAGAAGTCGGCTTCGCTGACCGCCGAGTGGCAGCGCGAGAAGGAGCAGCTGGCCTCTACCCAGAAGCTGAAGGAGGAGCTCGACCAGGCACGCTCGCAGCTGGATATCGCCCAGCGCGACGGCCGGCTGGAGAAGGCTGGCGAGCTGGCCTATGGCGTGATCCCGCAGCTGGAGAAGAAGCTGCGCGACGCCGAGGGCGCGGACTCGGCGCACAAGATCAAGGAGCAGGTGACCGATCAGGACATCGCCGGCGTGGTGTCGCGCTGGACCGGGATTCCGGTCGACAAGATGCTGGAGGGCGAGCGCGAGAAGCTGCTGTCCATGGAAGAGGCGCTGAAGACCCGCGTGGTGGGTCAGGAGGAGGCCATCCAGGCGGTGTCTGACGCGGTGCGTCGCGCGCGGGCGGGCCTGCAGGATCCCAACCGGCCGATCGGCTCCTTCCTCTTCCTCGGCCCCACCGGCGTCGGCAAGACCGAGCTGACCAAGGCGCTGGCCGGCTTCCTGTTCGATGACGACCAGGCGATGGTGCGCGTCGACATGTCCGAGTACATGGAAAAGCATTCGGTCAGCCGCCTGATCGGCGCCCCGCCGGGCTACGTCGGCTATGACGAAGGTGGCTCGCTGACTGAGGCGGTCCGTCGTCGGCCCTATCAGGTGATCTTGTTCGACGAGGTCGAAAAGGCGCACCCCGACGTCTTCAACGTGCTGCTGCAGGTGCTGGACGACGGCCGCCTGACCGACGGCCAGGGGCGCACGGTGGACTTCCGCAACACCGTGATCATCCTGACCTCCAACCTCGGCTCCGAGGTGCTGTCGCGGCAGCCGGAGGGCCAGCCGGTGGAAGCGGCGCGCGACCAGGTGATGCAGGTGGTGCGGGCGGCCTTCCGGCCGGAGTTCCTCAACCGCCTGGACGAGATACTGCTGTTCCGCCGGCTCAGCCGCGAGGAGATGACCGGCATCGTGGAGATCCAGCTGAAGCGGCTAGAGGCCCTGCTGGCCGACCGCAAGATCACGCTGCACCTGGATGAGGCCGCCAAGCGCTGGCTAGGCGACAAGGGCTACGACCCGGCTTACGGCGCGCGGCCGCTGAAGCGGGTGATCCAGAAGGAACTGCAGAACCCGCTGTCGCAGCTGATCCTTTCCGGCAAGCTGCGCGAGGGCGAGCCGGTCTATGTCACCGCCTCCGCGCTGGGGCTGGTGATCGGCGGCAAGCGCGTCCAGGCAGCCTAGGACGCCCTGGCATTGGCAGGCCCCCTCTCCGCACTGCGGGGAGGGGGCTTTTCCCCTGCGAGCCGCTAGACTCCGGCGCATGACCGCTGCCGTTCCCTCCGCCGCATCCGTCTCCGCGCTCGGCGCGGCGGCCCAGGCGCTGCTCGACCGCGAGCAGCCGGCGAAGGCGGCGCGCGTCGCCCTGGCGGCGCTGGCGGCCGACCCGACCGATCGCTTCACGCTGGGCTTCCTGGCGCGGCAGGCAGCGGCGGTGGGCGATGGCGACGCCCTGCTGGCCGAGACCCTGGCACGGCTGGCCGCCGCCGACCCGCGGGCCCAGGGACTGCTGGAGGCGGGGGAGGCTGCCGACGACGTGACACGGGCGCAGCGGGCGACCTGGATTCTGGACCTGGGACACCCGGCGCGGGCTCGTGCGCTTGCTGACGGCGCCGCGCCGGTCCTGCTGCTGGCGCGCGGTCGCGCCTGCCGTGCCCTGGGCGACCTGGGCGGCGCGGCGGCGGCCTATGCGGCGCTGCTGGCAACGCGACCCGACCAGGCGGAGGCTCGCAGCCTGCTGCCCTGCCTCCGGGGTGTCGCGCCGGAGGCACCGGCGACGGCGGCTGGCCTGGCCGCCGTGCCCTTCTGGCGCATCGACGACCCGCTGGCCGCCACCGACCACCGGGCGCTGCGCGAGGCCGCGCTGGCCCGTCTGGCCGATTTTCGCCCGGCCCGGGTGCATCCGCTGCCCGACCAGGCCGGCGCCGAGCAGCCGGAGTCGCGCCGGGCACTGCGCCTGGCGACGCCGCTGGCGGAGACGCGGGCTTTGGCTGCGTGGTTGGAGCAGCAACGGCCTACCCTGCTGCGGGCGCTGCTGGGCGACGCGGCCACAGTGGGGCGCCTGGAGTTGCAGGTGACGCTGTCGGGGGCCGGCGACTTCTACAAGCCGCACCGCGATGCCGGCGATCGCGCCACCGGCCTGCGGCTGCTGACCGTGGTGCTCTATCTGCATCGCAAGCCACGCGGCTTCGCCGGTGGTGACCTCAGGCTCTACGACAGCGACCTGGCGGCCGGGCACTGGCTGGCCGGCGGCTTCACGCTGATCCCGCCGGACGACGCCACATTGCTGGTGTTTCCCGCCGCGGCGACGCACGAGATCACCCCGATAAGCGGCGTTGAGCGACCGGAGAATGGGCGCCTGACGGTCAACGGCTGGTTCCATCGTGCCCCGGACGCGGGGTAGCCTGGGGCCATGAGCGATTCCAGCACACAGTCCCAGGGTGGCGAGGCGAGCGCCGCGGAGCTGGCGCTCGCCGGCCTCGATCTGCTGTCACGCGGCGTGGCTGGCAAGGCGGCGGCGCTGGTAGCGTGCGCCCAGGCGCTCGACCCGGACGAGCCGACCGCCTGGTATCTGCGTTGCGAGATTGACCGGGCGGCGGGCCGGCTGGCCGAGGCCGCGGCGGCGGCGCGGCGCTGGCACGCGCTGGCACCGCAGGACCTGCAGGCGGCGGCCATGGCGGCGGCGTTGAATGGCCAGCCGCTGCCGCCGGACTATGACGGCGTCACCGCCGTCCCCTTCATGCTGCTCGACGACTTCCTGGCGCCGGCGCAGCACGCCGCCGTGGTGGACTATTTCCTCGAGGCGGTGGTCGACCTGATCGACGCCTCAGTGGTGAAGGCCGACGGCCTGCGGGTGCGCGACGACGCGGCGCGCTCCGCCCGGGTCGCCTACGAGCCGGCGACGATCAAGGACTGGTTCGTCCCGCTGGTCGCGCAGCACTTCGAGGCTGCCTTCCAGCAGTTTGGCATCCCGGCCTTCGTGCCGGCCAAGCTGGAGCTGCAGCTCACCGCCAGCTTCCACGGTGATTTCTATCGCCGCCACCGCGACTATGACCCGGCGAAGCCGAACGGCGTGGAAACCCGGCGGCTGAGCTACGTCTATTATTTCCGTCCGCCCGGCGGCAGCTTCGAGGAGGGCCTGCTCAGGCTGTACGACTGGCGGCCGACCGATGAGCGGGCCACGGTGCTGCGCTATACCGCGATCGAGCCGCTGGACAATCGCCTGATCATCTTCCCGAGCCACGCGCTGCACGAGGTCATGCCGGTGCGCGCGCTGTCGGGCCGCGTGGAAGATGGCCGCTTCACCCTGAACGGCTGGGCCAACGTAGCGCCGCCGCCGGCCGCCACCGCCGCCGACTGATCGCGGCGCAGGGCGCGCGCCTGGCTTCGTCAGTTCGCGCTGGCGTTGCTGCCTGTCGTCTCGGCGATCTGCGGCACCGCCACCTTGACGCTGGTGGCGCGTAGTTTGTCGACCTCGGCGACCAGCGCCTTGAAGGTCTCCAGGTCCTTGCCGGCCAGCGTCTCGCCCGAGGGCAGCTTGACGCCCAGCGGATTGACCTGCTTGCCGCCGACCAGAATTTCATAGTGCAGGTGCGGCCCGGTGGACTGGCCGGTGGTGCCGACGTAGCCGATGACCTCGCCCTGCCTGACGTGGTCGCCCTTGCCCAGCCCGGCGGCGATCTTCGACATGTGGCCATAGGCCGTCATGTAGGTGCCGTTGTGCTTCAGGCGCACGTACTTGCCATAGCCGCCATTCCAGCCAGCAAGTTCCACCACGCCGTCGCCGGCGGCATAGATCGGCGTGCCGGTCGGCACGGCGAAGTCCACGCCCTTGTGCATCTTGGTGTAGCCGAGGATCGGATGCTTGCGCATGCCGAAGTTGGAGGAGATGCGCGCGCCGTCGACCGGCGTCTTCAGCAGCGCCTTGCGCACCGACTGGCCCTTGGGATCGAAGTAGTCGTCGTTGCCCGAGCCCGGGGTGAAGGCATAGAGCTCCAGCGCCTTGCCCGAGAGGGTCAGGCTGGCGAAGAGGATCTTGCCGGACTTGGCCAGTTCGCCGTTCTCGTCGTAGTAGGCCTCGTAGAGCACCTCGAAGCCGTCGCCCGGCTGGATCTCGCGCTGGAAGTCGACGTCGTAGGAATAGAGGCGGATTAGCTCGATCAGTGTCTGCACCGGCACGCCGGCGGCCTGCGCCGAGGCGAAGAGGCTGTCGTCGATGACGCCGCGTTCGCCCTGCACCTGCAGCGCCAGCGGGCGCTCGGTGGCGGCGGCCTGGTAGCCGCCTTGCTCGGCCAGGACCACCTGGACGGTCTTGTCGACCGAGGGCTGCAGCATGAGCGAGGCGAGCTGCGGCGGCTGGGCCTCCTCGCCGGCAGCGGCCCAGATGTCCTCGCCGGTCAGGAAGGTCAGCTTGATCTGCTGACCCGGACGCAGGCCCTTGGGGCTGAAAACCTCGGACAGGGCAGTGACCGCTTGGTGCGCGTCGCTACGCTGCACACCTTCGCGCGTCAGCAGCGCCATCAGCGTGTCGCCCGGCGCCACCTCGATCACCACGGCATGCGCCGCGGTGGCCGATTCGGCCTCCAGCGCGACGGCGTTGATCCGATCGGGAACCAGGCTGCTGCTGGCCGGCAGCGCCGACTCGAGGTCGCTGCTGGGGGCCGGCAGGACGGCGACCAGCGGGCCGCTGAAGCGCTCGGCAGGGCTTTCGCGCGACTCGCTCATCATCACGGCGGCGACCGCCAGCGGCGCCAGCAGCAATGCGGCCAGGCCGCCCTTGCGGGTGAAAGCGCGCCGACGCACGGCAGGGCCAGGCACAGCGTGCCGCTGCGCAGGCTCGGCGTGGCGCACGCGATCTCGTAGTTGACGCATCGACGGGTATTCCCCCCCGTTGTACAGTCGTAACGCTCTCGTCCCCGTCTGAAAAAGCCAAAGACCCGGGGCACTGCCTCCCGCGCGGCGCGACCTCTTGCTCCAGCTTTCAAATACCATGCGGATCAAGGGCTTCGCCTGTCAACCGGAAAAGGCCGGGCAGCCCTGCGGGGCGCGCGCAGGAAACGAGTCACAGGCTGACGTTTTTCGATTTGACAGCCCTGGGGCACCCCGATATAAGCCGCGCCCTCAGCACGGCCTCGGCCGCCAAGGTCGACCGTGCTGAACTGTTCTTTGACACGTCAAATCTCGAGGAAGGGATGCGTGGGCGGCGTGGTAGTCGTCTTCGGATGATGTTGGTGTTGGACTGGTTTGTTTGTCTGGCGCCAGGTTTTCTGAAGGTGCTGCAGGTTTGCTCATGTATTTCTGACTGGGTTCGCTCTTGCTGGCTT
>JBBQBI010000018.1:0-101495 GCA_038363005.1 Rhodospirillales bacterium
AAGCCAGCAAGAGCGAACCCAGTCAGAAATACATGAGCAAACCTGCAGCACCTTCAGAAAACCTGGCGCCAGACAAACAAACCAGTCCAACACCAACATCATCCGAAGACGACTACCACGCCGCCCACGCATCCCTTCCTCAATGATCACTTGTCAAAGAGCAGGTGCCGCCGGGTTTCCCCCTTGGCTCCCTTCCGGCCGACTCGCAGCACGAAAGGGCAGTAAGCTTATCCGACAGAGACACGACGATCAATGGCCGCTTACGCGGTTCCATCTATCGGCGTTTCGGAGGGCCGGTCCCGAGGCGTTTCCGTCTCGGCGACGGCGAGCGGTGATATAGGGGGCTGCCGCCGGCCTGTAAAGAGAAAAAGTGAAAAGCCTGTGACAGTGGCGTCGCACCCCGGAGGGCAGTCCGCCGGCTTTCGCTACCAGACACCCAGCTGGCGTAGTTCCGCCGCCAGTGCCGGCGGCAGGCCGGCGCCGCCGCTGTCCTTCAGGTCACGCGGGGCGCGCGCCGGGTCGAGATAGCGCCAGCCCTGGAAGGCGCGATGCGGTGTCGGCTCGATGGCGATCAGCTCCGGCGCCAGCAGCAGCAGCGTCATGGCGCGCCCCTCGTCGTCCAGCACCTTCTCGAAGCCGGTCAGCGGCTGACGGCAGAGCACCAGGCCCTTGATCACCCAGTAGATCGAGCCGTCCGGCAGGATCTCGTCGGCACGCTTCGGCGCCATGCGCGTCTTGTGATAGATGCGCCCCTCGCGCGCCAGCCGCTGCTGCTGCCAGCGCTGCAGGTCGGCGATATCGTCGGTGCCGACCGAAAGCTTGATCATGTGCAGCTTCATGGCGGGTCAGGCCGCGTGCTTGGCTGCCAGCGCACGCCCAGCCTTGGAGCTCGGCGGCCGGCCCAGCGCAGCGGAAATGTACTGTCCGGCGGCCGCCAGCAGCGCCAGGTCCACCCCGGTCTCCAGCCCCAATCCTTGCAACAGGTAGGCTACATCCTCGCTGGCCACGTTGCCCGAGGCACCCTTGGCATAGGGGCAGCCGCCCAGCCCGGCGACCGAGCAGTCGACCACGCGCACCCCGGCCTCCAGGCAGGCCAGGATATTGGCCAGCGCCTGGCCGTAGGTGTCGTGGAAGTGCACCGCCAGGCGCGACAACGGCAGCGAGCCCGCCACTGCCTGCAGCATGGCGCGGGCGGCGCCAGCGGTCCCCACGCCGATGGTATCGCCCAACGAGATCTCCACGGCGCCCATGGCGGCCAGCGCCTCGGCAACCTCGACCACCCGGGCCAGCGGCACGCTGCCCTCGTAGGGGCAGCCCAGCACGCAGGAGATGTAGCCGCGAATCGCCACGCCATCGGCCTGCGCCTGGGCGCAAACCGGGCGGAAGCGCTCCAGCGACTCAGCGATCGAGCAGTTGATGTTCTTGCGGGTGAAGCTTTCCGAAGCGGCGCCGAATACCGCGATCTCGGTGACGCCGGCGGCGCGCGCGGCGGCATAGCCCTGCAGGTTCGGCACCAGCACCGGGTAGCGCACGCCGGGCCGCCGGTGAATGCTGCGCAGTACCTCGCCCGAATCGGCCATCTGCGGCACCCACTTGGGGCTGACGAAGGCGCCGGCCTCGATCACCGGCAAGCCGGCGGCGCCCAGGCGCTCGATCAGCGCCACCTTGGTCGCCAGCGGCACGATCTCCGACTCGTTCTGCAGGCCGTCGCGCGGCCCCACCTCGACGAGAGTCACGCGGTCAGCGGTTACCGGGGCAGCCATCACTTGTCCTCCTTCGCCTCGAAGGAGATGAGTTCGGCGCCTTCCTTCACAAGATCGCCTGGCGCATAGCGGACCGCCGTGACGCGCCCCTCGGCCGGCGCGACGATGGAATGCTCCATCTTCATCGCCTCGAGGATCATCAGCAGCGCGCCGCGCTCCACCGCCTGGCCCTCGGTCACCGACACGGCGATGACCTTGCCCGGCATCGGCGCCACCAGCTTGCCGCCGGCGCCGGCGTCAAGTGCCTCGCCGCCGTGCGGGTCCTCCAACTCCAACCGCACCAGGCCCTGCGGGCCCAGCACCCAGAGGATGCGGCCGTCGCGCACCACGCGGGCCTTGAAGCGGCGGTCGCCCAGCGTCGCCTCCAGGCGCGCCTTGTCGGGGCGGGTGACGCTGGCGGTCAGGCTGCCGCCCGGCAGCACCAGGCGATAATGCCCATTGCCGTAGCGAACCGTGACCTTGGCCTGGCGCTCACCTTCCAGGAACACCAGCTCGACCCGGGTGTCGAGGTTGAGGCGCCAGCCGTCGGTCAGGTGCCAGGGCGAATGCGGGTCGCCCGACAGCCAGGCGGCGGCGGCGGCCTCGGCGGCGCGGTCGCTCAGCACCGCCAGCGCCGCCAGCCCCAGCGTGGTGTCGTCGGCCGGCGCCAACGGCGGCACCAGCGCGTCACGGTGCCGGGCGATAAAGCCGGTATCGACGGCGCCGGCGATGAAATCCGGATGGCGCAGCAAGCGGGCGAGGAACTCCAGGTTGGTGACCGAACCGACCACCGCGCTGCCCTCCAGCGCACTGGCCAGGCGGGCCAGCGCCGCGCCGCGCGTCTCGTCCCAGGCAATCACCTTGGCGATCATGGGGTCGTAGTGCACCGAGATCTCGTCGCCCTCGACCACGCCGGAATCCACCCGCACGCCCGGCAGGCCCTGCGGTAGCGACAGGTGCAGCAGCCGCCCGGTGGCCGGCAGGAAATCCTTGCGCGGATCTTCGGCATAGAGCCGCGCCTCGACGGCGTGGCCGTGAATCCTGAGCTGCTCCTGCTTGAGCGGCATTGCCTCGCCAGACGCCACCAGAAGTTGCCACTCCACCAAATCCTGGCCGGTGATCAGCTCCGTCACCGGATGCTCGACCTGCAGGCGGGTGTTCATCTCCATGAAGAAGAAGTCATCGCCTTCGGCGATGAACTCGACGGTGCCGGCGCCCTGATAGCCAATGGCTTTGGCGGCGGCGACCGCGGCTTCACCCATGGCTTGGCGCCGCTCGGCCGTCATGCCTGGCGCCGGGGCTTCCTCGATCACTTTCTGGTGCCGGCGCTGCAAGGAACAGTCGCGCTCGAACAGGTAGACACAGTCACCCTGGCTGTCGCCGAAGACCTGCACCTCGATGTGGCGCGGCCGGGTCAGATACTTCTCGATCAGCACGCGGTCGTCACCGAAGGCGCCCTTGGCCTCGCGCATGGCGCCGGCCAGCTGAGCGGCGAAGTCCACCGCCCGCTCGACCACGCGCATGCCCTTGCCGCCGCCACCGGCCGAGGCCTTGATCAGCACCGGGAAGCCGATGCGCCCGGCCTCGGTGGCCAGCAGCGCCGCGTCCTGGTCGGCACCGTGGTAGCCCGGCACCAGCGGCACGCCGGCCTTCTCCATCAGCGCCTTGGCCTCACTCTTGGAGCCCATGGCGCGGATCGCCGACGCCGGCGGGCCGATGAACACCAGGCCCGCGGCCGCCACGGCGTCAGCGAAGCCAGCGTTCTCCGACAGGAAGCCATAGCCCGGATGGATCGCCTCGGCCCCGGTGGCCAGGGCGGCGGCGATGATGGCCTCGCCCTTCAGGTAGCTTTCGCGCGGTTCCGGCGGGCCGATCCGCACCGCCTCGTCGGCCTGCAGCACGTGCTGCGCCCGGGTGTCGGCGTCCGAATGCACGGCCACCGTGCGGACGCCCAGGCGCCGCGCCGTATGCATGACGCGGCAGGCGATCTCGCCCCGGTTGGCGATCAGAATCTTGCGGAACACAGTGCCTGGCTCCCGCTTCCCTGTGATCCCGCCAAGCTAGACAGCGCTAGGGCCGCTGCCAAAGGGATTCAACGTCAGGCGCCTGTGGAGCGTTGCTAGCGGTCGGCGTGTTCGCGCAGCGCGCGCTGGATCTCGGCGAAGCCGAACAGCAGCAGCAACAGCCCGGTGACCGTCTGAATGGCGACCAGGACGCGCGCCGCCGCGGCCACCGGCACCACGTCGCCATAACCCAGCGTCGCCAGGGTCACCAGCGAGAAGTAGAGCGCCTCGGAGAAGGTCAGTTCGCGCAGCACGCCACCGATGGCGAACTGCGGCGAAACGGCAAGATGCGCCAGCAGCCGATAGATGGCGCCAAAGGCGATCACCAGCAGCGAGTAGAAGCTGAGGAAGGCGAAAGCCGCGGTTACTAAGCGGCCAAGGCGCTGGAACAGCTGCTCGAACAGCAGGCTGGAATCCAGCAGAAAGACAGCGATGTTGGTTGCCAGCAGGGCCACCGCCAGGCCGATCAGCAGCATGGCGCCAAGGAACACCAGGCTTTGGGCGCTTTCGCCCAGATCGAGCGTCGGCACCAGGAAGCTGGCGATGCCGACGATGCCGACCGGCAGCAGCCAGAGGAAGAGTCGATAGGGCTGCCGGGTGCTGCGCGGCTGGCTCGCGGTAACGATCTGCCGGATCCGGCTGCGCTGCACGCCGGCCGACAGCAGGAAGCCGGCGACCGGCAGCAGGAAGCCCAGCAGGCGGGCCCACAGCACGACCGTCCCGAAATTGGCCTCGAGGAAAAAGACGAAGAGACAGGCATAGACGGCCAAGCCATTGGTCAGCCCGACCGCAAAGGCCCGGCTGCCAGGAAACAGCAGCACGAAGAAGGCGAAAGATCCGCCACCGGCCAGCAGCAGCGCGATGCCCAGACCACCCAGCTCAGGCCCGATGGCCGCCGCCACCAGCAGCAGCAGGCCGACGGTGTAGATCAGCGCGTAGAGGAATCCGCGATCGGGGAGGCGCATGGGATGCTGTACGGACGACTGCAAGGGAAATGCCACCTTAGGCGCGCGGACGGCGCCGCCCTAGCGCAAAGCCCCAAAGACCCTATCGCAGCAGCTCCGCGCCGAACCGGCGGAAAGGGTTGGTCCGCCGCTTCTTGGCGTCGCCACCTAGCGCTTTGTCCAGGCTGGCTTGCGCTGCTCCAGGAAGGACGCGATACCCTCCCTGCCCTCGCCGGTGACACGGATCCGCGCGATGCGGCCGGCGGTGTCCTCGACCATGGCATCGTCGAGCTGGCGGCGACCGACGGTGAAGATCAGGTCCTTGGCGGCCGCCACCGCGACCGGACCGTTGTCGAGCAGCGCCGTCACCAGCTGCTCCACCGCGCCGTCCAGCGCCTCGGCCGTCACCACCTGGTGCAGCAGGCCCAGGCGCGCGGCCTCGGCGGCGGAGAAACGCTCCGCCGTCAGGAAGTAGCGGCGCGCGGCGCGCTCACCGATGGCGGCGACGACATAGGGGCTGACCACCGCCGGGATGAGGCCCAGCTTCACCTCGGACAGCGTGAAGTTGGCGGTCTCGGCGCCGATGGCAATGTCGCAGGCCGCGACCAGCCCGACGCCGCCACCGAAGGCGGAGCCCTGGATCCGCCCCACCACCGGCTTCGGCAAGCGATCCAGCGTGCGCAGCAGGCGGCCGAGCTGGCGCGCGTCGGCCAGGTTCTGCGCCTCGTCATAGGCCGCCATGGCCTTCATCCAGTTGAGGTCGGCGCCGGCGGAGAAGGACTTGCCGCTGGCCGCCAGCACCACGACGCGCACCGCGGGATCGTCGCCCAGGCGCTGCAGCGCCGCGGTCATCTCCAGGATGAAGGCGTCGTTGAAGGCGTTGTGCACCTCCGGCCGGTTCATCGTCAGCCGGGCAACACCCAGGCTGTCCAAGGTTACGTCGAGCATCGGGCCCTCTACATGCGGAACACGCCAAAGCGTGTCTCGGGAACTGGCGTGTTCAGGGCGGCGGAGATCCCCAGCGCCAGGGCCATGCGGGTATCCACCGGATCGATGATGCCGTCGTCCCACAGCCGGGCGGAGGCGAAGCTCGGGTGCCCCTGGTGCTCAAACTGCGCCAGCAGCGGCGCCTTGAAAGCGGTCTCCTCCTCGGCACTCCAGCTGTCGCCCTTGGCCTCGATGTTGTCGCGCCGGACGGTGGCCAGTACGGCGGCGGCCTGCTCGCCGCCCATCACCGAGATCCGCGCATTGGGCCACATGAACAGCATGCGGGGGCTATAGGCCCGCCCGCACATGCCGTAGTTCCCGGCGCCGAAGGAGCCGCCGATGATCACCGTGAACTTGGGCACCTGCGTGGTCGCCACCGCGGTCACCAGCTTGGCGCCGTCCTTGGCGATGCCGGCCGCCTCGTACTTGGTGCCGACCATGAAGCCGGTGATGTTCTGCAGGAAGATCAGCGGGATCTTGCGCTGGCTGCAGAGCTCGATGAAGTGGGCGCCCTTCAGCGCGGATTCCGAGAAGAGAATGCCGTTGTTGGCGATGATGCCGACCGGATAGCCATGGATGTGGGCGAAGCCAGTGACCAGCGTCTGGCCATAGAGCTGCTTGAACTCGTCGAACTCGCTGCCGTCGACCAGCCGGGCAATGACCTCGCGCGCATCATAGGGCTTCTTCAGGTCGTTCGGCACGACGCCATAGAGCTCGGCCGGGTCGTAGAGCGGCGCGCGCGGCGGCAACACTTCGATGTTGAGCTGCTTCGGCCGGTTGAGATTCCCGACGATGCGGCGGGCGATGCCCAGCGCGTGCGAGTCGTTGAGGGCGTAGTGGTCGGTGACGCCCGACTTGCGGGCATGCACGTCGGCGCCACCCAGGTCCTCAGCGCTCACCACCTCGCCGATCGCCGCCTTCACCAGCGGCGGGCCGCCCAGGAAGATGGTGCCCTGCTTGCGCACGATGATGGACTCGTCCGACATGGCCGGCACATAGGCGCCACCGGCGGTGCAGGAGCCCATGACCACGGCGATCTGCGGGATGCCGGCGGCCGACATGTTGGCCTGGTTGAAGAAGATGCGGCCGAAGTGGTCGCGGTCGGGAAACACCTCGTCCTGGTTCGGCAGGTTGGCGCCGCCGGAATCCACCAGGTAGACGCAGGGCAGGTTGTTCTGCAGCGCGATCTCCTGCGCGCGCAGATGCTTCTTCACCGTCATCGGAAAGTAGGTGCCGCCCTTCACCGTGGCGTCGTTGGCCACGATCATGCATTCGCGGCCGGAGACCCGGCCGATGCCGCAGATCAGCCCGGCCGAGGGCACCTCGTTCTTGTACATACCCCAGGCGGCGAGCTGCCCGACCTCCAGGAAGGGCGAGCCAAGGTCAAGCAGCGTGCGCACCCGGTCACGCGGCAGCAGCTTGCCGCGCGCCAGATGTTTCTCGCGCGCCGCGCTGCCGCCGCCTTCCTTGACCTGGGCGACCTTGCCCTGCAGGTCGGCGACCAGCCCCTGCATGCTGGCCTGGTTGGCCTGGAATTCGGCACTGCGCGGATTGATGCTGCTCTTCAGCACGGGCATGGTCGATCCCCTGAGGTCTGGCGCCCCAGAATCCCGCAGGTCCCCGCCCCGCTGTCAATGACAGGCAACGTCAAGCGCCGCGACTTGTCACCGGACAAAGACGCGGTTGGTGGCCGCCTGCCGCGCCGCTAGACTTCGCCCATGTTCACCAGCGACGACCTGGAGGCGGCCGCCCGCCTCGTCCATCAGTCCCTGCCACCGACACCGCAGCACCGCTGGCCGCTGCTGGCTGAACGGCTGGGCTGCGACGTGGTGGTGAAGCACGAGAACCACACGCCGCTCGGCGCCTTCAAGCTGCGCGGCGGGCTGACCTTCATGGACTGGTTGAAGCGCAGCGAGCCGGCAGTCACAGGCGTGGTCTGCGCGACGCGCGGCAACCATGGCCAGTCGGTCGCCTTCGCCGCCCGGCAGAACGGCCTGACCGCCACCATCGTCGTGCCGCACGGCAATTCGGTGGAGAAGAACGCCGCCATGCGCGCGCTCGGCGGCGAGCTGATCGAGCAGGGCGACGACTTCCAGGCGGCGCTGGAGTTCGCCCAGGGGCTGGCGGTCGAGCGCGGGCTCTATGCCACGCCCTCCTACCATGCGGAGTTGGTGCGCGGCGTCGCCACCGCCGCCTTCGAGCTGCTGTCGGCACATCCTGACCTGACCCACCTCTATGTCCCCATCGGCCTGGGCAGCGGCATCAACGGCGCCATCGCGGCGCGCGAGGCGCTGGGGCTGAAGACCGAGATCGTCGGCGTCGTCTCGGCCCACGCCCTGGCTTACCAGATCTCCTTCACGCGCGGGCAGCTCGCGGTGTCGCCGGTCTCTACCAAGCTGGCCGACGGCCTGGCCTGCAGCACGCCCAACGCGGAATCGCTGGAGGCCATCTGGAAGCATGTCGCCCGCATCGTCGCTGTCAGCGACGCCGAGGTGGCGGAGGCCATGCGGCTGTTCTTCTCCACCACCCACAATGTCGCCGAGGGCTCGGCAGCGGCGACCCTGGCGGCGGCGCTGCAGGAGCCGCGCCGGCCGGGTCAGCGCATCGGCCTGATGCTGACCGGCGGCAACGTTGACCGTGCGCTCTATGCCCGGGTGCTGTCCGGCGAAGCCTTCGCCTGACGCCGCCGGCGCCACCAGGCCAGCAGCCACTCTGGCACCGACTCGCCTGGCCAGCGGCGCGCCGGATCCAGCAGGATGCGCCGCAGCGCGAAGCAGACAGCGACGGCGATGAAGGCGCCGCCGACCACGTCGGACAGATAGTGGGCGCTGTTGACCAGCCGCGACAGCCCCACCAGCCCGGCCAGCAGGTAGGCGCTGTACCGCCAGCGCGGCGCCAGCAGCGCCAACACGGCGGCGACGGCAAAGGCGGTCTGCGTGTGACCGGACGGAAAGGAGTCGGCCGGGAAGCCTTCCACGAAGGGCCAGCCGAAGCCGTACTCGCCATGGCGGAACCAGTATTCCGGACGCAGGCGCGCCACCCCGTTCTTCAGCAGGTGGATGATCGCCGCGGTGACGATCAGCGTGGCGAACAGCAGGTTCAGGTGCCGGGTGAGCCAGCGGCACCACTCGGCGACAGCTCCCCTTGGCTGGCGCAGGCGGGTCCAGGTGGCAGCGATGTAAGCGGCCAGCGCCAGCGCCACCCAGCCCTCGGCGCGGCCCAGCTGGCCGACCAGCCGGAAGGCGTCGCCGACCCGGCGCCAACTGTCGTCCGACAGCCAGATGGCCAACGGCAGGTCGACGAAGAGCACCAGCACGACGCAGACTGTCAGCACCACCAGGCTGCCATAGGCCAGGCGATGCCGCGCCATCCAGCGATCGAAGCCCTCGAACAGGCGCAGCGTCATCACGGACTCCGGTCGTAGAAGGTGAAGGTCAGCCACCAGCCGACCGAGTAGTTGAAGCCGCCGAAACTCTCAAGCAGTCGCGGTGCCAGGCCGCGCGCCGCGGCGGCGGTCAGGAAATCGGCCTCGGTGCGATCGGTGACCAGGGCGACTGCGCCAGGTGTGCTGGCCAGGTAGTCCGCCAGTTCCTCCGGCAGCAGCAGCTTGGTGCCGGTGCCGGCGAGGAACACCAGGCTGGGCTCGCGATAGCCCGAGCTGCCGAGTGGCGGCGCTGTCGGCTCGGCCAGGCGTTGCCAGGTCGCGGTCAGGCGCGGCGACGACCAGAGTTGCCCCAGGGCCGGAACGTAGGCGCCGAGTCCCCAGCCGAGCCAGAGCGCCGAACAGCCGACGGCGAAGAGCAGCGCCCGCACCCGCCGTCCCCGCCAGGCCAGCCAGAAGGCGCCGCCGACCCCTGCCAGCGTCAGCAGCACTGCCGGCAGCGACTGCCAGGCAAAGCCCGCGCCCATCTTGAAGGGGGCATAGAGGATGCCGCCGACATAGATCGCCCCGCCGAGCAGGAACAGCGGCAGCAGCCAGCGGGCGAAGCGGGTGGCCAGCGCCGGGGCCGCCTGCAGCACCGCCCAGGCCACCAGGAAGGCCAGCGGCGGATAGAGCGGCAGCACGTAGTTCGGCAGCTTGGTCGGAATCGCCTCCAGCACCAGCCAGGCCGGCAGCAGCCAGGCCAGGCAGAACAGCACCGCCGGTACCTGGCGCCGCGCCCGCCAGGCCGCCAGCACGGCCGGGATGGAGAACAGCGCGCCAGGCCAGAAGAACAGCAGGTGGGTCACCAGGTAGAAGCCTGGCGGCAGGCCATGCGATTCTTCGCTGCCCATCAGCTTGGCCAGGAAGTCGTGCTGCGCCGCCTCGGCCAGGAAATTGCTGTCGCGCCCCAGCGTGACGACCAGCACCCAGGGCAGCACGATGGCCAGCAGCAGCGGCAGGCCGACCAGCGGGCGCAGTGCCGCCAGCCAGCGCCAGCGGCGGTCCAGCAGCCCCAGCCCCAGGACGGTCAGCCCGGCGATCATCGGGCCGATGGGGCCTTTGAGCAGGATGGCGACACCTTCCGCCGCCCAGAACAGCAGCGGCCAGCCCCAGCCCACCGTCTGGCCCTCGCGCCGGGCGCGCCAGACCAGCGCCAGGGCACCCTGGGCGGCGACGATGGCGGCCAGCAGGCAGGCGTCGGTCTTGGCGGCGATGGCCTCCATCTGCAGACCCATGGCGCCGGCCAGCACCAGGCTGCCGAGCAGCGCCAGGTCACGGCTGAAAAGCCGGCGACCGAAGGCGAAGGCCAGCAGGCTGGCGACCCAGGCGCCAGCCAGGGACGGCAGGCGATAGGCCCAGATCTCCTTGGCTTCGGCTGAAGAGAACAGCCAGACCGAGGCCACCTGCAGCCAGTAGATGCCGATCGGCTTCTTGTTGCGCGGCTCCCCCTGGAACCAGATGCCGATGTAGTCGCCGCTCTCCAGCATCTGCTTGCTGGCCTGGGCGAAGCGCGCCTCGTCGCGGTCCAGCGGCGGCAGCGCCAGGATGCCGGGCAGGGCGGCTGCCAGCAGCACCAGGGCCAACAGCACGCCAGCCGGCCAGCGCGACAGCCAGGCCAGCCAAGAATCGGCGGCGGGCGGGGCGGCGGGGATGGCAGGATTCATGGTGCCCCTATAGCAGATTCCCGGCCCCGCCAAGCGCGGCAAAACCCGCCGCGGCAGCGGCGCTGCGCCGCGTTTGGACCTTTCCGGCAGTGCGGTTATGGTGCGCCGCCGTAAAGTTGCCGAGTCCCCGCATGGCCAGCGATCCCCTTTCGCCCGCGCTTACCGTCGTCGTTCCGGCGATGAACGAGCGCGAGAATCTGGCACCGCTGATCGACGAGATCCGGCGCGCGCTGGAGGGCCTGGTCAGCTTCGAGATCCTCTATGTCGACGACGGCTCGGACGACGGCACCGACCGCGAGCTGGCCCGCCTGATGACCGCCGAGCCACGGCTGCGCGCGCTGCGCCACGCCCGCCGTTCGGGGCAGAGCGCCGCCGTGCTGACCGGCGTGCACGCCGCCCGCGCGCCGCTGGTGGCGACGCTCGATGCCGACCTGCAGAACGATGGCGGCGACCTGCCGAAGCTCTATGCCGCCTGGCGCGACGATCCGGCGCGCGCCAGCGTTGGACTGGTCGCCGGCCAGCGCACCAAGCGGCGCGACAGCCTGGGCAAGCGGCTTTCCTCGCGCATCGCCAACAAGGTGCGGCGCGGCCTGCTGAAGGACGCGACGCGCGACACCGGCTGCGGTCTCAAGCTCTTCCCGCGCGACCTCTTCCTGACGCTGCCGGCCTTCGCCGGGCTGCACCGCTTTCTGCCGGCGCTGGTGAAGGGCGCCGGCAAGCGGGTGCTGCTGGTCGAGGTGAACCACCGTCCGCGCGCCGCCGGCACCACGAAGTACGGCCTCTGGAACCGCCTCTGGGTCGGCATCGGCGACCTGCTGATGGTCTGGTGGCTGCTGCGCCGGCGCCGGCAACCCGGCGCCGCGACCCCGATTGCTCCAGCCAAGGACTAAGGCGCGATGGACAACGATACGCTCTGGAAACTCATCGGCTTCGGCGGCCAGGCCTTCTTCAGCGGCCGCTTCCTGATCCAGTGGATCGTCAGCGAGCGGGCCAAGAAGTCCATCGTGCCGACCGCCTTCTGGCTGTTCTCGCTGGGCGGCGGCGCCACGCTGCTGGCCTATGCCATCCACATCGAGGACCCGGTGTTCATCGCCGGTCAGGGCACCGGGCTGCTGATCTACTTCCGCAACCTGCACTTCATCATAAAGGGCCGGCAGGCGGCCAAGCAGGCCGAGCCGCCGCGCACGGTCTGAGGCGAAGCTAGGGCATGACCGTCAGGCTGGGGACCGGCGCGGGCTATGCCGCCGACCGGGTCGAGCCGGCGGCGGACCTGGCCGAGCGCGGCCAGCTCGACTTCCTGATCTTCGAGTGCCTGGCCGAACGCACCCTGGCGCACGGCCACTTGGCGCGGATGAAGGACCCGGCCAAGGGCTACAACCCCATGCTGGAGCGGCGGCTGGAAGCCGCGCTGCCGGCCTGCGTCCGCCAGGGTACCGGCATCGTCACCAACGCCGGCGTCGCCAACGTGCCGGCGGCCGGCCGCGCGGCGGCGGAGACGGCACGGCGCCTGGGCCTGGCGGGTACCCTGATCGCCACCATCGAGGGCGACGACGTCACCCACCTGATGACGCCAGATACACTGCTGCCGGAGCTCGGCCAGACCATCGGCGAGAGCGGCCTGACCGTGGTCGGTGCCAACGCCTACCTGGGCGCCGAGGTGATCCTGCAGGCGCTGCAGCACGAGCCGGCGCTGGCCATCGCCGGGCGCGTCGCCGACCCGGCGCTGTTTCTGGCGCCGCTGGCGCAGCGCTTCGGCTGGGCACTGGACGACTGGCCGAAGCTGGGCGCCGGCACGGTGATCGGGCACCTGATGGAGTGCAGTACCCAGGTCACTGGCGGTGCTTATGCAGACCCCGGATACAAGACGGTTCCGGACCTGGCTGACATCGGCTTTCCGCTGGCCGAGTGCCAGGCCGACGGCAGCGCGGTGATCACCAAGTTGCCCGGCACCGGCGGCATGGTCACCACCCACGTGGTCAAGGAGCAGCTGCTCTACGAGGTGCACGACCCGGCCGCCTACCTGACACCGGATGTCACCGCCGACTTCACCTCTGTGCGCCTGATGCAGCAGGGGGCCGACCGCGTCGCGGTATCCGGCGCCACCGGCCATGCGCGGCCACGGCAACTTAAGGTCACGGTCGGCTTCGACGGTGGTCTGCTGGCCGAAGCGGAAATCAGCTATGCCGGTCCCGGCGCCGTAGGGCGCGGCGAGTTGGCCGGCGAGATCCTGCGCCAGCGCATGACCCGCGTGCGCGGCTACCAGGGCCCGCTGCGCATCGACCTGATCGGACAGAACGCGGTGCACGCCACGGCGCGGCGCCAGCAGAGCGAAACCCGGGACGTGCGCCTGCGCGCCGCGCTGCGCACCCAGGACCGCGCGCTGGCCGAGTTGCTGCTGGCCGAGGTCGATAACCTCTACATGGGCGGGCCGGCCGGCGGCGGCGGCGTGCGGGGGCACATCACCCCCTCGGTCACCACGCAGTCGCTGTTGCTCGACCGCGACGCCATCCGCCCCCGCATCGAGGTGTTCCGCGCATGAAGCATCGCGTGCCGCTGCGCGCCGTCGCCTCCGCCCGCTCCGGCGACAAGGGCGATACCTCGAACGTCGCCGTCTGGGTCTACGACCCGCGGCACTATGAGGAGGTCAAGGCAAGCCTGACGCCGGAACGCCTGAAGCGGGAGTACCCTGCCCTGTTCCGCGGCGCCATCGAGCGCTACGAGCTGCCCGGGCTGCACGGCCTGAACTTCGTCCTGCATCAGGCGCTGGAGGGCGGCGTGAACGCCTCGCTGAACCTGGACAGCCACGGCAAGGCCTGGTCCTTCCTGATCCTAGCGCTGGAGGTCGAGGTGACGGCGCTGAACGACCCGCCGCCGGACACCGCCTGAGGGCACTTTCCGGACTCGCCCGCGCCTGGCTAGGATCGCGGGCGCGCGGAATGCCGCGCGTGGCCTTTCAGGAGAACGCTCATGGCCAAGGGGCAGATGAAGTCGAACAAGGAAAAGAAGAAGCCGAAGCAGGACAAGACCGCGAAGGCAGGCGCCAAGGCCGCCCCCGCGAAGAAGTGATGCTGTCAGCGCCCGGCGCCGGCGCACCCGTGCCGCGCCGGGCGACCCTCACCCGCTCCCCGCTGGAGGGAGCCGGTCAGACCACCTCCCGCCCAAACCAGCGATAGACGCCGACCTCGGTTGGCGTGACGGGGCCATCCGCGACACGGGCGCGCTCGAAGGGCTCCAGCGCCACGTAGTCGGCGAAGCTCCAGACCGCCAGACCGCCGGGCGGCGGGCCAAGGGCGCCGATGCGGCGCAGCACGAAATTCAGCGTCGCCTGCTTCTGTGTCTTGGCGCGGGCCTTGAAGTGCCTGGCCAAGGCGGCGTCGTCCTGGCCCGCGGTAGCGAAGTATTCGATGACGAACAGCTGGTCCTGCTTCACCTTCGGCCCCTGCGCCACCACGTCGTAGCAGCCGCCGCGCTGCAGGTGGATGGCGGCATGGGTGGCGCGCTCGTGCCCGTCCTGCGCCGCCGCCGGGCTGCGGAAGTGCGCCTCCCACTCGTCCATGCGGCGCATCCCGCTGCACTCCCAGAAGGCCAGGTAGCTCGGCATGGGTCCCAGTCGCATGGTGCGACCGAAGGAGCCGACCAGCCTGTCGTCCGGGTCGGTCCAGGCCGACTGGTCGCCCAGGTAGCGGAAGATATCGAAGGGCAGGAAGCGGTCGCGCTCGATGTACTCGACATAGATCATCGCCGGGCCTCCTGGCGGGACATGGGGGCAGTCTACAGCCGTCCCTCGAATGCGGTAATCGGCGGAAAGGCGTCGGGGTCGGTCACCACGTCCAGCACTGTCGTGCGGTCGGCCGCCAGGGCAGCGGCCAGCGCCGGCGCATAGTCGCCCGGCCGCTCGATGCGCACGCCCTTGAGGCCGCAGGCCCGGGCGATGGCGGCATGGTCCACCGGGGCAAAGTCCACCGCCGTGGTGTGGGCGCCGAACAGCACATCCTCGGCGTGCTTCTGGTAGCCGAGGATCTGGTTGTTGAGAATCGTCACCACCACCTTGATGCCGTGCCGCCGGCTGGTCTCCAGCTCGGACCAGACGTGGGCGAAGCCACCGTCGCCGGCCAGGCAGAAGACCGGCGCGTCGGGCGCCGCCAGCTTGGCGCCCAGCGCCAACGGCAGTCCCCAGCCCAGCCCGGCCAGGCCGCGCGGCGTCAGGAAACGCATGCCGGCCTTCAGCGCCGGCAGGTAGTTGGCGCACCAGATCGAAGCATAGCTGGCATCGGCCACCACGATGGTCTCCGGCGTCAGCACGCGGCGCAGCTCGGCCATGATGCGCTCCGGCCGGATCGGGCTGGCGTCGGACTCCAGCCGCGGCCGTGCCTCGGCTACGTGGCGCGCCTTGCCCTCGGCAATGCGGGCGGCGAGCACCGCGCGACCCGACTGGCGGCGGCCGGTGTCGTGGCGACCAAGCGCGGCGTGCAGCGCTTCCAGTGTCAGGCGGGCGTCGCCGACCAGGCGCAGTGCCTCGTAGTTTCGCCCCACCTCCAGGCTGTCGATGTCGAGCTGGATGTACTGCGCGCCCTTCGGGAAGAGGCTCCAGCTATCGGTGCCGTTCTGGTTGGTGCGGCTGCCGATGAAGCAGATCACGTCGGCTTCTTCCACCAGCGGGCGCTGGAACCGCGCCATGCCGCCGCTGCCCATGAAGTAGCCGATCACGCCGAGCGACAGCGCGTGGCCCTCGTCCACCGCGCCCTTGCCCATCGACGTGGTGGCGACCGGCAGGGCGAAGTCCCGCTGCAACGCGGCCAGCGCCGCGCTGGCGCCGGAGCTGTGTACGCCGCCGCCGGCCACCAGCAGCGGTGCGCGGGCATCCGCCAGCAGCGCCGCCGCGCGCTCCACCTGCGCCGGGTCGGCGACGACACGGTCCAGCGGATAGCGGCCGAGCGTGGCGCCGCGCCCCGAGGCGACAACGCCGACCTCGCCGATCAGGTCCAGCGGGCAGAGCAGCACCGCCGGTCCGGGCCGCCCGCTGGCAGCGGCGGCGAAGGCCATGTCGACATAGTCGTCGATGCGCTCGCTGGTGGCGACGCGGCGCACCCACTTGGCGCAACCCTTGAAGAGCTCGAGGTGGTCCAGCTCCTGGAAGGCGTTGCGGTCCAGCTTGTCGCGCGGCACGTCCTGCACCAGGGCGACCAGCGGGATGGAGGCGGTCAGCGCCTCGGCCAGTGCTGGCACCAGCAGCGTCGCCGCCGGACCGTTCTGCGCTGTCACCACCGGTACGCGGCCGGAGATGCGGGCGAAGCCGTCCGCCATGATGGCGCCGGCGTTCTCGGTGCGATAGGCGATCTGCCGAAGCCCCATCGCCTCGGCCGCCAGGTGGATCTGCGACGGGATCGACTGACCGAACAGCAGCTCCACGCCGTGGCGCTTCAACGCCAGCGCGAAGCGCTCGGCCGCCGTGACATTGCCGCCCTGCCCGTCCGCTGCCATGGCCGCTCCGGTCCTCTGTTCGCTCGCTGAGACGGGACGCCTAGAAGCCGGCGCGCACGTCCTCGTACATGCGCACGTACTTCTCGCGCAGCGCCGGATCCATCTCGCGCAGGAAGACGCCGTTGGACAGCACCTCGGCCGGCGAGGAGATGCCGATCTCTTCCAGGCGCTCCTTGCTCACCAGCTCGAAGGCCTTGCGGTTGGAATGGCCGTAACCGTATTCCGCCAGCATGTACTTGCCGGTCTCCGGCGACAGCCAGGCGTCGATGTAGTCATAGGCACGCTGCTCCTCGCCCGGTCCGTCCTTCAGCATGATGAAGCCGTCGATCCAGACCACGCGGCCTTCCTTGGGCTGCATGTAGGCGATCGGCACGCCCTGCGCCTTCAGGGTCGAGGCCGAGGCCGCCCAGGCATAGGCGATGGCCACCTCGCCGGCGGCGATGGCCTGCTCCAGCTCGGCCGGATCGGTCCAGTAGAAGCGCAGCAGCGCGCGCTGCTTGATCAGGAACTGCTTGCACTGCTCAAGCTGCGCGTCGTCCATCGCATAGGGGTCGGGGAAACCCAGCACCATGGCGGCCGGAATGACCGAGCCGTCCATCTCCACAGCGTTGGCGATTCTGCCCTTGTAGCGCTCATCCCACAGCAGGTTCCACGATTGCTCCTTGGGTTCCACTAGGTCGGTGCGATAGATGACCGAGTTGTGGCCCCAGCCGCAGGGTACGATCCAGCGGTCGTTGCCGGTGGTCATGCCATGCACGTTGGCGACCTCGGGCATCACGTCGGGCCAGTTCGACAGCCGCGCGGTGTCGATCGGCTTCAGCATCCCCTGGTCCCGGTAACGACCGATGGCATAGCTGGTGGGGTGCACCAGGTCGGCCTCGAAGCCGGCCTTGATCTTCAGGTAGGCCTCCTCATCGTCGCCATAGAGCGCGATATCCGGCGAGGCGCCGTACTTCTTGATGTAGGGCTGGTGCAGTTCGGGAATGTCGTAGCCGGGCCAGTCGAACACCGTCAGCGGACTGGCCGCCCGGGCGCTGCGCAGGACATAGGGAAGCGTCACCACGCCCAGGCCGACCGCCGCCAGGCTGCGCAACGCCGCCCGCCGTGCCAGGCCACCCCGGCGCAGGCCGGCCAAGACCTCATGCTTCTGCATCGCCCGTCCCTCCCCGTTGCCGCTTCCAAGGGGCGCGGACTGGCGCCGCGGGCCCCACCGGCAGGACGCTAGCATGTCTCTGGTTCAGTAGAAAATCGATTTTATTGCAAGTCACCGGGCCCTGTGCGAGGTCTTGGGCCATGCCGGGACCCAGCCGCCGACCCACCATCAAGGATGTCGCCCACGCCTGTGGCCTGGCGCCCTCGACGGTGTCGAACGCGCTGGCCGACAAGGCCTCGGTGACCGCCGAGACGCGGGCGCGCGTGCTGGCCGAGGCGACGCGGCTGGGCTATCGCGCTTCCTCGCTGGCACGGGGTCTGCGGCTGCATCGCACCTGGACCGTCGGCGCGCTGGTGGCCGACATCTCCAACCCCTTCTTTGCCGAGATCGTGCGCGGCATCGAGGATGCGCTCTGGGCGCAGGACTACAGCCTGGTGATCTGCAGCACCGACTACGATCCGCGAAAGGAAGCCGCTTTCCTGCACCTGCTGCTCGACAAGCGGATGGACGGGCTGATCCTGGCCTCGACGGCCAGCGACAGCGACGAGGTGCCCCGCCTGCGGCAGCGCGGCGTGCCCTATGTGCTGCTGAACCGGCGCCACCGCAGCCAGCCCTCGGACTACGTCGGCAGCGACAATGCCGCCGGCACGGCGGCGGCGGTAGCGCACCTGGCTGAGCTGGGCCACCGGCGCATCGGCTTCATCTGCGGCCCGACGCAGTCCAGCGCCGCCGGCGAACGGCTGGACGGCTATCGGCGGGAAATACGCCGCCGCTTCCGCCGGATCGATCCGGCCCTGGTTTTGCCGGGCGACTACTCCAGCGAGCGAGGCGCCGCCGCCGCCGATTGCTTCCTGGCGATGGACCGGCGGCCCACCGCCATCGTCGCCGCCAACGACTTCATGGCGCTGGGCGCCATGGCGCGGCTGCAGGAGCGCGGCCTCAGCGTGCCGCGGGACATCTCGCTGACCGGCTTCGACGACAACGTCATCGCCGGCCTGCCCTGGGTCCGCCTGACCAGCGTGCGGCCCCACAGCCGCGACCTGGGCAGCCGCGCCGCGGCGCTGCTGCTGTCGCGCATCGGTGCCCCACCGGTGGCACCGGCCGAGGTGATCCTGCCAGCCGACCTGATCCTGCGCGCGACGACGGCGCCACCCCTTGACTAGCGCCCGGCCGTGCTGCCGCCATCGAGCGACAACGCCGCGCCGGTGACAAAGCCGGCGGCGCCGGAGGCCAGGTAGAGTATTGCCGCCGCCACCTCCTCAGCCCGGCCGATGCGCTTCAGCGGGGCGTAGCCCTGCAGCCCGGCGCGGTAGTCGTCGCTGGCGCGGCCGGCGGGCGCGCCAGCCCACAGCATGTCGGTGTCGACCGGCCCGGGACAGACGGCGTTGACCCGCACGTCGGGTGCCAGCTCCAGCGCCAGCGCCTTGGTCAGCAGCACCAGGCCACCCTTGGACGCGCAGTACACGGTGCAGAGCGGGCTGCCCTGGATGCCGGATTCCGACGCGATGTTGACGATGTTGCCCTTGCTCATCCGCAACGCCGGCAAGGCCGCCCGGGCAACGAAGAAGCTGCCCTTCAGGTTGATGTCCAGCACCTGGTCCCAGAAGGCCTCGTTGCTGTCCTCGACCGTGACCTCGCGGAACACGCCGGCACTGTTCACCAGGATGTCGAGACCGCCGAGCCCTTCGACCGCCGCCGCCACCAGCGCCTGGCAGCCGGCGACCGTGGCGACGTCGCCTGGCGCGGCAACCACTTCACCCGTCAGCGCGGCGCAAGCCTTGTCGACGCTCCCCACCGTGCGGCCATTGACGGCGACGCGCGCGCCGGCGGCCAGGAAGGCCTGGACCGTGGCCAGGCCGATGCCGCGCGTGCCGCCGGTGACCAGGACGCGCTTGCCCGCGAAGTCGCCGGCTACCATAGCGACCCCGCGGCGACGGTGATGTCCTGCGCGGCGATGCCGAAGGCCTCGTCGCGGCAAAGGAAGGCGGCAACGGCGCCGATCTCCGCCGGCTCGATGATGCGCTTCTGCGGATAGCTGGCGGCGATCGAGGCGATGAACTCCTCCTCGGTCCGCACATTGCCCTCCGCCGCCAGCCAACGCTTGACGCTGGACCGCAGCATGCGGGTGTTGACGAAGCCCGGGCTGATGGCATTGCAGGTGACACCGTGCGCCGCGCCCTCCAGCGCCACGCAGCGGGTCAGCCCCAGCAATCCGGACTTGGAGGCGCAGTAGGCCGGGTTGTCCTTGGCGCCGACCGAGGCAGCGGTGGAGGCGATGTTGATGATGCGGCCCCAGTTGCGCTCAATCATGCCCGGCAGGCAGGCGTGGATGGTGCGGTAGGCGCCGTTCAAGTTGGTATCGAGAACGTCGAGCCAGAGCCTTTCCGTATGGCCCTGGATCGGCTGCTCGGCGGCGATGCCGGCGGCGTTGACCAGGATATCGACGCTGCCGAACTGGGCGACCAGCGCGTCGCGCAGCGCCGCCACCGAGTCCGCGCTGCGCACATCGAGGTCCTGGCCCAGCGCGCCGACACCCAGCGCGCGGATCTCGGCGCAGACCTCGTCCAGCTCCTGTTGCGGCGGAAAGTAGCTGTCGGTCAGGTCCGGTAGCGGCCCGTGCAGCGCCAGGTAGGAGCCGACGCCGACGTTGGCGCCGCGCGCCGCCAGCGCCAGGGCGATGGCCCGCCCCTGCCCCGAGGCGCCGCCGGTGACCAGCGCGGTGCGCCCGGCGAGATAGCGTTCCAGCATGATCGCCTGCCCTACCAGCCGCCCGTACCAGTCCAGCGGTCCACCATGTCGAGACGGTCGTGGCCCCAGAAGGGCTCGCCGTCGACGAAGAAATAGGGCGAGCCGAAGACGCCGCGCGCTATGGCCGCGTCGACCTCGACCCGCAGCCTCTCCTTCACCACCGGATCGTTCATCGCCGCGCTGACGGCGGCGCCATCGAAGCCGGCGGCCTCAGCCTCAGCGACCACTGCGCCGGGCTTGGAGATATCGCCGCCCTCGACCCAGGCCTTGCGATAGAGCCCCTGCATCATGGCCTGCGCCTTCACCGGGTCCTGGTCGAGCGCCCAGTAGCTGGCGCGGCAGGCACCGACCGACATGAAGGGGAAACCGGGCGGCGGATTGAAGCGCAGGCCCAGCGCGCGGGCGGCGCGCAGCATGTCGCGCTTGGTGTAGTCGCCCTTCAGCGGCACATCGACCAGCGGCTGCATGCCGGTCACCTTGAAGACCGCGCCCATCAGGAAAGGCTTCCAGGCGACCGTGCGGCCGTGCTTGGCGGCGATGTCGCCGATGCGCTCCGAGGCCAGGTAGCCATAGGGGCTGGAGAAGTCGAAGAAAAACTCGATCGGCGCTGGCATGGGCGCTCCCTCTCATTGGTGCTTCTTGTACGCAAGGCTAGCATGGCCGGGGGAGAGCGCGAGAGGACCCGCATGGCAAAGCTGCGCGTCATGACCTTCAACGTCGAGAACATGTTCACCCGCTTCGACTTCCGGCGGGCGGAGGACATTGAGGACTACCTGGGCCTGCTGGAGGGCGAAGACGCCGCCAGCCGCCTGGCCCTGGCCAAGAGCGCCCGCCTGGCGATCGACGACGAGATCCGCACCTTCGCCGCCTTGGCGATCCGCCAGGCCAGGCCCGACGTCGTGCTGCTGCAGGAGGTGGAATCGCAGCACGCACTGCGCCGCTTCCACGACAAGTACCTGCTGGGCGTCGGCGGCGAGGCGCTGCCCCACCTGGCGGTGCTGGAGGGCAACGACGGCCGCGGCATCGACGTCGGCGTCATGTCCCGCCTGCCACTGGAATCGGCGGCCAGCCACAAGGAACTGGGGCTGGAGGCGCTCTATGCCGCCGGCTTCGACTGGCAGGACTGGGGCATCGAGCGGCGCAGCATCGCCCGCGACCGCCTGTTCAACGATCCGCGCTTCCGTGTCTTTCGGCGCGACTGCCTGGAGGTGCGACTGCTGGTCGAGGGGCGGCCGCTGACGCTGTTCAACTGCCACTTCAAGTCGATCGGCGCCGGGCGGGCGCAGACTCGCGCCTTCCGCATCGCCGAGGCCTTCGCCGTACGCCACTTGCTGGAGCGCTGCCGCGCCGGCGGCCAGAACGACTACCTGGTGGCCGGTGACTTCAACGACTTCACCGAGACCGATGGCGTGGCCGACCCGCTGCATGCCCTGGGCCCGCTGCTGGGCAGCGGGCTGGTAGTCGACCTGGTGAAGCGCATCGCCGATCCAAAGGATCGCTGGACGCACTTCTATACGGTGGAGCGGACTTACAACCAGCTCGACTACCTGCTGCTGTCGCCCGCACTGGCGGCGCGCAACCCCGGCCCGCCGGCGATCCTGCGCAACGGCATGCCCTACCGCGCCGAGCGCTCGGCCGCGCCGCGCTTCCCGCGCATCGGCTGGGACCGACCCAAGGCCAGCGACCACTGCCCGGTGGTGATGGATCTGGATATTTAGGTACACCCAGGGCCCACCACCTCGTCATGCTCGGACTTGTTCCGAGCATCCATCCCGCCATCGACGCGGAGGTCGCCATGGACCCTCGGGACAAGCCCGAGGGTGACGATTTGAGAGTGGTGACGAGGGGCATTCGGTCCTTCAGGTCACCTGCCTGGCGATCACCAGGCGCTGGATTTCGCTGGTGCCCTCGTAGATCTGGCAGACCCGCACGTCGCGATAGATGCGCTCGACCGGGAAGTCCTGCAGGTAGCCATAGCCGCCGTGGATCTGGATGGCGTCGCTCGCCACCTCCTCGGCCATCTCGCTGGCGTAGAGCTTGGCCATGCAGGCTTCCTTCAGGCAGGGCTTGCCGGCATCGCGCAGCGCGGCGGCGTGCAGGGTCATGAGCTCGCCGGCGTGGATCTTGGTCGCCATGTCGGCCAGCTTGAAGCCGACCGCCTGGTGGTCCTTGATCGCCTGGCCAAAGGCCTTGCGCTCCCGGGCATAGTCGCGCGCCGCCTCAAAGGCCGCGCGCGCCATGCCGACCGACTGCGCGGCGATGCCGATGCGCCCGCCCTCCAGGTTGGCCAGCGCGATCTTGTAGCCGTCGCCCTCGCCACCCAGCATCAGGTCGGGGGTCAGGCGGCAGTCCTCGAAGACGATCTGGCAGGTGTCGCTGGAGCGCTGCCCCAGCTTCCGCTCGACCGAGGCCACGGTATAGCCCGGCGTCTTGGTCGGCACGACGAAGGCCGAGATGCCCTTCTTGCCAGCCGCCGGATCGGTCACCGCGAAGACGATGGCGAGGTCGGCATTCTGGCCCGAGGTGATGAACTGCTTCACCCCCGACAGCACCCAGTGGTTGCCATCGCGCACCGCTTTGGTTTTGAGCGCCGAGGCATCGGAACCCGTGCCAGGCTCGGTCAGGCAGAAGGCGGCAAGCTGCTCGCCACGCGCCAGCGGCTTCAGGAAGCGTTCCTTCTGTTCAGCCGTACCGAAGCGCTGGATTGGCATGCAGCCGACCGAGTTGTGCACGCTCATGATGGTCGAGCAGGCGCCGTCGCCGGCCGCCACCTCCATCAGCGCCAGGGCATAGGAGACGTTGTCGGCCCCGGCGCCGTCGTGCGCCGGATCGACAAGCATGCCCATGAAACCAAGCTGGCCAAGGCCTTCGATGGCAGTCTTGGGAAAGGCCGAGTCACGGTCCCAGGCGGCGGCATTGGGCTTCAGCTCCGCCGTGGCGAAGGCCCTGGCGGTGTCCCGGATCATTTCCTGTTCGTCATTCAGCAGCATGCGGCTGTCCTCCTGGCCCGCCACGTTAGGGCCGGCGGCCAAGCCTGCCAATCGCAACCCACGTCAAGTATTGCGCCTGCTTCGCCCGTCTCTCACCAAGGCAGCGGGTTGCCATCGGCCTGCAGGAAGCTGCCGTTCTGCGCCGGCGTCAGGCCGTCGACCGTGGCGGCGATCATGGCCACCGTCTCCTCCACCGAGGTCACCGCCCCCGGCCCGCCCATGGCGGTGCGCACCCAGCCCGGGCTGATCGCCACGGCGATGGCACCGCGCGGCCCCAGCAGGGTCGCCAGGTGGCGCGTCACCATGTTGAGGCCGGCCTTGGAGACGCAGTAGATCGGCGCCCATTCGGTATCCGCCTGGGCCAGCGAGCCCAGCCCGGAGGACAGGTTGACGATGGTCTTGCGCTGGCTGGCCAGCACGTTGGCGGCGATGCGCTCGGCCAGCAGGTAGGGCGCCACGGTGTTGGTGCGCAGCACCTGCAGCCAATCGGCCTGCTGCGAGGTGCCGAGCGCCATGTTGCGCGGCCCCAGGATGGCGGCGTTGTTGATCAGCAGGTCGATCGGCCGGCCCGACAGCCCCTCGGCGACCCGCTCGATCGCCGCCTCGTCGTCCAGGTCGAGCGTCAGCACCTGGGTGCCGGGCAGGCGCTTCAGGGTTGGCGCCTCGCGCGGCGCGCGACAGGCCGCCAGCACCTCCCAGCCGGCCTTGGCATAGTGCTGGGCAAAACCCAGGCCGATGCCGCGGCCGGCGCCAGTGACCAGGACCGTGGGCATCAGACCGCCGGGCGCTTCGCCGTGGCCTCGATCTCGATCAGCATGCGCTCGTCGATCAGCGGCGCGATGACCGTGGTGTTGGCCGGGCGGATCTCCTTGAGGTACTGGCCGAAGATCGGCGCCACCACCTGGAAGTCCTCGCGCCGCGCCAAGTAGACGACGATGCGCACGAGGTCCGCCAGGCTGGCCTGGGCCTGCTCCAGGGCATGGCTGATGTTGCGGAAGCACTGGTGGGTCTGCTCGGCCACCCCGGGTGCCAGGGTGCCAGCCTTGTAGTCGAAGCCAGTGGTGCCGGCGACGAACACGAAGTCGCCATCGACGACGGCGCGGCTGTAGCCGGCCAATGCTTCGAAGCTGGATCCAGACGAGATCAGGCGGCGGCTCATGGGACTCTCCTTGCAATAGGCGGCCGCAGTCTGCCGCCCCGCGGCCGGCAGGAGGACTGCGCATCCTGCAATCCTGTCCCGGCCCTGGCCCTAAAGCCCCTGCAGGCGCCCCGGCTTGGTGATGAAGGCATAGGTACGGCCAGCGCCGGGCAGGATCCACACCAGGTCCTTGCCCTCGTGGCCGACGCCGTAGCAGTTGGTCGCCATCTCGTCGAACACTAGGCAGACCGTGCCGTCGTCCTCAAGCCGCCAGGTGCCGCTGGCTGCCGCCAGGTCCATCTCGCGGTAGAAGGCGGTGCCGTCGGCGCCGAGATAGAGCGCGTAGCTGCGGCTGGATGAGCCCCAGGCGCCGATCACCGTGTGGTCGGCCAGCAGCGGCCTGACCTCCGCCGCCGGCAAGGCCTGCGGTCGCACGGAGAAATGCCACCAGGCCACGCCTGCCAGCAGCAGGCCGACCATCAAGGCCACCGGCACCAGTTGGCGCCGGGTCATGGACTGTCGAATCCCCCGCAACATGGCCGGCAGTCTGCGTTGGCAGCCCGGTCCGGCGCAAGCGCCCTGCCGCCAGGGCTCCCTTGGGCGCAAGGCGCCCTGCAAGGCGAGCATTTGCGCCGGCCGGGGCGCCCTGGCAGCGTGCCGCCCCATGACCTGGCTCTGGATCCCGCTGACCATCACGGCGGCGCTGCTGCAGTCGCTGCGGACGGCGGTGCAGCGGCATCTGACCAAGCGCCTCTCGACCAATGGCGCGACCTTCACCCGCTTTGGCTACGGCCTGCCGCTGGCGGTGCTCTATGTGCTGTTGCTGACCGAGGGGCTGGGCAATGCCTGGCCGGCGCCGGGCCAGGCCTTCTGGCTCTGGACGCTGCTGGGCTCGCTGTCGCAGATCCTGGCGACCTCGCTGCTGCTGACCGTGCTGCGCACCAAGAACTTCGCCGTCGGCATCGCCTATTCCAAGACCGAGGTGGTGCAGGCGGCGCTGTTCGGCCTGGTCTTCCTGGGCGAGCACGTCACCTGGATGGGCGGCCTGGCCATCATGCTGGGCACCGTCGGGGTCATGCTGTTTTCCCTGAAGCGGGACGCCCATCCGCTGCGCGCCTTCCTGACCGGCTGGATGGAGCGGGTGGCGCTGGTCGGGCTGGTCTCGGCGGCGCTGTTCGGTGTCTCCGCCGTCGGCTTCCGCGCCGCCTCGCTGTCGCTCGCCCACCCCAACCCGCTGGTCGCCGCCGCCTTCACCCTGGTGTGGTCGGCCGCCATCCAGACCCTGGTGATGGCGACCTATCTGCGGCTGCGCGAGCCGGGGCAGCTTACCAAGGTGGCCAAGGCCTGGCGCATCGCCGGGCTGTCGGGCATCACCGGCATCGTCGGTTCGGCAGGCTGGTTCACCGCCATGACCCTGCAGCAGGTGGCCTACGTCCGTACCCTGGGGCTGGTGGAGATGCTCTTCACCTTCGCCATCGCGGTGATCTTCTTCAAGGAGCACCCGCGACGGGCCGAGATCCTTGGCATCGTGCTGCTGGTGGCCGCCATCGGCTTGGTGCTGAACCTGCGCTAGCCGGCGGCCAGCGCCGCCAGCGCGGCGCCGCGCGTCGCTGGCAGGGCACCGCTGCCACCCCAGCGCGCCCAATCGGCCGCCGTCAGCGGCTGGTCGAGGCCGATGGCCAGGCTGTCGCCGCCCGCCAGCAGCCCGTCGCGATAGAGCCGCTGCGCCACCTGGAACCGCGGGTCGCCGACCGGCAGGTCGATCAGCCAGGCCAAGGGCAGGCCCCGCGCCAGCAGGCGGTCCTGATAGCGCCGCAGGCGTGGCAGCTCCTCGCGCACCGCGCGCGGTGCCACGCCCTCTGCCAGGGCGAAGGCACAGAGCAGGCCGGCGGCCTCGCCGATGTTCCACTCCACCGGATGCAGCCGGTAGCAGCCGTTGGTCAGGTGCGTCGTGCCGATGTTCTTCGCCGCCGCCACCAGGTTGACCAGGCGGCGCGGGATCAGCGCGCCCAGCGGAATCTGGAAAGGCCAGGTGCGGCAGCTGTGACCGACGTCTTCCGGACCGGAACGGTGGATATCGATCGGGTACCAGCCGATGCCAACGGAATCGTCGAAATGCGCCGCGCGCGGCCCTGGCTGGAAGGCGGTCGAAACCTCCTGCTCCACGATGGTCTTCAGCGCCTTGATGCGCCGCGCCTCGCGGATATAGGGGTACTTCGAGAGGCCATCGCCGCTGCCCATGATCGCCGGCAGCAGCTGCAGCTCCGGCGCGCCATGGCGCTCTGCCGTGGCCTCACCCTCGGTCTGCAGCCAGTGGATGAAGCCCAGGCTCACCCGCTTGCCGTCCTGCAGCGCCTGCGCCTGCTGGCGGGGCGATACCTCCAGCAGGCTGGCCTCACGGTAGTCGTTGCCCGGCCAGTTGATGACCGACAGGTCCTGCGGATAGCCGGGGAAATGCGCGCTGTCGACCAGCCGCCGATAGGTCCAGAGCGATCCCTTGGTGCCCGGCAAGCGCTCGAAGGTGCGGTAGCTGAGCCAACCGCTCTCCTCGCCATAGATCTCGCCGCCATGCACCTCGATGGTCAGGCTGTAGGGCTGCGCCTCGCGAAAGTGCTCATAGCGTGGCGGCGGCGGGATGCGGTGGTCGCTGCCGGCCGGGGCCAAGGTCAGGCCTGGAATATAGGTATAGCTCTGCACGCACTGCGGCTTGGCCTCGTGCGGTTGGGCATGCGCTTCGCCGGTTTCGGCGATGGTTTCGGCGCCAACGGCGTAATCGGCACCGCAGAGCGGCAGCAGGTCGCCCAGTTCGGTGGCGTCGATGACGTAGTCGGCGCGGAACAGCCAGGCGCGCGGCCCCTGCAGCGAAATCGCCTCGACGCTGACGATGCGGTCGCCACGCGTTTCCACACCGCAGACCTTGCAGCGCTTGTAGAGCTGGAGCTGCCCACTTTCCAGGTAGGGGCGCAGCATCTCCTCCAGCACCTCGGCGGCCACGCGCGGCTCGAAGGCCAGACGGGTGACCCAGCAGTTGCCGGGGTTGAAGGGTCGCAGCGCACCGGCGTCGCGCGCCTGCGGCCGGTAGCGGTCGCGGATCGCCTCGCGCAGGCGGTAGTAGCTGGCGGTGCCACCGAAGGCCTCGATGTGCTCGTGCTCGTCCAGCGCGGCGACGCCCTGGCTGGTGAACTGCCCGCCGAGCCAGTCGGTTTCCTCCAGCAGGCAGACACGGCGGCCCTCGGTCAGCGCCGCCAGCGCCGCGGCGACGCCGCCGGTGCCACCGCCGACCACCAGGATCTCGCAGGCGACCTGCACCGGCGCGGCGCGCCCGGCGGTCGCGACCAGCGCCACGCCGACATCGCCGTCGACCGGCACGCGCATGACATCGACCAGGGTGTCGAGCCGCCGTTCCATGCTTGCCTCGGCCTCAGTTACGCATCGTGCTGGGCAGCCACAGCGTCAGTTCGGGGAAGGCGATCAGAATGCCCAGCACCAGGAACTGCAGCACGACGTAGGGCAGGATGGAGCGGAAGATGTCGCCCAGCGTGATGCCGGCCGGCACCACCCCCTTGAGATAGAAGGCGGCCGGCCCGAAGGGCGGCGAGATGTAGGAGATCTGCATGTTGACGCAGAACAGCACGCCGACCCAGACCGGATCGAAGCCCAGCGTCACGACGACCGGCACGAAGATCGGTGCGGTCAGCAGCAGGATGCCGATCCAGTCGATGAAGCAGCCCAGCACGATCCAGATCGCCTGGATCAGCAGCAGTACGCCAATCGGGCCAACCGGCAGGGCGGTCAAGGCCTCCTGGATCAACTTGGTGCCGCCGGCCAGCGTGTAGACCCCGACCAATGCCGAGGAGCCGAAGAACAGCCAGTAGAGCATCACGGTGACCAGCGTGGTGTCCTTGATCGCCGCGGCAATGGCCTTCCAGGAGAAGCTGCGGTTGATCAGCATGGTGATCAGTGCGCCGACCACGCCGACGCCGGCGGCCTCGGACGGCGTGGCGATGCCGAGGTAGAGCGAGCCCAGCACCGCGCTGGCCAGCAGCGCCGGCATCAGCAGCTCGCCCAGCAGCGCCAGCTTCTGCCGCATGGGGATGTCGCGCTCCTCGGCCGGCGGGCGCGGCGCCAGGCTGGGATTGAGCATGCAGCGGATGATGATGTAGCCGATGTAGGCGCTGGCCAGGATCAGGCCCGGAATGACGCCGGCGACATAGAGCTCGCCGATCGAGACGCCGGCGGTCAGGCCATACATGATGAAGACCACGCTGGGCGGGATCAGCGTCGCCAGGCCGCCGCCGGCGCAGATCGACCCCAGCGCCAGGCTCTTGTGATAGCCGCGCGAGAACATGGCGGGTAGCGCCACCACGCCCATGGTGACGATCTCGGCACCGATCACGCCGACCACAGCGGCCATCAGCGCGCAGGAGATGATCACAGCTACCGCCAGGCCACCAGGCAGGCGCCCGGCCCAGACATGCACGACACGGAATATGGCTTCAGCGATGCCGGCGCGCTGCAGTATGCAGGCCATGAAAATGAACAGCGGCACCGACACCAGGACATAGTTGCCCATCAGGGTGAAGACGCGGCTGACGATCAGGGTCAGCCCCGGCTCGCCGAACTGGGCATAGACGAAGACCACGGCGATGGCGCCAGTGGCGAAGGCCAGCGGCAAGCCGCTCAGCAGCACCACGATGAAGGCGACGACGAAAAGGATGGACAGAAGCTCGATGCTCATGACGCCACTTTCATGCCACGGCCACTATCCAACCGGCGGCGTCTCGACGACGCGCTCGCTGGCCAGGCCCAGGTCACGCAGCAGATTGACGATGCCCTGCAGCAGCAGCAGCAGGCCGGCCACGGGAATGGCGAGCTTCACTGGCCAGATCGCCGGGTCCCAGGGCGTGCCGGTGCCCTCGTCCTGCTGGAACGAGGTCCAGGCCATCTTGCTGCCGATCCAGGTCAGCGTGCCGGCATAGCCCAGGAAGAAGATGAAGGCGAAGAGGTCAAGGCCGCGGCGCACGCGGCGCTTGAACATGCGATAGACGAAGTCGATGGACACGTGGCGGCGATATTGCAGCGCATAGCCGCCGCCGATCAGGTAGGCCATGGCCGAGAGATAGATCGTCGTCTCGTTGGCCCAGATGGTCCCGTGGTGGAACACGCTGCGGCTGACGATCTCGATGGTGATGGCCAGGGTCACCAGCACGATGGAAAAGCCCCAGGCCAGTCCCAGCCAGGCGTTCACCCGGTCGATGACGCGGCAGAAGGCTTCGATCGCAGGACTGCGCCCGGCGGGGGGGACCGTGGCCACCCCCGCCGGGCTGCTTGACGTCTGACTCACGCCACCTGGCCCAGTTCCTTCAGCCAGGCCAGATGCGAGTCATAAGCGGCCTTGGCCAGCGGCGTCTTCTGCGACCACTCGGCCCAGGTGACCTGTGCCAGGTCGCGCAGGGCCTTCATGCGATCGCCGTTCCAGACGTTGACCGTGATGCCCTTGGTCGCCAGCTCCTGCGTGACGCGGATGTCGTCGACCGCCACGCGCTGCACCTGCTCGATGGTCCACTCCCGCGTCGCCGTGGCGACGATGGCCTTCAGGTCGTCCGGCAGGGCGTTCCAGGCGTCCATGTTGACGCTGAACTCCTGCGCCGGCATGGAGTGGAAGATCTTGGTCGGGTGCGGCGCCACTGCCGAGAAGCCCATGCGCTCGTTCATCGACACGGTGCCCCAGTCGGCGGCATCGACCACGCCCTTGTCGAGCGCCGAGAAGACCTCGCCGCCCGGCAGCACGACGATGTTGGAACCGAGCTTGGTGAAGATCTCGGCCGTCATGCCCTGTGGCGAGCGGATGTTGACGCCCTTGAAGTCCTCCAGCGTGTTGAGCTCCTTCTTCGAGACCAGGCTCTCCACGCCCCACCAGCTGACGCCGACGGGATAGACATTGTAGGGCTTGTAGGCGCTGCGCAGCAGCTCGAGGCCGCCGCGGTAGTGGTACCAGGCGTCGGCCTGGAAGGGACTGTCGTAGCCGAACACGAAGTCGCTGAGCACAGCCAGCCCGGCATCCTTGCCGGAGAAGTAGCCAGGCCAGGAAGACTGCGCCTGCAACAGGCCGGCAGAGACCGCGTCCAGCGTTTCGAAGGCGCCGACCACGGAACCCGCGGCGAAGGGCTCGATCACCAGGCGGCCGCCGGTCGCGGCCGTCAGGTTGGCGCAGAATTCCTGGAATACCTTGTAGGTCAGTTCGGCGGCGCTCCACATCGACTGGCAGCGCCAGTTGATGGTGTCCGCCGCGCGCCCAATCGCCGGCGCGGCGACCGCGGCGACGGAGGCCAGGCCCGCGGTCTTCAGAAAGCGCCGTCTGGAATTTTGCTGAGTCATCTGGTGTCCCTCCCCAGGGCGTTGGCATCAGCGGCCATTCTTGTGATGGCGCACTAATATACGACCGATATGCTGCTAGAGGGTTGGAAGGCCTGTCAACCGAAACCGGCCGTGCGTCGCAGGAAACTTTGCGCGCGTCAGCGGCCGGCGAAGAAGCGCAGCAGCTGTTCGAGCAGCAGTGCCGGTTGTTCCTCGGGAAGCCAATGCCCGCACTCCGGGATCACCACGCCGGTAACGTCGTCAGCGACGCGGCGCAGCGATTCCTCCGGCTCGGTGCGGCGGCCGAAGCTTTCGCCGCCGCCGACCGCCAGCACCGGCATGGTCAGCTTGCCCTGGGCGATGCGCGCCGCGTTGTCGATGCGGTCCTGCGGCAGGGCGCGATAGAGCGCGAAACCGGCACGCAACTTGGCAGGGTCACTGTAGGTGCGCAGGTATTCGGCGATGTCCTCCTCGCCGATGGCATCGGGCCGATGCGCGAAGCTGCGGTAGAACCAGCTGAGATAGGCGCGCTCCCGCCCGCTCACCAGCTCTTCCGGCAGGTCGGCGACCTGATGGAAGGCGTGGTGCCAGCGCCGGCCGCCCTGCGAGAAGTCGCCGCCGTCGCCGGGGATCACCACGTCGAGGATCGCCAGGCGCCGGACCGCTGCGGGATGCGCCGCCGCCAGGGCAAAGGCCACCGGTCCGCCCCAGTCATGGCCCACCAGGCAGAAGCGCTCGACCCCCAGGTGTTGCAGCAGGCCCCAGATGTCCTCCGCCAGGGTGCGCTTGTCGTAGCCCGTCGCCGGGCCGGTGGAATCGCCCAGGCCGCGCAGGTCGGGCGCGATCACCCGGTAGCGCGCCGCCAACCCCGGCAGGATGTGGCGCCACTCGAACCAGGTCTGCGGCCAGCCGTGCAGCAGCACCAGCGGCTCACCCTGCCCCGCCGTCACATAGTGCAGGCGGACCGCGCCGAGTTCGGCGAAGTCGTGCCGCAGGTCGGCGGGCAGCGCGCTCATCCGCGCTTCGCCAGGGCCTCGGCCAGCTTGGCCGCTTCCTCTGCCTTCATGCCATAGGAGTGATCGGCATCGGGGAAGGACTTGCCGCGCACCTCGGCGACATAGGTCTTCATCGCCTCGACCGCGATGTCGGCGATCTGCGCGTAGCGCTTGGAGAACTTCGGCTTGAACTGGTCGAACATGCCGAGCAGATCCATGCCCAGCAGCAGCTGCCCGGTGCTGGCGCCGCCGGCGCCGATGCCAAAGGTGAAGATGCCGACCGCCTTGTCGATGGCCTCGGCCACCGGCATCGGCACGGCCTCGACCTCGAAGCCGACGGCGCCGGCCGCCTCGATGGCCTTGGCGTCCTCGATGATGTCCAGCGCCTCGGCCGCCGTCTTGCCCTGCAGCTTAAAGCCGCCGTACTGGTGCACGAAGTGCGGGCACATGCCGACATGGCTCATCACCGGCACGCCGGCATCGGCGATGGCCTTGATGATGTGCGCCTTCTCCTTGCCGCCCTGCATCTTCACCACATCGGCGCCGCCTTCCTTCATCAGGCGCAGCGCGTTGACCACGGCCAGGTCCGGCGTGGCGTAGGAGCCATAGGTCATCGACACCATGAGCATGCAGGTAGGGGCGCCGCGGCGCACTGCCTGGGCATGCTGGATCATCATGTCGATGGTGACCGGCAGGGTGTTGGGATGGCCGTAGCTGACCATGCCCAGGGAATCGCCGACGGCGGCGATGTCCACCCCGGCACGCTCGGCCCAGATCGCCATGGGATAGTCCGGCACCGAGACCATGACCACGCGCTCGCCCGCCTGCTTGCGGGCCTTGAGATCGGGCACGGTGAGTTTCTTGCGCTCTTCCATGGTGGCGTCGCTTTCCTTGGGCGGTTGCGGGGGTACGGCGGCGCTAGTTACGCATCTCGCCCTTGTGATCCGTGCCCTGGTAGAGCACGGCCAACTGGCGGTCCATCGCCCACTTGTGCGCCGCCAGGGCCGCGGCATCGGCGTCGGCGGCCGGCGCCGGCTCCAGGTCGAAGTTCTTGTGGCTATCGACGCCGCGCACCAGCGTGGCGGTGTCGCGCATCTTCACCTGGCGCACATAGGCCGGGATATAGCGGATGGCCAGGCCGATGCGGCGGTCGTCGCTCTCGTTGGCGCCGGAGCCATGCACCACCATGACGTGGTGCAGCGACATCTGGCCGGCCTTGAGGATCACCGCGGCGGCCTTTGACTCGTCGACCGCGACCTCGATCTCCTGCCCACGGGTCAGCAGGTTCTTCTCGTGGAAGGTGTCGCGGTGCGGCACCTGGCTCTTGTGCGAACCGGCCAGGAACTTCATCGGCCCGCTGTTCACCGGGCAGTCCGACAGCGCGATCCAGGCGGTCATCACGTCAGCCGGGTCGAGGCCCCAGTAGGTCGAGTCCTGGTGGAAGGAGACGAAGGCCGTATCATGCGCCTCCTTGGTGAAGAGGTTGGTGGCCCAGCAGAGGATGTCAGGCCCCAGGATGTCCTCCACCGCGTCGAGGATGCGCGGGTGGCGGACCAGTTCCGCCGCCCAGGGAAACAGCAGGTGCACCTTGTGCCGCATGTTACCCTTCAGCGGCCCACCATGCGCGGTCTCGTAGGCCTCGAGCTGGCGGCGGTAGTCCAGGGCTTCCTCGCGCTCCAGCGCCGGAACGGGGAACAGGAAACCGTCGCGGCGATACTGCTCGACGGCCTGCGGCGACAGGGCCTTGGTCATCTCTCGGAACTCCTCGCAAGCGTGCCGCGGCTGTCGCGCGGCTTCGGCCGGAAAGCTGGCACGCGGGGCGGCGATATTCAACTGATATATTGCCGCTCGGTCGCTGTTGCCGCTACATCTGAAACCTGATGCGGGGCCAGTCGGGGGACGGATGGCAAAGACCAGAGTGACGGGCAAGGCAGCTGCCGGCCGGGCCAAGACGCCGGCCGCCGGCAAGTCCGCGTCCGCCGAAACCAACGGCGGCAAGACGCGCCTGACCGAACAGGCCTACCGCAAGATCGAAGAGCAGATCGTCATGCTCAAGCTGGCCCCCGGCAGCGCCGTGTCGGAGGCCGAGCTGAGCCAGGCCCTGGGCATCGGCCGCACGCCGATCCGCGAGGCGCTGCAGC
This sequence comes from Rhodospirillales bacterium, assembly GCA_038363005.1. Taxonomy (GTDB): domain Bacteria; phylum Pseudomonadota; class Alphaproteobacteria; order Kiloniellales; family JACOMY01; genus JAKOWB01. Next base: position 33,828 of record JBBQBI010000018.1, read on the forward strand.
GCCTGGCGCGCGAACACCTGGTCAACATCGTGCCGCACCGTGGCGTCATGGTCTCCGACGTCAATGTCGGCGAGCAGCTGAAGGTGATCGAGCTGCGGCGCGAACTGGAGCGCCTGGTCGCCCGCCTGGCCGCGCTGCGCGCCACACCCGACCAGCGCGCCCAGCTCAAGGTCATGGCCAAGCGCATGCTGGAGACCACGGCGGCCGGCGACGACCAGGGCTTCCTGGCGCTCGACAACGAGTACAACAAGCTGGTGGCCAACGCGACGCGCAACCAGTTCGCCCGCGCCGCGATCAACTCGATTCACGCGCTGTCGCGCCGCTTCTGGTTCCACCACCGCATCGGCGACATGGTCTATGTGGCGCAGCTGCACGCCAACATCGCCAACGCCATCGCCGAGGGCAGCGCCCAGGACGCCGCCACGGCGTCGGACGCGCTGATGGACTATTTCGAGGCCTTCACCCGCTCGACGCTGGACCCGGTTGGGGACGAGTAGCGGCGGTGCTTGTGGCCCATCCTTCGAGACGGCCGCTGCGCGGCCTCCTCAGGATGTTTCCCGTACTGTTGGGTGCTGCTGTCACCGACCTCATCCTGACGCGCCACGCCATGCAAGGCGTATCGAAGGATGGGCCACAAGTACCGCCCTACTTCGTCTCCTCGAACAGCTCCCGCCCGATCAGCCAGCGGCGGATTTCGCTGGTCCCGGCGCCGATCTCGTAGAGCTTGGCATCGCGCAGCAGGCGGCCGGTCGGGCTGTCGTTGATGTAGCCCATGCCGCCCAGGCACTGGATGGCGTCGAGCGCGATCTGCGTTGCCTTCTCGGCGGCGTAGAGGATGGCGCCGGCGGCGTCCTTGCGGCTGGTCTGGCCGCGGTCGCAGGCCCTGGCGACCGCGTAGACGTAGGCGCGGCTGGCATTCATCGTCGTGTACATGTCGGCCAGCTTGCCCTGCATGAGCTGGAAGCTGCCAATCGGCTGGCCGAACTGCTTGCGCTCGTGGACATAGGGTACCACCACATCCATCGCGGCCTGCATCAGGCCGATGGGCCCGGCGGCCAGCACGGCGCGCTCGTAGTCCAGGCCGCTCATCAGCACGTTGACGCCCTTGCCGACCTGGCCCAGCACGTTTTCCGCCGGCACCTCGACGTCCTCGAACACGAGTTCTCCCGTTGGGGAACCCCGCATGCCAAGCTTGTCGAGCTTCTGCGCCACCGAGAAACCCTTGAAGCCCTTCTCCACCAAGAAGGCGGTGATGCCCTTGGGCCCGGCCGCCGGGTCGGTCTTGGCATAGATGACGAAGGTGTCGGCCTCGGTGCAGTTGGTGATCCAGAACTTGCGGCCGTTGAGGACGTAACGGTCGCCTTTCTTCTCGGCCTTGGTGGTCATGGAGACCACGTCGCTGCCGGCGCCGGGCTCCGACATGGCCAGCGCGCCGACATGCTCGCCGGAGATCAGCTTCGGCAGGTACTGCTGCTTCTGCGCCTCGGTGCCGTTGCGGCGGATCTGGTTGACGCAGAGATTTGAGTGCGCGCCGTAGGAGAGGCCGACGGATCCGGAGGCGCGGCTCACCTCCTCCATGGCGATGCAGTGCTCCAGGTAGCCGAGGCCGGCGCCGCCGTATTCCTCCTCCACCGTCAGGCCGTGCAGGCCGAGGTCGCCCATCTTGGGCCAGAGCTGGCGCGGGAATTGATCAGTCTTGTCGATCTCCGCCGCCAGCGGCGCAATCTCGTTGGCCGAGAAGCTGCGCACCGAATCGCGCAGCATGTCGGCGGTCTCGCCCAGGCCGAAATCGAAGTCAGGCAGGCGGTTGGGGATCATGGCGTGGCTCCTCAGCTCTCGAAGGCGAACAGGGTCCAGACCGGCGCGACGCGCGGCTCGCCGGCGACGGCGTCGATCAGGCGGCGCAGCGCCGGGCGGCGGGCATAGACGGCCGGCTTGCCCGGATGCCAGGCGGCGAACATGGCGAGGTAAAGGTCGAGCACCGTGAGGCGCTGGCCCAGCACAAAGGGCCCAGGCGACAGCAGCGGCTCGACCAGGTCCCAGTGGCGGTCAAAGGCGGCCACGCCGGCCTGCTTCACACCCTCGATCCCGGCCGGATCGGTGGTGTAGCGGTCTGGGTAGTAGTAGCGCAGCTCGGCCTCATAGAGCGCGGCGGCGCCGAACACCATCCAGCGCAGCAGTGTGGCCCGCTCGCCCTCGGCCCCCACTGGTGGCAGCAGGCCGGCCTTTGGCAGGCGCTCGGCCAGGTGCCAGGCCATGGCGGCGCTTTCGGTCATCACCGTGCCGTCGGGCAACACAAGGGTCGGCACCTGCCCGGTGGGATTGAGCGCCAGGTAGTCGGGCCGCCGGTTCTCGCCAGCCTCCAGGTCGACCTCGACCGAGTCCCAGGGCACGCCGGCGAGGGTCAGCACCGCGGCGGCGGGAAAGCCGCCCGAGGTCTTGGTCCAGTAGAGGCGATGGTTCGCCATCACAGGTCCCTGTCGAAGTTGTAGCTCTTCCACAGCTCGGCGATGGCCGGGCGGTGGCGCACCGCCTCCACCAGCCGCCCCAGGGCCGGATGGCGGGCGAAGAGCTGCCGGGGTGCATAGTGCCACGCCGCCTGCGGCGCGACGTAGAGGTCGAGTGCGCTGAAGCTGCCCAACAGATAAGTGCGCTCGCCATAGGCCTCGGCGATGATCGCCCAGTCGCGGTCGATGTCACGGATGCCGGCCTGCTTCACGCCGGCGGCGCCCTGCGGATCGGTGGTGTAGCGGTCGGCATAGCTGCAGCGCAGGTCGGTTTCGTAGAGGCTGGCGACCGAGAAGAACAGCCAGCGCAGCAGCGTGGCACGCTCCGGGCTGCCGGCCGGCGGCAGCAGGCCGGCGGCCGGGTGGCTCTCGGCCAGGTGCAAGGTCATGGCCGCGCTTTCGGTCATGACCAAGCCATCGGGCAGGATCAGGGTGGGAATGCGCCCGGTCGGATTGAGCGCCAGGTAGGTGGGCTTGCGATTGTCACCAGCTTTGCTGTCGACACGGATCGCCTCGAAGGGCAACCCCAGCTCGATCAGCAGGGCATGCGGCGCGAAGGAGCCGCTGCGTTCGCGCCAGTAGAGGGTGTAGGTCATGGCTGTCTCGCAAGCTCGTTGGGGCGCCGAGTGTCAGACCCGGCTGCGGCCGAGGCAAGCGGCACGGCGTCAACCGGCCGTCGGCAGGTCGGGGCGCCCCTGCAGCGTCACCTCGGTGCCGATCAGCTTGGCGCAGAGCTTCTCGCGGCCACCCTTCAGCACAAAGACCTCGGTCTCGGCGACGGTCAGCGTGCGGCCGGGCTTCAGCACCCGGCCGACAGCGCGCAGCCGCTCGCCATCGGCCGGTGCCAGCAGGTGCAGCTTGAATTCGCTGGTCAGGATCGAGCTGTCGGCCGGGAACAGCGAGAAGGCGGCATAGCCGGCGGCGGAATCGGCGATGGTCGCGGTGATGCCGGCATGGAAGAAGCCATGCTGCTGGCAAAGGTCGGCGCGGAACGGCAACAGGATCTCCACCTGCCCCGCCGTCACCGCCCCCAGGCTGGCGCCGATGGTGGCCATCACCGTCTGCCGCGCGAAGGACTCGCGCACCCGGGTCTCGAAGCCGGGATCGGCCGCCTGGAACGTCATGCCCGTTTCGCCTTCCTGGCTGCCAGCTGCGCCAGCCGGTCGCGGCAGCCCGCCGCGACGCCGTCGAGCTCCTTCAAGGTCGCCTCGATGTCCTGACGCTTCTGTTTCAATTCGCCCTCGCGCAGGGCGATCTTGTCGAGCAGCAGCTGCAGCTGGCGCGCCTCGCCGCCGCCCTGCTCGGCCGGCCGGTCGTACAGCCCGATGATCTCGCGGATCTCCGCCAGCGAGAAACCCAGCCGCTGGCCGCGCAACACAAGGACCGCCCGGGTGCGCTCGCGTGGGCCATAGAGTCGCTTGGTCCCGACGCGCAGCGGTTCCAGCAGCCCCTGGTCCTCCCAGAAACGCAGCGTGCGGGCGGTTACCCCCAGCTCGCGGGTCAACGCGCCAATGGTGAGCGTGCGGTCCATGCGGAGGAATCTTCTATGACGTTTACGTAAACGTCAATAGATTTCCAATTTGCCCGAGGAACGGCCAGACAGCACGGAATCCGACTCAACTACCCCGGCGTCGCCGCACCGATAAAGCGGCCGTGGACCACGCGACCGCCGTCGAGTTCCTCTACCACGGCCAGCCAGCGGACGCCGGGGCGGGCGTCGGCCGCGGCCTCCAGCCGTTCGGCCCACCAGGCCGGCGGGCGCACGGTGATATGGGCGTTCTCGCCGTTCGGCAGGGACTTCCGCGCCGGATAGGAGGCGATGCAGAAGAAAGCGGCGCGGCGGGCGAAGCCAAAGACCTCGTCCAGGATCCAGGCGATGTCCTCGTCCGGGCAATGCTCCAGCACGTCGATGCAGATCACCGCGTCAAAGGTGCCGGCCGGCCGCTCGGCGAAGGCGGGAAAGCCAGGGTCATAGCAGCGGACGGATGCAAGACCCCAGTGTTCTGCCAAGCTGGGCGCTGTCGCCCCCTCCGCCAGGGGCAGCGGCTTGAGGTCGTAGAGCGTGCCCTTGCCGCTGCCGTAGTCGAGCAGCGTCTTGGCGCCGCTCTCCTGCAGCAGCTTCCGGATGCTGCTCATGTGAAAGCGCAGGCTGGTGCCGGCGAAGGTGCGCTCGGGCGGCAGGTGATGCTCCGGCACGCCTTCGAGGTGCATCTGGCGATAGAGCGCCAGCAGGTCGCGGAAACGGCGGCTGGGTTGGGCGCGACTGGGGGTCATGGCCTAGAGCAGGAACAGCGTGGCGAGGCCGAGGAAGGCGCAGAAGCCCACCACATCGGTCACCGTGGTGAGGAACACGGTGGAGGCGATGGCCGGATCGACCTTCAAGCGCTCCAGGGTCAGCGGAATGATGATGCCGGACAGCCCGGCCGCCACCAGGTTGATCAGCATGGCGGCGCCGATTACCAGGCCGATCTTCGGCTGGTCGAACCAGGCCCAGGCCACGGCGCCCATGACCAGGGCGAAGGCGACGCCGTTGATGGCGCCGACGATCAGCTCCTTGCCGACGATGCGCCGCGCGTTGGCCGCGGTCAGATCCTTCATCGCCAGGGCGCGCACCGCCACGGTCAGCGTCTGGGTACCGGCATTGCCGCCCATCGAGGCGACGATAGGCATCAGCACCGCCAGGGCGACGATCTGCGTCAGCGCGTCCTCGAAGAAGCCGATGACGATGGAGGCGACCACGGCGGTGAAGAGGTTGACCGCCAGCCAGGGCAGCCGCGTCTTGGTGGTGTCCAGTACGTCGCGATAGAGGTCACCCTCGCTGACGCCGCCCAGGCGCAGCAGGTCGTCCTCGGCCTCCTCGTCGATGACGTCGACCACGTCGTCGACGGTGATGGTGCCGACCAGCCGCCCGGCCGCGTCGACCACCGGGGCGGAGATCAGCCCATAGCGGCGGAACAGGTCGGCGACCTCCGACTGGTCCATGGCCAGCGGCACCGGCTTCATGCGCTCGATGTCCATCACCTCGGTCACCTTGGCCGGGCGCTTGGCGCGCAGCGCGCGCGAGGTCGGGATGACGCCGATCGGCTTGTGCTTCGGGTTGACCACGTAGAGGTCGTAGAAATCGTCCGGCAGGTCGGCGGCCGAGCGCAGGAAGTCGATGGTCTCGCCGACGCTCCAGGCCGAGGGGATGGCCACCACCTCGCGCTGCATCAGGCGGCCGGCGGTGCCCTCCTCGAACTCGGCACCCTCGACCAGCAGGCGGCGATAGGCCTGCGGCAGTTTGGCCAGGATGCGGCTCTGCGCCTCCTCGTCCAGGTCGGCGAAAAGGTAGACCGCGTCATCCGAGTCCAGGTCCGACAGCATCTTGGCCAGGCGGTCGGGCCCGATCAGCTCGATGACCTCCTCGCGCACCGTCGCGTCCAGGTGGGTCAGCACCTCCGGGTCGAAGGCGCCGGCCAGGGCCGCCACTACCGTGGCGCGGTCCTCGTGGTCCAGCGCCTCCAGCAGGTCGGCCTGGTCAGAGGGATGCAGCTCGTCGACCAAGGCAATGATCCCGGCCGCGTCCTCCTGCTCGATCGCCTCCCGGACGGCGTAAACCCGCTCCGGCGGCAGGGCATAACTTTCCTCGCCGCCGCCGTCGGGCGCCGGCTGGACCACGACTTCCGGCTCGGGTGCGTCGGTCATGCGCCCCGGCGCTCCTTGCGGGCGGTGGCCTCGGCCGCGGCGACGGCGGTCAGGTTGACTAGGCCGCGCGCGGTAACCGAGGGAATGGCGATATGCGCCGAGGCGGCGCCACCCACCAGGATCGGGCCGACCGACAGCCCCTCGCCCATCGCCTTCAGCAGGTTGAAGGCGATGTTGGCAGCGTCCAGGTTCGGCATGATCAGCAGGTTGGCCTGCCCCTTCAGGTGCGAGTCCGGGAAGACGCGGGCGCGCACCTCCTCGTCCAGCGCGGCGTCGCCATGCATCTCGCCCTCGACCTCCAGGTCCGGCACCTCGGCATGCAACATGGCGACCGCGGTGCGCATCTTGCGTGCCGAGGCGGTGTCGGCCGAGCCGAAGGCGGAATGCGACAGCAGCGCCACCTTGGGTTCGACGCCGAAGCGCCGCACCTGTTCGGCCGCCAGGCGCGTCATCTCCACCAGCTCCTCGGCCGTGGGGTCGGGGGTGACATAGGTGTCCGCCAGGAAGACCGTGCCGCGCGGCAGGATCAGCAGCGACAGGGCGGAGAACTTGCGCACGCCGGGCGCCCGCCCCAGCACGTCCTGGATATGCACCAGGTGGCGCTCGTAGCGACCGCCGGGGCCGGCGATCAGCGCGTCGGCGTCGCCCAGCCGCACCGCCAGGGCGCCGATCACCGTGGTCGCCGTGCGCACCAGCGTCTTGGCGCCCTCCGGCGTCACGCCGCGGCGCTGCATCAGGCCATGATAGGTCTTCCAGTAGGTCTGGAAGCGCGGGTCGCTGGCCGGGTTGATCAGCTCGCAGTTGCTGTCGAGCTTGAGGCGCAGGCCCAGGCGCTGGGCCCGCACCTCGATGACCTCGGGCCGGCCGACCAGGATCGGCCGCGCCAGCCCCTCGTCCACCACCACCTGGGCGGCGCGCAGCACGCGCTCGTCCTCGCCGTCGGCGAAGATCACCCGCTCCATGGAGCGCTTGGCCTCGCTGAAGACCGGCTTCATGGCCAGGCCGGAGCGATAGACGAACTGGATCAGGCGGTCGCGGTAGGCGTCGAAATCCTCGATCGGTCGCCGCGCCACGCCGCTGTCCATCGCCGCGCGCGCCACCGCCGGCGCGATCTCCAGCATCAGGCGCGGATCGAAGGGGCGCGGAATGATGTAGTCCTCGCCGAAGGCACCCTCGGCCCCGCCATAGGCTTTCTGCACCACGTCCGAGGGCTCGGCGCGGGCCAGCGAGGCCAGCGCCTTGGCGGCGGCTAGCTTCATCGCCTCGTTCACCGTGGTGGCGCCGACGTCGAGCGCGCCGCGGAAGATGAAGGGGAAGCAGAGGACGTTGTTGACCTGGTTGGGATAGTCGCTGCGCCCGGTGGCGATGATGGCATCCGGCCGCGCGGCGCGCGCCTCCTCCGGCAGGATCTCCGGCGTCGGATTGGCCAGCGCGAAGATCAGCGGCCTCGCCGCCATGGTCTTCACCATCTCGCCGGTCAGCACGCGCGGCGCCGAGAGCCCCAGGAAGATATCGGCGCCGGGCAACACGTCGGCCAGGGTGCGCTTGTCGGTCGGCTGGGCATAAGCCGCCTTCCAGCGGTCCATCAGCTTCTCGCGCCCCTGGTAGACCACGCCCTCGATGTCGGAGACCCAGATGTTCTGGCGCTGCACACCGAGCGAGACCAGCATGTCGAGGCAAGCGAGCGCCGCGGCACCGGCGCCGGACGCCACCAGCTTGACCTCGCCGATCGCCTTGCCCACTAGACTCAGCGCATTCAGCACTGCGGCGCCGACGATGATGGCGGTGCCATGCTGGTCGTCATGGAACACCGGGATCTGCATGCGCTCGCGCAGGCGGCGCTCGACCTCGAAGCACTCCGGCGCCTTGATGTCTTCCAGGTTGATGCCACCGAAGGTCGGCTCCAGCGCGGCGACGATGTCGCAGAGCTTGTCCACGTCGTTCTCGGCGATCTCCAGGTCGAACACGTCGATGCCGGCGAACTTCTTGAACAGGACGGCCTTGCCCTCCATCACCGGCTTGGCCGCCAGCGGGCCGATATTGCCCAGGCCCAGCACCGCGGTGCCGTTGGTCACCACCGCCACCAGGTTGCCGCGCGCGGTCAGGCCATAGGCCTCGTTGGCGTCGGCGACGATGGCGTCGCAGGCGGCCGCTACGCCGGGCGAATAGGCCAGCGCCAGGTCGCGCTGGGTGTTCAGCGGCTTGGTGGCCACCACCTCGAGCTTGCCGGGCTTGGGAAAGCGGTGATAGGCGAGCGCCGCCTCCCTCAGCTTGTCCTGCGGTGTGTCCGCCATGGCCTGGTCCCCGCCTGTCTTGATGCAAGCGCCAGAGGTAGGCCGGCCGGCGCGCAGGGGCAAGCGCAAAGGGGCCGCGCCCTTGCCCTGGACGCCCCCACGGGGCATCTATCCCGGCATGGACTGGCAGACCAGCAGCGCCCCGGTCGACTATCCCGGCGCCGTCGCGGCCATGGAGGCGCGGGTGGCAGCGATTCGCGCCAGCCAGGCGGACGAGTTGGTCTGGCTGCTGGAGCACCCGGCGCTCTATACCGCCGGCACCTCGGCCAAGGTCGCCGACCTGCGCGATCCCGGGCGCTTTCCGGTCTACCAGACCGGCCGCGGCGGGCAGTTCACCTATCATGGGCCGGGCCAACGCGTGGCCTATGTGCTGCTGGACCTGAAGCGGCGCGACGGCGACTTGCGGCGGCACGTCCAGCGCCTGGAGGAATGGGCGATCCGCGCGCTGGCCGAATTCGGTGTGGTGGGCGAGCGCCGCCAGGGGCGCGTCGGCATCTGGGTGGATCGCGGCGCCGACCTGGGACCGGGCCGCGAGGACAAGATCGCCGCCATCGGCGTGCGGGTGCGGCACTGGATCACCTACCACGGCCTCGCCATCAACCTGGCGCCGGCGCTGGACCACTTCGACGGCATCGTGCCCTGCGGCATCGCCGCGCCGGGGCTGGGCGTGACCTCGCTGGCCGATCTAGGCGTCAGCGCCGGCATGGCCGACCTGGATGCCGCCCTGGCGCGCCACTTCGCGGCGGTCTTCGGCCCGGCGGCGCAGCTTGGCGCGGCCGCCCCGGCCGCCTAGACTGCCGCCGCACAACGAACAAGAAACGCTTGGAGAGAGCCTTGGCCCGTCCCAGTGCGCCGCATCCCGGCGCGTTTCCTGCCACACGCCTGCGCCGCACGCGCACCGATGACGCGACGCGCCGCCTGGTGGCCGAGCATCGCCTGTCGCCGGATGACCTCATCTGGCCACTGTTCGTCGCCGAGACAGCCAACGCCGGGCCCATCGCCTCGATGCCCGGGGTCGAGCGCCATACTCTGGATGGCCTGCTGCGGCAGTGCGAGGCGGCGGTCGCCGCCGGCATTCCGGTGGTCGCGCTCTTCCCTTATGTCGATCCCAGCTTGAAGACCAGTGACTGCCGCGAGGCGGTGAACGCCGAGAACCTGGTCTGCCGTGCCGTGCGCCAGGCCAAGGCACACTTCCCCGAGCTCGCCGTGCTCTGCGACGTGGCGCTCGACCCCTTCAACGCTGACGGCCACGACGGCCTGGTCAAGGACGGCCGCATCCTGAACGACGAGTCGGTCGAGGTGCTGGTCGAGCAGGCGCTGATCCAGGCCGCCGCCGGCTGCGACATCCTGGGGCCGTCGGACATGATGGACGGCCGCGTCGGCGCCATGCGCCGCGCGCTCGACGCCAACGGCTATCAGGATGTGAAGATCGCCAGCTATGCGGCCAAATACGCCTCGGCCTTCTATGGCCCCTTCCGCGACGCCATCGGCTCCAAGGGTGCGCTGAAGGGCGACAAGAAGACCTATCAGCTCGACCCCGCCAACAGCGACGAGGCGCTGCGCGAAGTCGGCCTCGATCTGGCCGAGGGCGCCGACCTGGTGATGGTGAAGCCCGGCCTGCCCTACCTCGACATCCTGCGCCGGGTGAAGGACACCTTCGCCGTGCCGACGCTGGTCTACCAGGTGAGCGGCGAGTACGCGATGCTCAAGGCCTCGGCGCAGAACGGCTGGATCGACAACGACCGTGCCGTGCTGGAGACGCTGCTGGCCTTCAAGCGCGCCGGGGCGGATGGGATTCTGACCTATGCCGCGCTGGAGGCCTGCCGCCTGATGGGGCGGTGATTTGCCCCTCTCCCGCTTTTGGCAGGAGAGGGTGGCGAGCGCTAGCGAGCCGGGTGAGGGTGTTCGGTGCAACTGGTAGGGCCGCACCGACAAAGGGCCCTCACCCTGCCCTCTCCCGCCAAAAGCGGGAGAGGGGAAGCAAATGCAAAGAGCGGTCTACAGCGTCTCCCGCTGCGTGAACCCCGGCTCCACCGCCTCGGTCCACTCCACGTCCTCGAGCTTTTCCACCTTGGCCTGCGGTGGGCCCACTTTCAGGCGGCGCAGCATCTCGCGCACGGCGATCTCCTGGCCGGCGATCACCGCCTCGACGCGGCCGTCCTTGCGGTTGCGCACCCAGCCGTCGAGGCCGAGCTGCGTGGCCTGCTGCTCGGCCCAGGCACGGAACCAGACGTTCTGCACCTTGCCGCTAACGAAGACCTGGCGGGCGATGTTGCGGGGCAGGCTCATCAGGTGAACTTCGCGGTGATGCCGCCATCCACGATCAGCTCGGTGCCGGTGACGTACTTGGCTTCGTCAGAGGCCAGGAAGAGCGCGGCATAGGCCACGTCCCAAGCATCGCCCATGTGGCCCATGGGGCACTGCCCGTCGCGAATCTCCATCATCTTGTCGACATCGCCGCCGCCATAGACGCCCTTCAGCGGCTCGACGATCATCGGCGTCTTCATCAGGCCCGGCAGGATGGCGTTCGCCCGGATGCCCTGCTTGGCGTATTGCAGCGCCACCGACCGGGTGAAGGGCAGCACCGCGCCCTTGGTGGTCGAGTAGGCGATGTAGGGAAAGCCGGACCAGCGGATGCCGGCGATCGAGGCGATGTTGACGATGGCGCCGCCGCGGCCCTCGGCCTCGAACTGCCGCAGCATCACCGGGATCACGTGCTTGCAGGTCAGGAACATCGAGGTGATGTTGACCTTCAGCATCAGGTCCCAGTCAGCCAGCGAGGTTTCCACCGGCCCGCCAGTCTTGGCGATGCCGACGTTGTTGTCCAGCACGTCGATCCGGCCGTAGCGTGCCAGGCAGACCTCGACCATGGTCTTCACATCGCCGGCGTCGGAGGCATCGACCCTGAGCGCCGAGGCCTGGTGCCCCTCCTCCTGGATCAGGCCGACGGTTTCCTCCGCCGCCGCCAGGTTGAGATCGGCGCAGAGCACCGTGGCGCCTTCGCGCGCGAAGAGCACCGCCGCCGCCTTGCCGTTGCCCCAGCCGGGGCCGGAGGAGCCGGCGCCCACCACGATCGCCACCTTGCCCGCCAGTCGCTTGCCGCTCATGTCCCGCTGTCTCCCACCCGTGCTTAGTCCGCTAGACTGCTACCCCGCTGCCGGGCCGACAAGCGTGGCGCGGTCATGGTCCTATGTCGCAGGGGATGGGCAGCGGCGGTCTACGGCGGCGCTTGCCCGCCCGGTCGTCCCGCGCTAGCCCTGGAGCCATGAACCTGCCAGCCGTCGCCAAGGTCTCGCCGCTGTCGCTTTTCGTCTCGCCGCTCTTCGCAGTGGAGCTGGAGGCGGCCGAGCGCGCCGCCATCGCGGCGGCCCTGACCGGCCTGCCCGCCGGACAGAACCTCGCCGACCAGCCGGCGCTGGCGCCGCTGGTCGGCCAGATCGAGGCCGCCGCCGAGCTGGCTTTCGCCGAACTGAAGTGCGAGCAGCGCGGCGCCTGCGTCACGCGGCTGTGGATCGAAAGCGGCCCGGCCGGCAGCGCTGGACAGCGGCTCGTGCATCCCAACGCCTATCTCGGCGGCCTCTACCGCCCCGAAGGCGATACGCCCGAGAGCGTGACCTTTGAGGACCCGCGCCCGCAGGTGGCGCTGCTCCAGGCGCCGATCGAGACGCCGACGCCACTGAACGCGACCGAGACCGGCGTGCCGCTGGCGGCCGGGCGGCTGCTGCTCTTCCCGGCCTACCTGATGCACCAGCCGGCACCAGGGCCGGCGCCGCGCCGCCTGTTGCGCTTCGCTGTCTCCTTCCGCGACTTCGTGCGGCAGATGAGCCTGCCGCGCTGGACCGGCATGACCGCCGGGCGGGAGGACTGAGCATGGCCGGTCCCCTGCAGGTTCGCGGGCTCTTCCCCACCCGCATCATGGCCTTCGACCTGGAGCCGGAGGGCGCGCGCGCCTTCAACGCCCAGCTCTGGGCCGAGATCGAGCGCCTGCTGTCGCCGCGCCCGCGCCTGCAGCCGGGCCAGACCTGGCAGACCCATCACGACCTGCATCGCAAGGCCGCCTTCCAGCCCTTCGTGCAGCTGGTGCAGGCCTGCGCCCAGCGCTGGCTGGAGGAGTTCCGCCTGGTGAAGCAGCCGCTGGCCATCACCGGCTGCTGGGGCAACCTCAACCCGCCGGGCCTGTCGCACAACGCGCACAACCATCCGAACAACCTGATCTCCGGCGTCTACTACGTGCGCACCGGGGTGGGCGCCGACGTCATCACCTTCATGGACCCGCGCCCGCAGGTGCTGCAGGTGCTGCCGCGCTTCACCCAGCAGACGCCACTGAACGCGACCGAACTGAACGTGCCGGCGCTGGAGGGTCGCTTGGTGCTCTTCCCCGGTTGGCTGGTGCATGGCGTGCCGAGCAACCGCGGCAACGAGGAGCGCCTCTCCATCGCCTTTAACCTGACGCCCGCCGATCCTTCATGAGCGTCACCATTCGCCCCTGGGCGCCGGCCGACCGCGACGCCGTGCCGGCGCTGATCCTGCCGATCCAGACTGCCGAGTTCGGCCTGCCGGCGACGCTGGAGGCGCAGCCCGACCTGCTCGACCCGCCCGGCGTCTATCGCCAGGGCGGGGGCGAGTTCTGGGTGGCCGAGGCCGCCGGGCAGATCGTCGGCACCGTTGCGCTGCTCGACCTCGGCCAGCGCGAGACCACGCTGCGCAAGATGTTCGTGCGCGCCGACTGGCGCGGCGGCGAGGCCAAATTGGGCCAGTGCCTGCTCGACACCGCTATCGCCCATGCCCGCGCCCAGGACTTCCGGGCCATCACGCTGGGCACCACCGAGGCCTTCAAGGCGGCGCACCGCTTCTACGAGCGCAACGGCTTCCTGCGGATTGAACGCGAAGCGCTGCCGGCGGGCTTCCCGGTCTTCGCGCTGGACAAGCGCTTCTACCGGCTGGCGCTCTAGGCACTCAGCCGTCGTGGCCCAGGCGGTTGCCCTGGCTCAGCTCTTCCTTCACCTGGGCATAGACGATCAGGCCGAAGAGGAAGCTACCGCCGACCACGTTGCCCAGGAAGACCGGCACGCCGAAGCGCCACAGGAAATCGCCAAAGCTCAGCTCGCCGGCCAGCAGCAGCAGCAGCGCCTCGACCCCGCCGGCGACGATGTGCGTCAGGTCGCCGATGGCGATGACCCAGGTGACCAGCACGATGACCCAGACGCTGCCGCCCTGCGCGCTGGGCAGCAGCCAGACCAGCGAGGCCATGAGGAAGCCGGCGGCGATCGCCTTGACGAACATGGCGAGCCAGTCGTTCGCCATCATCTCGCGGCCGATGGCGCGCATGGCCTCCAGGGTCTCGCCCTCGACCACGCCGCTGAAGCTCCAGAAGCTGGCGAAGACCAGGGCACCCGCCAGGTTCGCCGCCGCCACCAGCAGCCAGAGGCGCAGCACGGCAAAGAGCGTGGCGCGGCTGGGGTCCGCGGTCAGCGGCAGGATCGCGGTCAGCGTATTCTCGGTGAAGAGCTGGTGGCGCGACAGGATCACCACCACGAAGCCGACGCAGTAGCCCAGGTTCTCCACCAGGAAGCGCCAGGGCGCGTCGGGCAGGTGCTGGTGCAGGATCGCCTCGACCAGCACCGACAGGCCGATCAGCATGCCGGCCGCCAGCCCCGACCACCAGAGCGCCGTGGCCGGCCGCGACAGCTCGCGCAGGCCCTCCTGCCGCACCACCTGGTAGACGAAGGGCGCCGGCAGCCAGCCGTGCTCCTCGACCTCCTCCAACTCGGACTTGGTCAGGTCGCTCTCGACCTGCGGCGCCGCCTTGGCTGAATTCTTGGCACGCTTGGCGGCCGGCCGGGCCCGTGCGGCGGTCTTGCGTCCGGTCATAGCTTCCCCTGTGCGGCGGCCCGTCGGGCAGGCCCTGCTGTGACAGCGCCCGGGCGGCGGCAAAGGTTCCGTAACGCCCTGCCCTTCGCGGCGCCGCTTCGCTACTCTGCGGCCCGCGACTCCTGGCCGTGCCCGCTTGGCGGAACTGGCAGACGCACGGGACTTAAAATCCCGAGGCCGCAAGGCCGTGCCGGTTCGAGTCCGGCAGCGGGCACCAGGAGGGCATCCAGCGCCAGTCATTGAACTCGGTTATCGCTGCGCCGCTTTGTCGGTCCGGCAGCCAAGCAAGGGCATCAAGTCAGGAACTATCATCAGGCTCGGGCGCTATAGCTACGACGGTCAGTGTGTCTCGGGCCGGGCCCCGCCATGGCCCAAGTGACCGCTGGGAAACACACTGGCCCAGGTCAGACACAGCAATCGACCTCCCCCCTTTTCGGCATCGACGCGCTGGGCGGAGGCTCGAGAAGGGAAGCCAGTCATGCAAATTCAGGTCAACACCGACGAAAACGTGCAGGGTAGCGAGGAGCTGTCCGCCCGGGTTTCGACCGAGATCCACAGCCGTCTGGACCGCTTCAGTCAGCACATCACCCGGATCGAAGTGCACCTCAGCGATGAGGACGCGGACAAGTCCGGTGGCTCCGACAAGCGTTGCCTCATCGAGGCCCGCCTGGAGGGCCGCCAGCCGCAAGCGGCCAGCGACCAGGCCGACACGCTTGAAGGGGCCTATTCGGGCGCCGCCAAGAAGCTGCAACGCGCTTTGGAGACGACCCTCGGCAAACTCAATCACGTGAAGGGCGGCGACACCATACGGACCGGCAGTCTGTAGGCAAAGTCAACCAACCAAGGAGACTTAGACTCATGGTCGAGAAACAACCGAAGACGCCAGCCGCGACGACTTCTCCCAAGCACAGTGTGGGCAAGCCCTCCGACAGTTCGCCCAAGCCCGTCGCCGTCGATCGACCTGGCTTCGATCTCGGCGGTTCGACTGGCAAGACGAGCGCGGGAACGGGTCTGGGCCTCGGCAAGGATGCATTTGATGATCGCCGCGATCGCAGCCTGCCGGGGCGCCGCGGGAAACACTCCTAGAGGCTAGCCATCTGTCGACTCATTTTGGGGAGAACTGTGCCTAGACGGCCCCAGGTCATGCGGGCAGCGGCACCCGAAAGCGAGGTGCCAGCCGGTCGATGCCGTTGACGAAGCCGCCGGGCATCCGGATGCTCGCAGTCGGCTTCGGCGAGGAGGGCACGTGACGGCCACGACCATCGGACACAATGTCGACCTGGCAGAACGCGCCTATCGCATCCGCCGGCACGCGCTGCGCATGGCGGCGGTGCAGGGCCAGGGCTACATCGGGCAGGCCCTCGACATCGCCGACGTGCTGTCGGTGGCCTACTTCCACGCCCTGCGCTACCGGCCGGAGGAGCCGGCGTGGGAGGGGCGGGACCGCTTCCTGCTGTCCAATGGGCACTATGCCATCGCGCTCTACGCCGCCCTGATCGAGGCCGGCGTGCTGCCGGAAGACGAGCTGGAGAGCTACGGCAGCGACGACAGCCGCCTGCCGATGTCGGGCATGGCGACCTATACGCCGGGGATGGAGATGTCCGGCGGCTCGCTCGGCCTCGGCCTCTCGATCGCCGTCGGCCGCTGCCTCGGCCTCCGGCGCAAGGGCTCCGACGCCTTCGTCTACACGCTCTTCTCCGATGGCGAGCTGGACGAGGGCTCGGTCTGGGAGGCGGCGATGAGCGCCGCGCACTGGAAGCTTGATCGCCTCATCGCCATCGTCGACGTGAACCGGCAGCAGGCCGACGGCCCCTCCGGCCAGGTCATGGCCTTCGAGCCGCTGGCGGCGAAGTTCGAGGCCTTCGGCTGGCACACGCAGCGCATCGACGGCAACGACATCGGCGCGGTGCGCGAGGCCTTCGATCGCGCGCGCGACCTGGCGGAGCCCAAGCCCCGGCTGATCATCTGCGACACGCTGATGGGCAAGGGCGTGCCCTTCCTGGAGGCGCGGGAGAAAACCCACTTCATTCGCGTCGAGCCGGAGGAGTGGGACCAGGCACTGGCCGCGCTCGACGCCGGGAGGCCACGATGAGCGCCAAGCCCCCGGCACGAGCCCGGACCTCGGCGATGATCGCCTCGATCGCCACCGAGGGGCAGCGCACCAAGATGGCGCCCTTCGGCCATGCGCTGGTGGAGCTGGCCGCACAGCGACCAGAGATCGTCGGCATGACCGCCGACCTCGGCAAGTACACCGACCTGCACATCTTCGCCCAGGCCTTCCCCGACCGCTTCTACCAGATGGGCATGGCCGAGCAGCTGCTGTTTGGCGCCGCCGCCGGCATGGCGCGCGAGGGCGCCCTGCCCTTCGCCACCACCTATGCCGTCTTCGCGTCGCGGCGGGCCTTCGACTTCATTCACCAGACGATCGCCGAGGAGAACCTCGACGTGAAGATCGTCTGTGCCCTGCCGGGGCTGACCTCCGGCTACGGGCCGAGCCACCAGGCGACGGAAGACCTGGCGCACTTCCGCGCGGCGCCGAACCTGACGGTGATCGACCCCTGCGATGCGCTGGAGATCGAGCAGGCGGTGCCGGCCATCGCTGCGCACAAGGGGCCGGTCTACATGCGCCTGCTGCGCGGCCGCGTGCCGCTGGTGCTGGACGAGTACGGCTACCGCTTTCAGATCGGCCGGGCGCAGCTGCTGCGCGACGGGCCCGAGGTGCTGATCATCTCCTCCGGCCTGATGACGCTGCACGCGCTGGAAGCCGCCAAGGCGCTGGAGGGCGACCGCGTCGGCGCCGCCGTCCTGCACGTGCCCACGGTCAAGCCGCTCGACACCGCGACCTTGCTGGCCGAGGCCGGGCGCGGCGGGCGCCTGGTGGTGGTGGCGGAAAACCATTCGACCATCGGCGGCCTGGGCGAGGCGGTGGCGGCGCTGCTGCTGGAGGCCGGCGTGACGCCGACCTTTCGCCGCATCGCCCTGCCCGATGCCTTCCTGGACGCCGGCGCCCTGCCGACGCTGCACGAGCGCTACGGCATCTCGGCGGCGGCCGTCGCCGCCCGCATCAAGGCCTGGCTCTAGGAGGTTTCCGGCAGCATGCGCACCATCGGCTTTATCGGGCTGGGCTCCATGGGCCTGCCCATGACACGGAACCTGCTGGCCAAGGGTTTCCAGGTGCAGGGCTACGACCTGCGCCCGGAGGCCGGCGCCGCGCTGACCGCGGCCGGCGGCAGCGCGGCGGCGACAGCCAGCGCTGCGGCCGAGGGCGCCGAGGCCCTGGTGCTGATGGTGGTGAACGCCGAGCAGGCGGAGGCCGCGCTCTTCGCCGGCGGGGCGCTGGAGGCGCTGCCGCCGGGGGCGCTCGTCGTGCTCATGGCCACCTGCCCGCCAGGCACGGCGGCGGCGCTGGCCGCGCGCGTGGAGGCCACAGGGCGACGCTTCCTCGACGCGCCGGTGTCCGGTGGCGTGGTCGGGGCCAAGGCGGCCAGCCTGACCATCATGGCTGCCGGCCCGCAGGCAGCCTTCGAAGCGGCGCGTGAGCTGCTGGCGGCGCTCGGCAGCCGGGTCTTCCACGTCGGCGAAGTCCCCGGCCAGGGAGCCATGGTCAAGACCGTCAACCAGCTGCTCTGCGGCGTGCACATCGCCGTGCTTGCCGAGGCCTTCGCCCTGGCGGAGAAGGCAGGCGTCGCCCTGCCGGTCCTGCTGGAGATCATGTCCGGTTCCTCGGCGGCGAGCTGGATGCTGACCGACCGGGGGCCGCGCATGGCCGGCCTCGACCCCGGCTTCACCAGCGCGGTCGACATCTTCGTCAAGGACCTCGGCATCGTGCTGGAAGCCGGGCGCGAGGCCAAGGCGGCGCTGCCGCTGTCCGCCATCGCGCACCAGCTCTTCCTCGCCGCCTCCGGGCGCGGCGAGGGCGCCGCCGACGACAGCCAGGTGATCCGCAGCTATCGCCTGCTGAACGGCACGGCCGACTGACCGCGCGCTACTCCGCCGCCGCGCTGCCTGCCACCGGCGGCTCGAAGGCCTGGATCGGCGGCAGGTTGCCGGTGAAGCGCTCGACCTCGACGGTGGTGAGCTGGCCACTGCAGGCCTGCGCCAGGCGCGAGGTGCCGATGTCGCGCGTCAGCACGTTGGGATTGCCGTGCACGCAGAGCGGCTTCTCCGCTTTCGGATCGTCGGGATCGTACCAGGCGCCGGTCGGCAGCTGCACCACGCCCCGCAGGATGCCGTCGCTCAAGGTCGCGGTGGCCAGGCAGGCGCCGCGCGCATTGTGCAGCCGCACGATGTCGCCCTCGGCGATGCCGCGCGCCACGGCGTCGGCAGGATGGATGCGCAGCACCTCGCGGCCGCGCCGCTTCCCGTCGTCGCTATGGCCGCCGAAGTCGAGCTGGCTGTGCAGCCGCGTCGCCGGCTGGTTGGACACCAGGTGCAGCGGATGGCCCGCCGCCGGGGCATCGGTCGGCGCGATCCAGGCAGGGTGACCCGGGCAGTCGTCGTAGCCGAAGCCGGCAATGGTCGCCGAGGCGATCTGGAGCTTCCCGCTCGGCGTCGGCAGCGGGTTCGCCAACGGGTCGTCGCGGAAGCGCCGCATCAGACCGCCGTCGTCGGGATGCTGCGGCAGCAGCAGCTCGCCAGCCTGCCAAAAGCTCTCGAAATCCGGCGCCGGGTCGCCACGCTCGCGCAGCGCGGCCTGCGTGCCCTCGTACATCCACTCGAGCCACTGGCGCGGGCTGCGCCCCTCGGTGAAGGCTCCCTCCTTGCCCAGCCGCCGGGCCAGTTCGGTGAAGATCGCATAGTCGTCGCGCGCCTCGCCGAAAGGCTGGGCCACCTGGTGCATCGCCACCATCAGCGGGTCGGTCGAGGTGGCAGCGATATCCTCGCGCTCCAGCGTCATGGTGCAGGGCAGCACGATGTCGGCGTGCCGCGCCGTGGCGGTCCAGGCGAAGTCCTGCACGATCAGTGTCTCGGCCCGGCCGAAGGCGCGACGCAGGCGGTTCAGGTCCTGGTGGTGGTGAAAGGGATTGCCGCCCACCCAGTAGACCAGCTTCACGTCGGGATAAGTCAGGCGCCGGCCGTTGTAGTCGAAGGGCTCGCCCGGGTGCAGCAGCATGTCGGCGATGCGCGCCACCGGGATGAAGGCCTCGACGGGATTGTCGCCCTGCGGCAGCGCCCGGATCGGCACCGCCGTGGCGCGCCGGCCATAGTGCGCCAGCGTGCCCAGCGCATAGGCATAGCCGCCGCCCGGCAGGCCCATCTGTCCCAGCATGGCCGCCAGCACCAGGGCCATCCACACCGGCTGCTCGCCGTGCTCGGCGCGCTGCAGCGCGTGCGCCACCACAATTAGGCTGCGCTTGCCCACTAGGCTGCGGGCCAGCGTGCGGATCGCCTCGGCCGGCTGGCCGCAAAGCGGCGCCGCCCAGGCCGCGTCTTTCGGCTGGCCGTCGTCGCGCCCCATCAAGTAGCGCTCGAAAACCGGCCAACCTTCGCAAAAGCGATCGATGAAGGCCTGATCCTGCAGCCCTTCACTAACCAGGGTATGCGCCAGGCCCAGCATCAGCGCGACGTCGCTGCCCGGCGTCACCGGCAGCCATTCGGCCTTGGACTCCGGCGGCAGGTCGCTCTTGAGCGGGCTGACGCAGACGAAGCGACAGCCGCGCGCCGCCGCGCGCTGCATGGCGCCCGGTTCGACGTGCTGGCTGACGCCGCCGCCACCGACCATGGAGTTCCTCACCGCCATGCCGCCAAAGGCCAACAGCACCTCGGTGTCCTGCTCGATCTGCGCCCAGGTGACGGCGCGGCGGTTTACCTGCTCCGGCGGGCCAACGATGTGCGGCAGGATCACCTCGGCCGCGCCGGCGCTGTAGCTATTGACCGAGCGCACGTAGCCGCCGACCGCCAGGTTGAGGAAACGGTGCAGCTGGCTCTGCGCGTGGTGGAAGCGCCCGGCGCTGGCCCAACCGTAAGAGCCACCGAAGATGCCCTCCAGCCCGCGCTCGCCGCGCACTCGCGCCAGCTCGCCGGCGACCAAATCCAGCGCCTTGTCCCAGGAGACCGCGACGAAATCCTCGCGCCCGCGCCCTGCGTCGGCGCCCGGCCCGCGCTCCAGCCAACCACGCCGCACCATGGGCTGGGCGATGCGCGCGCGGTGGCGCAGGGCGCCGGGGAAGTTCTGCAGCATGGGGCTGGGCGCCGGGTCACCCGGATGCGGTTCGACCACCAGCGCCCCATTGCGCCAACCGGCGCGGAACACGCCCCAGTGCGCGGCGTGGGGATGCATCTCGGAGTCTGGCTTGTCATCGGCCATGGGGAACCTCGGATCGGCTCGCGGGCGGGCGCGCACTCTAACGACCCGCTCCGTCTCGGTCACGCGCTGGCAAATCGCCTACCGCCACTTGCCCGATAGGGTGCGAATTGCCCGTCGCCTTCAACATCGGCCGGAACCTCGACGAGCTGCGCGAAGCCAAGGCAAAGCTCGAGGCGGCGGGCATCGCGCTCGTTCCCTTCGACCATGAGGTGACCAAGTCGCTCTACTTCCAGGACCCCGACGGCAATGGCGTGGAGCTCTACATCGATGCGTCCGACGCCTGGCGCGGGGAACCACAGCGCGTCGCCCAAGGGCAGCCGATGGAGCTCTGAGCCAGCAATCGACGACCACTGCGAAGGGCCTGCGACATGGCGGCGCAAGGTGAGGCAGCCTGACGCAGCCGCGCCGCGCTTGTCCTATCAAGTAGACCAGCGGCAAACCACACGTCGGTAGAAATTGAATCTCCGGTTCAGTGGGTTGGCCTGCTGTTTGGCAAGCACTCAAGAGTCATTCCCAACTGCCGTCAGCTGGCCGTCAGCTTGCACTCAATTGCCGCTCGTCTTGTAGGCATCTGATCCGAGTCACATCCTTTCAACAGCGCGTTGCTTGCCCCTCGTCACGAAGCAACCCGCTGCCGAGCCGCAGTCGCGGAAGAATTCAATCAGGGAGAAACCCATGTCGTTCCGTAGAGTCAGTGCCCCGCTTGTCCTTGCCCTCGCCCTCGCCAGCCTGTCGTCGCTGCCGGCCGCTGCCGGCACCACCGTCAAGGTGTCCCTGTGGGACAAGGGCGGCATGATGGATTTCAGCCAGAACATGGGCATGGGACTGGGGATGCATCACAACATGTCGATGGCGATGGTCGGCATCAAAGTGGACAAGACGACGGTGCCGGCCGGCAAGGTGACCTTCGAGGTCACCAACACCTCGAAGGAAACCATCCACGAGATGATCCTGGCGCCAATTCCCGACGAGAACGCCCAGCTACCCTTCGTCGCCAACGAGGGGCGCGTCGACGAAGAGGCCTCCGGCGATCTGGGTGAGGTATCGGAGCTCGACCCCGGCAAGGGCGGCAGCCTGACGCTGGACCTCCAGCCCGGCCTCTACACCCTGTTCTGCAACCTGCCGGGCCACTACATGGCCGGCATGTGGACCACTATCCGCGTCCAGTAGTGTCGCTGCCACGAGGCCGCCGCCGTCAGGCGGCGGCCTCAGCCGCCGTAGACCTCAGCGCGGAAGGTGTCGGCCAGACGGTCGCAGTCGTGGCCCAGGTTGCGCGGCGAGAGGTCGTCGACCGGCGGCAGGCTGGCGCGAATCATCTCCAACCGCGCGGCCAGGGCCGGCGGCACGGCGCGGTCGGTGACCCAGAGCGCCTGCGAGGCGACCGCCGCCAACACTGCCAGTGACCGCTCCAGCGCGTGGCCCGCAGCCTCCTGCTTGTGCCAGGCCGGGAAGATCGGCGAGACCACGTCGTCCTGGCCCCAGGCGCCGCCCTCCGCGCCGGGCAGCAAGGTGGTGCTAGCGGCCTGGCGGGCGCTCTCGATGAAACCGACGATGGCCATGGGGGCATAGGTCAAGGCCACCGCGCCGCCCGCCACCTGGTCGAGGTTCTTCGACAATTTCTCCGGCAGGCCGGAATTGGTGTGGTCCAGCGTCTTGGTGGCGTGGCGCTCGCACAGTAGGCAGAGGTCGGCCCATTCGTGCGCCAAGGCGTCCATGGCCGGCACGGCGTGGCTGTCGTGATAGCCGCCAGTGGAGAAAGACCGCCCGTCGGGATGCTCGGCATCGGGCGGCAGATAGATCGGGTTGTCGGTCACCGCCGGCAGGATCGCCGCGGCCGTCGCCTCGGCGGTTTTCAGCGCCCGCAGCGTGCGGGCGAAGACGCGCGGCAGGATGCGAAAAGAGACCGGCGCCTGGAAGCTGCGCCGCTGTCCACCGGTACCGGCGAGCAGACCCTGCAGGCGGCGCATTATCTCGCCGGCGTCGGGGTCGTTCCACAGCGCGGCCAGGGCCGGGTCGTAGGCACCGAGTGGCGCCTGGAAGGCCTCGACCGACAGCGCGAAAAGCTCCAGCGCCAGGTCGAGCCGCCGGCGCGCCGCCAGCGTGGCATCGGCCAGCAAGGCAGCGGCGCAGGGCGCGCCGTTGGTCAGCGGCCCCTTCTCCTTGATCTCCATCTGGAAGGCATCGGTCAGCTCGGCAAAGAGGTGATAGAGCGGCAGGATCTCCCCGGCCGAGCCATTGCCCTCCCCCGGCACCGGCGGCACCCGCCGCTCGCCGTTGAGCATCTCGACGATGGCCTGCACCACGCGCAGCGAGGTGGCACCATGCCCTTCCACCAGGTTGGCCAGGCGGGCGAACAGAATACCGCGCACCACGCGATCGGGCAGCGGGTCGCCGAACGACATGGCGCCCACCGCCAGGCTGCGGGCATGGAAGCGCTCGGCCTCCTCCGCCCCCATCTGGCGCCTGGCGTTGGGGCCGTAGCCCGAGGTAACGCCATAGATGGCGCCCGCCTGGCGCGCCGCATAGCGCAGGAAGGCGGCTCGCACATGCTCGATGGTGGCCTGGGTGCCGGCTGTGAGCTCCACCCGTTCGCTGCCCCAGGCAACGCGGCGGAAGGCTTCGAGCGTCAGGTCGCCGCGCCCGTCGATGGCAAGCGTCATGTCTGGAGTCTCGGGAAGCATTGGCTGGGACTACATCGCCAATCCTAGGCGGCGAACTGCCGCCGCGCCAGACGCCCCGAAGCCCGATTCCCCGCGACTAGCTGGTCGCCACGGCAACGCCTGCTGGGCTCTCCGGATCCGGCGCCGGCTCCACCGGCGCTACGACCAGCGTGGCACCCGCCGCCTCCAGGCATTCGCGCGCCAGCGCCTCGAGGCTGCCGGTCACGGCGTCGGCCTTGGCCACCTCCTGCAGGCTGGCGATGTTGGCTGGCCCATCGTCCGTGTTCCAGCAGCCCAGCAGGATGGTGACGCCGGGCAGGTGGCGGCGCAGGCGGCGCACGGTATAGCGCAGGTGCGCCGGCCGGTCGGTGTCGAGGTAGCAGAGGCAGAGGATGCGCGGCGGCTGGGCCGCCAACTCACCCAGGCGTTCGATCGCCAGGCTGCCGGGACCGGCGACCCGCGCGCCCAAGCCCTGGCGTTCCAGCACCTGCGCCAGCAGCGTGGCGACCGCCTCGTCCAACAGGCTGCGGCCACCGATGCAGAGGACCTGCTCGGCGCCCTCCTCCGCACGGGCTTCCAGCGGCACGACCGGCAGCGGGTCCTCGCCTGCAACCACGGCGTCCAGCGGCTCGCGATAGAGCAGGTCGGTGGCCAGCTCATGCACCGTGTCGCGGATGCGCTGCAGGTGCATCTCGTCCAGGCTGCCGCGCACCAGGTCGCGCTGCGCCAGCAGCAGCCCATCCATGGCGACCGCCTCGTAGTAGGTGGCGAGCGACTGGTCCTTCAGCTTGGGCTCGGCCTCGGCGGCGGCCTCCATGGGATCGCCGGCCAGCATGCGTTGATAGAACAGCTGTGGCGGCGAGAGCACCGGCTGGTCGCCGAACAGGATGTCGAGGAAGCTGAGGCGCTCGACATGGCGGCCAATGACCACCAGGCAGACGGTGAGCGGGGTCGAGAGCAGCAGACCCACCGGCCCCCAGAGGGCGGTCCAGAAGGTGGCGCTGATCACCACCGCCACCGGCGACAGCCCGGTGCCGCGGCCGTAGGCGAAGGGTTCGATGACGTTGCCCACCACCGCCTCGACGGCGACAAAGAGGCCCAGGGTCCAGAACAGCAGCTCCCACCCCGGAGCGATGGCGACCGCCAGGACCACCGGCACCACGCCGGCCAGGATGAAGCCGACGAAGGGCAGGAAGCGCAGCACCGACCCAAGGAAGCCCCACAGCAGCGCGTTGGGAATGCCGATCAGCCAAAGGCCGATGCCGATCGCCGTGCCGAAGCCGGCGTTGACCAGCAACTGCAACAGGAACAGGCGACTGATGCGCGTGGCGGCGTCGTCCAGCGCCGCCGTGGTGCGCGGAAAGTCATGTGCGCCGGCCAGGCGGATCAGGCGATTCCGCAGATCTTCGCGCTGTATCAGGATGAAGATCACGAAGATCAGCACGATGAAAAAGGTGAGCAGCGGATCGAGCAGCGGCGAGGCGAAGTTGCCCAGCCGCTGCATCGCGCCGGGTTCCGGTTCCTGGATCTCGACCTTCAGCGGCTCCGCCGTGTCGCTGCTCGCCGCCGGAGTCTCGTTGCCAGGCGTCGCGGTGACTTCGCCGGGCGGCGGCGTTGCCTTGCTCTCTGCCTGGGCCTCGCCGTTCAGCTCCGCACCAAGTCCCTGCAGCACGTCGGCCGCGCGTTCGAGCGTGCCGTTGCCGTTGGTAGCACCGCGCAGAATATGGATCTTCTCGCGGATAGTGCGCTCGTAGCGCGGCAGCTCGCCGGCCAGGTTAGTGATCTGCTTGGCCAGCAGCCCGCCCAGCGCCACCATGGCAGCGAAGGCGATGGCCACCGCCAGTATCACCGCCAACCCACGTGGCAGGCGCAGACGCTGCAGCGCCCCGGCAAAGGGCGCCAAGGCGAAGCTCAACAGGATAGCCATCGCCAGGGGAATGAAGATGTCGCGCCCGACATAGAGGGCGCCGATGATGATCACCCCCATCAGCAGCGTGGCAAGGCTGCCGAACAGTGTCGCCAGCTCCTGGCGACTGCGCGCACGCGACACTGGTGCTTCGATCATCGAGAACCCCGCTGGCTAGTCCGGCCGAAGCGCTCGGCAGTCAAACCCAGGGCGCGGCCCCAGGGTCCATGACCGTGGCGATTCCCAGTGCTAACGCGGCGGCGGTGTCATGGGTTGCATCGGCCAAACCGCGGGACGGGCGGTAGCGCCCGCCGGTCCCGCGCCTCAGCCGGTCAGGCCTGCTTCTTCAACAGGTCGCGGATTTCTTCCAGCAGCACTTCGCTTTTGGTCGCCGCCGGCGGCGGCGGCGGCGCCGAGGGCTTGGCCAGCATCTTGCTGATCTGCCCGATGGTGATGAAGATGGCGAAGGCGACGATCAGGAAGTTGACGATGGTGTTGACGAAGCTGCCCCAGGCGATGACCGGCGCGGCGGCTTCCTTGGCGGCCGCCAGGTTGGGATAGTCGCCAGGCCCCAGGTTGATGAAGAGGTCGGAGAAATCGACACCACCCAGCAACACGCCGATCGGCGGCATGATGATGTCGTTGACCAAGCTGGTGACGATGGCGCCGAAGGCGACACCGATGATCACGCCGATGGCGAGATCCATGACGTTGCCGCGCAGCACGAAGCTTTTGAATTCCTTGAGCATCAACCCATCTCCCCTGGACGGCGCGGCCATCCCGCGGCCCGCCTGTCTTGGGCAAGCTTAGGGGAATCGGCGGAGATTTCCAGCCGGCGCGCGGGGATATTCTCCCGCAGTGGCGCTCAATCAGGCAGCGTCCTTGCCCAGCACCTCGCGCTTGCGGCGGGCCATGTAGTCGTTCAGCGCCTCGTCCACGCCGGGATCGATGGCCGGCGGCTCATACTCCGCCAGGATCTTCTTCCAGGTGGTGTTGGCCCGCTGGGTCGCGGTTTCCGCCCCGGCCTCGCGCCACGACTCGTAATTGCGCCAGTCGCTGAGAATCGGCTCGTAGAAGGCCGTCTCGTAGCGCTCCAGCGTGTGGCCGACGCCGAAGAAGTGGCCGCCGGGCCCAACCTCGCGGATGGCGTCCAGCGCCAGGGTCTGCTCGTTGACCTCGATCGGGGTCAGGAAGGCGGCGAACTGCTGCAGCAGCTCGGCATCCAGTATCATCTTCTCATAGGAGGCGACCAGGCCGCCCTCCATCCAGCCGCCGGCGTGGTGGACGAAGTTGGCACCGCCCAGGATGCAGGCCCAGAGCGCGTTCTGCGTCTCATAGGCCGCCTGGGCATCGACGCAGTTCGCGGCGTTCACGTTGGAGGAGCGGTAGGGCAGCTTGTAGCGTCGCGCCAGCTGGCCGCCGGCGATCACCGCCTGCGAATATTCCGGCGTGCCGAAGGCCGGCGCGCCCGACTTCATGTCGACGTTGGAAGTAAAGCCGCCATAGACCACCGGCGCGCCGGGCCGCAGGATCTGCGTATAGGCGATGACCGCCAGCGCCTCGGCGTTCTGCTGTGCCAGGGCGCCGGCCATGGTCACCGGCGTCATGGCACCCATCAGGGTGAAGGGCGTGACGATGGGCGCCTGGCCGTTGCGCACCATCTCGGTCAGGCCGGCGATCATCTCGACATCGACGCGGCGCGGCGAGTTGACGTTGATCACCGTCATGATCGCCGGGTCGCCGTCCAGCTGCTCCGGCGTCTGGCCGCGCGCGATGGCGGCCATGGCGATGGTGTCGACGATGCGCTGGCGGCCGATGCCGCGCGCCAGGAAGACCTTGTCAGTGTACTTGATGTTGGCATAGCAGGCGTCGAGGTGCCGGGTTTCCGCCGGCAGGTCCTGCGCCTCGACCGGCGCCGAGGAGACCGAGTGGATGCAGTTCAGCGCGCCCAGCAGCTTGATCAGGTTGCACTGGTCCTCGTAGGTGCCGGGCCGCCGGCCGCGATCGGTGTCCGAGACATTGGGCGGTCCGGAGACGCCGCCGAAGACGATCGAGTTGCCGCCGATCTGCACGCGATGATCGCGGTTGCGCGGCGTGACGTTGAATCGGTCCGGCGCCTGCGCCACCAGGCCCAGCACTAGGGCGCGGTCCAGGCGCACCATACGCGTCGTCTCGTCGACCTCCGCCCCGGCGGCGCGATAGGTCGACAGCGCCTCGTCGCACAGCACCTCCAGCCCCTGGGTTTCCAGCAGGGTCAGCGAGGCTTCGTGAATCGCCTCGAGCTGGTCGGCGGAGAGGATCTCGTAGTGCGGATAGCGGTTCTCCAGCCGGGTCCAGGGCCGCCCAAGGCCATGCGTGACTGCGCGCCGGGCGCGCATCTCGCTGCGTCCACCACGGCTACGTCCTTCGCTGCGGACGTGCTGCCGCCCCTCACGCTCGCTCATGCCCTGATCTCCGATGTGTCCTGTCCCGCCATGCTAGTCGGATGACTTATCCGGATGCGACAAAAGCCGCCTGAAACCGTCCGGGATACGACCTGGGACGCTGGGGCCTAGGACGGCCGGTACCAGACGCCGCGCTCGTCTTCGGTCCGCCGCAACTGGCCACGCGACACCATGCAGTTGAGGTGCGCCGCCGCCTCGCCCAAGGCAAAGAAGATCTGGTGGTCATCGAGTGGCCGCTTGAACAGGACCGGCAGGAATTCTGCTGCCTGGCGCGGCCCGGCGGCGCTGGCGTGCAGTGCCTCCGCCAGCCGCGCGGCGTGGTGCTCGGCGAGGGCAGCCAGACGCTCGCGCAGGCCCTGGAACACCGGTCCGTGGCTGGGCAGCACCGTGGTATCGGCCGGCAGGCGGCGGAAGCGCTCGAGGCTGGCCAGAAACGTCGTCAAGGGATCGCTTGCCGCTTCGAACCAGTAGGCCGAGATGTTGGGCGAGATCTTCGGCAACACCTGGTCGCCGGCGATCAGCAGGCCGCGCGCCGGGCACCAGAGGCTCAGATGCTCCGGGCTGTGGCCCTCGCCCAGCAGCAGCTGCCAGACCTGACCATCGATCTCGAGAGCTTGGTCCGGCACCAGTGTCTCGACGGCGTCCGGCAGGGCCTGCATCCGGCTGATGTAGTCGTTGCCGCGGCTGCTGGCGCGCTTCGCCTGCTCGGCGGCGATGCCATTGGCGCGATACCAGCGCTCGACCGCGGCGCTGACGCTGGCGTGGTCCTGTGCCATGAGCCAGCGCGCCAGTGCGATCTCCTTCGCCGCGATGGCGAGGGGCGCGCCGGTCTCCGCCACCAGCCAACCGCCGAGGCCGAAGTGGTCGGGATGATGATGCGTCACCAGGATGCGCTTGACCGGCCGCCCGGCAAGCGCGCCAGCAAAGAGGCCGCGCCACTGATCCTGGCTGTGCGCGTTGCCCAGGCCGCAGTCGACCAACGTCCAACCATCGCCATCTGCCAGCGCCCAGAGGTTGATGTGGTCGAGCTGGAAGGGCAGCGGAAAGGCGAGGCGCAGGATGCCGGGCGCGACCTCCGTCACCTCCACCGGGCGGTCGGGCGGGCGGATCACCCGGGCGCTCATGCCAGCACCCGGCGGCCAAGAAAGTCTAAAATCGCGGCCTCGGTCGCCGCCGCCTGGTCGCGTTGCGGGCTGTGCTTGCAATCGGCCAGCACCAGTCGCTCCGGCGGCTGGGCAAGGCCGCGTTCAATGGCGTCGAGCTGCGCCAGGCTGCCGTACTCGTCGCCCTCGCCCTGAATCAGCAGCGTCGGGGCGGCGATGCCCGGGAGGTACTCCTCGATATTCCAGTCGCGGAACGCCGGGCTGAGCCAGATGTCGTTCCAGCCGCGGAAGGTGGCGGCGGGATCGCGGTGGTACTTGCCCAGGCGCTGCGCCAGGTCGGTGGTGCGAAACACCTCGCCGGCGGCGGCGATACCCTGGATCGAGATGTCCTCGACGAAGACATGCGGTGCCAACAACGCCAGGCCGGCCACGGGCCGCCCGCTGCCGCCGGCGTGGATCAGCGCGATCGAGGCACCGTCGCTGTGCCCGATCATTACCGGGCGCTGGATCGCCAGGCGGTCGAGCAGCGCCGGCAGCACCACCAGCGCCTCGTGATGCATGTAGTCGACCGCGCGCGGGCCGCTGAGCGGCGTCGATTGGCCATAGCCATGGCGCGAGAAGACCAGCGCCGGACAGCGCGCGGCGGCGGCGATGCGATCCGGGAAGTCACGCCACTGTGCGGCCGAGCCCAGGCCCTCATGCAGGAACACCAGGCAGGACCGTCCGGCCAGTCCCGGAAGGTGGCGCAGCTCCAGCTCCTGCCCGTCGATGGCGATCCGGTCCAAGCTTTCAGACTCCCAGGTGACGGTGCATCAGGTCGGGATCGGCCAGCAGCCGTGCCGGGGCGTCGGCGAAGACCGCCTCGCCCTTCACCAGCACGACGATGCGATCGGCCAGCGCGGCCACCGCGCTGACCGTCTTGTCGACGATCAAGGTGGCGATGCCGCTGTCGCGCACCAGGCCGATGGTGCGCCAGATCTCGGCACGGATCAGCGGCGCCAGGCCCTCGGTCGCCTCGTCCAGGATCAGCAGCCGCGGGTTGGTCATCAGCGCGCGACCAATGGCCAGCATCTGCTGCTCGCCGCCCGACAGCTGGCCACCACCGTGGCCCAGCCGCTGGGCCAGGCGCGGAAAAGTCTGCAGTACCCGTTCGTAGGTCCAGTCGCGGCCGCCGTCCAGGCCGGGACGCGCCGCCATGGTCAGGTTCTCGCGCACGCTCAGGGTCGGGAAGATGCCGCGCCCCTCGGGCACGATGGCCAGGCCGCGGCGGGCGCGGCGGAAGGGCGCCTCCGCCGTGACATCCTGGCCATCGATGGTCACCTGGCCACGCCGTGCCGGCACCAGGCCCAGCAGCGTCTTGATCAGCGTCGTCTTGCCCATGCCGTTGCGCCCCATCAGGCCAACGGTTTCGCCCGCGCCGATGCTCAGGGCGACCCCGCGCAGCACGTGGCTTTCGCCATAGAAGGCATGCAGGCCCTGCCCGGCCAGCAGCGTGCTCATGCCGTGGCCTCGCCCAGGTAGGCCTCGCGCACCGCCGCGCTGCTGCGGATCATCTCGGGCGGGCCGCTGGCGATGACGCGGCCGTCCACCATCACGGTCAGACGGTCAGCCACGGCGAAGACCACGTCCATGTCGTGCTCCACCAGCAGCACCGCGTGGTCGGCGGCGAGCTGGCGCAGCAGCGTCACCATGCGCTCGGTCTCCTCCGGCCCCATGCCGGCCAGCGGCTCGTCGAGCAGCAGCGCGCGCGGCTCGGTCGCCAGGGTCATGGCGATTTCCAGCTGGCGTTGCTCGCCGTGGCTCAGCTGTCCGGCCGGACGGTCGGAGGCGCTGGCCAGGCCGACGCGGGCCAGGGCGGCTTCGGCCAGCGCCACGAGGTCACGCGCGCCGCGTGCCGTCTGGAACAGGCGGCGACCACCGCCATGGCGGGCCTGCGCCGCCAGCCTTACGTTCTCCAGCGCCGGCAGCGATTTCAGGATGTTGGTCTTCTGGTAGGAGCGGCCGATGCCCAGGCGCGCTAGGCGGTGCGCCGGCAGGCCGCCGACCGAGGCGCCATCGATCAGGATCTGACCGCTGCTCGGCCGCAGGTCGCCGGACAGCAGGTTGATCAGCGTCGACTTGCCGGCACCGTTCGGGCCGATGACGGCATGCAGTTCACCGATCACCAGGGTCAGCGCCACCTGCGCTACCGCCGTCAGGCCGCCGAAGCTGCGGGTCAGCGCCCGGGTTTCCAGTACGGCCTGGCTCATGCCGTACTCTCCGCCGCCTTGCGGCGCCACAGGCGGATGCCGGCCAGGCCCTGCGGCAGCACCAGCACGACGGCCAGGATGAAGAGGCCCTGCACCAGCAGCTGCCGGTCGGTGATCAGCTGGCTGATCTCGCCCAGCGCGGTCCAGGCGATGGCGCCCAGGATCGGGCCATAGAGCACGCCCAGGCCGCCGATCAGGATCATCAGCAGCGCCTCGGCCGAGCGGTGCCAGCCGACCAGCTCCGGATTGACGAAGCCGTCGTTCATCACCCACTGGTGCCCGGCGACGCCGGCCAGCGCGCCGGCGATGACAAAGGCCAGCAGCTTGTAGCGATAGGTGTCATAGCCCAGCGCCCGCATGCGGTGTTCGTTGATGCGGATGCCACTCAGCACGCGCCCGAAGAGGCTGCGCAGCAGCCAGGCCAGCGCCAGGTACATGGCGGCCAGCAGGGCCAGGTTGACGTAGTAGCCGACCAGGCCGCGGTTGTGCTTGTCGGTCGGGATCGCCACGCCGAAGAGCTCCAGCGCCGGGCGGCCGACGAAGACGCCATCGGCGCCACCGCCGATGTCGGTGTCATGGAACAGGAAGAAGACCATCTGCGCGAAGGCCAGCGTGACCATCAGGAAGAAGAAGCCGCGGGTGCGCAGCGACAGCGCGCCGATCACCAGCGCCGCCACCCCGGCCACGGCGATGGCCAGCGGCAGCGTGAGGAAGATCGACAGGCGGCCGCCCTCCGGCGTGACGAAATAGAGCGCATAGGCCGCCAGGCCGAAGAAGGCACCGTGTCCCAGGCTGACCAGCCCGGTGACGCCGACCAGCAGCTGCAGGCTGAGCGCGAACATGGCCCAGACCAGCGCGCTGGACCCCAGCGTCACATAGAAGTTCGGCACCACCCAGGGAAAGGTGGCGAGCAGCAGCAGGCCAAGAAGCAGCAGCCGCGTCTGGCCCATCAGCTGCTCCTGGCGAAGAGGCCGTTGGGCCGCCAAAGCAGCACCAGCGCCATCAGCAGGTAGATCGCCATGCCGGCGATGCCGGGCAGCAGAACCTTGCCCAGCGTATCGACCACGCCGATCAGCAGGGCGCCCCAGAAGGCGCCAGTGACCGAGCCGATGCCGCCGATCACCACCACGACGAAGGAGACGATGAGGAAGCCGTCGCCCATGCCCGGATAGACCGAGTAGAGCGGCGCCGCCAGGGCGCCGGCCAGCACTGCCATGCCGGTGCCCAGCGCGAAGACCGCGACCTGGATCTTGGTCACGTCCAGGCCCATGAGCTGCACCATCTCCTGGTTCGCCGCGGCGGCGCGCACCATGGCGCCGAAGCGCGTGCGCTCGATCACCAGGAACAGCAGCCCGGCCAGCGCCAGGCAGACCAGCAGCACGAAGATGCGATAGGCGGAGTAGCTGAAATCGGCCGAGATCGGCACCGAGAAGTCGAGGATCGCCGGCACCGGCACGGCATAGAAGTCATTGCCGACCAGCAGCGAGCGCGCCTCCTCGAACAGCAGCACCAGGGCGAAGGTCAGCAGCACCTGGTCAAGGTGCTCGCGGGCATAGAAGAAGCGGAACAGCGTGCGCTCCAGCACGGCGCCCAGCAGCACGCCGGCGGCCAACGCCACCGGCAGCGCGTACCACAGCTCGCCGAAGGCCCGCACGCAGACGAAGGCGGTATAGGCGCCGATCATGAACAGGCTGCCGTGCGCCAGGTTGATGATCCCCATAATGCCGAAAATCAGCGTCAGGCCGCTGGAGATCAGGAACAGCAGCAGTCCGTACTGCAGGCCGTTCAGCAACTGGGTCAGCATGCTGCCGAAATCCATCGCCCCCGAAGGTCCCCCTCTCCAAAAAAATGCGCCGGCCGGACGCTGTCAACGTCCGGCCGGCGCGCTCGTCTCGCCTCAGGTCATGCTGCAGCCGGTTGCCGGATCGGCCAGCTTGGGCGCCACGATGCCGGTCACCAGGTTCTTCCCGCCGGTCGCCTTGCGCAGGTAGATGTCCTGCACCGGGTTGTGCGCCTTCGACAGCGTGAAGGCACCGCGCGGGCTGTCGATGGTGGCGCCGCCCATGGCGGCGTACATCGCGTCGGTCTTCTCCATGTCGCCGCCCACCGCTTCCAGGCCGATGGCCAGGAGCTGCGCCGCGTCATAGCCCTGCACGGCATAGACGTCGGCATCCCGTCCGGCCTTCTTGGCGAAGGCGGCGCGGAAAGCGGTGTCACGCGGGTTGTCGAGGCCGTCGGCATAGTGCAGCGCGGTCTCCAGCCCCTCGCCGGCATCGCCCTGCGCCGCCAGCACGCCATCGGTCAGGAAGCCGGAGCCATAGAGCGGGAACTTGTCGCGCAGCCCGGCCGCCGCGTAGTCCTTGACGAACTGGATGGCGCCGCCGCCGGCGAAGAACACGCCAACCGCCTCGACGCCCAGGCCCGGGATTTGGGCCAACAGCGGCTGCCAGCTGGTCTCCGGGAAGGGCACCATCAGCGCCTGCACAATCTCGCCACCGCCGGTGGCCAGGCCGTCGGCGAAGCCCTGCATCGACTCCTTGCCGGCGCCGTAGTCCCAGGTGATGTAGGCCACCTTCTTCACGCCGCGGTCGGCCAGCGCCTTGCCCATGCCGTAGCTCGGCTGCCAGTTGGAGAATGAGGTGCGGAAGATGTTCGGGGCGCAGAGCGCGCCGGTCATGGCGCCAGCGCCGGCATTGGGGCCGATCAGCAGCGTGCCGCTGTCCTTGACCACCTTGACCATGCCCATCTCGACACCGCTGTGCACCGTGCCGATGATCACGTCGACCTCGTCACGGCTGACCAGGCGATTGGTGTTCTCCGGCGCCTTGGCCGGGTCACTTTCGTCGTCCAGCTTGATGAACTCGATCGGCCGGCCGGCCAGCATGCCGCC
This sequence comes from Rhodospirillales bacterium, assembly GCA_038363005.1. GTDB lineage: Bacteria > Pseudomonadota > Alphaproteobacteria > Kiloniellales > JACOMY01 > JAKOWB01. Next base: position 67,743 of record JBBQBI010000018.1, read on the forward strand.
CTTTTCCTCGACCAGCAGCTCGACTGCCATGTTGATGTTCTCGCCCAGCTTCGCGTAGGTGCCGGAATAGGGCAGCATCATGCCGACCTTCAGCGACTCGGCGCCCAGCGCGTAGCGCAGCGGCGTGGCACCGAAGGCGGCCAGTGCCGAGACACCGCCGGCGGTCTTGAGCAGCGTGCGGCGGCTGACGGCCCCGCGAATCAGATTTGCCATTTGTAACGACCTCCCAGGTTCGTGGCTGCGGCCCGTTGCATCGGGCCCATGCCGGTTGAAACTCAAGCCAAGCTCTAAACCCTTTGCCCCTGCGCCCGCAACTTGAAGCGCTGGATCTTGCCGGTGGCGGTCTTCGGCAGTTCCTCGACCACCTCGATCCAGCGCGGATACTTGAAGGGCGTCAGGCGCGACTTCACGTGGTTCTTCAGTACCTCCTCCAGCCCGGCATCGGGCGCCGTGCCGGGCTGCAGCACGATATAGGCCTTGGGCTTCACCAGCTGCTCGGCATCCTGCACGCCGACCACCGCCGCCTCCAGCACCGCTGGGTGGGTCACCAGCGCGGCCTCGACCTCGAAGGGTGAGACGTACTGGCCGCTGACCTTCAGCATGTCGTCGGAGCGACCGCAGTAGAGCCAGTAGCCCTCCGGAGTCATGCGATACTTGTCGCCGGTGCGGGTCCAGTGGCCGAGGAAAGTCTCGCGGCTTTTCTCGCGCTTGCGCCAGTAGAAGACGCAGCAGGTCGGCCCGCTGACCTGCAGGTCGCCGATCTCGCCGTCCGGCACCGGCTGCCCCTGCTCGTCGACCAGGCGTGCCTGGTAGCCCTCCACCGGCCGACCCGAGGTGCCGTAGCGCAGGTCGTCCTGCCGGTTGGAGATGAAGATGTGCAGCATCTCGGTCGAGCCGATGCCGTCGAGAATGTCGACGCCCATGCGCTCCTTCCAGCGCCGGCCCAGGTCTTCCGGCAAGGCCTCGCCGGCCGAGGTGCAGAGGCGCAGCGCGTGCTGACCCTTGGCCGGCAGGTCGCTGGAGGACAGCAGCAGGCCGAACAGCGTCGGCACACCATAGAAGATGGTGGCGCGCTGCTCGATCAGCCGCCTGGCCACGGCGGCCGGCGTCGGCCGTTCGGCCATCAGCACCGCGGTGGCGCCGACCGAGAAGGGAAAAGTCAGGCCGTTGCCCAGGCCATAGGCGAAGAAAAGCTTGGCGGCGGAAAACACCACGTCGTCCGGCGCGATGCCCAGGATCGGCTGGGCATAGAGCTTGGCCGTGTCCATAAGGTGCGAATGCAGGTGCACCGCGCCCTTCGGCGTACCGGTGGAGCCGGAGGAATAGAGCCAGAAGCAGAAATCGTCGGCCACGGTCGGCGCCGGCTGGTGCTGCGGCGTCGCCTTGGCCAGCAGCTCGGCCAAGGTCGGGTGTCCGTGACCCTTGGCGCCGGAGACGATGACGGCGCCGAGCTGCGGGCGATGCCGCTCCAACAGGGGCTGGAACAGCGGCAGCAGCGCTTCCGATACCACCAGCGCGGTGGCGCCGCTGTCGCCCAGCAGGAAATCGAAGTCCTGCGCCGGCAGCAGCGTGTTGACCGGCACCGGCACGATGCCGGCCTTGATGGCGCCCAGGAAAGCGGTGGGGAAGTCGACGCTGTCGTGCAGTGCCAGCAGCACGCGCTCGCCACGGCGGATGCCCAGCGCTTCCAGCGCATTGGCGAAGCGGTTGGCGCGCTCGGTCACCTCGGCATAGCTGTAGCGGCCCTGGTCATCGATCACCGCGATGCGGTCGCCGTGACCGGCCAGCAGATTGCGATCCAGCAGATCCAGCGCGGCGTTGTAGAGCCCCTCGGGCAGGCTCGCCGGCGTGACCGTCATCGTCTCTCGTCCTCCCTACCCAACCCAGGGCAGCGAAGGAGCGTCCGGCAAGCCGCCGTGTCCGTCCCCGTCCGCCAACCCTTGCTCTTGCACCGGCCGTCTTGTCGCGGCCTGGAATCATAGCGCGCAGGCTAGCACGCCTGCGGCGAAGCGACCGTCAGGCCGCGCGCTTCAGCGGCTCAGCCGCGGAAAACCACTCGGCCACCCAGGTGACCGCCTCCTCCTCCGGCAGGGTGCCGTCGGCGGCATCGTGATAGAAGGCGGCGCCAAGCAAGCTCGCGCCCAGCGTCGTCAGCAGCGTCTCGAAGCGCTTGCCGCCGAAGCAGAAGGTCTCCTTGTAGGTACTGTCGCCCAGGCCGATCAGGCCGAACCCCACGCCCGCCAAATCCGGCCTCTGACGCTCCAGCGCGCCGAAGAAATCCCGCGCGTTGTCCGGCACGTCGCCCTGGCCATAGGTCGAGGTGCAGATCAGATAGGTCCGCCCGGCCTCGAAAACGCCGGCGTCCAGGTCGACCATGGAGCGGATCTCGCTGCTCACGCCCTGCCCGGCCAGCCAGTCGCGCACCTCCTCGGCCACGATATCGGCGGTGCCGGTCATGGTGCCGACGAGGATGGTGAGGTCAGGCTGCATGGGCGGGCTCCTGGCATCGTAGATTTTGGTCGCGGCACGGCGCGGTAGATGACATTATAATGCATGTTCGAAGGGTCGCAAGCATTATAATGCATGTGATACGCAAGATCGGTCCCAGCGCATGAACTATGTCACCTGCCATGGCTAAGCCCACCTCGCCTAAGCCGACCCCGGCCAGCGCCGGCGGCGGCAAGTCCCTTGCCGACCTGCCGCCGCAGCCACCGCGCCTGGCAGAGGGCGAGTACCTTGAGCTGCTGGGGCGCCGGGTGCGCGGCCAGCGCATGCGCCGCGGCATGACCCGCAAGCAGCTGGCGCAGGAGTCCGGCGTTTCCGAGCGCTATCTGGCGGAGCTGGAGGGCGGGCGCGGCAACGTCTCGATCCTGCTGCTGCGCGAGATTGCCCGCGCCATGGGCCTGCCGCTGTCCGAGCTGGCCAGCGACCGCCCCGACCGCGGCGCCGAAGAGGAGCTGCTGTCCGGCCTGGTGGCCCGCCTGGACGGCGCCCAGGCAGCCGAGGCCCATGCCCTGCTGCTGCGCGCCTTCGGCCTGGCCGACGACGACCGGCGGCAGACCCGCGTGGCGCTGATCGGCCTGCGTGGCGCCGGCAAGTCGACCCTGGGGCGCCTGCTCGCCGACCGCACCGGCGCGGTCTTCGTCGAGCTCAGCAAGGCCATCGAGCAGGCCGCCGGCATGCCGCTGGCCGAAGTCATCGCGCTGGGCGGCCAGACCATGCTGCGCCGCCTGGAAAGCCGCACCCTGCAGTCGGTGATTGAGCGCCATCCGCGCCTGATCCTGGCGACCGGTGGCGGCTTGGTGGCTGAACCCGCAACCTATGACCTGCTACTGGCCAACTGCTGGACCGTCTGGCTGACAGCGCGGCCGGAGGAGCACATGGCCCGCGTCCTGGCGCAGGGCGATCGCCGGCCGATGGCCGACAACCCCGAGGCCATGGAAGACCTGCGCCGCATCCTGATCGAGCGCGAGGCCCTCTACGCCAAGGCCGACGCCCGCCTCGACACCGCCGGCAAGACGGCGGCGGAGAGCCTGTCGGCGCTGCTGCGGCTGGTACCCGACGCGCTGACCGCCGGGATCGGGACGAAGGGCAAGCGAGCGAAGCCCTAGTAGCCCAGCGCCATCCCGTCCTTGCGCGGATCGGAGCCGCCGGTCAGCACGCCGCTCTGGTGGTCGATGCGGATGCACTGGCCGCCGCCCAGCGGGTCGCTCGCCAGGGTCAGCTTGTGGCCCAGGGTCATCAGGCCGCGCAGCGTCGCCGGCGGCAGCGTCTTCTCCACCTTGGTCTCCAGTCCGCGGCCGAAGACGCGCGGCAGGTCGAGCGCCGCCTGCGGGTCCATACCGTAGTCCAGCATCGAGGTCAGCAACCGGGTGTGGCCATAGGGCTGGTAGTCGCCGCCCATCACGCCATAGGGCGCCAGGCACTGGCCGTCCTTGGTCAGCATGCCGGGCATGATGGTGTGCATCGGCCGCTTGTTGGGCGCCATGCGGTTGGGGTGTGCCGGGTCGAGGCGGAAGGAGGTGCCGCGGTTCTGGAACAGCACGCCGGTCTCCGGGCAGGTGATGCCGCTGCCGAAGCCGTCGTAGATCGAGTTGATGAAGGAGACCGCGTTGCGCTCGCCGTCGACCACGCAAAGATAGACCGTGTCGCTGGTCCTGAGGCCGAGATCGGGGATCTCCGTCATCGCCCGGTTAAGCGAGATTTTCGCTCGCAGCGATGCCGCCCAGTCCTTCGACAGCAGCTGCTCCAGCATGCCCGGCATCGACGGCAGGTCGGCCAGCCAGCGGTCGCGCATGGCAAAGGCCAGGCGCCCGGCCTCCAGCTCCAGGTGCGTGCGCTCGACCGACAGCGGGCCGTACTTGGAGAGCTCGTAGCCCTCCAGGATATTGAGCATGACCAGCGCGGTGAGGCCCTGGTTGTTGGGCGGAATCTGATGCACGCGGTGACCCCGATAGTCGGTGGTCACCGGCGTCACGTACTCGCCGGCGGCGTTGGCGAAATCGGCTTCCGTATGCAGGCCGCCGGCGGCCCGCAGGTGCTTGACCATGGCAGCGGCGATCGGCCCCTCGTAGAAGGCCTGGCGGCCGTGCTTGGCGATCGCCTTCAGCGTCTCGGCCAGTTTCGGTTGGCGATGGATCTCGCCCTCGGCCGGCACTTTGCCGCCGGGCAGGAAGATCGCCGACGTGGAGGCATCCAGCGCCAGCAGCGGGGCGTCCTCCAGCCAGTCGAAGTGCACGCGGCCATGCACCGGATAGCCGCGTTCGGCATAGTGGATCGCCGGCGCCAGCAGGCGGGCGAAGTCCATCCGCCCGTGGTCCTGGTGCAGCCGCCACCAGGCATCGATGGCGCCCGGCACGGTGACGCTGTGCGGCGAGTGCCGCTCGATCTTCTGGTGCCCGCGCGACAGGTACCAGTCGAGCGTCGCCGCCGCCGGCGAGCGGCCGGAGCCGTTGAAGCCGATCACCTGGTCGCCGCCCTTGGGCGCCAGCAGCACGAAGCAGTCGCCACCGATGCCGGTGGACTGCGGCTCGACCACGCAGAGCGTCGCCACCGCCGCGATGGCGGCGTCCAGCGCATTGCCGCCGGCTTTCAGCACCTCCAGCGCCGCGGCCGTGGCCAGTGGGTGCGAGGTGGCGGCCATGGCCTCGGTGGCATGGACGGCGGAGCGGCCGGGCAGGTCGAAATCGCGCATCGGGATGGACTCCTTGTAGAGAGGCGGCGATCTTGCCTGATGGCACCGCCGCGGCAACCCGGCAAACGCGCGCGGCGGCCCTGCAAGCCTCTCGACCTGAACCGGTGAAAAGCGGCAGAGTGTTTTCATGACGGTGAAAAGAAAGCCGACGCGCAACGCCGGCAGCCGGCCCGACCTGGTCGGCAACGTCGGCGCCGAGCTGCGTCGCCTGCGCCTGGCCAAGGGCCTATCGCTGCAGCAGGTGGCCGGCACCGCCGGCCTGTCGGTCGGCTTCGTCAGCCAGGCCGAACGCGGCCTGTCGCAGCTCTCGGTCAAAGCGCTGCAGGACCTCGGCGCGGCGCTCGGCAAGCCGATCGGCTGGTTCTTCCGCGAGCCTACGGCCGGGCCGGCCGGCGACGAGTCCGACGTCATCGTGCGCCGGGCGCAACGCAAGCGGCTCGAACATCCGGGCCTCGGCATCGTCGACCACCTGCTGTCGCCCAGCCTGAACAACCAGCTGGAGGTGCTGCTGTCGGAGTTCGCGCCCGGCGCCTCTTCCGGCGAAGAGCCCTACACCCATGCCGGCGAGGAGTGCGGCGTGCTGCTGCAGGGCCGGCTGGAGCTCTGGGTCGGCGAACGCAACTTCCTGCTGCAACCGGGCGATTCCTTCGCCTTCCCCAGCACCACGCCGCACCGCTACCGTAACCCGGGCAAGAGCCGCACCCTGGTGGTTTGGGCCATCACGCCGCCATCGTTCTAGGATCCCGCCTCACGGCCTGAGAACAGCGCTGATTTCACCGGTGAAATCCCCGTGCCGCGCGCTGCAACTTTTCATCATCGTGAAAGTTCCTTGCTTAACCCGCGCTGCCTCTGCGACGCTGACGGCAATGAGAAAGCCGCCGAACGCGATCCGTGGAAAGAGCAGGAGGCGGGGCATGGGGCGTTTGCGCCTGGAAGCCGTGATGCTGGTGGCGCCGGCCGTGGTCTTCCTGTTCGCCGCCTTCCTGGTCCCTCTCGGCCGCTTCCTGGCGCTGGCCTTCACCGGCGATGCCAACACTCCGGCGCCCTTCACCGAACTGGCGGGCAGCGAGGTCTATCAGCGGGTCTTCCTGGCCACCCTGCTGGTCGCCGTGCTGGTCACCGCGATCACCGTGCTGCTGGCCTACCCCCTGGCCTACGTGCTCTGCCGGCTGAAGGGCCTATGGTTCATGCTGGCGCTCTACGGAGTGCTCTTCCCGCTCTGGATCTCGACGCTGGTGCGCACCTTCTCCTGGATGCTGCTGCTGGAGAAGAACGGCCCGATCAACCGCACGCTGGTCGAGATCGGGATCACCGATAAGCCCTTCGCCATGCTGTTCAACGACACCGCGGTCATCATCGGCATGGTGCACGTGCTGCTGCCCTATGCCGTGCTGCCGCTCTACTCCGCCATGAGCCGGATCGACCGCCGCCTGCTGCTGGCCAGTGACGGCCTGGGCGCCAGCCCGCTCGCCACCTTCTTTCGCGTCTACCTGCCGCTCTCCCTGCCGGGACTGATCGGCGGCGCGGGTTTCGTGTTCCTCTTCGCGCTCGGCTTCTACATCACGCCGGCGATCCTCGGCGGCGCCAACGCCATCACGCTGTCCATGCTGATCGCCGGCTTCGTCAGCGATCGCCTGGCCTGGCCGCTGGCCGCCGCCGCCTCACTGCTGCTGCTGGCCGTCGTACTGGCGCTGCTGGCCGTGGTCGCCCGGCTGGTGCCGCTGCAGCAGGGGGTGATGGTGCGATGAACACCTCGCCGCTGCCGGTCCGCATTGCCGCCCATGCCCTGGCCGGGTTGGTACTGGCCTTCCTGGTGCTGCCGATCCTGGCCGTGGTGCCGGCCTCTTTCAACCACGCCACCTTCATCTACCTGCCGCCCAAGGCGGTTTCCTGGCGCTGGTACAACTCCTTCTTCGCCGATAAGGAATGGATGACCACGCTGCTCAACTCGCTCGAGGTCGCGGTGCTGGTCACGCTGCTCTCGGTCGCGCTGGGCACCCTGGCGGCGCTCGGCCTCGAGCGCATGGGGCGGCGCGGACGCATGGCCATGGCCGGGCTCTTCATGGCGCCGATGATCGTGCCGGTCATCATCACCGGCGTGGCGCTCTATCGCAGCGCCATCGAGATCGGGCTCAGCGGCACGACCTGGGCGGTGCTGCTGGGCCACACGGTGCTGGCACTGCCGCTGGTCATCATCAACGTCGGCATTTCGCTGCGCGCGGTGGACCCCAACTGGTTGCGGGCGGCGACCGGGCTGGGCGCCAGTCCCTGGACCGTGTTCCGCAGCATCACGCTGCCCAACATCCTGCCCGGACTGGTGGGCGGCGGCGTCTTCGCCTTCCTGACTTCCTTCGACGAGGTCGTAGTGTCCATCTTCCTTGCCGGCCACCAGGGCAAGACCCTGCCGGTGAAGATGTGGGAGGCTATCCGCATAGAACTCACACCCGAGGCCGCAGTGGCCGCCACCATGATGATCCTGCTGGCAGTCGTGCTCTTCGTCGCCGCCCGCTTCGCCACCCGCCACAAGGAAGCGAGCCGATGACCGACCCCCTGACTGCCCGCCGCGACCTGGGCCTCGCCCTGCGCTTCGCCGCGATCAGCAAGCACTACGGCAGCGTCGAAGCACTGCGCCCGACAGACCTGGAGGTGCGGCCGGGCGAGTTCCTGACTCTGCTCGGCCCTTCGGGTTCCGGCAAGACCACGCTGCTGAACCTGACCGCCGGCTACCTCGAGCCGACCAGCGGCAGCGTCTTCATCGGCGAACGCGACGTGACCCGCGTACCGGCGCGCCATCGCAATGTCGGCATGGTGTTCCAGAACTACGCGCTCTTCCCGCACATGACCGTGGAGAAGAACGTGGCCTATGGCCTCAAAGTGCGCGGCGTCGCCCAGCCAGAGATCGTTCGCCGCGTCGCCGAGGCCCTGGCGCAGGTACAACTCGAGTCCTTCGGAAAGCGCACTATCCAGCAGATGTCGGGCGGCCAGCAGCAGCGTGTCGCGCTAGCCCGCGCGCTGGTGATCGAGCCTGACGTGCTGCTGATGGACGAGCCGCTGGGCGCGCTGGATCGCCAGCTGCGCAAGACCGTGCAGCTCGAACTGCGCCGCCTGCACGAGGCCCACCGCCGCACCACGATCTACGTCACCCACGACCAGGAGGAGGCCCTGGTGCTGTCCGACCGCGTGGCGGTGATGCGGGACGGCCGGATAATGCAGATCGGCACCGCGGCCGAGCTCTATGGCCATCCGGCCGACGTCTTCGTGGCCGGATTCATCGGCGAGTCGAACCTGCTGCCGGCTAAGGTCACGGCCATCATGGGCCAGGTGGTCGAGGCCGAGGTGCCGGCGCTGGGGCGGCGGGTCACCGCCGGCCTGCTGCCCGGGCTGGTCGTCGGCGGTGCCGCCAAGCTGCTGATCCGGCCTGAGCACCTGCTGCTCGACGCGCCGGGCGAAGCCATCGAGGCCACGGTCGAGGAAACAGTCTATCTCGGCGAACTGCTGGCGCTGGCGCTGGTGCTGCGTGACGGCACCAAGGTCTGGCTGCGCCGCTTTGCCGACCGAGAGATACCACGCGGGTCTCGGGTCCGCGTGGGCTGGCAGCCAGACGCGCTGCGCATTCTTCCCGAGTAATGAGCGATCAAGGGAGACCAGCGATGCAACGTCGTGAATTCATGTTGGGCACCGCGGCCGCCGGCCTGGTGCTTGCCTCCAGCGGCCTGCCGCGCCTGGCCCAGGCGGCGGACCGCCCCTTCACCTTTACCTCCTGGGGTGGCGCGCTCTCCAACGCCGAGAAGGTGGCCTTCATGGACCCCTTCGCCGCGCTGAAGGGCATCGAGATCATCAACACCTCGCCGACCGAGACTGCCAAGATCAAGGCCATGGTCGAAGCGAAGAACGTCGAGTGGGACCTGGTCACGGTCGGCGGCAGCGCCGTGTGGCAGGGCGAGCAGGAGGGCTTCGTCGAGGCGCTCGACTTGTCGAAGATCCCGAACGCCAAGAATCTCGATCCCGGCTGGGTGAATCCCTACGGCATCGCCACGTCGACCGGCGGCACCATCATCGCTTGGTCGCACAGTGCCTTCCCGGCCGATGCCGGCCCGCAGTCCTGGGCCGACTTCTGGAACGCCAAAGGCTTCCCCGGCCCGCGCGGCCTCTACAAGAATTTCCTCTACAACTACGAGGCCGCCCTGTTGGCCGCGGGTTTGACACGTGACGAGATCTACCCGGCCACCCCGGAGAAAATCGACCAGGCTTTCGGCAAGCTGGCCGAGATCAAGCCGCACGTCACGGTCTGGTGGGGCGCTGGCGCACAGCCGCCGCAGCTGCTGTCCAGCGGTGAACTGGCGCTCTGCTCTGTGTGGACCGGCCGCCAGCTGGCCGCCGAGGCCGAGGGCGCGCCGATCTCGCACACCTATAAGGACGGCATCGCCTGGGGCAACTGGTGGTTGATCCCGAAGGGCTCGCCCTACGTGGAGCTGGCGCACGAGGCGATGAACTTCGCGCTCGGCGAGGGCCCGCAGACCGCCCTCCTGACCCTCAATTCCTACGGGCCGGTGCTCGAAGCGGCGGCGGCCAAAGCCGACGAGAAGGGTCGTGCCATGATGGTCATGTCGCCGGACAACGTGAAGATCATGGGCGTCATCCAGAACGAGCAAGAGTGCAACAAGTACTCGCGCGCCTCCGAGGAGCGCTGGAACCAGTTCCTGCTCGGCTGAGCCTGACTACCTGCTTCCCTACCTCAAAGGGGGCCCGGCCCGCCGGGCCCCCTCTTCCTTTAGAGTATCCCCATGAGCCACCGCCTCGACCCCCTGCTTGCGCCCCGCACCATCGCCCTGGTAGGCGCCACCAACCGACAGAACGCGCCAGGTCGCGACATGATGCTGACCCTGCGGCGCGGCGGTTTCGATGGCGAGGCCTGGGCGATCAATCCGAAGTACGACGAGGTCGAGGGCTTTCCCTGCCTGCCCTCGCTCGCTGCCATCGGCCGGCCGGTCGACATGGCGATCCTGTCGGTGGCCAACGCCGGACTGGAGAAGATGCTGGTCGAGGCCGCCAAGGCGGGCACCCGCGCCGCGGTGATCTTCGCCTCGGCCAGCCTGCCCGACGATCCGAAGCTGGGCGAGCGCCTGGCCGCCATCGCGCGCGAGGCCGCCATGCCGATCTGCGGCGTCAACTGCATGGGCTTCTACAACGACGAGTCCGGTGTCTGGGCCTGCGGCTTCCCCTCGCAGCGCAAGCGCGATCCGGGCCACATCGCCTTCATCGCCCAGTCGGGCTCGGTATTCGGCTGCATCGCGCACAACGATCCGCGCTATCGCATCAACCTGGCGGTTAGCCCGGGGTCGGAGACCGTGACCACGGCAGCCGACTACCTGGACTACGCATTGTCGCGCGCCTCGACGCGGGTGGTGGGACTGTTCCTGGAATCGGTGCGCGACCCGGAGAACTTCATCGCCGCCCTGGTGCGGGCCGAGCGCCAGCGCATTCCCGTGGTGGTGCTGAAGGTCGGCCGCAGCGAGGTCTCGCAGCGCCTGGCCATCAGCCACACCGGCGCGCTGACCGGCGACGATGCTGCCTTCGACGCGCTCTGCCGCCGGCATGGCGTGATCCGCGTGAAGTCGATCGACGAGCTGGCGGCGACCCTGCTGCTGCTGTCGGCCGATCGTCGCCCCGGCCCCGGCGGCCTGGCGACGATGCACGACAGCGGCGGCGAGCGCGAGCTGCTGGCTGACCTGGCGGTCGACGCCGGCGTGCCCTTCGCCCAGATCAGCCCGTCGACCACGGAACGCCTGCGCGGCCAGCTGGAACCGGGGCTGGAACCGGCCAACCCGCTGGACGCCTGGGGCACCGGGCAGGACTTCGTCAACAACTTCACCGACCTGCTGACGACACTCGCGGCCGACGAGGATACTGCCATTGCCGCGCTGGTGACCGACGCCCGCGACCACTCCTATGTGCATGACGGCTTCGTCGAAAGCGCGTTGCGCACGGCGCGGCACACCGACAAGCCGGTGGTCATCGCCGTCAACTTCTCCGGCGTGCGCCATGACGAGCAGGTGCGCCGCGCCATGGCGGCCGGGGTGCCGCTGCTCGATGGCACCGTGCCAGCGCTGCAGGCGATCCGCCACGCACTCGACTTCCGCGACCACCGCCCGCGGTCGCCGGTTGGCCCCCTGCCTGCCCTGTCCGACGCCTGGCGCGCCCGCCTTGGCCAGGGCCGTGTGCTGTCGGAGGAAGAGAGCCTGATGCTGCTGGCTGACTTCGAGCTGCCGGTGGCGCGCAGCCTGGCGGCGACCAGCGAGCCCGAGGCGCAGGCCGCCTTCGCCACGCTGGGCGGACCGGTGGTGATGAAGGCGGCGGCCGAGGGGCTGCACCACAAGTCCGACGCTGGCGGCGTACTGCTGAACCTGCGCGACGCGGCGGCGGTGACGGCGGGCTGGCGTGATCTCTCCACGCGCCTGGGTCCCCGCGTGCTGCTGCAGGCCATGGCACCGGCCGGCGCCGAGTTCATTTTGGGCGCGCGCTTCGATCCACAGTTCGGCCCGCTCGTGGTGCTGGGTGCCGGCGGCATCCTGGTCGAGCTGCTGGCCGACAGCGCCTGTGCCCTGGCGCCGGTCGACGCACTCGGCGCTGCCCAGATGATCGACAGCCTGAAGGCGGCGAAGCTGCTGGCTGGCCTGCGCGGCAAGCCGGCGCTGGACCGTGGCGCCCTGATCCGTACGCTGGTCAGCTTCTCGCGGCTGGTCGCGACCCTGGGCCCGTTGGTGGCCGAGATCGACGTCAATCCGCTGATCGTGCACCCAACCGGCGCCGTCGCCGTCGACGCGCTGGTGGTGCCCGCCGCGGCCAGGAACTGACACCATGGACCTGACCCTCAGCCCGCGCGAGCGGGACCTCAAGGCCCGCGCCAAGGCCTTCGCCGAGACCTGGCTCTTTCCGCACGAAGAGCAGCTGGAGAACGAGGGCAAGCTGCCGGCAGAGTTGCGTGATCGGCTACGTCGCGCCGTCGTCGAGGCCGGCTTCAATGGCATCAACCACAAGCCCGCGGTGGGCGGCCAGGGCTTCAGCTTCCTGGAACAGGCGGTGGTGAATGAGGAGCTGGGCAAGGCCACCGGCGCGCTCTGGGCCGTGGTCTGGCACCCGGCCCTGCCGCTGAAGGACGGCACGCCGGCGCAGATCGACCGTTACCTGCGCCCGGCCTGCGCCGGCGAGCGCCGCGCCTGCTTCGCCATCACCGAGAAGAACGCCGGCAGTGACCCCTCGCTGGTGGAAACCCGCGCCGACTACCGCGACGGGCGCTATTACCTGACCGGCGAGAAGTGGTTCGTCACCTCGGGCGACGTCTGCGACTTCATCCTGGTGCACGCCCTGGTCGATGGTGACCCGAAGAAGCCGACGGTCTTCCTGGTCGACAAGGCGCTGCCCGGCGTGCGCGAAGGGCGCCACCCGAAGTTCATGCACACCTATGTCTTCGGCCACCCGGAGTTCCACTTCGACCGCGTCGAACTGGGGCCGGAGCAGGTGCTGGGCGAGGTCGGCCAGGGCTTCGAGCTGACCAAGGACTGGTTCGTCGAGGCACGGCTACAGATCGCCGCCAACTGCGTCGGCGGTGCCATTCGCGCGCTGGAGACGGCGAACGCCTGGGCTGAAGAGCGCGTGCAGTTCGGCCAGGCTATCCGCGACTTCCAGTCCATCGAGTTCATGCTGGCCGACAGCGCGGTGGAAATCATGGCGGCCAAGTCGCTGCTCTATCGCTGCGCTTCGGAAATCGACGCCGGCCTGGACCGCAAGCTGGTGCACGCCCGCGCCTCGGCTCTGAAGCTGCATTGCTCGGAGATGGCCGGCCGCGTGGTCGACCGCGCGGTGCAGATCCTGGGTGGCCGCGGCTACATGCGCGAGAACCCCGTGGAGCGGCTGTACCGCGACCTGCGCGTCGACCGCATCTGGGAAGGCACCAGCGAAATCCAGCGCTCCATCGTCGGCGGCCAGATCAAGCGCCGCGGCCTGGGCGTCTATACCGGCTGGTAGAACCCCGGACGCGTCGGCAGATCTGGCCGGTCTGACCGTCCTTCGAGGCGCCCTGCTGCGCTGGGTCTTCGGGATGGGGCATCCCTACGTCTCAACATCGGCACAACCCACCTCGGCGAGCATTTCGTCGCGGGTTATGTCCTTTTTCCAGAACTATCTTTGGTTGACGAAAGCCGCCTGGCAACAAGGCCAAAGGTCGATGATCGGCTATCGCTCATGAAATTATTTGCACAATCGTGCAAATTTTTATTGGACAAGCGCTCAAGTTTTCCTATGCTCCCCGCAGCTCGCAAGAAGCCGAAAGGGAGGACCGACAATGAAGGGTGATCTGGCACGGGAGATCGTTCGCGAAGTAAAGGCCGGCCGCTTGAGCCGCCGGCGCCTGTTGCAGGGAATGGCCGCGGCCGGTGTCGGCGTGGTGTCGCTGCCGGGCATCGGCGGGCGCGCCTTCGCCGCCGAGCAGCTGCTGATCCAGACCTGGTCTGGCTATGACATCGAGGAGCTGGCGCCCAGCTACTACGCCAAGCACGGCAAGCCCGACTTCAGCCTGATGGGCTCCGACGAGGAGGGCTTCCAGAAGGTCGCCTCGGGCTTCAAGCCGGACATGACGCACCACACCAGCTTCATGGTCGGCAAGTTGCGCGACGCCGGCCTGATCATGCCGATCGACACCAACCGCCTGACGCACTGGAATGACTTCTTTCCCGAGCTGCAACAGGTCGAGAACGTCGACGGCAAGATGTGGATCGCGCCCTTCTCGTGGGGCAACTCCTCGGTCATCTATCGCAAGGACCTGATTCAGCCCAAGGAGGAGTCCTGGGGCGTGCTGTGGGACGAGCAGTATGCCGGCCGCATCGGCATGCGCGACGCCGTCGAGGGACTGCTGATCGTCGGCGGCCTCTACACCGGCGCGGTAGATCCCTGGAGCATGACCGATCCCGAGCTGGAGAAGACACGTGTCGCGCTGCTGAAGCAGAAGCCGCTGTCGCGCTTCTACTGGAGCAGCCAGACCGACATGGAGCAGGCCTTTGCCACCGACGAGCTGGTCGCGGCCTATGGCTGGAACGCCTCGGTCGCGCTGCTGCGCAGCCAGGGCGTCGACATGGCGATGATGAAGCCCAAGGAGGGCATCATCACCTGGACCGACGGCCTGGTGCTCTACAAGGACCACCCGCACTCGCTGGACCTCGCCTACGAGTACATCAACGCCTACATGGCGCCCGAGGTCGGCGAGTTCCTGATCAACGCCTACGGCTATGGCAGCGGCAACATCAAGGCCTATGACAAGGTGACCGCCGCGCGGCTGGAGGAATTGGGCATCACCGATCCCGGAAAGGTCCTGGCCACCTCACGCTTCCAGAAGCAGGTCGACCCGGAGGTCCGCCAGAAGTACCAGGCGGTCTTCGACGAGGTGAAGATCGCCTGATCGGCCGCTTCGGCAAAGCAGGGGGCGCCCGGCCGCCGGGCGCCCCCGCCCTGCCCTCGCCAACCGGCTCGGCAGGACGCCGTGGCATGATGCGGCGCCGCGCAGCAGGCGCGCCCCGCAGCAGTCACCTGCCGCAGCACACGAGGTCGTCATGAAGGTCCGCTCCAGGCCGCGCACCCATCCGGAGATCCAGGAGTACCGCCGCAGGGCGCTGATCGAGGCCACCATCGCCTCGCTCGCCAAGCACGGCGTGGCCCATACGACGGTGCGGATGATCTGCGCCGCCGCCGGCATCTCCTCGGGCCTGCTGACGCATTACTACGAGAGCAAGGACGAGCTGATGGCCGCTGCCTTCGCCCATCTGTTCGGCGAGGTGACACGCAAGGTGCAGAAGCTGCAGTCCAAGGCCGGCGACACCGCCTATGCGCGGCTGAAGTCCATGCCGGCGGCGATCTTCTCCACCACGGTTTGCAATCCCACCAACCGCCACGCCTTCCTCGCCTTCTGGCACGAGATTCGCTTTTCCAAGCCGGTACGCGACGTCAATCGCATGCTCTACAGCGACTACACCGCCCGCATGCAGGCGCTGTTCACCGCCGCGGCGCGGGAGCACGGCCGGCAGGTCGATACCGAGAGTGCCGCCATCGGCTACATCGCGCTGGTCGACGGCCTGTGGCTGGAGCTGTCGATCGACGACCAGGCGGTATCGCACGAGCGCGCCATCCGCCTCTGCTGCGACTACATCGACCGCGCGCTGGGGCAGGCGCCATGACCGGCAGGCTGCAGGCCGCCCGCGCCTACCTGCTGCTGTCGCCAGTCATCGTCACGGTGATCCTGGGGCTGGTCGGTTGCCTCGGCCTGCTGGCGGTTTCCTCCTTCGGCACCCAGCACTACCTGGATTTCGACTTCGGCTTTTCCTGGGCCAGCTATGAGCAGGTCTTCAGCAGCCCGGGAATCCAGAAGCTGATGCTCCGCTCGGCCTGGATCGCCGCGCTGGTGGCACTGCTCTCCGTCCTGCTGGCCTTTCCGGTCGCCTATTTCGTCGCCTTCGACGTCGCCGGACGGCGGCTCTTCTGGCTGGTGATCCTGACGCTGCCGTCGTGGATCAGCTACCTGCTGCGCATCCTCTCGTGGAAGCTGATCCTGGGCTACAAGGGGGTGGTCAACAGCGGGCTGATCGGCGCCGGCATCACCGACAAGCCGCTTGAGTTCCTGCTCTACAACCCGACCTCGGTCGCCATCGCGCTGGCGCATGCCTGGGCGCCCTTCGCCATCCTGCCGATCTATGTCTCGCTGCAGCGCATGGACCGTTCGCTGGTGCAGGTGGCCGGCGACCTGGGCGACGGGCCCTTCCGCAGCTTCTGCCGCGTCACCCTGCCGCTTGCCCTGCCCGGCGTCTTCGCCGCCTTCGTGCTGATCTTCATCCCGGTGTTCGGCGACTACGTCACACCGCAGCTGATCGGCGGGCCCAGCGGCGTCATGGTCGGCGTCTTCATCGCCATGCAGTTCGGCGCCTCGAACAACGTGCCGCTGGGCGGCGCACTGGCCATCGCCACCATGCTGGTGGCGACGTTGATTGCCTGCCTGCTGGTGCTGGGAACCAAGCGGCTAGTGAGGGCCTTCCGATGAAACGCCTGCGCAAGGCCTACGTGCTGCTCTACATCTTCGTGCTCTACCTGCCGATCGCCTTCATCGTGCTCTTCGCCTTCCACGACTCGGTCTACGTGTCCTTCCCCTGGCGCGGCTTCACGGTGAAGTGGTTCGGCCAGCTGTTCGAGGCCGAGGGCTTGATCGCCTCGCTGGAGAACTCGCTGATCGTCGCCGCCATCACCGCGGTCTGGACCACGGCGACGGCGACCCTGGCGGCGTTGGCCACGGCGCGCCTGGAGTTCCCCGGCAAGCGGGCCATCACGCTGGCGCTGCTGCTGCCGCTGGCACTGCCCACCGTGGTGATCGGCGTATCGCTGCTGACCGTCTTCTCGCTGCTCGGGGTCGAGCTGTCGCTCGGTACCGTGACCTTGGCGCACTGCCTGTTCTGCACGCCCTTCGCCTATGGCGTCATGCTGTCCCAGTTCCAGGGCCTCGGCGCCAATCTGGAACAGGCCTCGATGGACCTGGGCGAACCGCCCTTCCGCACCTTCTGCCGGGTGACCCTGCCGCTGGCCTGGCCTGGCATCCTGTCCAGCCTGATGCTGACCTTCACCGTCTCGTTCGACGAGTTCATCCTGGCCTTCTTCCTGTCCAGCAACTCACCGACGCTGCCGGTCTACATGTGGAGCCAGATGCGCTTCCCAGATCGGCTGCCACTGGTGCTGGCGCTGGCGACGCTGGTCATCCTCTTCTCCATCACCGCCGTCGTCGGCTCGCAGCTGCTGCGTCGCAAGGGCGGCCGCCAGGCGACAGGGAGCGCCGCATGACCGACGCCTTCATCGACATCCGCGGCCTGGAGAAGCGCTTCGGCGCGGTGCGCGCCGTGCAGCCATCGGATCTGCGGATCGGCAGTGGCGAGTTCTTCTCGCTGCTTGGCCCCTCGGGCTGCGGCAAGACCACCTTGCTGCGCATGATCGGCGGCCTGGAGCACCCCAGCGGCGGCAAGGTCTTCATCGACGGCAGCGACGTGACGCGGCTGCCGTCCTATCGCCGCCCGACCAACATGGTGTTCCAGAGCTACGCCATCTTCCCGCACCTGACGGTGGGCGAGAACATCGCCTATGGCCTGGCGCGCAAACGCCTGACACCAGCCAGGCGCCAGGCCGAGGTCGAGCGCATGCTGGCGCTGATCCGCCTGCCCGGCTTCGCCGAGCGACGGCCCGACCAGCTCTCCGGCGGCCAGCTGCAGCGCATCGCGTTGGCCCGCGCCCTGGTGTTGAAGCCCAAGGTGCTGCTGCTGGACGAGCCGCTGGCCGCCCTGGACAAGAAGCTGCGCGAGAACATGCAGATCGAGCTGCGTCGCCTGCAGCGCGAGGTCGGCATCACCTTCATCCTGGTAACGCACGACCAGGAGGAGGCGCTGACCCTGTCGGACCGCATCGCGGTGATGCAGGAGGGCCGTATCCTGCAGTGCTCCGCGCCGCGCGAACTCTACGAGCGTCCGATCAGCCGCGCGGTTGCCGCCTTCGTCGGCGAGATGAACTTCCTGCCCGGCCGGGTCACCAAGGCCAATGGCACCCAGGTGCTGGTCGAGGTCGCTGGCCTGGGCCCGCTGGCGGTGCCACCGGCGGCCTGCAAGCTCGACGCTGGCGACGCCATAACCCTGGCGTTGCGGCCGGAGCGCCTGGCGATCCAGCCGGCCAGCGCCGACCGCCCGGTCTTCGAGGTGCGCGAAAGCACCTACTTCGGCAACCGCACGCTCTACCAGCTCGCCAGCGAGCACCTGGCAGAGCCGCTCAGCGTCTTCCACGCCAACGACCTGGAGCGTGCCGACGACGTCTTCGAACCCGGTGCGCGGGTCGGCCTGACCGCCGATGCCGCCGCCGCCGTCATCCTGCCCGACGTCGCCGCCGGCGCGCGCGACGGCGGGCCGGCCAGCGCAACCTGACAACGCCCGAGGAGGCAGCGATGACCACCCAGACCCTACGGCCGGAAGAGATCGTCAACCTGAAGGCCTGGCCGATCGCCGACCCGGCGGATCCGCGGCGCGCCGCGCTGATCGCCAAGCTGCGGCAGGACCTCGATACGCTGCAGTACTGCGTGCTGCCGGACTTCATCACCCAGGCAGCGCTTGAGCAAACGCTGACGGAGGTGCGTGACGTGTTCGACCGCGGCTTCCGCAACCGCTCGCGCCGTACCTGCTATCTCTACAAGAAGGGCGATCCGACACAGCCGGCCGACCATCCGTCGAACATTTTCTTCGATGCCTCCTACCGCATGATCGCCAACGACGTGCTGCCCGCGGCCATCCCGATCAAGACGCTCTACCACTGGCCGGCGATGATCCGCTTCGTCGAGGAGGTGGTCAGTGCCGCCGCCCTCTATCCGACCGACGACCAGCTGCAGGCAGTCAACGTGGTCTGCTACGAGGCCGGCGACTGTTCGGCCTGGCACTTCGATTCCACCAGCCCCTTCACCATGACGTTGATGCTGCAGGCGGCGGAGTCCGGCGGCGAGTTCGAGATCGTGCCCAACACGCGCAGCCAGGACGATCCCATGCCGACCGAGGTCGCCAAGGTGCTGAAGGGCGACCGCAGCCGGCTGAAGATCGTGCCGCGCGAGCCCGGCGCTCTGGTGATCTTCCGCGGCTGCAATTCGCTGCATCGCGTGACCGAGGTTGCCGGCGAGCGACTGCGCCTGATGTCGGTCTTCGTCTACGAAGATCATCCCGGTGTCATCGGCGATCCCGGTGTCAACGAGACGGTCTACGGGCGCGCCAGCGGGGCGACGCAGCCCGTCTGAATCTCGATTGGTGCTGGCGATTCTCCCGACAGGATGCAAGGTTGCCCCAAGCATCACCGCGACGATGGCGATGCCACAGGGGCTGCAAGAGTCCCTCGACTCAGGCAAACCAGAACAGGGAGTAGACATATGAAGATGCTCGGCATCTTTGCGGCGGCATTGCTGTTCGCTTTGGCATCACCGGCGCAGGCGCAGGACGTCACCTCGGCGAACTGCTTCGACGGCGGCAAGGCCGGCGTGGCGGAATGCAATGCCATCTGCCCGGCTGGTCAGATGGTGCTGAACTGCAGCTACACCGTCGGGCAGTACTTGGCGAGTGATACCTGCACTTCGATCGGGCGCCTGGACATCGGCTCCGTCGCCGCGTCGGGACAGCCCAACGATCAGCCGCATGATCGCTGCCATGTCGCGGCGGTTTGCTCGGACGGCGGCGGCACGCTGTCGGTGCAGGGCTTCGCCACCTGCTTCAAGCCCTAGAACCGCGCTGAGCGAAGCAGGGCGCCGGCGGCACCAGCCACCAACGCCCGCTCTGCGTCTGAGCCCTAGAGTTCGCTAGCCACCTTGTCGACGGCGCGCTTGGCGCGCTCCAGCATCAGGTCGATCTCCGTCCGGGTAATGACCAGCGGCGGCGAGAAGCCCAGGATGTCGCCGTGCGGCATGGCGCGGGCGATCAGCCCCTCCTGTAGCGCGGCGGCTGACACGCGAGCACCGACCTTCAGCCCGGCATCGAAGCGGGTCTTCGCGCCCTTGTCGGCGACGAACTCCAGCGCTGCCATCAGGCCGACGCCGCGCACCTCGCCAACGATGGGATGTTCGTCGAATAGCTCGTGCAGCCGCTGCTGGAAATAGCCGCCGACCCGCGCGGCGTTGCCCGGCAGGTCCTCCTTCTCGACGATATCGAGCACGGCGTTGGCCGCGGCGGCGCCAATCGGGTGACCGGAATAGGTATAGCCATGGCTGAAGGCGCCGATGCGCGGCGCCGCCTCGCTCATCACCTCGAAGACACGCTCGCCCACCAGGCAGGCGGAGAGCGGCACATAGGCGCTGGTCAGGCCCTTGGCCACGGTGATGAGATCCGGTTCCATGTCGTAGGCGAAGGAACCGAACAGCTTGCCGGTGCGGCCGAATCCGGTCACCACCTCGTCGGCGATCAGCAGCACGTCATGCTTGCGCAGCACGGCCTGGATGGCCTGCCAGTAGCCGGCCGGCGGCGGGATGATGCCACCGGTGCCCAGCACCGGCTCGCCGATGAAGGCGCCGACCGTATCGGGGCCCTCGGCCTGGATCAGCTCGTCGAGCTCGCGCGCGCGGCGGGCGGAGAAGTCGGCCTCGCTCTCACCTGGCTGCCCGCCCCAATAGAGGTGTGGCACGCCGGTGCGCTTGATGGCCGAGACCGGCAGGTCCATGTGCGCGTGATAGAAGTCGAGGCCAGTCATGGAGCCGGAGATGACCGAGCAGCCGTGGTAGCCGCGCTCGCGCGCGATGATCTTCTTCTTCGCCGGCTGGCCGCGCAGGTTGTTGTAGTACCAGACCAGCTTGGCCTGGGTCTCGTTGGCGTCGCTGCCCGACAGGCCATAGAAGACCTTGCTCATCTTGCCCGGCGCCATAGCCACCAGCCGCTCCGACAGACGGATCAGCGGCTCGCTCGAGGTGCCGGCATAGGAATGATAATAGGCCAGCTGGTGCGCCTGCTTGGCGATGGCTTCGGCCACGTCATCACGGCCGTAGCCGATGTTGACGCAGTAGAGCCCGGCGAAGCCATCCAGCAGCTCGCGGCCATCCTGGTCGCGGATGAAGACGCCGCGCCCGCCGGTGATGATGCGCGGCCGCTGCCGCCCCTCGGCGAAGTCCTTGAGCTGGGTGAAGGGGTGCAGGACCGAGGCCTGGTCGGCCTCCTCCAGCTTGGTCCAGTAGTCGTTGCTGCGCTGTGTCGCGGCGGTCATGGCTTTCTCCCTTGTGTCAGTGCAGCCGTCAGGCGCCTTCGACGGCGACAACGGCGAGGCAGTCACCGGGCTTCACCAGCCCGGGGAAGTGGCGCGCCGTCAGCAGCCCAGCGCGGCGGGCGCGATACTCGGCCGGCAGGCGGCCGGTGCGCTCCAACTCGTGGATGCGGACGATCACCTGGCCCTTGGACACCACCTCGCCCAGGTCGGCGCAGGGCTCCAGCAGGCCGCGGTCCTGGCCGATGACGAAGCAATCGCCGTCGGGCATCGACAGGCGCCGGCTCGTCGTGGCCTCCAGCCGCCCCGGCAGGATGTCGAGATGGACCAGCAGGTTGCGCACGCCACGCTCGGCGATGGCAATGGTCGCCGCCGTGGTGGTGCCGCCACCGGCGAGTTCGGTGGTGACGAAGACCTTGCCCAGTTCCTCCACCGCCGTGTCCAGCATGCCGACGGCATCGAGCTCCAGCATGGTCATGGAAAAGGGCGCACCAAAGGCCTCCATGGCAGCGATGCAGCGCGCTTCCTGGGCCTTGTCCGGCAGCTCATGGCAGGCGGCGAAGGGCAGGAACTGCAGCGTCTTGCCGCCGCTGTGCAGGTCGGCCACCAGATCGGCCAGCGGCAGCAAATGCCGGGTCACGTAGTCGGCGATCTTCTCGGTCACCGTGCCGTCCGGTCGGCCGGGAAAGGAGCGGTTCATGTTGCCGCGATCGATCGGCGAGGTGCGCGTGCCAGCCTGCACCGCCGGGAAGTTCAGCCCCGGCAGGATGATCACCCGGCCGCTGATGTCGTCGGCCTGCAGCGTCTGGGCCAGCTTGTGCAGCGCCACCTGGCCTTCGTATTCATCGCCGTGATTGCCGGCCACCAGCAGCGCCGTCGCCCCCTGCCCCCGCTTTACCACGGTTATCGGCAGGGGAATGTGACCCCAGGCCGAATCGTCCCGCGAGTAGGGCAGGTTCAGGAAGCCGTGCTGCTTGCCCTCCTGCTCGAAGTCGACGGTGGCGGTGATGGGTGACGGCCGAAGCATGGGTGCCCTCAAGGTTTGACGAAGAGACGGCGGGGGAAGTTGCAGAAGGTCTCGTGCCCGGTCTCGGTCACCAGGAAGCTCTCGGTGATTTCCAGACCCCAGTCGTCCTGCCAGATCGCTGGAATCAGGTGGAAGGTCATGCCGGGCTGCAACACCGAGGTATCGCCGGGCCGCAGGCTCATGGTCCGCTCGCCCCAGTCAGGCGGATAGCTGAGGCCGATGGAGTAGCCGATACGGCTGGACTTCTCGATGCCGTAGCGCGCCACCGTGGTGCGCCAGGCGGCCTCCACCTGCTCGCAGGTATTGCCGGGCTTCACCGCGTCAAGCGCCGCGGCGATGCCTTCCAGCACCGCCTTCTCGGTATCGAAAAAGGCCTGCGGCGGCTGGCCCAGGAAGACAGTGCGCGACATCGGGCAGTGATAGCGGCGGTGGCAGCCGGCGATTTCGATGAAGGTGCCTTCGCCCTGCTTGAAGGGCTGGTCGCTCCAGGTCAGATGCGGTGCCGAGGCACCGGCGCCGGTCGGCAGCAGCGGCGCGATGGCGGGATAGTCGCCGCCGTGGCCGTCAGCGCCCTTCACCCCGGTACGATAGATCTCCGCCACCAGGTCGTTCATCCGCATGCCGGGTTCGATCAGCTCCATGGCGCGGGTCTGCATGGCCTCGACGATACGCGCCGCGCGCCGCATGTAGACGATCTCGGCCGGTGACTTCACCGCGCGCTGCCAGTTCACCAGGGAATTGGCATCGACGAAGGTCGCCTTGGGCAGGCCCTTCTGCAACGCGCCATAAGCGGCGGCGGTGAAGTAGTAGTTGTCCATCTCTACGCCGATCCGCTTGGTGCCCCACCCGCGCGCCGAAATCAGCTCGGCGACGAAATCGAAGGGGTGGCGTTCGGTCGACTGCACATAGTGGTCGGGATAGCCGACGATGTGGGCGTGCTCCATGAAGGCCGTCAGCTTGGCGCCGTTGGCATCCTGCGCCCGGCCGACCCACAGCGGCTCGCCCTCCTCGGCCAGCAGCACGCACTGGTGCACGTAGAAGGACCAGCCGTCATAGCCGGTGAGCCAGGCCATGTTGGAGGGATCCACCACCACCATCAGCTCGACGCCCTTGGCGGCCATGGCCGCGCGGGTCTTGGCGATGCGGGCACGGTATTCGGCGATCTCGAAATCCATCAGCTACAACTCCTCGCTCACGCGTCGATGGCGGTGCCAAGACCCAAGGCCGCGGCCTGCTGCCGCGCCAGGGTGGCGATGGCGGTGTCCTGCACGCCGGTGCCGGTCAGGTCGCAGACCGTGACCTGTTCGACGCTGCTACGGCCCTTGGCGCTGCCGGTCAGCAGCTGCCCAAGCTCGACCTGCGCCTGATCCGCCGGCAGCAGGCCGGCGGCGATGGCGTGGTGCAGTTCGCCCAGGCGGGCGGCCTGACTCTGCCGGTCGCAGACATAGAGGTCGGCAGCCACCAGCAGCTCCGGCGCCAGCTCGTTCTTGTGCTCGGCGTCGCTGCCCATGGCGGTGATGTGCAGGCCGGGGTGCAGCGCCGCGAGTCCAATCAACGGCTGCTCGCTGGGTGTCGTGGTGACCACCACGTCGCTGGCCAGGCAGAGCGTCGTGGTGTCGGCCGCGACGGTGACCGGAAAGCCATGGCGTGCCGTGGCTTCGACGGCGAAGGCCGCGGCTTTGCCGGGATCGCGGGCCCAGACCTGCGCCTCGGCGATCGGGCGGACGTGGCAGAGCGCCCGCAGCTGCAGCTTGGCCTGCAGCCCGGCGCCGACGATGCCGGCGCGGCTGGCATCCGGCCGGCTCAAAGCCTCGGCGGCCACCGCGCCGGCCGCGGCGGTGCGAATGTCGGTAAGGTAGCCGTTGTCCAGCAGCAGCGCCTCGACCAGGCCGGTGCGCGCGCTGAAGACGATCATCAGACCGTTCAGGCTGGGCAGTCCCAGCTTGGGATTGTCGAAGAAGCCGGGGCTGACCTTCAGCGCGAAGGACTCGAGGCCGGGGATATAGGCGGTCTTCACGTCGACCTCGCCCCGGTGCTCCGGAATGTCGAGGCGCAGGATCGGCGGCATCTGCACGGCGCCGCCGGCCAGGGCGCGGAAGGCGTCGGCCACGGCATCGATGACGGCACGGTCCAGGGTCACCGCCTGGCGCAGCTCCTGTTCCACCAGGATGGCGATGCGCGGCATCAGGCGGCCTCCCTCGCGTCATCCGCCATCAGGCGGCGATGCTGCTCCATGTCGATGTTGCGGCCGCTGAGCAGCAGCACCGTGGCGCCCTCGACGGCCGGCAGCTGCCCGGACAGCAGCGCCGCCAGGCCGACGGCGGCAGCGCCCTCGCAGACGATCTGTTCCTGGCGGTAGAGCCGGCGCAGTGCCTCGGCGATGGCGTCTTCGGACACCAGCAGCACCTGGTCGACCAGATCACGCACCAGCGCGAAGCTGTAGCGGTTGTCCAGGCCGATACCGCCGCCCAGCGAATCCGCCAGGCTCGCCTGCTCCTCGACCTCGACCGGGTGACCAGCAGCCAGGCTGGCCTGCATCGCCGCGCCGCTCTGCATGGTGATGCCGATGACCTGGGCCCGCGGGCAGCGCGCCTTGATCGCCAGCGCCACGCCGGCGATCAGCCCGCCGCCGGACAGCGGCACCAGCACCCGCGCCAGGTCGGGCCGCGCCTCGACGATCTCCAGGCCAATCGTCCCCTGCCCGGCGATCACCGCCGGATGATCGAAGGGCGGAATCAGCGCCAGCCCCTCCTCGCGCGCCAGGCGCCGCGCCTCGACCTCGGCTTCGTCCTGGCTGCGACCGTGGCGGCGTACCTTGGCGCCCTGCGCGGCGACGCCCTGGCGCTTGTTCTCCGGAACCAGCTCCGACAGGCAGACGGTGCAGGGCAGGCCCAGGCGCCGCGCCATATAGGCCACGGCGCGCCCGTGATTGCCGGTGGAGGCGCAGACCACGCCGGCGGCCCGCGCCTGCGGTGGCAGCGACAGCAACGCGTTGGCGGCCCCGCGCAGCTTGAAGCTGCCGGTCGGCTGCAGGTATTCGGGCTTGCCGTGCAGTTCCTGGCCCAGCGTGTCGCTGAGCGCTGCCAGTGGCACCAGCGGCGTTGCCAGCACCTGGCCACGGATCCGCGCCGCCGCCTTGGCCACCGTCGCAAAGCTTGGCTGATCGCTCGACACGCGCAGTTCCCTGTTCCTCTGCCGGCCTGAGGCCGCGCTGTCCCGCGCCGAGAGATATGTATCTCTCGTGCATTTGTTGTGTTCAATACTGAGACTTTAATTGGATAGACGCAAGACTTTCGCCGCTTGATGTATACCTCTATTGCGCAGTGCATCTTTGTCTGCGACACTTCGGCATGGCCAGCGGCGGAGACTCGCGGCGGCCGGAACTGGGACAGGCAAGCCACGCGATCGCAGCAACGACTGCGCCGCCAACGCATCACGGGAGACTGATATGACCAAGACACTGCTTCCCCTTACCCGCCGCGGCTTCGGCCGTGTCCTGCTGACCGGCGCCGCTGCCGGACTGGCAACGGGCGGCCTGGCGCTGCCGCGCCGCGCCCTGGCCGCCACCGCGCTGGAGGAGGCCAAGGCCAATGGCTTCGTGCGTGTCGGCTTCGCCAACGAGGCGCCCTTCGGCTATGCCGACGCCGCCGGCAAGTTGACCGGCGAGGCGCCGGAGGTGCTGCGCGTCATCCTGGCCAAGCTGGGCATCCCCGAGGTCGACGGCGTGCTGACCGAATTCGGCTCGCTGATCCCGGGCCTCAAGGCCGGTCGCTTCGACATCATCGCCGCCGGCATGTACGTGAAGCCGGAGCGCTGCGAGCAGATCCTGTTCAGCCAGCCCACCTACTCCATCGGCGAGGCCTTCGCCGTGCAGAAGGGCAACCCCAAGGGCCTGGCGACCTATACCGAGGTCGCGGCGCAGCCCGACGTAAAGCTGGGCGTGATGACCGGCGCGATCCAGAAGGACTACGCCATGAAGTCGGGCGTCAAGGAGGACCAGATCATGTCCTTCCCCGACACCCCCAGCGCCATCGCCGCGCTCCGTGCCGGCCGTGTCGATGTGGTGGCGGCGACCAGCCTGACCATCGCCGACATGATGCAGAAGTCCGGCGCCGACGCCGGCATCGAAGCGCTGAAGTCCTTCGCCAAGGTCGGCGAGGAGTCGGTGGTGGGCCACGGCGCCTTTGGCTTCCGCAAGGACGAAGCCGACTTCCGCGACGCGGTGGACGCCGAACTCAAGAGCTTCATCGGTTCGCCCGAGCACCTTGCCCTGGTGACGCCGCTGGGCTTCGGTGCGAACCTGCTGCCGGTGCTGACCACCGAGCAGATCTGCGGCATGTAGCCCGATAGGCGCGGCCGGCGGCACCGTCCGCCGGCCGCGCCGCCCGCTTCCGGCCCGCAGGGGGGACGCCATGCAGCGCCGCCGCACCGGCAACGCCTTCTATGTCTGCTATCTGCTGCTGGCGATCGCCTTTGGCGCGGTCTTCGCGTTTGCCACCGACTCGCTGTCCTACCTGCCGACCCTGGCCGAGGGCGCGCTGATCACGGTGGAGATCACCCTGATGGCCGCGGTGCTGGGCGTCTTCATGGCCTTCGTCAGTGGCCTGGCGCGGCTCTATGCGCCCTGGCCGCTCAAGTGGATCGCCGTCGCCTACATCGAGATCTTCCGTGGCACCTCGGCGCTGGTGCAGCTCTTCTGGCTCTATTTCGTGCTGCCGCAGTTCGGGCTCGAGCTCTCGGCGCTCTGGGCCGCGGTACTGGGCCTTGGCTTGCACGTCGGCGGCTATGGCGCCGAGATCGTGCGCGGCACCGTCGCCGCGGTGCCCAGGGCGCAGTGGGAGGCTTCGACCGCGCTGAACCTAGCGCCGCTGCACGCGTTGCGCCGCATCATCCTGCCGCAGGCCCTGGCGGCGATGATCCCACCCTGGGGCAACCTGACGATCGAGCTATTGAAACTGACCTCGCTGGTGTCACTGATCACGCTGGCCGACCTCACCTTCAGGGCGCAGCAGATCAACCTGGCGACCTTCCGCACGGTCGAGGTCTTCACCTTGATGCTGGTCGCCTATCTGATCCTCTCGTTGCTCCTCACGCTCGCCATCCGCTGGCTCGACCGCCACTTGGCACTGCGCTTCGGGAGGATGGCGTGAACGACATCTTCGACCTGAACTTCGCCATCTCCATCCTGCCAAGCCTGGGCCAGGCGGCGTTGGTGACCATCCAGATGACGGTGGCAGGCTTCCTGGTGGCGCTGCCGGTCGGCCTGCTGCTGGTCTGCCTCAGGCTCTACACCGCGGCGCCGATCTCCTACGCCACCATCGGCGTGATGGAGTTCCTGCGCTCCACGCCGCTGCTGGCGCAGCTCTTCTTCATGTATTTCGTCTTCCCCCTCTGGGGCATCAACATCTCGGCAACGATGATCGGCATCATCGGGCTGGGCCTACATTACGGCGCCTACTACTCAGAGGTCTTCCGCGGCGGCATCGAATCGGTACCGCGCACCCAGTGGGAGGCGACCACGGCGCTGAACCTCAGCCCCAGCCGCGCCTTCCTGCGCATCATCCTGCCGCAGGCCCTTGTGCCGGTGGTGCCGGCGATCGGCAACTACCTGATCGCGCTGTTCAAGGAGACGCCGATCCTCTCCGCCATCGCGGTGGCGGAACTGATGCAGCGCGCCAAGGTGATCGGCGCCGACACCTTCCGCTATACCGAGCCCATTACCCTCACTGGCATCTTCTTCCTGGTCATGTCGCTGCTCTCTGCCACGGGCGTGCGCTGGCTGGAACGCCGCATGCGGAAAGGCACACGCTGATGGATCAACCGATGGTGCGCTTCGACAAGGTCACCAAGGCCTATGGCGACTTCGTCGTGCTGCGCGATCTCGACCTCGAGGTGGCGGCCAACGAGAAGGTGTCGCTGATCGGCCCCTCGGGCTCCGGCAAGACCACGGTGTTGCGCACCCTGATGACCCTGGAACCGATCCAAGGCGGTGTCATCCAGGTCGATGGCGAGCCGCTGACCCATATGCAGCAGGGCGAGCGCCTGGTGCCGGCCGACGCGCGGCACAAGCGGCGCATGCGCGGCAAGATCGGCATGGTGTTCCAGCAGTTCAACCTGTTCCCCCACATGACGGCGCTGCAGAACTGCATCGAGGCACCGATCTCCGTGCTGGGTCTGGACCGCGACGAGGCGGTGGAGCGCGCCCGCGAACTGCTGCGCCTGGTCGGCCTGGGCGAGAAGAACGACCACTATCCCAGCCAGCTCAGCGGCGGCCAGCAGCAGCGCGTCGCCATCGCCCGGGCGCTGGCCATGCGCCCCAGGGTCATGCTGTTCGACGAGGTGACCTCGGCGCTGGACCCCGAGGTGGTGGGCGAGGTGCTGGCGGTGATCCGCGACGTCGGCCGGGAATACAACCTGACCATGCTGATGGTGACCCACCAGATGGGTTTTGCCCGTGAGTTCTCGGACCGGATATGCTTCTTCTCGGACGGCGCCATCGTCGAGCACGGTTCGCCGGACGAAATCTTCAACAACACCCGCCACGAGCGCACGCAGCAGTTCCTGCGCGCGGTCCTGGCCGGTCAGTAGACCCGGTGCCATGGCGCGCAAAGAAGTCCGCAAGACCCCGTCGCAGATCCGCTTCGACACCATCTACTACACGATCCGCCAGCGCATCTGCCTGGGCCACTATGCCCCTGGCGCCGCACTGTTCGAGGCCGAGTTGGCACAGGAATTCAATGTCAGCCGCACGCCGGTCCGCCGCGTCCTGACCCGCCTGGAGTCCGAGGGGCTGATCGAAAGCCGCCACGGCGCCGGCACCTTCGTCACCCGCATCGACTTCGAGGCCCTGGCCGAAGCTTACCAGTTCCGCATGGCGCTGGCCGGTCTGGCCGGGCAGCTCTCGCCGATCCATCCCGACGCCGGCTTCCTGGCCCAGATGGAGCAGCTGCTGGCCGACTGTGAGGCCGCCAAGCAGTCCGGCACGCAGGAACGTTTCGCCATCCTCAACATGAACTTCTCGCAGATGTGCTTCCAGCTGATCGGCAACCGGCCGCTGCAGCGCATCTCCGAGCAGCTTTATTTCCTGACTTCGCGCATCATGCTGGAGCTGACCCCACCCGATAAGCTGGAGCCGGAGTTCGACTTCTTCATCCTGGAGATCCGCGAGGTGCTGGCCGCCCTGCGCATCGGCGACATGTCTGCCTTCGGCTACATCCGCCGCGCCCACCTGTCGATGAACGTCAGCCGCCTGATGCTCTACAAGCAGGCGGCGGGATAGGGAAGCGGCGGCTGGCCTAGCTGGCACAAGACCAGGGCTGCGGGTTGGCTTGCCGGAAGGCCGGCCAGGGGCGACGCTAACCGCTGTCCAGCCGCCGGAGACACCGCCTCATGACCATACCTCGGATGCCCGCCTTCGACCCGCTGACCGTGGCCGAGAGCAATGCCACCGGTTATCCCGAGCCCTTCCGCGCCGACAACCAGAAGCGCTGGAACCGCCGCCTGAGCAACCACGTCGGCCTGACCAACTTCGGCGTCAACCTGACCCGCATCGTGCCGGGCGGCCAGTCGTCGGCGCTGCACGGGCATAGCAAGCAGGATGAATTCGTCTGGGTGCTGGAGGGCGAGGCGGTCCTGGAAACCGACGAGGGCGAGCAGTTGCTGCGCCCGGGCGACTGCGCCGGCTTCCCCGCCGGCAACGGCAAGGCACACCGCTTCATCAATCGCTCTGACTGCGACCTGCTGCTGCTGGTGGTGGGCGACCGCACGCCGGGCGACGAGGTCCACTACCCCAGCATCGACCTGCACGCCAGCACCGGCCCCGACGGCAGGTACGTCTTCAGCCGCAAGGACGGCAGCCGCTACTAGCCGCCGATCACCTGGATCTGTACGTCGACGTTGTTCCGCGTGGCGTGCGAATAGGGGCAGATCTCGGCGTGCGCCTTCTGCACCAGTCCCTCCAGCGTGGCCTGCGGCACCGACGTGTCCTCGACCGTCAGCTTGACCGCCAGGCCGAAGCCACCGCCCTCGCGCGGGCCGATGGAGACCGCCGCCGTCACCTTGGCCTGGCTGGCATTGACCTTGGCCTGATGGCCGACGAAGTCCAGCGCGCCACCGAAGCAGGCGGCATAGCCGGCGGCGAAAAGATGCTCCGGTGTCGCCGTACTGGGCTTGCCCGGGCCACCCATGGCCTTGGGCACCGACAGGTCGACGGCGACGATGTGATCGTCGGATTCCGTGTGACCGTTGCGGCCACCAATGGCGCTGGCGGTGGCGGTGAAGAGCGGCTTGATCTTGTCCATGGTGGGTCTCCTGGGCGGGGAAGGACACTACGGGACATGGTGCCACGACGTCGGCAGCTTGATCTATCTCTAGCCGGCGGCGGCTACCCTGCGCTATCCAGGCACATGTTTCCCCACTCGCTCTATGGCTACATCTGGCGGAACACGCGCCGCACGCAGCTGCTGCTGTGCCTGCTGACGGCGATCCTGGTGCCGCTGGCCACCGTGCCGCTGGAGCTGCAACGGCGCATCGTCGACGAGGCCCTGGTGGAGGGCGACCTCCAGCTGCTGCTGCTTCTGGGCGCCGCCTACCTGGCCGTGCTGCTGCTACAGAACGGCCTGAAACTGCTGCTCAACCTGGCCAAGGCCAGGGCCTTGGAAACGATCGCCCGCGATGTCCGCCGCCGCATGCTGCGCCGGATCACCACCGGCCGCCGCCCGCCGCCCGCCGGCACGGTGGCCGACGTGCTGGCCGCCGAGGCCGAGGAGGTCGCCGCCTTTGCCAGCGACAGCCTGGCCCTGCCCTTGCTGCAGGGCGGCACGATCCTCTTCATCCTGGCCTATCTCTCGTGGGTCGAGCCGCTGATCACCGCGCTGGCGGCGGCGGTCTATCTGCCGCAGGCGGTGATCGTTCCCCAGGTGCAGCAGCGCATCAACCGCCTGGCGCGGCTGCGCACCGGCGCGATGCGCCGCCTGGCCAGCCTGGCGATCAGCCTGTCACAGGCTTCGACCGCGGCAGAGCAGGCGCCCCTGATCGGCCTGACCGAGCGGCTCTATCGCCTCCGCATTGCCATCTGGCGGCGCAAGGCGGTGCTGACCCTGGTCGGCAATCTGTTCGATGCCGCCGGGCCGATCGCCATCCTGATGCTGGGCGGCTGGCTGGTGCTGCGCGGCGAGACACCGATCGGCACCTTGATCGTCTTCATCTCCGGCTTCCAGCGGATCTCCGATCCCTGGGACCAGCTGGTCGGCTATTACCGTTCGGTCTCCAACGCGCGCATCGCCTATGGACTTGTGGTCGGTGCGGTGGATGGCGAGCCGCCGCTGCCCGTCCAACCGGCGATGCCGCACGGTTGATCAGGGCAGCGCGGTCAGGGTCACCTGGTCGACCTTCAGGCCCAGCGTGGTGCCATTGCCGGCGCCCACGCCGGGCGGCGGCACCGACTTCTCGTTGTGGATGCCGATCAGCAGCAGGCCGTCCGGCGTGGCGTTGCTGGAGGCGAAGCGTAGCACGGCACGGAAGGGTGCTTCTGCCGGCTCCTGATGCCAGCGCCCCAGTTCCTTGCCGTTGACGGTGATCCAGAGGTCCTGGCCCTCCACACCGGCCAGCGGTGGCAACTCTGCTTCCAGGATGAACTGCAGTCCCTTCACCGGCAGGGTATCCGGCCGCAAGACCAGCCAGCCGACGCCGTTCAAGGTCCAGGTCGCCTGCGCCCCCTCGCCCCAACCAGGCCCCAACAGGGCGGCGGCTTCACCCTTCAGCGAGGGGTGGAAGCCGGCGCCCAGCCGCAGGACCGGGAAGAGCTGCGCGGCGTTGACCGCCACCGGCTTGAAATACTGGTCGAGCAGCGGCAGCGCCGGCCAGGTCCTGGTGCAGGCGACGCCGGCCTTGAACTGGCGGCAAAGATCCCCGGCATTGCGCAGCCCCACGCTGCTGATCGCCAGCTTGGCCAGGTTGTCCTGCCGGCCCAGCACGACCAGCAGGCGATCGGGCTCCAGCGTGCGAAAGAACAGGTCGTCGGCCGGGATCTGCGAGCAGTTGCGCGGCGTCGGCCGGGCGCTATAGACGGTGCTGGCGGGGGCCAGCACGCCCGAGGCGCGGAACACGGTCAGATTGACCAGCGCCTTGGTGCTTTCGTCACGCGAACAGGCGAAGTCGGGCAGGATCTCCACCAAGTCCTTGCCCTGCATCAGCGGCTCCCAGTCGTCCCGCGGCATGATCGACGAACGCACTTCGGCGACGCGCTGGCGCAGGTCATCGCGATAGCTCTGGCTGTCGAACAGCTGCAACGCGGCACAGCCGGCCAGCAGCAGGACCCCAGCCACGCCCCAGCGCCGCGGCAGGGTCAGCAGCGCCGCCAGCAACAGCAGGTAGACCAGCACCCAGACCATGCGGCCGCTGGACCGCAGCGCGCCCAGGACGGCCGGCGCCTCGCCCAGGTCGAGCAGCTGCCACTGTCCCAGATAGACCTTGTTCGACAGCGCCAGCAGCAGCAGCGCCAGCACCGCGAGGAGCAGCGCCCAGTGCCGGCGGATCGGCACCCAGAGGCGCCCCCGGATGGCAACCAGACTGGCCAGCAGGGCCAGCAGCAGGCCAAGGCCCAGGTAGCTGAAGCCCTCGTACTGGCCGCCGGTGGCGTCGACGATCGGCGCGGTGGGAAAGAACCAGCTCTGCTGCGGTATCACCAGGGACAGGGGATTGAAGGAATAGCGGCCGAAGCCGGCCCCGGCACCCTCCTCCGCCAGGAAGCCGCCGACCCACATGATCAGCAGCGACCCGCCCAGGTGCAGCGCCAGCAGCAGCAGGGCCCGCAGCGGCTTCAGCCCGCGATCCGCCAGCGATGCCAGCCAGAGCGCACCGAACAGCGCGCTGACCATGACGTAGAGGTAGGCGTTGATCAGCAGCGTCAGCCAGCAGAGCAGCAGGCCCCAGGCCAGCATGGCGGACGCCTGCCCCGGCTGCCGGCCGCGGAAGTAGAGGCCCAGCCCCAGTAGGATCAGCCCCTGGGTGCAGAGCGGCGTGTGGCTGAAGCGCAGGATGAAGCTCGGCAGCGCCAGGGCGAAGATCGCGCCCAGCAGCAGCACCGCGACGCGTCGTTCGCCGGCAAGCTGCAGCGCGGCCACGGCCGCCAGACCCTGTAGCGCGTAGCAGAAGCCCAGCCAGAGCGCGAGGAAGTTGCTGTCCGGCCAGAAGACGATGTCGCGCAGGAAGCGGACCAGCAGCGAAAACAGCGGCAACCCGTCGGTGAAGACGATGTTGGTGCCTTCCGGCGCGCCCATCGGCACGGTGAGGAACAGCGGCCAGCGCCAGGAATCCCAGGCGAAGTAGCGGATCGCCGAGAGGTGCTGCTGCTGGTCGGGCTCGAAGCCGAAGCGCTCGCCGCCGCCGAAGACGGCGTCCAGCGGGAAGGTCAGGCCAAAGGCCAGCAACCCCAGCAGCGCACCGTAGAGCAGGCAGAAGCGCGGCCCGGTGGGCAACGGCAGGAAGGGCGGCCGGGGCTCCGCCGTGCTTGCACCGACCGGCTCGTATCCTGACGCCATTTTAACTCCGCGACTCCGACTGCACACCACAATAGGCCGGGCAGTCTAGAAGCGCAGCACCCGGCCACAAAGCCGAAGGGCGGCGCCTTTCGGCGCCGCCCCTGCGGTCGATTGAACGTCTCAGGCGAGCGGTTTAGAAGGCGAAGCGTCCGCCGATGCCGATGACGTGGCTGGTGTCGCTGCCACCGAAGCGCCCGTCGTAGTCGACG
>JBBQBI010000019.1:0-95729 GCA_038363005.1 Rhodospirillales bacterium
GTGCTGCTGCTGGACGAGATCGAGAAGGCGCATCCCGACCTGTTCAACGTGCTGCTGCAGGTGATGGACTACGGCAAGCTGACCGACCACAACGGCAAGCAGGTCGACTTCCGCAACGTCATCCTGATCATGACCACCAACGCCGGCGCCGCCGACATGGCGAAGAACGCCATCGGCTTCTCCAACGAGAT
Organism: Rhodospirillales bacterium; assembly: GCA_038363005.1. GTDB lineage: Bacteria > Pseudomonadota > Alphaproteobacteria > Kiloniellales > JACOMY01 > JAKOWB01. The sequence goes on from JBBQBI010000019.1 coordinate 192, forward strand.
CCGCCGCGGTGACGAGCAGGAGGCGATCAACCGCCTGTTCACGCCGGAGTTCCGCAACCGCCTGGACGCCGTGGTGCCCTTTAAGAACCTGACGCCGGAGGTGATCGGCCAGGTGGTCGACAAGTTCGCCCTGCAGCTCGAGGCCCAGCTGGCCGACCGCAAGGTCACCATCGAGCTGAGCGAGGCGGCGCGCGCCTGGCTCGGCCGCCGCGGCTACGACCCCATGATGGGGGCCCGGCCACTGGCCCGGGTGATCCAGGAGACCATCAAGAAGCCGCTGGCCGAGGAACTGCTGTTCGGCCGCCTGACCAAGGGCGGCGTGGTGCGCGTCGACGTCGCCGAGGACAAGCTGGTCTTCACCTATCCCGAGCCACCGGCCGGCGCGCTGCCCGCCCTGCCGCCGCCGGAAGACGACGAGGCCGAGCAGCGCGAGACCGAGACTGTGGAGTAGCGGCTCCGATCCGGCGCATGAGCGACCTGGTCGAGGTGACGCGCTTCCTCGACGCCACCGAAGCGCAGATCGCGCTGGGCTACCTGCGCAGCCATGACCTGGATGCCAGCCTGGGCGAGGGCCACTTCGCCGCGCAAGACAGTCCGCTGACCATGGCGCTGGGCGGCATTCGCCTGCTGGTGCCGGCCGCTGTCCTGCCCAAGGCCCGCTCCCTGCTGGCCGCGGCCGAGCGGCAGCGGCCGGCCTGTCCGGCCTGTGGTTCCCTGCGCCTGGTCGCGGTGCCCAGCGGCGGGCCGACGCGGGGCGGCCTGCTGGCCTTCCTCTCCACCCTGATCGCCTGGGCGCCCTATAGCGCGGCCTCGGACCGCCGCCGCTGCCTGGACTGCAATCAACTGGCAGGCCTCGACGAGCTGCGCTTCGCCCAGGAAGGCCAGGAGAGCCCGACATGATCGCCGACTGCCTCGCCGGACTGCGCGTGCTCGATCTCTCACAGTGGCTGCCGGGGCCGCATGCCACCCAGCTGCTGGCCGACCTCGGCGCCACGGTGCTGAAGATCGAACCGCCGGCCGGCGACCCGGCACGCGCGCTAGGCGCGCTGGGCGACGACGGAGTCTCGCTGTTCTATCGCAGCGTCAACGCCGGCAAGCGGGTCTTGCGCCTCGATCTGAAGCAGGCGGGCGATCGCGACCTGCTGTTGGCGCTGGTTGGGCGCGCCGACGTGCTGCTGGAATCCTATCGCCCTGGTGTGCTGCCGCGCCTCGGCCTAGCCTCGGAGACGCTGCGGGTGCGCAATCCGCGCCTGGTGCACACGGCGCTCTCCGGCTGGGGGCAGACTGGGCCCTATGCGTTGCGCGCCGGGCACGACATCAACTACCTCGCGGTCGGCGGCGGGCTGCTGCGCTCCGGCCCGGCGGAACGGCCGGCCTTCGCCTACCCGCCGGTGGCCGACCTGGCGAGCGCGCTGCAGGCTGTGCTGGCGACACTGGCCGCCCTGCTGCGCCGCGCCACCACCGGGCAGGGCGGCTTCGTCGACGTCAGCCTGATGGAAACGGTGCTGGGCTGGCAGGGGACGGCGCTGACCCAGGCGCGCCACGGCGTCGTCGAGGCGCGCGGCGCCGGGCTGCTGAACGGCGGCACCGCCTTCTACAATCTCTATCGCACAGCTGACGGGCGCTGGATCTCGCTGGGTGCCGTCGAGGCCAAGTTCTGGGAGAACTTCTGCCGCGCTGTCGGGCGGCCCGACTGGGTCGCCCGGCAGGGCGAGGCGCTGCCGCAGACGGCGTTGTTCGCCGAGGTTGCGGCGCTGATCGCCACGCGCGACCGCGCGGCCTGGAAGGCGCTGCTGGACCCGGTCGACTGCTGCTTCGAGGCGCTGCTGGAACCCGACGAGGTGGCGGCGCATCCGCAGGTCGCCGCGCGGGGCCTGGTAGCGGAACGCGATGGCCTGGTGCAGACCCTGCTGCCGGCGCTGCTCGACGGGCAGGGGCCGCGCTCGCGCCCGCCAGTCGAGGAAATCGACCGGGCGCGCGCCCTGGCCGACTGGGGCGCCTAGAGCTGCGGCAGGCGCGCCTTCAGGCGCGGCAAGGCGAAATCCAGGAAGGCCCGCAGCTTGGCGGGCGTTTGTCGGCCGCCCGGATAGACCAGGCTGATCGGCGCGGGTGGCGGCTCGAAAGCGCGCAGCACCAGCTCAAGGCGTCCGTCCCGCAGCGCGTCTGCCACTTGGTAGCCGCGCACCTGGGTCAGGCCGGCACCGGCGATGGCGGCATCGATGGCAGCTTCGGCCGTCGTGGTGTTCAGTCGCGTCTGCACCTCGATGCTCTGCGCCGCCCCGTCCTGCTGGAAGCTCCAGATCTTGGCCCAGGTCACTGTCGCCGCCGTGACGCAGTCGTGCGCCAGCAGCTCCGCGGGCTGTCGCGGCCGGCCACGCGCCGCCAGATAGGCCGGGCTGGCGCAGACCACCATGGGAATCTGGCCGATGCGCGCCGCCATCAGGCTGCTGTCGGCCAGCGTGCCGATGCGCACCGCCAGGTCGACCTGCTCCTCCAGCAGGCTGACCAGGCGGTCGACCAGCAGCAGGTTCACCTGCACCTCGGGAAAGGCCGCGAGGAAGTCGACCACCACCGGCAGGATGTGTAGCCGCCCAAAGACGATGGGCGCGGTGATGGTCAGGGTGCCGCGCGGCGCCTGGTGCTCGCCGATGGCGCTGCGCTCGGCCTCGCCCAGGGCGTCGAGGATCTGCCGACTGGACTCGTAGAAGCCGCGCCCGCTGTCGGTCAGCGACAGGCGGCGGGTCGAGCGGTTGATCAGCTGCACCTTCAGCCGCCGCTCCAATTCGGAGACCTTGCGGCTGACGGTGGCCAAGGGACTCTGCAGGCGACGCGCGGCGGCGGAGAAGCTGCCGGCCTCTACCACCGCGACGAAGGTGGTCATCGACTCAAAGCGGTCCATCAATCTTCTCATTAATTGGAAGAATACTTTCGAAATCTGCCAGATACCGCTGATGGATGGGAATAGGCATCTGCTGCGGCAACCGCGGGCGCTGCCCGCCTGCCGCAACCGAACTGGAGACCCTCATGAAGCGATTTGCCGCCGCCCTGGCCACCACCGGCGCCCTGCTGGGGACACCCCTGGCCGCCGCGTCCGCGCCCGTCACCTACCATGTCGCCCAGGTTCAGGGCCTGGAGGTCTTCTATCGCGAAGCCGGGCCGGCCGACGCGCCGACGCTGCTGCTGCTGCACGGCTTTCCCACCTCGTCGCACATGTTCCGCGACCTGCTCCCGCTGCTGGCGGCGCGCTACCACGTGGTGGCGCCGGACTACCCTGGCTTCGGCCACTCCAGCGCGCCGGCACTGGCGGACTTCACGTACAGCTTCGCCCATCTCGCCGAGGTGGTGGACGACTTCACCGCCACCATCGGCCTCACCAGCTACGTCATCTACATGCAGGACTACGGCGGGCCGGTCGGCTTTCGCCTGGCGCTGCGGCACCCTGAGCGCGTGCGGGGCTTCGTGGTGCAGAACGCTGTCGCCAACGTCGAGGGCTGGAACCCGGAGGTCGCCAAGGGCTTCGCCCCGGTCTGGCAGAATCGAAACGCCGAGACCGAACAGCCCCTCTGGGACATCCTGCGGTCGACCGAGTTCCAGTACCGGCAGGGCGCGACGCGGCCGGAACGCCTCAACCCCGATGCCTGGACCTATGACCAGGCGCTGCTCGACCGGTCAGGCAACGACCGCATCCAGGTCGAGCTGCTCTATCAGTACAAGGACAATATCCAGCAGTACCCGGCCTGGCAGGCCTGGCTGCAGCGCACGCAGCCGCCGGTCCTGGTGGTCTGGGGCGACAACGACCCGATCTTCACCGCGGCCGGCCGCGACCTCTTCAAGACGCTGGTGCCGGCGACCGAGGTGCACAGCTACCCCGCCGGACACTTCGCGCTGGAGACCCATGCGGAGGAGATCGCCACCGCGATCCTCGGCTTCCTCGATCGTCTGCCGCAGTAGGAGCAGAGAGCCATGACCCTCCGATCGCTTCTCCATATGGCCGCCGTGGCCTTGCTGGGCGGTCTCTCGCTGCCCGCCCTTTCCCAAGTGGCCCAAGCCCAGGTGGCCCAGACCGGCAGACAGCTGCCCCTCGACCTCGCCATGGCGGCGGCGGCCGAGGCGGTGACTGTCTGCGCCGCGCACGGCTGGGCAGTCAGCGTCTCGGTGGTCGACGCCGCCGGCAATGTAAAGCTGCAGGCCAAAGGCGACCACAGCACGATCCACACCAAGGACTCGAGCTACCGCAAGGCCTACACCGCCGTCACCATGGCGCCGATCTTTGGCTTCGACCGCTTGGGCGATTGGGTGGAGGCGCTGCAGTCCAACCCCTTCGCGCCGGCCTTCGCCAGCCTGCCTGACATCTTCCTGCTGCCGGGCGCGGTGGTGGTGAAGCTCGACGGCGAGGTGGTGGCTGCACTGGGGGTCGGCGGCGCCCCGGGCGGCCAGAACGACGAGCTCTGCGCCGTCGCCGGGCTGGCGAAGATCCAGGACCGCCTGCACTAGTCCTCAAAGGTGCCTGTCCGGCCGGCGGGCCGGGCAGGCAGCCGGGGCGATCCATTGCCCCCGACCGGCCGCTTCAGGCAGGATCGCCGGCAATGTATAAGGCCCTGCTCAACAAGACCGGCAGTCGCATCGTCGCCACCTACCGCTTCTGGCGGCATGTGTCGCTGCGCTTCTGGCATGACGAGCTCTTCACCAAGTCGGCGGCGCTGGCCTTCCAGACCACGCTGGCGCTGGTGCCGCTCTTCACCATCGTCATCTCGGTGCTCTCGGCCTTTCCCAGCTTCCAGGAGTTCGTGCAGAAGGTCGAAGGCTGGCTGCTGGCGGTGCTGGCGCCGCACACCGAATCGGTGGTGACCGGGCAGCTCGACGAGCTCATCGGCCGGGCCCGCACCCTGGCCGGCTTCGGCGTCCTGGCGTTGGCAGTGATCGCCATGATGCTGCTGCACACCGCCAGCGACACGCTGGACGCCATCTTCCGCGTCACCCGGCAGCGCCCGCTGGCGGCGCGTTTCATGGCCTACTGGACGCTGCTGACCCTGGGCCCGCTGCTGTTCGCCGTCGGCTTCTCGCTGACCGCCAGTGTCTTCGCCGCCGACCAGACCGCGCTGGGCGGCCTGTTCCAGGAGTCGCTGGGGTTTGTGAAGGGGGTGCTGCCCTTCGTCATCGAATGGCTCGGCTTCACGCTGCTCTATTGGCTGGTGCCCAGCCGGCAACCGCCGTTCCGTGACTGCATGGCGGCGGCGGCGGTGGCGGCGGTGCTGTTCCAGGCGTTGAAGGCCGGCTTCGCGCTCTACCTGATCTATGTCGCCAGCTATGAATCGGTCTACGGCGCGTTGGCCGCCTTTCCGATCACGCTGCTGTGGCTGGAGCTGGCCTGGGCGACCTCCCTGTTTGGCGCCTCGATCGCCGCTTCCCTGCCGGAGTGGCGCGCCGGCCTCGGCTCACCCAAGGCGCGCGCGCTCTCCAGCCCGTCGATGGAAGATCACTCGCTGTAGGAGCGGCGCACGGCCTCGGCCTGCTGGTGCCAATAGTCGGCACTGACGGGGTCCTCGATGCCCAGCGTGCCATAGGCCAGGTACTCGCCCAGCGCCCGCATCGCGGCGACATGGCCGCTGTTAGCGGCCCGCACGTACCACAGGCGCGCCGCCGCGAAGTCGGGCTGCGTGCCGCGGCCATAGTGAAAGTCGCGCGCCACGTCGTACATGCCGGTGTCGATGTCGGCCTCGGCCAGCGCTAGGTGCGCGGCGAAGGCGGCTTCGACCTCGCCGGAGTTTTCGAACACCACCGAGGCCAGGCGCTGCGCCTGCAGGTTCGTGGGATCGAGCTCCAGCGTCTTGTGCATCGCCGGCGAGGCCTCGACGAAGTACCACATGGTGGCGAAGGCCGCCGCCTGATCGAAGTAGACCTCCGGGTTCTCCGGCTCCAGCAGGATACGCCGACTGTAGAGCTCGATGGCGTGCCACTCGCCGTGGCCGCCCAGGTAGAGGTCGGCCAGGCGCTTCAGCGCCAGGCTGTCGGCCGGATTGTCGATCAGCGCCTCCTCGCAGGGCTTGATCGCGCGTTCGGGCGCCGCGGCGGCGCAGCGCGCGTGCCAGTCGTCCGCCGCCACGGCGGGGCTGGCGGCGACCAGGAGCAGGGTGGCGACAAGGACTCCACGCATCAGCTTTCCTCCGCGTCCGTCAGGTCACGACGATAGGGGCCCATGGCGGCCAGGGCCTCGGCCTCGGCCTGCAGCGCCGGGCGTTCGCGGCGCAGGAAATCCGCCACCGCGCTTTCCAGCCGCGGATCGGCGATCCAGTGCGCGCTGTAGGTGATGACCGGCAGGTAGCCGCGCTGGATCTTGTGCTCGCCCTGCGCGCCGGCCTCCACACTGCGCAGGCCGTGCCGGATGGCGTAGTCGATGGCCTGGTAGTAGCAGCACTCGAAGTGCAGGAACTGGTGGTGCTCCAGCGCCCCCCAGTTGCGGCCATAGAGCGTGTCGCCGCCGATCAGGTTCAGCGCGCCGGCCACCGGTTGGCCAGCGTCCTCGGCCAGGATCAGCACCACGCGCTCGCCCAGGCGTTCGCCCAGCAGCTGGAAAAAGTCGCGCGTCAGGTAGTCGTGCGCCCACTTCTTCTCCACCGTCGCCAGGTAGAAGGCGTGGAAAGCATCCCAGTGGCGCGGCTTGATCTCGCTGCCGGTCAGCGCGTGGATCGTCAGGCCGCTGGCCTGCGCCGCCGCGCGTTCCTTGCGGATCGCCTTGCGCTTGCGGCTGGTCAGGCGCGCCAGGAAGTCATCGAAGCTGGCGTAACCCTGGTTGGCCCAGTGGTACTGCAGCCCAATACGCTGCAGCAGCCCGGCGTCGCCGGCCGTCTGCCACTCCGCCTGCTGCAGGAAGGTCAGGTGCAGCGACGAGGCCTTGTGCAGCCGCGCCAGCTGCAGTAGCCCGTCCAGCAGGTGGCGGCGCAGCGCCGCGGCGTCGCCGCCTGGCCGCAGCAGCAGCCGCGGTCCCGGCACCGGGGTGAAGGGCACCGAGACCTGGAGCTTCGGGTAGTACTGCCCGCCGGCCCGCTGATAGGCCTCGGCCCAGCCCCAGTCGAAGACGTACTCGCCATAGGAATGGCTCTTCAGGTAGCAGGGCACGCAGCCCAGCAGCTCCCCGTCGCCGCGCTTCAATGTCAGGTGCTGCGGCAGCCAGCCGGTCTTGGCGGTGGCCGAACCGGAGTCCTCCATCGCCACCAGGAAGGCATGACTGACGAAGGGATTGTCGGCGCCGGCACAGGCATCCCAGGCCGCCGCGTCGATCCGATGGATCGATTCGTGCGACTCCAGCGTCAGGGCATCGCCACCGTCGGGCATGACGCTAAGAATAGGGCAGGGTGGGGCGGCCGGACAGGGCCCCCGTGTGTTACTTCACTCGGCCGTTACCACCGCGAATTCCCGCCGGAAGGGCGCGCGATCGGGGTCGACCGGCGCTTCGATTTCGCGGGCGTAGCGGTGGCCGTCATAGATCGCGGCGGCGATGGTGGAGGGCGCGATGGCGTCGGCCAGCGCGGTGACGCTGGCGATGCCGGCGCGGTCCAGGGCACCCTGGTCGCCGCGCAGCGCCTGGAACAGCGCGTCGTTCGGCAGTCGCGCGGTCACCAGCAGGATGCCGTCGCAGGCCACCTGCCGCTCGCGCCCGGTGTATTCGCAGGTCAGCGTCGCGCCGGCGGGGCCGATGGCGGTGAGGGCCTGCTTCATGACGACCTCGGCGCCAGCCTCCAGCAGCCGCGCCTGGATGCGGTGCTGTTCCATCGTATAGAGCGTCCAGGGCGCCACCTGCGCCGCCGGCGTCACGAAGGTCACGCGGCAGCCCTTGGCCAGCGCCACCTCGGCCAGCACGTTGGCCATGTAGTAGTGGTCGTCGTCGTAGATCAACAGGTCTTTGGGCAGGTCCACGCCGGCCATCACGTCGTCCGGCGTCAGGATCGGCCGGTCGCCGGCGATGGGAATCGGCAGCAGGCTGGCGCGCCCGACGCCGTCGCGCCGCCAGGTGGCTCCGGTGGCGATGGCGACATGCGCCGCGCCGAAGCCCAGCACGTCGGCCGCCGTCATGGCGCCGCCACGGTAGATCTCGACGTTCGGCAGCTTGTCTAGCTGGCCGAGGCGCCAGTCGCGCACCCGTGCCCAGGTCGCCAGGCCGGGCAGGCGGCTTTCCTTGGTGACGCGCCCGCCCAGCTCGTCCGAGGCCTCGGCCAGGGTCACGGCATAGCCGCGCTGACCCAGCGCCCGCGCGGCTTCCAGCCCGGCCGGCCCGGCGCCGACCACCAGCACCGTGGCGTCGCTCTGCTTTTGCGGCACCTGCTCAGGGTGCCAGCCCTTGCGCCACTCCTCGCCCATGGTGGGATTCTGTGTGCAGCGGATCGGCGTCTGGCTGTAGTCGCCGGAGACGCAGATGTTGCAGCCGATGCATTCGCGGATGTCCTCCAGCCGGCCTTCCTCGATCTTCTTCGGCAGGAAGGGATCGGCGATCGAGGGCCTGGCCGCGCCGATCATGTCGAGCACGCCACGCCGGATCTGGCTGACCATGGCGTCGGGCGAGGTGAAGCGGCCGACGCCGACCACGGGTTTCGTGGTCAGCTGCTTGACGAAGGAGACGTACTTCTCCTGTCCGCCCTCGTCGCCGAAGCGCGCGGTGACGGAATCGTTCGGCCAGTCGCTGACGTTGACGTCCCAGAGGTCCGGCATCTCGGCCAGCATCTCCACCACCTCGCGGCCCTCGGTCGCGCTGGTGATGCCCTTGGGGCCCATCAGCTCGTCGACGGCGAAGCGCACGGCGACACCGACCCGGTGGCCCACCGCCTCCTTGGTGTCCTCGATCAGCTCGCGGAACAGGCGGACGCGGTTTTCCAGGCTGCCGCCGTATTCGTCGCTGCGTTGGTTGTAGCGCCGGCTCAGCAGGTGCTGGGTCAGGCAGAGGTCGTGCCCGGCGTAGACGTAGACGATGTCGTAGCCGGCCTGCATGGCGTTCTTCACCGCCGCGCGGTGCCAGCGGCGCAGCGCGATGAAGTCGCTCTTGTCCATCGCCCGGCTCTGCAACGGGTCATAGCCGGCGACCGGAATCGAATGTGCCGCCATCGGCGGCGTGCGGCTCATGCGGTTGGCGATGTGGTGGCCCTGGTGCACGAACTCGATGGCGGCCAGCGCATCGTGCCGGTGGATCTTGTCGACCACCTTGGCGTGGTAGGGGATGTCCTGCTCGTCCCACAGCCGCCCCTCGCAGAAGGGCGAGACCTCGCTGGAGTGGTGGATGTCGACCTCCTCGGTCGCAACTACGGCCCAGCCGCCCTCCGCCTTCATGCCACGCATGCCGGCCAGCGTGTTGGGCCGCACGTAGCCCATGCCGTTGCAGTGCGGCACCTGGTAGAAGCGATTGCGCGCCGTCACCGGCCCGATCTTTACCGGCTCGAAGAGCACGTCGTAACGCGGATCGCGGGCCATGGCGTGGGGCTCCTGACGTAGGGTCGGTTGTTCAGTCGGCCTGGAGGTACCAGGCATATTCGGCCGGGCCGATCTGGTCGTAGAAGGCCTCGGTCTCGGCCCACTTGGTGGCCACATAGGCTTCGACGTAGTCGGCCCCCAGCGCGTCCCGCAGGACCCGGCTGCCGCGCAGCTTCTCCAGCGCGCGGAAGGGGCGCAACGGCACCTCGGGATCCAGGCTGGTGCCGGCGTTGCTGTCGGCCGGCGGGCCGGGGTCCAGCCGCTGCTCGATGCCGTGCAGCAGGCCGGCGAGCAGCCCGGCCAGCGCCAGGTGGGGGTTGGCATCGGCGCCCGGCGTGCGCAGCTCGACACGCCGCGCCTCCCCCGGGCCGCTCGGCACCCGCACCGCGGCCGAACGATTCTCGAAGCCCCAGGAGCGGCTGACCGGGACGAAGTTGTTGGCCTTGAAGCGGCGGAAGGAGTTGGCGTTGGGGGCGAAGAGGCTCATGGCCTCGGGCATGGTGGCCAGCACGCCGCCGATGGCGTGCAGCAGCGTCTCGCTGGCTGGCGCGTCGCCACCGTCGAAGACATTGCGGCCTGCGTTGTCCAGCAGGCTGACATGCAGGTGCAGGCCGCAGCCGGCCTGCTCCAGATAGGGCTTGGCGGCGAAGGTGGCCTGATAGCCGTGCTTGCGCGCCACGCCCTGCACCGCGCGCTTGAACAGCACCGCCTGGTCGGCCGCCAACAGCGGGTCGGGCCCGTGCTGCAGGTTGATTTCGTACTGCCCGGGGGCGTATTCGGCCGACAGCGCGCCGACCGGGATGCCCTGCGCGCGACAGGACTCGTGGATCTCGGCCAGCAGCGGGGCAAAGGCCTCGACCTCGTTCATGCCATAGACCTGGGTTGCGGCGTCGCGCCGGCCGGTGGTCGGCAGCACCGGCGGCAGCGGGGCACCATCGGCGCCACGCTCGCGATCGAGCAGATAGAATTCCAGTTCGAAGGCCACCACCGGCGTCAGGCCCAGCGCCGTGTAGCGCTCGATGACCCGGCGCAGGACGTTGCGCGGCTCGAAGGGGTAGGGCGTGCCATCGAACTCCCGCATGGTGACCAGCGCCTGGGCCAACGGCACCGGCGACCAGGGCACTGGTGCCAGGGTACCTGGCACCAAGTGTACTGGCCGGTCGGGATCGCCATCGGAGAAGCCGCGTCCCAGCGGGTCCTGCGTCGCGCCATTGATCGACAGCAGGAAGACTGCGCCGGGGAAGGCCAGGCCCTGGCGTGCCAGCTTGGGCAGCTCGTCGATGGGATAGCGCTTACCGCGGATCACGCCGCAGAGGTCGGCATAGATCACGTCGAGGTAGCGCGTCCCCGGATGAGCCTCGAGAAAGGCCGCCGCTTCGCTCTGCAGTGTTGGACGATCATCCGGCATGTCGCCGGAGTGTGCCCCGACCGCCCCCTTGGCCGTCAAGCCATAGCGGTCGGGGCGCGCGGGTCTATTCGACCTCGGCGACGCAGTCGATCTCCACCGCGACGTTCAGCGGCAGGCCGCCGGCGGAGACCGCGGCGCGGGCATGGCGGCCCTTGTCGCCGAACACCGCGACCATGAAGTCCGACGCGCCGTTGATGACCTTGGGCTGGTCGGTGAAGTCGGGCGTCGAATTGACGAAGCCGCCCAGCTTGACGATGCGCTTCACCTTCTCCAGGTCGCCGCCGCAGGCCGCCTTGAGCTGGGCAACGATGTTGATGGCGCAGAGCTTGGCGGCCTCCTGGCCCTGCTCGACGGTGAAATCCTTGCCCACCTTGCCGATGAACTCGAACTTGCCGTCCTTCAAGGTCACCTGGCCAGAGACGAAGACCAGGTTGCCGGTCCGCACATAGCCGACGTAGTTGGCGACGGGGGCGGCGGGAGTCGGGACCGTTACGCCAAGGTCCTTCAGGCGGGATTCGACCGTGCCGGTCATGGGGATCCTCCAGTGTGTTGGTTGGGCGGGGCGACCCTAGCGGGGGAGGGCCGGAGAGAAAAGCCCTCAGCTCCCTCCAATCCCGTCTTGCCCGGGCTTGACCCGGGTATCCAGGTCTTTGGTTGGGGGCTGGAAACAGAAACCTGGATCCTCGGGTCAAGCCCGAGGATGACGGTGGAGAAGAAACTGAGGCTTGCTGGGCATCCTTCCAGCCGACAGAGGCCACGAAAAAAGGGGCGCCCCGGCCGTTCCGGCCCGTTGGCGCCCCTTCAAGTCGACAGGGAGAGGACTAAAACCTCACCCGTCCCTCAGCCACCAAAACTCACGAGCAGCCGCTGGTGCCGCCGCAGGTGTCGCACTTCATGCAGGTGCCGTTGCGCAGCAAGGTGAAGTTGCCGCAGGAGCCGCAGGAGTCGCCCTCGTAGCCCTTCAGGCGCGCCTCGCGGATGCGTTCGAACTTGATGTCCAGCCGCGTGGTCTCGCGCGTCGCCAGGGCGACCGACGGGGCCACTTCCAGGCGTGCCACCGGCTCCTCGACCGCCGGCTGCAGGGCCAGCGCCGAGCTGCCCTCCACCTTGGCGGTCGCGGAGACCCGCTGCTGGCCACCCGGCAGCACGGTGAGCTGCGAGCGGACATAGCCGGTGGAGGTCACGCGGCGCACCGCCTCGGCCAGGCGGCCATTGTCCGGCAGGTCGGACTGCGACATGCCCTTGCCCATGGCGTCGGGCAGGGTATCGGCCGGCTCGACATGCGCCAGGTCGTTGCGCCCGAGGTAGGAGATCGCCAGCTCGCGGAAGATGTAGTCCAGCACCGAGGTGGCCATCTTGATGGCGTCGTTGCCTTCCACGATCCCCGAGGGCTCGAAGCGGGTGAAGGTGTAGGCCTCGACGAATTCCTCCAGCGGCACGCCGTACTGCAGGCCGATGGAGATGGCGATGGCGAAGTTGTTCATCAGCGAGCGGAAGGCGGCGCCTTCCTTGTGCATGTCGATGAAGATCTCGCCCAGGTTGCCGTCCTCGTACTCGCCGGTGCGCAGGTAGACCTTGTGGCCGCCGACGATGGCCTTTTGGGTATAGCCCTTGCGGCGCTGCGGTAGCTTGGAGCGGTCCTGCCGCTTCTCCACCACCCGCTCGATCACCCGCTCGACGATGCGCTCGGCCAACAGCGTGGCACGCTCGGCCGCCGGTGCCCGGGCGATATGCTCGGCCAGCGTCTCGTCGGCCTCCTCCTCGTTGTCGGCGATCAGCTGCGTGGCCAGCGGCTGTGACAGCTTGGAGCCGTCGCGATAGAGCGCGTTGGCCTTCAGGGCCAGGCGCGACGAGAGCAGATAGGCCGCCTTGCAGTCCTCGACCGTCGCCTTGTTCGGCATGTTGATGGTCTTGGAGATGGCACCGGAGATGAAGGGCTGTGCCGCCGCCATCATGCGGATGTGGCTGTCGACCGAAAGCGCGCGGGTGCCCAGGCGGCCGCAGGGGTTGGCGCAATCGAACACCGACAGGTGCTCGTCACGGATGAAGGGCGCGCCCTCCACCGTCATGGCGCCGCAGCAGTAGGTATTGGCCGCCTCGATCTCCGCCTTGCTGAAACCCAGGTGGGCCAGCAGGTCGAAGCCGGCATCGTCGAGCCGCGCCGCGTCGATCTTCAGGGTGTCGCGGCAGAAGCCCTCGCCCAGGGTCCACTTGTTGCAGGCGAACTTGATGTCGAAGGCGCTGACCAGCGCGTTCTCCAGCGCGTTCAGCGCGGCGTCGGTGAAGCCCTTGGCCTTCAACTTGGCGTGGTTGACCCCCGGCGAGTCCTGCAGCGTGCCGTGGCCCACCGCGTAGCGCACGATGGTTTCGATCTGCCGGTCGTCGTAGCCCAGTACACGCAGTGCCTCGGGCACCGTGCGGTTGATGATCTTGAAGTAGCCGCCGCCGGCCAGCTTCTTGAACTTCACCAGGGCGAAGTCGGGCTCGATGCCGGTGGTGTCGCAGTCCATCGCCAGGCCGATCGTGCCGGTCGGCGCGACCACCGTGGCCTGGGCGTTGCGGTAACCGTTGATCTCGCCCAGCGTCACCGCCAGGTCCCAGGCCTCGCGCGCCGCCTTGACCAGGGCCTGGTCCGGGCAGTTGGCGGCGTCCAGCGCCACCGGCAGTACCGTCAGGTTCTCGTAGCCTTCACCCAGGCTGTAGGCGGCGCGGCGATGGTTGCGCATGACCCGCAGCATCGGCTCGGCGTTCTTCTCGTAGCCCGGGAAGCTGCCCAGCTCGCCGGCCATCTCGGCCGAGGTGGCATAGGACACGCCGGTCATCAGCGCGGTCAGCGCGCCGCAAAGCGCCCGGCCCTCGGCCGAGTCGTAGCCCAGCCCCATGGCCATCAGCAGCCCGCCGATGTTGGCGTAGCCGAGGCCGAGCGTGCGGAACTCATAGGATAGCTGGGCGATTTCCCGCGAGGGGAACTGCGCCATCAGCACCGAGATCTCCAGCGTCAGGGTCCACAGCCGCACCGCGTGCTCATAGGCCGTGATGTCGAAGGAGCCGTCCTCGCCGCGGAACTGCAGCAGGTTGAGCGACGCCAGGTTGCAGGCCGTGTCGTCGAGGAACATGTACTCCGAGCAGGGATTCGACGCGCGGATCCGGCCCGAGGCCGGGCAGGTGTGCCACTCGTTGATCGTGGTGTCGAACTGGATGCCGGGATCGGCCGACTGCCAGGCGGCCTCGGCGATCTGCTGCCAGAGGTCGCGCGCCTTCAGGGTGCGATGCACCTTGCCGTCGGTCCGCCGCATCAGGCGCCAGTCGCCGTCGGTCTCCACCGCGCGCAGGAACTCGGCGGTGACGCGCACAGTGTTGTTGGCGTTCTGCCCCGACACCGTCAGGTAGGCGTCGCTGTCCCAGTCGGTGTCGTAGACCTTGAAATCCAGGCTGGTGAAGCCCTGGCGCGCGAAATCGATCGCCCGCTGGATGTAGTTGTCCGGCACCAGCGACTTGCGGGCGGCGCGGATCGCCTGCTTCAGGGTCGGGCTGCTGGCCGGGTCGAAGGCCTTGTCGCCCAGGTCCTTGGCGCCGGCGATGGCGGCCAGCACAGCGTTCAGGTGCTGGTTGCAGAGGCGCGATCCGGTGACCAGCGCGGCCACCTTCTGCTCCTCGATCACCTTCCAGGAGATGAAGTCGACGATATCCGGATGGTCGACGTCGACCACCACCATCTTGGCGGCGCGGCGCGTGGTGCCGCCCGACTTGATGGCGCCGGCGGCGCGGTCGCCGATCTTCAGGAAGGACATCAGGCCGGAAGAGCGGCCACCGCCGGCCAATGGCTCTTCCGAGCCGCGGATGGCGGAGAAGTTGGTGCCGGTGCCCGAACCGTACTTGAACAGCCGCGCTTCACGCACCCACAGGTCCATGATGCCGCGCTCGTTCACCAGGTCGTCGGCGACGGACTGGATGAAGCAGGCGTGCGGCTGCGGATGCTCGTAGGCGGAGTTCGAGCGGGTCAGCTTGCCGCTCTTGAAGTCGACGTAGAAGTGACCCTGGCTCGGCCCGTCGATGCCATAGGCCCAGTGCAGGCCGGTGTTGAACCACTGCGGGGAATTGGGCGCCGCCATCTGGCGCGCCAGCATGTAGCGCATCTCGTCGAAGTAGGCGCGGGCGTCCTCCTCGCCGTCGAAGTAGCCGCCCTTCCAGCCCCAATAGGTCCAGGTGCCGGCCAGGCGGTCGAACACCTGGCGCGCCGTGGTCTCGCCGACGTAGCGCTCCTTCTCGGGCAGCTTGGCCAGCGCCGCCTCGTCGGGCACGCTACGCCACAGCCATGACGGCAGGCTGTTCTCCTCCACCTTCTTCAGGATCTTGGCCACGCCGCGCTTGCGGAAGTACTTCTGCGCCAGGATGTCGCCCGCCACCTGGCTCCAGGTGCCGGGGATCTCGATATCCTCGGCCTTGAACACCACGGAGCCGTCCGGGTTGCGGATTTCCGACGTGGTGCGACGGAATTCGATGCCCTCGTAGGCATCCTTGCCAGATTCCGTGAAATGACGCGCGATCCGCATGACTTCCCCTTCGCGATCCTGCTCTGTCCCCGCTTGACCCTCGGCCGGCGCTTATCGTCGACACCGTCCCGCCGGTGGCCCCCGCCAGGGAGGCAAATCGACTTCGGCCATGTAGGGTCGGAGGGAGAGTAGATCACAAGATCTGGGGGGCGACTACCAGGTTTTGTGGCAACTTTGTTTCTAACCCACTGGATATTGGGGATAAAGTCTAGAGGGCTTGACAGACCAGCAAGCCCTTTGGCCATGCGGCGTCGCCCGCCTGTCAAGGCCTCAAGGGTAGAAAGTGATGGCTTTGAACAACTTGCTATTTGCGCGGATCAGGTGGTAGCCGGACTGCTGTCCTGCGGCTCGGCCGGGGGCCGAAGAACGCTACCAGGCACCCCGACTGGACGGCGGCGGGCCGAGAGGGCGGAGAGCACCAGCGCCACCAGCACCAGGGCGACGCCGGCCAGCTGCAGCCAGTTAAGCTGCTCGGCCAGCAGCAGGGCGGCGATCAGCACGGTCACCGCCGGCTCGAAGTTGAAGATCATGGCGACGCGCGCCGGCCCGGCGGTGCGGATCGCCTCGACGTGCAGCACCAGGGCCAGCACGAAGACCAGGCAGACGCCGGCCAGGATCCAGCGGCCCTCGTCGCCGGCTGGGAACTGCGGCCCGCCAGTGCCCAGCAGCAGCGCCAGGGCGAAACCGCTGGCCACCAGCGACAGCAGCGCGGTGGCCACGCTGGCATCCAGCGTGCGGGTCAGGTGCCGGGTGCCGAGGAACATGATGCAGGCGGCGACGGCACCGCCCAGCGCCAGGGCGACGCCGCGCCAGTCGAGCCCGCGCGCGTCGGGGCCAAGGGCCAGCGCCAGGCCGCCGAAGGCCAGCAGGTACGCCAGCAAACTCATCGACTTCAGTGGCTGGCGATCGATGACCGCGGTGGTGGTCGCCACCAGCAGCGGGAAAATATAGAACACCACCGCCGCCAGCGAGACCGGGATGAAGGCGACCGAGGCGACATAGCCGGTGCTCATCGCCATGAGCCCGAAGCCGCCCAGCAGCACGGCGCCCCAGATGGCACGCGGCACCCGGAAGGAGCGGCCGATGGCCAGCGCGGTCAGGCCGACCGCCGCCGCGGTCACCAGGAAGCGGCACAGCAACAGGGTCTGCGGATTGCCGCCGGCGCGATAGACCAGGGCGGCGGCCACGGTCGTCGCGGCATAGAGCGTCGCCGCGGCGAAGGCCGCCAGGATGCCGAGGTTGGCGCGCGGCCGCCGTGGCAGCGGTGCCGCGGGGGCCGCGCCGCCGCGCTTCAGGTCGAGGAGCGTGACCAGCACGACCGAGCCGATGACCAGCGCGGCACCGCCGATCTGCTTCGGCCCCAGCGCTTCGTGCAGTACCAGGGCGGCCAAGCCCATGGTCAGCACCGGCTCCAGGTTCATGATCATGGCGGCGCGCGCGGCGCCGGCCAGCTTGGCACCGGCCAGCACGGCGATGATCGCCAGGGTGTAGATGCCGAGCGCGCCGGCGAAGGCCTCCCAGCCCGGCCCGCCGCTCGGCAGGCGAATGCCGGAACCGAAGGCCACCAGGATGCCGACGCCGACCAGGCCGACCACGTTGACCCACAGCGTGTGGGTCATGGAGTCGACCTCCTGCGGCTGGCGCGCGGTGAAGATCAGCATGCCGGCGCTGCCGACCGCGCCAATGCCGGCCAGGGCCAGGCCGCGCCAGTCCAGGTTGTCGAACTCCGGCCCCAGCGCCAGCGCCAGGCCGCCGAAGGCCGCCAGGAAGGCCAGGCCGTGCAGCCGGGTCAGGCGGCTCTTTTCGGTGAAGTGCGCCAGCGCCGCGACCATCAGCGGAAAGACATAGATCGCCACGGCGGCCAGGCTGACCGGGATGTATTCCACCGCCGCCAGGTAGCCATAGGTGCCGCCGATCCAGCAAATGCCGGCGCCCAAGGTGTTGCCCCAGGCGTGCCGGGGCAGTAGCGGCAGCCGGCCGCGCGCCTGCACCAGCGCCCAGAGCACCAGCGTCGCCAGCAAGTAGCGGCTGAGCACCAGGGTCGCGCCGTCGGCCCCGGCGTTATAGGACAGGCGGGCCAGGGTGGTAATGGGGGCGAAGCAAAGCGCCCCCACCAAGGCCACCAGGCTGCCCGTCAGGGCGGTCGCACGCCGTCGATCTGACAAGGACTCTGCCGACAAAGCGCCCCTTGGCCGGGCGCTTCCCCCCAATGAAAGCCGGGCTACTCTCTGCGGTGCCGACCGGCCGGCGCGCAAGCGCCGCCCCGGCATGGCAGGCGTGCGCCCGCCCTGGACTTGGGCGGAAAGCGCCGCCTATAGTCCGGCCGACTTTGTTGCCGAGGCGGTGGAGAGTTTCTTCAGATGGCTGTTTCCCTGGGCACGCGTCTCTATACCTGGCTGCGTGGGGTGGAGGTCGGCCGCGACGAGGCCGGCAACCGCTACTACCGCGCCAAGTCGAAGCGCGGCGTGCACGACGACAGCCTGCGCCGCGAAAAGCGCTGGGTGATCTATCTGGGCGAGGTCGAGGCCTCGCGGGTGCCGGCGGAATGGCATTCCTGGCTGCATCACACCGCGGTCGAGCCACCGCCGGCGGATATCCCGCGCCGCCCCTGGCAGAAGCCGCACCAGGCCAACCTGACTGGCACCGCCCAGGCCTATCGGCCGCCCGGCAGCCTGCTGCAGGGTGGCCACCGTGCGCCGGCCACCGGCGACTACGAGGCCTGGAGGCCGGAGTGAGACGGCAACCGGCCAAGGTCGGCCCGGCGGGAAGGGGACAGCGCCATGCGCCGTGACACGATCGAGACCCTGGTGGGCGCGTTGGTCCTGTTGCTGGCCGCCGGTCTGGTCTATCTGGGCTTCGCCACCTCCGGTGTGGAGAGCGTGACCGGCTATTCCTTCCAGGCCGAGTTCGACGACGCCTCGGGCGTCACCGCCGGAACCGAGGTACGCTTGGCCGGCTTCAAGGTCGGCAGCGTCACCGGCAAGGCCCTGGCCGACGACGGTCGCATGGCGGTGCTGACGATCAACGTCGACCAGGCCTACAAGGTGCCGGCCGACTCCAAGGTGCGAATCCTGCCCGATGGCCTGCTGGGTGGCAGCTACGTCTCGATCGAGCCGGGCGGCGCCGACGCGGACCTGGCCGATGGCGACTATGTGACATTCGACCGCACCCAGGGCGCGGTAAACGTGGTCGACCTGCTGGCGCGCTTCGTCGTCCAGGCGGCCGACGGTGGCGGCCCGCCGCCACCGCAGCAGCCACAGCAGTAACCCCGTCATGCGCCGCAACATCATCGAGACCGTGGTGGCCGGCGTGGTGCTGCTGGTGGCGGGCGCCTTCCTGATATTCGTGATGGGGCAGACCCGGCCGCCCAGCTTCGAGGGCTATGAGCTGACCGCCCGCTTCGTCGATGCGCCGACCCTGCAGGCCGGCGCCGACGTGCGGGTCGCCGGCGTCACTATAGGCCGGGTGACCAAGGTATCGCTCGATATGCAGCGCTTCGAGGTCGACGTCGCCCTGCTGATCCGCAACGACCTGGCGCTGCCCAGCGACAGCAAGGCGGTGATGAGCTTTGATGGCCTGATGGGCGGCGCCATCGTCGAGCTGCGGCCAGGCCGGGGCAGCGAGCGCCTGAAGCCCGGCGACCGCATCCGCAATACCGTCAGCCCGACCAACCTGGTCGACCAGTTCGGGCGTTTCATCTACGGCAACGCCAGCGCCCAGGGCGACGACGACTTCTAAGCCGCCGCCGGCGCCAGGCGCCAGCGACTCTGGGGCGCCTTGCCTCTGCCGCAGTTTCTCGCCTAGATGGAAGGGCCATGTCCGACGCCAAGTCCTTCGCGCCGCCGATCTGGCGCCAGCCCGACGGGCAGGCGCTGTCCTGTCGCGACAAGATCAAGGTGCTGAACGAGAACCTCGAAGAACTGCGGCAGATGGCGCAGGACGCGCTCGAGGATGGCCTGGTGATGGGCGCCGACGAGGCGCAGTTGCGCCAGACCCTGCGCGACCTGATCGACGGCCTGACCAACCCCTATCGCAAGGCGGCCCAATCGTGAGGTTTCTTCTGGTCGCGGCCCTGGCCGCACTGTTGCCCGGTACCGCCGCTGCCCAGACCATCGCGGGCACCGGCGTCGAGCTGCAGGGGCTGGACAAGATCACCGCGCGCATCTTCTCCTTCGAGGCGCCGCTGGACCAGCCGGTGACCTTCGGCTACCTGCAGATCGTCGCCCGCTCCTGCGTTTCGACGCCGGAGGACGCGGCGCCGGAGAGCACCGCCTTCCTGGAGGTCACCGAGGTCAAGCCGGACGAGGCGGCGGTGCGGGTCTTCACCGGCTGGATGTTCGCGTCCTCGCCCTCGGCCTCGGCGATGGAGCATCCGGTCTATGACCTCTGGGTGGTGGGCTGCACCGGCTTGCCCGGGCAAACCGAGGCCGAATCGACCGCGGTGGTGCCGCCGCCGATGAAGCCTGAGCCGGAGCCCAGCGAGACGCCGACCGACGACGCCCAGCGGCCCGCCGACTGAGGTCGGCCAGGCGAGACGTCGGCTAGCTGTAGCTCATGCGGCGCACGTAGCGGCCATCCTTCATCTCGCTGAACAGCTCGCTGATCTGCGGATGGCCGACCGGCCTGCCGCTGTCGTCGGGCAGCAGGTTCTGTTCCGACACGTAGGCGACATAGGTGGTGTCGGCGTTCTCGGCCAGCAGGTGATAGAAGGGCTGGTCCTTGCGCGGGCGCACCTCCGGCGGAATGGCCTGCCACCACTCCTCTGTGTTGTTGAAGATCGGATCGACATCGAAGATTACCCCGCGAAACGGATAGAGCCGGTGGCGGACGATATCGCCGATCTGGAACTTGGCACTGCGCGGAAGCATCGCTACCTCACCCTGGGGCACGCGGAGCCGCGCGCCGGTCCTTATTGTTACATACGATCTAGCGAGCGTTGGCGTGCCCGGCAACGGGGCTGCGCAACGACTTAATGGACAAAGCTCCAGGTCGGCCCTGGACAAGCCAGCCCCGGAGCCGATATTGCACGGCAGTAAAAGCTTCCCTGGGACCCGTCAGTTGCGCGGTCGCCAGCTGGCGGCCTTAACCCTTTTCGGATCGCACGCATGCCCTGGCGCCGCTATCTCATCAGTCTGATGGTCCTGGCAGGCCTTGCCGCCGGTGCTTGGTATGGCTGGAAGCTGTGGAACGCGCCGCCCGAGGGTGCGGGCCAGCAGCAGGGCGGCTTCGCCGTGCCGGTCGACGCCGCCAAGGTGCGGCAGGACACGGTGCTGCGCACCATCGAAGCGGTGGGAACACTGGCCGCCAACGAGCAGGCGACGCTGCGCTCCGAACAGGCCGGCGTCATCGTCGAGATCGATTTCACCGAGGGCCAGAAGGTGCTGGAAGGCACCCTGCTGGTGCGGATCGACGACGTGCTGGTGCAGGCCGAGCTGCAGCAGGCCCAGGCCAGCCTGGTGCTGAGCCAGGCGAACTACGACCGCGCCGCGGCCTTGGCAACACGCGGTAGCGGTACCCAGCGCGCCCGCGACGAGGCGCTGGCGGCCCTGCGATTCGACGAGGCAGCGGTGGCGCTGGCCAACGAACGGCTCAGCAAGACCCGCATCCTGGCGCCCTTCACCGGGGTGCTGGGCCTGCGCAGCGTGTCGGTCGGCGACTACGTCGCGATCGGCGAGGCGCTGGTCACGCTGCAGGATATCGACGTGCTGAAGATCGACTTCCGCGTGCCCGAGCTTTTCCTGACCGAGGTCAAGCTGGGGCAGGAGCTGCGCATCCGGGTCGACGCCGTACCGGGGCAGGATTTCGTCGGCACCGTCTATGCTATCGACCCGCAGGTCGACGTCAACGGCCGCGCGCTGGTAATTCGCGCCACCCTGCCCAACCCCAAGAACATCCTGCGCCCTGGCCTCTTCGCCCGGGTCGACGTGATCCTGGAACGCCGCCCGGACGCGCTGCTGATCCCCGAGGCGGCGCTGATGCCGACCAAGGACGGGCAGTTCGTCTTCAAGGTGGTCGACGGCGCGGCCAGCATGGTGCCGGTGAAGATCGGCCTGCGCCAGGACGCCGAGGTGGAGATCATCGAGGGTCTGGCCGCCGGCGATATCGTGGTCACCGGCGGGCAGCTGAAGCTGCAGACCGGCGTGCCGGTGATGCTGCCGCCTGACCTGGCGCCGCCGGCGGCCGATCAAGGCGGCGCGCAGCAGGGCCAGGGTAGCGGCGGATGAAGATCTCCGACGTCTGCATCTCGCGGCCGGTCCTCGCCACCGTCCTCAACATCCTGGTGGTGCTGGTCGGCGTGGTCGCCTTCTCGCGGCTGACCCTGCGCGAGTATCCCAATATCGACGTGCCGACCGTGACGGTGGCCACCACTTACCCCGGGGCCAATGCCGAGATCATGGAAACCCAGGTCACCAAGGTGATCGAGGACCAGCTCTCAGGCATCGAGGGGATCGACTACATCTCCTCGATCAGCCGCCCGGAATCGAGCCAGATCACCGTTGTCTTCAAGCTGAACCGCGATGCCGACGCCGCTGCCTCGGACGTGCGCGACCGTGTCGGCCGCGCGCGCGACGCGCTGCCCGACGAGGTGAACGAGCCGGTCATCGCCAAGGTCGAGGCCGACGCCCAGCCGATCATCTACCTGGCCTTTTCCAGCGATCGCCACACCGAGCTGGAGGTGACCGACGCCGCCGACCGTCTGGTGCAGGACCGGCTGCAAACGCTGCCGGGCGTGGCCGACGCGCCGATCTTCGGCGAACGCCGCTATGCCATGCGCATCTGGCTCGACCCGGCGCGCCTGGCGGCGCACCGCGTCACCGTGCAGGACGTGGAGAACGCGCTGCGCGGCCAGAACGTCGAGATCCCGGCCGGCCGCATCGAGAGCAAGGACCGCGAGTTCACCGTGCTGGCCGAGACCGACGTCAACACGGTCACTGGATTCGAGCGCCTGGTGATTCGC
Organism: Rhodospirillales bacterium; assembly: GCA_038363005.1. Classification (GTDB taxonomy): domain Bacteria; phylum Pseudomonadota; class Alphaproteobacteria; order Kiloniellales; family JACOMY01; genus JAKOWB01. Next base: position 22,567 of record JBBQBI010000019.1, read on the forward strand.
GACGCCGACGGCTACCTGATCCGCCTGAAGGACGTGGCGCGGGTGGAAATCGGCCCGCAGAGCGAGCGCACCGTCGCCCGCTTCCGCGGCAAGAGCGCGGTGGCCATCGGCATCGTCAAGCAGTCCACCGCCAACCCGCTGGAGGTCTCGCGCGCGGTGCAGGGCGCGCTGCCGGTCATCGCCCAGTCGCTGCCGCCGGGCATGAAGGTCGACGTCGCCTATGACTCGACAGTCTTCATCGACGCCTCGATCCAGTCGGTCTACAGCGCCATCGCCGAGGCTGTCGGCCTGGTCGTGCTGGTAATCTTCTTCTTCCTGCGCAACCTGCGCGCCACCTTGATCCCGATCATCACCATCCCGGTGTCGCTGATCGGCGCCTTCACGCTCATGTTCATCATGGGCTTTACCATCAACACCCTGACACTGCTGGCCTTCGTCATCGCCATCGGCCTGGTGGTGGACGACGCCATCGTCGTGCTGGAAAATATCTATCGCCATATCGAGCGCGGCCTGACGCCGGTGCAGGCCGCCTTCCGCGGCAGCCGCGAGATCGGCTTTGCAGTCGTTTCGATGACGATCACACTGGCCGCGGTCTTCGTGCCTGTGGCCTTCAGCGAAGGCAAGACCGGCAAGCTCTTCACCGAGTTCGCGCTGACCCTGGCCTCGGCCGTGCTGATCTCCGGTTTCATCGCGCTGACGTTGACGCCGATGATGTGTTCGCGGCTGCTGCGGCACGAGAAGCGCCACGGCCTGGCCTATCGCCTGATCGAAGGGCTGTTCCGGGCGATGAACGCCGGCTATCGCGGCAGCCTGCTCTTCATCCTGTCGATCCGCCCGGTGGTGCTGCTGTTCTGCGCGCTCAGCGGCTTCGCCGCCTGGACGCTGTTCAGCAGCTTGAACTCCGAGCTCTCGCCGCTGGAGGATCGCGGCTTCTTCATCGGTTTCATTCTGGGGCCCGAGGGCGCGACGGTCGACTACATGGACCAGTACGCCCGCCAGATCGAAGGCATCTACGACTCGATTCCCGAGGCCGAGCGCCACTTCATGGTCATCGGCTTCCCGGTGGTGTCGCAGGCGATCTCCTTCGTCGGTCTGAAGGACTGGAGCGCGCGCGATCGCAAGACCGCCGAAGTGGCGCAGTCGATTGCCGGCCGGATGTTCGGCACCAAGGGTGTGCTGGCCTTTCCGATCAACCCGCAGTCGCTGGGCCAGTCCGGCCTGGCCCAGCCGATCAACGTGGTGCTGCAGTCCACCGGCACCTATGAGGAGCTGGGGCAGGTGGTGCAGGCGGTGATGGCGGAGGCGCGCAACAACCCGCGCATCCTCAACCTGGACAGCGACCTGAAGCTCAACAAGCCGGAAATCCGCGTCAACGTGAACCGCGACAAGCTGGCCTCGCTGGGGGTCAACGTCTCGGTGCTGGGCCGCACGCTGGAGACCATGCTGGGTGGCCGCCAGGTGACGCGCTTCAAGCTGAACGGCGAGCAGTACGACGTGCTGGTGCAGCTCGACGATGTCGATCGTCGGAACCCCGACGACATGGCGAAGCTCTATGTCCAGGGCGGCGATGGCGAGATGATCCAGCTGTCCAACCTAGTGACCCTGGCGGAAACCATCGCGCCGCGCGAACTCAACCACTTCAACAAGCTGCGCGCCGCCACGCTGACCGGCAACCTGGCGCCCGGCTATACCCAGGGCGAGGCGCTGGACTACCTGGCTGGTGTGGCCAAGCAGCTCGGTGGGCCTGGCATCCAGATCGACTTCGGCGGCGCCGCACGCGAGTTCAAGAGCTCCTCGGCCTCGCTCGGCCTGACCTTCCTGCTGGCCATCGGCTTCGTCTTCCTGGTCATGGCGGCGCAGTTCGAATCCTGGGTCGATCCCTTCGTCGTCATGTTCGCCGTGCCGCTGGCCATGGTCGGCGCGCTGCTCGCCATCACGTTGACCGGCGGCACGCTCAACATTTTCTCGCAGATCGGCTTGATCTCGCTGGTCGGCCTGATCACCAAGAACGGCATCCTGGTGGTGGAGTTCGCCAACCAGCTGCGCGAGAAGGAAGGCATGAGCGTCCGCGACGCCGTGGTCGAGGCCGCGGTGCTGCGGCTGCGCCCGATCCTGATGACCGCTTTCGCGCTGATCCTCGGCACCTTCCCGCTGGCCTTCGCCGACGGCGCCGGCGCGGAAAGCCGCCAGGCCATCGGCTGGGTCATCGTCGGCGGCATGACGCTCGGCACCTTCTTCACGCTCTATGTGGTGCCGACGATCTACACCTACCTGGCGCGCGCCCGTCACACCGTGCCGGTGCCGAGCGAAGCCGAGCTCGATGCCGAGGAGGACCGCCAGGGCCTCCAGGCGGCCAAGGCGCACTGAGGTCTACGACGCAGCGTCCAGGAAACGCTCCAGCTCCCCCGGCTCCAGCGGGCCGGCCGGAAAGCGCGCCTGGCGGCCCACGGCGGCGGCGAGCTGACGGCGATAGCTGTCGCGCTCGATCTCCTCGACGCCGAACTGCTCCAGGTGCTCAGTCTGGAACTGCGTGTCGAGCAGCGTGAAGCCGCCCTTGCGCAGCCGCAGCACCAGGTGCGCCAGCGCCACCTTGCTGGCGTCGGTGGCGCGGCTGAACATCGACTCACCGAAGAAAGCGGCGCCCAAGGTCACGCCATAGAGGCCGCCGACCAGGGCCTCGCCCTGCCAGACCTCGAGCGAATGGGCGAAGCCCATCTCGAACAGCCCGGCGTAGAGCTGCTCGATCACCGGGTTGATCCAGGTGTCCTTGCGGCCCGGCCCGGGGGCGGCGCAGCCCTCCACCACGGCTGGGAAGTCACGGTCGCAGGTAACGCTGTAGGCGCCCTGGCGCAGGCGGCGCTTCAGGCGGCGTGGCACGTGAAACCCGTCCAGCGGCAGCACGCCGCGGCGGCGCGGCTCGATCCAGTGGATCTCGGGGTCCTGGCGACCCTCGGCCATCGGGAAGATGCCGATGGCATAGGCGCGCAGCAGCAGTTCCGGGGTCAGGCGCATGCGTGCCGTCCCCAGCCCATGTGGCCTGCCCCTAGGCGTCCCGGGCCATGAATTTTTCCAGCCAGTGGATGTTGTAGTCGCCGTTCAGGAAATCCGGCTCCTGCACCAGGCGCTGGTGCAACTGGATCGTCGTCTCGACGCCGTCGACCACGTACTCCTGCAGCGCGCGGCGCAGCCGCATCAGGCACTCGTTGCGGGTCGCGCCATAGACGATCAGCTTGGCGATCAGGCTGTCGTAGTGCGGCGGCACCCTGTAGCCGCCGTAGATGCCGCTGTCGACGCGCACCCCCAGGCCGCCCGGCGCGTGATAGCCGGTGATGGTGCCGGGCGAGGGGGCGAAGGTCTTGGGGTGCTCGGCATTGATGCGGCACTCGATGGCGTGGCCCTGAAACTTGACCTCGTCCTGGGTGACGCTGAGCGGCATGCCGGCGGCGATGCGGATCTGCTCGCGCACGATGTCGATGCCGGTGATCGCCTCGGTGATCGGGTGCTCGACCTGCAGGCGGGTGTTCATCTCGATGAAGTAGAAGCGCCCGTCCTCGTAGAGGAACTCGATGGTGCCGGCCGACAGATAGCCCAGCTTGCGCATGGCGCCGGCGGCGATCTCGCCGATCTCGGCGCGCTGCGAGGAGTTGAGCGCCGGCGAGGGGGCCTCCTCCAGCAGCTTCTGGTGGCGGCGCTGCAGCGAACAGTCGCGTTCGCCCAGGTGGATGACGTTGCCTTGGCTGTCGGCCAGGATCTGGATCTCGATGTGGCGCGGCCGCTGCAGGTACTTCTCCATGTAGACCGCATCGTTGCCGAAGGCGGCCTTGGCCTCGCTCTTGGCCATGGAGACGGCCTGCACCACCTCGGCTTCGCTCAGCGCCACCTTCATGCCGCGCCCGCCGCCGCCGGCCGCCGCCTTGACCAGCACCGGATAGCCGATGCGCGCCGCGGTGGCGATGATCTCCGCGTCGCCGGAGACCGCGCCGTCGGAGCCCGGCACCACCGGGATGCCGAGCGACTTGGCGGCGTCCTTCGCCGTCACCTTGTCGCCCATCAGCGAGATGTGCGCCGGCTTCGGCCCGATAAAGGTCAGGCCGTGTTCCTCCACCATCGAGGCGAAGGTGGCGTTCTCGCTGAGGAAGCCGACGCCGGGATGGATGGCGTCCGCCCCGGTGATGGTGGCGGCCGACAGGATGGCCGGGATGTTGAGATAGCTTTCGCGCGACGGCGGCGGCCCGATGCAGACGCTTTCGTCGGCCAGGCGCACATGCATCGCCTGCTCGTCGGCGGTGGAATGCACCGCGACGGTCTTGATGCCCATCTCGCGACAGGCGCGCTGGATGCGCAGCGCGATTTCCCCGCGGTTGGCGATGAGGACCTTGTCGAACAAGGCCGCCCCCTACTCGATGACCAGAAGGGGTTCGCCGTACTCCACCGGCTGGCCGTCGCTGACCAGGATCTGGGTCACCGTGCCGGCACGCGGACAGGGCAGGGCGTTCATCACCTTCATGGCCTCGATGATGAGCAGCGTCTGGCCCTCCTTCACCCGGTCGCCGACCTTGACGAAGGCTGGCTTGCCGGGTTCGGCCGAGCAGTAGACCGTGCCGACCATCGGCGACTTCACCGTGCCGGCCGGCGCCTCGCCAGGTGCGGCCGGGGCCGCCTGGGTGGCGGGTGCCGCCGGCGCGGCGGGCGCGGCATAGCCGCCGCCCACCATGGTGACCGGGGCCGGCTGCTTGGCGACGCGTATGCGCACCTCGCCCGAGTCGTACTCGATCTCGGTCAGGCCGGTATCGTTCAGGATCTCGGCCAGTTTGCGCAGCAGCTTGTCGTCGATGTCGGGCTTCTGTGCCATCACGCCTCGGTGGTTGGATTGAGCCGCTCGGCGAGCGCCAGCAGGGACAGCAGGTAGCCCTGCACGCCCAACCCGCAGATTACGCCGATTGCGACCTTCGACACATAGGAGTGGTGCCGGAAGGCTTCGCGCTTATGGATATTGGACAGGTGAACCTCGATCGTCGGCAGTTCCACCGCGGCCAGCGCGTCATGGATGGCGATCGACGTATGGCTGTAGGCGCCGGGATTGATAACGATGCCGGCCATCGTGCCGCGCGCCTGCTGGATCCAGGTGACCAGCTCGCCCTCGTGGTTCGATTGGTGGCAGGTGACCGCCAGGCCCAGGCGTTTGCCGTCAGCGACGCAGGCCGCCTCGATCTCCTTGAGGGTGGTCCGGCCATAAATCGTGGGCTCCCGCAACCCCAACATGTTGAGGTTCGGCCCATTCAACACCAGAACCTTGGGGGTTGCCGCCACCGCTGTGGGACTCCTCGTCACCGGATACGCCGGGCGAAGCGTTAACACATGCCCGGGAAGGCGGGCAAGGCGAGGGGGCCACCCTGGCGTGAGGGCTATCGCCCGGCTTGACCGGCTTGGCTATAGTGCCGGCGGCGGGGGACCTAGAGGGCTATGCCTCCCGGACAGGGTCGACGGTACATGGGGCGCATGGTGCCGCCGGCAGGAGGTCAAGTTGTTTCGAGCGTCCATCTGGAGTGACGTTGATCTCGCGTCGCTGTTCAACAATTCGCCCAATCCCTATGTCATCCTCGACTCCGGCCTGGCCATCGTCGGCATGAACGAGGCCTACCTGCGCGTCACCGCGCAGACGCGCGAGGCCCTGGTCGGGCGCAATCTCTTCGATGCCTTCCCCAGCGATCCGGCATCGCCGCAGGGACGCCAGCTGCGGGCCTCCTTCGAACGGGTGCTGTCGACCGGCAGGGTCGATCATCTGTCGCAGATCGCCTATCCGATCGCCGGTGCCGACGGGGCGCTGGAGGAGCGTTACTGGAGCGCCACCCACACTCCGCTGCTCGACAGCACGGGCAAGGTCGCCTTCGTGCTGCAGCACACCGTCGACGTGACCGAGCTGCATCGCCTCAAGACCGGTGACGACCGGGGCGCCATCGGCCTGGAAACCGACGTTCTGCGCCGCGCCGACGCGGTGCAAAACGCCAACCTGCTGCTGGACGACGAGCGTCGCTACCTGCGTGGCCTGTTCGATCAGGCGCCAAGCCTCGTTGTCGTCCTGCGTGGACCCGACCACATCGTCGAGATCACCAACGCTGCCTATCAAGAGCTGACCGGGCAGCGCGACATCCTGGGCAAGCCGGTGCGAGCCGCCCTGCCGGCGGCCGAGGGCCAGGGCTTCTTCGAGCTGCTTGACTGGGTCTATGGCGAGGGCCGCACGCATGTCAGCAAGTCGGTGCGGGTGTCGGCGCGGCGGGACGATGGCCGGCCGGCCGAGGACCGCTTCATCGACTTCCACTACCAGCCGCTGCGCGATGCCGACGGCCAGGTGACCGGCATCTTCGTGCAGGGCCACGACGTGACTGAGCAGAAGCGCGCCGAGGCCGCGGCGGCGGAAAGCGATAGTCGCTTCCGCTCGCTGGCGCAGTCGATGCCCAACCATGCCTGGACGGCGCGGCCGGACGGCAATCTGGATTGGTTCAACGAGCAGGTCTACGCCTATTGCGGCAAGGCGCAGGGCGCGCTGGATGGCGCCGGCTGGGCCAGCATCGTGCATCCCGACGACCTTGCCGCCACGGCGCGCGCCTGGGCGGCGGCGCTGGCGCAGGGCGAGCTGTACCAGACCGAGTTCCGCCTGCGCCGCGCCGATGGCAGCTACCGCTGGCATCTCGGCCGTGCCGTACCCTTCCGCGATGCGCAGGGTGCTATCGTGCGTTGGATCGGCACCAACACGGACATCGAGGACCAGAAGGCCGCCGCCGTCGTACTGGCCGACATGAACGCTGCCCTGGAGGCCGGCATGGCGGCGCGCACCGAGGAGCTGCTGCGCGCCCAGGAGGCGCTGCGGCAGAGCCAGAAGATGGAGGCGATCGGCAACCTGGCCGGCGGCATCGCGCACGACTTCAACAACATGCTGCAGGTGATCGGCGGCAATCTGCAGCTGCTGGCGCGGGCCTTGCCGCGTGACGATCAGGCCCTGCGGCGGTTGCGCGATGCGGAAGCCGGCGTGGCACGCGGTGCCAACCTGGCTACCCAGCTGCTCGCCTTCGGCCGCCGCCAGCCGCTGGAGCCGCGCGTGGTGAACGTCGGCCGCCTGGTGCGCGACATGGACCAGATCCTGCGCCGCACGCTGGGCGAGGGCGTGGAGATCGAGACCCTGGTCGACGACGACCTTTGGCACACGCTGATCGATCCCGGGAACGTGGAAAGCGCGCTGCTCAACCTGGCGCTCAACGCGCGCGACGCCATGGCCGGGCAGGGGCGCCTGATCATCGAGGCGGGCAATGCCGTCCTCGATCCGGTCTATGCGGCGCGCAATGACGAGGTGGTGCCAGGGCACTACGTCCTGCTGGCGGTCAGCGATACCGGCTGCGGCATGGCGCCCGACCTAGTCGATAAGGTTTTCGAGCCCTTCTTCACCACCAAGGCCGAGGGCAAGGGATCCGGCCTCGGGCTGTCGATGGTCTATGGCTTCGTCAAGCAGTCGGGCGGTCACGCGAAGATCTATAGCGAGCCGGGGCGCGGCACCAGCATCAAGCTTTATCTGCCACGCTCACACCAGCCCGAAGAGCCGCAGATGCAGGTCGATAAGCAGGCGCCGACTGGCGGCAGCGAGACAGTTCTGGTGGTCGAGGACGACGCCGCGGTGCGTGAGACCACAGTGGCACTGCTGAGCGATCTGGGCTACCGCGTGCTGCAGGCCGGCGACGCGGCCAGCGCGCTCGCTATCGTCGAAGAGGGCGCGGCGGTCGACCTGCTGTTCAGCGACGTGGTCATGCCGGGGCCGCTGCGCAGCACCGACCTCGCGCGCGAGGCAAAGCTGCGCCTGCCGCGGCTGGCGGTGCTCTTCACCTCTGGCTACACCGAAAATGCCATCGTGCATGGCGGCCGGCTCGATCCCGGTGTGAACCTGCTGGGCAAGCCCTACAGCGGCGAGGCGCTGGCGCGGAAGCTACGCCATGTGCTGGCAAACGAGGCGCAGCGCCAGGCGCCGGCTCCTGCCGTCGCCGAGGCGCCGCCGCCACCGACCAAGACTGTGCTGCTGTGCGAGGACGATGCCTTGATCCGCACGGTCACCGTGCTGCAGCTGGAGGACCTGGGCTACAGCGCCCTGGAGGCCGGCAGCGCGGCGCAGGCGCTGGAGCTTCTGCGGCAGCATTCGATCAAGGTGCTGGTCACCGACATCGGCCTGCCGGACATGCCGGGCACCGAGCTGGCGCGGCGGGCCATGGAAATCCGGCCGGATCTGTCGGTCATTTTCGCCAGTGGGCAGGCCGATACCGGCAGGGTCGAACTGCCGCGTGCGATCTTCCTGCCGAAGCCCTATGACAAGGCCGGGCTGGCACGCGCCTTGGCGCGCGCCTGCGCCCAGGAGGCAGGCGATCAGGACTAGGCGGCGGCCCGCCGGGTCACGCTGTCAGGACTTGCCGCTGCGGGCGACGGCGACCATGCGCGCCAGCTCGTCATAGCCGCGCGCGCCGGGCACGAAGCTGCGGCCGATCAGCAGCGCCGGAGTGCCCTCGACGCCCAGCGCGTGGGCCAGCTCGTAGTTGCGGTCGAGCTCCTGGTCCAGGGCCGGGTCGAGCATGTCGGTTTCCAGCCGGGCCAGGTCTAGGCCGACCGACTGGGCGATCGCACGGGCGCTGCTCTCGTCGATGGTCACGCCGGCGGTCATCAGGGCGTAGTGAAACTCGCGGTACTTGCCCTGCTGGGCCGCCGCCAGGGCCGCCTTGGCGGCGAAGCGCGAGCCCTCGCCGAAAATCGGCAGCTCCTTCAGCACATAGCGGATCTTGCCGTCGTCCTTGACCAGGTCGAACATGTCCTCGGTCATCTTGCGGCAGTAGCCACAGTTGTAGTCGAAGAACTCCACCACCACGACGTCGCCATCGGGATTGCCGATCACCGGCGACTGCGGATTGTGCGCCAGGTCCTGGTAGTTCTGCTCGATCGTATCGCTGCGCTTGGTGTCCGCCGCGGCCTGCTTGCGCTGTTCCAGCGCCTGCACGGCCTCCAGTATGATCTCCGGGTGGTCCAGGATGTACTGCCGCACCAGCTTGTTGATGGCCTCTTCCTGCGCCGGCGAGAAGTCCTCGGCGGCGGCTGCGCCCGGCCCGGCCGGCGAAGCGGCCAGCAATCCGAGGACCAGGGCGGCGGCGAGAGGACGTCGAAACATGGCGGGATCCTTGCAAATGTCGGCGGCAGTCAGCCCTTCATAGGGGCCATGGCAGGGTGGGGCAAGTCACGGCGGCGTCAGCGGCCGCTCAGTTGTTCTTCTTCTCTTCCAGCCTTTCGGCTTCGCGTGACACGTCCTCGGCCTGCAGCCAGGCCGGGGAATTGCGCGGCAGCAGCTTCATCGCGCGCTCCGCATGGCTCTGTGAGTCCTCGTACTCGCCGCGCCACAGCGCCGCCTCGGCCAGCGCCAGGGCGGCCATGCCGTCGTTGCCGCTGCGCCCATAGGCGGTGGCGATCAGGCGCCAGGCGAAGGAGTTGCGCGGCTCCGCCACCAGCACCAGTTCGAGATTGCGGATCGCCTTTCCGTCGAGGTCGCGGCTGTTCAGCTCGATCTGCGAACGCGCCAGCATGATGCGGATCTGCGAGGCGTCCGGCAGGATCGATACCGCCTTGTCATAAACCGGCAGCGCCTCGGCGATGCGGCCGTACTCGAACAGCATCTGCCCCTTCATCTCCAGGAAGTAGGGGTCGTTTGGATTGTCGGTCAGCAGCGCGTCGATCAACGTCAGTGCCTTGGCAATCTGTCCCTCGCGATACTCCAGGATGGCGTGGGCGTAGCGTGCTGGCAGGCTCTGGTCGTCGGGCGGATAGACGCGGTTCACCGCGGCGCGCGAATCGAGGAAGCCGATCAGCTTGGCCCGCATGCGGGCATGCAGCTCCTTGAAGACCGCCGGCGCCGGCTTGTCGGCGTTGGGCGAGGCGGCGGTTTCGCGCGCCAGGAAGTCGATACGGTCGGTGGTCAGCGGGTGAGTCGAGAGGTAGGGGTCCTGGTTCGCCGCCAGCAGTACCTCCTGGCCGCGCAGCTTCTCCATGAAGGTCAGTAGCCCGCGAGGCGACAGGCCGGCACCGTTGAGGAAGCGGAGGGCGGCCTGGTCGGCCGACTGCTCCTGCTGGCGGGTGAAGGACAGCAGCCCCTTCAGCGCCAGGTCGGACCCGCCGGAGATCACCGCCTGCGCCACCTCGCCACGGCCCGAGGCGATGGCCCCCAGGATGCCAAGGATATAGGAGGCGATGACCAGCGCGGTGGCATCGCCGATCACGCCGCCGCGTTGCGAGATGTGGCCGCCGACGATATGGCCGGTCTCGTGCGCGATGACGCCGATGACTTCCAGCGGGTCCTCCGCCGCCATGAGCAACCCGGTATTGATGAAGAGGTTCTGCCCACCGGCGACGAAGGCGTTGATCGACTTGTCGTTAACCAGATAAACGTCGATCGCGTTGGGATCGAGCCCGGCGACCTGGAACAGTGGCGTGGCGTAGAGGCGGATGATACTTTCGATCTCCGCATCACGGATAAACTGCAGCGGGCGGCCTTGTGCCAGGGCGGGCGCCAACGGCTGGATCAGCGCCATCCCCACAGCTGCAAGCCACATCAGGAGTCGTCCAAAAGTGCCGAGCACGCGACCCATCCTTGTGTCTTTCATTCAAGCTAGTCGCCGCGCCCCCGCCTTTCAATGCAAAGGGATGATGGCGTTTTTCCGGCCGTCGGTGCGGCGTTTGGCCCTGGCCGGACTGTTGGCATTGGTCGGCTGCGGCAGCGACACGGTGCAGCTGGGACCGGTCGAGGGCTTCGCCGGCATGGTTTCGGCGGACGAGCCCAATGCCACGGTGGTGGGGCGCGAGGTGCTGGGCAACGGCGGCACGGCGGTGGACGCCGCCGTCGCTATGTACTTCACCCTGGCGGTCACCTACCCCTCGCGCGCCGGTCTCGACGGCGGCGGTGTCTGCCTAGTCTACGACAGCATCAAGGCCGATGCCGAAGCCATGATGTTCCTGCCGCAGGCGCCGGGTGGCGGCGTGGCCCCGCTGGGGCCGCGCGCCATGGCGGCGCTGCACGCCCGCTACGGCACGCTGCGCTGGGAGATGCTGGTATCGCCGGGCGAGGCCCTGGCGCGCACCGGCTTCGACATGAGCCGCGCGCTGGCGCAGGACTTCGGCGCCGGTGGCCAGGCGCTGCTGGCGACTGAGGAGGGGCGGCGCATCTTCGCGCCCGGCGGCAGCGTCGGCGCCGGGCAGTCGATCGTGCAGCCCGAGCTGGCGGCGATCCTGAGCGGCATCCGCCAGCAGGGCGCTGGCTACATGCACGCGGGGCCCTTCGTGCAGCGCTTTGCCGAGGCCACGGCGGCGGCCGGCCTGCCGGTGGCGCCAGAGACACTGCGCAATGCCGTGCCCGCCTACCTACCGCCGGTCAGCTTCGCGGCTTTCGACTCCTTTGCCTTCTTCACCCCGCCGCCGGCCGCCAACGGCCTGCTGGGCGCCGAGCTGGTCACGCTGCTGACCGAGGCGGCGAGCTTCGAGGGGCGCGACCAGACCGATGCCGATCACCTCTTCCTTGAGGCCTCGGCCCGGGCCTTCGCCGACCGGGCCGGCTGGCTGGGTACCGGCGGCAGCAGCACGCAAACATCGGAACAGGTGATCGGGCAGGCGGCCAACGCCAGGCTGGACCCGGCGCAGCACCAGCCGGTCGCCAGCCTGTCGCCGCAGCCGCAGCCGGTGATCGAGCCGGCCGGCGGCACCAGCTTCGTGGTCGCCGATCGCTTCGGCAACGGCGTCGCCTGTGGCCTGACGATGAATGGCCTGTTCGGTGCCGGCCGCATCGCTCCCGGCACCGGCATGGTGCTGGCGGCGCCGCCGGCCAACGGCTTGGCGATCTCGCCGGTCGCCGTGCTGGTCGGCACGCATGGCAATGGCCGCCTCTACTTCGGTGCCGCGGCCGGCGATGGCGCCGCCGGCGTCACCGCCATGGTGCGGGTGATGCTTGAAGTCCTGGCGAACGGCCGTGCGCTGCCCGATGCCCTGGCCATCGGCCGGGTGCACCACAACGGCCTGCCCGACGCCGCCTTTGTCGAGCAGAGCGTGCCGGCAGCGGTGCAGGACGCGCTGCGCGCCAGGGGGCACGCGGTGACGCTGATTCCGGCCATGGGCCTGGTCAACGCCTTCTACTGCCCGGGCAGCCTGCGCGAGCCCACGGGCTGTCTGGTGAGCCAGGATCCGCGCGGCTTCGGCCTGTCACAGGTCGCGCAGTAGCAGCCGGCGGAGACACGGCATCATGGCCCTCAAGGTTGCCCAACGCGGCCGCGTGCCGGCCTTCATCGTCATGGACGTGCTGCGCGAAGCCAATGCCCGTGAGGCGGCGGGCCAGAGCGTGCTGCATCTGGAGGTCGGCCAGCCGGGCACGCCGGCGCCACCGGCGGCACTGGCGGCTGCCCACCGGGCGCTGGACAACAGCCGCCTGGGCTACACCGACGCCCTGGGCCAGCCGGCGCTGCGCCAGGCGCTCAGCCAGCACTATCGCAGCTTCTATGGCGTCGAGGTCGCGGCCGAGCGGATCGCCGTTACCACCGGCTCGTCCGGCGGCTTCCTGCTGGCCTTCCTGGCCGCCTTCGAGGCCGGCGACCGGGTCGCCCTGGCGGCGCCGGGCTACCCCGCCTACAAGAACATCCTGCGGGCGCTGGACATCGAACCGGTGCTGCTGCCGGCGGTGGCAGCGGACCGCTTCCAGCCGACACCGGCGTTGCTGGACTCTGTCGACGGCAAGCTCGACGGCCTGATCGTCGCCAGCCCCTCGAATCCCACCGGTACGATGCTGGACGAGGCGCAGCTGCTGGCGCTGTCGCGCTATTGCCGGGATCGCGGCGTCCGCCTGATCTCGGACGAGATCTACCACGGCATCTCCTACGGCTTCCCGGCCACCACCCTGGCGCAGCACGACGAACAGGCCATCGTGGTGAATTCCTTCTCCAAGTACTTCTCGATGACCGGCTGGCGCATCGGCTGGCTGGTACTGCCGCCCGACCTTGTACGGCCGGTGGAGTGCCTGGCTCAGAACCTGGCGATCTCGGTGCCGACGCTGTCGCAGGAGGCGGCCATGGGCGCACTGGACAGCCGCGCGGTGCTCGACGGTTACGTCGCCGACTATGCCGCCAAGCGCCAGCTCCTGCTGGCCGAACTGCCGAAGGCCGGGCTGGACCGCCTGGCGCCGGCCGATGGCGCCTTCTACCTCTATGCCGATGTCGGGCACCTGACGAACGATAGCGTGGCGCTGTGCAAGCGCCTGCTGGCCGAGACCGGCGTCGCCCTGGCGCCCGGCACCGACTTCGATCTGGAGCGCGGCAGCCGCACGCTGCGCCTTTCCTTCGCCGGGCCCTACGACCACATGGCCGAGGCGGCGCGGCGCCTGGCCAGCTTCTTCCAGCGCGGCTGAACCATGGCGCGCCGTCGCGGCCGCTGGCTCTTCCGGCTCTGCGCCGCGGGGCTCGGCGTCTTCGGCGCCTTGCCGCTGTTTGTTGTGCTGTGGACCGCGGTGTTGCCGGTGCCCGGCACCCTGCTGATGGTCGAGCGCCTAGTGGAGGGCGAGGGCTGGTCGCACCGCTGGGTGTCGCTGGACCAGGTGTCGCCGGCCCTGGTGCCGGCCATCCTGGCGGCCGAAGACAATAACTTCTGCCTGCACGAGGGCGTCGACTGGGCCGCCCTGGCCAAGGCGGTGAAGGAATTCGAGCGCGGCAAGCGCGACCAGGCGCGCGGCGCCAGCACCATTTCCATGCAGGTGGCAAAGAACCTGCTGCTCTGGCCCGGCCGCGACGTGATCCGCAAGGGGCTGGAGTTGACCTATGTGACCTGGATCGAGGCGCTGTGGTCGAAGCGCCGTATCCTCGAGGTCTACGTCAACATCGTCGAATGGGGCCCCGGGATCTATGGCGTCGAGGCCGCCGCGCGCCAGCACTTCGGCGTCTCGGCGGCGAAGATGACGGACCGCCAGGCCGCGCTGCTGGCCGCTGTGCTGCCCAATCCGCGGGAATGGAACGCCGGCAAGCCCGGCCCCTACGTCAAGCAGCGCGCCAGCGATCTGCAGCAGCGCGCGCGGGACATCGCCGGGTTGCTCGACTGCTACTGACCGTTGGCTGGTACCAGGGGATCCATCATGAAGGCCGATGAAATTCGTCCGCTGTTCGATCTGCCGGAGCAGATGGCCTATATGGCCTGTGCCGCGCAGTCGCCGCTACCGAAGCTCGCCTATGCCGCCGGCGTGGCGGGCATGGAGCGCAAACGACGGCCCTGGACGGCGGCGCAGCTGCCGCCGCTGAGTGACGCTGCGGAAAGTTGCCGGCGGCTGTTCGGCGGCTTCATCGGCGCCGGCGCTGACGACATCGCCATCGTGCCGGCGACCAGCTACGGCGTCGCCGTGGCGGCGGCCAACCTGCCGCTGGCGCGCCACCAGCAGGTGCTGGTGCTGGAGGCGCAGTTTCCCTCGAACTACTACGCCTGGGCCGACAAGGCAGCACGCAGCGGCGCCGCGCTGACCGTGGTGGCGCGCCCGACCGACGGCGACTGGACCGCCGCCGTGCTGGCGGCCTTGACGCCCGCGGTTGGGATTGCCGCGCTGCCGGCCTGTCACTGGACCGACGGCGGCCGCCTCGACCTGGTGGCCATCGGCCAGGCCTGCCGCGCGCTCGGCGCTGCCCTGGTGGTCGATGCGACGCAGCTGGTCGCCGCCGCGCCCTTCGACGTGGCCGCGGTGCAGCCGGACTATCTGGTGGCCTCTGGCTACAAGTGGCTGCTCTGCCCCTACACGCTGGCCTTCCTCTATGTCGCGCCGGGACGCCGCGACGGCCAGCCGCTGGAACAGCACGCCGGCGGCCGCGCCGGCTGGGAGGCCGGCTACAGCGACAGCTTCGCGCCCGGCGCGCGGCGCTACGACATGGGCGAATACCTGAACCACGTGAACCTGCCGATGGCGGCGGCCTCGCTCGAGCTCATCGCCGGCTGGGGCCCGGTGGCAATCGCCGCCGCGCTGCAGCCGCTCACCGACCGTGCCGCCGCGCTGGCCGCCGAGCGCGGCTGGTCGACGCCGCCGGCGGCGCATCGTGTCGCCCACTACATAGGCATCCGCCGGCCTGTGCCCTTCGGCAAGGAGGTGGAGGCCCGTCTTGCCGCGCGGGACATCCACGTCTCGCTGCGCGACGGCGGGCTGCGGGTGGCGCCCTACCTCTTCGGCCGACCCGCGGAGATCGATCGGCTGTTCAGTGCGCTGGACGAGTTGGCCTAGCCGTCCGGGGCGGCCACAAATGCATCGGCCGGCGTGTCGGAACACGCCGGCCGTGCAATGTCTTAGTTAGTGAACTGTCCCGCTGACAGCAGTCTAGCGGACCAACTTGTTCCACCAGCCACGGCGCTTCGGCTGCTCCGGATCACCTTCGGTGATGACGTCGAAGCTGGGTGCCGACGGTGCGTCCGCCGGCGCCGGATCACTGGCCGCGCGCTCGTCATGGCGTGGCGCCGGCGCTTCGGCGACTGGCGCCTCGGCGACGGGGGCCTCGGCATCATCCGCTGCGTGACCGCCATTGGTCGCGTGGGTATGCCGCTCCGGCGCAGGCTCCTGCCGGTGGCGACGTCCGCCCCGCGGACCGCTGTCGGCGTGCCGGTCGTCCCGGCTCTGCACGTCCTGGTCCCGATGGTCCGGGGCCTGGTCATCCTGCGCCTGCTCGTCGTCAGACTGGCTGTCCTGGTCCTGGTCGTCCTGGTCGTCGTCGCCCTCGTCGTCGTCACCTTCGGCGGCAAATTCGCCGGGCTGGCCGGGAGCAGCCTCCTGGCCCTCCGGACCCTCGCGACGGCGACCCCTGCGGCGACCACCACGCTTGCCGCGACGGCGGCGGCGGC
This sequence comes from Rhodospirillales bacterium, assembly GCA_038363005.1. Classification (GTDB taxonomy): domain Bacteria; phylum Pseudomonadota; class Alphaproteobacteria; order Kiloniellales; family JACOMY01; genus JAKOWB01. The sequence goes on from JBBQBI010000019.1 coordinate 38,476, forward strand.
GCGGCCGATCTTCATCGTCCTCGGCGCCTGGCGCCGCGGTGACGTTGGGATCCGCCGGCTGGGTCTCGTCAAGCGGCTCGAGTGCCGGCACCTCGGTCTCCAGCGTCTCGGTCGCCTCGCCGTCGAACAGCTGCGGTTCCGCCGCCTGCCGTTCGCCCTGGCGCCGTTCGCCCTGGCGTTGCTCGCCGTGGCGCTGGTCGGGCTGGCGCTGCTCGCCGGATCGCGGCTCGTTGCGCGCACCACGCTCGCGGCGATCGCGGCCACGGCGCTCGCGGCGCTCGCCCTCGCGACCGCGGCGTTCGCCACGCTCCTCGACGCGTTCCTCGACGCGCTCTTCGACGCGCTCTTCGACTCGTTCCTCGCTGCGTTCCGGTTCGCGCGTCTCGCTGCGCTCCTCGTGGCGACCGTGACCTCGGCCGCGCTCCTCGTCCCGGCCGCGGCGCTCGCCACGCTCGGCGTCGCGCCCGCGGCGCTCCGGCTCGCGCGTCTCGCTACGCTCTTCCTCACGGCCGCGTCCGCGCCCACGATCGCGCTCGCCACGGTCGCGGCCGCGCTCACGGTCCCGATCGCGACCCTCACGCAGCTGGCCGGGGCGCTCGATGCGATGATCTAGGCCGTGCAGCCGGTCGTCGGCGTCCAGCTGCAGCGAGAATCCATAGCGGGTCTCAATATCGTGCAACTGCTCGCGCTTGTGGTTCAGCAGGTAGAGCGCGACCCGCGTGCCGACCACCACGTGCAGCTCGCCGCCCGGGCGGCGCATGCCTTCCTCGGAAAGGCCACGCAGCAGATGCAAAGCGGCGGTCTCCGGCGAATAGACGCGTCCGCTGCCCTGGCAGTGGATGCAGACGATCATCGCCGTCTCGACCAGGCTGGGGCGCAGTCGCTGGCGCGACAGCTCGAGCAGGCCGAAGGGCGAGATGCGACCGAGCTGGATGCGCGCCCGGTCGGACTTCATCGCGTCCTTCAGGCGGCGCTCGACGTCGCGGTTGTGCCGCGGCTCCTCCATATCGATGAAGTCGATGACGATCAGGCCGGCAAGGTCACGCAGGCGCAGCTGGCGCGCCACTTCTTCGGCGGCCTCCAGGTTGGTCTTCAGCGCCGTTTCCTCGATGTGGCGCTCACGCGTTGCCTTGCCCGAGTTGACGTCGATGGCGACCAGCGCCTCGGTGACGTTGATGACGATGTAGCCGCCGGACTTCAGCTGCACGGTGGCGTCGAACATGCCACCCAGCTGGCTTTCCACGCCGTACTTCAGGAACAGCGAGGCGGCCGGGTCCTTGTAGAGCTGCACCTTCTTGGCGTGGCTCGGCATCAGCGACTTCATGAAGGCCTTGGCCGCCTTGTAGGCGTCCTCGCCCTCGACCAGGATCTCCTCGGTATCGCTGCTGTAGAGATCGCGGATCGCCCGCTTGATCAGGTTGCCTTCCTCGTAGATCAGCGCTGGCGCCTGCGAGGTCAAGGTGATGTCGCGGATCTCGCTCCACAGCCTGAGCAGGTACTCATAGTCGCGCTTGATCTCGGCCTTGGAACGCTCGCTGCCGGCGGTGCGTACGATGACCGCCATGCCGTCGGGGATCGACAGGTCGCCCAGCACGGTCTTCAGGCGGCGCCGGTCGGCGGCCGAGCCGATCTTGCGGCTGATCCCGCCGCCGCGCGCGGTGTTGGGCATCAGCACACAGTAGCGGCCGGGCAGCGAGAGATAGGTGGTCAGCGCCGCGCCCTTGTTGCCGCGCTCCTCCTTGGCCACCTGCACCAGCATGACCTGGCCGCGCTTGATGACTTCCTGGATCTTGTAGCGGCGCAGCAGCTTGGCGCGGCGGCGCGCGGCGTCCTCGATGTCGTCGCCGCCGACGGTGTCGACCGACTCCTCGGCCTCGACCTCGACCGGTGCATCGATGCCGCCGGTTTCCACCAGCGGCGCCTCGCCGACCGGCGCGGCATAGGGGTCGCCGTAGGCGCCCTCGTTGCTGGCAACCCCAGAGGCCTCCTCGGCCTCGCTGACATAGACCGGCGGCAGCTCGTCCTGCGGGTGTTCCGCGTCCTGCGCCGGTGTCTCGTCGGCGGGCACCGGGGCTGGCTCGGCGCTCTCGGCCTCCTCCGGCGTTGCCGTCAGCTTCTCGCCGCCCTCGGCAACGTGCGGCTGGGCGCGACCGTCGCCCTCCTCGGGCTCATCGTCCGGCTGTGCCTCGTCGCCCGTCTCTTCGTCGCCCGACTCCTCGTCGCCCGTCGGTTCATCGCCGCCGGATCCCGAGTCGGGGTCGCTTTCCTCGTGCTGGTGGGACTCCAGCGGCGCGCTGGCTTCCCCGGCGTCGTCTTCGCCCTGGTCGCCGTCGTCGTCGCTATCGTTGGCCTGGTAGCCACCGTCGCCGTCGCCCTCGCCGTCGACATCGTCCTGCGACTCGTCGCGGGGCTCGGGCGAGGGCTCGACGCTCTCGTCCTCGTCCTCGACCGGGCGCAGCGCGGCCTCCTCGGCCAACAGCGCTTCGCGATCGGCGATCGGGATACGGTAGTAGTCGGGATGGATTTCGCTGAACGGCAGGAAGCCGTGCCGGTTCCCGCCGTAGTCGACGAAGGCGGCCTGGAGCGAGGGCTCCACCCGCGTCACCTTCGCCAGATAGATGTTGCCCTTGAGCTGGGCCTTGCTGCGGATCTCGTGGTCGAATTCCTCGACCCGGCTACGATTGAGAACGACGACCCGGACTTCCGCCGGGTCGGTGGCATCGATCAGCATACGCTTGGTCATAGCGCGTCAACTCCAAGCCGCGCGCGCCAAGCCGCGCCGCGGGCAAATGCCCGGGCGCCGCATGCGTCGCGGTCGAATGTGGTTGCAGGGGTATAGCGGTGCTGGCTCGTGACGCGGGGCGCGAAATGACCGTCGACATGCGTCGTTTGAGCCTTACTAGTCCTTGGGCGTGGCGCGGTGCCAGGGCATCGGCCGTCGCTCGCGGTGGTTAACGTCGGTCAGCCGGTGCCTTGCGGTCCAGGCCAGAACGACGCGGGTTTTGGGGCGAGGTCCGCCGGACCCCGGTCCTGATGCCGGCAGCTTGCTCGGATGCCGCCCACGACCGTGGCGGGGCGGGCGCCCGGATGGCTGCCCAGTGTCGACCGTGCCCCTTCGCTGGCTGGACCGCCGGCCATCTCGCGCCGGCAAGCCGCAGGATCGCGCTCGCTCGGGACGGGCCGACAACCGGTCCGCGGGGGCGCGGACGGAAACCGGGGCGGATCATAGGCGCCCCGCCCACCCCCATCAAGCCCGTCGTTTCACGCCCGAAACCGGCCTTGCCTCCGGGACTGCAACCGGAGTCACAGAAGACAAAGGCAAGGTCCCGTTTTTCCTGGGCTTTCCGGCACTTCGCGCCTAGAGTCATCAGGTGGAGGCCGCCGAGTCGCCGGTTTTCCGGCGCTGCCCGGTGGGCCGCTGCCCTTGGTCCTTGGCGGCGGGGATGCCGAGTCTTCTGATGCAGCGAATTCTACTAGCCCTGTTGTTGCTGGCGTTCTGCGTGCCGGCCGTCCCGGCGGCCGCCAAGCCGCTGGTCAGTGATGCGCGCATCGGACTGCACGACGACTCCACCCGCTTCGTGCTCGATCTGTCCGAACCGGTGGCCTGGCGGGTCTTCACCCTGCCGGACCCCTATCGGCTGGTCATCGACCTGCCGGAACTGATCTGGAACCTGCCCAGCGAGCTGCCACCAGCCAAGAAGGGCCTGGTGGGGGCCCTGCGCTATGGGCTGTTTTCCCCCGGCGTCAGCCGCGTGGTGCTGGACCTGACCGGCCCCGCGGCGGTGCATCAGGTGCAGCAGCTGCCGCCCACGGCGGACGGCAAGTACCGCCTGTTCGTCGACCTGCAGCCGACCACCGAGGCTGCCTTCAACGAGGCCACGGCACGCCTGCCGCTGCAGTCGGCCGAGGCGCTGCCGGCCACCGCCGCCACTCCGGTGCCGGAGGCGACCCCGGCGCCGGTGGGCGACCAACGGCCGTTGATCGTCGTCGACGCCGGCCATGGCGGTATCGACCCCGGTGCCACTGGCGTCTCCGGCGTGCTGGAAAAGGAACTCGTGCTGAAATATGCGCTGGAGTTGCAGAAGCAGCTGGAGGCAACCGGCAAGTATCGGGTGCAGCTGACCCGCGAAACCGACGTCTTCATCCCGCTGCGCGATCGCTACTCCATTGCCGAGGACGGCGGTGCCGACCTCTTCATCTCGCTGCATGCCAACATCCACCCCAAGGCCTCTATTCGCGGCGCCTCGGTCTTCACGCTGTCCGAGAAGGGCGCCGACTCCGACGCCGAGGCGGCCGGCCTGGCGGCCAAGGAAAACGCCGCCGACGCGCTGGCCGGCATCGCCGACAGCGACGACGTCGCGGTGATCCTGGGCGACCTGATGCGGCGGGAGACCATGAACCTGTCGAAGAACCTGGCCAACCGCCTGGTCGACGAGGTCGGCCACGAGGCAAAGCTGCTGAAGAACACGCACCGCTACGCCAACTTCGCGGTGCTGCGCTCGCCCACCGTGCCCTCGGTGCTGATCGAGATCGGCTATCTGTCGAACAGCACCGAGGAAGAGCAACTGCGCAGCAAGAAGCACCGCAAGGCGGTGGCGGGTGCGATCCTGCGTGCCATCGACGGCTATTTCTCGTGGCAGGAGGCCGTCAACCGCTCCTGATCCGGGCCGGCCGGCCCGGGCCGTGGCCATGGCCACGGCCATGCCACAATCCGGCGCAAACTGCGTTATATAGGCGATGGACCGGCTCCCGCGGGGGCCGGGCGTTCGGTATGTCGGGCCGCGGGGCCCGCCAAGAGGGTGCGACAGCGGTGAAAGTCTTCTGGAAGCTTTTCAAGTTCGGGCTGGGTGCCTTCCTGTTCCTGCTGCTGGCTGGTGCCGGCGCGGTGATCTATGTCTGGCACCACTACGGCGCCGACTTGCCGGACGAGCAGAAGCTGGCCCAGTACGTGCCGGCCATCGTCACCCGGGTGCATGCCGGCGACGGCCGGCTGTTGGCCGAATATGCCATCGAGAACCGCGTCTTCGTGCCGATCGACCAGATCCCGCCGCTGGTGCAGCACGCCTTCATCTCGGCCGAGGACCAGAACTTCTACAGCCATCCGGGTATCGACCCGATGGGCATCCTGCGCGCCGGCGTCGACTTCCTGCGCAAGGGCAGCGACGAGCGCGCCCAGGGCGCCTCGACCATCACCCAGCAGCTGGCGAAGAATTTCTTCCTGTCGAGCGAGTACAAGGTCGAACGCAAGCTCAAGGAGATCATCCTCGCCTTCCGCATCGAGGCGGCCTTCACCAAGCAGCAGATCCTCGAGCTCTATCTGAACGAGATCTACCTGGGGTCGGGCAACTACGGCGTGGTGACCGCGGCGCTGAACTACTTCAACAAGTCGCTCGCCGAGCTGACGGTGGGCGAGGCCGCCTACCTGGCGGCGCTGCCCAAGGCACCCAACAACTACAACCCGGTGCGCCAGAAGAAGGCGGCGATCGAGCGCCGCAACTACGTCATCCAGCGCATGGCGGAAGACGGCTACATCACCGCCGAGCAGGCCAAGGCGGCGACCGCGGAGGACCTGGTGACGCGCGATCGCGACCAGGCCGAGGTGGCGCACGCCGAGTACTTCGCCGAGGAGGTGCGCCGCGAGATCCAGAAGCTCTACGGCGACGACATACTCTACAAGGGCGGCCTGGTGGTGCGCTCGACCTTGGATCCCAAGCTGCAGGCCTATGCCGACAAGGCGCTGCGCCAGGGCCTGATCACCTATGACCGCCGGCACGGCTGGCGCGGCCCGCTGCTGCGCTTCGCCTTCGATCAGGCGACCCTGGAGAAGGCAACCAAGGCACACGACGACTTTGTCGCCGGCAATCCGGAAAAGCCGGTGCCACATGCCTTGGCCCTGCCGCTCGACGTGACTGACGGCGACTGGGTGTCACGGCTGCCGCCACGCGCCGACTTCAAGCTGCCGCCGGTCGACCTGGTGGCCGGCTGGCAGCCCGTGGTGGTTCTCGAGGTCGCCGACAAGACGAAGCTCGTGACCCTGGGGCTGGCTGACGGCAGCAAGGGCGTTATTCCCTTCCCCGAGCTGGCCTGGGCGAGGCCCTGGAAGGAAGACCAGCGGGTTGGCGCCGAGCCGAAGAAGCCGAGCGAGGTCCTGCAGGTCGGCGACATCGTCATGGTCGACAGCGTCAGCAGGACACCCGATGGCAAGAAGGACTACGACCCGGCCGACTACGACGGCTTGCCGACCTTCGGCCTGCGGCAGATTCCCGACGTCGAGGGCGCCCTCGTCGCGCTCGATCCCCACACCGGGCGCGTACTGGCGATCACCGGCGGCTGGTCCTTCGAGGAGAGCGAGTTCGACCGCGCGGTGCAGGCGCAGCGGCAGCCCGGCTCCTCCTTCAAGCCCTTCGTCTATCTGTCCGCACTGGATGCCGGCTTCACGCCAGCGACCATCATCCTCGACGCGCCCTTCGTGCTCGACCAGGGCCCGGGCCAGCCTTTGTGGAAGCCGAAGAACTACGGCAACGATTTCCTAGGCCCGGTGCCGATGCGCCTGGGTATCGAGAAGTCGCGCAACCTGATGACCGTGCGCCTGGCACAGACCATCGGCATGGACCGGGTGGTCGACTATGCGCGCCGGTTCGGCGTGGTCGACGAGATGCAGCCGGTGCTCTCCTCGGCGCTGGGCTCGGTGGAAACCACCTTGATGCGCATGGCAGCCGGCTACGGCATGATCGCCAACGGCGGCAAGAAGATCACGCCCACTTTGATCGATCGCATCCAGGACCGCTTCGGCAAGGTCATCTATCGCCACGACGCGCGCTCCTGCGACGCCTGTCTGGCCGCTTCGTGGGATGGCCAGGCGGCGCCGGTGCTGCCGGACGAGCGCGAGCAGATCGTCGATCCGATCAGCGACTACCAGATGATCTCGATGATGGAGGGCGTGGTGCAGCGCGGCACCGGCACCCGCCTGCTGGTGCTGAACCGTCCGGTGGCCGGCAAGACCGGCACCACCAACGACGCCTTCGATACCTGGTTCATCGGCTATACGCCGGACTTGGTGGCCGGCGTCTACGTCGGTTTCGACCAGCCGCGCACCCTGGGGCCGGCCGACACCGGTTCCAACGTGGCCTCGCCGATCATCCGCGACTTCCTGGTCGATGCCCTGGCCGGTGTACCGGCCAAGCCCTTCCGCGTGCCCGACGGCGTGGTCTTCATGCCGATCGACCAGCACAGCGGCATGATCTCTACCGGGAGCGGCAAGGGCGTGGTGATGGAAGCCTTCAAGCCCGGCACCGAGCCGGTGTCCGGCCAGCAGGTGCTCGACGGCGGCTATACGCCGGGGGCCGCCGACAACACCGTCACGGGCGTGCCAGGGGTTTACTAGGGCCCCGCAACCCCTACATTGCGTCATCGCCGGGCTTGGCCCGGCGATCCAGCCAACGAGCAGCCTGGATGGCCGGGCCGAGACCAGCCATGACGGGTGGGAAGAGCGAGACGAATTATGCGTGCCGAGATCGAACAACAGGTCGAGCAGATCAGCCAGGCGCTGGCGCTGCTGAGGAGGCATCTTTGACTGGGATCGTGCGCTGCGCGACCTGGACGAGCTGAACCGCCAGTCGGAAGACCCCAACCTCTGGAACAACGCCAAGCGCGCGCAGGAAATCATGCGCAAGCGCACCCAGCTGGCTTCCCGCGTTGGCGCCGTGCAGGGGCTGCAGGGTGCGCTGGATGACGCCCTGACCCTGCTGGAACTGGGCGAGGCCGAGGACGACAAGACCAGCATCGCCGAGGCCGAGACCGAGATCGGCAAGCTGACCGACCGGGCCCGCAAAGCGCAGCTGGAAAGCCTGCTGTCCGGCGAGGCCGACCCCAACAACGCCTTCCTCGACGTCAACTCCGGCGCTGGCGGCACCGAGGCGCAGGATTGGGCGCTGATGCTGCTGCGCATGTACTCGCGTTGGGCCGAACAGCACGGCTACAAGGTGGAGGAGCTGGAAGAGAGCCCGGGCGAAGAAGCCGGCCTGAAGTCGGCTTCGATCCTAATCAAGGGCCCCAACGCCTTTGGCTGGCTGAAGGCCGAGGCCGGGGTGCACCGCCTGGTGCGCATCTCGCCCTTTGACAGCCAGGCACGGCGCCACACCTCCTTCGCCTCGGTCTGGGTCTATCCGGAGGTCGACGACGACATCGAGATCGAGATCCTCGACAAGGACGTGCGCACCGACACCTACCGCGCCTCGGGTGCCGGCGGCCAGCACATCAACAAGACCGATTCCGCGGTGCGCCTGACCCACATCCCGACCAACATCGTGGTGCAGTGCCAGGCCGAACGATCGCAGCACAAGAACCGCGCGACGGCCTGGAAGATGCTGCGCGCCAAGCTCTACGAGCATGAGCTGCGCAAGCGCGAGGAGGCGGCGGCGGTGACCGAGGCCAGCAAGTCCGACATCGGCTGGGGCCACCAGATCCGTTCCTACGTGCTGCAGCCCTACCAGATGGTGAAAGACCTGCGCACCGGGGTGGAGACCAGCAACTCCAACGCGGTGCTGAACGGCGACCTGGACGATTTCCTGGAAGCGGCCCTGGCGGCCAAGCTGGGGGACAGCAAGGCGCCGGTGGTGGACGTCGGCTAGCCGGCGCGCCGCAGTTCGCTGCGGACCAGGCCTTGATATGTGCTAGTACTCACCCCGGGCGGGTTCCGGGATGGGCCACAGGGGCATGGCAGCGCCGCGCATCAGCGTGATCATCGTCTCCGACTATGCCGCCAAGGGCGTCAAGGATTGGTCGGATGAACTGGCTTGCGCCCAGGCTTTCGCCGCGCAGGATATTGCCGAACCGGTTGATATCCTGGTGGTTGGCGGTGCTGCCGCCGCCGCCGAACCACCACCGCTCCTGCCGGCGGACGGCCGCCTTCTGCTGCTGCCACATCACCGCTCCACAGCCCTGCGCGATGCCGCCGTCGAGGCGACAGCGGGCGCACTGGTGGCGGTGGTGGAGGCCGACTGCCTGCCGGCGCCCGACTGGTTGCGGCGGCTGGTCGCCGTGCTCGACCGCACCCCGGACTGCCAGGCGGTCAGCGGCCGCACGATCTACCGCGAAGACTCCGCCTTCATGCGGATTGCCACGCTGCTTGACCGCGGGTTCGTGGAGCGCGGCAGCGCCGGGCGCACTTCGCACGTGTCCACCAACGGCGCGCTCTACCGCCGCGACTTCCTGCAGCGCTTTCCCTTTCCGGAGGAGGCCAACCCCTTCGTCGCTGGCTGGCAGCGCAATGACGCCATCCTGCGCGCCGGCAGCCACATCGAGGTCGAGCCGGCGGCGGTGATGCGCCACGCCTATAGTGGTTTCGGCTTCGAGCGCGACCTGCGGCGCAACGTCGGCTTTCGCGACGCGCGGGTCTGGGGGCGGGGCGGCGGCCTGGGCAACGTGCTGCGGGTCTGGCGCCATCGCAACCGGCTGGAGCGCGAGGACCTGAAGCGCCTGGGCACGCAGCGCCTGCGCCGGTTCGACTGGCCGCTGGTGCCACCGATCATGCTGCTGCGGCGCCTGCTCGAGCTGCCGGGCATCCGCGCCGGCCTGCGCGACGGTGCCAAGCTGCAGCGGACCGGCTACCGCTAGGCGGGCCTAGCGTTCGCGCAGGCGGAAGGGTGCGCCGCCGGCTGGCGCGACCGTCGGCCCGCGGCCATAGAGCCGTGCCAGCTTCTCCGACAGCGTGTCGGCCGGTGCCGGCGGTGCGGCCGCCGGCGCCGGCGGTTCGCCCATGGCCGGCTGAGCCGCCGGCTGGCCGGCGATCTCAGCCAGCAGCGCGTCATGGCCGGGCAGCTGTGCCACCAGTCCGGCAGTCTTCTGCGCCATATCCTGGCGGAATCGCTGCCAGCTGTCCGCGCGCGCCATCGCCGTGGTCGGGAAGGTCTGCCCGGCGAAGTAGCCCTTGGGCTCCAGGCAGAAGAGGTAACTCCACTCGTTGAACAGCCCGGGGCGCACGCACTGGTCCGACGGCAGCATGTGGCGCCAGCGCTCCAGCAGCGCCGCCAGGCTGTCGCGCAGCCGGGCCGGCTGGCGCGCTTCGACCCAGAAGGGTTCCGGCCGGTTCGAGGTCATGTAGTGCATCTGGATGAAGTCGACGACGTCGTCGTACAGCTCGGCGAAGCGGCGGTTGTAGCCGGCGGCCAGCGACGGCTGCATCTGCTCGTCCGGGAAGTAGCTCAGCAGGCCGCGCACCTGCGCCTCGATCATGTAGATTGCGGTGGATTCCAAGGGTTCGACGAAGGCGCCTGACAGCCCGATGGCCAGGCAGTTGCCGACCCAGGCGCGCTGGGTGCGGCCAACCTTCATGCGAATGGTCTTCAGGGGCGTGGCGATGGCGTCGGGGGCGATGTCGCCGGTGGCCCGCAGGTGGGCCTCGAATTCCCGCCGCGCCGCCTCGTCGTCCTGGAACTGGCTGGAGTAGACATAGCCGGTGCCGATGCGGCTGGTCAGCGGCACCCGCCAGGCCCAGCCGGCGGATAGCGCGGTGGAGCGGGTCACCGGCTCGATACCTGGCTGGCGATGCGGGATCTGCACCGGCAGCGCGCTGTCGACCAGCAGCTGATCGGCATAGGAACGGAAGGGTTCGCCCAGCTTGCCTTGCAGCAGCAGGCCGCGGAAGCCGGAGCAGTCGATCACGAACTTGACCGGCAGCGTGCCGCCCTGCTCCAGCTGCAGGCTGGCGATGTGACCGCGTTCGTCCAGCGTTGCGTCCACCACCTCGTCCTTCAGGTGGCGCACGCCGCGCGCCACCGCCACCTCGCGCAGCCAGGCGGCGAAGAGGCCGGCGTCGAGGTGGTAGGAGTAATCGACTACCTGGTCATAGTCGCTGGATCCGAGCTGGCGCGGCCCGCGCGCCGCCTGGATCAGCGCCTCGTTCCAGGTCATCGCGCCGGCCAGGCTCTGGGCGCCGCCGGGGCCATGCGCCAGGTAGTGATAGCCGGGGGAGACGCCGTCCAGCGGCTTGGGGTAGTTGAAGGGGTGATGGAATGTGACCGGACGGCCGTCGGGGTGCCGCGACCAGTCGTTGAAGCGCACCGCCAGCTTGAAGGAGGCATTGCTGCGCCGGAAGAACTCGGTCTCGCTGAGGCCGAGCTGGCGGAACAGCACGACGATGCCGCGCACCGTCGCCTCGCCGACGCCGATGGTGGGAATCTTCGGCGATTCGATCAGCGTCACCCTGACCGGCGGCTGGCCACCGGCTCGGTTCAGGAAGCTGGACAGCATGATCGCGCTCATCCAGCCGGCGGTACCGCCGCCGACGATGGTGACTTCGTCTATGCGCGCGCCCATGGGGCCACTCCCGAGTCCCGGTCCGTCTCAAGCGGGCAGAGCTTAGCAGCCGAGGGGGCAGGGTAAAGCCGTCAACGCCGCTTCAGCTGGATGCCCTGGCCGGCTACCGCTGGCCAGGGCAGCGGCGCATGCGCGGCCTGCAACGCCGCGACCCTGGCCTGGATCGCCGGCGGAAAAGCCGCGCTGCGCGGCGGGTGCCCGGCGACATGCAGGCCCAGCAACTCGGTGGTGGCGACCGGCTGTTCCTGCCCGGCCGCCCACAGCCGCTGGAAATAGCGCAGGCGCTTCTGGTCGCTTTCCAGCAGCTGGGTGGTGATGCTCAGCGCCGTGCCGCCCGCCACCTCTTGCAGGTAGTGGATGTGGCTTTCCAGCGTATAGAGCGATGCGGCCTGGGCCTGACGATAGGCGGCGTCGATGCCGACCTCGTCCATCAAGCCGTCGCTGGCATAACCGAAGGCCAGGACGTAATAGGCCTCGCTCATGTGCCCGTTGTAGTCGACCCAGTCCGGCAGGCAGGTGCCCTGCCAGGTAACCAGGCCGTGGCCGCCGTCGCTCATCGTCCCTTCCACACCGGCGCGCGCTTCTCGGCGAAGGCGCGCGGACCCTCCTTGGCATCTTCCGATCGCAGCGCCTGGTGATAGGTCTTGAAGGCGCCGGAGCGCATCTTCGCCGTCGCCTGCTCCAGCGACAGCTCCTCGGTGCCGTTCAGGATTTCCTTCAGCCCCATCAGCGACAGCGGCGCCGCCAGCAGGATCTCCCGCGCGATCTCCGTCGTCTTGGCCAGGACCTGATCGGCCGGGACCACGTGGTTGTAGAGGCCACGCTGCTGGCCCTCGGCGGCGCCGATGCGCCGGCCGGTCATCATCCATTCCATGGCAATGGCGCGCGGCACGCGGCGCGGCAGTCGCAGCACGCCGCCGGCATCGGGCAGGATGCCCAGGCGGATTTCCGGCAGCCAGGCCTCCGCAGCGTCGGAGGCGACGATGATATCGGCCGCCATGGCCAGTTCGAAGCCGCCGCCGATGGCGTGGCCGTTCATCGCGCAGAGCACCGGCTTCTTCAGGTCCCACAGCTCGGTGAAGCCGCCAAAGCCGCCGACGCCATAGTCCGCCTCCGGGCTCTCGCCCTCGGCCGCCGCCTTGAGGTCCCAGCCGGCGCAGAAGAAGCGCTCGCCGGCGCCGGTCAGGATCGCCACGCGCTGCGCCGGGTCGTCGCGAAAGCGTACGAAGACCTCGCCCATGGCCCGGCTGGTCGCGGCGTCGATGGCATTGGCCTTGGGCCGGTCGATGGTGACGGTAAGGATGCCGTCGGCCAGGTGGGTGCGGATCGGGTCGGTCATGGCTGCTTCCTTCTTTGCACCTTCACCGCCGTCATGCTCGGGCTTGTCCCGAGCATCCATCCATCCGGCGGCGCCAGCGGCGGGATGGACCCTCGGGACAAGCCCGAGGGTGACGGGAAATCGGGGACCTACCCCTCGTGCGGCCGCAGCAGCGCGCGGCTGATGATGTGGCGCTGGATCTCGCTGGTGCCGTCCCAGATGCGCTCCAGCCGGGCGTCGCGCCACAGGCGCTCCAGCGGCATGGAGTCCATCAGGCCCATGCCGCCGAAAATCTGGATGGCGTGGTCGGTGACGCGCCCCAGCATCTCGGTGGAGACCACCTTGGCCATGGCAAAGTCCTCGTCGCGCGCGCTGCCCTGGTCCTGCTTCCAGGCAGTCTTCAGCGTGATCAGCTCGGCCAGCTCCAGGTCGGTCGCCATGTCGGCCAGCTTGAAGGAGGTGCCTTGGAACTTGCCGATGGCCTGTCCGAACTGCTTGCGCGTCGCCGCCCAGGGCAGGCAGAGCTCCAGCGCCCGATGCGCGCGGCCCAGGCACATGGCCGCCACCTGCATGCGGGTGGAGGAGAGCCATTCGTTGGCGACGTCGAAGCCCTTGTGTACCTCGCCCAGCACCTGGTCCTGGGACAGGCGTACGTCGTCGAAAGTCAGCTCGCACTGGTGATAGCCGCGGTGCGAGACGCAGGTCGGACCGCGCCGCACCTCGAAGCCCGGCGTGCCCTTGTCGACCAGGAACGAGGTCATCTGCTTGCGCGGGCCGCGCTTGCTGTCCTCCACCTTGGTCACGGCGATGACGATGGCGTAGTCGGCGACGTCGGCATGGCTGATGAAGTGCTTCATGCCGTTCAGCACCCAGTGGTCGCCGTCCAGCACCGCCCGCGTGGACATGGAGCGCAGGTCGGAGCCGGCGCCCGGCTCGGTCATCGCCAGGCAGTCGGTGCGCTCGCCGCGGATCGAGGGCAGCAGGTAGCGTTCCACCTGTTCGCCCTTGCAGGCGCGAAGGATGTTGCTGGGCCGTCCGACGGAGTACTGCAGGGCAAAGTTGGCGCGCCCCAGCTCGCGGTCGACCAGGCACTGCGACACGGCATCCAGGCCGCCGCCGCCGAGTTCGGCCGGCATGTTGAAGGCATAAAGGCCGACGGCCTTGGCCTTCTCCATGATCTGCAGGCGCAGCGCGTCGGGCAGTTCACCGCTGCGCTCGACCGCCGCCTCGTGCGGCAGCAGCTCCTCCTCGACGAAGGCCCGCGTAGTCTTGACGATGAGGTCCTGTTCCTCGCTCAGCGCGAAATCCATGCCGCTGGCCTCCCTATTTGCCCAGGCCGATGGCGCGGCTGACACCCTGGGGCGCCGGCAGGCCGCTGTGCGCCGCCCAGATGGCCGCCAGCGCCGCCTTCGGTCCCGGCAGCACCGCCGCCGCCTTGGCCGCCTTGGTGTCGACGTGCAGCAGCATCTGGTCGACGGTGAACAGCAGCGCGCCAGTCTTGCCGTGGTGCATGGCGTGGTGCAGGTGCAGCCGCTTGTCGTCGAAACCCAGGATCTGCGTCTTGTAGACCAGCGGCTCCATGGTGCCGACCTCCTTCAGGTAGGTCGCGTGGCTTTCCACCGTGTAGTAGGCGTGACCGGCGGTGCGATAGGCTTCGTCGATGCCGACGTAGCGGAACAGCGCGTCCGAGGCATCGCCGATGGCCATGACATAGGCGCCCTCGGTCATGTGGCCGTTGTAGTCGATCCAGTCCGGCTTGACGTAACCGGCCGACAGCTCCAGCGGCGCGGCGACCTTGTCGCCCGGCGACCAGCGCGCCTGGTGGCGCTGGCCCAGCATGCGGGTCTCGTACTCCACCGCGATGCGCCCGGCGCCGATGTTGTAGGGCTTCAGCGCCTGCATCACTGCAATCAGGGCGTCGTCGCGCTGGCGCTCCAGTTCCTTGATCGTGCGGCCGGCGGCCTGCTCCTGCGTGCCCTCGACCATGCGGTCGATCAGCGTCTCGCTCAGCTCCGGCGCCACCAGCTTGGTCCAGGGCAGCTTCAGGGCCGGGCCGAACTGGTGCAGCATGTGGCGCATGCCGTCGTCGCCGCCGGCCAGGTGGAAGATCAGGTTGGTGCCCCAGAAGGCCCAGCGCAGACCGGGGCCGAAGGCGATGGCGTCATCCAGCTCGCCGGTGGTGGCGATGCCGTCGTTCACCAGGTGCAGGATCTCGCGCCACACGGCTTCCTGCAGGCGGTCCGACAGGTAGCCTTCGATCTCGTTGCGCACGTGCAGCGGATGCATGCCGATCGAGGCATAGAAGGCGCGGGCGCGCTCGATGGTCTCGGCCGCCGTCTGCTTGCCGCCCACCAGCTCGACCAGCGGCAGCAGGTAGACCGGGTTGAAAGGGTGGCCGATCAGGATGCGGCCGGGATTGGTGGTGTTTTCCTGGATCTCGGTCGGCAGCAGGCCGGAGGAGGAGGAGGCGATCAGCGTGTCAGGCTTGGCGTGGCGCGTGATCTCCTGGTGCAGCTTTTGCTTCAGCTCGATCCGCTCGGGCGCGGATTCCTGGACGAAGTCGGCGTCCTTCACCGCCTCGGCGACCGAGCCGGCGAAGCGCAGGCGGTCCATCGTGGCGCCGTTGGCCAGGCCCAGCTTGGCCAGCGCCGGCCAGGCATTGGCGACGGCGGCGCGCAGCTTCTTCTCGGCGTCCTTGCCAGGGTCGCTGGCCACCACGTCGAGGCCCCAGGCCAGGCAGCGCGCCGCCCAGCCGGCGCCGATTACCCCGGTGCCGACAATGGCGACGGTCTTGATGGGGGAAGTCATGGCTTCGTTCCTTCGGTGCGATACGGCACCACCCCCTCCCTAACCCTCCCCCGCCTCGCGGGAGAGGGGATTCCGCGCCCCCTCTCCCGCGCAGCGGGGGAGGGCCGGGGAGGGGGTGTCTGCCAGTTGAGCCCTAGTTCCTGGCCTTCAGGCCCATCTTCACCCGCGCCTCGGCGGGGGTGACAGGACGGGCACCGAGGCGGGCGATGATCTCGCAGGCGCGGTCGACCAGCGTGCCGTTGGAGGCATAGACGCCCTTGTCGAGCCAGAGGTTGTCTTCCAGGCCGACGCGGCAGTGCCCGCCCAGGATCACCGCCTGCGCCACCATCGGCATCTGCGTGCGGCCGATGCCGAAGCCGGCCCAGATGGCGTCGGCGGGCATCTGCGCGCGCATCGCCATCATCGATTCGGTGGTGGCCGGCGCACCGTAGGGAATGCCAAGGCAGAGCTGGTACAGCGGCTTGCCGGTCAGCAGGCCTTCCTTGTAGAGCGAGTTGGCCATCCAGACGTGGCCGGTGTCGAAGCACTCCAGCTCCGGCTTCACGCCCAGCTCCTGGATGCGCTTGGCGCCCTTGCGCAGCATCTCGGGCGTTGAGACGTAGATCAGGTTGCCGTCGCCGAAGTTGAGCGTGCCGCAGTCCAGCGTGCAGATCTCCGGCAGCAGCGCCTCGACATGCGCCAGGCGCTCGATGGCGCTGACCAGGTCGCTGCCCGGGCCCGGCTCGGTCGGCTGCTCGTCGCGCACCACCAGGTCGCCGCCCATGCCGGCGGTCAGGTTGATCACCACGTCGGTGTCGCTGTCGCGGATGCGGTCGACCACTTCCTTGTAGAGCTCGACCCGGCGCGAGGGCCGTCCGTCGGCCTCGCGCACATGGCAGTGCGCCACGGCGGCGCCGGCCTTGGCGGCCTCGATGGCGGCGGCGGCGATCTGCTTGGGCGTGCAGGGGATCGCGGGGTGCTTGCCGACCGTATCGCCGGCCCCGGTGACCGCGCAGGTGACAATGACCTCGGTATTCATGGCGACGGCGCTCCTCGCAGGGTTTGTCGTTGTTGAACGATCATTCAGTTAGCCTATTTTTTCGCAGAGTTCCGGGCCAGGGTCCAGCCGAAAAGCGGCATGCCGGTAGAACGCGCGACGCATGGCCCGGCGCTACCCGGCGAGCTGCCGCCGTAGTTCGCGGCGCAGGATCTTGCCGCTGCCGGTCTTCGGCAGGTCGTCCACCAGCAGGATCTCGCGCGGGCACTTGTAGGCCGACAGCTCGGCCCGGCAGAGCGCCAACAGTTCGTCCTTGTCCAGGCTGGCGCCTTGGCGCGCCACCACGAAGGCCAGCGGCACCTCGCCCTTCAGGGGGTCCGGCGCGCCGGCCACGCCCACCATGGCGACGCCAGGATGACTGGACAGCACACGCTCGACTTCGGCCGGGAAGACCTTGTAGCCGGCGCAGTTGATCATGTCCTTGCGGCGGTCGACGACGAAGATGTAGCCCTCGGCGTCCTGCAGCGCGATGTCGCCGCTGCCCAGCCAGCCCTCGGCGTCGATGGCCTCCGCCGTCGCCGCCGGGTCGTCCAGGTAGCCGCTCATCACCACCGGCCCGCGGATCTGCAGCTCGCCGGGCTCGCCGGTCGGTGCCAGTTGCCCCGGCCGGTCGAGGTCGGCGATGCGGCACTGCACCGAGGGCAGCGGCAGGCCGATGGAGCCTAGCCGGCGTTCGCCCAGCGCCGGGAAGGTGGTGCCCAGGCCGGCCAGCTCGGTCATGCCCCAGAGCTCGATCAGCGGGCAGCCGAAGACGGCTTCCACCTCCTTCATCTTGTCGATCGGCATGGTCTGCCCGCCGACGGTGCAGCGGGTCAGGCTGCTGAAATCGTGCCGTTCCGCCGCGCGGTCGTTCAGCAGGTAGTAGTACATCGTCGGCACGCCCTCGAAGAGCGTCGCACGGTGTCGGGCGATGGCCGCGGCCGCGGCCTCCGTCTCGAAGCGCGGCAGGATCACGGCAGTCATGCCGGCCAGCAGGGCGCCGTTGATTGAGACGTTGCCATAGACGTGCGGAAAGGGCAGGGCGGTGACCAGCACGTCCTGGGCGGACTTCACGTGCATCGTCGCCGTCAGCGCGATATTGCTCGCCACCGCGCGGTGGCTCTGCACGGCGCCCTTGGGCCGCCCGGTGGTGCCGGAGGTGTAGCCGATGCTGGCCGGCGCCGCCGGGTCGGCCGCCGGGCTCTCGTAGTGGTCGTCGCCCTGCTCCAGCAGCGCGGCGAAGGGCAACCAGCCGGCGGCCTCGGCGCCATAGGCGACACGCAGGCGCAGCTTGGGCAAGGTATCAGGTTCGGGAATCCGGCCGACCAGCGTGGCCTCGGCGATCACCGCCACGGCGCCGGCATGCGGCAGCGCATAGGCGAGTTCGGCTGGC
This sequence comes from Rhodospirillales bacterium, assembly GCA_038363005.1. Taxonomy (GTDB): domain Bacteria; phylum Pseudomonadota; class Alphaproteobacteria; order Kiloniellales; family JACOMY01; genus JAKOWB01. Next base: position 56,326 of record JBBQBI010000019.1, read on the forward strand.
TGCAGCATGGCATTCAAGGGCACCACCACGCCGCCCAGGCGCAGCACGCCGTGATAGGCGATGACCCACTCCATGGCGTTGCTGCCATAGAGCGCCACCCGGTCGCCCGGACCCAGGCCCTGGCGGACCAGGCCGCTGGCGAGGCGACTGGCGCGGCGGTCGAGCTCGCGATAGCTCATGCTCGCCTCGCCCAGCACCAGCGCGATCTTGTCGCCGTGGCGCCGGGCGGACGTGGATAGCAGCGTGTCGAGGCGCGGGATCATTGGCTGGTCCTCTGTCCAGCTGCTTGCCAGGGCCGGCAGCATGACTCCAGGCATCCGCTGCGTCCAGGCAACGGCGCCGCGCTCAGGGCCAGACCGCCGGGGGATTGTTCCTAAAGGGACAAGCCACCCGGCAGGCGGTTGGTCAGCTCGGGCAGTGAGTCCGACGTGGCGACGTCATGCACCCAGTCGTAGAACAGCGCCTTGATTTCCATCACCGTGATCCCGGCAAAGCGCAGGCGCATCAGGCCATCGGCATGCGCTGACCCGGGTGAGCCGGTGGCATCCGCGATTACCGCGACGGCGAAGCCCGCGTCACGCAGGCCAAGCGCGGACTGTGCGACGCAGACATCGGTCTCCATCCCGATCAGCACCGCCTGCGGCCGTCCCATCGCGCGCGCGGCGGCCAGAATGTCGGCCTGCCCGGCCATCCCGAACACCCGCTTGTCATGCACCTTGGTGCCCGGCGGAAGGGCGGCCTGCACCTCGGGGTGCAGGGGGCCGTTGGTGTTCATCGTCTCGCCCATCGCCAGCACCGGCACCTCGAGCGCCGCTGCGAGGCGGGTGACCCAGGTGATGCGCTCGACAAGGCCCAGCCGGGTGGCCGTGTCGAGCTTTTCCAGGAACGGTACCTGCACGTCGATCACCGCAAGGAAGGATTGGGTCCGGTCGAATAGCGTCTGCATGGATCTGGCTTTCGATTGGGGGTCAGGCAGCAGCGGCGGGCAGGACTGAGCAGAACACCACCCGCACGCTGCTCCGATAGCGGATTGAAACACGCGAGCCTGCCTGGATGAAGAAACTGTCGCCCGGCCCGAAGGTCAGCGGCGACAGCGGCATCGCCGGATCCCCGCCAAAGGCCATCGGCTCGCGCGCGTCCGCGCGCACGAGCTGCGCCTGACTGCTGGTGAACAGCGACTCCACGGGAATGACCAACACGTCGCGCAGCCGGATCAGCGAGGCGACCGATGGAGACGAGCGATCTCGTTCGATCTCGCTCAGAAACCCTGTGGCAATCCCGGCCTGGGCTGCGACCGCATCCAGCGTCAGGGATAGCGCCTTGCGCCGCGCCCGCAGCAGGCCGCCAACCAGATGCGTACCACCCTGCGCAGACTTTCCATCAAGTTCAGGTGGCGTCGGATTGGATGGTGGCATCGGATCGGGCCTGTCTGCGGACTGCGCCCGACGTGGTCCTGGACCCGATCACGCGCGGTTTCAGCAATAGCGATCAAATCATCGATAGGGAATAGCGTTTGGCCTGTTCAGTCCCGGAATGGCGGCGCCGCGCTCAGCGCCACACCGCCAGCGGATTGTTCAGCACCTCATTGCTCAGCACCAGGCAGTAGCCACCGCCGCCGCGGATCGCCTTGCAGCCGCGCTGCGCTTCGCTCCTCGACAGGCCGATGACCACGGCGTTGTACTTCCGCCCCAACCGGCTGGGCACCGCGGCGGTGCCGCCGTCGGCGAAGGCTGCCACCCGGCCTTTGCTCGCCTCCGCCACCGACAGCGCCTTGCCGCGGCTGCCATAAGCGCCGATCACCACGCCCCAGCCGGGCAGGCGCGCGACCACGCCATAGCCGCACTCATTCTCCTGCAGCACGGCGTCGGGCGGGCCACCACCGGCGGCGATCGCCGGGTCGAGCGGCTGAAGCAGCCCGTTGGGCTGGCGCTTGGCGCGGGCCAGGGTATCGAAGGCCGCTTCCACCAGTGCGCGGGCTTCGCCGCTGCGCTGGTCCGGCGAGCGCTCGCCCAGGATCACCGCGACCACGCGGCGGCCGTCGCGCAGCGCAGAGACCACGAGGTTGTAGCCCGACTTGCAGGTGAAGCCGGTCTTCATCCCGTCGGCGCCGGCGAGCGAGCCCAGGATGCCGTTGATATTGCCCTGCCAGTCGCCGGCGAAGCTGAAGCCGGCCTGGCCGAACAGGCCGTAGTATTGCGGAAAATCGAGGATCAGGGCGCGTGCCAGCAGCGCCAGGTCGCGCGCCGTGGTCACCTGGCTGTCGTCCGGCAGGCCACTGGCGTTGGCATAGTGCGTCGAGGTCATGCCGAGCTTGGCCGCCATGGCGTTCATCCGCAGGGCGAAGGCCGCCTCGTCGCCGGCCACCGCCTCGGCCAGCAGCACGGCCATGTCGTTGGCCGACCGCAGGATCAGCGCCTGCAAGGCATCCCAGACCGAGATCTCACGACCCTCGGCCAGGCCCAGGCTGGTGGTCGGCTGGGTCGAGGCGGTTTCGGATACGGTCAGCAGCTGGTCCGGTGCCAGGCGGGCTGTGGCCAGCTCCTGAAACACCAGGTAGGCAGTCATCAGCTTGGTCAAGGAGGCCGGATGCCAGCGGCGATCGCCGTCCTGGCTGCCCAGCACCTCGCCGGTCTCGATCACGACGACCAGGTTGGCCGCCTGGGCGACGCCTGGCAGCAACAGCCAGCAGATCAGCAGGGCCCGTAGTGCGGGCCGCAAAAACCAAGCCCTCCCCCCGACGCCGGGGAGAGGGCGAGGTAGGGTGGCCCGACTAGGCGTCGCGCCACTCGTCGATCGTGCCGTCCTGATCCCAGTCGAGGCCGTAGTAGTCGGGTTCGCCATCCTCGTTGTCGTCGAAGATCCAGACATCGAAGGGACCCTGATCGTCAGAGGTCGGCACCAGCTTGACGTCGATCACGCCGTTGAAGTTGTCGTCGAACAGCGCGTAGTCGGGCGCGCCGTCTTCGTCGTCGTCGACGAGTATCACGTCGTAGTAGCCGTCGCCGTTGCGATCCGCGCCATAGGCGTCGACCTTGCCGTTGCCGTCGGTATCCAGCGGAAAGAACTCCGGCTCCTCCGCGGCTTCCTGCGGTTCGGTTGGCGGCTGCGCCGGGACGCCGGGCTGGGCAGTCTGCGGCGGCTGCGGCTGGGCCGGGACTCCGGGCTGGGCAGTCTGCGGCGGTTGCGGCTGGGCCGGGACGCCGGGCTGCGCGGTCTGCGGTGGTGTCGGCTGCGTGGGCTGGCTGCCCAACCTGGGCGCGTTAGCCGGCGGTGGCTCGTTACCCGCCATGGGCGCCGCTATGAAATCGCGGACCTCGTTGACCGAGAGCGCGTAGTTCAGGCCCTGGGACTCGGTGTTGATGAAGGAGTTGACGCCGATCAGCCTGCCCTCGTTGTCCATCAACGGGCCACCGGAGTTGCCGGGGTTGATCGGTGTCTGGGTCTGGATTACCTGGCCGTGCTGGGAAACGCCCAGCCCGATGTCCCATTGGTAGTTGTCGCGGATCTGGCTGATGTAGCCGCGGGTATAGGTCCAGCTCTCGCCCAGCGGATGGCCGACGGCGTGCACTTCGTCGCCGATATCGATGCCATCCATCGAACCGATGGCGATGACGGTGTCGCGTCTCGGCGCCTCCTGCAGCCTCAGCAGGGCCAGGTCCTGGCTCTGGCTGACCTTGATCACGTCGGCCAGCACGATCATGTCGTCGCTGAGCGGCTGGCCCTGCGGCGGACGGAACACCACGCCGACGGTGTTGTAGCCCTTCACCACGTGCCAGTTGGTCAGGATGTCGCCATCGGCGGTGATCATGGAGCCGGACCCTATCCCCTCGTTGGTCAGCACCAGCACGACGCCGTCGGCAACCTTCTTGAAGAGCTGCGAGCCGGTGCTGCTGAAGGTCGGCGGCTCCGGCGGTACCTTGGCCAGCTGGGCGGCGAAGCCGGTCTGCTTCTTGCCGGTGAAATCGCCCTTCGAGAAGGCGGAGAAGCCGGACAGCGGCGTGGCCTTGCCGCTGGGCTTGGCGCGGGAGAAAGCGCTGAACGTCGTCTGGTCCAGCGCCGTCACTGTATCGTCCATGATGATGTAGGCGATCTTCGCCTGCTCGACGTTGCCGGCCTTGTCGGTGGCAAAGACCTGGAAGGATTCGCGGCCGTCGCCGACGCCCAGCGTGATCCAGTCCTTGGTGCCGGGCACTGCCAGCTTCTTGCCTTGGGTCAGCTGCACGTCGCTGGCCAGCGATTGCGGCTCGCCGCCGGCGGGCTGCCAGCGTACCGAGACAGTCATGTCCTCGCTGGCGATGACCACCAGGCGGACCTGGCTGCCGGCGTGCAGCGGGGTATCGGCCGCGATCACCTGCGGGCCAAGCTCGGTCTTCAGCAGCAGCTGCGTCGTGAAGCCGTCGGCCGCCCGGGCGCCGAAAGGCAGGATCAGCGCTGCGCCGAACAGCAGGGCTGCGATCAGGTTCAGGAAACGCATGGAAGAGTCTCCATCGGTTGTTGCGGGACACTCCGGACCGTCGTTTCCCGGTCTCTCTGCCACCAGCGGCAAACGGGCGCGGCCTCGCATCGTGGGGTACTCTAGGCGCGCTATCGTCAACCCAGCAAGGCAAGGAGGCGCGCCGGCTTTGACGTAGCACCAGGACCGACCTGGAATTGGCGAGCCAGCTGATGGTCGGCGTGGCAGCAAGCGTCCAATAGAAGAGGCCCGCAGGCCCCGGCCGACGCCAGTGGCGTCCAGCCGGTCCCGCGGGCCCCGGTACCCGTTAGCGCGGCATTAGGCCGGGCGGAACTCGTCGATGGTCCCGTCCTGATCCCAGTCCAGGCCGTAGTAGTCGAACTTGCCGTCCTCGTTGTCGTCGAACATCCAGACATCGACCGGCTTGCCGGTGTTGTCCTTGGTCGGCACCAGCTTGGCATCGACCACGCCGTTGAAGTTGTCGTCGAAGTAGGCGTAGTCGGGATTACCGTCACCGTCCTCGTCGATCAGGATCATGTCGTACTGGCCATCGCCGTTGCGGTCGGCGCCCCAGGCGTCGTTCTTGCCGTCGCCGTTGGTATCAAGCGGGATGAACTGCAGCTGAGCCTCTTCCTGCGTCGGCTGAGCCGGCTGCGGCACGGCGGGCTGCGCCGGCTGCGGCACGGCGGGCTGCGCCGTCTGCGGCACGGCGGGCTGCGCCGGCTGCGCCGGCTGCGCCGGCTGGCTCGGCGACAGGGTCAGGTACTGGCTGTTGCGCTTTGCCCCGTGCAACGGCGTGCTGGTAAAGCCGGAGAAGGTCGAAAGCTTGCCGGTGGCGGCCGGCGGTGTGGCCTTGCCCAGGGCCGAGAAGGTCGTCTGGCCTGCGGTGAAGTCGGTGTCGACACTGAAGTCGGCTGCCTGCGCCCCGGTCATCGGCGCAACGAAGATCGCCGCACCGAGTAGAAGCGCCGCCGAAAAGGAATTGAAGCGCATGTGTCTGTTCTCCACTGGTTTGGTCTAAGGGGTCTCGAAGGGCCGCTGCTGGCCCCCGGCCTGCCTCGCCCCTTATGTGCTGGGCAATCTAGTCCCGCCCGACACCCGCCATCAAGGCAAGGCAATCCGGGCCTTTTGACGCTGAAAGCGGCCAATTCCGCCATAATGTGGGCTTGATCACCCCCGCGGAGGCCCTAGTCGGCGGCGCGCGGGCCCCTGGGCGGGCCCATGCGGGTCTTCTGCGGTGTCTGGTTGAAGCGCTCGCGGTAGCGCTTGGCGAAGTGCGAGGCCGAGACAAAGCCGCAAGCCAACCCGACCTCAGTGACCGAAAGGCTGGAATGGGTCAGCAGGCGGTGGGCGCGCTGCAGCCGCAGCTCGACATAGTGCGCACGCGGCGTGCAGCCGAGGTACTTCTGGAACAGGCGCTCGAGCTGGCGCACCGACAGCCCGGCCTGCTCGGCCAGCTCGCCCGAGGCGATGGGCTGCTCCAGGTTGGCCTCCATCACGCCGATGGCCTGCAGCAGCTTGGGGTGGCCGACGCCGACGCGCAGGCGCAGCGCCATGCGCTGCTCGTCGTCGTCGGTGCGGATGCGCTCGTGCAGGAACTGCTCGGCGACCTGCAGTGCCAGGTCGTGGCCATGGTCCTGCTCGATCAGGTTCAGCATCATGTCCAGCGAGGCGGTGCCGCCAGCGCAGGTGAAGCGATTGCGGTCGATACAATAGAGCTCGTCGTGAATGTCGAGCTCGGGGTGCATCTCGCGCAGTCCGGCGATGCATTGCCAGTGAATGGTGCAGGCGTAGCCGTCGAGCAATCCAGCCGCCGCCAGCAGGTGCGTGCCGTCCGACAGCGCACCCAGGCGCGCGCCTTGGCGGGCCTGACGGCGCAGCCAGTTGAACACCGCCTTGTCCTTGAACAGGTGGGCGTCCAGGCCGCCGCAGATTACCGCCGAATCGAGCGGCTCGTCCTGGTCGACCGCCGCCTGGGCATGCACCTCGATGGCGTTGGACGAGGGCATCGGCCGTCCGTCATGGGTGTAGACGCGCCAGCGATAGAGCGTGCGCCCCGACAGCAGGTTGGCGGCGCGCAGCGGCTCGACCGCGGCGGTGAAGGCCAGCATGGCGAACTTCGGCAGCAGGCAGAAACCGAAGACCTTCGGTTCGCTGGCCGCGGCCTCGCCGCCATTGTCGCGCCTGCTTGCCGGCATCATCGCGGGCCCTCAGGCCCCTCCCGTATCCGGCCCGACCGCCACGAAGGGACTGGCGGGCCAGGCGTTGTCCCATTCCTCCCAGGCCAGGGTCACCTTGGCGCGGCGGGAGTCCTCGTTCATCTGCTGGATCAGTGCCTCCAGCGAATCGAACGTCATCTCGCCCCGCAGGTGGTCGACCAACGCGACCCGCAGGTGCTTGCCGTAGAGGTCGCCGTCGAAGTCGAACAGATGCACCTCGAGCAGCGGCTTGTCGTAATTGAACATCGGGCTGATTCCGATGTTGGCGACGCCGGCCAGCCACTTGCCGCCGCCGCCATAGAGCTGGGCACGCACGGCGTAGACGCCGAAGGCTGGCTGCAGGATGTCCTCCAGCCCGATGTTGGCGGTGGGATAGCCCAGGGTGCGGCCGCGCTTGGCGCCGTGGCGCACGCGGCCCTCGATCTCGAAATAGCGGCCGAGCAGCAGCGCGGCGCGGGTCGGGTTGCCGGCCTGCAGCTGGCTGCGCACGTGGCTGGAGGAATAGGGCTCGGTCCCGGCCGACACCACCCGGCGCATGACGGTAACGCCGAAGCCGTGCTTGCGGCCCTGCTGCGTCAGCAGCGCGGTGTCGCCCTGTCGCTGCCGGCCGAAGCAGAAGTTGTCGCCGACCACAATGTGGCGCACTGCCAGCCCCCGGGCGAGGACCGACTCGACGAAGTCCTCGGCACTCAGGCTGGCCAGGGCGCGGTTGAAGGGCAGGGCATAGAGGCAGTCGACGCCGAGCGACTGGATCAGTCGGGTCTTGACTCGGAAGGGGGTCAGGCGAAAGGGCGGCGCGGCCGGCTGGAAAAAACGTCTGGGATGCGGCTCGAAGGTCAGCACGCCGCTGGGCGCCTCGAACTCCCGCGCCAGGCGCTGCGCCTTGCCGATCACTGCCTGGTGGCCGCGATGCACGCCGTCGAAATTGCCGATGGCGACCACGGCGCCGCGCGCGGTCTCGGGTACGCTGTCAAAGTGACGATAGAGACGCATGGGCCCAAGCTATGCCCAGGTGGCGGGCTGGCTGTCCATAGGCGCCCGGCGCAGCGCCGCCGTGCGTGGTCGACGATCCAGCCTGCGTGCGGCGTCAGTCATCGCTCTGAAAATGGCCGTACTGGCCTTTCAGGAACAGCAGCGGCTTGGCCTCGGGATCGATCGACATGTGCTCCACCCGGCCGACGAAGATGACGTGGTCGCCACCGTCGTAAGTGTGCTGGATGCAGCATTCGAAGGAAGCGACGCAGCCGGGAAAGATCGGGCAGTCGAAGTCCCACAGCTCGAACTCCATGCCCTCCCACTTGTTGGACGAGGAGCGCGCGAAGCGGTGCGACAGCACCAGCTGGTCGCGGCTCAGGACGTTGACCGCGAAGTGCTCGCTCGCCTGGAAGACGCGCAGCGAATAGGTATGCTTGGCCAGGCTGAAGAGGACCAGCGGCGGGTCGAGCGAGACCGAGGCGAAGGAGTTGGCGGTGATGCCGACGTACTCGCCGCCCTGCAGGCCGCGGGTGGTGATGATGGTCACACCGGTGGCGAAGGCACCCAGCGCGTTGCGGAAATCACGCGCCTCGCATTCGGCGAGCTTGAGCTTGCGCGTCATGACCACCACCTCGACGGGGTGGCGGCGCGCTCCGCAGACCAATTCCGGACCAGTTCCATACCAGAACCTCTACCACGCATGATCCAGGTGCACTACTGTACCCGCCGCCTTCGGTTCCAACCAGAAGGCCCGCCAGGAGACTAACCGATGGGATCCACTGCCGACCGCGCTTTCCTGCCCAGCCTGGTGCGACCGCTCTCCTCGCGCCGGCCCGAGCCGGGCCTGGCGACCCGGCGGGCGGCCAGCGAGATCTATCGCGTGCCGGGCGGCGGCTCCATCGTCATCGCGCTGGAGGCCGGCGACCGCCTGACCCTGGTCGACCCAGAGGGGCGGCAGCCAGGCGAGATCGTCGCCTTCGACGCCGCCGGCCGCGCGGCGCTGGGCGCGCTGGGGGCCCGCGACGACGGTCCGGCGACCGGTCTGCTGCAGGCTCTGGCAGAAGATGCCGACAGCGCGCCGGCGGTGCGCTGGTCGTTGGCCCGCCGCGGCCTTGACCTGGCGCAGGCGCGCGCCCACTGGGTGTTCTCGCCCGAGGGCCTGGCTGGCGCGCGCGCCGGCTTCACCGCGCAGGCGCCCTTGATCGTCCTGCTGGCGGCGCCTGGCGGCGCGATGGATCCCGGCGAGCAGAATCCGCCGACCGACCTGCTGGCCGAGGTGGTGCGTTTCGAGGCGCGGCCGCCGCAGCTCATGCCGCTGCCCGATCCGTTGGCCGAGCCGCGCTTCGAGCTGCGCATCGACCGCTGCACCACCCGCGCCTACGAGGTGAAGGCCGGCGACTACATCCAGATCATCGATGTCGCCGGCCGCCAATGCAGCGACTTCCTGTCGTTCGACCGGCGCAAGCTGGATGCCGGCCGCGAGGTCTTCCCCGAGATGGCGATGACCCGCTCCTTCCTCGGCCTGGGCTACGCCCAGCCGGGCCTGGCGGCGAAGTTCTTCGACCAGGATGCGCAGCCGCAGCTCGAGGTCATCCAGGACACTGTCGGGCGGCACGATACCTTCGGCCTGGCCTGCGCGCCGAAGTACTACGACGACGTCGGCTATCCCGGGCACGTGAACTGCACCGAGAACCTGAACGGCGCGCTGGCCCCCTTCGGCGTCGCCCCCCGTCTCGGCTGGCCGGCGATCAATTTCTTCTACAACACCCACATCAACCACCAGAACGTCTACTACCTCGAGGAGCCCTTCTCGCGGCCAGGCGACTATGTGCTGGTGCGTGCCCTGACCGACCTGGTCTGCGCCTCGACCGGCTGCCCGGACGACATCAGCGCGGCCAATGGCTGGAACCCGACGGACATCCACGTCCGCGTCTATTCACCCGAAAAGACCTTCAGGAAAGCGGTGGCCTATCGCATGACGCCCGACGCCGAGCCCCGGCTCACCCGTGAGACCGGCTTCCACCCGCGCACCAGCGCCCTCACGCGGAACTTCACCGAGTACCGCGGCTTCTGGCTGCCCAACCACTTCAACAACAAGGGCCCGGTGGAGGAATACTGGGCCTGCCGCGAGCGCGCCATTGTCATGGACCTCTCGGCCCTGCGGAAGTTCGAGGTTACTGGCCCCGACGCCGAGACGCTGATGCAGACGGCGCTGACCCGCAACATCCGCAAGCTGGCGGTGGGGCAGGTGGTCTATTCCGCCATGTGTTACGAGACCGGCGGCATGATCGACGACGGCACGCTGTTCCGCCTGGGCCAGGACAACTTCCGCTGGATCGGCGGCGACGACTACGGCGGGATCTGGCTGCGCCAGCTGGCCGAGAAGCTGGGCCTCAAGGCCTGGGTCAAGTCCTCCACCGACCAGCTGCACAACCTCTCGGTCCAGGGCCCGAAGAGCCGCGAGATCCTGCAGCAGGTGATCTGGACCCCGCCGGCACAGGCCGACATGGGCGAACTCGACTGGTTCCGCTTCTCCTTCGGCCGCGTCGGCGACCACAACGGACCGCCCATCGTGGTCAGCCGCACCGGCTATACCGGCGAGCTGGGCTACGAGGTCTTCTGCCATCCCAAGCACGCGCCGCAGGTGTGGGACGCCATCTGGGAGGCCGGCCAGCCGCACGGGCTGGAACCGCTGGGACTGGCGGCGTTGGACATGCTGCGCATCGAGGCCGGGCTGATCTTCGGTGGCTACGAGTTCAGCGACCAGACCGACCCCTTCGAGGCCGGCATCGCTTTCACGGTGCCGCTGAAGGGCAAGACCGACGACTTCGTCGGCAAGACGGCCCTGGTCAAGCGCAAGGAGAGCCCGCAGCGCGTGTTGGTCGGGTTGGAGCTTGACGGCAACGAGGTCGCCGCGCATGGCGACTGCGTGCATGTCGGGCGCAATCAGGTTGGCATCGTCACCAGCGGCACGCGCTCGCCGCTCAGCGGCAAGTCCATCGCGCTCTGCCGCATGGACGTGAGCTGCGCCGCGCTCGGCACCCAGGTCGAGGTCGGCAAGATCGACGGCCACCAGAAGCGCATCCCGGCCGAGGTCGTGCGCTTCCCCTTCTACGATCCCGACAAGCTGAAGCCGCGCGGGCTGGCATAAAATCAGACTGCGGCGTTCACCTGCCAGTCGTAGCGGTCGTCGTCGATTCGCGTGCGGCCCGCCAGCGCCGCGGCCAGCGGCGGCGCGGCATGCGTCCGCAGGTGTTCAATGACGGCCGCGTCGCTGTCGCCGAAGTCGGCCTGGAACCAGTCGTAGATCGAGGAGACCAGCAGCTTGCCCTGCTCGATCGTCACGCCGCGTGGATGATTGACGAAGTCGTGGGCGGCGGCCTGCAGCTGGTCTTCCAGCAGCGCCGCGGCCAGCGGCGCGGCCGGCAGGTTGGGGCAGCCCAGCGCGCCGCAGTTGATCACGTAGTGCAGCCGCGGCTCACGCCAGATCGGCCGCAGGATGCGGTGCTCGATGTCGTTCAAGGTCAGTGCCTCGCCTTCGATCTCTACCAGCGTCGCGCCCCAGGGGCCGTCGGTGAAAAGGCCGGGCGAGATGTCGATGTCGCGGATCGACCCGACCGGCCACTGCGCGCGGATCAGCTCCACCGTCAGGGCATTGTAGAGGTTGCACCAGAAGGCGAACTGCTCGGCCCGCCGCAAGCCGCCGACCCGCACCCGCGCCAAGCCTGCGATGTAGCCGCGCAGCGCCGGCGCGCGCGCATAGGCGAAGCGCGCGATGCCGTCCTGTGGCAGCGTGCGATACTGCGCCAGCACCGCCGCCCAGGCGCTGTGGTCCACAGTCTCGTTGCTGTCCGGGCTCTCCGCCAGCCAGCGCTCCCACAGTTTGGCGCTGGGCGCAGCGGCGGCGGGGCGGGCGGACAGGGCCAGGCCGGCGGCGAGCAGGGTACGGCGGGACAGCATGCGGCAGTGAAGCCCGCCGGCGGACCCCAGGCCAGCCACGTTGCCGTGTGCGGTGGGTGAATCTTCTCTGGCAGAGGCGCGACCGGCGGGACCAGAATGACGCGGTCAGCGGGGCGGGGGCTCAGGGTATGGTGGGACTGGTGTTGCAGGGCGTACTGGGCCTCTTCGTGCTCATGGCGCTGGCCTGGGCGATCTCCGAGAACCGCCGCGACTTTCCCTGGCGTCTGGCGCTCTACGCCATTCTGGCGCTCTTCGTCCTTGGGCTGCTGCTGAAGCTGGGGCCGGTGCAGCATGCCTTCCTGGCACTGAACCGTGCGGTGCAGGCGATCCAGCAGGCGACGCAGGCCGGCACCTCCTTCGTCTTCGGCTATCTGGGCGGCGGGCCGCTGCCCTTCACCGAGCCCTACCCGGGTAGCTCTTTCGTGCTGGCCTTCCAGGCCTTGCCGATCATCCTGGTGATCGCCGCGCTCTCCGCCGTGCTGTGGCACTGGCGGGTGCTGCGCGTCATCACCCGCGGATTTTCCTGGGCGCTCAAGCGCAGCCTTGGCATCGGCGGGCCGGCCGGTGTCGCCACCGCGGCCAATGTCTTCGTCGGCATGGTCGAGGCGCCGATCCTGATCCGTCCGGTCTTCGCCAAGCTGTCGCGCGCCGATCTGTTCCTGGTGATGGTGGCCGGCATGGCCAGCGTCTCCGGCTCGGTCATGGTGCTCTATGCCAGCATCCTGGGGCCGGTGATGCCCGATGCGCTGGGGCAGATCCTGGTGGCCTCGCTGATGTCGGTGCCGGCGGCGGTGCTGATCGCCCGCATCATGCTGCCGGCCAGCGGACCGTCGGTCGAGGACGACGACTCGCTGCCGGTCACCGACTATGCCAGCACCATGGACGCTGTGACGCGCGGCACTGTGGAGGGGCTGAAGCTCTTCCTCAACGTCGTCGCCATGCTGGTCGTGCTGGTGGCGCTGGTCAGCCTGGTGAATGCCTGCCTGGGCCTGCTGCCGGATGTCGGCGAGGCGCCGTTGACGCTGCAGCGCCTGTTCGGCTGGATCTTCTCGCCGCTCGCCTGGTGCCTCGGTATTCCTTGGGAGGAGGCCACTGCCGCTGGCCAGCTGATCGGCACCAAGACGGTGTTGAACGAATTGATCGCCTACCTCGACCTGGCTGCGCTGCCGGCCGATACCTTCAGCGAGCGCAGCCGCCTGATCCTGATCTATGCCCTTTGCGGCTTCGCCAATTTCGGCTCCCTCGGCATCATGATCGGCGGCCTGACGGTGCTGGCGCCGCAGCGCCAGCGCGAGATCGTCGAACTGGGCGGCCGCTCGATCATCGCCGGCACGCTGGCGACCTGCATGACCGGCGCCGTCGCCGGCCTGGTCTCCTTCTAGGCACATGGCGGCGCTCGCCTCCCAGGCCACGCTGGCCGCCATCGTCCGCCGCCTCGACCCCGGCGCGACCCTGCTGGACTGCCGGCGCCTGCAGGGCGGTGTGTCGGCAACGGTGCTGGCGCTGACGATCCGCGTCGCCGACGGTGCCGAGCGCCGCATCGTGCTGCGCAATCACGGCGCCGCCGACCTGGTGTCGAACCCGCGGGTCGCGGCGCAGGAGTTCGCGCTGCTGCGGGCGCTGCGGGCCGCCGGGCAGCCGGTGCCCGAGCCGCTGCTGCTGGACGACAGCGGCAGCCTGCTGCCGACGCCTTACATCCTGGTCGACTTCATCGCCGGCGACGGCGCCGCGCCGACGAACCCGGCCACCGCCCTGGCCGAGCGGCTGGCGGCGATCCATGCCCTGCCACTGGCGGAACTGCCGCCGCTGCCACAGCGCGAGGGGCAGGTGGCGCGCCTGCTGGCGGAACCGCAGGCCGACCCCGCCATCGAGGAGATCCGCGCGGCACTGGCCGCCGCAGAGCCGCCAGCGGCCGAGCGCACGCTGCTGCATGGCGACTTCTGGCCGGGCAACGTGATCTGGGATGCCGGCCGCGCTGTCGCGGTGATCGACTGGGAGGACGCCGCCCTGGGCCCGCCGCTGTCCGACCTGGCCAACGCCCGGCTCGAGCTGCTGTGGAGCCACGGCGGTAGCGTCATGGCCGCCTTTACCCTGCGTTACCTGACGGCCAGCGACGTTGAAGTCCCTGGGCTGCCCTACTGGGACCTGGTGGCGGCCCTGGACAAGCTGCCGCGGCTAGGCGATTGGGGGCTGGCGCCGGCGGTGGAGAGCGCCATGATGGCGGCCGGGCTGCGCTTCGCCGCGGCCGCCCGGGCGGCGCTGCGCGCCACCTGATCCGGCGCCGCGAACAGGCTTGGCGGGGGCCGGACGGTGGCCCTAGTATTGGGCCATAGCGGTCCGCCATCGGTATGGAATTGGTTTACCGGCCGCAGGGGAGGCGCCGCCAGGCGCCACGGCAAAAGCCCAAGTGACGAAGGGGAGAACAAGCGAGATGAGCAGGGTAGCGGTAATCGGTGCGGGGCCGTCGGGGCTGGCCGCGTTGCGTGCCTTCCAGTCGGCCAAGGCGAAGGGCGCGAAGATTCCCGAAGTGGTCTGCTTCGAGCGACAGGACGACTGGGGCGGACTGTGGAACTACTCCTGGCGCACCGGCACCGACGAATACGGCGAGCCGGTGCACAGCTCCATGTACCGCTACCTCTGGTCCAACGGCCCGAAGGAGGCGCTGGAGTTCGCCGACTATAGCTTCGACGAGCACTTCAAGACGCCAATCGGCTCCTACCCGCCGCGCGAAGTCGTGTGGGACTACATCAAGGGCCGCGTCGAGAAGGCTGGCGTGCGCGGCTGGGTGCGCTTCCGCACCCCGGTGCGCGATGTCTCCTACGACAAGAAGACCGGCAAGTTCACCGTCGTCGCGCACGACCTGAAGGCCGACAAGACCATCACCGAGAAGTTCGACCAGGTGATCGTCGCCAGTGGCCACTTCTCCACGCCCAACGTGCCGCAGTTCGAGGGCTTTGGCACTTTCGGCGGCCGCATCATGCACTCGCACGACTTCCGCGATGCGCTGGAGTTCAAGGGCAAGGACGTCCTGGTGGTCGGCACCAGCTACTCGGCCGAGGACATCAGCTCGCAGTGCTACAAGTACGGCTGCAAGTCGGTGACCATCAGCCACCGCACCAACCCGACCGGCTACCACTGGCCCAAGGCCTTTTCCGAGGTGCCGCTGCTGACCAAGGTCGAGGGCAAGAAGGCCTTCTTCAAGGACGGCTCGACGCGCGACAACATCGACGCGATCATCCTCTGCACCGGCTACCTGCATCACTTTCCCTTCATCCGCGACGACCTGCGCCTGCGCACGAAGAACAAGATGTGGGTGATGAACCTCTACAAGGGCGTGGTCTGGGAGGACAATCCCAAGCTCTTCTACCTGGGCATGCAGGACCAGTACTACACCTTCAATATGTTCGACGCCCAGGCGTGGTACGCCCGCGACGTGATCCTTGGTCGCATCAAGCTGCCGTCCAAGGCGACGATGCGGAAGCACTCCAAGCTGTGGGAAGCCAAGGAAGCCAAGCTCGAGACGCCGAAGGATGCCTGGGAGTTCCAGGCCGACAACATCCGCGAGCTGCTGGCCGCGACCGACTACCCGACCTTCGACATCGATGGTGTCAACCAGCTGCTCTACGAGTGGAAGAACCACAAGAAGCAGGACATCATGAACTTCCGTGACAACGCCTACCTCTCGGTGATGACCGGCAAGGTATCGCCGAAGCACCACACCAAGTGGATGAAGGCGATGGACGATTCGCTGAAGAGCTACCTGAAGAACAAGTGAGGCGCGACGGGGCCTCCGCCGCCGGCGGAGGCCCCGATTGCCCCAGCCCTACCAATCCGGCCCGTTGCTCGACAGCTTCCGAACCAATGACGGACCATTTCCAGACAACGTCGTTGAAAGCCGTCGCGCGCCTGTCTTAGAGTCTTGCGGCGGTCCGACCCTGCGCCACGCGCCTGCGATGCTGGCGCGGACACCAGAAGAGCGGCGGGGCGGACCGGGGGAGCCACGTGGCGCAAGGCCCAGCCGGGCCCATGACGCCGCCAAGCATGGGAGACCACGCGACATGTCCGTCAAACTGCTGCAGCAACGTCTTGGGCGCCGCAAGTTCCTGCGCACCTCGGCCGCCGGCCTGGCGTTGGCCAGCACGGCAGGTTCCTTCCCGCGGCTGGCCTCCGCCGCCGGCAAGACGGTGAAGATCGGCTTCCTGGCACCGCTGACCGGCGACGTCGCGGCCTGGGGCACCCCCGGTCTCTACGGTTGCCAGATCTGGGCCGAATGGGTGAACGCCGCCGGCGGCGTCAACATCGGTGGCGAGGCGCACCAGATCGAGTTCATCGCTTTCGATGACGAGTACTCGGCGGAGACCGCCAAAACCGGCGCGCGCAAGCTGGTGGAGGACGACGGCGTCAAGTTCATCCTGATGCTGGGCGGCGATCCCATGCCGCCGGTGGCCGAACTCTCCAACCGCACCGGCATGGTGGTGACGACGCTCAGCCCGTCGGACTTGACGGCCGAGGCGGTGAACGTGATCGCCCCCTGCGAGGTGCACCCGATCTACAACGTCACCGGCGTCGACTGGCTGGCGGACAACAAGCCCGAGCTTAAGCGTGCCGTAATCTGCGCCCAGGATGACGCCTTCGGCCGGCCCTCGGTCGCCACCTACCTGGCGGCCTTCGAGGCGCGCGGCATCGACGTGGTCGAGGAGCCGTTGTTCTTCGACCTGGCGACCACCGACTTCGCGCCGATCATGACCAAGCTGCTGGCGGCGAAGCCCGACATCCTCTGCCTCGACACCTGCTACACCGACTATGTGCATGCGCTCTGCGAGCAGGCCTTCCTGCAGGGCTACAAGGGGCAGATCATCGCCTGCGCCGTCGACTTCTACGACCAGGTGATCGCCAAGACCTCGAAGGAGTTCGTCGAGGGCATGATCTGGCAGTTCCCGGACTTCGACGATCCGGCGCTGAACCAACCGCAGATCAATTTCCAGCGGCCGAACGACTTCTACGCCGAGTACAGCAAGCGCTGGCCCGGCGAGTGGGGCGCGGTGTCCTGGGAATACGCCTCGATCATGGACATCTGGAAGATCGCCGCGGAGAAGGCCGGCTCGGCCGAACCGCAGGACGTCCTCAAGGCCATGAAGGAAGGCGGCAAGGCGCCGCACATCTATGGCGAGGCGCAGTGGTGGGGCAAGGAGCTGTTCGGCGTCGACAATGCGCTGGTCGGCAACTGGCCAGTGGTGGTGATCGTCGACGGCAAGGCCACCATCAAGGAGTACCGTTCGATCCCCGACTGGTGGGCGAAGAACTCGGCGCTGCTGATCAAGCA
This sequence comes from Rhodospirillales bacterium, assembly GCA_038363005.1. Classification (GTDB taxonomy): domain Bacteria; phylum Pseudomonadota; class Alphaproteobacteria; order Kiloniellales; family JACOMY01; genus JAKOWB01. The sequence continues at coordinate 73,256 of JBBQBI010000019.1, forward strand.
CATGGAAGCGCTGGGCGAGATGTACTACCAGCGCGGCTAACGACAGCTATCGACCCGGGGTCCCGGCATCGCTTGCGACGCGCCGGGCCCCGGTCCTTCCCGCACTCCCGATGACATGAGGCGCCTTTGGAGCTGATCCTCCAGACCTTGATCAATGCGCTCTACGCCTCCAGCTACCTGGCGTTGGTGGCGGTGGGCTTGGTGCTGATCTTCGGTGTCATGGGCGTGGTGAACTTCGCGCATGGCGAGCTCTACATGGCCGGTGCCTATGCCGTGTTCTTTCTCTACGTGCAGCAGGACCTTAACTTCTTCCTCGCCGTAGCACTCGGCATGGTCTTCGTCGGGCTGCTGGGTCTGGTGATGGAGCGCGCCCTGTTCCGGCCGCTGCGCGGCAATCCACTGGGTGGCCTGATCGCCTCGATCGGCTTCCTGCTGGTGCTGCAGGCGGCAGCGACGCTGACCTTCGGCGTGAAGAAGCGCCCGGTGACCGCGCCGACCCAGGAGGTGCTGACCTTCATGGACGGCGTGGTGCTACCCTGGCCGCGCGTCTATGTTGTGCTGGTCTCCATCGCACTGCTCTCGGCCCTGTGGGTGTTCCTCAAGCGGTCGCGCTTCGGCTGGGCGCTGCGGGCCTGCGCGCAGGACCCCGAGGCGGCGGCGCTGCAGGGCATCTCGATGAACCAGACGGCCCGGCTGGCGATGTTCATCGGCGCCGCGTTGGCCGGCGTCGCCGGCGCGCTGACCGCGCCGCTGGTGGAGCCCGAACCCATCATGGGCCACGGCGTCATCGTCTCCGCCTTCATCATCATCATTGTCGGTGGCGTCGGCAGCCTGTCGGGCGCGGTGCTGGCCGCCGTGCTCTATGCCGTGGTCAAGACCTTCGTCACCACCTACGCCGACGGCGTGCTGGCCGACATCGTCGGGCTGCTGCTGATGCTGGTCGTCCTGGTGGTCAAGCCGACCGGCCTGTTCGGCGTGCGCGACCGGGCCTAGGACCAGCCATGACCCGCCACGCCTCCACCCTGCTGACCTCGCTGCTGGTCGCCGCCCTGCTGCTGGCGCTGCCCTTCCTGGTGCAGACCACGCAGCAGCGCGAGATCCTGGTCATCCTGATGATCAACGCGATCATCGTGGTCAGCTATCGGCTGCTGACGCTGACCGGCGAATGGTCGCTGGCGCACATCATCATGATGGGCGTCGGCGCCTATGGCAGCGCCATCTTGACCAAGCAGCTCGGCTTGCCGATCCCGCTGTCGATGCTGCTGGCGGCGCTGATTGCCGGCCTGGTCTCCTACATCCTCAGCTTTCCGCTGTTCCGCATGAAGGGCTTCTACTTCCTGATCGGCTCCTTCGCCGCTGGCGAGGCGATCCGCCTGGCCTGGCGGCTGTCCAGTCTGCGCGGGCTGTTCGGCGGGCCCTCGGGCATCCGCACCGTGCCGGATCTAGGCAAGCTGGAGCTGTTCGGCAGGACCTTCGATTTCTACGACACGGCGAATTTCTACTATGTCGCGCTGGGCGTCGCGGCGCTGTCGCTCTGGGCGCTCTGGCGGGTCGAACGCTCGCGCTTCGGCCTAGTGTTCCACGCGCTGCATTGGCAGGACAAGCTGGCCGAATCGGTCGGCGTCAACGCCAGGGCCTACCGCACGCAGGCGCTGGTGGTGGCCTCGACCTTCGCCGGGCTGGCCGGCAGCCTGCATGCCCACTTCGTCGGCTCGGTCAGCGCCAATGCCTTCGACGTCGGCGAAATGGTCGACGTGCTGATCTGGGTGATCGTCGGTGGCACCGCCACCTTCTACGGCCCCTTGCTGGGCCTGGTCCTGCTGACCGTGGTGAACCAGCTGGTGCTGCGCTCGCTCGGCATCGACCAGGCCAGGCCGCTGATCTTCGGCGGCATCCTGATCCTGGCCATCCTGTTCCTGCCGAATGGCCTGGAAAGCCTGGTGCAGAAGGCGCGGGACAGGCTGGCCCGCCGCAAGGCTACCGCCGCTTCAACCTGACGTCCCACTGCTCGCCGCTGGTCGACTCGCCGTGGCACTGCGCCTGTCCGGCGGCGTTGGGCGTGCAGGTCAGGCGGTCCTGGTACCACTGGGTGCCGTCGCTGCAGATGGCATCGGCGTCCTCGATATAGAGGCGCTCGGCACTGTCCAGCAGGACCTGCGCCGGTGCCTTGCAGGTCACGCCGTCGCGCTGGAACACCAGCGTCCCCTGGCCCTTGTCATCGAAGCAGTAGGTCGACTGCGAGGTCTTTGGCAGGCCAGGCGTATGGGTGAAAGGCTCGCTGACCCAGCAGCCCGCCAGCTTCGCCAGATCCTTCTTGCTGTCCGGGAAGGGCAGGGGATCGCCGGCCTTGGGGGTCGGCGCGGGCGCCGGCGCGGGTACAGGTGCGGGAGTGGGCGCGGGCGTTGGGGCCGGTGCAGGCGCTGGCGTGGGCGCTGGTTGCGGTGGCGGCGGCGGCACGAAGCTGCCGTCCTCGGCGCGGCAGAAATCGCCGGCCAGCAGCGCCCGCAGCCGCTGCTTCTCGGCCTCCAGCGCGGCGTTCTCGTCCTGCAACGCAGTCAGCCGCGCCTGCCAGCCCGGTTCGGGCGGGGGCTCCTGCGGCTTGGGATAGAGCAGCACCTCGGGCAGCAGCAGCAGGAGCAGCAGCAGGGCGGCGATGCCGGTGGCGATCGCGATGGCCCAGGGAAACCGCCGCCCGCTCCGCTGCGCGTCAGCCATCTCAGCCTCCGCCGTTGCCCAGCATGCTGACGTTGGCCTCGGCCTCGATCTCGCGGATCAGCTTGATGCGCATGGCTTCGGCATAGCCGTCGTAGTCGCTGACCGCCAGCACGAAGGCCTGCGGGCCGCTCATCACCTCGTCGCGAAAGTAGTGCTCCAGGTCCGGGTCGTCATTCAGGATTGCCAGGCCGTTGATATCCACGCCGTGGGCCGCGGCAAAAGCGCGGCCGTCGCTAACGCTAAGCGTCCAGTCCGAGGGCGGTGTCTCCTTGCCGTCGCCCGACAGGTCGATGACCATGCGGTCGGCGCCGTAGGCGTTGGTGATCAGGGCGTTGGTGCCGTACTGCAGCGCCTTGCCGATGCCGGTGCCGCCGTTGGCGATGCGCCGGGGCCAGCTCTCCACCGTAGCGGCGAAGGCCTCGGCGCTGGCGGCGTCGCTGACCACGAACCAGGGCGAAAAGTCTTTCGGCCGGTTGGACTCGGCCCAGACCTCCAGCGAAACCACGATGCGACCGTGCGGCTGCTTGGTGATGGCCGCCAGGACAGAGCTGTCGCGGAAGGCCTTGGCGATGCCCTCGACCTGCAGCCGGTACTCGCCGTCGTCGACCGAGCCCGAGGCGTCGATTGCCAGGACCAGCTCCAGATCGACGGTCAGCAGCTCCGCCCGCGGCTGGGCCAGCGGCAGGCAGAGCGCCAGCGCCATGGCGGCCAGGCGCTTCACCCCAGGCGGTCCGGCGCGATCAGGCGCACGGCGTCATGCAGCCGCCGCCCGTCGTTGAAGCCGGTGGGCCGGCGGTCGCGCCAGGCGCGATAGGGCTCCGCCACCAGCAGGCTGCCAGCGGCGCGGGCCGCCAGGGCCGCGGCGCCCTCGGCATGCAGTGCCAGGTAGCGGTTGCGGCTCCAATGGTCATAGCCGCCTGGATAGCGCCGCATCAGCCGCAGGTGATAGAAGGCCGAGCGGGCGCGGCGTTCCAGCTGCAGGCCGGCGACCCAGGCTGCGCTGGCGGTCCAGAGTGCCGTGGCCTCGGCCAGCAGCGTCGCCGCGCGATCCGGTTCCGCCAGGGCGAGGTTGGCCAGGCTGGTGGCGTGGCGGGCGTCCGTTGGCGGGAAGATCGCCGCGGCGATCCGGGCGGCTTCCTGCCAATGCTCGCTGGGGTCTTCGCGGCCGATCAGCGACAGTGCCGTGGCCGACAGCTCCTCCCAATAAAGCTCTTCCTCGCTCCAGCCAGCCAGCGCCAAGGCACGCGGATCCATCTCGGCATAGTCGTCGAGGTCCGGTGGCAGGCTGTCGGGTTCATCGGCCAAGGCCGTCATCCGCCCAGGTAGGCGCGGCGCACGTGCTCGTTCTCGTGCAGCTCGCTCGCGCGGCCCGACAGCGCCACCGTGCCGGTCTCCAGCACATAGGCCTGGCTGGCCAGGCGCAGTGCCAGCTCGGCATTCTGCTCGACCAGCACCACCGGCACGCCGTGGCGGCGGATATCGACGATGATGCGGGCGATCTCCTGCACCATGACTGGCGAGAGCCCCATAGAGGGCTCGTCCATCAACAGCAGCTTGGGCGCCGACATCAGCGCCCGGCCGATGGCCAGCATCTGCTGCTCGCCGCCCGACAGCGTCTTAGCCATCTGGCCGCGCCGCTCCTTGAGGCGCGGGAAGCGGTGATAGACGCCCTCCAGATCGCGCTCGACGCCGGCCTTGTCGCGACGCAGGAAGGCGCCGACCATCAGGTTCTCGCGCACTGTCAGCTCGGGGAAGCAGCGGCGGCCCTCCGGCACCTGGGCGATGCCGGCGCGGATGATCTTCTCCGGCGGCAAGGTATCGATGCGCTCGCCCTGGAAGCGGATCTGGCCGCTGGTCAGCTTCTTCAGGCCCGAGATGGCGCGCAGCGTGGTGGTCTTGCCGGCGCCGTTGGCGCCGATGATGGTGATGGTGCTGGCCGGCGGCACGCCCAGGCTGACGCCTTTCAGCGCCTGCACCTTGCCGTAGTAGACGACGGCGTCCTCGACCTCAAGCAGCATGGCCGTCCTCCGCCATCAGTTCGTCGAGGCCGAAATCGGCAGCGCCCAGGTAGGCGCGCACCACTTCGGGATTGCCGCGAATCTCCTCCGGCGTGCCCTCGGCCAGCAGGCTGCCGAAGTTCATCACCGTGATGCGCTCGCACAGACCCATCACCGCCTGCATGTCGTGCTCGACCAGCAGGATGGTGACGCCGTCGTCGCGCAGGCGGCGCACCAGGTCCATCATCTGCCGCGTCTCCTCCGGGTTCATGCCGGTGAAGGGCTCGTCCAGCAGCAGCAGCTTGGGATCGGCCGCCATGGCCACCGCCATGCCCAGCGCCCGTTGCAGGCCGTGCGGCAGGTTGCCGGCGGTCTCCTCGCGGCGGTCGGCCAGGTTAAAGAACTCCAGGATGCGCTCGGTCTTCTCCACCGCCGCGCGGCGCTTTGCCCGGTCCAGGCCCAGCACGCCGGCGACCAGGCTGCTCTTGGCCTGCAGGTGGCAGCCCAGCAGCACGTTCTCGAAGATCGTGAAGGGCGTCACCAGCGTGGTGCCCTGGAAGGTACGGACCAGGCCACGCGCGGCGATGTGCGCGGTCTTCTGGCCCGAGATGTCCTGGCCTTCATAGAAGACCTGGCCCGACGTCGGCGCATAGAAGCCGGAGATGACGTTGAAGGTGGTGGTCTTGCCGGCGCCGTTCGGCCCGATCAGGCCATGGATCGACCCCGCCTCCACCGTGAAGGACAGCTCGTTCACCGCCAGCAGGCCGCCGAAGCGCCGCGTCAGGTTGCGTGTTTCGAGTAATGCCATGCCCTTGTCCGTCCAGACCCGCGCGACCCGCCAGTCCCCGCGAGGCTTTTTCTCGTTGTTGGCCAGGAGTGTAGCAGAGCGCCGGCCGCGGCAAAGGAAAAGCCGGCTACTCGACGCGGAAGACCGTGAGTGCCTGGATCGTGGTGCCGCCGTCGAATAAGGCGCGTGCCTCGTAGATGCCGGACTCCAGCCGACCGAAGTCGATCGCGCCTTCCTGGGCGCCCTGCAGATAGCGGTACTGGAGGTAGCTGGTGGCCGGCTGCCCAGCGTAGCTGATGGCGATCCAGTCCCGGTCGTTGCCGGGCAGGCCGGCGAAGCGCACCACCAGAGGCTCGCTGGCCGGGTGGAAGGCCGCGCCGACATCGAGGGACGGCAGCCGGTCCATCGCCGGCGCCTCGTAGGCCACGGCAAGGTTCAGGGCCTCCGCCAGGCTGTCGAAGTCGGGCAGCGCCAGCAGATCGGCCAGTCGCCAGTCGCCAGTGGGCTGCAGGTAGAGCTCGAAGGCGCCCTGGGGCGCAGCGTGGCTGGCCAGCCAGGCGGCGAGGCGCGGGCGCAGGGCGTCGGCCCGCGGGTTGCCGGGCCCCTGGCCGAGCAGCGCGGTCAGCTGTTGCGCCACGCCGCCGGCATCGCCGTCGCCCAGCAGCGACAACAGCCTGTCGAGCAGCCGCTGGTCGTCCAGCCGCAAGCGCAGCCAGCGCGGCAGGATGGCGGTGGGTCCGCGCGCCGGGTCGCTCAGCACCGTCGGCCGCAGATCGGCGATCTCCACCCGCAGGTCGATGCTTCCATAGTCGACGATGTCGATCAGTAGCTGGTTCAGTGCCAGCCGGCCGTTGCGCAGCGTGAAGAGCAGGTCGAGCGACAGGTCCAGCTTGATGCGTTGGCCGCCGAAGATCGCTGCCGCGTCCGCTGGCAGGATGCTGGTCGGCAGCGACAGGCCCTCGAGCCGCAGCGTCAGGAAGCGGGGCGGGAAGCGCCGCCGCACGTTCTCCATGTCGATGCGGGTCACGGTCAGGCGCTCCAGCGCAATGGGCGGCTGGCCGGCCTTGGTGATCACCAGCTTGGCAACGGCGAAGTGTTCCAGGTTTTCGGCCTCCACCGCGCCATGCGCCACGCGCACGCCGCTGGTCGCCGCCATCTGCTTCAGCAGCTCGAAGGCGACCGGCCCCTCGTAGTGGTCGGCATAGCCGTCCTCGCCGGGGCAACGACCGAGCGAGAGACTTGGGAAGTAGAAACTGTCGTCGCTGGCGCCGGAATCGAGGGACTGCCAGCCATTCTGCGTGCTGCCTTCGTAGCTGGGACAGCCGGGTGCGCCCTGCACCGTGACCTTGCCGCCTTGTTCCATCGAATCGAACAGGCCGGCGTGCAGTGCTGCCTTGCAGATGTTGCTGTCGTCCCGGTAGGTCCAGGTACCAATGATGCCGCCGATGATCTGCTCCAGCGTGCCGTAGAACTCTGGCTTTTCGGCGCCCAGTTCATCGGTCAGCTCGTCGAGGCCGAGCGTCAGGCCCCTGGGCGGCCCGCAGCTGCAGGTCACCTTGGCCGCCACGTCGCCGTAGCCGTAGAACTTCGGCAGGCAGGCATCGAGCGCCAGCACCGGACCGGGCAGTCCGGTGACAAGAATCGCGATGGCCAGGGCTTGCCGCATGTCTCCCCCCCCAGCTGCCGCTCAGGTCGGACAGTCTAGCCGACTGACGTCTCCTGCAAAGCAAAAGCGCCCGGTGCCTTTGGCACCGGGCGCCTGCTGGCCGGAAGCGGCCTTGGCTAGTCGAGCGTGAAGAGGAAATGCGCCGCCACCATGACGCCGATGCCGCCGGCCAGCGTCAGGTAAGGCAGGATGCCGGCCTTGCGCTCGCCCAGGCTGCCGCCGCTGAGCCCTAGATCCTGCATCATGTGTTCGGGGAAGCGGCCCTTGTCCTGCTTGTAGTGGCGGAACCAGAAGACCGGGATGATCAGCCCGGCGGCGCCCAGGCCGTACCACAGCAGGTCGGGCGACCCCCAGGTCTTGGCGCCGGCGCCCATCAGCATGGCGTTGAAGTAGGACAGCACCGCGCCGACTGCGATCAGGATGGTCGGCGCCCGCCAGGGCCGCTTGATGTGGGCATTGTCGATGCGGTGGATCCAGCCGGCGTTCAGGTTCAGGAAGTTGAAGATGATGTAGCCGCAGTTGGAAATCGCCAGGATGAAGTAGTAGGCCCCGGCGTCCGACGCGGCGAAGGACAGCAGCACCAGGTTGAAGCAGAGGTCGGTCCACATGGCGCTGGTCGGCGCGCCACGGTGGTTGGTGCGCGACAGGTAGCGCGGCAGCCAGCCGTCGACCGAACCCTGGTAGAGCGTGCGGCTGGAGCCCGCCATGGCGGTCATGATCGCCAGCAGCAGCGCCAGGATCATCAGCATCTGCAGCAGGCCGTCGACCAGGCTGCCGCCGTGCACCATGCCGGCCATGGCTGCGGCCACGCCGCTGCCATCGACGATGCCGGGCTGCGTCATGCCCTCTGCCCCCAGCACGCCCTGGAAGGTGAAGGGCACCAGGAAGTAGATCACCAGGCAGAGCAGCCCGGAATAGAAGATCGCCTTGAAGGTATCGACGCCGGGGTTCTTGAATTCGCTGGTGTAGCAGATCGCCGTCTCGAAGGCGTAGGTCGACCAGGCGGCGATGAAGAGGCCGCCGAAGAACAGCGTCCAGTTGCTGTTCACCCAGTCGCCCATCGCCGGGGTGAAGTTGTCGTAGTTGACGCCGCCGGTGAACAGCGGCACCAGCCCGACGATCAGCATGGGGATGATGACCAGCAGCCCCACCACGGTCTGCACCCGGGCAGTGCCCAGGATGCCGCGGTGCTGGATGGCGAAGACCAGCAGCATCAGCACGGCGCCGATGAAGAAGGTGGCGCCGAAGGAAATGTCGACCAGTCCGGGAATGGAGAAGTTGAAGAGTTCCCACGCCCCGAGGCCTGGCATGGCGCCGGCCAGCGCGTTGACGATGTAGGCCGAGGCGATGGCGCAGCCCAGCGACAGCACCGGCGTCCAGGCCAGCCAATTGCACCAGACCGACAGCGGCGCCAGGAACTTGCCGTACTTCAGCCAGGCCGCAGCGCCATAGACCGAGGCGCCGCCCGACTTGTTGGGGAAGAGGCCGGCGATCTCGGCATAGGTGAAGGACTGCACGAAGCCCAGCAGCATGGAGAGCATCCACACCAGGAAGGCGGCCTCCATGGTCATGCCGGCGATGCCGCCGATGGAGAAGAGCACCAGCGCCGGTACCCCCGACGCGACCCAGAAGGCGCCCTTCCAGTTGATGCTCCGGTGCAGGCCGCCGCCGGCGGCGGCGCTGGTGCCAATGGTCGTGTCGGTCATGGTGGCTGCCCCCTTGGGATCGTTTCAGTGCTGGTCGCCGCCCGTCGTCCACTGGTCGCCGAGTGGTGCGGAATTGGTCACGATTGGCAGGCTATCCCCGGGCCAATGTTCAGGGCTGGCGAGCGGTGTCGGCAGGGCGCTGTGGGGGAAGGTGCTTGCCCAATTTGCGCAAACCTCGTCCTTTCGGGGGAGTAGAGCCGCCAGCCGCCGTGGGTGATGCTCCCATCATGACCAAGACTCCCGACCAGCTCTTCGAGACCGTCGCCAACTACACCTACGACTGGGAAAGCTGGATGAGCCCGGAGGGGCGCGCGCTGTGGATCAACCCGGCGGTGGAGCGCATCACCGGGGTCGGTGTCGCCGAATGCCTGGCGATGCCCGGCTATCCACTGCCGCTGATCGCCGCCGAGGACCGCGCTGCGATGGCGGCGCAGTTCGCCACCGCGGCGGCCGGCGGCAGCGCCAATGACATCGAATTCCGCATCCTGCGCCGCGATGGCCTGCCCTGCTGGGGCGCCATCTCCTGGCAGCCGCTTTATGACGAGGCCGGTCGGCCGCTGGGCTTTCGCACCTCGGTGCGCGACATCACCCGCCGCAAGGAGGCCGAGGAGGCGCAGGAGGCAGCGCGCCTGGCAGCCGAGCAGGCCAGTCTGGCGAAGTCGAAGTTCCTGGCGGCCGCCAGCCACGACCTGCGCCAGCCGATCCAGGCCGCCGGCCTCTTCGTCGCCGCGCTGCGTCGCCGCGCGCCGGACGGTGAGGTGCGCAACCTGGTCGAGCAGATCGGTCTCTGCCTGGCCTCGACGCAGGAGTTGCTGGACGCGCTGCTCGACATCTCGCGGCTCGACGCGCAGGTGCTGAAGGTCGAGCCTGGCGCCCTGGCGCTGGGCGACCTCTTCGAGCGGCTGGATGCCGAGTTTACCAGCCGGGCGGCGGAAAAGGGGCTCGAGCTGCGCTGCGTCGGCTCCAGCCACTTCGTCGCCAGCGATCCGGTGCTGCTCTATCGCATCCTGCAGAACTTCACCGCCAACGCCGTGCGCTATACCCCCAGCGGCCGCGTGCTGATCGGCGCCCGCCGGCGCGGACAACTGGTGCGCATCGAGGTGGCCGACAGCGGCATCGGCATCGCGCCCGACCAGGTGCCGCTGATCTTCCAGGAGTTCACCCAGCTGGGGAATCCTGAGCGCGACCGGAGCAAGGGCCTGGGCCTCGGGCTTGCCATCGTCGACCGCCTGTCGCGCCTGCTCGGCGTCACGGTCGGTGTGCGCTCGCAGCCCGGCCAGGGCGCCACCTTCTGGGTCGAGGTGCCGCTGGCCGAGGCACTGCCGCCGCCCAAGCCGGAGCAGCCGCGCGAGGGCCCGCGCCTGGCCGGTCGCCGTATCGCACTGTTGGACGACGAGGCCGTGGTGCTGGCGGCGCTCAAGGCCTTTCTGGAGGGCGAGGGCGCTACGGTCCTGGCGGCCGAGACTCCGGAAGCCCTGCTGGTCGCACTGGCCGGCGCGGCGCCGCCGCCAGAGGTGCTGGTGGTCGACTACCGCCTGCGCGGCGGCGTCACCGGCGCGGTGGCGGCCGGGCAAATCCAGGCGGCGCTCGGTCGGCGCTTGCCGGCGCTGCTGCTGACCGGCGATACCGAGCCGCGGCGCCTGGTGGAAGCCCAGGCCAGCGGTTTTGGCCTGCTGCACAAGCCGGTGGATCCGGCCGCCCTGCTAAGGGCCCTGGCGGCCGTGCTGGAGAGCTAGCGCCCCGGCGGCGCGAGGCCCAGCTGCGTCGCCAAAAGCGCCGCCTGGGTGCGGTTGCCGGCGCCCAGCTTCTTCAGGATGACCTTGAGGTGCGCCTTGACCGTCGACTCCAGCAGCCCAAGGTGGCGCGCGATCTCTTTGTTCGACAGGCCATGCACCAGCAGCTCGAGCGTCTGGCGCTGGCGCTCGGTCAGGCTGCGCAGTGGGCTGTCGGCCGGCAGCTCGCTGCCGCCGCGCGGCCGGTCAAGCTCGCTCAGCACCACCGGCGGCACATAGATCTCGCCGGCCAGCACCAGCGACAGCGCATGGCGCAGCGTCTCGTCGGTGCCGGATTTCAGCACATAGCCGCGGGCGCCGGCGGCCAGCGTCTTGCGGATCGAATCGAGGTCGGCCGAGGCCGAGAGCATGACGATGTGCGCCGTGGGTGCCGTCTGACGCAGCTTCTCCAGACCGGCAAGGCCCTCCATCCCAGGCATGGTGAGATCGAGCAGGATCACGTCCAGCTGCGTCAGCCGCTCGCCCAGCGCCAGCGCGGCGGCGATATCGCTCGCTTCCAGCAGCTCGGCGTCGGGATAGAGCTGATCCAGCAGCAGCGCCAGGCCGCGGCGGAACAGGGCATGATCGTCAGCGATCAGGATACGCATGGGCGGACTATAGGGCGGCGCCTGGCCTGGGCAAAGCTGGCGCCCGGCTCAGCAGTCCAGCGTGTTGTCGCGTTCCCAGGCCGAGATGCTGGCGCAATAGCTGCTCCACTCCTGGTGCTTCAGCTTCAGGTAGGCGTCGCAGAACTCGTCGCCCAATTCGTGGCGCAGCACCTGGTTCTTCTCGAAGGCGCGCAGCGCGTCCAGCAGGTTCAGCGGCAGGCGCTTCAGGCCCTTAATCTTGTGGCCTTCCTCGTACATGTTGATGTCGAGACGCTTGCCCGGGTCGCGCTGCTGGGCCATGCCGTCGAGGCCGGCCGCCAGCACGCTGGCCTGCAGCAGGTAGGGGTTGACCGCGCCGTCCATCAGCCGCAGCTCGAAGCGGCCCTTGTCGGGGATGCGCACCATGTGCGTGCGGTTGTTGCCGCCATAGGAGATGGAGCTGGGCGACCAGGTGGCGCCGGACAGCGTGCGTGGCGCATTGATGCGCTTGTAGCTGTTCACCGTCGGATTGAAGATCGCCGCCAGGTCGGCAGCCGTATGCATGATGCCGCCGAGGAACTGGTAGGCCAGCTTGGACAGGCCAAGCTCGCCCTTGGCGTCATGGAACAGGTTCTTCTTGCCTGCCTTGTCCCACAGCGAGACGTGCGCGTGGCAGCCGTTGCCGGTGAGGTTGGAGAAGGGCTTCGGCATGAAGGTGGCGCGCAGGCCATGCTTCTCGGCCAGCGACTTCACCATGTACTTGAAGAAGACGTGGCGGTCGGCGGTGACCAGCGCGTCGTCGTATTCCCAGTTCATCTCGAACTGCCCGTTGGCGTCCTCGTGGTCGTTCTGATAGGGCTTCCAGCCCAGCACCAGCATGGCGTCGCAGATTTCCTTGATCACCTCGTAGCGCCGCATCAGCACCAGCTGGTCATAGCAGGGCTTGGCCGCGGTATCGCGCGGGTCGCCCACCGCGGCGCCGTCCGGCGTCAGCAGGAAGTACTCGCACTCCACCCCGGTCTTCATGCGGTAGCCCAGCTTGGCGGCCTTCTCGTTCTGCCGGTGCAGCACGGTGCGCGGCGCCTGCTCGACGATCTTGCCGTCCATCCACAGGTCGGCGGCCAGCCAGGCGACCTCGGGCTTCCAGGGCAGGATGATCAGGCTCTCGGGATCCGGCCTAGCGAAGAGGTCGGCGTGCGCCGGCGTCATGTCCAACCAGGTGGCGAAGCCGGCGAAGCCCGCACCGTCATCCAGCATCTGCTGGATCGCCTGCGCCGGCGACAGCTTGGCGCGCAGCACGCCGAAAAGGTCGACGTAGGAGATCAGGAAGTACTTGATGCCCTTGTCCTTGGCGATCTTCACCAGATCGTTGGCCATGTCGATGACTCCCCCTCGCTTGCTGCCCGCTATCCTAGGACCTGTCATGCCCGGGCTTGCCCCGGGCCTGCAGGTTTCTGCTTACCGCCACCCCACCTGGATGGCCGGGTCAAGCCCGGCCACGACGTCGGAGGGAAGCAGACTAATACCCGCCCTGGCCCGGAATCCAACTGGTCCCGGCCAGCGGCACGCGCGCCATGGCGGCCGATTCCACGGTCAGCGCGACCAGGTCATCGGGCTCCAGGTTCAGCACGTGGCTCTTGCCGCAGGCCCGCGCGATGATCTGCATCTCCATGGTCATGACCGCCAGGTAGTTGGCCAGGCGACGCGAGGCCTTCAGCGGGTCCAGCCGCGCCGCCAGCTCCGGATTCTGCGTGGTGATGCCGGCGGGGTCGAGCCCCTCGTGCCAATCGTCGTAGCAGCCCGCCGTGGTGCCCAGCTTTTGGTACTCGGCTTCCCACTTGGGGTCGTTGTCGCCCAGCGCGATCAGCGCCGCGGTGCCGATGGCCACGGCGTCGGCGCCCAGTGCCAGCGCCTTGGCCACGTCGGCGCCGTTGCGGATGCCGCCCGACACGATGAGCTGCACCTTGCGGTGCATGTCGAGGTCGAGCAGCGCCTGCACCGCCGGGCGGATTGCCGCCAGGGTCGGGATGCCGACATGCTCGATGAAGATCTCCTGGGTCGCCGCGGTGCCACCCTGCATGCCGTCGACCACGACGACGTCGGCGCCGGCCTTCACCGCCAGGGTGACGTCGTAGTAGGGCCGCGTGGCGCCGACCTTGATGTAGATCGGCTTCTCCCAGTTGGTGATCTCGCGCAGCTCCTGGATCTTGATTTCCAGGTCGTCCGGCCCGGTCCAGTCGGGGTGCCGGCAGGCCGAGCGCTGGTCGATGCCCTCCGGCAGGTTGCGCATCTTGGCGACACGCGGCGAGATCTTCTGCCCAAGCAACATGCCGCCGCCACCGGGCTTGGCTCCCTGGCCGATGACGATCTCGATGGCGTCGGCCTTGCGCAGGTCATCCGGGTTCATGCCGTAGCGTGACGGCAGGTACTGGTAGACCAGGGTCTTGGAATGGCCGCGCTCCTCTGGCGTCATGCCGCCGTCGCCAGTGGTCGTGCTGGTGCCCATCGCGGTGGCGCCGCGGCCCAGCGCTTCCTTGGCCGGACCCGACAGCGCACCGAAGGACATGCCGGCGATGGTAATGGGGATCTTCAGTTCGATCGGCTTCTTGGCGAAGCGCGTGCCCAGCGTGACATTGGTGGCGCACTTTTCGCGATAGCCCTCGAGCGGATAGCGCGAGACCGAGGCGCCGAGGAACAGCAGGTCGTCGAAGCCCGGCAGTTTGCGCTTCGCGCCGCCGCCGCGGATGTCATAGATGCCGGTGGCGGCAGCGCGCTGGATTTCGGCGATGGCGTACTCGTCGAAACTGGCCGAACGGCGCGGTGGCATGCGGATCGGGTTGCTGGCGCTCATGGATTGGGTTTCCCGATCAGTAGGCGTCGACGTTGTCGACGTGGAAGTTGTAGAGCTTGCGGGCCGAACCGTAACGCCGGAAGCGCTTGACGTCGGCCTTGATCCTGGCCTGGTCGAGCAGGCGCTGGAGCTTTTCCTTGTGGTGCTGCGTCATCTGCTTCTCGACGCAGTCGCTGCCCAGGCTCTCGACCGAACCGGCGACGTAGAGCCGGGCCTCGTAGATCGAATCGCCCAGGCTGGAGCCGGCGTCGCCGCAGACCACCAGCGCCCCCGACTGCGCCATGAAGGCCGACATGTGGCCGACCGAGCCGCCGACCACGATATCGATGCCCTTCATCGAGATACCGCAGCGCGAGGCGGCCGAGCCTTCGATCACCAGCATCCCACCTTGGCCGGTGGCGCCGGCCGCCTGGCTGGCGTTGCCGGTAACGTGGACGCGGCCGGACATCATGTTCTCGGCCACCCCGGGCCCGACGTGGCCCTTCACCAGAATCTCTGCCTGCTGGTTCATGCCGGCGCAGTAGAAGCCGGTGTGGCCCTCGACGGTCACGTGGATCGGCTGGGTCAGGCCAACGGCGATGGAGTGCGCGCCCTCCGGGTTGGTGACGGTGAAGTCGCGCTCGTTCGAACCGGCGGCCACCGACTGCAGCCGGCTGTTCAACTCGCGCAAGGTGATGGAGGAGAGGTCGAGCAGGGTCATCAGGCGTGATTCCAGGCGTAGATGGTGCCGGGCTTCGGCTCCCAGATGTTGGCATGATCGGCGCCGGGCAGCACGGCGATGGCGCGGTACTCGGTGGCCATGGCGACCCAGTCGTCGGTTTCCGCCAGGACGGCGTGCTTGCAGGCGATGGGGTCACGCACCACGGCGAAGCCGTCGCGCGTGCCGATGGCGAAGGTGTAGAAGCCGTCGAGGTCGCGGAAGCCGTTGGTCAGCGCCTCTTCCAGCGTGTCACCCTCGCGCAGCCGCCAGGCCAGGTAGCCGGCGCCCACCTCGGTGTCGTTGTCGGTCTTGAACTGGATGCCCTGGCGCTTCAGCTTTTCGCGCAGCCGGTTGTGGTTCGACAGCGAGCCGTTGTGCACCAGGCAGAGGTCCATGCCGGTGGAGAAGGGGTGCGAGTGTTCGGTGGTCACCGCGCTCTCGGTCGCCATGCGGGTGTGGCCCAGCGCGTGGCTGCCGCTGACATGGCGTAGGTCGAAGCGGTCGACTACGTCCTTCGGCAGGCCCTTCTCCTTGAAGATCTCGATGGTGTCGCCGGCCGAGACGATGTCGAGCTCCGGATGGTGCTGCGCCAGCCAGGCCTGGATCACCGGGAAGGCCTCGTGCACCACGACCACGGCGTGGCTGCCGCGCAGCTCCAGCGTGACCTTGTCGCTCAGCTCCTTCTTCAACTCGCCCTGCAGTGTCGACCAGGCATAGTTGGGGTCGGCGGCGAAGAGCGACAGCTTGGTGGCGCCCCCCGTCGTCGGATTGCGGTACAGCGCCACGCCGGCCGAATCCGGCCCGCGGTCGCTCATCTCGATCAGCATGGAGGAGAGGTAGTCGCCCAGCCGCGACTGCAGCTTCGGCGTCTTGGTGAAGAGTCCGACGATCCCGCACATGGGCAGCTTGATCCTTTTTGGAAGGCGCAGGATCGAAGCTAGTGCAGTCCTCCTGGAATATCAACTGGGCGGAAAGGATTTTTCCTGGTGGGAATGATGCCTAGGCCGCGGCGCGCTTCGCCTCGGCTGCGAAGGGGCTGAGCCCCAGCCAGGTCTGCATCTGGCCGGCCAGTGCGCGCGAACCGGTGAAGTCGATCTTGCCGGCTTCCTTCGCCACTGTCGTCAGACCCATCCAGATCGCCGTCATGGTGCGCAGGTCGGTGGCGACATAGAGGTCGACATCGAAGCCGGGATCGATCGAGCAGAGGTCGATTTGGCCGCCGGGTTCGACCACCAGCCACCAGGACCGCTTGGCTTGCGGCAGCTCGCGATACAGGAACTGTATCACCACCCTGCGGTCGGGCAGCGGCGAGGGATCGAGGTTTCGCCGCATGTCCCACATCAGCAGCGAGGGATCGAGGTTCTTCAGCGACTGCCGCGCCTCGACCCAGCGCTGGCCCCAGAAACCCATGGCCTCGACCACGGGTTTGAGGTCGCGGCCCGCCTCGGTCAGCAGGTACTCGAACAGGCCCTTCTCGCCGGCGACCGCGCGCCGCTCGACGACTCCGGCCAGCTCAAGTTCCTTCAACCGCTGCGACAGCAGCGTCGGCGACATCTTCGGCACGCCGCGCCGCAGGTCGTTGAAGCGCGTCGAGCCGGCGATCAGCTCGCGCATCAGCACCATGGTCCAGCGATTGCAGAGCAGCTCGGCCGCCATGGCCACGGGGCAGAACTGCTGGTATCCGGCGCGCGTCATCGTGCGACCTCGCAATGTCCAATGGCGCGAATCTAGGCCACCGCCGAGCGCCCGACCAGTACAGAGACTGTACCGGCCAGGTCCAGTTCCTGGACTGGAGGGCGACCGGCCGCTGCCGCCAGGGTGCTGGCCTGTCGCGGCGCAATCCAGCGCCCGTATGCAGTTATCAAGGAAACCCTGTCATGACCGTCTATGTGATTGCTGACATCAAGGTGAAGAACGACAGCTGGGTGCCATCCTACGCGGCCAAGGTGCACGACATCGTGCATCGTCACGGCGGCCGCTACCTGTCGCGCTGCGGCAAGGTAAAGACCCTGGAGGGCCAGCCGCTGGACACCTCGCTGATCGCGCTGATCAGCTTCCCCTCCACCGCCGCGGTCGAGGCCTTTGCCCACGACCCCGACTACGCGCCCTTCGCCACAGCGCGCCAAGCCGGCAGCGACAGCCGCTTCCAGCTGCTGGACGACAGCGACCTGGCGGGGACGATTCCCTACCTGGCCAAGGGCTGACCGAGAGGGCGGGCGCGGCGGCGCCCGCCTAGTCTTCCTCCTCGCCCTCGCGCAGGTAGCAGATGATCGAGAGGTAGCGCGCCGGCAGCTCGATCAGCTCGTCGGGGCCGTGCGGGGCGTCGGAATCGAAAAACAGCGAGTCGCCGGGCTGCAGCAGGTAGGTCTTGTCGGCATGGCGATAGCCGACGCGGCCTTCCAGCATGTAGAGGAACTCGACGCCACTGTGCTGGAACAGCGGGAAGACATCGGACATCTCGCTGAGCGTGATGAGGTAGGGCTCCACCACCAGGCGCTTGCCGGTGGAGTGGCCGAGCAGCTGGTATTGGTGGCCGGCGCGGGTGCCGCGCCGCTCGATCACCAGGCCCTGGCCGGAGCGCACGTGCGTCGCCTCGCGGGTCTCCTCGTAGCGGCGGAAGAAGGCGGTGACCGGCACGTGCAGCGCGCTGGACAGCGCCTGCAAGGTGGCCAGCGACGGCGATGTCACGCCGTTCTCGATCTTCGACAGCATGCCGGCCGACAGTCCGGCGCCCTTGGCCAGTTCCGTCACCGTCATGTCGAGCGCCTTGCGGAAGCCGCGCACCTCGCGGCCAATGGCGACCTCCAGCCGGTTTTCCGCGGCGCCGGTCAGTGCGTGCGGGTCCTGATAGTGCAGCGCTTCGCTGTCTGGTCGCCCCGGCTTGGCGGCAGTCGACCGGCCGGTCGCCTTCCTGCGTGGCGTCCGCTTGGGTCGGCTGGCACTGGTCACGGGTTTGGCCATGTCGATTACCTAGCGCCTGTCGGGGGTCGGGGCAAAGGCCCGAGTGGGGAAGAGGCGGTGGCAAAAAAGAGGGGCGCCGAGGTGATCCCGGCGCCCCGATGACAGGTCGTTTGGACGAAGGGTGGCTACATCGAGCGAAGGATCTTCTCACCCTTCATGGCGCGCTCCATGTTGCCGTTGGTCTTCAGCTTCGCCACGTCATCGTTGTAGTTCGAGGTTTCCATGCGTACCTGCCAGATATGCCAGGCGATCCAGCCGACGACGCAGATGATCAGCATGATCACCTCGCTGCCGACGAAGGGATAGAGCGGGCCGATGTCGGTCATCGTTCCGTTCCAGGTCGAGACATTGCCTGTCTGCATGTGTCTTGCTCCCCTATCAGGCGTTCACTTGATGAGACCGGCGGCACGCGCTTCGGCCAGCTCGGCTTCGTGTACTTCCTCCTCCTCGACGTAGCGCGCGGCGTACTCCGAGAGGTCGAGGCCGACCAGTTCGATTTCGCGTGGGATTCGTAGCGCCCCGCAGGCTTTGAGGATCGCCGCCAGGACATAGGTCGGAATGAAGCCCAGCACGAGGAACATGATCACGGCGCCGAGGAAGTTGCCCCAAGGCGTGATCACGACGCCGGGATAGAACTGCGAGGCTGGATAACCCCACAGCACGAAGCCGGCGATCACCACGCCGAGGAAGCCGCCGTAGCCATGCACGGCCACCGCGCCCACCGCGTCGTCGATCTTGAAGCGTCGCTCCACCCAGTAGTGCAGCTTGTAGCAGATCACTGGCACCACGGCGCCGATGATCATGGCCTGCAGCGGGTGGTAGAGGTCGTTGCCGGCCGAGGCACCGATGACGCCGCAGAGGCCACCGGAGTAGGTCCAGAAGGCATCGCCGCGGCTAACGATGTAGGTCGACAGCAGGCCGCCCGACAGCGACAGCAGGAAGTTGAAGGTGATGGCGGAAAGCGTCGTCGGCGTCAGGTAGATGTTGGTCGCCGAGAAGAACACGCCTTCGCCATCCTGCACGTCGATGATCGGGATGTTGCAGGCGACGTAGAAGCCCCAGAACCCGGTATAGATCAGGAAGATGCCGATGGTGATCAGCCAGGGGTTCTGCGGCACGATGTTGCGCGGCGTGCCGTCGGCACGGAATTTGCCGATACGTGGCCCAAGCAGGATCAGCACGGCCAGCGCGGCACCGCCGGCGATGGCATGGATAACGCCCGAGGCATAGGCATCGTGGTAGCCCAGCAGCTGCACCATCCAGCCGTTCGGGTGCCAGCCCCAGGCGGCGTCGATGATCCAGGTGACCGAGCCCACCAGCACGGCGATCAGCCAGAAGGCCGAGGAGCGCACGCGCTCGATGATGGCGCCCGAGACGATCGAGGCTGCTGTCCAGGAGAACAGCAGGAAGGCCGCCCAGAACACGCCGTTGATGCGGGACCATAGCGCCGTATCGTCGGCGGTAAGGCCTTCCTGCACTGGGGTGCCGCCCATGTGGGCGGCCATCAGCTCGCTCCAGGGCGTGGCCCAGGGAGCGTCCAGCAACGGGCCGGTGATCCAGGGGCCGTTGGGGAAGGCGAAGTAGATCCACCAACCGAAGAAGAAGAAGGTCACGGTGACCAGCGGGATCACCATGGTATTCTTCATCAGCGTGTGCATGTGGTTCTTCTGCCGCGAGGCGCCGACCTCGTACATGCAGAAGCCGACATGGATCAGGAACATGAAGACGACGGTGACCCAGTAGTAGAACTCGGTGAATATGGTGGTTAAGGCGCCGATGTCGCTATCCATCGCGTCTTCCTCCCTGGCTGATGTTCGGATTGCGTTGCTGGCCGATGCGGGCCGCGCAGAGCGCCAGGCAGGCATGGCCGTGACAGGCCAAGGCGGCCCGATCAGGACCGCTTGCATCCAGCCGGCTGGCCTCACCCCTCGTGCGGCACATGCCCTCGCCCCCTCTGGTGGCGCATTGGGGGCAGACGACTCCCCCCTCTGCGCCACGACACCCCCAAGCGTAGGCGATTCGCCGTGACCGGATCAACTGTGGTTTAAGTTTGTTTCCCGAAGGGAATGCCGCAGCGCAGCATTTCGCAGCCGATGCCGATGCCGACAGCGGGTCATTCGGCAGGCAGACGGGGCGGCCGGGCCGGTGCTAGTCGCGCCCGGCGCCGATCAGGTCGCGCCGTGCCTTCTCCAGGTGTTCGGAGATGATGGTCACGGCGCTGTCGACGTCGCGGCTGGCGATCGCCTCGTACAGCGCCCGGTGCTGGCGGTTGTATTCCTCCAGCCGCTCCGGCGAGAGGATCTTGTCCTTCATCCGGCTCCACTGCGTGTGGGTGCGCACATCGTTGATGTGGCGGTAGAGCCAGACCATCAGCGGATTGCGCGTGCACTCTGCCAGGGTCAGGTGGAACTGGGTGTCGGCACGGGTGAAGGCCTCGCGGTCGCGCCGGCAGGACTCGACCTGGCGCAGCGCCTCGTCCAGCCGCTCCAGGTCGCGCGTGGTGGCGTTGACCGTGGCCATGCGGGCCATGGTCGGCTCCACCGCCAGGCGCACCTCGATCAGCTCCAGCGGGCTGGTGCGCTCGGCGATGTCGTCGCCCTCCTCGCCGGCGCGATAGTTCACGAAGGTGCCGCTGCCGATTCGCCGGGACACCAGCTGGCCTTCTTCGAGCTGCTTCAGCGCCTCGCGGACGGTCGAGCGCGAGGCGCCGAAATGGCTCGCCAGCTCGCGTTCGGCCGGCAGGCGCTCGCGAAAGCCGTAGGTGCCATCCATGATCGCCCGGCGCAGTTGCGCGGCAATCGCCGCGGCGCCCCCGGCGGCACCCGGAAGGGGGACCTCCCTACGCTCAAAAGGGTCTTGATCGGCCATCGTCGTTCCCCAGAGTATTGTTTTTATTGGACGAAACCAATTTAGACCAGTTCCGGTCCTTTGAAAAAATTGGTTTGCAATCGGATTAGAGTGTGGTGTGATACCGGCCGCTCGGTCAAGCGGAACATCCGGCCAGAAAGGCCAGAGAGCGGCTGGACCGACCCCCGGGACGACAAGCGCCAAACCTAGAGAATAGGCGCTCCGGAGTGGGTCGGACGCAGCAAGCGTGGGCACCGAGGCTGACATGGGGAGAACGAGGGCAATGGCCAAAGAAACCGATCTCGAACGCTACGTACAAGCGCCCGGCCGGGCCGAACTGGTCAAGCAGGTGCGCGAGAAGATCAACCAGCTTGGCATCCAGTACATCTACTACCAGTTCATTTCCGTCACCGGCCGCATCGTCGGCAAGGGCATCCCGGCGGACCATTGGGAGGCCAACGCCGAGCGCGGCTTCCAGCTGGTTTACGGCTCGACCGCCAACCTCTTCCTGAACCGCCACGGCGAGTACATCGCCTTCGGCCCCGAGGCTTCGGAGCTGGTTGGCATCCCCGATCCCGACACCTTCGTGCAGCTGCCGTGGGACAAGCGGGTCGGGCGCGTGTTCTGCACGCTGTTCCGTAATCGCGAGGAGCGCCAGGATCCGGGCGGCTTCCTCAGCGCCGACTGCCGCGGCAACCTGAAGCGCATCCACGCCGACTTCCAGACCAAGCACAAGGGTCTGCACATGCGTCACGGCACCGAGCCGGAGATGATGTGGCTGAAGCGCGAGGAGAGCGGCAAGATCGTCGGCTTCTCCAAGCCCAACTGCTACCACATCGACCAGTTCGAAAGCCTGCGTCCGGTGTTCATGCGCGTCATCGAGTACTGCCGCGCCATGGGCCTCGACATGATCCAGGGCGACCACGAGGACGCCCCGGGCCAGCTTGAGCTGAACTGGATGTACGACGACGCGCTGCGCACCGCCGACCGCCTGACCACCTATCGCCAGGTCTGTGCCCAGGTGGCGCGCGAGTTCGGCCTGATCGCCTGCTTCATGACCAAGCCCTTCATGAAGGTCTCGGCGTCGGGCTGCCACCACAACATCTCGCTGTGGTATGGCGGCGAGGACCAGCTGGTGCCGCTGGGCAACGATCCGCTGCCGGGCATGCCGGGGGTGTTCCAGTACCGCAAGGGTGGCGAGAACACCTTCATGCCCGACCAGGCGCTGGACCCGCGCAAGCCGGGCCCGGTGGGACTGAAGTCGATCGGCGGCATCATCGAGCATCTGGGCGCGCTGACCGCGCTGGGCTGCTCGACGGTCAACTCCTATCGCCGGCTGTGGGACACCGGCTACTGGGCGCCGGTCTTCGCCGACTGGGGCTTCCAGAACCGCACCTGCGGCCTGCGCGTCTCGGCGCCGGGCCGCTTCGAGTACCGCGCCGTGGACTCGATGGTGAACCCCTACCTGATGGCGGGCGGCATCCTGAAGGCTTTCGACGACGGCCTGGATCGCAACCTCGACCCGGGCGAGCCGGAAGAGCGCAACATCTACGCCGCAATGGAAGCCGGGAAGATCGTCAAGAAGCTGCCGATGAGCCTGGGCGACTCACTCGACCGCCTGGCCAAGGACGAGGTCATCAAGTCGGCCATGCCGGGCGACATGTACCGCGTCTTCCACGAGTACAAGACCGACGAGTGGGAGCGCTTCATGGCGACCACCACGAATTGGGACATGGAACAGTACCTGGACTGCCTGCCCTGATGACCTTTCGGGCGGCGGCGCACAGCCGGCGCCCCCCGCCGGCTTGGCACCAGGCCCCCCCCCCGAAGTGGAAGGGAGCAAGAACATGTGCGGGCTCGCGGGGCGGATCCCCCGCGGGCAGAC
>JBBQBI010000020.1:0-95200 GCA_038363005.1 Rhodospirillales bacterium
GCCGCCTTCAGCCACACCGCCGGCGAGCTGCGGGTCAACGGCAACCAGCTGGAGGGCGACACCAACGGCGACGGTGTCGCCGACCTGGTGATCCGCGTTTCCGCCAACACCGCCGCCGACTTCTGGAGCTTCAACTTCTAGGGCGGCACCGCCTAGAGCAGCTGCTCCAGGAACATCAGGGCGATGAAGCCGGTGAAGAAGGCGGTGGGCATCAGCGGCGTGTCGGGCGTCTCGTGCGCCTCGACCAGCAGTTCCTCGACCACCAGGTAGAGCAGCGCGATGAGGCTGAAGGCGTAGAAGCCGCTCAGCAGCGCCGGCGGCAGCTCGCCGAGCTGCAGGCCCGCCAGCGCGCCCAGCGGCAGCGCCAGGGCCAGCAGCAGCGTCACCCGCAGCGCGCGCGCCTTCGAAGCCTGTCCCAGGTTGCTGACAACAGACAGGCCCAGGAACAGCAGCTCCAAGGTCAGCGCGATGGTCAGCATCAGGCCCTGCTTGGCGCCCTGCAGGAAGCCCAGGCCCAGCACCAGGCCGTCGATGAAGACGTCGGCCGTCGCGGTGATGATCAGGCCGTTGGCACCCTTCATGCGGCCCTCGGCCACCTGCAGCAGCGCCATGGCCGCCATGCCGAGCAGCGCGCCGATCAGCGAGGGCCAGAAGGCGCCGGCGTTCAGCACATCAGGCAGGATCTCCACCGCCGCGGCGGAAAACACCACGCCGGCGGCCAGGTGCTGCACCAGGCTGCGGGTGCGGGCTGACGGCGGCCGCCACAGCGTGACCAGGGCGCCCAGCAGCACGGCGGCGACCGGAATGATGGTGTAGAGCAGCGCGGACAACGGCAGCTTCCTTCGAGCTGGGGCGCGGCCGGGCCCCTGCGCGACGCCGACCGCCGGGGTTCACTTTCCCGGTCGCCGGCCTGGAGGGCAACCCACGAGTCCGGGATTCCCGCTGACCGCGCAAGTCGTCGACGTCTCGCCCGGCGTAGACGTGCTCACACCGGGCCCAGAGCCCTCCCTCATCAAGCGGGAGGGGGAAAGGCCGTCTCTGCCAGCAGCCAGAGTCCCAGGCCCAGGAACAGCAGCGCCGCGCCGATCCGCACGGCTTTCAGCGGCACGCGACGCAGCAGCGCCTGGCCGAACCAGACGGCGGGGGCGTTGGCGATCAGCATGCCCAAGGTGGTGCCGGCGGTGACCCAGAGCACCGACTGGAAGCGCGCGCCCAGCGCCACGGTGGCGACTTGGGTCTTGTCGCCCATCTCCACCAGGAAGAAGCAGACCAGCGTGGTGAGGAAGGGGCCGAAGCGTGGCGGCTTCCGCTCGCCCTCCGCCAGCTTGTCGGGGATCAGGGTCCAGCCAGCCATGAGGATGAAGGAGGCGGCGACGCCGTAGCGGAACCAGGGTCCTTCCAGCAGCGCCGCGACCTCGCGACCGAGCAGCGCGGCCAGCGCGTGGTTGGCCAGGGTCGCCACCAGGATGCCCCAGACGATCGGCCAGGGGCGCGCGAAGCGCGCCGCCAGCAGGATGGCGAGCAGCTGCGTCTTGTCGCCGATCTCGGCCAGCGCGACCACGGCAGTGGAGGTAAGGAAGGCTTCCATCGAGGCACCAGGGGGTCAGGCGAGAGGACGCCAACGACATCGCCCCCCCTACCCGACCGTTGCAGGAGACGATGCCATTGGTCTCGCCTGGACGGCCGGGCCGCTGCCCG
Organism: Rhodospirillales bacterium; assembly: GCA_038363005.1. Classification (GTDB taxonomy): domain Bacteria; phylum Pseudomonadota; class Alphaproteobacteria; order Kiloniellales; family JACOMY01; genus JAKOWB01. The sequence goes on from JBBQBI010000020.1 coordinate 1,699, forward strand.
TCTGCTCCGTCCCCCCGCGCCATGGCGTGCCCGCCAAGTATGTTGACGCGGAGACCATCGCCAAGGCGACGGCTGGCTACTCCCCAGATGACGGACTGGGCATAGCGGAGGCCGCGCTGCCGGGGCAATGTGAGAGTGATTTGCAGGACCCTGCCATGCGGCTGCTCGCGACTTGCTTGCCAGGCGGCGGCGCGAGAATATAGAAACTAGAATGTTTCTTAATTAGAGGCCGCCCATGACTACCCCCGGCACCTGGCGCGAAGTCTTCGCCCGCGGATATCGCGCGCCCTTGGTGACCGTCAGCCTGGGCGTCGGGCTCTATGCGCTGAACGCCTTCCTGGTGGCCACCGCGCTGCCCAGCGCGGTGAAGGACATCGGCGGCGTCGAGCTGCTGAGCTGGTCGGTCGCCGTCTTCCTGGTGATGGCCATCGTCGGCGGCGCCTCGGCCTCGCTCTTGAAGGCGCGGCATGGCGCGCGACTGGCGCTGCTCGCCTCGGGCCTGGCCTTCTTCCTGGGCACCCTGGTGGCCGGCCTGGCGCCGAGCATGCCGGTATTACTGGCCGGCCGCGCGCTGCAGGGCCTGGGCGAAGGCGTGATCTCGGCGCTGAGCTACGCGCTGATCCCGGCCTTCTTTCCCAGCCGCCTGGTGCCCAAAGTCTTCGGCGTCGAAGCCGTGGTCTGGGCGCTGGCGGCCAGCGGCGGCCCGCTGGTCGGCGGCATCCTGACCGAGCTGATCTCCTGGCGTTGGGCGCTGCTGGTCTCGGCGCCGCTGTCCTTGATCTTCATGGCGCTGGTGCGCCGTGTGGTGCCGGCGGAACCGGCGGCGGCGGTCGGCGGCGGCGGCGTGCCGCTGCTACGCCTGGCCGGCATCGGTGGTGCCATCCTGCTGGTCGCCGCCGCCGGGCTGCTGGCGCACTGGCTGGCGGCAGGCGCCGTGGCCCTGGCGGTGCTGCTGCTGGTCGCCATGGTGTGGCTCGACCGCCGCTGCCCGGTGCAGCTCTTCCCCAGCGATGCCTTCACCTTGAAGACCACGGTCGGTGCCGGCCTCTGGGTGGTGCTGCTGATGCCGCTCGCCCAGGCCGGAACCATGGTCTACATGGCCTACCTGATCCAGGTGCTGCTAGGCGCCGGCCCAACCCTGGCCGGGCTGATGAACGCCACGCTGGCGCTGTCGTGGAGCGGCGTCGCCATCCTGGTGGCCGACCGCGCCGGGGCGCGCCGCGCCGCCCACCTGATCCGCCTCGGCCCGGGCTGCCTGCTGCTCGGCTTCGCCTGCCACGGGCTGGCCTTCCACCTGGGCTCCTCCTGGATGGTGGTACTGGCGCAGATCGCGCTCGGCGCCGGCTTCGGGTCGAGCTGGGCCTTCCTCAGCCAGGCCATCATGGAGGCAGCGCGCCCCGGCGAACGCGACCGCGCCGCCGGCCTGGTGCCGACCGTGCAGTCCGCCGGCTATGCGCTCGGCGCCGCGCTGGCCGGACTGGTGGCCAACGCCAGCGGCCTGGCGACGACGCCGGCCAAGGCGGTGCCCTGGCTGCTCGGCACCTGCGCGCTCTTCGCCGCCGGTGCCCTGCTGGCCAGCCTGCGGGTGCGGCCGGCCCATCCGCCGGCGACTTAGTCGTTCGGGCCGGACGGCGGCCGTGGCATCCTGGCCGCCATGCTGGTCAGCCATCGCCATCGCTTCATCTATCTGAAGACCATCAAGACCGCCGGCACCGCGGTCGAGTTCTACTTCGAACCCTTCTGCGTGCCGGACGGCGCGGACCACAGGCCGCGTGCCAAGACCGAGGCGATCGTCACGCCGGCCGGAATCGTCGGGCGGCGCGGCCCCGATGCCACGGTGGCCACTTGGTACAGCCACATGCCGGCGACGCTGCTGCGCGAACGCCTGGGCGAGCCCTGCTGGAGCAGCTATCTGAAATTCTGCGTGGTGCGCGACCCCTTCGAAAAGGCGATCTCCACCTTCTGGTATCGGTTGCCGCCAGAGCAGCGCGACGCCCTGGCCGAGGCCCCCTTCGAGCAGGTGCGCGCGACCTTCCTCGCCTGGCTCGGCCCGCAGAAGACGGTCACGCGCGACCGCCGCATCTGCGCTATCGACGGCAGCCTGGCAGTGGATCGCCTGCTACGGCACGAAAGCCTGCTGCCGGACCTGGAGGCGCTCTGCGCCGAACTGGGGCTACCCTGGGAGGCGGCGCGCCTGCAGTCGGTCAAGGCCGGCTTCCGCCGCCGGCCGGAACCCGCCGGCGCCTACTACGACACCACCAGTGTCGAACGCCTGGCCGCCAGCCACGCCTGGGAGATCGCCACCTTCAACTATGCCCCCCGCCCCGCCGGCTGGACCGGCTAGGGCGCGCCCTCAGGGCCGAAAGGCGCGGACCGCCGCGATGGTCCGCTTGATCCCCGCGTCGTCGACGTCGAGATGGGTGACCAGGCGCAGACGTGGCGCCTTGCCGCCGGTCAGCACGCCGTGGTCGGCCAGGTGGCGGACGAAGGCCGCATGGCGCGCCGGCGCGACCTCCAGGAAGACCATGTTGGTGCCGGTCGGCTGCACTGTCACGCCGGCGATGCCCTGCAGGCCTTCGGCCAGGCGCGCGGCGCGGGCGTGATCCTCGGCCAGGCGCGCGACCTGGTGCTTCAGGGCATGGAGCCCGGCGGCGGCCAGGATGCCGGCCTGCCGCGTGGCGCCGCCCAGCAGCTTGCGCTGGCGGTGCGCGCGGGCGATGAAATCCCGGTCGCCGGCCAGCACCGAGCCGACCGGCGCACCCAGGCCCTTCGACAGGCAGAGCGAGATCGAATCCATCGGCGCCGCCAGGCTGGCAGCGCTGACGCCCAGCTGCACCGCGGCGTTCAACAGCCGCGCGCCATCCAGGTGCACCTTCAGGCCACGGCGCCGCGCCGTCTCGGCCAGCGCCGCCATGCGCGCGGGCGCCTGCACCCGGCCGCTGACGGTGTTCTCCAGGCAGAGCAGCCGGGTGATGGGATAGTGCGCATCGTCCGGCTTGATCGCCGCCTCGACCTGCGCCGGCTCCAGGCCACCGCTGGCATCGGTCGCCAGCGGGCAGGGCATGATGCCGCCCAGCACCGCGGCGCCGCCGGCCTCGCTGGTGAAGGAATGATACTGGTCGCCGACGATGTATTCCTCGCCCCGCCCGCAGTGGCTGAGCAGCGCCGCCAGGTTGCCCTGCGTGCCGCTGGAGACGAAGAGCGCCGCTTCCTTGCCGAGCAGCGCCGCCGCCATCTCCTCCAGCGCCTTGACCGTCGGGTCCTCGCCATAGACGTCGTCGCCGACCTCGGCCGCCGCCATGGCGGCGCGCATCGCCGGGCCGGGCTTGGTCACGGTGTCGCTGCGCAGGTCGACGACGGCGTTGGCGGTGGTCGCCGCCGTGGTGCCGAGATAGGCCATGTCAGCCGCCCATGAAGCCCTGCAGCACGTTGACCGCGTTGATGCCGATCTCCTCCACCGCGTAGCCGCCTTCCATGACGAAGAGCGTCGGCGTCTTGAGGCCGGCGATCATGCTGCCGATCTCCAGGTAGTCGGGGCTCTTCAGCTTGAAGTGGCTGATCGGATCGGCCTCGAAGGTGTCAACGCCGAGCGAGATCACCAGCGCGTCGGGCTTGAAGGCCTGGACCCGCTTGATGCCGTCGGCCAGCGCCTGCTTGTAGACCTCCCATCCGGTGCCCCAGGGCATCGGGTAGTTGGCATTGAAGCCCTCGCCCTTGCCGCGCCCGGTCTCGGTGTCGTAGCCCAGGAAATAGGGATACTCCTGGTCCGGGTGGCCGTGCAGCGAGACGAACAGCACGTCATCGCGCTCGTAGAAAATGTCCTGCGTGCCGTTGCCGTGGTGATAGTCGACGTCGAGCACGCAGACCTTCTTGGCCCCGCCGTCGCGGAAGGCCTGCGCCGCCGAGGCGGCGTTGTTGATGTAGCAGTAGCCACCGGCCAGATCCTTCATGGCGTGGTGGCCGGGCGGCCGGCAGACCGCGAAGGCCGCGCGCTCGCCACCGGCGACCAGGCGCTGGCCGGTGATGGCGACGTCGTGCGCCGCCTTGATGGCGTCCCAGGTGCCGGGCACGAAGGGCGAGGAGAGATCGAAGCAGTAGTAGCCGTAGCGCGACACCGCCGACTTGCCGGGCCGCTGGCCCAGGCCACGCATGGCATAGGTGAAGGGCGCGCCGAAGGGCGCCTTGGGAAAGTCGCGGTGCCAGTGGTTCCAGGCGTCGGCCAGGAAGGCCAGGAAGTCGTCCGTGTGGACGCGGCGCGCCGGCTCCAGCCCGATGGGATCGGGCGGCAGGATCTCCTTGAAGCCCTCGCTGCGCACACGGTCCATGACCATGTCCATGCGGCTCGGCATCTCGAACATCGGCACCAGGCGGCCGTTGAGGAACTCCAGCGCGCCGTCGTGCTTGCGGTGCTCTTCGGTGTAGATGACTTTCATGGGAACTGCCCTTTTGCTCCTGGACTCTCTGCCCTCTTCCAGCCGTCACCCTCGGGCTTGTCCCGAGGGTCCATCGCGGCGTTCGCGCCGATGGCAACCTGGATGCTCGGAACAAGTCCGAGCATGACGATGGAGTGGGGTCTAGATCAGTTCAAATACGAAAGCGGGGGAGGCAGCTTGCCTCCCCCGCCTCTGCGTCAGGCCAGTGGACCTACTTCAGCAGGTTGGTCCAGAGCTGGCTGTACTTCTCCACCACGTCCGGCGGGCAGACCGGTACGAAGGTGCCCGGCGGGGTCCCGGCCGGCGGGGTGATTTCCGGCGCCGCGGCGAACTCCGCTGACATGAAGGCGCCGCTGCCGCTGATGCCGTTGGCGTACTTGGCGAAGTCGGAAATCAGCGCCGCGTTCTCCGGCACCATCAGGAAGTTGAGGAAGGCCTTGGCGTTCTCCATGTTGGGCGCATCCTTCAGGATGGCAGCGTTGTCCATCCAGATCGAGTAGCCCTCCTTGGGATAGGCATAGGCGATGGTCGGGCGCTGCAGGCGGGCGCGATAGGCGGCGCCGTTCCAGCCCTGCGACAGCGCCGTGTCACCGGCGACCATGGTGTCGATCATGCCGTAGTCGATGGTGCGCCAGAAGGGCTTGGCCTTCACCAGCATGTCGAACATGGCCTTCAGCGTGGTCGGATCACTGTTGCACAGCGGCTTGCCCATGTAGCGCAGCGCCGCGTTGAAGACCTCGTCCGGCGAGGGCTGCATGTTGATCTTGCCCTGCAGCTCCGGGGGCGGATCGAACATCAGGCCCAGCGTGTTGATGTCGCCGGTATAGACCGCGGTGTCGACGGCGAAGGCGGTGGTGCCCCACTGCCATGGCACCGAGTAGTGCCGGCCCTGATCGAAGTAGACATCGACCCACTGCGGATCCATGTTCTTGAAGTTCGGCAACTGGTCGGGCCGCGATTCCGCCAGCAGCCCCTCGGTGATCATGATCGACAGGGCATAGTCGGTCGGGAAGACGATGTCGTAGCCCGAGTTGCCCTGGCGCACCTTGGCCAGCATGGTCTCGTTCGAATCGTAGTCGTCGAGCGTGACCGCGATGCCGGTCTCGGCGGTGAACTTCTCGATCAGCTTGGGATTGGTGTAGTCACCCCAGTTGTAGAGGTGAACCTCGCCGGCCGCAAAGGCTTGCGAACCGACGGCAAGGACGGCGACAGCCGCCGCCGTGGCTAAGAAACGACGCATTCCACAGTCTCCCTTTTGTTAAACGTTTCTGATGCTCCCTGAACGTCCGGCAGCTACTTCCGCCGGCGGCCGATGATGAACGACAGCGTCACCAGCAGGATCGAGACCAGCAGCAGCAGCGACGACATCGCGTTGATCTCGGGGCTGATGCCACGCCGCAGCGAGGTCCAGATGTAGATCGGCAAGGTCGACTGACCCGGGCCCGCCAGCAGCACCGTGATGGTGAAGTCGTCGAACGAGACGACGAAGGCCAGGGTGGCCCCTGCCGTGACCCCTGGCATCATCAGCGGCAAGGTAACACGCCGGAAGGTCTGCCACGGCGTAGCGTAAAGGTCGGCGGCCGCCTGTTCCAGTGTCTTGTCCATGTCCTCCAGCCGGGCGCGGATCGGCATGTAGGCGAAGGGAATGCAAAAGACCGTGTGGGCGATCATCAGGTTGCCGATGCCGAAGTTGACGCCCAGGCCGTTGAACAGCAGCGCGAAGAAAATCAGCGTGGCGATGGCGGTGACGATCTCGGGCACCATCAGCGGCAGGTTGATCGTCATGTAGGTGGCGGTCTGGCCGCGCCAGGGCCGAGTGCGCGTGGTGGCCAGCGCCGCCATGGTGGCAACGATGGTGGCGACGATGGTGGCGACGCCGGCGATCTGGATCGAGTTCCATGCCGCCGCCTTGATCTCGTTGTTCTCGAAGACCTTGGCGTACCAGTCGGTGGTGAAGCCGGTCCACTGCGAGACCGAGCGCGAGTCGTTGAAGGAATAGGCGATCAGGATGAAGATCGGCGCATAGAGAAAGGCGATGCAGAAGAAGGCAAGCGTGGCGAAGCCGGGCTGGCGCCGCAGGTTGACCTTGCGACCGCGCGGCGTGGCGGTCAGGGCGGCGTCAGCCATGGACCACACCCCCGCGCGAGGTGTTCCGCACATAGATCATCAGCGCGATCATCACCATCACCATCAGGATCAGCGCCGCGGCGCAGCCGAAGGGCCAATCGCGCGAAGAACCGAACTGCAGCGCGATCAGGTTGCCGATCATCAGCTGCTTGCCGCCGCCCAGCAGTGTCGGTGTCACATAGGCGCCGATCGCCGGGATGAACACCAGGATCGAGCCGGCGACGATGCCGGGCTTGGTCAGCGGGATGATGATGCGGCGCAGTACCCGGCCGCGCGTGGCGTAGAGGTCGTAGCCGGCCTCGACATAGCGGAAGTCGAGCTTCTCCAGCGAGGCATAGAGCGGCAGCACCATGAAGGGCAGGAAGGCATAGAGCAGGCCGATGGCGATCGCCGTGTCGGTGAACATGATCTGCAGCGGGCTGGCGATCAGGCCGGCGTTCATCAGCGCGTTGTTGATGATGCCGTCGTCGCGCAGGATGACGAACATCGCGTAGGTACGGATCAGCAGGTTGGTCCAGAACGGCAGGGTGATGACGAACACCCAGAAGGCGCGCTGCTGTGGCGGCCGTGTCGCCATGAAGTAGGCACAGGGATAGCCCAGGAACAGGCAGATCACCGTGGTGATGCCGGCCAGCATGATCGAGCGGCCGAAGATCTGCAGGTAAGAATAGGTGAAGATCAGGTGGGTGTCGTCGAACAGGTCCTTCTCGAACAGGAACTGCACATAGGCATCCGGGGTGAAGTTCCACTTCACGCCGCCGTAGGTGCCGGCCTCGAGGAAGGAATAGACCAGCACAATCAGCAGCGGACCGATGCCGAACAGAGCGATGATGATCATCGCCGGCGACACCAGGCCCCAGCGGCCGCGCTTCTCCCGTGCCTGCACCGCGCGATTGGCGGCGGCGACGCGGATCTCGGCGGCCTTGAGGTCCTGATCGGTGGTGGCGGGGTCGGCGGCGGCGACGGTCATGGCGACCTCAATCCAACAGCATGCGGGCGGCGCCCGGCGATACCTCGACGGAGACCGCGTCGCCGACCTGGAAGGCCGGACGCCCGTCGAGCGCATTCTGCAGCCTGACCGCCATGCGGCTGTCGTCCGGCAGGCGGATCTCGTAGCTGGTGTCGGTGCCGACATACATCGACAGCTCGACCTGTGCGGTGCCGCCAGGCTTGAGCTGGATCTTCTCCGGCCGCAGCGCCAGGGTTACGCTGTCACCGGTCGCGGGCTCGCCCACCGGCGCCACCAGCATGCTGAGGCCCGAGGCCGCGCGGCAGGCGACCATGCCGTCGCCGCTGGTCTCCACCGCCGCGGTGATGAAGTTGGTGTCGCCGATGAAGTCGGCGACGAAGCGGTTGACCGGCTGCTCGTAGATCTCCAGCGGTCCGCCCAGCTGTTGCACCTTGCCATGGCTCATGACCGCGATGCGGTCGGACATGGTGAGCGCCTCTTCCTGGTCATGGGTGACGAAGATGAAGGTGATGCCGGTGCGCTTCTGCAGCGCCTTCAGCTCGGCCCGCATGCCCTGGCGCAGCTTGAGGTCGAGGGCGGAGAGCGGCTCGTCCAGCAGCAGCACCTTGGGATGGTTGGCCAGCGCACGGGCCAGGGCGACGCGCTGCTGCTGGCCGCCGGACAGCTGCGAGGACTTGCGGGCCGCCAGCCCGGTCATCTGCACCAGGGCCAGCATCTCCTCGACCGTGCCGTCGATCTCCTTCCGCGGGCGACCGCGCATCTCCAGGCCGAAGGCGATGTTCTGCGCCACCGTCATGTGCGGAAACAGCGCGTAGCTCTGGAACACCGTGTTGACCGGCCGCTCGTTCGGCGGCAGGTGCACCACCGACTGGCCTTCCAACAGCACATTGCCCCGGGTCGGCAGCTCGAAGCCGGCGATCAGCCGCAGCAGCGTGGTCTTGCCGCAGCCGGACGGGCCCAGCAGCGTGAAGAACTCGTTCTGGCGGATAGATAGGGAGACATTGTCCAGTGCGGTCACGCTGTCGGCGCCGTTGCCGAACTGCTTGGTCAGGCCGCGCACCTCGATCGCATCGCTGTCCGCCAAGATGATTCCCCTGCGCCGGTCATTGCTTTGTCTTCTTGGACGAAAGCCTAACGAGCCGACGCAGGCCTTTGCAACACTCCCTGTGCTGCACTGCGAATATCTTTATCGCGGCACGGGCAGGCGAACCCCTTGGCCGATTGGTCCCGAAAGCGGTGGTTCCCCCTACTTCGGGCAGGCCTCGTCGATCGCCTTCATCGCCGCGGTGAAGCCAGCGAGCGAGTAGCCGTCGCTGACCGGCGTGCCGTCCGGCATGGTGCCCTTGGCCACCAGCTTGGAGCCGTGCTTCATCGCGTCGAGCAGCGCCAGCTCGTCCTTGGACTCGGAGAGATAGAAGTAGCCGCCGGCGTCGGTGCCCATCTTGTAGACGTTGCCGTCGATGTCGATGTCGGCCAGCACCTTGTCATCCAGCGGATAGCCGGTCTCGAACAGCAGGGCGAAGAAGATGTCCTTCTGCGGCCGGTGGGTGACGGTGACCCGCGTGGTGCCGGCCTTGCGGCTGGCCGGCTTGGCATCGAGCGCCGAGGGGCGGGTCTCCATGAAGCAAATGCTGCCGGCATCGCTGTCGATCTGGTGCGCGACCCAGTCCTTGAAGACGCCCAATTCCTTGGCGTCGGCCGGCGCGGCCAAGCCAGCCAGCAGGAGGAGGGCGGCGAGGGTCGGAAGCGGGCGGGACGGCATGAGCGGGGCGTACCTCCAGCGTTATGGGTGTGGGACGACGGCGACCGGTGGTCCCGGAAGCAGCCTGCCCCCGCAGGCTGTCGCACAGAAGCTCTTGCTGTGCAATTGTGTCGAAGCGACGGCGCGGTTCCGCGGTGGCCGCGTCCGGCGGTGATCCACGGCCCCTTGGGGCCCGTAGAAAGCCGACGATGGATAGCACCCCGTCCCTCGCGGCCCCTGCGGTCGCCCTGTCGCCGGCCCGCCGCTTCGACGGGATTGGCGGCAATGCGTGCCCACCCGGCAAGCGCCAGGCCGGGACCGCGCCGCGACCGGACGGGCGGCGTGAGGAGCGGCAGGAGGGAAGGACACCTCAGGTGAAGGCGGCGCTGGGCAGGCCCGGAGTTGGACCGGCAGGAGTTGGACCAGCAGGGCTCGAGGAGCTGATGGCGCGCATTGCCGGAGCCCGCGATCGCGCGGCCTTTGGCCTGCTGTTCGATCACTTCGCGCCGCGCCTCAAGGCCTTCCTGCTGCGCCAGGGCACCACGGCGTCGACCGCCGAGGAGCTGGTGCAGGAAGCGCTGCTGACGGTCTGGCGGCGGGCCGAGTCCTTCGATCCGGCGCAGGCCACGGTCAGCACCTGGATCTTCACCATCGCGCGCAACAAGCGGATCGACTGGCTGCGGCGCGAGCGGCGGCCGGAACTGGATCCCCACGATCCCATGCTGGTGCCGGAAACCACCAGCGCCGAGCACGCCCTGGGCGCCAGCGAGGAGGCCGCCCTGGTGCGCCAGGCGATGCTGTCCCTGCCGGTCGAGCAGGCCGAGATGATCCGCATGGCCTATTTCGAAGACAAGGTGCACACGACGATCGCGGCCGAGACCGGCCTGCCGCTGGGCACCGTGAAATCCCGCTTGCGCCTGGCGCTGCAACGCCTGGGCAAGCTGCTGCAGGAGGTTTGAAACGGTAATGGTATCCCTGGCACAGGCAACGCCGACCACCGGCGACGAGCTGCTGTTGGCCTATGCCACCGGCGCGCTGGCCGAGGCGCCCGCCCTGGTGGTGGCAACGCAGCTGACCCTGAATCCGCAGCGCCGACGGCAGCTGCGCGCCTTCGAAGCCGTCGGCGGCGAGCTGCTGGCGGAGATCGACCCGGTGGCCATGGCGGCGCCGGCCAAGGCGGCGCTGCTGGCCCGGCTGGACGAGCCGGCGGTCGACGCGCCGGCACCGACGCCACCGGCGACCGGCCTGCCGGCGCCGCTGGCCGCGCTGCTGCCCGGCGGCCTGGAGCAGCTGCCCTGGCGCCGGCGCCTGCGTGGCCTGAAGGACTGGGACCTGCCGGCGCTGGCCGGCGGCAAGGCGCGCCTCATGTGGGTCGCCGGCAAGACCGCGATCCCGCGGCATACCCATGCCGGCATGGAGCTGACGCTGGTGCTGCGGGGCGCCTATCAGGACGGTGCGCAGACCTTCGCCGCCGGCGACCTGCAGCTGGCCGACGCGGCGGTCGACCACAGCCCCTTGGTCACCGCGCTGGAACCCTGCCTCTGCCTGGTGGTGACCGATGCGCCGGTCAGGCTCACCGGCCGCTTCGGGCGCCTGCTGAACCGCTTCGTGCGCTACTGACCCGCGGGGGACGGCGGCCGGCGCGCGCGGCAAGAGGGCTTTCCCTGGCGCCGCCCGCGTGGCAGAACGCCCCGGCACCCTATCGGCACGAGATATCCCTTGCCCTCCATTCCCCTGCTGCCGGGCCTCGCCGCCCAGGCCGGCGACTACGACGGCTTCATCCTCGACCTCTGGGGCGTCATCCATGACGGCCAGCGGGTCTTCCCGCATGCCATCGAGACGCTGCGGGCGCTGAAGGCCGCCGGCAAGCAGGCCGTGCTGCTGTCCAACGCACCGCGCCGCGAGACCGTGGTGGCGGCACGCAACCACGAGATCGGCCTGCCCGAGGGCCTGGTCGCCGGCATCGTCACCTCCGGCGAGGAAGCCTGGCGCCACATGCACGACCGGTCCGACGCCTTCCACCAGGGGCTGGGCAGGCGCTGCCTGCACCTGGGCGGGCCGCGCGACCGTTCGATGCGCGAGGGCCTGCCCTACGAATTCGTCGAGGACGCCGCGGTGGCCGACTGCATCCTCAACACCGGCTCGGCCGAGGAAGACGGCTCCATGGCAGCCACCGAGGCGGCGCTGGCGACAGCCGCCGCCCGCGACCTGCCGATGGTCTGCGCCAATCCTGACCGCGTGGTGATCAGCGGCGGGCGGCGCGAACCCTGCGCCGGCGCCATCGCCGACAGGTACGAGGCGCTGGGCGGCCGTGTCGCCTGGCACGGCAAGCCCTTCGCCGGGGTTTACCGTCGCGCCATGGAGCGCCTGGGCATCGACGACAAGCGCCGGGTGCTCTGCGTCGGCGACGGCATGGAAACCGACATGGTCGGCGCGCAGAATGCCGGGCTGGACGCACTTTTCATCCTGGGTGGCATCCATCAGGATGACTTCGGACGTAGTAACCAGGGCGGGGTCGATCCCGCCGCGCTGCAACGGGTCGCCGATCACTACAAGGTCCAGCCCGTCGCCGCGCTGTCGCGCTTCACCTGGTAGGAGCCCCCCGCATGGGCGAGGCCGTCGCCCGCACCGTCAGCCGCCACCTGCGCGTTCCGCCGCAGGCGATCTGGCCGCTGCTGGCCGATACCGGCCGCTTCAACGAGGCCTTCGGCGTTCCCAAGCACCAGATCGTCGAGACGCCGCAGCCCGATGGCTCGATCGAGTTCCGCGGCAAGCTGCAGAAAGGTTGGCTGAAGCTCGAGTGGATCGAGGTGCCGGTCAACTGGGTGTCCGACCAGTGGTTCGAGCACCGCCGCAACTTCGTCAAGGGACCGCTGCGCAGCCTGACGGCCACGCTGAAGCTGACACCCGAAGGCGACGGCACCCTGGTGGACTACAGCCTGGCAGTGGAGCCGCGCGGCCTGCTCGGCCGCCTGCTCGCCGGCCGCGTGGTCAAGTCCGGCCTGGTGAGCGCCGCCAAGGCCATCGCCAGCGCCGAGGCCAAGGCACTGGGCGAGCGCGCCACCGTCTTCGACTATCGCGCGCCGCCGCAGGACCCGGCGGTGCGCCAACGCGTCGGCCGCCTGGTCGAGCACATCGAGGCCAGCGGCCATGGCCACGGCCTGGCCGCGCGCCTGGCCGAGGAGATCGCCTCGGCACAGGAGGTCGACCTGGTGCGCCTGCGCCCTCTGGCACTGGCCAAGCGCTGGGGCGTGAAGGCACGCGAAGCCGTCGAGCTCTGCCTGCAGGGCACCCGCGATGGTCTGCTGACCCTGAAGTGGTCGCTGCTCTGCCCGCGCTGCCGCGTCGGCAAGGTCAGCGCGGCGGCGCTGGACGAGCTGCCGCAAGGCGCGCACTGCCCCTCCTGCAACATCGACTACGAGCGCGACTTCGCCCGCAACGTCGAGCTGGCCTTCGAGCCGGCAACGGCGATCCGGCCGATCACGCAGGGCGAGTACTGCCTGTTTGGGCCCATGTCGGTGGCGCATGTGAAGCTGATGCTGCGCCTGGCGCCGGGCGAAACGCGGCGGCTGCCCTGCCGCCTGGCGCCGGGGCCTTACCGCGCCCGCACGCTGGAACCCGGGCCGCAGGTCGACTTCGAGCTGGCGGACCGCCTGCCGCGCCTCGTCCTGACCGGCGCGGCGGTGGAGGCCGGGGCACCGGCGGAGGCGGGCGAGGCCTGGCTGGAGAACCAGGGCCAGCAGGTCCGCACCTTGGTGATCGAGGAGCGCGCCTGGGTCGCCGACGCGCTGACCGCCGAGCGCGCCGCCACCTTCCAGGCCTTCCGCGACCTGTTCAGCGAGCAGGTGCTGCGGCCGGGCGACGAGGTGGCGGTGCAACACGTCACCCTGATGTTCACCGACCTGCGTGCCTCCACCGCGCTCTACGGTCGCATCGGCGATGCCCGCGCCTATACCCTGGTGCGCGACCACTTCGCCTTCCTGACCCGGCAGATCCGGGAAAACGACGGCGCCATCGTCAAGACCATCGGCGATGCCATCATGGCGGCCTTCTCGAATCCCGCCGACGGCGTGCGTGCGGCGCTGGCCATCCAGCGCGCCGTCGAGGGCTTCAACGCCGATCACGGCGAGCTGCTGGCGATCAAGCTGGGCCTGCACGGCGGCCCCTGCATCGCGGTGACCCTGAACCAGCGCCTGGACTACTTCGGCACCACGGCGAACCTGGCCGCCCGCCTGGGCGCCGAGAGCAATGGCGAGGACGTGGTGCTCTCCGCCGGCCTGGCCGCCGACCCCGAGGTACAGCGCGTCATCACCGGGATCTCTGCCACCAGCGAGGCGGCCAAACTCAAGGGCTTCGACGCGCCGGTGGCCTTTCTCAGGCTGGCGCCTTAGGGCGGAGCTTGTGGCACATCCTTCGAGACGCGGCTCCGCCGCTCCTCAGGATGAGGTCGGTGCGAAGGGAAACAGGCGCAGCGACCTCATCTTGAGGAGGGCGCGCAAGCGCCCGTCTCGAAGGATGTGCCAGGGGCGCCAACTCTCCCGCCCCTAAAGCGGCGCGTCCTGCAGCATGTCGGCATAGATCAGCCAGCCGCCGTCGCCGCGCTTGAAGAATACCATCGATCGTCCGGTGCGGGTCTTGGTCTCGCCGCCCGGCGGGGTGATGGAGAAGCTCCAGACCCAGAGGATCACCGCGGTATCGCCTTCGCCATCCATCTGCGCGGCGTGAATGGTCAGGTGGTTCTGCCCGGCGGCGAAACTGCGCGCATAGTTCGCGCGGATCTTGTCGGTGCCGCCGATCACCGGCGCGCCGGGGAACAGCAGCACGGCGTTGGGGGCATAGAGCGCCATGATGGACTCGAGGTCGCCGGTCTCGGTCGCCTGCTGGAAAATGGCGATCGAATCGCGCGGGTTGGCCAGGCCGTCGGCTGTCGCCGCGCCGGTCAGCGACAGCAGGCCAACCAGGGCCGAGAGGCAGCGCAGGGAACTGCTGCGCAGGGCAGCGAGAGTGCCAGTCATGGGGCGGATCCTCCTGTGGGGTATGCCAGGCACTCTCGACGATGCACGCCGGGGTCACCAGGAAAAAGCACCCGGCGCTGGCCGGCATGACCCTTGATGCAGGGCATTTGGCGCATGGCGCCCGGCGCAGGGCGCGGTTTGCCGCACCCCCCGGCACCGCTATAGTGCAGCGCAGCGTAACGACTGAGCACGGCGGATCGAGGACATGGCGGACTTTCCCAAGAAGACGCTGGCCGACTGGCAGGCGCAGGCGCGGGCCGAGCTGAAGGGCAAGGACCCGGCGGAGCTGACCTGGCAGACGCCCGAGGGCATCGCGGTCAAGCCGCTCTATACCGCCGAGGACCTTGCCGGCCTGGCGACGCTGGGCAGCCTGCCCGGCTTCGCGCCCTTCGTGCGCGGGCCGCGCGCCACCATGTACACCGTGCGCCCCTGGACCATCCGGCAGTATGCCGGCTTCTCCACCGCCGAGGAGTCCAACGCCTTCTACCGCAACAACCTGGCGGCCGGGCAGATGGGGCTGTCAGTGGCCTTCGACCTGGCCACCCACCGCGGCTACGACAGTGACCACCCGCGCGTCACCGGCGACGTCGGCAAGGCCGGCGTGGCGATCGATTCCGTCGAGGACATGAAGATCCTGTTCGACGGCATCCCGCTGGACCGCATGTCGGTTTCCATGACGATGAACGGCGCCGTGCTGCCGGTGCTCGCCATGTTCGTGGTGGCCGGCGAGGAGCAGGGCGTACCGCAGGCCAAGCTCAGCGGCACCATCCAGAACGACATCCTCAAGGAGTTCATGGTCCGCAACACCTACATCTATCCGCCCGGCCCCTCGATGCGGATCGTCGCCGACATCATCGAGCACACGGCGCACAAGATGCCGAAGTTCAACTCCATCTCGATCTCCGGCTATCACATGCAGGAGGCCGGGGCGACGCTCAGCCAGGAGCTCGCCTACACCATCGCCGACGGGCTGGAGTACGTGCGCGCGGCGCTGTCCAAGGGCCTGAAGGTCGACGACTTCGCCCAGCGCCTGTCGTTCTTCTTCTGCATCGGCATGAACTTCTTCATGGAGGTCGCCAAGCTGCGGGCCGCCCGCTACCTCTGGGCGACCTTGATGCAGAAGCACTTCGCCCCGCAGAAGACCGAGAGCCTGATGCTGCGCACCCACTGCCAGACCTCGGGCGTCAGCCTGACTGAGCAGGACCCCTACAACAACGTCATCCGCACCACCGTGGAGGCCATGGCCGCCGTGCTGGGCGGCACGCAGTCACTGCACACCAACGCGCTGGACGAGGCGGTGGCGCTGCCCACCCCGGCCTCGGCGCGCATCGCCCGCAACACCCAGCTGGTGTTGCAGGAGGAGACCGGCATCACCAAGGTGGTCGACCCGCTGGCCGGCAGCTATTACGTGGAGAAGCTGACCGCCGACCTGGTGGCCGAAGCCACGCGCCTGATCGACGAGGTCGAGGCGCTGGGCGGCATGACCAAGGCGGTGGAGAGTGGCCTGCCGAAGCTGCGCATCGAGGAATCGGCGGCGCTGCACCAGGCCCGCGTCGACAAGGCCGAGGAGGTCATCGTCGGCGTCAACAAGTATCGCGTGGCGGACGACAGCCAGCTCGACATCCTCGACATCGACAACAGCCGGGTGCGCCAGCAGCAGGTCGAGCGCCTGCAGCGCACCCGCGCCAATCGTGACGAGGCGGCCTGCGGCGCCACCCTGGAGGCGCTGACCGCCGCCGCCGCCAGTGGCGAAGGCAACCTGCTGGCGCTGGCCATCGAGGCGGCGCGCGCCCGCGCCACGGTGGGAGAGATCAGCGACGCCCTGGAGAAGGTCTTCACCCGGCATCGCGCCACCATCCGCTCGATCTCCGGCGTCTATGGCTCGGCCTACGAGGGCGACGAAGGCTTCGCCCGCATCCGCCAGGAGGTCGAGGCCTTCGCCGCGCGTCAGGGCCGCCGGCCGCGCCTGCTGGTGGCCAAGCTGGGCCAGGATGGCCACGACCGCGGCGCCAAGGTGATCGCCACCGCCTTCGCCGACATCGGCTTTGATGTCGACATCGGCCCGCTGTTCCAGACCCCGGCGGAGGCGGCGCGCCAGGCGGTGGAGAACGACGTTCACATCGTCGGCATCTCCAGCCAGGCGGCTGGGCATAAAACCTTGGTACCCGAGCTGATCGGCGAGCTGCGGCGGCAGGGTGCCGGCGACATCGTCGTGGTCTGCGGCGGCGTGATCCCGCCGCAGGACTATGACATGCTGCGCCAGGCTGGGGTGGCCGCCATCTATGGCCCCGGCACCAACATCCCGCATGCGGCGCACGAGATCCTGGAGATCGTGCAGCGCCAGCGGCAGGCCGCCTGACCCAGGGCGCGCCCGCGAAGGCCGGAGGGAACCAAGGCATGGTGCAGTCGCGCGGTGGCCTGACACTGGTGCTGATCGGCGCCTTTTTGCTGTCGGCCGTCTGGCTGGTGGCCTGCTGGGTCTATGTGCGCGACTACGTCGGCATCGAGAACCTGGGCTACCTGCAGCCGCTGGAGCTGGCCACCGGCATCACCGCGCTGCTGACCCCGCTGATCGTGATCTGGATGATCGCGCTGTTCCTCGGCCGCGCCGGCTCGATCAAGCGCGAGACCCGTGCCCTTATCGGCCGCCTCGACGGCCTGACCTATGCTGACCACGCGGCGACCGAGCGGGTCGGCGACATCACCGCCGCCCTCAAGGCGCAGACCGAGCTACTGGCCGCCGCCACCGACGCCTCGGTCAGCCGGGTGGAGACGCTGCGCCAGTCGCTGGCTGAGGAAACCCGGCGCCTGACAGCGCTGGCCGAGGCCAGCGGCGTCGAAGCCGCGCAGCGCCAGACCGGCCTGACGGCACTGATAGACGAAGCCGCGCGCTTGCAGGAGGCGGCGGTCGATCAAGCCGCCGCGGTGGAACCCCGCCTGATTGCCGGCGGTGCCAGCCTGGCCAAGGCGGCGGCCGACTTGAAGTCCATGAGCGACAACGCCCTGAGCGACCTGCAGCGCAGCCTGGGCGAGCTGCAGAGCGCCGCCGACCGCTTGGCCGCCAGCGGCGGCGCCAGCGCCAGCCGCCTGCAGCAGGGCGCCGAGGGCCTGCTGGGACTGGGCCAACGCATCGATGATGCCAGCAAGGCACAGGCCGCGCGCCTGGCCGAGGGCGCGCTGGGCGCCGAGCAGCGCCTGGCCGGCTTCGTCGCCGGGCTGGGGCAGCTCGACGGCGCGGTGCAGGCGCTGTTCCAGCGTCTCGACCTCGACCTGGCCGAGCGCAGCCGCCGACTGCAGGCGCAGCTGGCCGCCGAGACCCAGCGCCTGACCGGCGCCGCCGAAGAGCTGGGCCGTATCGCCGAGACCGCTGGCAAGGGGCTGGCCGACCAGGCCGCCGCCCTGGCTCGACGCCTGCAGGAGGAGCTGGGCGCCCGCGCCGCCGCGTTGACCGGCGCGCTGGAACCACAGATCAGCCAGCTCGCCGAGATCACCGCCAGCGCCGGCGCCGCCGCGCGCGCGATCGGCGCTACCCTGGCCGGCGAACGCCGCGCCCTGGCCGATAGCGCCGGCGAGGCGCAGAGCCGCGTGCAGGCCCTGGGCGATGTGCTGGCAACCCGACAGCGCGACCTGGTGGGCGCCGCCGCCGCCGCCGAGGCCGCCGCCGGATCGGTCGCCAAGACGCTGCAGGACGAAGCCCGCACCCTGGTCGGCGCAGCGCAGAGCATCACCAGCGAGCTGGGCCGGGAGACCGCCGCGCTGGCGCTGCAGGTCGGCCAGCTGCGCGCCGAGGCCGAGGCCACCTTTGGCAAGGCGGCGGCGCTCCAGCAGAGCGGCCAGACCGCCGGGCGCAGTGCCTTCCTGGCCAGCGCCAGCCAGCTGGTCGAGGAGCTGAACCGCCAGAGCCTCGACCTGCACGGCTTGCTGGGCGAGGAGATTCCCGAGGCGGTGTGGCGCCAGCTCAAGGCCGGCGACAGCTCGGCCGTGGCCCGCCGGCTGCCCAAGCTGAAGGACCGCCAGGGCGCGCTGGCCATCGTCAAGCGCTTCCAGAGCGATGCCCGCTTCCAGGCCCTGGCCAAGCGCTTCATGGCCGGCTTCGAGCGCCTGTTGGCCGAGGCCGGCGCCGCCGATCCGGCGCACGGCCTGTCGGCCCTGTTCCTCACCGCCGATGTCGGCCGGCTTTACCTGGTGCTGGCACGCGCCACCGGCCGGAGCGCCTAGCGCATGCGTGGTCACGGTCGCGGCGACCCCGGCCCGCCCGGGAAGCCTGGCAGCGGGTCCTTCCGCGCGCTGAAACCGCTGCTGCCCTATCTGTGGCCCAAGGGGCGGCCGGACCTGCGGCTGCGCGTCGCGCTGGCGGTGCTGCTGCTGATCGGCGCCAAGGCGGCGACGGTGGCGGTGCCGGTGCTGCTGGGCCGTACGGTCGACGCGCTGGGACCGAAGCCCGAGCTGCTGCTGGCGGTGCCGGTGGTGCTGATCCTGGCCTATGGCACGGCGCGCGTGACCTCGCTGGCCTTCGCCGAGCTGCGCGACGCGCTCTTCGCCAAGGTGGCGCAGAACGCCATCCGCCAGGTGGCGCTGGGTGTCTTCCGCCACCTGCACGCGCTGTCGCTGCGCTTCCACCTGGACCGCCAGACCGGCGGGCTGAACCGCGCCATCGAGCGCGGCACCAAGGGCATCGAGTTCCTGCTGTTCTACGTGCTCTTCTCCATCGCCCCGACCTTGGTAGAGATCGCCCTGGTGGCCGGCATCCTGTGGGTCAGCTTCGGCTGGCTGTTCGCCGCCATCACCGTGACCACCGTAGTGATCTACGTCGCCTATACCTTCATCGTCACCGAGTGGCGCATCAAGTTCCGCCGGCAGATGAACGAGAGCGACCAGCAGGCCAGCACCAAGGCGATCGACAGTCTGCTGAACTACGAGACGGTGAAGTACTTCGGCAACGAGCCGCACGAGGCGCGGCGCTTCGACGAGGCCCTGGCGCGCTACGAGAAGGCCGCCGTGAAGAGCCGCACCTCGCTGTCGCTGCTGAACGTCGGCCAGTCCTTCCTGATCGCCGCTGGCGTCACCCTGATCATGCTGCTGGCGGCGGACGGCGTGGTCTCCGGCCAGCGCACCATCGGCGACTTCGTGCAGGCCAACACCTTCCTGATCCAGCTCTACATCCCGCTGAACTTCCTCGGCACCGTGTACCGCGAGATCAAGCAGTCGCTGATCGACCTGGAACGCATGTTCGAGCTGCTGGGCGAGCCGGCCGAAGTGGCCGACCAGCCCGGCGCCCCGGCGCTGGCGGTCAGCGGCGGCGCGGTGCGCTTCGAGCAGGTCTCCTTCGGCTATGACGCGCGGCGGCCGATCCTGAAGGACGTCAGCTTCAACGTGCCAGCCGGCCACACGCTGGCCATCGTCGGCGCCACCGGCAGCGGCAAGTCGACCATCGCCCGCCTGCTGTTCCGCTTCTACGACGTCAATGGCGGGCGCATCACCATCGACGGCCAGGACATCCGCCAGGTCACCCAGGCCAGCCTGCGCGCCGCCATCGGCATCGTTCCGCAGGACACCGTGCTGTTCAACGACACCCTTCACTACAACATCGCCTATGGCCGCATCGGCGCCAGCAACGCCGAGATCGAGGAGGCGGCGCGCCAGGCCGCCATCGTCGACTTCATCGGCCGCCTGCCGGACGGCTGGCAAACCATGGTGGGCGAGCGCGGCCTGAAGCTGTCGGGCGGCGAAAAGCAGCGCGTCGCCATCGCCCGCGCCGTGCTGAAGGACCCGGCGGTGATGATCTTCGACGAGGCCACCAGCGCGCTGGACAGCGGCACCGAGCGCCTGGTGCAGGACGCGCTGAAGCAGGTCAGCCAGCGCCGCACCACCCTGGTCATCGCCCACCGCCTCTCCACCGTCGTCGACGCCGACGAGATCATCGTCCTCGACCAGGGCGCGATCGCCGAGCGTGGGCGCCACGAGGAGCTGCTGGCCCAGGGCGGCCTCTACAACACGCTGTGGCAACGCCAGCAGCGCGCGGCGCAGCGCGGCGAGCCGGAGCTGGGCCCCGCCGTGGAGCCGGTACCGTGAGCGAGCTGCTGGCGGCGCTGCGGTCCGGCGATCGCCGGGCGCTGGCGCGCGCCATCACCCAAGCCGAGTCGACGCTGCCGGAGCATCGTGCCGCGACCGAACGGCTGCTGGCGGAACTGCTGCCGGACTCGGGGAAGACCTTCCGGCTCGGCCTCTCCGGGCCGCCGGGGGTGGGCAAGTCGACCTTCATCGAGGCCTTCGGGCTGGCCCTGCTGGAGCAGGGGCACAAGGTCGCCGTGCTGGCGGTGGACCCCTCCTCGCAGGTCACCGGCGGCTCGATCCTGGGCGACAAGACGCGCATGGAGCGACTGGCGCGTGACGAGCGCGCCTTCATCCGCCCCTCGCCGGCCGGGCGCACCCTGGGCGGCGTGGCCCGGCGCACGCGCGAAGCGCTGCTGCTGGTCGAGGCGGCGGGCTTCGACCTCGCCATCGTCGAGACTGTCGGCGTCGGCCAGTCGGAAACCGCCGTGGCCGACCTGGTCGACTGCTTCTGCCTGCTGTTGCCGCCGGCCGGCGGCGACGAGCTGCAGGGCATCAAGAAGGGTGTGGTCGAGCTTTGCGACCTCGCCGTCATCAACAAGGCCGACGGCGCGCTGAAGCAGGCCGCCAGCCAGGCCGCCGCTGAGTATGCCAGCGCGCTGCGCCTGCTGCGGCCGGCCAGCGCCAAGTGGGTGCCGCCGGTGCTGCAAGTCTCCGCCCTGGAGGGCCGCGGCCTGGACGCCGTGTGGGAGACCATTGGCCGCTTCCGCCAGGCCCTGGGGCCGGACGGCATCGCCGCCAAGCGCGCTCGTCAGGCCAAGGCGTGGCTGTGGCGCGAGCTCGAGGAGGGCCTGACCGAGGCCTTCCGCCAGGCCCCCGCCGTGGCCGCCGCGCTGCCCGGCCTGGAGGCCGCGGTGGCGAACGGCAGCGTCAGCCCCAGCGCCGCCGCCCGCCGCCTGCTGGCGCTGTTTCAGGGGAAGGACGCGTGAGCTGCCAGGCGCTGACGCCGCAGTCCCCCCTCTCCCGCTTTCGGCGGGAGAGGGTCGGGGTGAGGGCGTTCGGTTGCTGCCTTCGCACCACGACCACCCGTCAACAACCAAGGGCCCTCACCCTGCCCTCTCCCGCCAGAAGCGGAAGAGGGGGTGCCAGGCCCGCTTGCCCGCCAGGATCCCCGTGACCGAAGCCGTCGCCGACCCCGAGCTGCCCGCCCCGCGCATCACCCTGCGCCAGGTGCTGAAGAATAAGGGCTTCGGCCCCTTCATCGGCTCCAAGTTCCTGTCGATTTTCGCCGCCGAAGTCTTGATCGTCGCGGTTTCCTGGCAGCTCTACGACCTGACCGGCGATCCCTTCCTGCTCGGCCTGGTGGGGCTGGTGGAATTCCTGCCGGCGCTGCTGCTGCTGCCGCTGACCGGCGTCGCCGCCGACCGCTTCCGCCGCCGCTCCATCATGCAGCTCTGCCTGGTGGTGCAGTCCTGCGCCACGGTCGGGCTGCTGCTCTATACGCTCAGCGGCATCGACGCCATCTGGCCGATCTACCTGGCGCTGGTGGTCCTGGCGGTGGCGCGCGCCTTCTTCGCCCCGGCGCAGCAGTCGCTGGCGCCCAACCTGCTGCCGACCGAACACCTGGCGACCGGCGTCGCCAGCAGCTCAGCCGCCTGGCAGCTCGGCTCGATCACCGGGCCGGTGGCTGGTGGCCTGCTCTACGGCATCTCCATCGAGGCAGCGCAGGGTACCGCCGCCACCCTCATGCTGCTGGGCGCGGCGCTGATCCTGCTGGTGCCCAAGGGGGCGCGGCGCGACCGTGGCCAGCCGGTCAGCTGGTCGACCGTGCTGGCCGGCATCGCCTTCCTGCGCCGCGCCAAGGTGGTGCTGGGTGCCATCTCGCTCGACCTCTTCGCCGTGCTGCTGAGCGGCGCGGTGGCGCTGCTGCCGATCTATGCCCGCGACATCATCGAGGTGGGACCGCTGGGCCTCGGCTTCCTGCGCGGCGCCAGCGGCTGCGGCGCGCTCTGCATGGCGCTGCTGCTGGCCTGGTTCCCGATCCGCAACCACGCCGGCCACATCATGTTCGGCGCGGTGGCCTGCTTCGGCGTCTTCACCGTGGTCTTCGGCCTGTCGCAGCTGGCCTGGCTGTCGATCGCCGCGCTGTTCCTGATGGGCGCCGCCGACATGATCAGCGTCTACGTGCGCTCCACCCTGGTGCAGCTCAACACGCCAGACGCGCTGCGCGGCCGGGTCAATGCGGTCAACATGGTCTTCGTCGGTGCCTCGAACGAACTGGGGGCCTTCCGCGCCGGTACCATGGCGGCCTGGTTCGGCGCCGTGCCGGCCGTGGTGATCGGCGGCGTGGGCTGCATCGCCGTCGCCGGCCTCTGGGCGCTGTGGTTCCCGCAGCTGCGCAAGGCACGCCGGCTGGACAAGCAGGTCGACCAGGCGGGCTGAGGCGCCGGGGAAACTGCAGCCGGGGGGTTGACGCCGGGGCGCCAACTCGCCTATCTAGGCGCGCTTCGCGGGACCCCCTCGGCGGGTCCCGTCCTGTTCTTATGCTATGCGAAGGGTCTTGGTGTCATGTCCAGGCGTTGCGATTTTACCGGCAAGGGCGTTCAGGTGGGTCACCACGTGAGCCACGCCAACAACAAGACCAAGCGCCGCTTCCTGCCCAACCTGCAGGAGGCCTCGCTGCTGTCCGACACCCTGGGTGTCCGCATCCAGGTCCGGCTCTGCACCAACGCGCTGCGGTCGGTGGAGAAGCGTGGCGGCCTCGACGCTTACCTGCTGGGCACGCCCTCGGCCAAGCTCGGCACCAAGGCGCAGGTCCTGCGCCGCCGGATCAAGCGTGCCCAGGAGAAGAAGGCCGCCGCCCAGCCGGCCGCCTGACGCTTCCAACCAGAATTCGCCAAAGGGGCGTCGGCCGAGCGGCCGGCGCCCTTTTGCTTTTTTGCTTTGCCTAGCTCAGTCGAAGGTCAGCTCGAACGCCAGCAGCAGGGTGCGCTGCTCGGGGTGGTTGAAGTTGTCGTCCGACATGATCAGCAGGCGCAGCGCACCGCCGGCCTGCACCACCGCCAGCCCCTCGAAGTTATCCACCGTCAGCGGCAACCCCAGCTCGCCCACCAGGTGGCCGCCCTGCAGCTGGGGCTGCTGCAGCTCGGCCTCGGTGAAATAGCGCAGCCGCATCTTCGGCCCGGTTTCCGGCGTGTAGAAGCGCTCCAGCACCAGCAGGCCGCCGCTGGCCAGCCCGGCCGCGCCGGTGATCTGGAAGGCGTCCTGCCGCAGGTAGGGCGTGGTGCTCCAGGTGGCGCCCTTGAGGCGGAACATCAGCGTGCTGGTGCCGCCCTCGGCACCCTCCAGCAGGATCACCAGCGTGCCATCGGCCAGGCGTGCCAGGGCCTCCATGCCGTGGTTGGCCTCCGTCGCCTCTAGCCCCTGCACCGCCGTTGGCGTGCGCGCCTCCAGCGGCGTGGCACTGAGGTCCGGGCCATAGCGCCAGATCCGGTGCTGCCGTTCGAAGGCCACCAGGAAGCCACCCTCGGCCGCCGTGGTCAGACCCTCGGCGTCGGTCATCTCCTTGCCGTCCAGCGCTTGCCCGGCGAGGTCCTTGAGCTGGCCCAGCCCGGAGAGCTGGAAGCCGGCCAGATGGCCCTTGGCATCCCAATGCAGCCGCCCGGTCATCCAGGCGCCCTGGTCGCCGATGGCCGTCAGCTGGCCGCCGTCGGGCGACAGCACCAGGTCGGACCAGCCGCCGAAGCGCGGATCGTCGCTCGCCAGCTCCAGCCCGCCGAGAAACGTCAGCTTGCCGATGCCGCTGAGCTCGGGATCGGCGGGATCCAGCGGCACCGGCGTCGCCGTGACCTGCGGCAGCGCCTCGGCCCAGGCGCCCGCGGTCAGCGGGGCGCCGCCCAGCAGCGGGCAGAGCAGGCAGAGCAGAAATGCGGCGGGGCGCATGGTCATTTTCCAGGGCCTTGTTGGGCAGGGCAATGCCGGATTGGCCGACGCCATCCGGTTGCGCAGACAAGCAATTGTGACTGCTTCCGGCTGGCTATCACAGCATGACGTCCTATCCTTACCGCCGTCTGACATCCGGGCAACCGTCGATTTCCGAGCAGAGGAGCACAGCATGAATATCGAGACTCCGGGCCCTTTCATCCCCGACCCAGTGGAGGCCCCCGCCAATCCTGCCCGCCGCACGCTGTTGCTGGGAGCTGCCTGCGCCCTGCCGCTGGCCGTGGTGCTGAAGGATCCGCGGTTGGCGCGGGCCGCCGCCGACAGCCTGCAGACCGTCAGCATCACCACCGCCGGCGGCCGCGCGGTGGAAGCCGCCCTGGCCCTGCCGGAGGCGCAGACTGCGCCGACCGTGCTGCTGGTGCATGAATGGTGGGGCCTGAACGACCAGATAAAGGCGGTGGCGGCCGAGCTGGCGAGCCAGGGCTATCTGGCGCTGGCGATCAATCTCTTCGGCGGCCCGGCCGCCACCACGCCAGAGGAAGCCAAGGCCAAGATGAGCGCGATGAAACCCGAGGAGGCCATCGACACGCTGGTCTCCTGGACTGCCTGGCTGAAGGCACACGAGCGTTCGAGCGGCAAGGTGGCGACCATAGGCTGGTGCTTCGGCGGCGGCTGGTCGCTGAACACCGCGCTGGCGACGCCGACCGATGGCTGCGTGATCTACTACGGCCGCGTCAACAAGAGCGCCGAGGAGCTGGCGCCACTGGCCTGCCCGGTGCTTGGCCATTTCGCCACGCTGGACCAGAACATTAACAAGCCAATGGTCGAGGGATTCCAGGCCGCCGCCGCGGCGGCCGGCAAGACCGTCGAGGTGCACTGGTACGAGGCCGACCACGCCTTCGCCAACCCGACCGGCGCGCGCTACGACCAGGCCGACGCGGCCCTGGCCTGGGAGCGCACCACGGCATTCCTGAAGGCCCAGCTGGGATAGCGGGACAAACACCCTCACCCTGCCCTCTCCCTGAGGGAGAGGGTGATATGAAAGCCCCTCTCCCCTCGGGAGAGGGGTTGGGGTGAGGGCGCTACTTCGGCAGCACCTGCTTCACCGCGGTGATGCGCACCTCGGTGAAGAGGCCGGCCTTGGCATAGGGATCCTCGCGGGCGAAGGTCTCCGCCGCCACGCGGTCGGCGAAGTCCATCAGCAGCAGGCTGCCCTGCATCGCGCTGCCGTCGTCGCTGGTCAGCGGCCCGGCGAACTTGATCTGCGCCATGTGGGCCTGCAGGTGCGCCAGGTGGTTGGCGCGGTTGTCCAGGCGGATCTGGCCGGCACCGGCCTTGTCGACGCAGTAAAGCGCGAAGAGCATCGGGTTTCCTCCCTCGATATGGCTTTGGTTTACAGGCTCTCGGATTTCAGCGGCCGCGCCAAGAGCGCGCCGACGGCATGGTCCAGTGACGCGCCGCCATGCAATACGGCATCGACCGCCGCCGCGATCGGCAGCTCGACCTCCAGCCGTTGGCCGAGCGCCAGCACGGCGGTGGCCGTGGCCACGCCCTCGGCCACGCCACGGCTGGCGCCGGTGGCCTCCGCCAGCGTCTTGCCTTCGCCGATGCGCTGGCCCAGCGAGAAGTTGCGCGACTGTGTCGAGCCGCAGGTCAGCACCAAGTCGCCCAGGCCGGAGAGCCCCATCAGCGTCTCCCGCCGGCCGCCCAGCGCCTCGGCCAGGCGGCCGATCTCGGCCAAACCGCGGGTGATCAGGGCGGCGCGCGCGTTCTCGCCATAGCCGTGGCCCGCCACCATGCCGGCGGCGATGGCGATGACGTTCTTCACCGCGCCGCCGATCAGCACGCCGGTGACGTCGTCCGACCAGTAGGGGCGGAAGGCGGCGCTGCCCAGCGCCTCGGCC
Organism: Rhodospirillales bacterium; assembly: GCA_038363005.1. Classification (GTDB taxonomy): domain Bacteria; phylum Pseudomonadota; class Alphaproteobacteria; order Kiloniellales; family JACOMY01; genus JAKOWB01. The sequence goes on from JBBQBI010000020.1 coordinate 27,882, forward strand.
AGCGCCTGACCCAGGTCGGCCTGGCTGGCCGCCAGGGTGACCGCGGCCGGCAGACCCTTGGCCACCTCGGCGGCGAAGGTCGGGCCGGAGAGCACCGCCACCGGGCGACCGGGCAGCGCCTCATCGACCACCTGGTCCAGCAGCTTGCCGCTGGCAAGCTCTATACCTTTGGCGCAGAGCACCAGCGGCACGCGCGGCAGAACAGCCTCCAGTTCGGCCGCCAGCGCGCGGAGGTGCTGCGACGGCACCACCAGCAGCAGCGCATCGCTCGTCGCCAGGTCGCGCGCCTCGGCCGTCACCTTGATTGCGGGATCCAGCGCGATGCCCGGCAGATAGCGCGCATTCTCGCGCGACGCGGCGATGGCTGCCGCCTGCTCGGGCCGCCTGGCCCAGAGCACGACATCGCGCCCGGCACGCCTGGCCGCGACGGCCAGCGCCGTGCCCCAGGCTCCCGCGCCGATCACGCCGAGGCGCTGCGGCAGCATCGCTAGAGGCTCAGGTTGAAGGCGATGGAGATGCGCTGGCCGCCGCCGCGATAGGGGCGGACCTGGTGGTAGAGCCAGGCGGGAAAGATCACGATGCGCCCGGCCTTGGGGCGGATCGTCTCGGTGGCGCCGACCGACAGGCCGCCGGGGCCGGCGAAGGCCAGCAGCGGCGCATACATCGCCGGGCCAGCGCCGCGCGGATCCAGCAGCTCCAGCTCGCCGCCCAGCGCCGGGTCGGCACCAGCGCCGGCATCGTCGACATAGTAGGTGCCCGACCACATGGCGGCCGGATGGATGTGGAATTCGTTGCCATGGCCATCGCTGTTGATGTTGGCCCAGGCGTTGGCGCGCCACTCCACCGTCACCGGCTGGCCTTGGCGCGAGCGGGTCATGTTGCTGGCGATCGACTTGGCGGCGGTCAGCAGCAGCCCCACCGCCGGGCCGCCCCACTGGTCCATGTGCCAGTCGGACTGCCAGCCGCCCAGGTTGGAGGCCTGGGTCGAGGGGTGGCTCTGGCTGCGCGCCAGGATGTTGCGCGCCAGCTCGCCATTGTGCTGCGCCACGACGGGCAGCTCGGCGGTGACGATCGGCGTGGCGAAGGCCAGCTTGACGTCGGCCTTGATGTCGCCGGGCTGCGGCGCTTGCGGCGGTCGGGTGGTGTCGTTCATGCGGCCTGATCCTGCGTGAGGTCGGCCAGGGGCCAGCGCGGCCGGGCCGGGAAATCCAAGGGGTCGCGCTGACCGGCGGCCAGGCGCTCCAGCCCGGCCCAGGCGATCATCGCGGCGTTGTCGGTGCAGAGCGCCGGCGGCGGCGCCACCAACCGGCTGCCAGCGCGTTCAGCGGTCGCGGCCAGCGCGCTGCGCAGCGCGCCGTTGGCAGCAACGCCACCGGCCACCACCAGCGGCCCGGGCTGCCCAGTCTCGGCACGGAAGCGCAGCAGTGCGCGGCGGGCGCGGTCGGCCAGCACCTCGGCCACGGCGGCCTGGAAGCTGGCCGCCAGGTCTGCGCGCGCCTGCGCGTCACCAGGCGGCAGCTGCTCGGCCACCAGGCGCACCGCGGTCTTCAGGCCGGCGAAGGAGAAGTCCAGTTGCGGGCGCCCCAGCATCGGCCGCGGCAGGGCGAAGCGCGCCGGATCGCCGTCGCGCGCCGCGCGCTCCACCGCCGGCCCGCCGGGATAGTCCAGGCCCAGCAGCTTGGCGGTCTTGTCGAAGGCCTCGCCGGCGGCGTCGTCCAGCGTGGCGCCATAGCTACGGTAGCGGCCCAGACCCTCAACCGCGACCAGCTGGCAGTGCCCGCCGGACACCAGCAGCAGCAGGTAGGGAAAATCCAGCCCCTCGGTCAGGCGCACGGTCAGCGCGTGGCCCTCCAGGTGATTGACGGCGATGAAGGGCAGGCCGCGCGCCGCGGCCAAGCCCTTGGCCAGCATGACGCCGACGAAGACGCCGCCGATCAGTCCCGGACCAGCGGTGGCGACGATGCCGTCGACCTGGCCCAAGCCGACCCCGGCGGTCTGCAGCGCGCGGCGCACCAGCCCCGGCAGCTCGGCCAGGTGGCTGCGCGCGGCGATCTCCGGCACCACGCCGCCATAGGGACGGTGCTCGTCAAGCTGCGACAGCACCAGGTTGGCGTGGATGCGGCGCCGGTCATCGACCAGCGCCACCGCCGTCTCGTCGCAGGAGGTTTCGATACCCAGAACCAGCATGGGGCGGCAGCCTAACTCAAACGCCCAGGCACTCTCAAACGCCGAGGCACTGCTGCACGATCTGCGTCGCCGTCTCGTGCGCCGCCTCACCCTCGGGCGTCGCGGTGCCATCGTTCATCAGCGCCGTCAGCGCCGCGTAGTCGGCGTCGCTCAGCGACTCCGACAGCCCCTCGACCATGCAGGTGCAGGCCTTCTTGGCGCCCTTGATGGTGCCCTTGGCGCGGTCCATGCAGGCCTGCTGCTCCAGCTTCACCTGCTTGGGTGTCAGGCCGTCCGCCCAGGCGGGCGCCGCCGCGAGCGTGAACAGGGCAAGGACTGCGACGAGCGGCCGCGTGCGCGTCATGGCATTTTTCTCCTTGTCAGGCCGGCGGGGGCGGGCTTCAACCCTGGGCACCCGGACGAACCGCCGCCGGTCTCGTTTCTCATAGCATGGGAACGCACCCGGTCGAAGCGCGGTTGCGTTGCTACTACGGAATCGGTGGGGGCGGCAGGACGATGACGGTGCGCCTCAGACTTGGTACGCGCGGCAGCCCGCTGGCCCTCAAGCAGGCAGTGGAGACGCGCGACCGCCTGACCGCCGCCTGGCCGGAGCTCGCCCTGCCGGGCGCGATCGAGCTGGTGGAGATCCGCACCACCGGCGACCGCGTGCAGGACCGCCCGCTGGCCGAACTGGGCGGCAAGGGCCTTTTCGCCAAGGAGATCGAGGAGGCGCTGCTGGAGCGTCGCATCGACGTGGCAGTGCATTCGCTGAAGGACCTGCCGACCTGGCTGCCCGCCGGGCTGACGCTGGCCGCCGTGCTGCCGCGCGCCGACCCGCGCGACGCCCTGGTGACGCTGGACGGCCTGCCCGACCTGGGGGCGCTGCCGGCCGGCGCGGTGGTCGGCACCTGCTCGCTGCGCCGCCAGGCGCAGCTGCTGCTGCAGCGCCCCGACCTGCGGGTGGTGACCTTGCGCGGCAATGTCGGCACGCGGCTGCGGCGCCTGGCCGAGGGCGCCTGCCACGCCACGCTGCTGGCGATGGCCGGCCTCAATCGCCTGGAGCTCGCCAGCCGCGGCCAGCCGCTGGCTACCGAACAGATGCTGCCGGCGGTGGCGCAGGGCGCAATCGGCCTGGAAATCCGCAGCGACGATGGCGAGGCCGCCCGCCTGCTGGCCGGGGTGAACGATCCGGCGAGCTGGCTGCGCGTGGCCTGCGAGCGCGCCTGCCTGGCGGCGCTGCGTGGCTCCTGCACCACGCCGGTCGCGGTGCTGGCCGATCCGATCGGCAGCGACTTGCGGCTGCGGGCCCTGCTGGTGCTACCCGATGGCCGCCAGCCGCTGTTCGTCGAGCAGGCCGCCGCGGTAGACGATCACCTGGCGCTGGGCCAGGCGGTCGGCGAGGCGCTGCGCGGCCGCGCCAGCGCGGCGCACCTTGCCCTGCTGGAGGCCTGATGCGCCTGCTGCTGACCCGCCCGGCCGAGGAGAGCGCGCGCAGCCAGAAGCTGTTCGACGCTGCCGGCCACAGCGTGCAGCTGGCGCCGATGCAGGTGATCGAGCCGCTGCCGGCGACACTGGCGTTTGACGGCATCCAGGCCCTGGCGGTGACCAGCCGCCAGGGGGCCCGGGCGCTGGCCCGCGCCACCGACCGTCGCGACATATCTGTATATGCCGTCGGTGCTGCCACGGCCGCGCTGCTGCGGACGGAGGGTTTTGCCACTGTTGTCTCGGCCGAAGGCGACGCCGCCGAACTGGCACGGCTGCTTGCGGCGCGCCTGGACCCGCGGCGGGGCGGCATCCTGCATGCCGCCGGCGCCGCCGTGGCGCTGGACCTGGACGAGGCCCTGGCGCCCTTGGGCTTCCAGGTCGTACGTACGAACCTGTACCAGGCCGCTGCCGTGGATACGCTCGACCGTACGATCCAGGACGCCCTGACGGACGGACAGCTCGATGGCGTGGCCTTTTTCTCTCCCCGCGCCGCCACCATCTTTGCTAAGCTGCTGCAGCAAGCTGATTTGGCCGCCTGCTGCAGCCGTCTGGTGGCGGTCTGCCTGAGCCCGGCGGTGGCCGAGCGGGTGGGCGGACTGGACTGGCGCGCCACCCTGGTGGCGGACGAACCGAACCTGCCAGCACTGCTGGCGGTTCTGACGGCGTACGGACAGCGTACGAACGACGGAATGGAGACCCAGGCATGAGCGACAGCAACGGCGACGGCGCCCCGGTCGATCCCGCCCTGCATCCAGCCCAGGGTGTCATCCAGGTCTTCGGCGGCATCCGCCCCATGGCGCACAAGCTGGGTATCGCCGTCTCCACGGTGCAGGGCTGGAAGGAGCGCGGCACGATCCCGCGCAGCCGCCATGGCGAAATCCAGGCCGCTGCCGCTGCCGCCGGGGTCGCGCTGGATCCCGCGCTGTTGGCCGCCAGCGACCAGACCCAGGCGCCGACAATCGAGGGAGTTGGCGCGCCGATCGAGGCGCCGAGCGAGACCCCGCCCGCCGCCGCCGGACCTCGGCCGGAGCCCAAGGCGGCGCTGCATCCTGACCGCCGGGCGCCAGGCTGGCTGGCGCGCGTCAGCCCGCAGCTGCCGGCCGTCGCGCTGGGCGGCGTGCTGGTGCTGGCCGGGTTCCTGCTGGCCATGGGCACCAGCGACCTGTGGCTGGGGCCGACCGACGGGCCGGGTGACGGCAAGGCCGTGGCCGCGCTGGAGCAGCGCCTGGCCGCGCTGGAAGCGGCGCCGGCCACCAACAACGCCAGCCAGCTCACGGCACTGCAAGACCAGCTGGAATCGCTGCGCAACCAGGTCGCCGCGCTGCCGGCCGGCGGCGATGCCGCGGCGCTGGAGGGCCTGAAGCAAGAGCTGCTGGCGGCCAGCGCGGCACAGACCGCCGCGGCGCTGCAGCCGACCGCCGAGCAGCTCACCAAGATGTCGGCGGCGCTCGACGAGGCGCGCAAGACCCTGGCCGACCTGCAGGCCGCCCAGGCCAGCCAGCCACCGGGCGACCAGCCGCCAGCCTGGGCTGAAAGCCTGTCAGGAGACGTCACCACACTGGGCGACCGCGTCACCGCGCTGGAGGCAACGGCGATGGCGCAGGCGGCGCGCCTCGGCGCGCTCGACAGCCTCGACCAGCGCATTGCCGACAATGTCGCCGCCGCCGAGGCGCGGCTCGACGCCAAGCTGGCAGCCGCCGTCACCAGTGCCGTCGCCGCCCTGCCGCCGCCGGTGCCGCCGACCCCGGCGCCCGGCGCCACCGCCGCCGCCACCCTGGCGCTGGCCGCCGCCAACCTGCAGGAAGCGGTGGCCGCCGGCCGCGGCTTTACCAGCGAGCTGGTACTGCTGCGCCAGCTCGCCGCCGAGACGCCCGCCATCGCCGCCGCCCTGGCCGCGCTGGAGCCGCTGGCGGCCGAGGGCCTGCCCTCCGACAGCAGCCTGCGCGCCGCATTTCCGGCCATGGCCGAGGCGGTGGTGCGGGCCGACCGCGGCACCGCCGGCGGCGACTGGTTCGACGAGCTTTGGCAGTCGGTCGGCGGGCTGATCAGCGTGCGGCCGATCGGCGAGGTGGCGGGCGACGATGCCGCCGCCATGGTGGCCCGGGCCGAGCAGCGCCTGACCGCCGGCGACCTGGCCAGCGCGGTGACCGAGCTGTCCGGCCTGAGCGGCGCGGCGGCGGAAGCAGCGGCCCCCTGGCTGGCCCAGGCCAAGGCGCGGCTGGAGGGCCTGGCGGCCGCCAATCAGGTGGTGCAGCAGGCGCTGGCGCGCCTCGCGGCCGGCGGCTGAGGAGCAGAGCATGGGCCGTATCCTGCTGTTCCTCGTGCAGCTGGCGCTGCTGGTCGCCGCCGCGGTGTGGATCGCCGACCGTCCCGGCGAGGTGCGCATCCGCTGGCTGGGGCGCGAGATCACCGCCGACGTCGGCGTGCTGCTGCTCGCCGTGTTCCTGCTGATGCTGCTGTCGGCGGTCGGCTATCACCTGTGGCGCCGCGTCGCCCGCACCCCCGGCCTGACGGCGCGGGCGATGGACCGCGGCCGGCGGCGGCGCGGCTTGCAAGCCTTGACCAACGGCCTGGTCGCCGTAGCGGCCGGTGAGACCGACGAGGCACGGCGCTGGTCGCGCAAGGCCGATCAGCTGCTGGATGAACCGGCGCTGACCCAACTGCTGGCCGCCCAGGTGGCCGACCTGGACGGCGACCAGGAACGGGCCCGCGCGCTGTTCGACGCCATGCTGGCCCGGCCGGAGACCCGCTTCCTGGGCCTGCGCGGCCTGGTGCAGCAGGCGCTGGCGCAGGGCGATACCCAGGCCGCGCTTGGCTATGTCGAGGAAGCACATCGCCTGCGCCCCGACACGCCCTGGGTGCTGGACACGCTGTTCGACCTGGCCGAGCGCGACGGCCGCCTGGCCGAGGCCGGGCGCGTGCTGACCGAGGCGCGGCGCCGCGGCGTACTGAAGCCGGCCGAAGCCGACCGCCGCCGCGCCGTGGTGCTGCTGGAGGAATCGGCGCGCGCCGAGGCCACCGGCGAGGCGCCGGTGGCACTCGACCGCGCCAAGCAGGCGCTGCGCCTGGCGCCCGAGCTGACCGCGGCGGCGCAGCGCGCCGCCCGCCTGGCCGCCCGCCTGGGCAAGACGCGCGAGGCGGAGCGCATCCTGGAGCGTGCCTGGACCCTGCGGCCGCATCCCGCCCTGGCGGAGCTCTACCTCGGCCTCAACCAGGGCGCCGGCGCGGCCGAACGCCTGAAGCTGCTGCGCCGCCTGACCGGCGGCCAGCCGGAGCATCCGGAGACGCTGGTGACCCTGGCCGCCGCGGCGGCCGACGCCAGCCTCTGGGCCGAGGCGCGGCGCTTGCTGGCACCGCTGGAGGGCAACCCGCCGGACCAGCGCACCGCCCGCCTGCTGGCGCTGCTGGCCGATGCCGACGCCGGCGATGCGACCTTGGCGCGGGAGTGGCGCGACCGCGCCGCCGCGCTGCCGGCCGCGCCGGGCTGGAACTGCCCGGCCTGCGGCCAGTCGCCGGCCGAGTGGCAGCCGCGCTGCCCCAACTGCGGTGCCTTCGATTCCCTGGTCTGGAAGCCCGGCCCGGTCGGTGTCGGCGGCGGACTGATCGCAGCGGACTTCGCCGCGCCGGCGTCAGTACCCGAGCCGCCGCCCGCACCGGCCGCTCCGCCCGAGCCCGCACCAGCGCCCAAGCCAACGCCAGTGCCCGAGCCGGCGCCCGCACCCGCTCCCGCACCGGCGCCTGCACCGGCAGCGGCACCGGTCGCCGCCCCGAAGCCGGCGCCAAGCGGCCCGACACTGTCACCCGAGGACGCGGCGCGCCGCGGCCTGTGAGTTTCCTCCGAACCCCGCGGATCCGATCATGCTGCTGACCCTGCCGAACTTCCTCACCGCCGCGCAGCTCGCCACCGCGCGGCAGATCGTCCAGCAGGTCGAGCTGGGCGACGGCCGCGTCACCGGCAGCGCCAAGCTGAAGCTGAACCTGCAATCCGGCGGCCTGGCGCCCGGGCTGGAACCGGCGCAGAAGCTGATCCACGACGCCTTCCAGACTAACGTCGAGTTCTCGGTCTTCGCGCTGCCGCGGACCTACCGCATCTTCTTCAACCGCTACGACCCGGGCATGTACTACAAGGCGCACATGGACGTGTCGCTGATGGGCCTCGGCACACCGCAGCTCATGCGCACCGACCTCTCCTTCACCGTCTTCCTCAGCGAGCCCAGGGACTACGACGGCGGCGAGTTCCGCCTGGAATCGCCCTTCGGCGAGCAGCGCCTGAAGCTGCCGGCCGGCACGCTCATCTGCTACCCCTCGGACATGCTGCACGAGGTGCTGCCGGTGACCCGCGGCAGCCGCCTGGCCGCCATCGGCTGGATCCAGTCGCTGATCCCCGACCCGCGCCACCGCGAGCTGTTTCGCGCCTTCGACCACGTGGCGCGCGACATGCTGAAGCTGCTGCCCGAGCCGGAGCCCTTCCGCGAGCGCCTGGGCCGCGTGCGCGAGGGCCTGCTGCGCTCCTGGAGCGACGTCTAGAGTGGTTGACGAGGAAGGGCGCCTCGACTAGCGTCCGCGCGCTTTTTCCGGCCGGGCATCGACCCGGCCCGCTGCCGGCGTAGCTCAGGGGTAGAGCAGGGCTTTCGTAAAGCCAAGGTCGGGGGTTCAATTCCCTCCGCCGGCACCACCGACTCCGACGCCAGGTGCGCCGCCTTAGGCGACCGGCGCGGCCAGCCCTTGGGAGACGCCATGGACGAGGTCGAGTGCGTCGTCGTGGGTGCCGGAGTCGTCGGCCTGGGCATCGCACGCGCGCTCGCCCTGGCCGGGCGCGAGGTCCTGGTCCTGGAGCGCAATGGCGCCATCGGCGAAGAGACCTCCTCGCGCAACAGCGAAGTGATTCACGCCGGCATCTACTACGCCACCGGCAGCCACAAGGCGAAGCTCTGCGTCGCCGGCCGCGACGCGCTCTATGAGTTCTGCCGCGCGCGCGGCGTGCCGCACGCCCGCCTTGGCAAGGTCATCGTCGCCACCAGCCAAGCGCAGCTTGCCACCCTGGCGGCGATCAAGGCGCAGGCCGAAATCAACGGCGTGCGCGACCTCCAGGTGCTCGACGCCGCCGGCGTGCGCGCGCTGGAGCCGGAACTCGAGGCCACCGGCGGCCTGCTATCGCCCTCCACCGGTATCGTCGACAGCCACGCGCTGATGCTGGCGCTGCAGGGCGAGGCCGAAACCGCCGGCGCCATCACGGCACTGCATGCGCCTGTGCTGCGCGGTGAGATCGACGCGCGCGGCTTTGTCCTGGAGGCCGGCGGCGAGGCGCCGCTGCGCCTGCGCTGCCGGCTGCTGGTGAACGCCGCCGGCCATGGCGCCTGGGACTTGGCACGCAATCTGGCGGGCTATCCGGCGCCGCTGATCCCCGACCGCGTGCTGTCGCGGGGCGTCTACTTCGTGCTGGCCGGTGCCACCCCCTTCCGGCACCTGATCTATCCGGTCCCGGAAGGCGGCGGGCTGGGCGTGCACGTGACGCTCGACCTTGCCGGGCGCGCCCGCTTCGGGCCCGACGTGGAATGGATCGAGCGGCTCGACTACCACCTGGATCCGGCGCGCGCCGCCGCTTTCTATCCGGCGATCCGCAACTACTGGCCAGCACTGCCCGACGGCGCGTTGCTGCCGGGCTACACCGGCATCCGCCCGCGCCTCAGCCGCCTGGCACAGGGCGCCGCCGACTTTCGCATCGACACCCCGGCCGAGCACGGCATCCCCGGACTGGTCCAGCTGTTCGGCATCGAGAGTCCAGGCCTGACCTCGACCCTGGCGCTGGCCGACCTGGTCGCCGCCGCGCTCGCCACCGCTTGCTAGGAGAACCGCCATGACCAGCGACAGCTACCCCGACTACAAGATCCTGGTGAAGGGCAACTCGCTGCGCCTGAAGGACGACTTCCTGGGCATCGCCAACGTCACGCTGATCCGCAGCGCCGGCGGGCCGATCCTGTTCGACACCGGCGGTTACGTCTCGCGCCTGGGCCTGATCAAACGCTTGAAGGAAGAGGGGCTGGAGCCCGGCGACATCAAGGTCCTGTTCCTGTCGCACCTGCACTTCGACCACTGCCACAACGTCGACCTTTTTCCCAAGGCCAAGGTGCTGGTGTCGAAGGAGGAGTGGGACTATGCGCAAAAGCCGCACCCCAAGGACCTCTTCATGCCCTGGGGCATCCACGCCCAGTTGGAGAAGCACGACCTGGAGCTGATCCAGGGCGAGGGCGCGCTGGACAACCGCATCGGCTGGTATCCCGTGCCGGGCCACACGCCGGGCTGCTACGCGCTGGAGCTGGAGTCGGGGCGCAACGGTCGCGTCGTGGTGGCCGGCGATTCCATCAAATACGCCAAGGAGGTGGTGACGCGCCGCTGCGACATGGCTTTCGACACCATCGAGCGCGGCACCGCTTCGATCGCCAAGATCATTTCGCGTGCCGACCGCATCATTCCCGGCCATTTCCCCGAGCTGATCCGCCAGCCCGACGGCGCCTTCTCGTGGGACGAGGCGGCGCCCTTCGAACTCTACGTGCGCTAGGCGATGCCACCAGTGGCCAGCGCCGGGCGCTGGATCGGCCAGCCGGTCCGCCGCCTGGAGGACCAGCGCCTGCTGACCGGCCAGGGTCGCTACACCGACGACCTGCGCTTGCCCGACGCGCTGCAGGCCGTCTTCCTGCGCTCGCCGCACGCGCATGCCGAGATCCTCGCCATAGACCGCGACGCGGCACTGGCGCTGCCGGGCGTGGTCGCGGTCTACAGCGGCGGCGACCTGGCGGCAGCGGGCGTCGGCCCCGTCCCCTATTTCAATCGCCTGGCCGGCACGGACGGGCTGCCGGCGGCGCCGCCCTGTCACGCGCTGGCGCAGGGCTTGGTGCGCCACGTCGGCGAGCCGGTGGCGCTGATCGTCGCCGAGACCCTGGCGGCGGCCCGCGACGCCGCCGAGCTGGTGGCGGTGGACTACCGCCCCCTGCCGGCGGTGACCCGGGCGTCGGCGGCGGTGCGGTCCGATGCGCCGCGGCTCGGTGCCAAGGCACCGGGCAACGTCGTCGGTCGCTATGAGATCGGCGAGGCCGCCGCGGTCGAGGCGATCCTGGCCAGGGCGCCGCACCTGGTGCGCCTGACGGTCGGCAACAATCGCATCGTGGTGTTTCCGCTGGAACCGCGCAGTGCCGTCGCCAGCTACGCGGCCGGGCAGTTGACACTCCACTGCAGCAGCCAGGCGGCGCATCTGTCGCGCCAGCTCCTGGCGCAGGCGCTGGGCATCGCCGAGGCCGGCCTCGACCTCGTGGTCGGCGACGTGGGCGGCGGCTTCGGCGCCAAGATCGTGCCCTATCGCGAGGACCTGGCGCTGCTGTTCGCCGCCCGCGCGCTGGGGCGGACGCTACGCTGGCAGGGCGATCGCGGCGAGGCCTTCATGTCCGACACCCAGGGCCGCGACCACGAGGCCGAGGTGGCGCTGGCGCTCGACCATGACGGCCGCATCCTGGCCTATCAGTCCAGGGTGCTGGCCAACATGGGGGCCTACCTGTCGCCCTTCGGCATGCCGATCGCCACCACCACCGGGCACCGCATCGTCTGCGGCGTCTATCACATCCCGGCGCTGCACCTGGTGGTCGAGGGCGTGCTGACCAACACCGTGCCGACCGGTCCCTATCGCGGCGCTGGCCGGCCCGAGGCAATCCACCGCCTGGAACGACTGCTCGACGTGGCGGCACGCCGCCTCGGGCTGGACCCTGTCGAGATCCGCCGCCGCAACCTGATCCGCCCGACGCAGCTGCCCTATCGCAACGCCGCCGGCTGGACCTATGACTCCGGCGACTTCCCGGCGTTGCTGGAACGCGCGCTCGTACTGGCGGACTGGGAGGGCTTTGCCCGCCGCAAGACAGAGAGTGCGGCCAGGGGCCTGCTGCGCGGGCGCGGCCTGGCCTGCCACATCGACACCACCAGCGGCGTCGATCCGGGCGAGAGCGCGACGGCGACGCTGGAGTCCAGCGGCCGCGTCACGCTGCTCAGCGGCACGCAGGGGATCGGCCAGGGCCTGGCCACCAGCTACGCGCAGATCCTGGCCGAGCAGCTCGGCCTCGATCCGGCGGACATCGACGTCGTGCAGGGCGACACGCGGCGCGTGGCCGGCGGCGGCGGCACCTATGGCTCGCGCTCGCTGCATCTCGGCGGCTCCGCCGTGCTGGTCACCGGGCAGGCCCTGCGGGGAAGGCTGCTGGCGCTTGCCGCCGCGCGGCTGGAGGCGACGCCTGAGGCGCTGGAGCTGGCTGACGGCCTGGTGTCGGTGCCGGGCCGCAACGCGTCGCTCCGCCTTGCCGACCTGGCGGCCGAGCAGCTTGACGGGCGCATCGGCGCCAGCGAGCGGATCGAGGCACCCTTTTGCTTCCCCAACGGCTGCTATGTCTGCGAGGTCGAGGTCGATCCGGAGACCGGCGTGGCGCGCGTCGTGCGCCTGACCGCGCTGGACGACGTCGGCCGTGTCATCAATCCGTTGATCGTGCAGGGCCAGGTGCATGGCGGCCTGGCGCAGGGCATCGGCCAGGCGCTTTACGAACAGGCGGTCTATGACCCCGACAGCGGCCAGCTACTGACCGGCAGCCCGATGGACTATGCCCTGCCGCGCGCCGACGAGCTGCCCAGCTTTGTCGTCACACATGACGAGTCCTGGCCGACGGCGAGCAATCCACTCGGTGCCAAGGGGGCTGGCGAAAGCGGCGCGGTCGGGGCGCCGCCGGCTGTCGTTGCCGCTGTGCTGGACGCGCTGGGTCCGACGGGACCCGAGCACCTCGACATGCCGCTGACAGCGGAGAAGCTTTGGCGCGCGCTGCAGGCCGGCCGCTAGGGCAGCCAGCGGCGGCAGACCGGACCGCGGGTTCTGCAATCGGTGATAGCGCCTTGCTGCCTTTGGCTGCGCGTCCCGACCGCCGCCATCGACGAGCTGTGAATGGCGGGTTGTGCGGCGGTCGGTTAGTGTGACCGCCGGGGTGGGTACAACGGTAAGGGCATGATCGAGGATAGGCGGGAGCTGCCTGGCGGCCAGATGGCAAGTCGCGGCGCCCAGGCGGGCCGCGGACGTTCGCAGAACGCCGCGCTCTATCTCACTGGGCTGCTGCTGTTCCTGGTCTCACTGCTGGTCGGCGCCCTGCTGTGGCAGAGCTATGCGGCGACCATCGCCGCGGCTGAGGCGCGCGCCCGTGGCGCCGCGCATGTCGCCGCCACCCACATGCGTTGGCTGGGCGAGGCGAGCTTTCAGGCGCTGCGGCGCATCGACGACGCGCTGGGCCCGCAGCCCACCGTCTTCACCGGCGCCACGGCGAGCGATCTCGACAGCGCCGTCGCTGAGTTGCCGGCCGAAACCTATGCCTGGGTGGTCGATACCACCGGCCATCCGGTGCTGAGCAACGCGCCGTCGCACGCGGATCCGGCGGTCGGCGAGATGCCTTTCTTCGCCGCCCTCAAGGCGGGCGAGCGGCGCTCGATCAGTGTGCTGTTCCAGGTCGACCCGGACGGCCGCAAGGCCTTCGCCCTCGGCCACCGTATCGAGCGCCAGGGCGTCTTCCTGGGCGCTGCCATCATCGTCATTCCGGCGGAGATGATGTCGACCTTCTGGCTGGCCCTGGACCTGGGACCGGATTCCTCGGTCGGCCTGATCCGTGCCGATGGCTGGCTGGTGGCGCGCTACCCGGTGCCGGACACGACCGTCGACCTCAGTGGCTATCGGCTCTTCACCCAGGACCTGGCACGGGCCGACGAAGGGCTCTACCACGCCGAGCGCTCACCGCTCGACGGCGTCGCTCGCATCGTCGCCTTTCGGCGGGTCGAGGGCCTGCCGCTGGTGGTCGTCGCCGGGGTCTCGAAGGACGAAGCGGTCGCGGTGTTCTGGAACCGCGCCGGCCTGTTGCTGGTGGCCGCCGGCCCGATCGCCTTGGCGCTGCTGCTCTGCGCCCTCTGGGTTGCCCGCCTGCTGCGCGCCGACCAGCGCAGCCGCCTGTCGCTGGCCCGCGCCCTGGCGGAAAACCGCGTGCTGTTCCACGAGGTGCACCACCGGGTGAAGAACAACCTGCAGGTGGTGATGTCGCTGGTACAGCTGCTGCCGGGCTCCGACGAGGCCAAGCAGGAGATGCTGCGCCGCATCTCCGCCATGGCGGCGCTGCACGAGCGAATCTACCGGTCCAATCGGATCTCCGACGTCGAGCTGTCGAACTACCTGCAGCAGCTCTGCGCCAGCCTGCGCGAAATCTACGGCGGCCAGACCACACTGACCTGCGACGTGCCAGCGCTGGAGGTCAGCGCCGAGGTGGCGCTGCCGCTTGGCCTGATTGCCAGCGAAGCGATCTCCAACGCCTTCAAGCATGCCTTCGACGAGGGCCAGCCGGGCCGCATCGACCTTGTGGTGTCGGCCGAGTCACCGAGCCAGGCGCGCCTGGTGGTACGCGACAACGGCAAGGGCCGCGGCGAAAGCGGGACGGGCGGCACTGGCATCGGCCTGCGGCTCATCGAAAGCCTGGCCCGGCGCATCGGTGCCAGCCTGTCCTATGACCAGGGCGCCACGGACCCGCCGAGCCAAGGCACCGCGCTGTCCATCGTCTTTCCCCTGCTGCGCAGCGACGCATCCAGCGACGCGTGACACCGCTGCCCTTGCCTGCTGGTGGCAGCGCCCTAGACTGCTGCCGCGCGTCCGCAGCCTCCCAGGAGTAACCCATGCCCGATCACCGCCCGGCCGAAGCCGCGCCGGAGTCCGAACTTGCCGATGGCACGACCAACGGCGCCTTCAGCCTGCTCCGCTCACTGCAGGCCAGTGGCATCGAGGTCTGCTTCGCCAATCCCGGCACCTCGGAGATGCACTTCGTCGCCGCGCTGGACCGGGCCGAGGGGCTGCGCAGCATCCTGGGCCTTTTCGAAGGCGCGGTGACCGGCGCGGCCGACGGCTATGCCCGCATGCTGGGCCGACCGGCGGCGACGCTGCTGCACCTGGGGCCGGGACTGGCCAACGGACTCTCCGCCCTGCACAACGCGCGACGTGCGCAGTCGCCGATCGTCAACGTCATCGGCGACCACGCCACCTTTCACCGCGCGCTCGACGCGCCGCTGACCTCGGACATCGAGGGCGCGGCGCGGCCCTTCAGCCATTGGGTGCGCACCTCGCCCAACGCCGATTCCCTCGCCGTCGACGCTGCGGCGGCGGTAGCAGCCGCGCTCAGTACGCCGGGCCGCATCGCCTCGCTCATCCTGCCGGCCGACGCGGCCTGGAGCCCGGTCACCGCCGGCCGGCCGCTGACGGCGGCGCCGGCCACCCCGCAGCCGCCGATCCCGGTCGGCGCCGACGCCATCGAGGCGGCCGCAAGGATCCTGAAGGCCGGCGGGCGCGCCGCGCTGCTGCTCGGCGGCCGTGCCCTGCTGGCCGAGCCGCTGGAGGTCGCCGGCCGCATCGCCGCGGCGACCGGCGCGCAGCTCCTGGCGCCGACCATGACCGGGCGCATCCAGCGCGGCGCCGGCCGCGTGCCAGTCACCCGCGTGCCCTACATCGTCGACCAGGCCGTCGCGGCGCTGAAGGATCTCGACACCCTGATCCTGATCGGCGCCAAGGCACCGGTCGGCTTCTTCGCCTATCCCAACAAGCCGAGCCGCCTGTGGAATCCAGCGACGCGGGTGCTGGAACTGGCAACGCCGGAGGGCGACGCCATCCAGGCTCTCGCCGACCTCGAGGCAGCGCTGGGCGCCGGCCGGGCCACGCCGATGCGCACGCGCCTTGCCAGGCCGGAACGGCCGCAGGGCGCGCTCAACCTGGACACGCTGGCGCAGATGGTGGCGGCGACGCTGCCCGAGGGCGTCATCGTGCTGGACGAGTCGATCACCAGCGGTCGCGGCCTGATGCAGGCGACCAGCGGCATGCCGCCGCACGACTGGCTGCTGGGTACCGGGGGCTCGATCGGCTGGGCCCTGCCGGTGGCGATCGGTGTCGCCGTCGCCTGTCCCGACCGCAAGGTGCTGGCGCTGGAGAGCGACGGCAGCGCGCTGATGCTGCCGCAGACACTCTGGACCTATGCGCGCGAGCAGCTCGACATCCTGACGGTGATCTTCAGCAACCGGCGCTACCAGATCCTGCACCACGAGATGCAGAACGTCGGCGCCACCAACGTCGGCCCCAAGGCGCGCACGCTGCTCGACCTCGACAATCCCGTCGTCGACTGGGTGTCGCTAGCCAAGGGCTTCGGCGTCCCCGCCACGCGGGCAGCGACACTGGAGGAATTCGGCCGCGCGCTCGACGCCGGCTACGCCACCAAGGGGCCGATGCTGATCGAGCTGCTCTGCTGAACCGCCGAAGGGCCGAGGTGCTGAGCGACCGCATCCTGCGCCGACCGCCGCGCCGCTTCCTGCGCCGCGATCCCACTGTCTTCGCCTGCTTCTCCTTTCGCTTCGACGCGCACCTCGTGCCGTCGCTGCTGGAGAACCTGGACCCCATCGTGCACGGCTGGGTCGCCTTTGACGATCGCGGCGGCAGTGGGGTCCTCAGCGATCCGGCGGCGCGCTATCGCCAGCTGCTCGCCCGGGCGCGCGCGCTCGGCGGCGACTGGGTGCTGGCGGTCGATCCCGACGAGCGCTTCGAGACCGCGACCGCCGCGCGCATGCCGGAGTTGCTGCGCGCGCCGCGTGACGTCACCTGGACATTCAGTCTTCGCGAGATGTGGGCGTTGGATCGCTACCGCGTCGATGGCCTCTGGGGCCGCAAGCGCATTGGCCGGCTGTTCGCCCCGCCGGATGGCCAGCGCTTCACCGAAGACCCGCACCAACCCTGGTACCCGCTGGAGCCGAAGCCCACGCTGCGTCACAGCGATCTCAATATCTATCACCTGAAGATGCTGACACCGGAGCGCCGCCGGGCGCGCCGCGACCTCTACAACCACGTCGATCCGACCCAGCGCTGGCAGTCGATCGGCTACGACTACATGGCGGACGAGGCCGGACTGCAGCTGGAGACCATCCCGCCCGGCCGCGGCTACCACCCGCAGCACCACGAGGACGGCGGCCTCTGGATGGCGGAGCTACCCCGCTGAGTACCGCACCCGATCTCACAGTGGTCGTGCTGGCACTGGGTGCGCCGCCGGAACTCGCCGGGGCGGTGCGTTCGCTGCTGGCGCAGGACGCGCCGCTGGAGATCCTGGTGGTGAACAGCGGCGGCGGCGACGCCGCCGGGCTGCTGCGCCGCGCCGGTCTCGCCGTGCCGGTCGAGGAGCGCGCCGAGCGACTATTCGCCGGCGGCGCCCGCAACCTCGGCATCGCCCGCACCAACGCACCGCTTGTGGCCTTCCTCGCCAGCGACTGCCGCGCCCTGCCCGGCTGGGCGGCCGAGCGGCTGCGGTTGCACACGGCAGGCCACCCGGCGGTGGCCTCGGCCATGGTGCCGGATCGGCCGCGCAGCCTGCTGGCCTGGGGACAGCACCTGGCGCTCTATGCCGGCCGCCTGCCCGGCCTGCCGGCGGAAGGCGCCCTGCGCTACGGGGCCTCCTATACACGCGCGCTGCTGCGGCAGGTCGGCGACTTCGCCGAGGCGCTGTCGAGCGGCGAGGACAGCGACTACCTGGCGCGGCTGCCGCTGCCACCCTGCTGGGCGCCCGGCGTGCTGACGCAGCACCTGACCGAGCCAAGTTTGGTCGCTGCCTGCCGCCAGTTCCATGCCCGCGGCCGGCGCCATGCCACCTGGATGCGGGGTGCCGGGCGCGACGAGGCGGCGCCGTCCGGCGTCGGGCAGCAGCTTGCCTGGGTGCGTCGGCAAATCGCCCAGGGGCTGCCGCCGGCACAGCAACGCCTGGCGCGTCGCGCGCTGCCGCTGACCCGGCTCTTCCTGTGGTGCGGCGCGCGTGGCCGCCGTGCCGGCGCCCGGGACCCGGCGCTGCCCTAGCTGATCGCCTCCGCGATGGCCGCGAAGCAGGCCAGCTCGATCTGGTCGTGGCCATCGGTCGAGGGCAGCGGCTGCGAGGAGAGCTTGGCGATGGTGACGCCGCTGTCGCGGTCGACCCAGATCCACTGGCCGTGAATGCCGGCCGCCATGCACTGGCTGCCGCGCCCGTCCGACAGGTACCACTGGCTGCGGTAGCGGCCGCCGGACGGCAGCATGGCTTCGAACTCGCTGCCCTTCCAGGCCTCGGGGTCGCCCTTGGTCAGGATGTCGTCGATCCACCAGCCGGGCACCACCTGGCGGTCGTCGGCCAGGCCGCGGCAGCGCAGCAGCTCGCCGACCCGCGCCAGGTCGCGCAAGGTGACACAGAGACCGCCGGCCGAACGCGGCGCGCCCAGGCGGTCGACCGTCAGGTTGGCGGCGCGCTCCGCCCCCATCGGCTGCCACAGGTGGCGCGACAGCAGCGTGGCGTAGGATTCCCCGGCGGCGCGTTCGCAGACCCAACCCAGCAGGTCGCTGTTCGGCGAGAGGTAGCGGAAGCGCTTGCCGTGCGGCCCTTCGCGTCGGCCGAGCGACACCAGGAAACTACGCAGGTCGGGCGCCTTGGTCGGGTCGGCGACGGGATTCCAGCCGGTCGATTCGCGATAGCGGATGAAGGCGCCCTCGGTCGCCAGGTAGACCTCGTCGAAGTCGAGCGAGACCTGCATGTCGAGCACGTGACGCACCGTGGCGTCGCCGTAGCCGCTGCCGGCGGCCTCCGGGATGTAGCGCGTCACCGGCTGGTCGGGATCGAGCTGGCCACGGTCGGCCAGGATGCCGAGCAGCAGCGCGGTGACCGACTTGGTGACCGAGAAGATGAGGTGCTGTCGCGCCGGCGTCAGGTGGTTGTCGTAGTGCTCGGCGACGATGGCGCCGTGCTGCAGCGCCACCAGGCCGTCGCACTGGCTCTCCGCCAGCCAGCCCGCCAGCGTGCGCTCCTTGCCGCCAGCGGTGAAGGTCAGCGAGCCCAGGTCGGCCAGCGCGCGCGGCAGCTCCCAGCGGCGCGCCGGATCCTCCGCCACCTCGGCGGTCGGCACGATCTCGCGCACATGCTGCAGGGCCCAGCGGTTGAAGGGCGGCTGGCGCCAGTTGCCCAGGTGGACCTGCTGCTCGGGCGACGGCGGAAAGGCGTTCATCATGGCGGGCACTCCTGCGACTGCGGCCCCCTGGCTTACGCGACCGCGCCGGGCAGGGGCAAGGGCCGGAGTTAGATGCCTGACGCGGCGTCGATGTCCGCCGGCGTCAGGCCGGCCTCGGCCAGGACGGCCTGGGTGTCCTGGCCCAGCGACTGCGTCGGCGATTCCAGCGGCGGTGCCAGGCCCTCGGCCAGGATGGTACCTCGCAGCGCACGCAGCGCACCCTCGGTCGGGTGCCGGTCCTCCTGCAGCAGGCCGACGGCCAGCAGGTGCGGGTCTTCCGGCAGGCTCTCCAGCGTGTGGCAGGGCATGGCCGGCACGTCGGCCGCGGCAAAGGCGGCGAGCCAGTCGGTCGTGGTCCTCCCCAGTAGCGCGGTGGCGCGGAAGGCGAACCAGTCCTTCGCGTTGGCGACGCGGTCGGCCACCGTGCGATAGCGCGGGTCGGTGATCAGCTCCGGGCGGCCGACGATACGCAGCAGCGCGTGGGTCTGCGCGTCGGTGTTGGAGGTGAGGCTGATCCAGCCATCGGCGGTGCGCAGCGGCTTGTTGTCGGCCTGCAGCACGCGCGGCTCGCCAGCCGGCCCCAGCGGCGGGCGGAAGGTCTGGCGGCCCAGGTGCTCCTGCAGCACGAAGGCGGCCATGGTCTCGTGCATCGGCACCTCGAGGGTGGCGCCCTCGCCGGTCGCGCCGCGCCGCACCAGCGCGGCCAGGATGGCACCGGCGGCGATCTCGCCCACCACATGGTCGCAGAGCAGCAGCGGCGCGTAGCGCGGCTCGCCGTCGCGCGCCAGGCTGAGCCCGGCCACGCCGGCCACGCCCTGCAGCACGGAGTCATAGGCCGGCAGGCCGCGATAGGGCCCGCCGGGGCCGAAGCCGGTGATGCAGCAGTGCACCAGGCGCGGCCGGCCAGCACGCGCCGCCGCGGCGTCGAGGCCGAGCCGCGCCAGTGCCTCCGGCCGGATGTTGGAAAGAAAGACGTCGCAGCGGTCCAGGATGCGACCCAGCGCGCGCCGCGCCGCCGGCCGCTTGAGGTCGAGGCAGACCGAGCGCTTGCCGCGGTTCAGGTGCAGGTAGCAGCCGCTCATGTCGCCGCTGGGCGAGGCGCCACCCAGGCGCCGCATCAAGTCGCCCTCCGCCGTCTCGATCTTGATCACCTCGGCGCCGTACTGCGCCAGGCGTAAGGTCGCCACCGGCCCCACCACCACCGAGGTGAGATCGAGCACGCGGAGGCCGGCCAGGGGCCGCAGGGCTGTCGGCTCGCTCATCGGATCTCCATCTCCACGGCGCAGCGCGCCTCGTCGTCCTCGGCCCAGAGGCGCCAGGCCGCGCCGTCGCGCGCCGCCTTCAGCGTCATGGGCCGGCCGCAGTAGAGCGGCGCCAGGTTGCGCACGGCAAGGCTGGCCGGCGCCGCGCCGCCAAGCCGCCGTTGCAGGTCTAGTAGCAGCAGGGCGGTCAGGCCGCCGTTCACCACCAGCGCCGGATAGCCCTCGACGCCCTGCGCGTAGGGCAGGTCGTAGTGGATGCGGTGCGCGTTGAAGGTGAGCATGCAGTAGCGCTGCAGCAGCACCTCGTCCGGCGTCCGGGTCTCGGCATGCGAGGCCGGTCGTGGCGTGCCCGCCGGCGCGGGCGGCGACGGCGCCTCCGACGTCTCGCGGTAGAGCAGGTCCTCCTCCTCCACCACGGCGGGAAGCGCCGCCGCCTCGACGAAGATCTCGTGCCGACGCGTGATGACAACCAGCGGTCCGCCGCGCCCCGCCTTGCGGACCTGCGACAGCACCTGGCGGCGGCGGCGCAACGTCGCGCCGATGGCGATCTCACCGGCGAAGCGGGTACGCCGGCCGCCGAGCATCAGCCGGGGCCGCTTGAGGCCAAGCTCCGGTGGCGGCACGAAGCCGTCGCTGCCGAGCCCGGCCTGCGGCAGCAGCGGCGCGAAGAGGATGCAGTGCCAGCCGCGCGGCAAGGCCTGCCCCTCGGCGACCCTCGCGGGGTCGCGGTCGAGCAGCGCCGCCGCGCGCCGTGCCAGCGGCAGGGCGCAGCGCTCATCTTCCCAGCTCTCAGGCGGCAAGATCATGGCGCCACTCCGGCTGGCCATCGGTGCCACTTGTCACCCGCCCCGCGTCGCCGACCGGCGAACGCTCGAACTGCGCCAGCGCGGCGATGCTGTCGCGATCACCAGGCGAGATGCGGGCCAGAAGGCGCGCACCCTGTGCGCCGCGGCAGATCGCCAGGCCGCCCGCCGGCGCCCCAGCGCGGTCATAAAGGATCGTGAAGCTTTCCAGCCTGGCACTGCTGCGCTGCGACTGGTCGAGCGGCGGCGCCGCCTCGGCCAGGTCCGGCAGGTCCAGCGTTGTAGCCAGCGGCGCCGGGGCCGCTGCGCCCGACAGCAGCAACGCGTGGTGCGCGGTCAGCCAGCCACCCTGGCCGTAGAGCAGGCCCAGCGCGCCCGGCGCGGCGCGCAGCCGCTCGACCAGCGCCACGGTTGCATGTGTCATGTAGTTGTTCAGCGGCGCGCCGAAGAAGGTGAGGCCGCCGGTCACCGTGGTCGGTGTGCCGTCAGCCAGCTGCAGGCTGCGCGCCGCCAGCTTGGGCACGCAGGGAAAGCAACTATAGAGCTCCACCAGGTCGAAGGCGCGCTCGCCGGCCAGGGTCTGCGCCGCCGCCAGCACGCGGTGCTGCGCCGGGCTCCGGCTGTAGTCGGCGCGCCGCAGCAGCTCGACGGGCGCGCGCGCCGCGGCACCGCCCCAGAGGTGGACCAGCCGCGCCTCGGGAATGCCGAGCGCGCGGGCCCGCGCCAGGCTGGTCAGCAGCACCGCCGCGCCCTGGTTTACCGTCGGGTTCGCGGTCATGAGCTTGGTATAGGGCCAGGCGATGCGGCGGTTGCCGGCGCTCTCCTCGGCGATCTCCGCCGCCGCGTACGGCCGGCGAATCCAGGCTGCGGGCCGGGTCGCCGCGACCCCAGCATAGTCTGCCCAGAGCGCCGCCGAGGCGGCCTGCTCCCGCGCCGGCGTGGACCCCCAGGCCGCTGTCAGCGCGGTCTCGTAAATCGCATAGGCCTGCACTGGCTGGTTGAGACCAAGGGCGCGCACAAAGGCCGGCTGCGCCGCCGCGGCGCGCGGCGCTGGCACCCCAGTTTCGGCCCACGGTAGCGCAAGGCCGGCGCGCGCGGCGTGGCGCAGCGCCTGCTCTGCCTCGGCGCCGACCACGGCGGCGGTCTCGCTTTGGCCGGCGGCGATGGCCAGCGCCGCCGCCTGCAGGGCGCGCAGCGGTTGATGCCCGCCGACCGGGGCGTCCACCAGCAAGGCCGGCGACAACCCGAGGCGCTGCGCCAGCCGCGCCGCTGGCTGCGCCACCGGCCAGGAGGCGGCCTGCATCACCGCCAGGCTGTCGAGCGCCGGCAGCAGTCGCGCGCCGGCATCGGCCTCGGCCAGGCCAAGAGCCGCGACCATGAGGTCGCGCGGCGAGCGCGCCGCGCCCGGATCCGCCGGGCGGTCGGCCAGCTCGCCGACGCCGACGATCACCGGGATGCGCGCGGCGTCGGGCATGGCGCTAGAGCGCGGCGGCGATGGCGTCGAAGCAGGCGATGTCGTCCATCCCGGTTTCCTCCGTCGAGGCTTCCGGCCGCGAGGCCAGCTTGACGATGGAAACCCCGCGCGCGCGGTCGCCATAGAGCCACTGGCCGTGGATGCCGGCCGCCATGAAGCGCGAGCCGCGCCGGTCGCTGAGGTACCACTGGCTGCGGTAGTTCCCCTCGCCGCCCGGCAGCATGTAGTCGAACTCGGTGCCGGCCCAGCAGGCGGGATCACCGCCGGTCAGGATGTCGTCGATCCACCAGGCCGGCAGCACCTGCCGGCCCTCGGCGCGGCCCTGGCAGCGCACCAGTTCGGTCACGCGGCCGAAGTCGCGCAGCGTCGCCGCCATGCCGCCGCCGGTGCGCGGCGCGCCCAGGCGGTCGACGGCGATGTCGGCCGAGCACTCCGCCCCCATCGGCTGCCAGAGATAGCGAGTGATGAGCGAGGCGAAGGACTGTCCCGCCGCGCGTTCGCCGATCCAGCCCAGCATCTCGCTGTTCGGCGTGAGGTAGCGGAAGCGCTGGCCGTGCGGCCCGGGCCGGCGACCGAAGCGCAGCAGGAAGGAGCGCGCGTCGAGCGGGTTCGCTGGATCGCGGGGCGGCGACCAGCCGGCGGCCTCGCGCAGGCCGGCCAGCAGGCCCTGCGGATCCTCATAGGATTCGTCGTAGTCGAGCGACACCTGCATGTCGAGCAGGTGGCGCACCGTCGCATCGCCCCAGCCGCTCTCCGCCGCCTCTGGCACATAGCGCGTGACCGGCGCGTCGGGGTCGAGCCGCCCCTCGTCGACCAGTGGGCCGAGGGTCAGGGCGGCGATCGACTTGGTGACCGAGAAGGCCAAGTGGTTGCGCGTCGGTGTCAGGCCGTTGCCATAGACCTCGGCGACGATCTCGCCGTGCTGCAGCACCAGCAGGCCGTCGACGTGCGCCTCGGCCAGGAAGTCGGCAAGCGTGGTGCGGCCGCGGCCGCGATAGCGCTCGAACGTAAGGCTGCCGAAGTCGCGCAGCCGGCGCGGCAGGTGCCAGTGCCGCTCGGGGTCGCGCTCCACCGGCGCGGTGGGGATCACCTCGCGCATGTGCTGCACGCCCCAGTGGCTGAAGGGGTGGGTGCGCCAGTTGGCCAGGGTCACCTGGCGGTCGGGCGGCGGCGGAAAGGCATCCATCATGGCGCGGGTCTCCTTCGGCTCCCCGCAGCCTGCGGCGTCGGGTGGCGATATTCTATTCAGAGAAGGACATTCTTTATCCAGAATGTGAACCGAAGAGCGCCGCGCCGAGGCGCTGGGCCAGGGCTGCGAGCTCCCGGCCGATGCCCTGCAGCGTGCGGCGCGGCAGCAGGCCGGCGATGGCGATGCCGCTGAGGCCGAGGCGCGGGCGACCTTCGCGGTCGACGATCACCGCCGCCGCCGCGTCGACGCCGCGAAACAGCTGCCCGCAGTCCAGCGCGTAGCCCAGGCGCCGGGCCTGCTCCACCTGCGCCTGCCAGTCGGCGAAGCTGGGCGCAGCCTGCCACTGCAGCCTGGCGAAGGCCTGGCGCAGCGCGGCGCTGTCCAGGCCGCGCGCCGCCGCCACCGCGCGCCCCACGGCGCCGGCGGTGGCCGGCAGGCGGATGCCGACCTGCATGTCGATGCGTACCGCCTGGGTGGAGGCGACACGCTCCACCAGCACCAGGCGGTCGCCCGCGGTCACCTGCCACAGCGCCAGCAGCAGGTCGCGCCCCTCGCCCAGGCGCTGCAGCTCGGGGCGGATCAGCTCGGCCGCGTTGGCGCCCAGCAGGCCCAGCGACAGCTCCAGCAGGCCATAGCCCAGGCGGTAGCTCTTGGCCGCCGGGTCGAAGGCGACGATGCCCTCGGCCGCCAGGGTGCGCAGGATGTTGAAGCAGGTGGAGGGATTGAGGCCGGTGTCGCGCGCGATGGCGGTAACGCCGGCCGGGCGCCCCTGCGCCGCCAGGTGGCGCAGTAGCTTCAGCGCCTGCACCACGGCGCCGACGCTGGTACCGCCGGAGGTCTCGCTCATTCTCCAGAGCGTAGGGGATTTCACCGCGAGAAGGAACGCCGCCTAGCCGGCGCGCCGCGCATCCCGCAGCAGGCAGTCGTCATCCAGCGGCACGACGGGGCTGAGGTCGTGGTGGTGCTGCCAGTCGGGGCGCTTGTGGCTGGTCCCGGCGTTGCTGACTGGATTCAGGATCAGCGAGAAGATGCGCCGGTTCCAGGGCGACATGTTGGGCGGCGAGCCATGCACCAGGCTGTCGCCGAAGATCAGCGCCGTGCCAGCCGGGCCCTTGGCCGAGACGATGCCGCGCTCGCCGGCCAGGCGCGCGATGTCCGCGCCCTCGACGCACCACAGCGGATAGCTGGTGGTGACGCTGTCGAGATGCGTCGGCGCCGGGCCGCCCTCGTGCGAGCCGGGGATGAACCACAGCGGCCCGTTGAACTCGCTCACCTCGTCCAGAAGGATATGGAGGTTGAGGGCCAGCGGCTTGGGCACGCCGTCCTCGCGATGGTGCGTGGCGAAGTCGTAGTGCCATTGCCAGAGGTCGCCGCCAAAGGCTGCCTTCACGTTGACCTTCACCTGCTGGATGTAGAGCTGGTCGTCGTTCAGGATCTGCATCGCCGGCTCGACCAGGCGCGGATGGCGCACCACGCGGGCATAGGTGCCGTCGCGCAGGTGCAGCCCCATCGTGGTGCGCACCAGGCCGCTCTTCTCGCGGAAGTTCGCCGCCGTGTCCTCGGCATAGAGCGCCGGCAGCGCGGCGGTCAGCGCGGCGACCTCCGCCGGGGAGAAGAGGCTCGGCAGGACGAGGAAGCCATCCTCGTGGAAACGCTTGAGCTGCTCGGCGGTGAGGCGCATGGACGGAGTCCCTTTCGGTCGCTACGCGAGAGCATGCGGCCGGGCGAGGCCCTGTGACAAACGCCTTCTTCTCACCTCATGCGTGAGCTATGATCACGCATGCCGCGCCTGCCGCCGCTGAAGACCCTGGCCGATTTCGCCGCCGCCGGACGCTACCTCTCCTTCACCAAGGCGGCCGAGGAGCTGGGCGTGACGCACGGCGCGGTCAGCCGCCAGATCAAGGCGCTGGAGGATTTCCTCGGCCAGCCGCTGTTCCGCCGCCTGACCCGCCGCATCGAGCTGACCGAGGCCGGGCGCGCCTACCTGCCGGCCGTGCAGCGCCTGCTGGACGAGCTGGCGAGCGAGACCGACCGGGTGCGCCAGGCTGGCGGCGGCCGGCGCCTGACCGTCTCCACCGGGGTCTCCTTCGCCATGAAATGGCTGGCACCGCGGCTGCCGCGCTTCCAGTCGGCGCACCCGGCGATCGAGTTCCACCTCGACGTCAGCGACCAGGTGCCGGACCTGGAGCGCGGCTTCGCCGACGCCGCCGTCTTTCATGGCACCGGGCGCTTTCCCGGCCTCGTCGCCGAGCGGGTGTTCGACGAGACGGTCGTGCCGGTCTGCGCGCCGGCGCTGCTGCGCCAAGGACCGGCGCTCCGCAATCCGGCAGACCTGCTGTCTCGCGTGCTGCTGCACGAGGACCGCATGCTGCCCGACTGGCCGCACTGGTTCGCGGCGCAGGGTGTGACCGGCATCGACACGGCGCGCGGCCCGCGCTTCAGCCACGGCAGCCTGTTGCTCGAGGCCACGGCGCGCGGCGAGGGTGTCGCCCTGGGCCGCAGCCTGCTGATGGCCGAGGACCTGGCGGCCGGGCGCCTGGTCAAGCCGCTGGGCGACCTCTCCCTGCCGGCCGAGCGCGGCTTCGACCTGCTCTATCCGGCCGGCGCGCTGCAGCGCCCGGCGGTGGTGTCCTTCCGCGCCTGGCTACTGCAGGAACGGGACGGCTAGACGCCTTCGAGCAGCGTCGCCCGTCCGGTCGCGGCGGCGAAGCGCAGCGGCAGGATCTTCTGGTATTCCGGCGAGTCATAGAAGCGCTTGGCCGCCGCCATGTCGGGAAACTCCAGGATGACCACGCGGCTGGAGACTGGCTCGCCCTCCAGCACCTCGGGGTTGCCACCCCGCACGATGAAGCGGCCGCCGTACTGCTGGATCACGCCCGGCGTCTGCGCCGTGTAGAGCTTGTAGGCCTCGGGGTCGGTGATACTGATCTGGGCGAGGAGATAGGCGGCCATCGGGGCACTCCTTGGAAGCCGGCGCAACGGGCGGCTAGAGTGGCTCAAGCAATCTGCAACGACAACCCGAGGGGAAGGAACGAGACATGAGCGGCAGTGGACGGCTGGCCGGCAAGGTGGCCCTGGTGACCGGCGCCGGCAGCGGCTTCGGCGAGGGCATCGCCAAGCGCTTCGTCGAGGAGGGCGCGGCGGTCGCCGTGGTGGACCTGGACCAGGCGGCGGCCAAACGCGTCGCCGGGGAGCTGGTGAAGGCGGGCGGCAAGGCGCAGGCGATCGTCGCCGACGTCGGCCGCCAGGATCAGGTCGTGGCGATGATCCAGGCGACCGAGCAGGCCTTTGGGCGGCTCGACCTGCTGGTCAACAACGCCGGCTGGAGCCACAGCAACAAGCCGGTCGACCAGGTGACCGAGGCGGATTTCGACCGCCTCTTCACCGTCAACGTGAAGGCCATCTTCCTGGCGGTGAACGCGGTGCTGCCGCTGTTCCGCAAGCAGGGCGGCGGGGTGATCCTCAACACCAGCTCGACCGCGGCGCTGCGGCCGCGCCCAGGCCTGACCTGGTACAACGCCAGCAAGGGCGCGGTGAACACCGCCACCAAGTCGCTGGCGGCCGAACTGGCGCCGGACAAGATCCGGGTCAACGCCATCTGCCCGGTGATCGGCGACACCGGGCTGACCACCACCTTCATGGGGGTGCCTAACACGCCGGAGAACCGCAAGAAGTTCCTGGCCGGCATCCCGCTCGGCCGCTTCTCCACCGCGCTCGACATCGCCAACGCGGCGCTCTTCCTCTGCTCGGCCGAGGCCGAGTTCCTCACCGGCGTCTGCATGGAGGTCGACGGCGGGCGCTGCATCTAGCCGGCAAAGCAAAGGCCCGGCGGTCTTGCGACCGCCGGGCCCGGTACTTGCATCCAGGATGACGCGGATCAGTTGCTCCGCAGCGCGCCCAGGATGTTGAGGATGTAGATGAACAGCGTGATGAAGGAGCCGTAGAGCGCGAAGGCACCGAAGATCGCCTTGCGCTTGGCCTGCTCGTCCCCATCAGCCGCGACGTACATGTTCTTGATCATCTGCGTCTCGTAGGCGGTGATGGCCGAGAAGAGCAGCACCACGGCGCAGGAGATCAGCAGGCCGAAGCCCATGTCCTGCACGAAGATCATGTTCACCAGCAGCGCGATAAAGAGACCGATGACGGCCATCGTGAAGAAGGTCGCGAAGGCCGACAGGTTGCGGTGCGTGGTGTAGCCATAGATCGACACGCCGGCGAAGGTGCCCGCGGTGATCAGGAAGGCCCGCACGATGAGCATCGGGTCCTGCTGTCCGTAGACGAAGAACATCGGTGCCAGCAGGGCGCCCCAGAGGCCGGCGTAGACCCAGAAGCAGACCTGGGCCGCGACCATGGAGCCGGTCATCATCACGCGGGGCGCGAACCAGCCCAGCGCCATAATGCCAATGAAGAACACCCAGAACATCTTGCTGACGGCTTCCACCAGCGCGAGGTTCGAGGCAAAGGCGAAGGCGATTGCGCCGGTGAAGGCGACGCCCAGCGCCATGTAGTTATAGACGCGCAGCATGTAGTTGCGCAGCCCCACGTCGACGTCAGCGCCGACGCGGGTCTGGGTCACTACCCTCGGATTGGGTCCAACCATCGGTCTTCAGTCTCCCACCAGCTTCGTCAGGCCCACAGCCTAACCCGAGGGGATATATTGTCCAAGAATGACCGGGATTCAATAGACTCAGGCGCCAGACGCGGGGACAAAAGCCGGCGGCGGCTTTGCCGCAGCGGCGTTGCCTACTCGTTTCGCAGCAGTGGCGCGGCCTTGCCGCCCAGCGCCCGCCAGGTCCCGGCCAGCCCGAACAGCGTGGTCACCAGCAGCCCGGCGGCCAGGGTCCAGACCAGCGGCGGCGCCAGCAGGAAGAAGGGGGTGTTCATTACCGCCTCCAGCACCAGGGCGGCGGCCAGGCTGCCCAGGATCGCCGCCAGCAGGGCCGTGGCCAGCCCCAGCAGGGCGAATTCCAGCAGCAGGCTGCCGATCAGCAGGCGCCGGGTGGCGCCCAGCACCTTCAGCACCACCGCGTCATAGCGCCGCCGCCGTTCGCCCGCCGCCACCGCGCCGGCCAGCACCAGCAGCCCGGCCAGCACCGTGACGCCGCCGGTGCCGCCGATGGCGCCAGCCACCGCGCCCAGCATCTCGCCGAAGCTGGCCAGGGCGTCGCGCACCCGGATCGCCGAGACGTTGGGGAAGGCGTCGGTCACCGCGCGTTCTAGCGCCGCCTCGTGCGCGGCATCGACCCGCACCGTGGCCAAGTGCGAGGCCGGCGCGGCCTCCAGCAGGCCGGGCGAGAAGATCATCACGAAGTTGATCTTCAGGTCGGCCCACTCGATCGGCCGGAAGGAGGCGATCGCCGCGGTGACGTCGCGGCCATAGACATTGACCGTAAGGGTATCGCCAAGCCGCAGGCCCAGCGCGTCGCCCACCGCCTTGTCGAGCGAGACCAGCGGCGGTCCGCTGTAGTCGGCCGGCCACCATTGCCCGGCTGACAGCGTGGTGCCCTCTGGCAGCGCCTTGGCCCAGGTCAGTCCGCGGTCGCTCTGGAACACCCAGGCGACCTCGGGCGGCAGGGACATGTCCTCCGGGCGCTGGCCGTTCACCGCGCTGATGCGGCCGCGCAGCATGGGCACGCGGGTCGCCTCGGTCACCCCGGCGAAGCCCCCGACCAGCGCGTCATAGGCCGCCGCCTGGTCGTTCTGGATATCGAGGAAATAGAAGGTCGGCGCGTTGGCCGGAATCTCCTCCGACACCTGGCGGTCGAGGTTAGCCTGGATCAGCGCCACCGCCGCCAGCACAGTCAGGCCGAGGCCGAGCGAGACCACCACGCTGGCGGTCGGCGCGCCGGGCCGGTGCAGGTTGCCCAGCGCCAGGCGCCAGCTGGTGCGGCGCGGTCGCGGCAGGCGCCGGGCCAGCCAGATCAGCCCGGCGGCGGCCAAGCGGAAGGCCAGCAGCACGACGACCGCGGCGGCCAGGAAGCCGAGCGCGAAGAGCCGGTCGTCGGACCCCAGCACCACCAGCAGGGCGATGCCGCCGCCGAGCAACGCCAGCGCCGGCCACAGCCAGCCCGGCGCGCGCCGGCGGCGCGTCTCCAGGTGGCCGCGGAACAGCCCGGCGGCCGGCAGGCGCTGCGCCCGGGCCAGCGGCGACAGTGCGAAGAGCAGCGCCGTGGCCAGGCCCAGCGTGCCGGCGACCAGCAGCGGCAGCGGTGCCGGCGCGCCGCCCAGCGTCAGGTTCAGGCGCTCGGCCAGCAGCGGCGCCAGCAGGCTGGGCGCCAGCGCGCCGACCGCCAGGCCGATGGCGGTGCCCAGCGCCGCCAGCACCAGCACCTGCAGCAGATAGATCCGGGTGATCAGGCCGCCGGCCGCGCCCAGGCATTTCAAGGTGGCGATGGTGTTGCGCCGGCCCTCCAGGTGCGCCCGTACCGCATTGGCGACGCCGACGCCGCCGACCAGCAGCGCGGTCAGGCCGACCAGGGTCATGAACAGCCGCACCCGCTCGACGAAGCGCGACAGCCCGGGCGCCGCCTCGTCCAGCCCGCGCACGCGCCAGCCGGCCTCGGGAAAGGCCGCATCCAGGCGCGCCTTCCAGGCGGCATAGCTCTCGCCCGCCGGCAGGTCGAGGCGCAGCTGGCGATAGACCAGGCTGCCGGGCCCGACCAGGCCGGTGCTGGGCAGCGCCTCCAGCGCGATCAGCGCGCGCGGCCCCAGGGTGAAGGCGCGCGCCGCGCGGTCGGGCTCGTGCACCAGTGTGGCGCGGATCTGGAAGCTGCCCTCGCCCAAGGTGATGTGGTCGCCCAGCGCCAGGCCCAGGCGCGGCAGCAGGTCGGCCTCCACCACTACGCCATAGACGCCGTCCCGCAGGCCCAGCGCCGCGGTCAGCGACAGCGGCGGCTCCATAGTCAGCAGGCCATGCAGTGGATAGGCGTCGTCCACCGCCTTCAGCTCGACCAGCCGCCGCTCGCCGGCGTCGGCGCGCGCCATGGCGCGCAGCTCGGCGGTCTGCGACAGCCGGCTGGCGTTGGCCGCCAGCCAGGCTTGTTCCGTCGCCTCTGGCGGACGGTTGAACAGCCGCAGCTCGACCTCGCCGCCAAGCAGCGCGCGCGCATCGCGGTCGAGGCCGGCCAGCAGCTCGGCCGACACCGTGCCGACGGTGGCCAGCGCGGCGACGCCCAGCGCCAGGCAGGCCAGGAAGACGCGGAAGCCGCGCACACCGCCGCGCAGCTCGCGCCGCATCAACCGCCAGGCCAGCGCCCAGGTGGCCATCAGGCGGCGGCCCGCTCGTCCTGCACGATACGGCCGTCCGCCATCTGCAGCCGGCGGGCGCAGCGCGCCGCCAGCGCCGGGTCATGGGTGATCAGCAGCAGCGTCTGGCCGCCCTCGCCCGCCAGGCGGAACAGCAGCTCGATGACCTGTTCGCCGGTGGCGCCGTCCAGGTTGCCAGTCGGCTCATCCGCCAGCAGCAGCTTGGGCTGCGCCACCAGGGCGCGGGCCAGCGCGGTGCGCTGCTGCTCGCCGCCCGACAGCTGGCCGGGGTAGTGCGTCAGGCGATGGCCCAGGCCGACGGACTCCAGCGCCTCGGCGGCGCGCGCGAAGGCATCGCGGCGGCCGGCCAACTCCAGCGGCACGGCGACGTTTTCCTGCGCCGTCATGGTGGGCACCAGGTGGAAATCCTGGAACACGATGCCGATGGAATCGCGGCGCAGTGTTGCCAGCGCATCCTCGCCCCGGCCGGCGAAATCGACGCCGGCGACGCGGACCTTGCCGCCGGTGGCCTGCTCCAGTCCGGCCAGGATCATCAGCAGCGAGGTCTTGCCGGATCCCGAAGGCCCAACCAGCGCGACGCTTTCACCGGCGCCGACCGTCAGGTCAATGCCGCGCAGGATGGCGACCGGCCCGGCCAGGGACGGCAGCGTCAGCTCGACGCCGGACAATTCGATCATGCGGGGGGCTATCCATTGGGATGGGCGACCCCTGGAATATGGGCCGCGCAGGCGGCGGATCAACGGCGGCGCCGCGCGTGGCCGAGACGGCGAGGCAACGCGGCAGGGGGTTTCTCCAGCGTGTCCCCTTGATTGCGCAAAGTGGCCACGGCACCCGCGTCCCGCAACGCTTGGGCTTGATCGCCCCGGCTGCCGGGCGCATGTCATGGGCATGACGTTCGCGCTTTCCCGCCGTGGCCTGCTGTTTGCCGCCGCTGCCCTTGCCCTCTTGCCCCGTGCCGCACAGGCCGCGCCGGTCCGGCTGCTGGGCTACGGCGATTCGCTGATGGCGGGCTACGGCTTGGGGCCAAAGGACGCGCTGCCGGCGCAGCTCGAGGCGGCGCTGCAAGCCGCCGGGCGCGCGGTGACGGTGATCAACGGTGGCGTCTCGGGCGACACCGCGGCGGCCGGCCTGGCGCGCGCCGACTGGACGCTGGCGGAGAAGCCCGACGCGGTCTTCCTCTGCCTCGGCGCCAACGATTTCCTGCGCGGGCTGGACCCCACCGAGACCGAGGCCAACCTGCGCGCGCTGATGCAGGCCTTCGCCGACCGCAAGCTGCCGGTCCTGCTGGCCGGCATGCTGGCACCGCAGAACCTGGGCGCCGACTATGCGCAGGCGTTCGACGGCATCTTCCCGCGCCTGGCGCAGGAATTCGACGCCGTCTACTACCCCTTCCTGCTCGACGGCGTGGCGCTGGATCCGGCGCTGAACCAGGGCGACGGAATTCATCCCAACGCCGCCGGGGTCGCGGTCATCGTCGAGCGCATCTTGCCGTCGGTCGAGACGCTGCTCGACCGCGTCCAGGCGCCGGCGAGCCAGTAGGGCGGAAGGAGGCAGCCATGAGCCAGGTTGGCGAAGCGAGCTTCCGGGCCGGCTATGCCGCCGGCGGCGACTGGCAGACGGCCTTTTCGGCCGCGCTGGCCGACGCCTGGCCGCTGCCCCAGGGCGCCAACCTGGGCTTCGTCTATGCCACCGACTACTACGCCTCGCACTTCGGCGAGATCGTCGAGCGGCTGCGCGCCGAGACCGGCATCCAGGACTGGAGCGGCACCGTCGGCCTGGGCATCGCCACGCCGGAGGGCGAGGTCTTCGACCGCCCGGCGCTGGCCATCATGGCCGGGCGCTTCCCGGCGGATTCCTATCGGCTGTTCGGCCCGGTGAGCCAGAGCGCCGAGCTGGGCGCGCTAGCGCCCGACTGGCTGGCCGCGCAGCTCGGCACCGTGGCGCTGCTGCAGGGCGATCCGCGTACGCCGGAGCTGGAGACCCTGATCGGCGACCTCTGCGAGGCTGCCAAGACCTTCCCGCTGGGCGGCCTGACCGCCTCGCGTGCTGGCCCGGCCTCGGCCATCGGCGGGCGCGCCGGTGGCCTGTCGGGTGTGCTGTTCGGCGCCGCCGTGCCGATCGTCAGCGGCCTGTCGCAGGGCTGCGCGCCGCTGGGCCCGGCGATGAGCATCACCGCCGCCGACGGCAACGTGATCTCCGCCATCGATGGCCGCCCGGCGGCCGAGGTGCTGATCGAGGCGGTCGACCGCCACTTCGGCGGCCGCCTGTCGGAGGCCTGGGGCCACGTGCATCCTGCCTTCCCGGTGCCGGGGCGCGACCGCGACGACTACCTGGTGCGCAACTTCGTCGGGCTGGACGCCGACAAGGGCCTGGTGGCGGTGAGCGACCTGGTGGAGCCGGGGCAGAAGATCCTGTTCTGCCGCCGCGACCAGCAGGGCGCCCGGCAGGACCTCGACCGCATGCTGGCCGACGTGGCGCGCCGCGCCGAGGGTCGCGCCAAGGCCGGGCTCTATTTCTCCTGCGTGGCGCGCGGGCCCAATCTCTTCGGACCCGACGGCGCCGAGATGCGGCAGATCCGCCAGACGCTGGGCGAGATTCCGCTGATTGGCTTCTATGCCGGTGGCGAGATCAGCGGCGACCGCCTCTATGGCTACACCGGCGTGCTGGCGCTCTTCGTCTAGGCCGCCGCCTTGACGCGCGCGTCGTAGAAGTCGGCAAGCGCACCCAGCGCCGCGCCGCCATCGCCGGCGAAGGACGCGCCGTGCATCAGCGCCAGAGTGCTGGGCGCCAGCGCGGCGAGCCTGCGGATGGTCGGCGCGGTGACGACGGTCAGCGCGGTGGCACGAAAGGCTTCCTCGGCCGCCGCCGCCGGGCCGACGATGTCGCTCTCCACCAGCGCCGCACCCTGCCCCAGATGGGTGAAGAGGTCGCCGCAGAGCAGTGTGCCAGCGCTTTCCTCGAAGATCACGCCGGCCTCCCAGCCGTGCGGAACGTGCGGCGTGTCGCACCAGCGGACGCGCTTGCCGCCGATATCCAGGACCTCGCCGTCATTCAGCGGCCGCGGCGGCCGGTCAGCCAGGTCGTTCAGCGAGACCATGCAGGCGGTCTGGCCGTGCAGCACCTGCGCCTGCGGCGCCGCCGCCAGCCAGAGATTCATGGCGCCGCATTCGTCGGCCTCGACGTGGCCGAAGGAGATCCAGCGCAGCTGCTCCAGCGGCAGCACCCGCGCCACCGCGGCGGAAACCAACGGGAACATCCCGCGCGGACCGCAGTGGAACAGCAGCGGCTCCTCGGCCAGCAGCAGGAACTGGTTGAAGGTGAAGCCGGCCGGCGGCGCGATCTGCGGCACGAAGGTGGAGAAACGGAAGAGACCCGGGGCGATCTCGTCGGTTCTGGTG
Source organism: Rhodospirillales bacterium (assembly GCA_038363005.1). Taxonomy (GTDB): domain Bacteria; phylum Pseudomonadota; class Alphaproteobacteria; order Kiloniellales; family JACOMY01; genus JAKOWB01. Next base: position 62,024 of record JBBQBI010000020.1, read on the forward strand.
TCCATCGGCAGGACTCCTCGCTGAGCGAAAGCCCCTCTCTCATCGGGAGGGAGGAAAGGGCCTACTGCAGCCCCGCCGGGCGTTCGCCGGCCACCGTGGTCCGGTGCAGCAGACGGCGGCTGCCGTCGTAGTCGTTGATCGCCAGGTGCATGAGGCAGCGGTTGTCCCACACCGCCAGCGTGCCCTCGCTCCAGCGCAGGCGGCAGGTAAACTCCGGCTTGACGGCATGGGCATAGAGGAAGTTGAGGATCGGCTTCGACTCCTCCTCGGTCATGCCATCGAAGCGCTGGGTGTAGACCGGGTTGACGAAGAGCGCCCGGCGCCCGGTCCAGGGATGCACCCGCACCACCGGATGCCGGATCTCGCGGTCGGCGGTGGGGTCGTCGCGCACCATCTTGATCGACTTGCTGACGCCGATGGCATTGGCGCCAGGACCGCGGGTGCCGTGCGGCCAGCCGGTCTGAATTGCCACCAGCGGATCGAGCAGCCGGCGCATGGCATCGGACAGCGCCTCGTAGGCCAGGTACTGGCTGGCCCACAGCGTATCGCCGCCGAGCGCCGGCAGCTCCTTGGCATAGAGCAAGGTCAGGCTGGGCGGCTCGTCGAGGAAGGAGAAGTCGCTGTGCCAGGTGCCGCCGAAGGTGCCGATCTTCTTCTCCTCGGCCTCCTTCAGCACGGCGATGATGTCGGGGTGCTCCTCCATGTGCTTGACGTAGGGCACGCGCAGGATGGGGCCGAACTTCCGCGTCACCGCCACCTGCTGCTCGGGCGTGAAGTCCTGTTCGCGGAAGAACAGCACGGCGTGCTGCGCCAGCGCCTGCTGCACGCGGCCCATGGTCTCCGGCGTCGCCGCCTTGAGGTCGAGGCCGAAGACCTCGGCGCCGCAAGCCGGCGCCAGGGGGCGGATGTCGAGGTCGTTCTTCACGCGGGAATCTCCTTGGCGTAGCTCTCGATGCGCTTGGCCAGCTTGACGTCGCGCTCGCTCAGGCCATCGCAGTCGTGTGTCGACAGGGTGATCTCCACCCGGTTGTAGACGTTGAACCACTCGGGGTGGTGATCCAGCTTCTCGGCCGCCAGCGCCACCCGGTTCATGAAGCCCCAGGCCTGGCTGAAGGATTTGAACTTGAAGGCCTTGTGGATGGCGTCGCGGCCCTCGACCGGCTGCCAGCCGGCGAGTTCGGCCAGCGCCGCCCGGCGCGCTTCGGCTGTCAGCTTCTCGATCATCGGCGTCTCCCGCTTGCCTGCGGGGCAGACTGCGGGGGACTTGGCGAGAGGGTCAAGGCTGACTAGGTTCCGCGCATGGCAACCCTGCTGAAAACCGACCGTCACGGCACCCCGCCAACCCTGGCCGACATCGAGCAACTGGCCGATGCCGCCTTCCTGGCCCTGCCGGACAGCCTGAAGATCTTCGCCCGCGAAGTGGTGCTTCACGTCGACGACTTCGCCGACGACGAGACCCTGACCGAGATGGAGTGCGAAAGCCCCTTCGACCTGATGGGGCTCTACCGCGGCGTGGCGCTGAACGAGAAGAGCCACTTCGGGCAGGAGACCGACGTCGACCACATCTACCTCTACCGCCGCCCGCTGCTCGACTACTGGTGCGAGACCGGCGAGGACCTCTCGTGGCTGGTGCGCCACGTGATGATCCACGAGATCGGCCACCACTTCGGCTTCTCCGACGAGGACATGGAGCGGCTGGAGGAACAGCCGGGGGCCTAGCGTCCCGCCCGAGCGCAAAGAAAAGGGCCGGCGCCTTTCGGCACCGGCCCAGTCGCAAGGGAGACGCTACAGCTAACTCAGTTCTGCTTCGCTGCCGCCCAGGTCTTCAGCAGCTCGTCGTAGTCGATGGTCTCGCCCTGGGGCTTCTCGTTCGCCAGCTTCGGCACCGGGGCACCGGGCTGGTCGAGCCAATACTGCGCATCCCTTTCAGGATTCAGCTTCGGCCCGCAGTCGCCCTGCACGCCTGACTTCTCCAGGCGACCCAGCACCTTGTCCTGCTCGGCGGCCAACGAATCCATGGCTTCCTGCGGGGTCTTGGCACCCGAGGAGGCATCACCGATGTTCTGCCACCAGAGCTGCGCCAGCTTGGGATAGTCCGGCACGTTCACACCGGTCGGCGACCACTGCAGGCGGGCCGGCGAGCGATAGAACTCGATCAGGCCGCCGAGCTGCGGAGCCCGATCGGTGAAGGACTTGTCCCAGATGTCGCTCTCGCGGATGAAGGTGAGGCCAACGTGGCTCTTCTTCAGCGAGACCGACTTCGACACGGTGAACTGCGCGTAGAGCCAGGCGGCCTTGGCGCGATCCACCGGGGTCGACTTCAACAGGGTCCAGGAACCGGCGTCCTGGTAGCCCAGCTTCTGGCCGTCATGCCAGTAGGCACCGTGCGGCGAGGGAGCCATGCGCCACTTCGGCGTGCCGTCGGCGTTCATCACCGGCAGGCCCGGCTTCACCATGTCGGCGGTGAAGGCGGTGTACCAGAAGATCTGCTGCGCGATCTGCCCCTGCGCCGGCACCGGGCCGGACTCGGAGAAGGTCATGCCGGCAGCCTCCGGCGGCGCGTACTTCTTCAGCCACTCGATGTACTTGACGATGGAGTAGACCGAGGCCGGGCCGTTGGTGTCGCCACCGCGGGTGACCGACGAGCCGACCGGGTTGCAGCCCTCCATGCGGATGCCCCACTCATCGACCGGCAGGCCGTTGGGGATGCCAGGATCGCCGTTGCCGGCCATCGACAGCCAGGCATCGGTGAAGCGCCAGCCCAGCGAGGGATCTTTCTTGCCGTAGTCCATGTGGCCAAAGACCGGCTTGCCGTCGATCTCCTTCACGTGGACCGTGAAGAACTCGGCGATGTCCTCGTAGGCCGACCAGTTCACCGGCACGCCGAGTTCGTAGCCATAGAGCGCCTTGAACTTGGCCTTCATGTCCGGATTGGTGAACCAGTCGTAGCGGAACCAGTAGAGGTTGGCGAACTGCTGGTCGGGCAGCTGGTAGAGCTTGCCGTCTGGCGCCGTGGTGAAGGACTTGCCGATGAAGTCGTCGACGTCGAGCATCGGGTCGGTGACGTCCTTGCCCTCGCCCACCATCCAGTCGCTGAGCGCCACGGCCTGCTGGTAGCGCCAGTGCGTGCCGATCAGGTCGGAGTCGTTGATATAGGCGTCATAGACGTTCTGGCCCGACTGCATCTGCGTCTGCAGCTTCTCGACCACGTCGCCTTCCTGGATCAGGTCGTGGTTCACCTTGATGCCGGTGATCTCGTAGAAGGCCTTGGCGAGCACCTTGGATTCGTAGTCGTGCGTGGTGATGGTCTCAGAGACGACGTTGATTTCCATGCCCTTGTAGGGCTCCGCCGCCTTGATGAACCACTCCATTTCCTTCATCTGGTCTTCCTTCGACAGCGTCGAAGGCTGGAACTCGCTGTCGACCCACTTCTTCGCCGCGTCCATGTCGGCAAAGGCGTTGGCCGAACCGAGCACCAGGGCCACGATCGTGGCCGTGCCGGTCAGGTATCGTCTTAGCATTGTCGGTTTCCTCCCAGTTTCTCGTTGCAGCCAAACTCAACTGAACTCAACTCACGTCACGCTTGGGTCCTGATACCGCCCTCGCCGCGGCCGGACCGACCCTTCCCCCGCTAGACGAAGCGGAAAACTGCCAGCGCCCAGACGAGGGAGATGGCAAGGGCCCACCACAGGTCCGAGCCGACGAGCCCGAGCCAGGCGAGGTTGATAAAGGCGGCCGACAGCAGCGACAGGAACAGCCGGTCGCCGCGGGTGGTTTCGAAGCGCAGGATGCCGATGCGCGGCCCGCCGCCGGGGCGGCGGATTTCCCACACCGTCATGCCCACCAGCAGCAGGAAGATGATCGCGAAGAAGGCGGCGGTCGGCCAGGTCCAGGCCATCCAGGAGAGATCCATGCGCCAGCCCTCCCTTGCTCAGACGCGGCCAAGGGCAAAGCCCTTGGCGATGTAGTTGCGGACGAACCAGATGACCAGCGCGCCGGGCACGATGGTCAGCACGCCGGCGGCCGCCAGCACGCCCCAGTCGATGCCGGAGGCGGAGACCGTGCGGGTCATGGTGGCGGCAATCGGCTTGGCGTTGACCGTGGTCAAAGTGCGCGCCAGCAGCAGCTCCACCCAGGAGAACATGAAGCAGAAGAAGGCGGTGACGCCGATGCCGCTCTTGATGTTCGGGATGAAGATGCGGGTGAAGAAGGAGGGGAAGGAGTGGCCGTCGATGTAGGCCGTCTCGTCGATTTCCTTCGGCACGCCGGACATGAAGCCTTCCAGGATCCACACCGCCAGCGGCACGTTGAACAGGCAGTGCGCCAGCGCCACGGCAATGTGGGTGTCGAACAGCCCGACTGCCGAATAGAGCTGGAAGAAGGGCAGCGCGAAGACCGCCGGCGGCGCCATGCGGTTGGTCAGCAGCCAGAAGAAGAGATGCTTGTCGCCGAGGAAGCGGTAGCGCGAGAAGGCATAGGCAGCCGGCAGCGCCACCGAGAGCGAGATCACCGTGTTGATGGCGACATAGATGGTCGAGTTGATGTAGCCCGAGTACCACGAGGCATCGTTGAAGATCACCGCGTAGTTGGCGAAGGTCAGCTCATTCGGCCACAGCGTGAAGGTGGTGGTGATTTCGGTGTTGGTCTTCAGGCTCATCAGCACGAGCCAGTAGATCGGCAGCAGCAGGAACAGGATGTAGAGCGCCGGGACGATCCACTTCACGCGCAGCGGGCGGCGCGGCCGCGCCGCCGTGGTGCCGATCGACAGGGTGTTGTCCGCGGCGCTCATGGGATCGACTCCGCGGCGTGGGCTCGCGCCTTGCGGTCACGCCCGGCGTTGGTCATCACGGTGTAGAAGATCCACGACAGCAGCAGGATGATCAGGAAGTAGACCAGCGACATGGCGGCCGCCGGGCCGAGGTCGAACTGGCCGATCGCCATCTTCACCAGGTCGATCGACAGGAAGGTGGTGGAGTTGCCGGGCCCGCCACCGGTCACCACGAAGGGCTCGGTATAGATCATGAAGCTGTCCATGAAGCGCAGCAGCACGGCGATCAGCAGCACGCGATGCATCTTCGGCAGCTGGATATAACGGAACACCGCCCAGCGCCCGGCGCCGTCGATGCGTGCCGCCTGGTAGAAGGCGTCGGGGATCGAGCGCAGCCCGGCGTAGCACAGCAGCACCACCAGGCTGGTCCAGTGCCAAACGTCCATCACCACGATGATGATCCAGGCGTCGAGCGCATCGCTGGTGTAGTTGAAGTCGACGCCGAGCTGGCCCAGCGTGTGGCCCAGCAGGCCGATATCACCGCGCCCGAAGACCTGCCAGATGGTGCCGACCGCGTTCCACGGAATCAGCAGCGGCAGCGACATGGTCACCAGGCAGAGCGGCACGGTCCAGCCGCGGCGCGGCATGGCCAGCGCGATGGCGATGCCGAGCGGGATTTCCAGCAACAAGATGATCCCGGAGAAGAGGAACTGGCGCCACAGCGCCTCGTGGAAGCGGTCGGAGTGTAGCAGGTCGTCGAACCACTCCAGGCCGGCCCAGAAGAACTCGTTGTTGCCGAAGGTGTCCTGCACCGAATAGTTCACCACCGTCATCAGCGGGATGACGGCCGAGAAGGCCACCAGCAGCACCACCGGCAGCACCAGGAACCAGGCCTTCTGGTTGACAGGCTTGTCCATCAGCGGCCCTCCCCGGAAACGATGCGGCCATCGACATAGAGGTGCAGGTGCGCCGGATCGAAGGCGATGCGGGTCTCATCGCCGTCCAGCTGCATGTCCTCGGGCAGCACGGCATTCAGCGGCAGAGCGCCGAGGCTGAGCTTGGCCACCTTGTAGCGACCGATGTCGGACACCCGCTCGACCCGCGCCGCCAGGCCCTCGGCCAGGCCGGCCTGCACGAACTCCGGCCGGATGCCGAGCTCGATGCGCGCGCCGGCCGGCAGGTCGCGATAGACGCGCGGCAGCTGCAGCTGCTGGCCGCCGACCTGGGCGACCGCGCCCTCGACCTGGGCCGGCAGCACGTTCATGCCGGGCGAGCCGATGAAATAGCCGACGAAGGTGTGGGCCGGGCGCTCGAACAGCTCCTCCGGGGTGCCCATCTGCACCACCTCGCCCTCGTACATCACCACCACCTGGTCGGCGAAGGAGAGCGCCTCGGTCTGGTCGTGCGTCACGTAGATCATGGTGAAGTCGAAGCGCTTGTGCAGCTGCTTGAGCTGGGTGCGCAGCTGCCACTTCAGCTGCGGGTCGATCACCGTCAGCGGCTCGTCGAACAGGATGGCGTTGACGTCGCGCCGCACCAGCCCGCGGCCGAGCGAGATCTTCTGCTTGGCGTCGGCGGTCAGGCCGCGCGCCTTGTCGCCCAGCGTGGCGGTGAGGTCCAGCATCGCCGCGGTCTCCCGCACCCGCGCCTCGATCTCGGCACGCGGCAGGCCGCGGTTGCGCAGTGGGAAGGCCAGGTTCTCCGCCACCGTCATGGTGTCGTAGATCACCGGGAACTGGAACACCTGGGCGATGTTGCGCTTCTCGGTCGCCAGTTGCGTCACGTCCTGGCCGTCGAACAGCACCTGTCCTTGGCTCGGCATCACCAGCCCGGAGATGATGTTCAGCAGGGTGGTCTTGCCGCAGCCCGACGGCCCGAGCAGCGCATAGGCGCCACCCGAGCGCCAGGTGTGGTCGAGGCGCTTCAGCGCATAGTCCTGCGGCCCCTGCGGGTTGGGCCGGTAGGCGTGGGCGAGGCCGCGAAGCTGGATCTCTGCCATGCGACTGTCCTCCCTCCTCAGCGCGCCGGCGCGGCGACGAGCGCGCCGCCGGCGTCGAACACGAAGCAGCGCGCCGGATCGAGGTAGACCTCCGCCGTCGAGCCGACCGCCAGGTCGTGCACGCCGTGCGCCAGCGCCACCCAGCGCTGGCCGGCGAAGTCCAGGTGCAGGAAGCTTTCCGAGCCGGTGATCTCGGTGATGGCGACCTTCGCTGCCAGTGCCAGGGCTTCGCCGCCCGGCCGCTTCAGGTAGAGGTGGTTCGGCCGGATGCCCAGGATGTAGCGGCCGTCGGCCAGTGCCGCGAGCGGCCCGGTCGCCGGCCAGGACAGCCCCTCGCCCGCCAGCAGCGTGTCGCCGCGCTTCTCCAGCGGCAGCGCGTTCAGCGGTGGATCGGAGAAGGTCTGCGCCGTCAGCAGCGTGTTGGGCTGGCGATAGACCTCCACCGTCGGGCCGAACTGCGTGACGCGGCCTTCCGACAGCGTCGCGGTCTTGCCGCCCAGCAGCAGCGCCTCGGCCGGCTCGGCCGTCGCATAGACGAAGATCGAGCCGGCGGCGGCGAAGATCTTCGGCAGCTCCTCGCGCAGCTCCTCGCGCAGCTTGTAGTCCAGGTTGGCCAAGGGCTCGTCCAGCAGCACCAGGTCGGCGCCCTTGACCAGGGCGCGGGCGATCGCGGTGCGCTGCTGCTGCCCGCCGGACAGCTGCAGCGGCGTGCGCTTGAGCAGCGGCTCCAGCTTCAGCAGCTTTGCCGCCTCCTCCACCCGCCGCTTGACCTCGGCGCGCGGCAGGCCGGCCACCTTCAAGGGGCTGGCGATGTTCTGCCACACCGTCATGGTCGGATAGTTGATGAAGGACTGGTAGACCATGGCGACGTTGCGGTCCTGCACCCGCAGGCCGGTCACGTCCTTGCCGTTCCACAGCAGGCGGCCTTCGGTCGGCCGGTCGAGCCCCGCCATCAGCCGCATCAGGCTTGTCTTGCCGGCCAGGGTCGGCCCCAGCAGCACGTTCAGGCTGGCGGCCTCCAGGGTCAGCGAGATGTCCTGCAAGCGGACCTCGCCGTCGACGATGCGCGAGCAGTTGTCCAGGGTGAGCGCCATGCCGGTCCCCCCCTAGGCTGCCGTGCGGGCGAGGCGCTGGGCCTCGTCCTGCATGAAGGTTTCCAGGCGCTGGCGCTGCTCGGCGCTGACCCGGAGGCCGAGCTTGGAGCGGCGCCACAGCACGTCGTCGGCGTGGCGCGCCCACTCGTGTTCCATCAGGTAGCGCACCTCGCGCTCGCGCAGGTCGTGGCCGAAGCTCTGCCCCAGGTCGGCCAGGCTGCTGGCGCCGGCCAGGATCTGCCGGGCACGGGTGCCGTAGGCCCGTACCAGGCGGCGTGCCAGGCTGCGCGGCAGGTCGGCCAGGCCGGCCTGCAGCTCGTCGGCCAGGCGGGCCGCGCCGTCGACCGGGAAGTCGCCGCCGGGCAGGGTCGAGCGCGCCGTCCAGGGCTTGCCGATACGCGCCCTCATCTCGGCCGGCAGCTGCGGCTCCAGCTTGGCCAGCACCGATTCGGCGAGGCGGCGGAAGGTGGTGATCTTGCCGCCGAACACCGAGATCAGTGGCGGCTGGCCGGCCGGCGCCTCCAGCTCCAGCACATAGTCGCGGGTCGCCGCCTTGGCCTCCTTGGCGCCGTCGTCATAGAGCGGCCGCACGCCGGAGTAGCTGTGCACCACATCGGCCGGCTGGATAGGCTGGCGGAAGTACTCGTTTGCGGCGTCGCAGAGGTAGCGGGTTTCCTCCGGCGTGATGGCCGGGTGGGCGGGATCGTCGTGGTAGTCGACGTCGGTGGTGCCGACCAGGGTGAAGTCCTGCTCATAGGGAATGGCGAAGACGATGCGGCCATCGGCGTTCTGGAAGATGTAGGCGCGCTCGTGCTGGAACAGCCGCGGCAGGATGATGTGGCTGCCCTTGACCAGCCGCACCTTGGCCGGCGAGTTGGAGCCGGTGACCCGGGTCAGCATCTCGGTCACCCAGGGGCCGGCGGCGTTCACCAGGGCGCGCGCCGTGACGCTGCGCCGGGCGCCGTCGCTGGCCTCGAGGTCGAGGTGCCAGAGGCCGCCTTCGCGCCGGGCGCCGAGGCAACGGGTGCGCGGCTGGATCACCGCGCCCTTGGCCGCCGCGTCGGCGGCGTTCAGCACAACGAGGCGCGAATCCTCGACCCAGCAGTCGGAATACTCGAAGCCGCGGCGATAGTCCGGCTTCAGCGGCTCGCCGGCCGGGTCGCGCGTCAGGTCCAGCGCGCGGGTCGCCGGCAGCAGCTTGCGGCCGCCCAGATGGTCGTAGAGGAAGAGGCCGAGGCGGATCAGCCAGCGTGGCCGCAGTCCCTTGTGGTGCGGCAGCACGAAGCGCAGTGGCCAGATGATGTGCGGCGCGGCAGTCAGCAGCCGCTCGCGCTCGTGCAGCGCCTCGCGCACCAGCCGGAACTCGTAGTACTCGAGATAGCGCAGGCCACCGTGGATCAGCTTGGTCGAGGCCGAAGAGGTGGCGCCGGCCAGATCGCCCTGCTCGCAGAGGAATACCGAGAGGCCACGGCCGGCCGCGTCACGCGCGATCCCGCAGCCGTTGATCCCGCCGCCGACGATGGCGAGATCGAAGCTCTCCACCGGCTTGCCTCCCCAGGCTGGGCCCGCTGGCGCCGGCCTTGCTGGCGGTCACCACGAGCTGTTTTCGTTTTTTCTCTGAAACGAACCTTAAGTGAAACCGATTAGCGCCTCAAGACAAGAATTGCGAAGCGCCGCTTTCATTCGTTTCACTTGCGGTTTCAATTCGCACACCACGGTCGCGCGCCATCTGCTGCAGGTCCTCCGGCAGCGGCCGGTCGGTGACGAAGACCTCGATCTGCGACAGGTGGCCGATGCGCACCGGTGCCGAGCGCTCGAACTTCATGGCGTCGGCCACCAGCAGCACGTGGCGGGCGTTGCGGATGATCGCCTGCGACACTCGCACCTCGCGGAAGTCGTAGTCCAGGATGGCGCCGTCGGCATCGATGGCCGAGGCGCCGATCACCGCGTAGTCGACCTTGAACTGGTTGATGAAATCCACCGTGGCCTCGCCGACGATGCCGCCGTCGCCGCGCCGTACCAGGCCACCGGCGACGATGACTTCGACCCCCGGGGCCGGGCGCAAGATATTGGCAACATTTATATTATTGGTGATGACCAGCAGCCCGCGGTGGCTCGAGAGCGCCTGCGCCACCTGTTCGGTGGTGGTGCCGATGTTGATGAAGAGCGAGCAGTTGTCGGGCACCAGCTGGGCACAGCGCAGGCCGATCCGGCGCTTCTCCTCCAGCGCCAGGGTGCGGCGGGCCTCGTAGCCCATGTTCTCGACCCCGGAGGCGATCACCGCCCCGCCGTGCACGCGCTGCAGGTAGCGTTGGTCGCAGAGGTCGTTCAGGTCCTTGCGGATGGTCTGCGGCGTCAGCGCGAAGTGGGCCGAGAGCCCCTCGACCGCGACCCGGCCCTGTTCCCGAGCCAGGCGCAGGATTTCCAGCTGGCGTGCCGACAGAAGCTGCATCGTCTCCTCCTGGAAACCGCCCGGCAGGCCGGTTTCCGGCTGCTTTCCCGGTCTAGTTTCGCACGAAAGAAAAACGAAAGGCTAGGGCCGTCGCGCGCTGTCAGCCAGCGCGCCGGGTGCCAGGGCCTCGTCAAGCCGCCGATAGCGCGGATCTTCCGCCAGGAAGCGGGCGCGGTCCAGATGGCCCAGGCGCCAGCGCCGCAGGCGGTGCAGCAGGTCCAGGCGCGGCTGGATCTTCACCGGATGCCAGAGCCAGCGGCGGCCGAACAGCGACGGGCTCTGCTGCGGCCGCCAGACGAAGCTGCCTACCTGCAGGTCGGCGTGGGTCTTGCGCTGTGACCAGTAGAAACGCCGCTCGTTGCCCGGCTGGACGAAGGGCCCCTCGCCGCCGATGTCGCCGACGGTCAGGCCGGCTGCCAGCAGCGCGGTCGGCACCAGCGGCTCGAAGTGGCCGTCCCAGCCACGGTCATAGGCCTGCTCCAGCGCCAGCAGCGCCGCGCGCGAATAGCGGCAGAAGGCCAGCAGGAAACGCACCCGGCGCTGCGGCGGCAGCGCGGCGCCGGGGGTCACCAGCTGCGGCCAGAGATTGGATTCCGGGTACTCGTCCTCGCGGAAGGAGTTGGTGCCCAGCAGGTCGGCCGGGTCCTGGTCCAGCGCCGCGAAGAGGTCGCGCCAGTGGCCGCCCCAGACCACGTCGTTCTCCACCAGGTAGACGCGCTGATAGGCGGGGTGCAGGCGGGCGAAGAGCTGCACCACCAGGTCGACCTTGCCCGGCACCACCGAGCTGCCCTGCCAGTTGGTCCGCGCCCGCTCATAGGGCAGGCGCTCCAGCAGCTGGCGGGAGAACAGGAAGAGGTTGGGGCCCACCAGGTCGTTGGTGACGCGGCGATGCGACGGGCTGGACACCAGGTCGATGGCGAAGAAGACGTCGTGCAGTCCGGCCAGATCGCGCTGCAACTTGCGGAACCGCCGGATGACGCGGCTGTTGACGAAGTGCGTCAGGAAGAGCACGGCGGTTTTCGGCACGGGTGCGGTCATCAGGATGCGGCGTTGGCCTCCGCGCGGCGGAACATCACAAGCAGCAGTATAGGCCCCAGCGCGACGCCAAGGGAAAGCGCGGCAAAGGCCAGGAACCAGGCGCTGGCCACGCCCTCGCCGCCGCCCAGGTCGAGCAGGTAGCCGAAGGCCACCGGCGCCGGCGCCGCCACCGCGAAGCCGAGGATCGAATGCACCGCCAGCGTGGCGCCGCGCCGGCCCTGCGTCGCCGCGGTCACCGCGCCGCCGGTCACCGCCGCCGATTCACCGGCGACGCTGAGGCCATAGCAGAGCAGCAGCGGCAGGAAGAGCCAGAGCGGCCCGGTGGCGCTCCAGGCCACGGCGAGGCCGATTGCGGCGGAGCCGAACATGACCCAGGTGATCACCCGCACGCGGCCGAAGCGGTTGGCCAGCTCGTTGCCGCCGACCGAGCCCGGCAGTCCCAGCAGTAGGACCAGCCCGGCCAGGTCAGTGGCGTTCAGCCCCAGCGGATAGCCGCGGCCGCTGGCGGCGAACAGCAGGAAGCTGACCAGGAAGGAGCGGAAGGCAAAGAGCTCCCAGCCGTGGCAGGCATAGGCCAGGTTGAAGCCAAGCGCGCGGCGGTTCTTCAGGGCCGGACGCAGGTCGAGCGCCTGGCGCCAGTGCACCGGCTTTTCCGGCGCCGCGCTGGGGGCGATGCAGAACAGTACGATCAGCAGCGCACCGGCGGCGCCAGCGGCCGCCAGGTGATAGGCGCCAGGCCAGCCGATCCAGCGCTGCGCCGTGCCAGCGACCCAGACCGAGGCGGCGTTGCCGATGGCAAAGTGCGAGGTATAGAAGGCGATGGCGCGGCTCTGCGCGCGGCTTTCCACCCGGTCGGTCAGCAGGCGTAAGCCCACCATGTAGGTGCCGGCCAGGCCGACGCCGCCCAGGATGCGCAGCGCCAGGGCGCTCCAGAAGCCCTGCGCCAGCAGCGCGAAGGCCAACGAGGAGAGCGCGCAGAGCAGCGTGGCGGCCAGATAGATGCGGCGCGGATCGCGCGCGTCGGTCAGCGCCACCAGCGGCAGCGTCGCCAGCACATAGCCGCCGTAGTACATGCCGCTAAGCCAGCCGAGCTCGCCGTTGTTCAGGCCCCAGGCGGTCTGGAACTGCGGCAGCAGCGCCGGAAAAGCGTTGTTCAGCATCACCAGCACCTCGGCCAGGCAGAGCAGCACGGTGAGGCGCAGCGGCGAAGCGGTGGCGGGGCTGGTCATGGCGCGGGACACTGGCGCAACTCCGCCGCCAGGAGCAGTGCAAACGGCGAAGAGCGCCCCGGCGCCAGGACAACGGCAGGCTACCAGGCGAGGTCGAGGATCGCCCGCACATCGGCCGCGTCGCGGATCGGCCGCGGGTTGGTGCGCACCCAGAGGTTGGCCATGGCCGCCTCGGCCACCTGCGGCAGCACCTCCGAAGGCACCTTCAGGTCGCGCAGCGAGGTCGGAAGGCCGAGACCGGCAATGAGGTCCTTGACCGCGATGCTGGCGGCCACGCCGGGCCGACCCAGCGCCGTCGCCACCTGGTTCTGCTGGCGCGCCGTGGCGTCGGCGTTCCAGGCCAGCACGGCCGGCAGCAGGGCGCAGGAGGTATAGCCGTGCGGCACGTCGGCCAGACCACCCAGCACATGGCCGATGCCGTGCGAGGCGCCGTAGTTCACCCGGTTGATCGAGGAGGCCGCCAGCCACACCGCCTGCTGGCAGGCCAAGCGCGCCTCCAGGTCGGCGGGATCGCGGTGGCTCGCCGGCAGCGCCTGGGCGAAGAGCCCCAGGGCGTGCAGCGACAGGCCGTCGGTGAAGGGCGTCGGGTCGATCGAGCAGAGCGTCTCTACCGCGTGGTCGACAGCGCGGATGCCGGTGGAGAGCCAGAGCCACTCCGGCGTGTGGACCGTGATCGCCGGATCGAGGATCACCGCCGCGCCACAGATGTCGGGCCCGACATAGGCCTGCTTGGCACCGGTGCGCTTGTCGGTGGCGGCGCCGAGCGAGGAGAATTCGGCGCCCGAGAGCGTCGTCGGCACCACGATCTGCCGCACCGGCGATGGCTTGATCGTCGGCAGGTGGCGCGTGCCGTCGGCGTTCACCCGGACGTGCAGCGCATCCATGTCCTCGACCTTGCGGGCATCATGCGCCAGGCAGATCTGCAGGATCTTGCCGGTGTCGATCGGCGTGCCGCCACCCAGCGTGACGATCAGGTCAGGCGCCGCGGCGCGCACGGCCGCGGCCGCGGCCAGCACCGATTCGCGCGGCGTGTGCTGCACGCAGTCGAAGAAGCGCCCAACCACGCGCTCGCCCAGCGCCCGCTCTACCCCGGCCACCACGTCGGTGCCCGTCGCCAGCGAGCGCGAGGCCAGCAGGAAGACGCGGGCGGCGCCACGCCGCTCGACTTCGCCAGCGACCGCCTCGGCGGCCGGACGACCCCAGATCACCCGCTCCTGCGGCAGGTAGCTATAGAGACCCGGTTGCATGGCGTGGCCTTTCTGTCTGCCGGCCCAGTCTAGGGGGAAATCGTCGTCGCGGCCTGGCCCTGCTTGGCCGCCTTGGCCAGCGCCCTGGCGTCGAGGCGGGGCGACAGCAGCAGCGCGCCGCCGCCCGCCCAGGCGCCGCACAGCGCCAGCAGCGCCGCCGGCGCCGCCAGCGGCAGGCCGAGCAGCGCGCGGTCGCCGCGCGGCGCGGCGGCGGCCAGTTCGTCGCCGTCCAGCGTTCCGCCATCGGGCAGCCGCAGCGGCAGCGGCGCGACAGCCGCGCCGGTCGCCAGGTCGCGCAGCCAGAAGAAGGCGCGTGAATCCGCCAGGCGGCGCAGCGTGCCGCCGTTGCGCAGCCAGGGCGCCAGCAGCCGTGGCAGGAGCGCCAGCTCGTCGGCCATGCGGGCCACCGGCAGCAGCCGCAGCGCCGGATCCTCCAACAGCGGCCGCGTACGCTCGAACACGGTGGCGAGGTCGAGGGTGACCAGGGCAAGCGGCCGACAAGTCGCCTGCCACCGCAGCAGGGCGTCCACCGGCTGGCGTGGATCCACCGGGGCGGCGACGAAACCACCGCGCAGCGCCGCCAGCAGGGCCACCACCGTGGCCGACAGATTGGGCAGCGCGATGCCCAGCACCGCGCCCAGCGGCAGGCCGCGGCGCCGCAGGTCGCCGGCCAGCGCGTCGGCCTGGCCCAGCAGCTGCCGGCGCGACCAGGTGCGCGCCGCGAAGTGCAGGAAGGGACGCTCGTCGTCCGCGCCGCCGGCCAGCAGCGCGCCCAACGCGGCGCTCACCGCGCGCGCGCCAGCATGCGTCGCATCGCCAGGCGGATGGCCGGCCGGGCCAGCCAGCGCGGCAGCAACCCGACCGCGCGGCTCGCCAGCGCATTGACCCAGCCGATGACGATGCGGTCGCGCCGGCCCAGCGCGCCCAGCGCCTGCCGGGCCACGACCTCGGCCGACGCCGTGGGCGCGCGCAGGCCGGGCAGCCTGGCGCGCTCGAAGAAGCGGGTCGCGGTGGCGCCGGGACAGACTGTCAGCACGGCGATCGGCTGGCCGATCAGCTCCTGGCCCAGCGCCTCGCCGAGATAGCGATCGAAGGCCTTGCTGGCGGCATAGGTGGCAAAGTTCGGCAGCGGCTGGAACGCCGCCGTGGAGGCCAGCAGCAGTAACCCGGCACGGCCGCCGTTGGCCCGCGCGTTCTCCAGCAGGCGGGGCAGCAGGGCGCGGGTCAGCACCACCGGTGCCAGGCAGTTCACCAGCACCATCTCGGCCTCGCGCGCCGCGTCGTTCTCCAGGAAGGGGCCGAAGGCGCCGAGGCCGGCGTTGTTCACCAGCAGCGCCAGCGGGCGGACCGAGGCCGCGGCGATCACCGCGCGCCGGCCGCTGTCGGTCGCCAGGTCGGCGGCGACGGTCTCCACCGGTCGGCCGCCGTGCGCCAGCTCAGCCTTGAGCTCAGCCAGGCGTGCCGCGTCGCGCCCGGTGAGCAGCAGCGGACGGTCGGGCGGCAGGGCGCGGGCAAAGGCGGCGCCGATGCCGCTGGTGGCGCCGGTGATGAGCGCGAAGCCGGGGACGAGCGGGATCATGCGGCAGGACCCTGGGCGGGCCGGCGCCGGTCGTCAACTGCCGGGCGTCAACGGCCAGCCGTCAGGTCGTCCCCTGCCGCGCGGCGACCACGCGGCGCATGATGCCGCGAATCAACCGCCGCAGCAGCCAGCGCGGCAGCAGCGCCTGGACCAGCACGACGCGCCGCGCCGCGTGTCCGGGCAGCAGCAAGCGGCGGCGGCCGAGCTGCCGCAGCGCCCGCGTAGCGATGACGGCGGGGTCGGCGCCCGGGCGCAGGCCGTCACGGGGAAGCGGCACACCGGCGCTGTCGGCAAAGCCGGTGCGCGTCGCCGCGGGGCACAGCGTCAGGATGTCGATCGGCGCGTCATGCAACTCGTCAGCCAGCGCCTCGCCCAGCGAACGGTCGAAGGCCTTGCTGGCGCAGTAGGTGGCGAGCTGCGGCAAGGGCAGCCAGGCGCCGACCGAGGCCACGATCATCACGCCGGCGCGCCCACCCTGTGCCCGCGCATTGGCCAGCAGGCCGGGCAGCAGCGCGCGGGTCAGCAGCACCGGTGCCAGGCAGTTGACCTGCACGATCTGCGCCAGGCGCTCCGGGTCGCTCTCCAGGAAGGGACCCCAGGCGCCCAGGCCGGCATTGTTGATCAGCAGTGCCAACGGCAGCCGCCCCGCCGCCGCGATCACCGCCGCGCGGCCGGCCTCGGTGGCCAGGTCGGCGGCCAGGATCTCCACCGGGCGGCCAGCCACCGCCAGCTCGACCTGCATCGCCAGCAGCCCGGCCTGGTCCAGCGCCGTCAGCAGCAGCGGCTGGTCGCTTGGCAGCGCACGCACCAGGGCGGCGCCGATACCGCTGCTGGCGCCAGTCACCAGGGCGTAGCCCGGAGAACGTTTCACCATCAAGCCAGATTGAAATACCCCAATGTGCAGGTCAACGCCTGTCGCGGCGCTCTTGCACCGGGCGCGCCTGCATGGTTCCTAGGCCGCCGGTTGGCGCTGGCCGGCGCCTTGGGGCCGGCGCCTTGGGAGCGAGGGCACCATGCCGAATTTCAAGACCATCCGCGACCTCGATCTGGCCGGCAAGCGCGTGCTGCTGCGCGCCGACTTCAACGTGCCGCTGCAAGACGGCCGGGTCAGCGATACCACGCGCCTCGACCGCACCGTGCCGACGATCCGCGCCCTGGTCGCCGGCGGCGCCAAGGTAATCATGCTGTCCCACCTGGGACGGCCCAAGGGGCGCGACGCTAGCCAGTCGCTGCGGGCCGTGGTGGCACCGCTGTCGCAGGCGCTGGGCCAGCCAGTCGCCTTCGCCGCCGACTGCGTCGGACCGGTGGCGCAACAGGCCGTGGCGGCGCTGCCGGCGGGCGGCGTGCTGCTGCTGGAGAACCTGCGCTTCCACGCCGGCGAGGAGGCCAACGATCCTGCCTTCGTCACCGCGCTGGCGGCGCTGGGCGATCTCTTCGTCAACGATGCGTTTTCCGCCGCGCACCGCGCGCATGCCTCGACCACGGGGCTGGCGCACGCCCTGCCGTCCGCCGCCGGGCTGCTGATGCAGGAGGAGCTGGAGCACCTGAGCCGCGCGCTCGACAAGCCGACCCGCCCGGTCATCGCCATCGTCGGCGGTGCCAAGGTCTCCACCAAGCTGGAGCTGCTGGGCAACCTGGTGACGCGGGTCCAGGTGCTGGTGATCGGCGGCGGCATGGCCAACACCTTCCTGCACGCCCAAGGCATCGCCGTCGGCAAGTCGCTGTGCGAACGCGACCTGGCCGACACCGCGCGCGCCATCGCCGCCCAGGCCCAGGCCGCCGGCTGCCGCATCCTGCTGCCGCTGGACGGCGTGGTCGCCACCGCGCTGAAGCCCGGCGTCGTCACCACCGTGACGGCGATCGACGCCGTGCCGGCCGACCAGATGATCCTCGACCTCGGCCCGGACAGCGTGGCGGAGATCATCGGCGCGTTGCGTGGCGCGCGCACCTTGGTGTGGAACGGCCCGCTGGGCGCTTTCGAGACGCCGCCCTTCGACGCCGCCACCGTCGCGGTGGCCCGCGCCGTGGCCGCGATGACGGCCGCCGGCACGCTGCTGTCGGTGGCGGGCGGCGGCGATACCGTGGCCGCGCTGGCGCACGCCGGTGTCGAGGACGGCTTGAGCTATGTCTCCACCGCCGGCGGCGCTTTCCTGGAGTGGCTCGAGGGCAAGACCCTGCCTGGCGTCGCCGCCCTCATGGGCTAGCCGAACAGCGCCAGCCAATCGAGCAGCGCCAGGGTGCCGCAACCGGCGAGGCAACCGATCAGCACGCCGCCGCGGCGCCAGGCATAGAAGGCGCCGACCCCGGCAAGCGTCGCCAGGATGCGGTCGGGCAGCGCGGTGGTGGCCAGCGGCCCGGATGGCAGCAGGATCATGCGGGCCACCAAGCCGGCCATCAACGCATAGGCGACGCAGGCGATCCATTCGAACAGCGCGCCGTCGGTCCGCAGGCGCCCGGACAGCACGACGCCCAGGCCACGCCAGGCATAGGTCACCAGCGCCCCGACCAGCAGTACCAGCAGCGGCCACCAGTCCTGCATCATGTCGCCTTCCGCTGCCCCAGCCAGAAGGCCAGGCTGCCACCGATCAGGCCGGCGCCCAGCAGGCTCCAGTCAGGGTCCAGCAGGAACAGCGCCGGCCCCAGCACGAAGCCCAGCGTCAGGGCATAGCGCCGGGTGCGCAGGCGCAGGTCGCCCAGGAACATCACCATGAAATAGATCGGATTGAGGAACAGCAGCGCCAGGCTGACGCGCTCCGGCAAAGCACCCGGCAGCTGGTAGCCGATGGCGGTGCAGGCCAGCGAGGCGCCCCACAGCGCCAGGGTAAAGCCGGTGAAGAAGGCCAGGCGTTCATTCGCCGGCAGGCGCGGTGCCACTTGCAGAGTGACCGCCCACCCGGTCACCGCGATCCAGTGCGCCGCCAGAAAGTAGCGCCAGCGCGGCAGGCCCGGCGTGCGCAGCCAGGGCAGCAAAGTCATCGTCATCGGCAGCAGCCGGGCGGCCGAGAAGCCGACACCCAGCGCGATGGCCAGCAGGGTGGCGTGCAGGGCATAGAGCTCGACCAGCAGGATCTGTCCCGGCAGCGCCCAGGCGGTAGCGGTGGACAGCAGCCCCTGCCAGATCGCCATGCCGGATTCCCGCACCAGCGCGCCAAAGCCCAGGTAGCTGGCGCCCAGCGCCAGCATCGGCACGCCGACCGCGGCGCGCAGGCCGCCGACCAGGGCGCGCCGCGGCGTGCCGTAGCCCCTAGGCTCCTCGTCGGCGGGCGTTACAGCCAATGTCATGGCCGGCGAGCCTAGGGCGCTGCCCGGCGGGGGACCAGAGGGCCGGTCGCAAGGCGACCGGCCGCAGCCGCATGGCTCAGCAGTCCATCACTTTGGTGAAGGCCGTAAAGGTCTGGCTGCCGCTGTCCCATTCCGCCGACCAGATGTCGCGGCTGTACTTGCCGGGCGCGGTGGCGCCGTTGCCGGCATCGTTGTTGGCGAAGTCGAAGAGGTTGATGGTGGCGATGTCGCCCTTGGCGAAGGTGACGCTGCCGCCGGTGTCGAAGGTGATGAGGACGTTCGAGGCGCCGTACTGGATCGTCACCTCGGTGGGGTCGACGCCGTCGAAGTTGGGCGCCGCGTCGTTGCCCCAGAACAGCACCAGGCCATCGGCATCCGGCCCGCCGAAGATGGTGTCGTTGCCTTCGTTGCGGCCGATGTAGTGGATGTCGAGGCCGGCGCCGCCGAAGATCGTGTCGTTGCCGAAGCCGGCGTAGGTGTTGTCGACCCCGGCGCCGCCGTAAATCGTATCGGCGCCGTTGCCGCCCCAGATGTAGTCCTTGCCGGAACCCGCCTCGATGTAGTCGTTGATGCCGACACCGGCGTTGTTGCCGCGCATCGAGATGTAGTCCGAGCCCGAGCCGCCGAACACCGAGATGCCGTTGCCCAGGATCTGGCTGAAAGCGGCGGCGTCGTCGGCTCCGAGGAAGTAGTCGTTGCCGTCACCCAACAGCACCACCTCGAAGGAGGCGTGGGTGCCGCCGGCGATGAAATGGCTGGTGTTAAGCTGCACTTGGTCAGCGCCAGAGGTGCCGACCAGTGTGTCGCGCCCAGCGCCGCCGAAGATCGCCGCGTCGTTGAAGTCGAAGAAGATCACGTCGTTGCCAGACTCGCCGTAGAGGCTGTCGATGCCGCCAGCACCGTCCAGCGAGTCGTTGCCATCCTGGCCGCGCAGCGCGTTGGTGGCGCCGTCGCCGAGCAGCGTGTCATTGGCCTGGCTGCCCAGCAGGTTCTCGATGCTGAAGAGGCGCGCCGAATCGTTGCCCATGGTGCCCAGGCCAGTGGCTAGGTTGGCTTTGACCGACAGCGACAGATCGGCCCAGCTGGCCCAGTCGCTGCCGTCGCCGCCATAGAGCGAATCGGTCCCGCTGGCGCCCGGCATCAGCGTGTCGTCGCCCAGCCCGCCGAAGAAGGTGTTGAGCCAGGGTGACTCGTCGACCTGATAACCCTGGAGGGTGTCGTTGAAGTCAGAGCCGATGGCGGCGTTGTAGGCGTTGTCGCCGGTGAAGGTGTCGCCATCGGCCCAGTTGAAATAGCCCTTGGCCGTGGTTCCGTTGGCGTCATAGATCAGCGCGACGCGGCCGGGCGAGGCCGAGTAGTCCACGACCTCGCTGCCGTAGTAGTCGTCGTAGCGGTCGGCGCCGGCCGAGCCGATGAAGTAATCGTTGCCGGGACCGCCGAACACCGTGTCGGTGCCGTCGCCTGGATCGATGGTGTCGTTCTCGTCGCCGCCGAACAGCGTATCGTTGCCGACACCGCCCAGTAGATAGTCTTCGCCGGAAAGGCCGTACAGCGTGTCGTTGCCGGCCAGGCCCCACAGGGTGTTGGCTACCGAACCGCCGCTCTGGCCCATCAACACGTCGTTGAAGGAGGAGCCGACGATGTGCTCGAAGCCGGTGGTGGAATCGTTTTCGGCGTCGCCGCCGCTTTCCTTCTGCCCGTCGTCCAGGCGCACGTCCACCGCCGCCGGCGAGTCGCTGTAGTCCAGCGTGTCCTGCCCGGCGCCACCATAGAGAACGTCGCTGCCCGAGCCGCCATTCACCAGGTCGTCGCCATTGCCCCCGTCGATGCTGTCGGTGCTGTTGCCGCCATAGAGGGTATCGTTGCCCGAGTTGCCGGCCAGCAGGTCGGTGCCGGAGCCGGCGCCGCCGTAAATCAGGTCGCTGCCCGAGCCGCCGTACAGCGAGTCATTGTTCGAGCCGCCGTCGAGCCGATCGTCGCCGTTGCCGCCGTAGACACTGTCGCGGCCGTTGCCGCCATAGAGGCTGTCGCCGCTGTCGTCGCCCAGTAGCTTGTCGTTGCCGTCGTCGCCGAACAGCGTGTCGATGCCCGGGCCGCCATAGACCAGGTCGTCGTTGTTGCCGCCATAGAGCGTGTCATTGCCGCCGGCGCCCCACAGCGTGTCATTACCGCCATAGCCCAGTATGAGATCATCGGCGTTGCCGCCGGTGAGCAGGTTGACGGAGCTGGAACCGGTGATCGTGTTGGTCGCCGCGAAGGTGGTGAACCCGCCGCCGCCGCCACCGGCCAGGGGCGCATCAAGGGACAAGGGCGAGAGCAGCAGGTCGCTGCCTGTCAAGCCACTCGACGGGACCCCACCGGCCGACTGATCCAACGCCATTTCTGCATACCCGCCGAAACTGGAGCGGTCTGCCCGACTCTGCCGGTCAGGATGACCAATTGGATAAAGTCATAACGAGATATTCGCGAAAATGGAATGCTATTCAATATTAGATAGCAAAATGGGATGGTATTGCGCGCTAACTGATTGATTCTCCAGGGATGATCACGGGCGACCTTGAGCCTAGCCGTCGATGACCTTGGTGAAGGCGGTGAAGGTTTGGCTGCCGCTGTCCCATTCCGCCGACCAGACATCGCGGCTGTATTTGCCGGGCGCGGTGGCACCGTTTCCGGCGTCGTTGTTGGCGAAGTCGAAGAGGTTGATGGTGGCGATATCGCCCTTGGCGAAAGTGACGCTGCCGCCGGTGTCGAAGGTGATGACGACGTTCGAGGCGCCGTACTGGATCGTCACCTCGCCGGGGTCGACGCCGTCGTAGTAGGTGGCATCGTTGCCCCAGAACAGCACCAGGCCGTCGGCGTCCGGGCCACCGAAGATGGTGTCGTTGCCCTCGTTGCGGCCGACGTAGTCGATGTCGAAGCCGGCACCGCCGAAGATTGTGTCGTTGCCGAAGCCGCCATAGGTGTTGTCGTTGCCGGCGCCGCCGTAGAGGGTATCGGCACCGTTGCCGCCCCAGATGTAGTCGTTGCCGGAACCCGCCTCGATGTAGTCATTGATGCCGACAGCGGCATTGTTGCCGCGCATCGAGATGTAGTCGGCGCCCGAACCACCGAACACCGAGATGCCGTTGCCCTGGATCTGGCTGAAGCTGGCGGCGCTGCTGCTGCCGAGGAAGTAGTCGTTGCCGTCGCCCAGCTGCACCACCTCGAAGGCGGCATAGGTGCTGCCTTGCAGGAAGGCCGCGTTGTCCAACTGGATGGCGTCGGCGCCCGAGGTGCCGATCAGCGTGTCACGCCCGGCGCCACCGATGCTGCGGGCGTCGGCCGCGTCAAAGTAGATGACATCGTCGCCATTGCCGCCAAACAGGCTGTCGGCACCCAGGCCGCCGTCCAGCGTGTCGGCGCCGCTGCCGGCCGCCAGCGTGTCGTTGCCGGCGCCGCCAAAGGCCGTCATGCGGGTGAGATCGGTGCCGTCTGAGCCAACGAAGAGCTTGTCGTCGCCACCACCACCATAGAAGCGGAGCGAGGTGACGTCGTTCTGCGGATCGACCTGCAGCGTGTCGGCGCCCGAAAGGCTGCCGAGGAAGTCGAAGGTCTCGATGGAGAAGTGCTGCAGCACCTGGTTGCCGCCGCCGAAGAAGAACTCCTTGTTGAGCACGTAGCTGGCGGCATCCCGCGCCGAAACGTGGAAGAGGATCTGGTCGAAGCCACTATCGCCGAAGATGGTCGCCTGGTTGACGCCGAAGGCGTCGCTCTGCTCGTCCAGCACGAAGCGGTCGTTGCCCGAGCCGCCGGCCAGCGTGTCGGTGCCGCCGGCCTGCTGGGTGAAGAGGTCGTCGCCGGCGCCGCCGTAGTACTGCTCGTTGCCGCTGCCGTCGGTGACGTTGTCGTTGCCGCTGCCGGCGTAGAGCGTGGTGATGACACTGTCCATGCCGACCGCGGCATTGGCGGCATAGACATCGCCGCCCGAACCCATGTCGATGGTCGTCGCGGTGATGCCGGCGGCGGCAAAGTCGCCGCCGATGGCGAAGACCTCGCCCATCAGCGAGCCCGACAGGTAATAGCGCTCGAAGGACTGCGCGCTGGTCTGGCCGTTGGCACCGCCATTCAGCAGGAAGCTGCTGGTGGCACCGGCGCTGACGGTCCAGCTGGACGCCAAGGTCGGACTACCCAAGCCGATGAAGAGGTCGACCCCCGACTGGCCATAGATGCTGTCGCTGCCCTGGTTGTAACCGGTCAGGTAGACGTCGTTGCCGTCACCGGCGACGAAGGTGTCGGCGCCGCTGCCGCCGGCCATGGAATCGATGCCGGAGTGGCCGATCGCCGTGTCGCTGCCGGAGCCGCCGGCGATCGATAGCACGATGCTCTCGAACAGCGTCGCCCCGGCGCCGACACCGATCACCGTGTCGTTGCCCAGGTTGCCGTCGAAGTAGATGCGCTGCAGGCCGCTGTTGCTGCCACCGACGGCGAAGGTCAGGGTGTCAGCGCCCTGGCCGGCGAAGAGCGACAGCCCCTCGACCGCGGTGCCGCCGCCGCGCTCGGTCGGCGCCGCGGTGCCGTCGGCGATCTTCCAGTTCATGCCGGGCGAGGGCGCGGTCTGCGTCACGTTCCAGCGCCGTCCGGTGGCGCCTTCGTCGGTCAGGATGTACTGGTCGTTGCCGGCGCCGCCATAGAACTGCTCCAGGTCGCCGGTGACGACCTTTTGCAGCACCGTGTCGTTGCCGCTGCCGCCATAGTTGGTGTCGTTGGCCGAGCCACCGATCAGCGTGTCGTCGCCATCGTCGCCGAACAGCGTATCGACCGAGCTGCCGCCATAGAGCGTGTCGCGCGCACTGCCGCCGAACAGGCGGTCCAGGCCGGCGCCGACGCCGCCATAGAGGGTGTCGAGGCCGCTACCGCCGAACACCGAATCGTCGGCGACACCACCATCGAGGATGTCGTTGCCGTTGCCACCATAGAGCCAGTCGATGGACGAGCCACCATAGAGCGCGTCGTTGCCATCCTCGCCCAGCAGCGTGTCCTGCGAACTGCCGCCATAGAGGGTGTCGCCGCCGCTGCCGCCGAACAGCCGTTCCACGCCGGCGCCGGCGCCGCCGAAGATGGTGTCGTTGCCGCTAGCGCCATAGACCGAGTCGTCGGCCGAACCGGCATCGATCACGTCGTCGCCCGCCCCGCCATAGAGGGAGTCGGTCGAGCTGCCGCCGAACAGGCTGTCGGCGCCGCTGCCGCCGTAGAGGTAGTCGACGCCGCCGCCAGGACCGCCGATCAGCGTATCGGCGCCGCTACCGCCATAGGCGGAGTCGTCAGCCGATCCGGTGTCGAGATAGTCGTTGCCATCGCCGCCATCCAGCGTGTCGGTGGCGTCGCCGCCGTAGAGCGAGTCGTCGCCGGCACCGCCGAACAGGCGGTCGGCGCCGTTGTCGGTGTCGCCGCCGATGATGGTGTCGTTACCGGACCCGCCATAGAGCGAGTCGGTGGCGACACCGCCGTCCAGCAGATCCGCGCCCGATCCGCCATAGAGGCTGTCGGCGCCGTCGCCACCGTAGAGCAGATCGCCGCCCAGGCCGCCGAACAGCGTGTCGGTGGCCGCCGCGCCATACAGCGAATCGTTGCCCTGGTCGCCATAGAGGATGTCGACCGCATCCTCGCCGAACAGCGTGTCGGCGCCGGAGCCGCCATAGAGCGTGTCGTTGTTGTTGCCACCGAACAGGCTGTCACTGCTGCTCAGACCCCAGATGGTGTCGTCACCGTTTTCGCCATAGATGGCGTCGGCGGCATCGGTGCCGGTCAGCTTGTTGTTGCCGGGGGTGCCGTGATGGTGTTGGCGGCGGCAAGCGTGGTGAAGCCGCTGCCGGACGCACCAGCGCTGGAGAGCGCCGTGCTGAATGCCAAGGGCGACAACAGGACATCGCCCGCAGCCACCCCACTGCCGGGGGTGCCGTGCCCCAGGCTACGCCGCTTTGCCATACGCTGATGTACCGCCGAAGATTGCTGCCAGGTCGTGGAGCTACCGGCAGCCGCCAGCCAGCCAGCATTCCAAGTTGAATATCAATATGTCTTTTATAACCAAATATGCAAGGGGTGCCGGCTGCTGTGGGCCAGATCCCGCAAGTATTAGCCGGTCAATTCAGCGCCTTAGCCATCGACGACCTTGGTGAAGGCGGTGAAGGTCTGGCTACCGCTGTCCCACTCGGCCGACCAGACGTCGCGCACATACTGCGGCGGCGGGGTGGCGGAGTTGCCGGCGTCGCCATTGGCGTAGTCGAAGAGGTTGAGCGTCTGCACCGCGCCCTTGCCGAAGGTGATGGAGCCGCTGCTGCCGTCGGTGAAGGTGATGGTGACGTCGGTCAGGCCATAGGTGATCAGGACCTCGCTGGGGTCGACGCCATCGTAGGTCGGCGTGACCTCCAGTGCGTCATTGCCCCAGAAGATCACCAGGCCTTCGGCATCCTTGATCGAGTCATTGCCTTCGTCGCGGCCGAAGTAGACCACGTCGTAGCCGCTGCCACCGGAGATCTTGTCATTGCCGAAGCCGCCGTAGATGGCGTCGTTGCCGCTGTCACCAGAGACCACGTCGCTGCCGCCGCCGCCCCAGATGACGTCATTGCCGTTGCCGCCATAGAGCGAGTCGTCGTTGCCGACGATGGCACCGTTGCCGCGCGCCGCGATGTAGTCGGCGCCGCTGCCGCCGAACACCGCCACGCCGCCGGCGCCATAACTCAGGAAGTCGCTGGAGACCGAGGAGCCGAGGAAGTAGTCGTTGCCGCTGCCGAGCTGGATGGTCTCGAAGGAGGCGAAGCCGCCGGCGAAGTGGAACGGCGCCTGGTTCATCTGGATGGCATCGTTGCCGATGCCGCCAACCAGCGTGTCCATGCCAAGGCCGCCCATGATCGCGGCGTCCAGCGCATCGTAGATCACCACGTCGTTGCCGCTGCCGCCGAACAGCGAGTCGGCGCCCTTGCCGCCGTCCAGCCGGTCGCTGCCGGACTGCCCGAACAGCCAGTTGACCCCGGGGCCACCGGTCAGCACATCGTTGAAGTTGGAACCGACCAGGTGTTCGATGCCGGTCAGCACGTCACCCTGCGCGTCGCCGCCGGTCGCCGGCGACGCTGAGACGAGGTCGACCTGCACGCCGGCGGTCGACAGCGTGTAGGAGGCGATGTCGTTCAGCCCGGCGCCGCCATCCAGGAAGTCGGCGCCCGAGCCGCCCATCACCAGATCGTCGGCCGCGCCGCCCAGCAGGCTGTCGGCACCCGAACCGCCGGACAGGAAATCATTGCCGTCGAAGCCGGCCAGGGTATTGGTCCCGAGGCTACCGATCAGCGTGTCCGCCAAGGCGGAGCCCAGCACGTTCTCCACCGTGGTGTAGATATCGCCGGCCGCCAGGCCGCCGCTGCCCAGGCCGGTGACGAAGTTCACCGTCACGCCGGCCAGTGAGGCGCGATAGTCGACCGTGTCGCTGCCGGCCCCGCCGATGTAGCTGTCGGTGCCGGCGCCGCCGATCAGCAGGTCGTTGCCCGCGGCGCCATCGAGGATCGCCGCCCCCAACAGGGACGACAGCGTATCGCCGCTGTCGTTGACGTCGGAGCCGCGCACCGCCTCGATCCCGACCAGCGTATCGCCGACCTGGTCGCCGCCGCCGGCGCCGGTCTGCGCCGTGCTGCTGCCCAGCGTCACTGTCACCGCCGCCGAGGAGCTGATGTAGTCCGCCCAGTCGAGGCCAGTGCCACCGACCAGGGTGTCGGCGCCGGCGCGCCCCTCCAGCGTGTCATTGCCGTCGCCGCCGACCAGCGTGTTGACCCCGGCGGTGCCACGGATCGCATCGTTGAAGCTGGTGCCGATGGCGTTCTCAATGGTGACCAGCGTGTCGTTGGGATCGACCAGACCGACGAAGGATTGCGTTTGCGCCGCCAGGTCGATCAGCACGCCGACGCTGGCGCCGTCGTAGCTGGCGGTGTCCAGGCCGCTGCCGCCGATCAGCGTATCGGCGCCGAGCGAGAAGCGCAGCAGGTCGGCACCCGAGCCGCCGATCAACAGGTTGGCGACCCCGGCCAGGTTGGTGCCACGCAGCGTGTCGGCGCCAGAGCCGCCGATCACGGTCTCCACCTGGGTGTACCAGTCGCCGGCCGCCAAGCCGCCGGAGCCCAGGCCGGTCGTCAGGTCGACGTTGACCGCGCCGGCCGAGGCGGCGTAGCTGACGATATCGCCGCCGCTGCCACCGTCGAAGGATTCCGCCGCCGCCGCGCCGGCCAGCGAGTCCTTGCCGCTGTTGCCAAAGAAGGTCGCCGCGCCCAGCACGCTGCTGAAGCTGTCGGCCAGGCTGCTGCCGAGGATCACCTCGATCCGGGTCAGGGTATCGCCCTGCGCGTCGCCGCCGGTCTCCGTGAAGGCATCGCCCAGGGTGACGTTGACCCCGGCCGCGGAGAGCCGGTAGTCAGCCATATCGACGCCGTTGCCGCCATCGAGGAAGTCGCCGCCGCCGCGGCCGACCAGCGTGTCATTGCCGTCATTGCCGAGCAGCGAGTTGACGTTGGCGTCGCCCGCCAGGGTGTCGGCGAAGGCGGAGCCGAACAGATGCTCGATGCCGGCCAGCACGTCGCCCTGCGCCTCGCCGCTCGACTGCGAAGCCAGGGTCAGGTCGACCTTCACCAAGGCGCTGGAGTTGGTGTAGTCACCCCAGTCCTGGCCAGAGCCGCCGAACAGCGAATCCGCCGCGGCGCCGCCTTGCAGCGTGTCGTTGCCCGACTCGCCAATCAGCGCGTCTAGGCCCGAGCCACCGGTCAATGTGTCGTGGCCGCCGCTGGAACCGAACTTCAGCAAGCGCTGGAACACGTCGCGATCGGCACCGCTGGTGCCGGCGCCATCCCAGGTGACGACGATGGTGCCGCTGGGCAGCGTGGTCAGATTGGGCTCGTTCTGCGCCCCGGCGGTCAGCGAGTTGATGGTGATGGGACTGCCGACGGCGGTGCCGGCGGCGTTGAAGCGCTGACCGACCAGGTCGGTGGTGGCGCCAGTGTTGGTTTCCCACACCGCGAAGAAGCCGCCGTCCGGCAAGGCCGTCACCACGGCGAAGTTTTCCGCCGTGCCGGTCGCCGTGGTGTTCAAGGGCCGGTCGACCAGGTCGAGTGCCGTGCCGCTGTTGTCGAAGCGGCGGAAGAAGGCGCCGTTGGCGTCGCCCGGACCATTGCCGGTCCAGACCACCACGAAACCGCCGCCAGTCAGCGCGGTGATGCCGTGGCCCGGCATGAACTGGTCGCCGGTCGTGGTGACCGCGGCGCGGGTTTCGTTGGTGACGCCGCTGACACCGCCAGCAGGATTGAGGATCCGGAAGTAGACGCCAAGGCCGGCGTCACCGACGTTGCTGTCGGAGTTCCAGGAAACCAGAATATTGCCGTTGCTGAGCACGATGCTCTGCGGCAGCGCCTGATTGCCGCCGATCGTCTGGCTGACGTGGAAGTCGTTGCCCAGGGTCTGCATCTGCGTGCCGACCAGCTGGTAGTGCTGGGAGTAGATGCCCCAGTTCAGCACGCCGTTGTTGGTGTCGCGGATCTGGTCCTGCCAGGTGGCGACGAAGGTGCCGTCGTCCAGCGCCACCACAGTCGGGCGGGACTGCGTGTTGCTCGCCGAAGGCGACAGCTGCACGGCATTGCCGATCTGCGCGCCGCTGCTGCCGAAGTGCGCCATGAAGGCGGAGTGCTCATCGCCTGGCTGCGGGTTGGCGTGATAGCTGAACCAGACCACCACGAACTCGCCGGCATGAGCGCCCTTGAGCGCGGTGAGCTGCACCTCGCCACGGTCCCGGAACCCGGTGTTGACGCCGGGCTGCTGATCGAAGCGCACCTGCCCACCGATCGGCACACCAGCGGCGGTGTAGCGCTGAAACACCGTGGTATCCGGCGTCTGGCTCAAGCCGAAGCCCTGGCTCCAGCCGACGATGTAGCCGCCGCTGCCGTCACTCAGCGGCGTGACGAAGGGCTGGGCATCGATGCCGCTGTTGGCGGCGTTGATCTGGTCGTCCGCCGTGCTGATCTGCAGCGCCGGACCGCCGTCGAAGATCAGGTCGCTGCCGCTGCCACCGAAGGCGACGTCGTCGCCGACGCCGGTGAAGATCACATCGTCGCCAGCACCGCCATAGAGGCTGTCGAGTCCGGAGGCGCCGTAGAGCGTGTCGTTGCCGCCGACGCCCTGCACGATGTCGTTGCCGTCGAGCGCATCGACCGAATCCACGCCGGCGCCGCCGACATAATTGTCCGGGCCATTGGTCAAGGGCGTGGCGAAGGAGGCGACGATCGGGCCGCCCAGGCCGGGACCGCCTGCTGTAAGGTCGCCACTGACCTTGGCCGCGGCAAGGGTCGTCGTCGTCTCGCTGCTGTCCGCAGGGGCGCCGGGATGCAGCAGCGCGTGCACGTCCTGGGCCAAGCCCGCCAACGGACCTTGCCCGTTGCCGAAGCCGCCAGAGTGACTCGCATCGAACCAGCTTCCGCCAAGTCCCCGCAGGCTGTCGCTACCTGAGAGTCCCGGAAGCCCCTTGGGAAGGTTTCCCTTCGCCATGGCCATCCCCCATTTGGCTCGCCATCAATACCAACCCTTCCCCTTGCCAGGGGGACCAGGTGGCTGCCGCGCACAGCGTGAGCCGCCGACCAATGCGCCGCAGGCAGACCCGTTGCTGCCATTGTGGCGTACCCTATTAGGATATCGAATTGCAGCGCAATAACGTATCAATAGAACGTGACAATTTTACCGAAAAAAGAAATAACTCTGCAAAGACATAGCTTAGAGATCGATTCGTAGAGCGTATTTTATCTATAATGAGTATATTTTATACTTCAGTATTCTCCCATATGGCGAAATGTATTGAAAATTTAAGGCATACTATAGTATTCTCTACTATCGATTCGTCGCCCGGCTTGGTTAGTCAGGGGGTGCCGCTGGTCCCTGGAGCGCCCCGCTCCTTGACCTAGATTTGCGTGTGGTGACGCTGTGTCACCGGCCAGGAGAACGTCATGTCATTGCTGCCACGTCTTCGCGACGGCGGGCGCCAATCCCTCCGGCTGTCGGCCATTGCCCTGGTGCTGACCGCGATCGGGGCTCCACAGCGCATGGCCGACGCCGAGACGGTTACGCCAGGTACACACTACGAGATCGCCCCGAGCGACCTGCCGCCGCCCTTTGCGACCGCCAGTGCCAGCCGCGCCCCGGCGACGGTCGCCCGCGGCGATGGCGTGCTGCCGGTGGCGCCGCCCGGCTTCACAGTCACGCTCTTCGCCGAGGGCTTCACGCAGGCCCGCTGGCTGGCCAGCGGCCCGGCCGGGGCGATCTATCTGGCCGAACCGGCCAGCGGCCAGGTCTGGCTGCTGCGCGACCGGACCGGTGACGGCGTGGCGGACGAGCGGCGCGTGATCGCCGCCGGCTTCACGCGGCCGCATGGGCTGGCCGTCAGCACCGATGCTCTCTACATCGCCGATGTCGAGGCGGTCTGGCGCCTGCCGCTGGACAGCCAGGGCCAACCGGACGCGGCGGCCCGGGTCGCCATCACGGCACCGGGCGCGCTGGGCCCCGCCAGCAGCCACTGGACCCGCGATATCGCCCTGTCGCCCGATGGGCGGTGGCTCTACATCGCCATCGGCAGCGCCAGCAACATCGGCGAGGACCCGCTGCCGCGCGCCAGCGTGCAGCGCCTGGAGCTGGCGACCGGCCAGCAGGACACCCTGGCCAGCGGCCTGCGCAATCCGGTCGGCATCGCCATCCGCCCCGGTAGCGACGAAGTCTGGGTCACGGTCAACGAGCGCGACGGACTGGGCGACGAACTGGTGCCGGACTACCTGACCCGGTTGGTGCCCGGCGGCTTCTATGGCTGGCCTTATGCCTACATCGGCAGCCACCCGCAGCCGGATCTCGCCGAGCGGCGGCCGGACCTGGTCGCCAGCAGCCTGCTGCCCGACCTGCTGTTCCGCAGCCATTCGGCGCCCATGGCGGTGGTGTTCCAGCAGGGCGGCCGCTTCCCGCCGGCCTGGGAGGGCGATGCCTTCGTCGCCCTGCGGGGCTCGTGGAATGCCGGCGTGCCGCGCGGCTACATGGTGGTGCGCGTGCCGATGACCGACGGTAGGCCGGATGGCGGTTACGAGGCCTTCGTCACCGGCTTTCGCCTTGATGCCGAGAGCGAGCCCGGCCGCGCCGAGGTCTGGGGCCGGCCGGTCGGGCTGACCTGGACCGCGGATGGCAGCCTGCTGATCGCCGACGACACCTCGGGCAGCCTCTGGCGGATCACCCCTACGAACTAGCCGTCGACCACCTTGGTGAAGGCGGTGAAGGTCTGGCTGCCGCTGTCCCACTCGGCCGACCAGACGTCGCGCACGTACTGCGGCGGCGGGGTGGCGGAGTTGCCGGCCTCGCCATTGGCGTAGTCGAAGAGGTTGAGGGTCTGCACCGCGCCCTTGCCGAAGGTGATGGAGCCGCTGCTGCCGTCGGTGAAGGTGATGGTGACGTCGGTCAGGCCATAGGAGATCAGGATCTCGCTGGGATCGACGCCGTCGTAGGTCGGGTTGATCTCCAGCGCGTCGTTGCCCCAGAAGATCACCAGGCCCTCGGCGTCGCTGACCACGTCATTGCCTTCGTCGCGGCCGAAATAGACCACGTCGTAGCCACTGCCACCGGAGATCTTGTCATTGCCGAAGCCGCCGTAGATGGCATCGTTGCCGCTGTCGCCAGAGACCACGTCGCTGCCGCCGCCGCCCCAGATGACGTCGTTGCCGTTGCCGCCATAGAGCGAGTCGTTGTTGCCGGCGATGGCCCCGTTGCCGCGCGCCGCGATGTAGTCGGTGCCGCTGCCGCCGAACACCGCCACGCCACCGGCGCCGTAGCTCAGGAAATCGTTGGCGTTCGACGAGCCTAGGAAATAATCGCTGCCGCTGCCGAGCTGGATGGTCTCGAAGGAGGCGAAGCCACCGGCGAAGTGGAACGGCGCCTGATTCATCTGGATGGCGTCGTTACCCTTGCCACCGACCAGCGTATCCATGCCGAGACCGCCCATGATCGCGGCGTCCAACACGTCGTAGATCACCACGTCGTTGCCGCTGCCGCCGAACAGTGAGTCGGCGCCCAGGCCGCCATCCAGTCGGTCGCTGCCGGACTGCCCGAACAGCCAGTTCACCCCGGCACCGCCGGTCAGCACGTCGTTGAAGTTGGAGCCGACCAGGTGCTCGATCCCGGTCAGCCGGTCGCCCTCGGCGTCGCCCCCGGTCTCCACCAGGGTGTCGGAGATGTCGACCTGCACGCCGGTGTTGGACAGCGTATAGGAGGCCACGTCGTTTAACCCAGCGCCGCCGTCCAGGAAGTCGGCGCCCGAGCCGCCCTCCAGCCAGTCGTCGGCCGCGCCGCCAATCAGGCTGTCGGTCGAGGAGCCGCCATAGAGTGAGTCGTCGCCATCCAGGCCCAGGAAGGTGTTGAAGCCGGCGATACCGATGATGACGTCGGCGAAGCTGGAGCCGACGATGTTCTCCACCGTGTCGTAGCGATCGCCCTGGGCGTAGCCGCCGCTGCCCAGCCCGGTCACCAGGTTGACCGTGACGCCGGCGTTCGAGGCGCTGTAGTCGATCCGGTCGCTGCCGTCGCCGCCGATATAGCTGTCAACGCCGGCGCCGCCGATCAGCAGGTCGTCGCCCAGGCCGCCGTCGAGGATCGCGGCGCCCAGCAATGAGGCCAGGGTGTCGCCGTTGTCGTTGACGTCGGAGCCACGCACCGCCTCGATGCCGACCAGGGTGTCGCCGACCTCGTCGCCGCCGCTGGCACCAAACTGCGGCGCCGTGCTGCCCAAGGTAATGGTCACGATGGCTACGGAGCTACTGTAGTCCGCCCAGTCAAGCCCAGTGCCGCCGATCAGGGTATCGGCACCCAGGCGGCCCTCGAGCGTGTCGTTGCCGTCGCCGCCCTGCAGGATGTTGACGCCCTTGTCGCCGCGAATCACGTCGTTGAAGCTGGTGCCGATCGCGTTCTCGATCTGCCTGAGCACATCGTCCGGATCGACCAGGCCGACGAAGGACTGTGTCTCGGCATCCAGGTCGACGATGACCGCCGCGCTGGCCCCGTCATAGCTGACGGTATCGATGCCGCTGCCGCCGTACAGCGTATCGGCGCCGAGCGAGAAGTTCAGCAGGTCGGCGCCCGAGCCGCCGTCGAGCAGGTTCGCCACCGCGCCCAGGTTGGTGCCGCGCAGGATGTCGGCACCACTGCCGCCGATCACGGTTTCCACCTGGGTATAGGCGTCGCCGGCGGCCAGGCCGCCGAAGCCGGTGCCGACGCTGAGGTCGACCGTGACCGCGGCGGCGGAATTGATGTAGCTGACGATGTCGCCACCGCTGCCACCGTCGAAGGTCTCGACGCCGGCGCCACCGACCAGCGTGTCCACACCGCTGTTGCCGAAGAAGGTGCCGGTGCCGGCCGCGTTGCTGAAGCTGTCGGCCAGGCTGCTGCCCTGCACCACCTCGATGGCGTTC